>NZ_JQKI01000023.1 GCF_000745965.1 Edaphobacter aggregans DSM 19364 | reverse complement strand
CCCCACTTCCACCCTCACGCAACTTGCGGATCAGGAGAACTGCGCACGAAAAACGGCGCCACCCCCAGCAAACGCTTAGGCAAGGCTCCCCCTCACCGCAATCCAACCAACAGCACCCAGCCAAACGAGCCTTCGTCACGAGCTCGCGCTCACAACAACCGCTCGCTCAGCCTTCGTGAATGATGCAGGCTAGGCGTCAAGGCAGTTGTGAGATGCTGCCGCGCTCGTTGTGGAGTTGAAGCGCATGTTGACTATCTCCAAATCGTTGTCAGCTGGACAGGCCCGAACGTATCACGCTCGCGAGTTTAGTTCGGAAAAGCAGAACTACTGGGGCCGTGACCAGCAAGGGCATAGCGAGTGGCAGGGCAGGCTCGCGCAGGAGAGGGGCTTGCGTGGCATTGTTAGAGCTGAAGGGTTTGCTCGCTTGAGCGAAGGTCGGCATCCTGAGAGCGACACGCAACTCGTCAAGCACCAGCCCGCCAGAACCTACGACAATCGATACGGCAAGCAGATCACCAGTTCAGAGCATCGCGCAGGATGGGACGCAACGTTCTCCGCACCGAAGTCCGTCTCTCTTACCGCCCTTGTCGGTGGCGATGGTCGTGTGCGTTTGGCGTGGCGTTGCATGAATTGGAGCGGTATACACAAGCGCGTATCGGTAACATTCATGCGCCGGAGACAACTGGCAAATTTATCGCCGCTACCTTCGAGCACGATACCGCTCGTCCCGTAGACGGCTATGCTGCGCCGCAGCTTCACACTCACGCGGTCGTTTTCAATATGACTGAGCGTGGCAATGGCCAGACACGTGCTCTGCAAGAGCGCAGCTTGTTTCAATCGCAACAGTATGTGACTAGCGTCTATCGATCCGAGCTTGCGATGAGGCTCCAAGGCCTCGGCTATGAGATCGAGCGCGGCAAGCATGGTCAACCTGAGATCAAGGGTTATTCGCAGGAGTATTTCGAGGCATCGAGTCCGCGTCGCGTGCAGATCAAAGAACACTTGCAGGAGATAGGCAGAGAGGGGGCAGGTGCGGCGCAGGTTGCTGCTCACCGCACACGCGACAGCAAGGAGACCCATTCACCGGAAGAGGTGCTACAGCGGCACCGGGAGTTGGCCGCGCAATTTGGTCATCAGGCAGATCGTGTTGTCATGCTGGCACGCGAACATCATCATGTGGTGCCACCGGAGAAGACGGTACAACAGTCAGTGACCTATTCGCGCAACCATGTCTTTGAGCGCTCCGCGGTCCAGGATGAACGCGCGATCCTGCAAGCGGCGATAGATCGCAGCATGGGACAGGCTTCCTATAGCCAGGTGCGCCAGGAGTTCGAGCAGCGGGTGATGCGAGGTGAGTTCCGAACTGTTTCACGGGCCGATGGCCGAGCCGCTCCACAGTACACGACTGCGGAGATGATGCGGATGGAGCGAGAGATCGTCGGGCACATGCAGCGCGGCAATCAGTGCGGCTATGGAGATCCAATGCTGGTTTCACCGCAGTTGCGAATTTGGACAGAGGACCGCCATCCTGAGTTGAGCCGGGCACAACGCAAAGCGGTCGATGACCTCTTCCTGAGCCGCGAGAAGATTGTGGGCCTGGATGGCGTCGCCGGCGCGGGCAAAACAACGACGCTGGCTGTCGTCCGTGAAGGTGCCGAAGCGCAGGGCTACAGGGTCGAAGGATTTGCACCGACATCTCGCGCGGCGCACAAGCTTGCTGAGGCTGGCATGGCGACTTCCACACTCCAGCATCACCTTGCCAAAGGGGTGCAGCCAGACACAGGAGAGAGGAGGCTGTATGTACTCGACGAGTCTTCGCTTGCCTCAACCCGTCAGATGCACGAGTTTGTGGAACGTCTCCATCGCAATGATCGAGTGCTGTTGGTGGGAGATAGTCGCCAGCATGAGGCAGTAGAAGCAGGCCGTCCGTTCGCACAGTTGCAAGAAGCAGGGATGCGCACGGCGACGCTCGATGAAATCGTCCGTCAGAGAGATCCAGAACTGAAGCAGGCGGTCGAGCAGTTGGCACGTGGCCAGGTGGGCACCGCAGTCGAGAGTCTTGACCAGCAGGGCCGGGTCCATGAGGTGAAGGGACACAACGAACGTATGGCGGCGATTGCACGCGAATACGCCAAGTCTCCACACAGCACACTGGTTGTTTCGCCGGATAACCGTTCGCGCAGTGAGATCAATCAGCGGATACGTGATGAGCTGCAATCGCGTGGTGTTGTGAGTAGGCAAGAGCATTCCGTTCGGACGCTTGTGCCTCGTCAGGAGATGACCGGAGCAGACCGCAGTTGGGCACAGCAGTATCAGGTGGATGACATCCTGCGCTACTCGCGATCATCAAAGGAAACCGGCATCAAGAAGGGCGAATATACCCGTGTGCTTGCTGTGAATGCCAAGGAGAACACGCTGACCGTCGTGCAGGCGAATGGCGAGCAGGCAACCTACGATCCGCGCCGTCAGATGGGTGTGTCGGTCTATCGGGCACAAGAGAAAGCATTCTCTGCGGGAGATCGCATTCAGTTCACCGCGCCTAGCCAGGAGCTGAGGATTGCGAACCGCGACTTGGGAACCGTGGAGAACATCGCGCAGGACGGAACGATGCGCTTGCGGTTGGACAATGAGCGCCGCGTCGATTTCAATCCGCACCGCCATCCGCATCTCGACCACGGATATGCCGTGACCAGCTACTCCAGCCAGGGTCAGACAGCGGACCGTGTGCTGGTTCACGTAGACACCGAACTTGGTGCGAAGGACTTACTCAATAGCCGCATGGCGTATGTCTCGATCTCGCGCGGCCAATGGGACGCTCAAATTTTCACTGACAACCGGGAGAAGCTGCCACAGGCATTAGGCCATGACGTTTCGCACCAGAGCGCCTATAAGCCGGAACAGGCTATCGCCCTACCTCAGCAGCAGATCATGCCAGCGCCCACGCACGACAAGGAGTTGAGCATGGGTTTCGGGTTGAGTCTTTGAACGCCGTATTCGCTGAGAGATGAGGGAACGGAGCGAAGCAAGTCGTACTTGAGGACAAAGAAGGTTCAGAACGAGCAAGAAAATCTTGTAAAGGGGGATGGGACTATGGCGGCAGAGCGGGTCATTGATTTCGACAGAGGCGGGTTGAAGGCGTCTCGGCAGGAGCCACCGTTCAAGGCTGACCGCAGGAAGCCTCCACAACGGGTTACTGTGGCACCGGAAGACAAACTGCTGGTGAGCCGTGAAGAGGCTGCTCAGCTTCTTTCGATTAGCCAGCGTGGATTGGATTATCTGATAGCGGACCGGCGATTGCCGACCAGAAGGATTGGCGGAAGGGTTCTGATCCCCGTGGCCGAACTACGCAAATACGCGCGCGGCGATCACCCCGAACGCATTGTGGTCTAAGTCCTTATGCTCTTGCTTTCTTAAGTGATCCATGCACCCGTGTTGCGATGAAGCTGGCGAAGGGCCGCAGATCAATATCGATACTCGCGCGGTCGAGAGCGTGCAGATAGTCAGCGCTGTCTTTAACGCGAATTACAGTCCGGCCCGCCTGATGCCAGCAGTACGTTCATCAGGAAACGGGCCTTTCGGCCATTGCCATCGGAGTAAGGATGAATGTAGCCGAAGAGGCAATGCCCGAGAACTGCTCGAACCGAAGGCTCCGGTTCCGCTTCAATCAAATTGAACAAGCATTGCGGTATCCGGCGAGGGCCGACGCCGAAATCAAGCCTGATGCAAAGCATGGCTCGAACAGTTCTCTGTACCATTCCCGGTGATTCGTTCTGACAATCGCTCCAACATTTTCACCCGCGAGTGCCTTTGACACGCTGACCTTGACTCGTTGGAATGCTGCCAATATCCTCGAGCGGCGAGCGCGTCGCGGTTTTGCCGGTCTGCTCAATCAATTCAGTGCTCGGAACACTAGCATGAACAGCCACCAAAACAGCCACTGGATCTTTCGGCACGGCTCTGGGGAACCAGAACTGTGCCGAAAGTTACTGATAATAAGTGGGATAGTTGGTGGACGCGGAAGGAATCGAACCTTCAACCTGTCGATTAAGAGTCGAATGCTCTGCCAGTTGAGCTACGCGTCCAAGGTTGTTACTGCCCTCGGGGGAGAGGAGCGCCGGGTGAGAGCCGCTGCTATGTTGGTGCGCCGGCTGCAATCAATCGACTTATTAAAGATAACACAGCCTGCAGGTTTTGAGTGCCCATGCAGGCTGGTCTCACATAAGAAAATCAGCCAACGAAATCAACGTTGGCGCGGCGCGGAATAACCCCGCGATCATAGCCCATATCCAGCAGCTTCCGAATCGCCTCTCGGCCGTCCTCGCCATAGTTCAGGGTCCGCTCGTTGACGTACATGCCGACGAAGCGGTTCGCCAGCGTTGGGTCGAGGTCGCGTGCGAACTGCATCGCATAGGAGAGCGCCTCCTCGCGATGGTCGAGCGCATGCTGGATGCTATCGCGAAGCGCGTTGGTTGCCATCAGCATCGTCTCCTGGCCCAGCGAGCGGCGGATCGCGTTGCCGCCAAGCGGAAGCGGCAGGCCGGTCTGCTCGCGCCACCACTGACCGAGGTCGAGCAGCTTCACCAGGCCGTCATTGGCATAGGTGAGTTGCCCCTCGTGAATGATCAGGCCGGCCTCGAACTCGCCGGAGGCCACGGCCGGGATGATCTTGTCGAAGGGGACGACGGCGTACTCGATCTCCGGCGCGAAGAGCTTCAGGGTGAGGAAGGCCGTGGTGAGCGTGCCCGGAACGGCGATGCGCGTCCTCTTCACCTCATCAAGCGTGCGTTTGGTGCTCGCGACGATCATGGGGCCGTAGCCCTCGCCAACCGAGCCGCCGCAGGCCATCAGGGTGTAGTTGTCCTGAAGATAGGGATAGGCGTGAAAGGAGATGGCCGTGACGTCGTAGAAGGCCTCGTTGATGGCCTTGTGGTTCAGGGTCTCGATGTCAGTCAGCACGTGGGTGAACTTGTAGCCAGGAACTCGGACCTTATTGGTGGCGAGGCCGTAGAACATGAATGCGTCGTCGGAGTCGGGGCTGTGGGCGATGCTGATCTCTTGAATTGCTGTGTGTGCGGCGGTCATGATGCGGTGTTCCTCTAGCCAGTGATGAAAGGGATAGTAGACGCGCCTTTTGTGCCGGCGCGCGAAGACGGTAAGACGAAGATCAGGCGCGGCGCCAGCGGCTGATGGAGCTGTAGATCCCGGCCGCTGCTGCTACCTTGACGATCTCGCCGGGCAGAAACGGAGCGACCGCCATCTGCCACACGGCAGGTGTGCCCAGGTGAAGGAACTGCGCAAACCAGGTGGTGCCGAAGGCGAAGATCACGATGGTGGCAAGCGTGCATGCCACTGCTGCGCGCGCGTACAGCGAGCGGAAGCCCAGGGAGCGAACAGCCCATCCGGCTGCGGCTGCGGCGAAGGGATACGAGAGGAGATAACCGCCCGTGGGGCCGAACAGTTGCAGGAGTCCGCCCAGTCCCTGCGGATTGAAGACCGGCATTCCAATGGCTCCTTCCGCGAGATAGAGAACCATGGCAGCCAGTCCGGCTGCAGGGCCAAGCGTCAGGCCGACCAGAAGCACCGCAAAGTTCTGCAACGTCAGCGGCACGGGCGTAAAGGGCAGCGGAACCGAGATGCGTGCGCACAGGGCGACAAACGCAGTGGCCGCTACAGCAACCGCGATGCGACGGGGAACGGACGACGCAATCGGCCGCGAGGAGCTGTGCCCGAGAGCTGTGGAGGAGGGAAGAACGGTTTGCATCGAAGAGAGGTCCTTTCGCGCTAGAAGCGTTTTGTTGATGGGGGCCTGCGGCCTGAAACCGCGCGGACGGGACGCGACGGAGAAGGATCAGTCAGGTCGCCGAAGTCTTTGTTGAAGTACGCGCGATCGACGCGATCGGAGGAGCCCTTAAGTCCGGCGTGAGCGGACATCGGCGATTTACGTCTTCCACGCGCGAAGCCATGCTCTGCTGTTGGATGAATCTCAACGGACTGCGAAGGCGCATTCCAGCTCTTCTTCGCCGTGATGCCCTGAAGGCTCTGATGCGGAGCGACCCGCGGTGACCGCAGCGTGCCATATGCGGCAGCGGCGTGCAGATGCTCGGTGAAGCTGGGCGCGAGCGGCGCCGGCGTGCGGCTCTGCCGGTGGGTCGCACGTACGTGTCGAACAATCGCTGCTCCTGCCCCAATCAGGGCGAGCAGGCAGACAACCGAGATGGCGAAGAGAATCTGCACCACGAGAAGGATATCAAGTGGCCAAGCGTTCGTGCATCTTATTCGACGTCAGGCTGCCTGAAGACTGTCCAATGCGGCAGAAAGACGCGATTCGCCGCAGTACGATCTTGGTTCGCCGCGAAGTAAGGCCGGATTCCCTCTTGACGGTGCCTTGCATCGAAATTTGTACTGCTAAGTATGGGAACTCTAGGCACAACCGCCGCAGGTACATCAGGTTCGGGCGTCCTTGTGCGTATTTTCCATAAGGCCCACGCAGGTTGGAGACGAGTGGCGACGGTTGCCGCTGCCGGTCTTGCCATCGGGCTCGGCTACCACGTCGTCTTTGGGCAGAACGGCCTGACCGCCTATCAGCAGAAGAGCCGCGACGCGAAGATGCTGGACAGCCAGCTGAAGAGTCTCGCCAAAGAGAATGAGCTGTTGAAGGGCCACGTCGAGCGCCTGCAGAATGATCCCAACGCCATCGAGCACCAGGCTCGCGAAGAGCTCCACTATACCCGGCCCGGCGAGGTGATCTATACGCTTCCGGCGCCTCCAGCCACTGGCGCAAAGGATTCTGGCCATCAGCCGTAAGCCGCACCCTCTTATAGCCTTCCACACCCAGACCGTCGCATCATCGCGCAAAGCGTTCTCCTTCCTATAGGCTTCTTTGAGGAAGAAGGAGAGACTATGGAGTTCGATACCGAGACAGCCGCGCCGCGCCAGATCTACAACCTGCTTATTGGCCTGGTGGCGCCGCGGCCCATTGCGTTGGTCACCAGCATGAACGCGGACGGCGGACTGAACGCTGCTCCCTTCAGTGCCTACAACTACCTGTGCACCGATCCTCCCATCGTCGGAATCGGCGTAACCGACCGTCCGGCAAGCAGCTTTGTGCCGAAGGACACCGCGCGGAACATCCGCCGCACTGGCGAGTTCGTCGTGAATGTTGTGACCGAGGACCTCGCCCAGCAGATGAACATCTGCGCTACCGATTTCCCCGCAGAGATATCCGAGCTCGATATGGCGAACCTTGCGACAACACCCTCATCGGTCGTCCGGGTTCCGCGCATCGCGCAGGCCCATGCCGCGCTTGAGTGCCGCGAATACACCACGATGGAGATCGGCCGGTCGCGCATCATTCTTGGCCGCGTCGTCTCCATCTTTGTGGAAGACCCGTACGTCGATCCCGCCGGCCCCTATGTGCGCGCCGACGAGCTGCACGCAATCGGAAGGATGAACGGGCTGGGCAACTACGTCCGCACCCGCGACAGCTTCATGACCATTCCGCGTATCCCTTACGAGGAGTGGAAGAAGAACCGCCCGTAGCCGGCAAAGAGCTAGGAGAGGAACTGGCGCAGCCAGGGATCATCGCTGCGGACGAGCTCCCGCGTGTTTCCATCGAAGACGACTCTCCCCTCGTTCAGTACCAGGAACTTCGTGCTCTCGTCGATGCCGCCGTCAGGAAGAGGCTCCATCTTCTCTGTCTCCGGATTGAAGCGGTTCATCGCCAGCGTGAAGGCGTCCTGCAGGCGATGCGTGATCATCAGTGACGTGGTGTGGCTGACGTCGCGTTGCTTCATCACCAGCTCGATGATCGTCGTCGAGGTAATTGGGTCAAGGCCGCCCGTGGGGGAGTCGTACAGGATCAAATCCGGCTGCGAGATAATGGCGCGCGCAATGGAGACACGCCGCCGCATTCCACCGGAGAGCTCCGGGGGAAACTTGGCAATCGCCTGCTCCAGTCCGACGAACCTGAGGGCCTCGACCACCCGATCGTGGGCCTCTTCCTCCGGCACGAGGTCCTCGTGTAGCCGATACGCAACATTGTCTTCGACCGAAATGGAGTCGAAGAGCGCCGACTCCTGAAAGACCATGCCGATGCGCGCCCGCAGCTTGAATAGCTCGGTTTCAGGCATCCTCGTAATGTCCTGGCCGAAGACGTGGATAGTGCCAGAGTCGGCCTTCAGCAACCCGTCAGCCAGCTTCATCAGCACCGACTTGCCTCCGCCCGCCGGTCCGAGGATGATGCGGGTCTCGCCGTGCGCGACGGTGAAGGAGATGTCTTCGAGGACCGGTTTTACGTCGAAGGTGATCGAGACGTTGTCGAAGACGACCACAGGATCCCGCTCGACCGGCTGGTCTTGATGCACATCGTCGCGGGTGAGGAGGTCTTCCGCCATGGCTGCCCTTTACCTGCCGAAGATGCCGATCATCGCGCGGCTCACGATGAAGTCCACGATGATGATGAAGACCGAGGAGACGACTACGGCCTGCGTGGTCGATTTACCGACGCCCTGAGTTCCGCCCTTGGTCGTCATGCCGAAGTAGCATCCCACCGTGGCGATGATGAACGCGGAGAACAGAGGCTTGGTCAGCCCCTGGACCACATCGGCGTACTGCAGTGCACGGTAGGAGTTGTGAAAGTAGGAGGATGCGTTTAGACCCATCAGCGTTACGCTCACCAGCGCGCCTCCGGCGATTCCCACGGCGTCCGCAATGATGGTTAGGAAGAAGAGCATGAAGACCGTCGCGTAGAGCCGAGGCGTCACCAGTTTGCGTAACGGATCGGTCCCCAGGGCGCGCATCGCGTCGATCTGTTCTGTTACCTTCATGGAACCGATCTCCGATGCCATGCCGGAGGCATTGCGGCCCGAAACCATCAGGCCGGTGAGCACAGGGCCAAGCTCCTTCACCATCGAGAGGGCGACCAGATTTCCGGTCAGGCTGATGGAGCCGAACTGCCGCAAAGATGTCGCCGATTGCAGGGCGAGAACGCAGCCGGTGAAAAAGCCCGTCAGGATGATGATGGGCATGGACCCGACGCCTATCGAGTCCATCTGGGTGATGATGTCGGCCATATAGCGCGGCCGGGAGAAGAAATTGGCGATCGCGTGCCACGACAGGATGGAGTACTCCTGAATGGCCGCGATCTTCTGTTTGGCGAAGTCCTCTGGAGAGACGAAGGGCATGTCGTATCTGTGGCTCAGAGTATCAGATGCAGAGGCCTGACGAGGAGATTGCATGTCATTGAGCCAATTCGAGGTATGGGAATAGGAATGTACCCCGCAAGATGAGAAGATAGATGAGATGGTTTACGAGATGACAGCGGCGGTGCTGTACGGCAAGGAAGACCTGCGTCTGGAGCGCATGGCAATTCCTCGACCTGCGCCCGGCGAGCTGATCGTCCGTGTCGGCGCCGCCCTTACCTGTGGGACGGACCTGAAGGTCTATCGCCGCGGCTATCACGCCATGATGCTGAAGCCACCCATCCCGTTTGGCCATGAGCTGGCCGGCGTGGTCGCCAAGGTGGGCAAGGGCGTAACCAGTTTCCACGAGGGGGACCGTGTCGTTGCCCTCAACTCCGCGCCCTGCGACACCTGCTTCTTCTGCAGGCACGGGCAGCAGAACCTCTGCGAGCATCTCCTATTCAACAACGGGGCCTACGCCGAGTACATCCGCATCCCCGCGCGCATCGTCGAGAAAAACACCCTGCTGATTCCTGACGGCGTTCCCTTCGAGCATGCCGCTCTCACCGAGCCGCTGGCCTGCGTCGTTCATGGCCTCGAAGAGACGGGTGCGCGGCATGGCGACACGATGGTGGTCATCGGCGCCGGCCCGATCGGCCTGATGTTCATGCACGTCGCCGAGTTGGCAGGGCTTCGTGTCATAGCCGTGGTCAAGCGCGACGATCAGGTCTCTACGGCCAGGCTTTTCGGTGCCCGAGAGGTCGTGCAGATCAGCACAGTGGACGATGCGGTCGCCGCCACGCGCGCCCTCACCTCCGCAGCCCGTGGCGCAGACGCGGTCGTCGAGGCGGTCGCCACTCCGCTCACGTGGGAGTGGGCCGTCGACATGGTGCGGAAAGGCGGCATGGTCAACTTCTTCGGCGGCCCGCCCAGCGGGACGAGGGTCTCTCTCGACACCAACCGCCTGCACTACGGCGACATCACCCTGAAGGCCAGCTTCCACCACACGCCTGCCGCGTGCCGCTCCGCCTTCGACCTCATCGCCAGCGGCCGCTTCAAGTGTGCCGAGGCCATTACCGGCCGCGTCTCGCTCGAGCAGGTTCCTGAGGCTTTTGCCCGCATGTTGACCCGCACCGGCGGCTCGCGAGAGATCAAGACTGCTGTGGTTCCCGAAGGAGCGCCGCGTTGAACGAGCTAACGGCCAGCGAGCATGCGCTGCTGGGCGCTCCACTCCAGTACCTCACGCCGCTCGAGCGTCCTTCGCTCGCGGAGGCACAGGCATGGTGCCGAGAGCTGACTCGCACGCACTACGAGAACTTTCACGTCGCGACGGTCTTCCTTCCGCGCAAGGTTCGGCCGCACTTTGAGAGCATCTACGCCTACTGTCGCGTGGCCGACGACCTGGGCGACGAAGTCGATGATCCCGTGGTCTCAACGCGCCTGCTCGACGCCTGGGGCTCGATGCTGAATGAGTGCTATGACACTCCGGAGCGCTCCCTGCATCCGGTCTTCGTCGCTCTGCATGAGTCGATCAAGGCCTGCGATCTCCCCCGTCAGCTCTTCGCCGATCTGCTGATCGCCTTCAAGATGGATCAGGTCAAGACCGAGTACGAGACCTGGGAAGAGCTGCTGCAGTACTCTCACTACTCAGCCAATCCCGTGGGACGGCTCGTCCTGTTGGTCTGCGGCTACCGCGAAGAGTGGCTTGCTCTGCTCTCCGACAAGGTCTGCACGGCGCTGCAGCTCGCGAACTTCTGGCAGGACGTCGTGGAAGACAAGGAGCGCGGCCGCCGCTACCTTCCCGCAGAGTCGCTGGTGCGCTTCGGCGTAGACGAAGGGCAGATCGAAGGGCGCGTCTTTACTCCCGAGTTTGGAGCGATGGTAAAGGACCTGGTCGTGCGGACGCGCGCAATGCTTGCTGAAGGCGGCAAGATCAGCCGCCACGTCGACCGCGAGCTCGCCGTCACACTCAACCTCTTCCGCAAGGGCGGCAACGCTATTCTGGACGGCATCGTGGAGCAGGACTATGACGTTCTGCGCGGCCGTCCTGTCGTCTCGAAGGCGAAGAAGCTCAGCCTTCTTGTCAGCGCTCTCATGGAAAAACTTCGTACAAGGTTAGCACGGTGACGATTCCCGAAGCCTACACAGCCTGTCGTGAGATAGCAAAGCGCGAGGCAAAGAACTTCTACTACGCCTTCCGCGTTCTGCCCGAGCACAAGAGCAACGCCATGTGCGCCATATACGCCTTCATGCGCCGCGCCGACGACATCGCCGACGATGAGTCCATGTCGGTGGAGCAGCGCCGCGCCGTGATGACCGAGTGGACCGAGGCGTGGCGTGCGTCCCGTCGCGGCGCGGCGACTGACGATCCCGTCTTTATCGCTCTGAACGACACGCAGCGCAGGTTCGAGATTCCGGACACACTGCTTGAAGAGCTGGTGCAGGGAACCACGATGGACCTTGAGCCTCGTCCAGTGAACGCGGGCGAGATCCAGACCTTTGCGACCTTCGATGACCTGTATCGCTACTGCTATCTGGTCGCTTCGGTCGTTGGTTTGGTCTGCATACGCGTCTTTGGCTACAGCGATCCTCGTGCCGAAAAGCTCGCCGAAGAGACCGGCGTCGCCTTCCAGCTCACCAACATCCTTCGCGATGTGAAAGAGGACGCGGAGCGTGGACGCATCTATCTGCCGCTCGATCTCCTGCAGCAGTTCCATGTGCCTTTGGAGCGAGTCCGCGAGCTTGCCTTCAACGCTCCAATGGACAGAAACGAGCGCGATCTTTTGAATGAGATCGGCCAGCGCGCCGAGCGGTACTATCGGTCGGCCGATGAGCTGCTTCCTCTGATTGATGCCGACAGCCGCGGCGCGCTCTGGGTGCTGGTGACGATCTACCGTGGCTTGCTTCAGCGAATCGAGCGCAGCCGCTACGAGGTCTTTCGCGAGCGTATTAGCGTTCCCACGCCGGAGAAGCTCTGGATTCTTGCGCAGGGAGCGGCGATATCGCTCACCAATCGGGTGCTCGCTTGAGCCAGGCGGCGCATCGCGACGTCATCGTCGCTGGTGCGGGAGTGGCTGGTCTGTCGGCTGCGGTGGCGCTGGCGCAGGCCGGAGCGTGCGTCACGCTGCTCGAGCGCAGGCCGTACATCGGTGGCCGCGCGTACTCTTACGAGCATCCTGCGCTTGAAGAGACGATCGACTCGCAGCACGTCGTGCTCGGTTGTTGCACCAACATCCTTGACCTTGCTCGGCAGGCAGGAATGGCCGATACGATTCGCTGGTACGACGAGCTGGTGTTTCTTGAGCCGAATGGCCGGCGCAGTTTGCTGCGTCCTGGCTCGCTGCCTGCGCCTTCGCATCAGACGATGAGTTTTTTACGCGCGCCGATGTTGAATCTTGCTGACAAGGCCGCGATCGCGTCGGGGCTTCTGCGTTTTCTGCGCGGCTATCCGGCAGATGACTCGGAGAGCTTTGCATCATGGTTGAAGCGTACAGGTCAGACCGAGCGCGCCATTCGCCACTTCTGGGAACCTGTTGTCGTTGGGGCGCTGAACGACAGTTTCGAGCGCTGCTCGGTGAAGTACGCGGGCAAGGTCTTCCACGAGTCGTTTCTGCGTTCGCCCGAGGCTGGGCGACTTGGCGTTCCGGCCGCGCCGCTTACGGAGTTCTTCGCGCCTATCGTTTCTCTTGCGGAGCGTCATAGCGTCGATGTGCGCGTGAAGACTGGCGTTGAGGCGCTTCAGCGGACCGCAGACGGCCGATGGAGCGTGCAGGCTGCGGGGACTGCGTTCAGCGCGGATTCGGTGGTGCTGGCTACTGACTTCAAGCAGACTCGGTCGCTGTTGAGCTCGCTTGAGTCGTCGGAAGAAGAGCGGGCGCGAATGGCAGCGGGCTTTGACCAGTTTGTTCCGGCGCCGATCACGACGATTCATCTCTGGTACGACCGCGATGTTACGGGGCTCGATCACGCTGTGCTGCTCGATACACGAATCCAGTGGGTCTTTGTGAAATCGCGGATTCGCCGCTGGCCGGTGGAACGCGGCTGCTATCTGGAGCTTGTGATCAGCGCGTCGTGGCCTGAGCTGGAGATGGGAAGGGAAGAGATCCTTGCTTCGGCCATCGCCGAGTTCGAGACGTTCTTTCCCGCTGCGCGCGAGGCGAAGCTGGTGAAGACCGGCGTGCTCAAAGAGGCTCGTGCGACCTTCTCGGTCACTCCTGGGCTCGATCGTTACCGACCGCAGCAGACGACGCGCTGGCCTGGACTCTTCGTCGCGGGAGACTGGACTGCGACGGAGTGGCCTTCGACGATGGAGGGCGCTGTTCGCAGTGGGCGGCTCGCTGCGGGCGCTGTGGTGGGCGACAGGCTGCGGTTTATGGCTCCTGAGCTGCCCGCGACCGGCTTGATGAAGCTCTTCTAAACCTCCGGCTACCCCACCCCTCCCCCTTGTTGGTGCAAGCCATTTGTTTTCATTGGCATGCGAGATTTGCACAGGCCAAAATATTGAAAACAGGTGTTTTAAAGGCAAAAATATTGAAACTAAATGGTTTATAGGTGTCGTTTCTGAATGGGTGAGAGGAGCGTAATCTCTCTTCATTTCCAGTGTATCGAAGTGGGGGTAATTAATCGGCACTTTGCTGAGTACCGATTAATGGTTGGTTTTCTGGGGTTTGCGGGGATTTCCTCAACTGGCTCTTGACAGAAAACTCAGCGGGTTCAGTTTCCCCAGTGGTCCGATTGAATCGGCTTTGCTGGGTGGAGGTCTGAGCCGGATAACTCTGAGGAGGAGAACTCCGTCGTCTCTTTCGGCCTCAGGGTCATGCTTATTCGAGACAGGCTAAGCGGCAGGCACATGAAGAGGGCGTAGAAAGAGAGCCAACGGACCGGGTGGGCGAAAAAGTACAGGATCGCGAAGATCCCTATCGCAACGGAAAGGGTCTTCACGACCGGGTGCGCGAGAAGCCTGCGGGGAAGATCGAGGAAGGCACTGGACCAGGCTCCGGAGCGGACGCCTCGCTGCAGGAGCCACTCTCCGAGAAACCCGGCTGCCAGAGAGACTGCGATGACCGTAACGCAGGGCGTTTTTATGCTGGCGGAGAGGCGCTGGCCTTCGGGCTGGTGCCATGACTGTACGGCCATCGCAATGACCGCTACGGTTACTGCGATGTTCGAGATGCCGATGAACCAAAGCAGCTGCATCGGCTTCAGTCGCGACGTCATGGACAGGAGTGTAGCATCCGGGCGGACGCCTACTTCGAGATCAGCACCACTCCCAGGCATACAAACAACACCGCGAGCCACCTGCGGCGATCCACCTTCTCATGCAGAAACAGCTTCGCTGCGATGGCGTTGCCGATGTACGTGAGCGAAGCGATCGCGGGCGCTGCAAGCGAGAGCTCTACGATCGAAAGCGTGTAGAGCATGGCGAAGAAGTTGAGGGCCATGCAGAACGCTCCGATGAGGAACATGGGAGAGGACAGGACCGCGCGAATGGCTCCGGGAAGGCCGCTCCGCTCGCGAATGATATCGAGATCGCCCAGCTTCCGCATTGCGGCGGCGATCAGCACCTCCCCCGCAACAGCAATGGCGACGACGCCGGCGATGGAACTCCACGTCTGAAGCGCGCTGGTAGCGGGTGCCATCAACGTCCCGCTCCTGAGTCCATCAGATCGAGGTCAGGATGGGTATCGTGCTCCGTCCGCGAGGGGCCGTTGGCGACGAAGCCCACGGCGCAGACGATCAGCGCAATGCCGGTCCAGCGATAGATGGAGAGGTGTTCGTGCAGCCAGAAGCGGCTGAGCAGCGCCACGACGACGTAGCCGAAGGCAGTGGCGGGCATGACGAACGTGAGGTCGGCCCAGGAGAGGGCGGTCATATAGCTGGCGAAGAAGCCGATCAGGAGCACGATTCCGGCGATGACGAAGGGGTTGAAGAGCGCGTGCCAGAGGAGGCCGAGGTGATGGAGGTCGACGGCGCCCACCTGCGCCATGCCGCGGGAGAGGAGCGTGTCTCCTACAGATGCGGTGAGCATGATGGTGATGAGGATGGCGTACTGGGAAGGCTTGAGCGCGTGCTTCATAAAGAGAGTGGCCGCGCGATCTCAAACGAGATGCGCGGCCTTTATCAAGGGTATCAAAGTGCGATGTTTAGGGCTTGGTGACCTTGAGGTCGCTCACGGTCGCGTCGGTATTGTGTGCGAAGCGGATCCCGTAGACGCCGTCGGTCGACTTCAGCTTGCCTGCGGTCACGAGGTCGGACTTTTCGAAGGTCTTCACCACGGTGCCGTTGATGATGCAGGAGACCTTGGCGCCTTTGACCTGCATGGCGATCTCCTGGGTGACGGGCTGGCCTACTCCTGCGGCCTTGTGGACGGCCTCACTGGGCTCTCGACGGCCGTTGAGCTGAAAGGGCTCCGGCCCGAAGCCGCGGACGATGAAGTTTCCATTGCCGTAGGCCGCGCAGTAGACGTAGCTCTGGTCCGGGGTGCCCAGGCCGTTGCCCGCGATTACGATTCCGTAGGGATGCGGGTGGGTGTTGAGGTTCATGAACTTCGGCTCGGTGAAGGTGGCGGAGACGGTGTAGTCGCCCTTGGCCACGTTTTTCGGGTTCCAGTAGGTGATGGCGGGGCCGGTCATCACCTCGAGGGTCTTTCCGTCGGCCGCGAGCTTCGCATCGTTGACGCTCTGACCGGCCTTCTCGGCATCGGCGTCGATCTTTCCCTGCCAGCCTGGAACGCTGATGCCTCCGCCCGCCACCTTGCGGTTGGTTTCGGGAGACTCCTGTGCCTGGGCTGTTGCAACAAAGACACACGCAAACGAGGCGAGCACAACATATCGCAGGACGTTCATCATAGGTTTCCCTTCAAATTGGAGTTGCAACTCCGCTGTAGTATAGCGACGTGGGACGAACGACAGCGTCTGGAATCATTTGGTAGCGTCGGAGTAGACATGAGCCGCGTTCTGCTGATTGGAAGTGACACCGAGGTGAGCCGCGCGGTCGGCACCGCGCTCTCAGAGATGGACCTGCCCGCGGAGTACTCCGCCGGACACGCCGACGCGCTGCAGCGGTTGCGGCTTCGGTCGTTTGGAGTCGTCATGACCGATCCTGCCTGCACGCTCGACGAGGACCTGGCCCTGCTTGAAGAGATTCGTCAGATCAGGCCCGGCATCAAGTGCATCGTTCTCGCGCAGCGGAGCACGCCGGAGGAGGTGATTGCCGCCCTGCGCGCGCGCGTCTTTGCCTGCTTCACGCCGCCGTTCGATGTGACCGAGATCTCCTGCCTGGCCCGGGCTGCCGCATCCGACTCGCAATGGAGTGACGACATCCAGATTCTGTCTGCCCGGCCGGGATGGGTCTCGGTTCGGGTCAACTGCCGCATCATCACCGCCGAGCGGCTGTTGACCTTCGCCCGGGAGCTGAGTGCGAAGCTGCCCGACGACATCCGCCATGAGATGCTTGTCGGTCTGCGGGAGATCCTTATGAATGCGATGGAGCATGGCGCGGCCTTCAACCCCGAGCAGGTGGTTGAGCTGACGGGCGTGCGCACTGGCCGCTCCATGGTCTACTACGTGCGCGATCCGGGGGCGGGTTTCCGCCGCGATTCGCTCGCTCACGCCGCCACAGCCGATAGAGACGGCGATCCTGTGGCACATATCGAGAAGCGTGAGGAGTTGGGAGTTCGGCCCGGAGGATACGGTATGCTCCTCGCTGCCGGTACCGTCGACGAGCTGATCTACAACGAGATCGGCAACGAGGTCATTCTGATCAAGTATGTCGATCCGGCCGTAACTGCTCTTCTCACCTAGAGTTCAGGGGCATCTCAAAACGATCTCGAAAACAGAAAAGGCGGCCGGTTTTGAGCCAGCCGCCTTCGTGGTCTTGATGTGCGTGGGACTTACGCGTTCATGCTCACCGATTCCTGCTGCTTCAGCGCCTTCTCCTCGCGCTTGGCGCGGGCGGCGCGGTTGCGCTCGGCACGCAGCTTCAGGAAGCTCTTGGCTTCGACGTAGAGGCGGGGAACATCGCGGTTGACGATGGCCTTCCAGACGACGCGGGCCGCGGCCTTGGGGCGGAAGTAGTACTCGTCGTAGAACTTGTGCACCATCTCCATGACGTACTCGGTGGGAAGGCCGGGGTACTCGATGTGCGCCATCTGGTGACCGCCGCCGTCTTCCATCTTCTCGTTGGTGATGAAGTTGTTGCGCTTGGCGAAGTCGTAGAACTCGGTGCCGGGGTAGGCGTGGGCGACGGAGACCTGGATGGTCTCGCAGTCCAGCGTCTTGGCGAAGTTGATGGTGTTGCGGATCGACTCCTTGGTCTCGCCGGGAAGGCCGAGGATGAAGTCGGCGTGGATGACGAGGCCGAGGTCGTGGCAGTCCTTGACGAAGTCGCGCGCACGTTCGACGGTGGCGCCCTTCTTGATGTTCTTGAGGATCTGCGGGTCGCCGGACTCGAAGCCGACGATCAGCAGGCGGCAGCCGGCCTCCTTCATGGCCTTCAGGGTCTCGCGGTCGGTGGTGACGCGCGAGGTGCAGGACCAGGTGATGCCGAGCGGCTTGAGCTTCGAGCAGAGCTCGATGGTGCGGGCCTTCTGAATGTTGAAGGTGTCGTCGTCGAAGAAGAACTCCTTGACGTCGGGGAAGTTCTCCTTCGCCCACTTCATTTCAGCGGCGACGTCGTCGCTCGAGCGCTTGCGCCAGGCGTGGCCGGAGAGCGTCTGCGGCCAGAGGCAGAAGGTGCACTGCGCCGGGCAGCCGCGCGTCGAGTAGAGCGCGATGTAGGGGTGCAGCAGGAAGGGCACGTTGTAGCGAGTGACGTCCATGTCGCGCTTGTAGATCTTGGTGGCCCAGGGCATGGCGTCCAGGTCCTCGACCTGCGGGCGGTCGGGGTTGTGCTGGATGACGCCGCTGGCGTCTTTGTAGCTGATGCCGAGGATCTCGTTCAGGGGCTTGCCGTTGGCGAACTCGACGGTGGAGAAGTCGAACTCGCGGCGACAGACGAAATCGATGACTTCGCATTCGTTCAGGGCGCGATCGGGATCAGTGGTCACCGGCGGTCCGACGAAGGCGATCCTAATGGAGGGATTGGCCTTCTTGATGGCACGCGCCAGAGCGTGGTCGCCGGCCCAGCCCACGGTTGAGGTGAAGAGCACCAGAAACTCGTAGCCCTTGGCGATCTCGATGGTCTCCTCGGCCGAGACGTGGTGCGGCGGGGCATCGAGCAGGCGCGAGCCTTCGAGCATACCGGCCGGATAGGCCAGCCATACCGGATACCAGTAGGACTCGATCTCGCGGGTAGCGGGCCAACGGGAGCTGGCGCCGCCGTCAAAGTTCTCAAAGGAGGGCGGGTTTAGAAACAGTGTCTTCAGGGGCATGATCAACTTCCATTTTACCATTCGGTAACGGTTCGGAGGGCGTCAAATTGCCCCCTGTGGGGGCTATGGCTTTGTCTCCGTGGAGGTTGCCGTCGCCTGATTGTTCTGGTCGAAGAAGACCAGCCAGTGCTTACCGCGCAGTGGAGCCAGGGTCGACCGGTAGACGAAGACATGGTCGCAGTTGGCGATCAGCTGAACACCAAAGGCGCGGCACGGCCGATCCACTTCGCCCGGTTCCCCCATCATCTGCTTCACCTGCATCTCGCTGGACTTAGGCCGGATCGCGGGGAAGTCGCCGTCCAGCCGCCAGTCAGCGATGATCGCCATGCCCAGCGCTGTCATCAGCAGCAGAGCAAGGACAGTCACGATGGCGGGCCAATTCTTCATTGCGGTTTTGATGCATCCAGTGCCTGAGACTGCGCTGCGGATTTCAACCAGTTCTCCAGGTCTCCGGTCTGACGCATCAGGTTGATCTGGGCCTGCTTCATCTGGAAGCCGGCCTCCAGGTACGCCAGATACTTCTCGCGCTCGGCGATGCGCGAGCTCTGCTCGTCCTTCGGCGTCATCTGCTGAGCGGAAGAGTTTCCGGTGCCGGCGTTTAGCTCGACCAGCATCACGTCCAGCTGCTGCTGGGCGAGCTGCTGGTCCAGGCCGGCGACCTCGGCCCGCGCCGCCAGCTCTGCCGTCACATGGCGAACCCTCAGCCTGCCCTCGAGAAACTGATCGCGGGCCGCCTCTGCATCATGCTGCGCGCGAGCGGCATCAGCCGCGGACTCACGGGCCTTCGCCTTGTGCACGGCGTCAAAGACCGGAAGGGTAATCTGGATACCGATGCCCGCGTTGTTGTGCTGGAAGTTTGAGTAGTAAAGGTCGTAATTATTGATCTTGGAGAAGCGGCTGTACTGTGCCACGAAGTAGATCTGAGGCCGCCAGAGGTAGCGGTCGTCGCCGAACGCCGTCTGCTGCTTGGCTTTGGCGACGGCGTAGGCCGACTCCACGGCGGGGCTCGTCATCGGCCCAAGAGGAGCGTCATCTGTTGCGGGCGGCGTGAGCTCGGGGATGCTCGACGAGACAACGCTCAGCCCGGCTGCGGGAAGGCCCGTCAGACGCGCCAGGTGCTCCCGGTCAGCCTCCGTAACGTCCTCGGCGCGCAGCCGTGCCAGGCGAATCTGTGCCGCCGTCAGACGCGCCGTCGTCAGGTCGATGGGCGTGTCCTGACCGGCATCCAGCCGGTCCTGAACGATCCTCACCAGCCGCGCTGCGTAGTTGTTCTGGTCGCCCAGAGCCGCCTGCCGCTGCTGATCGCGATCGAGCGCAAGGTAGGTGATGGCTGCGTCCTCCGCCACCGCCTGCCGGACGTCGCGGAGCGCAAGATTGGCTGCGTTCAATGAGGCTCGGGCCGCGCGAACGTAATCCTGCTGGGAATAGTTGAAGATCAGCGACTGCGAGTTGACGTTGACGACCGACGGCTGGCCCACCGGAAAGCCATACGAATAGCCCAGCCCCGAACCGCCAACCAGCGTCGGAATATAGGCGGCGTTCATCTCTTCGAGCACCGCCTGTGCCTTGGCGGCCTCGGCCTCGGCTGCCTTCACCCTGGGGCTGTTCTTGAGGGCAAGGTCCACGGCCGTCGTGAACGAGATCTGTGCCACCGCCGGAATCTCCGCCAGCACAAGCACCAGCAATGCGATGGAGAGGCGTAGGGGAGAGATCATTCGTCCGGGAAGCTCCTGCGATATCGAGTGAAGTTCATGGTATCGCTTTTCGGCTCACATCCCCTGCGCTGCTTTGCGTGCAGGTGCATAGTTGGGTGCCAGCGCCGCCGCGGCGACATACTCGCGCTGCGCCCCGGGGGTGTCGCCGCGCTGCGCGAGCAGTTTGCCGAGCTGCTGATGGACCTTGAACGCGGGCGCGTCGTCGGACTTCGCCGGCGAGGCCAGATAGTCGCGCAGCAACCTCTCCGACAGGTCCGCCTGCCGGTGCATCTCGGTAAGAATGCTGGCCGCATCCACCAGCGCGGCGTTCTTCGTCCGGTTGGCGTCCACGCTGGAATCAAGCGCGGCAACCGCCTTATCGTACTGCGACGTCTGCTGGTAGAAGAGCCCCAGGTCGACCCAGGCCTCCGGCGTCTTTCCCGCGGCGACTGCGCTCTTGAACTCGGACTCCGCCGTGGCCATGTCGTTCTTCTTCTTGGCAATCATCGCAAGCAGCCAGTGCCCCCTGGCAGGGGAGCTCGCCATCAGCTGCGGGGCCAGCGTCTCGGCCTTGTCCAGCCCCCCGCCCACGATCGCGGGGGCGTCGACATAAAAGTGGCCGAGGTCGCTCATCGCCGTCACGTTCGCCGGATTCAACTGAATCGCCCGCTCGAAGGCAAGGTGCACCTTCTTTGCCAGCCCAAACGCGACGATCATGTGTGCCTGCGAGGCCTTCAGGCCATAGGCGCGGCCGAGCCACATCTGGTAATCGCTGTTGGAGGGGTCCTCCTGGGTCGCCTGTTCGCACTCCCGCACGGCGGGCTCGGCGATCTCCTGGGCGTAATCGACGCGGCAGAGCAGCTGGTGCGCCCGCGCATCGTGGGGGTCCGTCGTCAGCGCCCGTTTGAGCATCGCCGCCGCTTCGTCCACGCGGCCCTGCTTCAACAGCGCCTCAGCCTGAGCGTCATCGGCAAACAGACGTTCCGGCAGTGCAAGCATCATGCCCAGCAGGATCGTTAAACGCAGGAAAGACGGGGATAGAGGGAAGGCCATAGACTACTCGACGATCTTGACCGCAAGACCGTTCGACAGATCACGGTTGCTGGTCGCATTCAGCGCGACGATGTCCTTCTCGGTCAGGCCGCTGACGATCTCCATGCGCGTCAGGTTGAAGGCTCCGATCTTCACCGGCGTACGAACCAGCTTGCCCTGGACCACGCGGTAGACAAAGTCGCTTGCGCCCTCCGTATGAAGAGCCTCGCGCGGCACGCTGAGCACGTTGAAGCGCTGCGATGTGGTCACCGTCACCGTCACGTTGGTGTTCGGCAGAAGATCGCCCTGCGCATCATCCACTGTAATCAGGGACTCGCCGACGTTGCGGGTACCGTACGTGATCACCGTCGAAGGTGCGCGGCTGATGTGGCCATGCCAGGTCTGGTTGGGTTTGGCGTCCCATACGATCCTCACCGCCTGGCCCACGGCCAGCTTGCCGATCTCCGGCTCGTCGAAGTACGCGCGTACCTGGATGCGGTTGAGATCCGCAACGTCCATCAGATCCTCGCCTGCCGAAACAAAGTCATACTGCGAGACCGGAATCGAGTACACCGTGCCGTCGAGCGGCGTGCGGATATTTGCGTTCGCGTAGCTGTTCTGCGCCGCCGCGACCGCGGCCCGGGCATCGCCTAACTGCGCCTGTACCTTGCTCCGGTCCGTTGCGCTGTAACGATCTGTCTGCCGCTGCTGTACGTTGGCCAGGGTCGTGTTCGCGGCATCCAGGCGCTCCTGGGCGGAGGCTACCTCGCCCGCCGAGGCCGCTCCCTTCTGCTGCAGCTGCTTCAACGCGGCCAGGTCCTTTTCCGCCTGCTGCTTCTGCAGCTGCGCCCGGTTCAGGTCGGTTGAGAGCGTAATGCGCTCCTCCTGCGATCCACCCTGAGCCACGTCATTCGCCGTTGCCTGGGCGCTGCTCAGCGTGGCGTGCGCCGTGGCCAGCCGCGAGGCCGCATCGGCGTCATCCATCCTGATCAGAAGATCGCCCTTCTTTACCTTCTGGCCAACGTCGACGTAGATCTTCGTGACCACGCTCGGCGCAGGCGCATGCGCCTGAAAGTATTCGATCGGCTCCACCCGTCCGTTCGTCGAAACGGTGCTCAGCAGATTCTGGTGGGTCGCAGCTGCGGCGCGTATCTCCACGACATCGCGGGTAAATACGCGTATTCCCAGGATCCCGATGGCGACGACCGCCAGTACGGTTCCAGTCAGTGCGATAGGATTGAGGCGTCTTGTCTCGATCGTCGGCATCAGGTAGAACCGTTAGTATATAAGACGCGCCGCGGCGCAAGACGAACCAGACAAATTACTTCCGCCAGGGAATACGGCAGCTTACCTCGGGTCGACAACACCCACGGCGGCAATCGTTCTGGGTGAACTGGCCGCAATCCGAGCATCCACCAGCTCAAGCTCCAGCCCCGGATAGTACGGATTCATCTTCGCGCGAAGACGGTAGGCGAGGTCCAGTCTCGCACCCGCCGTCAGCGCCATCTCCCGGCACCGCGAGCTCCACTCCATGCCGCCGCGGCTCCATCCGACTGCGGAGAAGCGCGCTCCTCCGCAGTCGACCTCGATGGATACATGCCTCTCCTTGATCATCCGTACGTCGCGCGCAAGCGTTACGTCGCGAGTCATCAACAGAGGCTCACGATTTCCGATGCCAAACGGACCGCAGCGCTCCAGCCATGAATAAAACTCCGGCGTCAGCTCTTCCAGCCTCATCTCCACATCGCACTCCATCGGAGGAGCGAGCAGCTCCGCCGCCAGGAGCTCGCCGCTGTGGCGCTCCATGCGTTCGCGCAGCAGCGCCATGCGCTCGACCGGCAGCGAGAACCCCACCGCGTGCGCGTGCCCTCCAAATCGCGTGAACACCTCGCCATCTCCGTGCGTGGCCGTCAGAGCGTCCAGCAGGTGATAACCCTCGATCGAGCGCCCCGAGCCATGCGCATGCCCATCCTCATGCGTCAGCACCAGCGCCGGCCTGCCCGTGCGGTCGACGATACGCGAGGCAAGAATTCCCAGCACTCCGCGATGCCACTCCGCGTCGTCCATGACGAGGCACAAGGCAGGGAAGTGACCGTCCTCTCCGCGCAGCGCGGCCAGCCGGGCGTCGATCGCCTCCAGCGCCTTCGCCTCGGTCGCCCTGCGGTCGTCGTTCAGCCGGTTCAGCTTCGCGGCCAACTCGCGGGCAAGCTTGACATCGCGCGTCAGAAACAGCTCCACGACGTCGCTCGCCACATCCATGCGTCCCGCTGCATTGATGCGCGGCGCAATCCGGAAGCCTACCTCCGTCGCCGTGGGCGCGCGGTCCAGTGGAATCTGTGCCACCTCCATCAGGGCCCGCAGCCCTGCCTGCACTGGATTGCGCAGCTCGCGCAGTCCCAGCGCTGCGATCACACGGTTCTCGCCCTCGAGCGGCACCGAGTCCGCAATCGTCGCAATCGCCACGAGCTTCAGGAACGATGGCACCAGCGCCCGCTCCAGCCTGTGCCGCTCCGCATCGCTCTCGCACGCCGCGCGCAGAATCGCGTGCGCCAGCTTGAACGCCACCGCCGCCCCGCACAGCCCCTTGAACGGATATCCGCACCCCGGCTGCGCCGGATTGATCACCGCCACCGCCTCCGGAACTCCCTGCGCGTCGTCCGGCAGATGATGGTCCGTCACGATCAGGTCGAGGCCCAGCGCCTTGGCCTCTGTCGCAGCGGCAAACGCGCGAATCCCTGTGTCCACGCTGATCACCAGCCGTACGCCGGCCATCGCGGCATCGGCCAGCACGCCCGTCCGCATCCCGTAACCCTCTCGAATGCGATGCGGAACGTGATACCGCACCTGCGCAGGCTTGCCCTTCGGAGCGGTGCGCTCAATCGCCGTCTTCAGCAGAACCGTGGCGGTCGTGCCATCGACGTCGTAGTCGCCGTAGATCAGGATTGGCTCGCACTCGCGCACTGCGCGCTGAATCCGCTCAACAGCGGCCGCCATCCCCAGCATTTGCATGGGGTCAAACAGGTCGTCGAGCGAAGGCGCAAAGAACGCCTTCACCTTCGCCTCCTCCACAAACCCGCGTGCCACCAGCAGTCGAGCAATCCCGCGCGGACAGCCCACTGCCGCCATCACGCGCTCGATGGCAGCGTCATCCGCTGCGCACGTCACCCATTCGCGCTCGATCCCCACGTTGCTTTCGATCAACGCCCCTCGTCGTTCTCTCGGTCGTCCACGACGATGCCATCCAGGTCCGCCACCGTCTCCAGCAGGTCCTGAAAGCTGTCATACCAGTCCGTCGCCACCTCGAACAGAAACATCACGCCCTGGTGCGCAAAGCCCAGCTGCAGGTAGCCGATCTTGCCCACGTGCCGCACCAGCCGCTCGGCGTCTTCGATCTCCGGAGCCTCGTCGTCCGGGTACACCTGGTCGCGAATCCGCTCGATCAGCACGGCGATGTCCGCCTTCTCGAGCACCACCTCGCTCATCGTCAGAAACGGCGCGCCTGAGGCCTTCGCCAGCTCCACGAAGTCCTTCCAGCCGTCGGGGTTCTCTTCCTCGAACAGCACCGTTGGGACATCTTCGGAGATATAGCCGTTCATCCTTCGCATGCCGTGGCCGGCGATGAAGGCCACCATGTCGTCTTTGAGCGAGATGAGATTGTCTGATTGCATCGAAAGACTATTGTCTCAAAAAAACTCCCTCCCCTGCACTCATGGTTTCGACACGCCCGCAACCTCTCCGCGCCGGTAGAATCGTACCCAGATGTCTTTATTCGAGCACCACCCGAGGCCGTCTGGTACGGCAACGTCCATCCGCACGACGTCGACGAGATCGTCCAGGAGCACCTTGTTGGGGGCCGCCCCGTCGAGCGCCGCGCCTGCCCGAATCCTGCATCAACTCCGAGAGCTGTCCCCACCGCAACGGGGGCAAGCGGAAGTAGAGACACCACTGTCGGCCGGTTGACATCTGCATGTTATAGTCGAGTTAAACTCAACGGATCGGTCTCGGTTTCAAGTCAATGATCTTCTCTAAAGATTACGTAGGGTATCTGGCGCGCCAGACCGTAAAGCACCTCATCGCACAAAAGATGATCAAGACCGAAAAGCCTGCCCTGGTCGACGAGCGGGTCTCGGCAGCCATGGTCGATGAACTGGCGCTCGAAGACCGCATCAACGACGAGGTCCGGGTCATCCTCGAGGCCTTTCAGGATGACATGCGCAAGCACGGCGCAAGCTATCCGGAGATGTTCAAGAAGGTCAAAAACGAGCTTGCTCGCAAGTACAAGGCGGTGCTGTGAGAATCTCCCGCGACAAACTCAACAAGCTCGCCCACACCGTAGCCGACACCTTGGCCGAGATTCCCGAGGTGGACTTCCTCGAGGACCGCAACACCATCCGGCAGGAGGCCCGCAAGGCTCTCGAAAAGCTTCTCCTCGAGGAGACCAAGATCGACGCCGCCGCCCGCCAGAAGATCGCCTCGCAGCGCAAGATCATCCTCGAAGGCTCCCAGGAGTGGGACATCCTCTACCGCAAGTACTACAACGACGAGGTCAAGAAGCTCGGCATCTAGCTCTATCGCACACGGTCGTCATTCTGACCCTGAGGGAAGCCGAAGGGGAAGAATCGAAGTCGTTCGCA
Source organism: Edaphobacter aggregans DSM 19364 (assembly GCF_000745965.1). Lineage (GTDB taxonomy): Bacteria > Acidobacteriota > Terriglobia > Terriglobales > Acidobacteriaceae > Edaphobacter > Edaphobacter aggregans. Next base: position 64,936 of record NZ_JQKI01000023.1, on the reverse strand, counting down.
TGAAGCGGCAGGACTCAAAGCAAAGCGAAACCTTCCACAGCAGGACATCCAAAATTTGGCCCCGAGCCAGTCCAGTCAGCAGATATTTCCTGCTATAATCAACTCATCGCAACAGAGAGCTATCTCTGTCATGGCGTTATGGTGTAACTGGTTAACACGTCGCCCTCTCAAGGCGAAGAGTCCGGGTTCGAGCCCCGGTAACGCTACCAAGCCTTCCTCTCAGAAACTTCGTCGCAGCCCTGCGAACAGCATATAGTGGAAGTGACGGCATCCCCTGCTGGCGCCATGGTGTAATCGGTTAACACGCGGCCCTTTCAAGGCTGAGAGTACGGGTTCGATCCCCGTTGGCGCTACCACCTCCGGTCCCTTCCCCCTTTACCTGAATCGTTTCCGGTCCGCCAATACCTTAGAACCTCCATCGTCCAGGCCGTCCTCGAGTCCTCCACACACACGCCTCCACCCTGAAGGCCGTCGTCGAGGACCTGAAAGCTCTCCCCTTGGTCCAGTCCGTAGAGTGGACCGAGACCGCCCCGAGACCGAATAGCAGCGCTGGTGCGACGTTCGCGGCAACCAGAAGTTCCCTGTTTGCAATCCAAGCTTCAAGTGGGCGCCCAGCCAGCTCAGTGCACAACTCGGCCCTTATCCATGAACCCAGCCGTCTCGTACGCGCGAAACCATCTCCCTGCACTCGTCATCCTCGCCGGCATTCTGGCGCTCTTCTTCTCGTTCTTTGTGAGCCAGTACTCTAACCGCGTCGGCCACGACCAGACGACCTGCCTCTTTGAAGCGCAGCGCTTCCTCGGCGGAGACGAGATCTACGGCCCCCGCCTCTCCGAGACCAATCCGCCCGTCATCATCTGGTTCTCGGCCGTCCCTCTACTCCTGGCACAGGGTCTCCATCTTGCTCCGGGGGCTGTCTTTCGCGTGATCGTCGCGGCGATGGTCCTCGTCGCGACTCTGTGGTGCACCTCTATCGTCTATCGCACCCGCTCCTCGGCCATTACCAACGCGTTCTCGCTCGGACTCCTCGGCTGCTTCACCGTCATGGTTCTCTTCGCCGTCGGCGGCTACGACTTCGGCCAGCGAGAGCACCTCGTCGTCATCCTACTGCTGCCCTATCTCCTGGCCTCGACCGCGCCCGATCCCTCGCGTCTCTTACTCTGGGAGCGGTGTGTAATCGGCACCTGCGCCGGCCTCGCCGTCTGGCTTAAGCCCCATTTCATCCTCGTCGTCCTCGCGTTTGAGTTCCTTCGCGCCATCCAGACACGCAGCTTCCGCCGTATCCTCTCACCGCAGATCATCTCCTTCGCCGCGACCGGCATCTTGATCCTTCTTCTCGTTCTGGTCGCCACGCCGCGCTACCGCACCCGCACGCTGCCGTTGCTCTTCGACACCTACTGGGGGCTCGGAACCTCCACCACCCTCGCCCTCGCAGTCAACTCCAGCGTATATCTCCTTCTGATCGGGATCCTCTTCATCGCGTGGTATCTCCTCCGCCGGCGTCTGTGCGATCCGGCGACCTCCTCCGGCCTGTTACTTGCCAGCTTCGCCGCCTTCATCGCCTATGACCTTCAGCACACCGACTGGCAATATCATCGGTATCCCTACCGGGCCTTTCTTCTCCTCGCCATCACGTGGCTCGGCATCGATCTGCTCTCTCCATACTTCGGGCGGCTCTCCCGGGCACGACGCCTCACCGGACTCTCCGCCGCCGCTCTTCTCCTCTGCGGCCTCTCGGGCCCGCTCAACGCGAAGCTTCCCAACCACGTCTACACCGAAGTGGACCCCGTCTTCTCGCGCCTGCCGCCCTCCACTACGGTCTATGCCATCTCTACCGGAGTGGTGCCTCTGGCCAGCGCCTACTACTTTCATCTCGACTGGGGAGGCCGCTTCGCCCATCTCTGGCTCATCCCAGCCATCCTGCAGAACGAGACCGGCGCCAAAAATCCCTCGGCGCCCTTCAAGCGCCTGCCGCCCGAGACCGTCGCCTACCTGGCCGATCTCCAGCGCCGTGAGACCACCGAGGATCTCAACCGGTGGCGCCCCAAGGTCGTCCTCGTCGAGCGCTGCCGTGTGGAGAGCACCTGCCAAGGCCTCGAAGGCAAGAACATCGACCTCCTGGCGTGGTTCGAGCGCAGTCCCGCCTTCGCTGCCGCCTGGTCGCAGTACCGCCGTCAGCCCTCCACCCTCGAACGATTCGACGTCTACACGCTCGCGCCATAGTGGGTGCTCCTTCCTCTCTTCGCCCAGGCGCCGAAGGCGCTGCTTTCTGCCAGCCTGCTTCCAAGGGCCAAAGGCCCGACCCATACCCGCATGGGGGCAACTCCCAGGGTAAGGGAAACGCGAAACCCAAGGGCTGAATGAAGGCCCGACCTGGCAACCCACTAGCTATCTCCTTATAAACAAAGCAAAAAGTCCGCCTTTTCAGCGAACACCTTGACACGACCTGCTATTCTTAAATCAGGAATAAAGCAAAGCCCGGCTTCACGAGCCGGGCTTTCGTCTTTGCACGTAACATGGAGAACACGCCGTACCGAAGTACCCGGCTATATTCTCTCGTTTGAATAGTTTGCACACATTTGGCAGGGAGGGGGTGGATCAAGGCAGATGACGGCATTTACAGAACAACCCGGCAGGGAAGACGGCGCCGAACGATATACTGTTCCCGTGAGCAAGACGTTTTATATCGAGACCTTCGGCTGCCAGATGAACGCCCATGACTCGGAGAAGGTCATCGGCACCCTCGAGCACGAAGGCTACACCCAGGTCTCCGACGAGGCCGAGGCCGGCCTCATCCTCTACAACACCTGTTCCATCCGCGACAAGGCCGAGCAGAAGGTCTTCCACCGGCTGAATGAATACAAGCGCATGCAGGGCGAGGGTAAGAAGTTTGCCGTCATCGGCTGCGTCGCCCAGCAGGAGGGCGAGCGCATCTTCGAGCGCGCCCCCTATGTCTCGATCGTCGCCGGCTCAGCCTCCTACCGCAACCTGCCCGGCATGTTGCAGCGCCTCGAGGCCGGCGAGACCCGAATCACCGGCCTCGACGACCGCCAGACCGACGAGACCTTCGACACCGAGTTCACCGTCCGCTCCAACCCGCACCGCGGCTACATCACCATCATCGAGGGCTGCGACAAGTTCTGTGCCTACTGCGTCGTGCCCTACACGCGCGGCAAGGAGCGCTCCCGCACCTCGGCCTCCGTCCTCGTCGAGGCCCGCCGCATGGCCGCTCAGGGCTTCACCGACATCCAGCTCCTCGGCCAGAACGTCAACAGCTGGCGCGACCCCTCGGGCCGCCTCAGCTTCGCCGAGCTTCTGACCGCCGTTGGCAGCATCCCGGGCATCAGGCGGGTCCGCTTCACCACCTCGCACCCCCGCGACTTCACGCGCGACATCGTCGAAGCAATCGACGCGACACCAACAATCTGCGACCACATCCACCTTCCGGTCCAGTCCGGTTCCTCCGCCGTTCTGCACGCGATGTCACGCGAATACACACGCGACTGGTACCTGGAGCGGATGAGCTGGATTCACGGCGCCAAGCGCGACATCTCGATCACCAGTGACATGATCGTCGGCTTCCCGGGCGAGACCGAAGCCGACTTCGAGGAGACCATTACGCTGCTCGGCGCCGTCCGGTACGACGCCGTCTTCGCCTTCAAGTTCTCACCCCGGCCCAATACGCCCGCCGTGACGATGCCCGACATCATCCCCGACGAGGTGAAGACGGAGCGCCTGCGCATCCTCAACGACCGCCAGCGCGAGATCCAGCGCGAGCACTACGCCCGCCACCTCAACCAGACCGTCGAGGTGATGGTCGAGAGCTACAACCCGGCGCGCGGCCAGATCGTAGGCCGCTCGTCCCAGAACAAGACCGTCAACTTCACCCTTACGGCAGGAACGCCCGAGCCGCCGATTGGAAGCTATCTTCCGATCTACATCACCAAAACGATGCCAAACTGCCTTATTGGCGAAGCTGTGACGGGTGCGGTACCCTTTCAGGCCACCATTCAACCCCAACCCCTCGTCGTATTGAATTGAAGATGATCGCCCAGGCTCCCCAATCCGCGACGCAAGCCCCCGACGAGGTCGAGATGCAGATTCGCGGCCTCATGATGGACCCGGTCACCAACATGCCCATCATCGTCCTCAAGGACATCGCCAGCGATACGGTGCTGCCCATCTGGGTGGGGATCTTCGAGGCCAATGCCATCGCGCTCGAGCTTGAGAAGACGGCGACGCCGCGACCGATGACCCACGACCTAATGCAGAACATGGCGCGCAATCTGAACGCCGAGGTCCGCAAGGTCGTCGTCTCCGAGCTGCGCGAGGACACCTTTTACGCCGTCATCTGGATGGACCACGCAGGCGAGACCGTCGCCATGGACGCCCGCCCGTCGGACGCCATCGCGCTAGCCCTGCGCTGGGACTGCCCGATCTACGTCAACCGCGAGGTCCTCGAGAACTCACGCCAGGCCGCCGCCGGTGCCCAGACCGTCAACGCCGACGAGATGCGCCGCTGGCTCGAGAACCTCAACGACGACGAGATGGGCCGCTATAAGATGTAGCTTCCCCCCGAATCACAGGATCAGCGAGCACGACCAACGAATGCCTTTGAAAGAGACCGCCATACGCCTCTCGGCCCGCGCCCTTCTCTCCGCCGAACGCCTCATTCGCCCAGCTCCTGCATCCTCTCCCGAGAGCATCCTGATCCTCGAATACATGCTTCCGCTCGGTTGCTGCGTCCATCTCACGCCGGTTTATGAGGCGATCAAGCGCGCAAACCCTTCAAGCACCCTCACGGTTGCGACCCGCGGCCTCGGCCTCGCGCTCCTGCGCAACCATCCCTTCCTCGACCACCTCATCGAGACCCCAGATCCACTCGCCACAACCCGCTCCGCCGCGAGCGTCCTCGGCGCCGAGCTTGCCCGCCGCTCCGTCCGCCCGTCGCTGATCCTCACCGGAGCCTCCGACCAGCGCACCCGCATCGCCGCGCTCGCCCTGCTCGCCGGCCCCGCGACGCGCGGAGGCTTCACCATCCATCGCGCCCTCTACCATCGTCCGCTCGCCTACGATCTCCAGCGAAGTCTCATAGGCAACAACCTCCAGCTCGCCTCGCTCGCTGGCGCGCCGCCCACTCACATCGAGCCTCGCGTCTACTTCTCACCGGCCGATCTTGCCGCCGCCGAGTCACTCGTCCGCATCGCCAACCCCGAGGACAGCCCACTCGTCCTCTTCGTCACCCAGAACAGCGGAGGCCAGCGCACCGGGTGGCACACCAGCCGCTTCGCGCAGGTGATCCGGCACACTCACGAGGTCCTCGGCTGCGCTGTCGCGTACGTTGGGACGAGCGCCGATCGTGAACTTATCGACCAGATTCGTCAGGCCGCAGGAGGCATCGGCGCTTCACTGGCTGGTCGAACATCAGTCACCGAGCTGGCTGCGCTGCTTGCGATCAGCGATGCCGCCGTCTCGTTGGACACGGGAACCATGCACGTTGGCCGCGCGGTGGGAGTGCCGATGGTTGTCATCGGTCCTTCTTGGCAGCGGCCTATCGAGTGGCTTCCGCTCGGGCTCCCGCAGGTACGCATCCTCCGCGGAGAGGATCGCGACGACATTCCGCCGAACTACCAACTGGACGAGGTTCATGCGGGGGATGTTATCGTGGCTCTCGAAGAGCTGCTCACGCTATACCCGCCTTGTGCCGCCAGCCGCGCCGAGCGCGCCGCCGCCGGCACGTCCACGGTCGATCACCTCTAACTATTTTAGGTTCAGGCTATCGCTGGGCGAGTTCGTTCAGAAACTGGAAGAACTCCGGGAACGAGATCGCGGCCGCGTCGGCGCCATGGATCACGTTCTCGCTCGTCGCTCGCAGAGCGGCAATTGCAAACGCCATCGCGATGCGATGATCGCTTCCCGAGTCGATCTCCGCGCCATGAAGCTGCTGGTTGCCCGGAATTGCCAGGCCGTCCTCGAACTCGGTCAGCTCAGCTCCCATCGCTTTCAGGTTCTTCGCAACCAGGGCGATACGATCGGACTCTTTGATGCGAAGCTCCTTTGCATCGCGGATCGTCACACCATCACGCGTGTAGGGCGCGATGGCGGCCAGCACGGGAAGTTCATCGATAAGCTGAGCTGATAAGGCTCCCGCGATCTGCGCTCCCTTCAGGCCCTCGGGCGAGCGATTCACCTGGATGGTTCCGATCATCTCGCCGTTGTGCTCTTCCACCATCAGGACCTTGATCTTTCCACCGAGCGTCGCGATGACATCGAGCAGCGCCGCCCGCGTCGGGTTCATGCCGATGGAATCCAGCACGAGGTTCGAGTCCGGGAAGAGCAGGGCAGCGGAGAGGAAGAATGCAGCCGAGGAGATGTCTCCGGGAACCGTTGCGTCGATCCCCGTGAGCCGCTGGCCGCCGGCGATGCTCAGCCTCTCCCCCTTGCGCGTGAGCGTAGCGCCGAAGGCCCTGAGCGCGTGTTCGGAATGATCGCGGGTCCTGACTGCTTCCGAGAGGCTGGTCGTTCCTTCGGCCTGCAGGCCGGCGAAGAGCACGGCGGTTTTTACCTGTGCCGACGGAATCGGCGTCTCAAAGTCGATTGCCTTGAGCGGGCCGCCGTGGATCGTCATCGGGGCATGACCGTCGATGAGGTCAATTCGGGCCCCCATTGCCGCCAGGGGCTTGCGGATTCGCTCCATCGGCCGCATCGTCAGTGAGTGATCGCCTATGAGCGTGAAGGTGTACGGGTGAGGAGCGATGATCCCCGCAAGCATGCGCATCGTGCTGCCGGAGTTGCCGCAGTCCAGATTGCCCGTGGGCTGCTGCAATGCGCCCGCGGTGCCTGTCACTTCAATCGAAGTTCCGGCCTTGACGACACTGGCGCCGAGCGCCTCCATGCAGCCCAGCGTCGAGTGCGGATCGGCTCCGGTCGAGAAGTTGTTCAGTCGCGTCGTTCCCTCGGCCAGCCCGGCCAGCATCGCGTAACGGTGCGAGATGGACTTGTCGCCGGGAACCGTCACCGATCCCTGGAAGGAGCGAGCTGGACCAACAATCTGGGGCGTGGGAGAGGTCGAAGTCTGTTGCGTCGTGATGGAGGACATTACTTCTATCCTAACGCCTTCACCGTGGAAGAGCGTCAGCTGGCACTAGAGGACGCGGAGGAGGACTAACGTCTCGTCGTCGAAGTGCTCGGTTCCTGCCTGAAACTTAGAGACAGAGTCGAGGATGGCATGGACGGCGGAGGCGGCAGTGGGTTGGCGGAGCGACTTGAGGACCTTGACGAGTCGCTCCGTGCCGAACATCTCGCCGGTGGCGTTCTCTGCGTCCGGAATGCCGTCGGAGAAGAAGACGATCAGGTCGCCGGTGCGGGTGGAGAGGGTGAACTCCTCATATTCGACGTCGGGGAAGAGGCCGAGGGGAAAGCCTTCGGCCTGGATGGTCTTCACGTCAACCAAGGTTCTGGAGCCGGTGGAGGTGAGAGAGACGAAGAGCGGCTGCACGGAGCCGGCGTTGGCGATCTGGAGGGTCTGGTTGGAGTCGTCCCAGATGGCGATCAGCATCGTCACATATTGGGAGTCGAGCCTGCGCTCCTGGAGTTGGTCGTTGAGCGCGGCCAGCAGGGCTGCGGGTGAAAGGTTTTGCGTGGCCAGCGAGCGAAGGATGCCGCTGACGAGCGCGGCGTAGAGTGCCGCCGGAGCAGCCTTTCCGCTCACATCGCCGATGGCCAGGGCGATGCGGCCCGGGCCGTAGTCGAGGAAGTCGTAGATGTCGCCTCCGATGGAGCGCGCCGCCATGAATCGAGCGGCAAACTCGGCGCGATCGAGCTTCGGAGGCTGCGGCGGCATCAGGCGGAGCTGGACCTTCCGGGCCATCTCGAGGTCGCGCTCCATGCGCTGCTCTTCCTCGTGGATGCGCTGGTAGAGCCGGGCATTCGCGATGGAGATGCCGACCTGCGCCGCGAGCGTGGAGAGCGTGCGCTGATGGTCCTCGTTGTAGTAGTTCACCCGCGTGTGCTCGAGGTCGATGACGCCGATGACCTGACCTTTATAGATGAGCGGCACGGCGAGCTCGGAGCGGACCTCGGGGCTGGCCTCGAGGTAGCGGGGGTCTTTGCAGACGTCGGGGGCGAGGATGGGCTCGCGGAGCTGGGCGGCGGTTCCGATGAGACCCTGGCCGAGCGAGACGTTGCGCTCGCGCAAGACGCGCTCTCCGTAGCGGGAGGTGAAGCGGTGCTCGAACTGCTGGGTTCGCTCGTTCCAGAGCAGGATGGCGAACATGTGGTAGTCGATGACGCGTTTAAGGAGCTGGCCGATGCGCTCGAGCAGATCGTCGAGGTCGAGGATGCTGGTGATCTCGCGGGAGATCTCGTTGAGCACGGTCAGGGTCTGGGCCTGGCGCGAGACGCGGGTGTAGAGGCGGGCGTTTTCGACTGCGATGGCCATGCGCGAGGCGACCAGCTCGAGCAGGCGTTGGTGCTCGGCGGTGAAGAAGCCGGGAATCTCGGATTCGATGTCGAGGACTCCGATGACGCGATTTTTTACGATGAGCGGGACGGCGAGCTCGGAGCGGACGTTGGGGTTGGCCGGGATGTAGTGCTCGTCCTTGGAGACGTCGTCGACGCGGAGCGTCCTGCGCTGGAGGGCGGACTGTCCGATGATTCCGCGGCCCATCTTGATGCGCGCACGCTCGACCTCGGCGGTATGGCCAATCTGGAAGCGCATCCAGAGCTCCTGGGTGCGGTCGTTGATGAGGAGGATGGCGAAGATGCGGTAGTCGATCACGGCGCGAACGAGGTCCGCGACGCGGTGCATCAGGGTGTTTAGGTCGAGGGTGGTGTTGAGGGCGTCGGCGAGGGAGTGGAGGAAGTCGACCTGGTGGACGGGTTCGACGCGGATGTTGGACGGCTGTGCACCGACGGCGGCCTCGTCGGCGCTTGGCCGGTAGTCTCCTTCGAAGGCGTGCTCAGAGGCGGTGGCCTGGGGGGCCGCCGGCGCAGAGGGGGAGGCTACACGTCGCTGTTTGTCGGCTGTGGACATGGGAAGAGGCGATGATACTACTGACGGGCTGTGGGGAGTTCACGTTTTCTCTTCCAGAATGGATTCTGGTGTATCCCGGAAGGATTCTGGCTCGCCCGCATCAGTAGCCGGATGATGGGGCCGGCGAGGATTCGGGCTGGCGATCGGAGAGTTCGGAGACGATCTTGACGCTGGCGCTGGCGCCGATGCGGGTGGCTCCGGCGTGGAGCATGGCGGAGGCGTCGGCGAGGGAGCGGACTCCGCCGGAGGCCTTGACGCCGGCGCGGGTTCCGGCGACTCCGCGGAGCAGGGCAATGTCGTCGACAGTTGCTCCGCCGGTGGAGAAGCCGGTAGAGGTCTTGAGGAAGTCGGCCCCGGCGGCGAGGGCGAGCTCGGAGGCGCGGAGCTTCTCTTCGAACGTGAGAAGGCAGGTCTCGAGGATGACCTTGACGATGGCTCCGGCGCCGTGGGCGAGCTCGACGACGCCGCGGATGTCCTGCTTGACGGCCTCGTAGTCGGCGTGTGTGGCGGACTTGAGGAGGCCGATGTTGAGGACCATGTCGACTTCGTGGGCGCCATATTTGAGGACGCGGGCGGTCTCGTCGCGCTTGGAGGCGGAGAGGGTGGCACCGAGCGGGAAGCCGATGACGACGCCGACGGGGATGCCGGTTCCCTGGAGGGCGGAGGCAGCGAGCTGGACCCAGGTGGGGTTGACCATGGCGCAGGCGAAGCGGTGCGAGGCGGCCTCGTGGCAGAGCTGGAGGACCTGGGCGCGGGTGGCGTCGGTCTTGAGCAGGGTGTGGTCGAGGATGGCGGCGAGGTTTTGGGGAGAGGAGAGGGTGTGAGCGGCGAAGGTGTTTGCGTCGAAGGTCTGTGGTTCCGGGTGCGACAGGCTGCTCATGTTTCTCCTTTGGACCCTGGTTCCGGGCCGGTCTGTTTCTATCACAAGGTGGTTAAGTCTGGCAGTGGGAGGGTTAGCCTTCCCGTCAATTTTGTGCAAAGTATTCGAAACAATATACTTAGCGTGGTACTTTGGTGCTAAGTTATTGAAAATACTGCGTGGTTTCGTGCAAAGTCTTGATAATGCGTATTTTTATGCGCAATGAGAAAGCCCTGGATGGGGCTCCAGGGCTTTTCCTCTGCTGACTTGATTATATCAAGTGGCGGGGAATTAATCGGCACTTGGCATCTCTTTTGGGATGAGTGGTTTGAGGGTTTCTGGGACTTGACAAGGTTTTTGATGGTCCCCGGGATTGGTGGCGCTACGGGCAAAATGCGGGGGTTCTTCGCCTTCGGCTCAGAATGACGCACGCAGAGAGCGTGGCCATGGAGAGATAGCGTGGCCATGCACAGATAGCGTTGCCATGCACAGATAGGAGGGGGACGTCTGAAGGTGTTCGTTGGTTGATGGCAGGTTTCGTTCGAGGGTCGTCGAAGGGTGGTTGGTCATCTGATGGTTATGGATAAGAAGACGGGGTTGCGGCTTTCGGTGCTGGATCAGTCGCCGGTGGCCGAGGATGGGACGCCTGCGCAGGCTTTGCAGAACTCGATTGCGCTGGCGCGGCGGGTGGATGAGCTGGGGTATGGGCGGTTCTGGATGTCGGAGCACCATGCGATGGATACGCTGGCGTGTACGGCTCCGGAGATCATGCTGGCGCGGATTGGGGCGGAGACGAAGCGGATACGGATCGGGTCGGGCGGGATCATGCTGCCTCATTACACCCCGCTGAAGGTGGCGGAGGTGTTTCGGACGCTGTATGGGTTGTATCCGGAGAGGGTGGACCTGGGGCTGGGGCGTGCTCCGGGGGGCGGGCCGATGGAGTCGCTGGCGCTGAGGCGGAGCCGGAAGACTCCGATGGAGGATGATTTCCCGGACCAGTTGGTGGAGCTGCTGGGGTTCCTGGAGGATGGGTTTCCTGACGGGCATCCGTTTGGGAGGGTGAAGGCGATGCCGGCTCCGCCGCCGGGCGAGGAGTACAGGGGGCCGGCGGTGTGGATGCTGGGGTCGAGCATGTGGAGCGCGGTGGCGGCGGTGGAGTACGGGCTGCCGTACTCGTTTGCGCACTTCTTCTCGCCGGTGAAGACGAGGGAGGCGATTGAGACGTATATGCGGTACTTCCGGCCGGGGATTCGGGCGGAGAGGCCAGAGGCGACGGTTGCGGTGGGAGTGGTTTGCGCGGAGACCGAAGAGGAGGCGGAGTATCTGGCGAGCAGCGCTCGGCTGCTGCAGCGGAGGATTCGGCTGGGGGATCGGAAGCCGGTGGCCGCGCCGGAGGATGCGTTGCGCGAGCTGCGGATGATGGGAGAGGTTCCGATGGAGGAGGGGGAGTGGCCGAGGTACTTTGTGGGGACTCCTGCGGTGGTGAGGGAGAGGTTGGAGCAGATGGCTGGGGCTTTGGGGATTGGGGAGCTGATTGTGAATACGATTGTCTGGGATCAGGCGAAGCGGTTGAGGAGTTATGAGCTGCTGGCGGGGGAGTTCGGGCTGACGGCTGCGGGAGTTTCAGGGACTGATAAACTTACGACCGCATGAGTGAGCCAAAGATCCGAATCCTCGGAGTGTACCGGCCAGAGATCTCTGCCGAAACGTATCAGGAGCAGTGGGATGTCACTGGAGATGATGAATCCACGCGCGACCACTTCAATAAACTTGTGCTCATCGAAGCTGAGGTCGAAAGGCATCGATGAGAGATTTACTCTTTCAGATTTTGGTCAGCATGATTTGAGCGGCGATCCTCAACGCATGATGGTTGCGTATGACGAAGCACTCCTTTCAGCGGATGGAGAGAGCGTAATTCAGCGGCAGATGGAATGTGTGCAAGGGACGGGCATTCTCCGGTTCGCATGCTACCTGCACGAATACGCCCCGGCGAGGCCCTTGCGATGGACTTATGGTGAGTTCATGCCACCTCCAGTTGAGTCAGTGCCGGTGCGTCTAACGATGCTGGTTCCTTATAACGCTTGCAGTTGAGTTTCGAGTTGCGAGGTGGATATGAGACTGGATCGGTTTCTGGTTGTTGGCTTGATGAGTGGAGTGGTGTTCGCTCAAACGGGAAGCGGGAAGGCGAAGGTTGAGTTCATGAACTCGCATGAGATGAGCTCGCCTGCAGGGTACAGCCACGCGGTGGTGGTGCATGGCGGCAAGATGGTGTTTCTTTCCGGACAGGTTGGGGTGAACCGGAAGGGTGAGATGGTGGGGAAGGATGATTTTCGCGCGCAAGCGGCGCAGGTGTTTGCGAACCTGCGGGCGGAGCTGGCTGCGGCAGGGGCAACGCCGAAGGACGTCGTGAAGCTGAACTACTACGTGGTGGGGTTGAACCATGACAGGGTGGTTGCGTTACGGGAGGTGCGGGACGGGTTTATCGATAAGGCGCACCCTCCGGCGAGTACGCTGGCCGGGGTGCAGGCTTTGTTTCGCGAGGACGCGATGATTGAGGTAGAGGCGGTAGCGGTGCTGCCGTAATCAGGGACGTATGCGGGCGGGGTTGCCGACTGCGGTGGCTCCGGCGGGGACGTCGCGGGTGACGATGGCGCCGGCTCCGATGATGGCGTCGTCACCGATGGTGACTCCGGGGAGGATGATGGCTCCGCCGCCGATCCAGACGTTGGCGCCGATGTGGACGGGGCGGCCGTTTTCGAGGTGGGCGCGGCGGGTGGCGTGGTCGCGGGGGTGGTCGGCGGCGTAGATCTGGGTGAAGGGGCCGATCTGGGTGCGGTCGCCGATGGTGATGGGAGTGACGTCGAGCAGGACGCAGTTGAAGTTGAGGAAGACATCGGCGCCGAGGGTGATGTTGTAGCCGTAGTCGACGTAGAAGGGCGGGCGGACGACGGTGCGGGGGCCGACGGAGGCGAGGAGCTCTTCAAGCTGGATGAAGTGGGTGGCGGGGTGGTGCGGGGTGGAGTTGTATTTGTGGATGAGGGAGGCGGAGCGGAGGCGGTCGGCGACGAGGGTGGGGTCCTGGGCGTTGTAGAGCTCGCCGGCGAGCATCTTGTCTTTTTCGGATTTTAAAGGAAGCGGCATGTGGGGTTCCGGAAGTTGGGGAGTAGATTGGATGCCTAGCTCAAAGAGCTAACAAGGAGGAAGTCAATGGCCCCTCGAACGAATGGTGGTGCGACCGGTAGCGCACTGGTCACTCTGGCTCGGAAGCACGTCGGCGAACGATATGTGCTGGGAGCTCTTGCTCCCAAGGATAACGGGAATTGGAAGGGGCCCTGGGATTGCGCTGAGTTTTTTTCGTGGGTGGTGTTTCAGACGTCGGGGATTCTGTATGGGTGTAATCGAGACTTTGGGGACCCGGCGACGGCGGATGCTTATACGGGATTCTGCGATCGCGATGCGAGGACGCTGGGTGAGGTGATCTCGCTGGATGCGGCGGCGAGGACTCCGGGCGCGGCGGTTCTGCGCGTGCCGCAGCCGGGGGCGATAGGGCACGTTGTGTTTTCAGACGGGACGGGCGGGACGATCGAGGCGCACTCGTCTGCGGATGGCGTGATTTCTTCGAGGCTGGCGGGGCGGAGGTGGGATATGGGAGTGCTGGTGCCGGGGATCAAATACACGCAACGAGCGGTGGTACCGGTGACGGAGCCTTCGACGGTGGTGTACCGGCTGATGACGCCGATGATGACGGGGCCGGTTGTGCGGAGGATTCAGCAGGCGCTGAAGGCTGCCGGGTTTAATCCGGGTGCGATTGATGGCGAGTTCGGTCCACATACGCAGGCGGCTGTGGTTGCGTTTCAGTTGTCGAATGGGCTGGTGGGTGACGGGGAGGTGGGGGAGCTTACTGCGAGTGCTCTTGGGGTAGCTCTGTAGTAGAGGAAGGCGCATAAGAGATGTTCTATTGCACGGTCACGGATATGTCGGCTGGCTGGGCGAGGGTTAACTGGCCGGTGGCCTGGCCCCAGCCCCGTCCGGTGAAGTGCATGCACCGGTAGCAACGATGGTGTGTGGACAGGGATCGCTTATGAGCGCCTGCGGTGAGCGGTGGGCTGCCCGGCAGGTTCCGTCAGCATGTCAACCGTATGGAGCAGGCAGGCCAGCCGCAGCGGAGTGGAGGCGGTCGGCGACGAGAACTGGGTCCTGGGCGTTGTAGAGCTCGCCGGCAAGCATCTTGTCCTTTTCTGATTTTTCTTTGCCGGTTGGATGAACCATAGGGATCTCCGGCGTCAGATGTGACTGACTGCTTGTGGTGATGATCATCATGGATGAGCTGCGTGTTTTTCAGCCGGCCTCTGACTTCAACTTGAGATTGCGCGCCAACCGATGCAAATACTTGGGGTGAATGTTGAGCGATCGAGCGGCTTCGGGATAGCTTCCGTTTGCTTCACGCAGTGCGTTGAGTACCAGCTCTCTTTTGGTCTGGTTGAGCGCGTCGTGGTATCGCGCGCCGGCGAGGCCGGCGGACTGCTCCTCGAGTATGCCAACGGGGAGATCTTCGGGAAGTATCTCCTCGGTCAGTCCCAAGACGATGGCGTGCTCGATTGCATTCTCCAGCTCGCGGACGTTACCGGGCCAGCTATAGCCCATTAGCAAAGTGCGTGCCCGCTGCGAGATGCCCTTAAACGGGCGCTTGCTCTTTTCTGCGTACTTGGCGGCGAAGTACAAGGCGAGTAAAGGGATGTCCTCGCGGTGTTCGCGCAGGGGCGGGACGGTGACGGAGACGACGTTGAGACGGTAGTACAGGTCCTGGCGAAAGTCGCCGGACTTGAGTGCTTGCTCCAGGTTCTTGTTGGTTGCGGCGAGGACGCGGGCCTTGAAGGGGATGGGGTGAGCACCTCCGACGCGCTCGAACTCCCTCTGCTGCAGGACTCGCAGGAGCTTTGCCTGCATGGGGGGAGCAAGTTCGCCTATCTCGTCGAGGAACAGGGTTCCGTTTTCAGCCGCTTCGAGCTTGCCCTTTCTCGTGCCGACGGCGCCTGTGAATGCGCCCTTCTCATGGCCGAAGAGCTCGCTTTCGAGCAGCGTTTCGGGAATTGCGGCGCAGTTGATAGCGATGAAGGGGCGGTCGGAGCGTGGACTGGAGTGATGTATGGCGCACGCAACGAGCTCTTTGCCGGTGCCACTCTCGCCGCGGATCAGGACGGTGGAGTCGCTCTGCGCGACACGGGAGATGAACTCTTCCACCTGGCCGATCTGGCGGCTTTCGCCGACGAGCTTGCAGGCAGGGTTGAGTTCGGCTTTCAGCAGGCTGTTCTCGGAGCGTAGCGCGTCGAGCGCGAGTATGTTTTCGAGCGTTACGGCTGCGATGCGGGAGACCGAGTCGAGGAAATGGATGTGATCTTCGTGAAACGGCGGAGAAGAGCGCGGCGATGTGAGATAGATGACGCCGATGGTCTTTTCCACGGCGACGAGCGGAAGGCAGAGCACGTTCTGGCTTGCCTCGGTAGCGGCGTTGGTGAAGACAGCCGAACGCTCCCAGATGGCGCGGTGGACCAGCTCACGCTGAACCTCGATTGGCCGACTGTCGCCGAGTTGCCGGCTGTTGGTGCAGATTGAGGCTGGTTCGCCCTCATCGAGATCTGTCAGGAGAAGGACTGCGCCTTTTTCCGCGGGGATGACCTCGAAGATCAGGCGTAGAAGTTCGTGCTGCAGGAGTTCGGAGTCACGGATGGAATTGATAACGTTACTGATTCTGAACAGTGCGGCCAGATCACGCGCCATGCGTCCCACTTCAACTCCAAATGTCGGAGGCACTGGAGGGGCCATTCGAATGGTACTGAGGGTGGAGATGGCGGGGAGATCGCTGTGGATAGCGGTGGCCTGAGTCATCTCGTCGCCTTCATGGGACAGAAACACAAGCTCGGATCTTCCAACGCGGATTGTGTCACCGTGTTCGATAAGCTTGCGCCGTACGGGGACTCCATTCACGAAGGTGCCGTGACGGCTGTCAAGATCGACGAGCTCATAATGCTCGTCGAGTTGCTGGAGCATGCAGTGCCTGCGGGAGACGGCGGGATCGGTGAGGCACAACTGATTTGCTTCGTCACGGCCAATGAAGAACTGGCCTTCGACGAGATGCCGGACGGTGCCTGGGAGGGAACCTGAGATAACGAGGAGCCGCGGCTTCATCGGAGCCTCCGGTCGAGTCAAAGTGTAGGCGAGTTGGTAAGGAATCCCAGATCGTTCTTAATTTTCACGACAGGTAATGGGAAGGATACCGGTGGGTATCCCTTCGGATACCAGCTGCTGGTGCATAGCGGGGACATGGGTGGGTTTGAGTCCGGGGCGGCGTTTGTATCTCGTTGCAAATACATGTGCGGTGTTGCGAGGCGGGAGATCGGCCAGCTTTGGCAACAGGTATGCACTATATCGAGGCATATCAGCTCCTGAAGAGCAAGATCCGAGCCCGAAGGGACCCTGGAAGAGGGTACTCCGGAAAGGAGAACGTCATGAAACGCATCGTCAAGGCAATCGCTCTCTTCGTAGCGGCTACCTCCATCACAGCAGGAGTATGGGCCCAGGATCACAAGATGAAGGCAACCGTCCCATTCAACTTCACGGTCAACGGCAACTCTTTGCCTTCTGGAACCTACACGATCGGTTCCGATTCGTCCAACCCTAATCTGCTCCTCATCTCCAACCGGGAGAAGAGCGTCCACATTCTGACTATGGCTAAAAACAATGATCCAGGAAAGGGCAACGCGCTGGTCTTCCATAAGTATGGGGACCAGTATTTCCTGAGTCAGATTTGCAGCGACCTCTCGGCAATGAATCTTTCCTTCTCGGTCTCGAAGGCCGAAAAGCGCGCCAGGGAGCAAATGCAGGTATCACAGCGTCCGGTCAGCAGCGATGTCACGATCGCCCTCAAGTAGTTATCTTGAGGCGAAGAGGATCCGGAGACGATCGTCTCCGGGTCTTTTTTTGTGCCCGGCAGGTTCTGCCAGCACGTCAACCGTAGGGAGCAGGCAGGTCAGCCGCTATCCGATGCTTGCGCATCTCGGATTCCTGGTGAGAACGGATGCGCACATCGCTACGTGGCATAGCGCAACAGATCAGGATGTAGCGGGCTGCCTCGTCCTCGGGAAAGTAGGTATCGGGATGGTCGTGTTCGACGACGCCTTCGAGCAGCAGTCCGGCACACGTCAGGCAGCGGCCCTGATGACAGATTGCGGGCAGGACGACGCCGTTTTCCGCAGCGGCACCCCAGATGCGCTCCTCTTTGGGGCAGTCAAAAGAGCGTGGGCCGTCCGGGGTTTCGATGAGAACCCGGAAGCTCCGACTTTCTGTCATGCGAACTCTGGCGCGTTATGGATTATCGCGTTACGGATTGTAGAAACCGCGATTCTTGCTGTACGGCGCCTCGCCGGGTTCGCCGCGACGGAAGTGTCCGGAAGGTACCGACTTTCCATCGCGTTCATGGGCCAGCAGTTCGATGAACCAGGCTTCATGCTCTATCTCCTCGTTGAGAATGCGGGCGGCGAGATCGTAGGTGCGCGGGTCTTTGCCGAAGGTCATGTCGCAGACAGCGCTCCAGCTGCGAATGGCGCACCGCTCGGATTCAAGCAGCAGGGTGAGGATGTTCACGGCGGTGGGGGGATCCGGCAGTTTGGCTGCCTTGCAGCCGGCCTGGTCGTGGAATTCCTTGAGGTCGTTGGGTAGTTGTCCGCCAAGCTCGTAGATGCGCGGAACGATCAGTTCCCAGTGGGCCCGGTCTTCAAGCCTGGCATCCTCGCAGATCTCCTTGTAGTCTTCATGGCCGGCAAGGTTCATGCGCAGGATGGTGTAGTAGTAGTACGTGCTGGCAAACTCCGCCGCAGCATTGGCGACCAGCATCTTGATGAGCTTGTCTACGTCCACGCCGCGGGCACGGATGACCTCGACGCCGACTCGTTGGGTTACGTCTCCGGGTTGCACTACGCTTTCTTGTGCCATTGCATGTCCTTTCCCCCGGTCGGAGTTTTGGTCCTCCCGGATTTTTCGTTACCCATTGAGATGCTGGTAATGAGGTGTGGCTATCTCCAATGAGCGGGAAAGTGCGAGATGACAGGCGAAGAGCTAACGAATTGCAGGTTTGGGCTCGTTTGCGGTGATGACTTCGTGGATGAGGGGCGGGCGGGGAGCCGGCTTGCTTCTGATGCGGAGGGTGTCGCGTAGCATCTTTTCCGGTTCGTCGAGGAGGGCTTCGTCTTCGGCGAAGAGGGTGAAGAGGGGTTGGCCTTCTTCGATGCGGTCTCCTAATTTGGCGTGGGACTCGATGCCTGCGTGGGCGCTGACGAGGTCGCCTGGGTTGGCTCGGCCTGCGCCGAGGCGTTGTACGGCCCAGCCGACTTGTTTGCAGTCCATGGAGGTGAGGAAGCCGGAGCGAGGGGCAGTGAGGGTGCGGGTAGCGGTGGGGATGTGGTGGGCGGCGGGGTCGGCGAAGATGGTGGTGTCTCCGCCCTGCGCGGCGACGATTTTTAGCCAGGCTTTGTAGGCTTCGCCGGAGTGGAGGATCTGGTCGGAGAGCTTTGCGCCTTCTTCGGGGGTGCAGGCGCGGCCGGCGAGGTGGAGCATCCAGCCGGAGAGGATGTTGGTGAGCTCGATGAGGTCTCGGGACATGGGGTGGCGCGTGCCGCGCATGATGTCGACGCACTCCCAGACCTCGACCCAGTTGCCGGAGAAACGGCCGAGGGGTTCGTCCATGGAGGTGAGGAGGGCGACGGTGCGAGTGCCGGAGGCCTCGCCGGTCTCGACCATCAGGTCGGCGAGGAGTTTGGATTTCTCGTAGGTGGGCATGAAGGCGCCGGAGCCGACTTTGACGTCGAGGACGAGGGCGTTGAGACCCTCGGCTAGTTTTTTGCTCATGATGCTGGCGGTGATGAGGTAAGCGGACTCGACGGTGCCGGTGTGGTCGCGGAGGGCGTAGAGGATGCGGTCGGCGGGGACGATGTGGGGGGTCTGGCCGATGAGGGAGGCTGCGCATTGCTTGAGCACGTCGCGCATCTCCGCGAAGGAGAGCTGGGTGTTGAAGCCGGGGATGGTCTCGAGCTTGTCGAGAGTGCCGCCGGTATGGCCGAGGCTTCTCCCGCTGATCATGGGAACGACGATGCCGGGGACGCCTTCGGGGGTGGGGTGGGCGAGGCCGGCGGCGGCGAGGATGGGGGCGATGAGGAGTGAGGTCTTGTCGCCGACTCCGCCGGTGGAGTGCTTGTCGATGGTGAAGGTGTTGAGGGCTTCGGTGTAGGCGACCTCGCCGGAGAAGCGCATGGCCTCGGTGAGGGTGGCGAGTTCGCGGGGCGAGAGGCCTCGGAGGAAGACGGCCATGAGGAAGGCGGCGATCTGGGAGTCGGTGACGAGCTGCTTTTTGGGCGTGCGGTCGACGATGGCGCGGATGAAGGCGCGGATCTCCTGGTCGGTGAGGGTGAGGCCGTCGCGCTTGTGGAGGATGACGTCGATGGGATGGATGCGTTTCATAAGAGTTGCAGGTTGCCAGTTGCAGGTTGTCAGTTTGTGAGGCGGAAGGCTGAGGGGAGCAGGTCTGGGATGGTGGAGCGGGTGAGGGAGCCGTCGGCGGCGGGGAAGAAGATTTCAGTGGAGGGCGTGCTGAACTCGTGGATGGTCTGGCGGCAGGCTCCGCAGGGCTGCGAGGCGGCGTCGTTGAGGTTGACGATGACGACGGCGCGGAGGCGGAGGGCGGGGCCGTGGAGGGCGACGGCGGCGGCGATGGCGGCCTGCTCGGCGCAGGTGGTGAGGCGGTAGGAGGCGTTTTCGACGTTGCAGCCGGTGACGAGGTTGCCGTTTTCGAGGAGGAGTGCGGCGCCGACGCGGAAGTGGCTGTAGGGGGCGTATGCGTTTCCGGCTACGGCGAGGGCACGCTGGCGGAGGTCTTCGAGCTGGGACGGCGTGATGCTGCCGAGGGTGTCGTTTTGAGACATAAATGTGAGGCTATCGGGTGTGTTCGGTGAAGGCAAGTAATTGACCAGCTAATGCTTTGTGACGGCTGCGCGATAAGAGGGATGTGGACGACCTGACCAAAGAATTTATCGCAGAGAGCCAAGAGGGACTGGACCGCATGGAGCGGTGCCTGACTGAGCTCGAGGCTCGGCCTGAGGACCGTGCGCAGCTGGTGGGAGAGATCTTCCGCTCGGTGCATACGATCAAGGGCACGACGGGGTTTCTGGGGTTCAACCGGCTGGAGAAGCTGGCGCACGCGGGAGAGCATCTGCTGGGCTCGCTGCGCGAAGCGCGGCTGGCGGTGACCGAGGAGCTGATCAGCGGACTGCTGCGGCTGCTGGATGGGCTGCGGGCGATCCTGGCACTGATTGAGGAGACGGGCGGCGAGGGGACGCGCGCGGGCGATGACGACAGCGCGCTGATCGCGGAGCTTGCGGCGTTGAATGGAGAGGCCGCTGCGGGCGAACCGGAGAGGCCTGCGCCGGTGGTGATGATGAAGGCTGCGGGCGAGGTGGAGGCGGCGGCGCAGACGACGGCCGCGCAGGCGGTGCACGCGGCGGCAAACAGCGACAAGACGCTGCGCATTGATGTGGACGTGCTGAACCGGATGATGAACCTGGTCGGCGAGCTAGTGCTGACGCGCAACCAGATGCTGCAGAGCGGCGTGGAGTCGACGAACTTCCAGGAGCTGGCGCGGCGGCTGGACTCGGTGACGGCTGATCTGCGCGAGACGGTGATGCAGGCGCGGATGCAGCCGGTGGGGAATCTATTCGGCAAGTTTCCGAGGATGGTGCGCGACCTGGCGCGGACGTGCGGTCGCGATGTGCGGATCGAGTTCTCGGGGCAAGAGACGGGACTGGACAAGAGCCTGCTGGAGGCGATCAAGGACCCGCTGACGCATGCGGTGCGAAACGCGGTGGACCACGGGATCGAAGCTCCGGCGGATCGTGTGCTGGCGGGCAAGCCGGCGGAGGGATGCGTCCGGTTGCGGGCGTTCCATCAGAGCGGGTCGTGGTGATCGAGGTCTCGGACGACGGCGGCGGCATTGCGATGGAGCGCGTGCTGAAGAAGGCCGTCGAGCGTGGACTGGTGACCCTGGAGCAGGCCACGGAGATGACGGAGCGCGAGGCATTGCAGCTGATCTTTCTGCCGGGATTTTCGACGGCTTCGGCGGTGACGACGGTTTCGGGCCGCGGCGTGGGCATGGATGTGGTTCGTGCCAATGTGGAGAAGGTGGGCGGCAGCGTCGAGCTGGAGTCGAAGGTTGGCGTGGGCACGACGCTCAGGCTGCGGGTTCCGCTGACGCTGGCGATTGTGCCGGCGCTGGTAGTGCGCAGCGGGGGGCAGAGCTTTGCGCTGCCGCAGACGACGCTGGTGGAGCTGGTGTATATCCCGCCGCGACGGTGCTGGGCAACGGGACGCTGGCGCTGATTCTGGATATTGCGGCTACGGCGGCGCGCGCGGGCGTGAAGCCGGTGGTCGAAGAAGAGGAAGAGGAGCAGGGAGTAGCGCCAGAGCAGAAGGACGAGGCGTCGTTCCTGGTCTTTGAGGACAGGCCGCGCGAGCGCACGGCGCTTCCGCTGGGCGTGGTGGAGCGGATCGAGAGCGTTCCGCTGAGCCAGATCGAGTATGCGAACGGGCGCGCGCTGTTGCAGTATCGCGGCGAACTGCTGCAGCTGAGGGACGACGGCCGCGTGCTGGATGAGATGGAGTCGCTCGAGCAGAAGGGCGAGGAGACGGCGGCGACGGTGCTGATCTGTGGCGATGCGAGCGTGAAGGGATCTCCGCGACTGGGGGTTGTGGTGCGGAGGGTGCTCGATGTCTCCGATGGCACGCTGCTGGAGAAGGATGCGGCGAGCGGCGGGATGGACCTGGCGCTGGTGAAGGAGAAGCTTACGACGATCTTCCGCGGATTTGGCGCGGGCTCGGCGGATGCGTGGAGGGAGGTCGCGTGAAGATCGTGGGACAAGAGGCGCAGGGCGCACAGCAGATCCATGAGGAGGACGACAGCACGTCGCTGTGCTCGATGTTTGCGGGCAATGAGAGCTTCGGCATCGACACGGGCAAGATTCGCGAGGTGCTGGGCAAGCGCGAGAAGCTGGAGCGGGTTCCTATGGCTCCGGCGTTTGTGGCCGGTGTGGTTCCGTATCGCGGCGACGTGCTGACGACGGTGAGCTTTCGCGCGCTGCTAGGACTGCCGGAGAGCAAGGAGGCGGGCTGCGTGCTGGTGCTCGAAGACCGTGACGGCGAGGAGCGGTTCGGCCTGATGGTCGACGCAGTGGGAGCTGTGGTGACGGTGAGCCGGAGGATGCTGGAGGCCAATCCGTGCACGCTGGAGGCGAAGTGCAAGTGGCTGTTCGATGGAGCGTACAAGATGCCGAACGGATTGATGGTGCAGCTGGATCCGCAGAAGCTGCGCCCATCGCGGCTGGCCGAGACGGGAATGTTCAAGCAGGGAGTGACAGGGGAGAACGCATGAGGGCACTGATCGTGGATGATTCGAGCTTTATCCGGGAGTATCTGCGGCATCTGCTGGATCGGATGGGAATCGCGTGCGAGGAGGCCGTGGACGGAAGCGATGCGCTGGCGGTGCTGACGGATGAGAAGGAGTTTGACCTGATGTTGTTGGACGTGAACATGCCGGTGATGAACGGCCTGGAGTGCGTGAAAGCGCTGCGAGAGGTGAAGCTGCATCCGGAGATGAAGGTGATGATGGTGACGACGGAGGCGGACAACTCGTTCATCTCGATGGCACTAAACAACGGAGCCGACGAGTTTCTGATGAAGCCGTTCACGCCGGAGAGCCTGCGCGAGAAGATGATGCTTCTGGGCTTTTGCCGCC
Organism: Edaphobacter aggregans DSM 19364; assembly: GCF_000745965.1. Taxonomy (GTDB): domain Bacteria; phylum Acidobacteriota; class Terriglobia; order Terriglobales; family Acidobacteriaceae; genus Edaphobacter; species Edaphobacter aggregans. The sequence continues at coordinate 42,211 of NZ_JQKI01000023.1, read as the reverse complement.
TGACGCCGGAAGGCAGTTGAGGAAGGGTGTTTCGTACTGCGGATTGCGGAAGGAAGAGGACAGGGCACATGGTGAATTCAGGGGAGCGGCCTCTGCGCGTTCTTGCGGTGGATGATTCGGCGGTGATGCGCGGGATCATGAGAACTCTGTTTGAGCGGCACGCGAACGATCCGTGCGGCGAGCTGCCGAAGATGGAGCTGGCGGGGGTGGCGCGGGACGGCGTGGAGTGCCTGGAGGCGGTGATGCGACTTGCGCCGGATGTGCTGGTGCTGGATCTGGAGATGCCCCGGCTGAGCGGGCTGGAGGTGCTGGATCATCTGCGCGCGAACAGGCAGCGGCTGCCGGTGATCATGTGCAGCTCGCACACGGAGCGCGGCGCGCGGGCGACTCTGGATGCGCTGACTCGCGGCGCGGCGGACTATGTGATGAAGCCGGCGGGGCAGAGGGACTTTGAGGGCGCGCTGGCTTCGCTGGCGGAGCAGCTGCTGCCGAAGATCGCCGCGCTGGTGAGTGTGCGGAGAGAGAGCGCGGTGTCGAGCGTTGTTCCGCGAGCGAGATTCACGGCTAGCTCGGAGGCCATGGATCGCCCGGTCGAAGCGGTGGTGATCGGAGCTTCGACGGGGGGACCGACGGCGCTGGAACAGCTGCTGCCGCGGCTTGCCCCGGATCTTCCGGTGCCGGTGCTGATTGTGCAGCACATGCCCAAGTTGTTTACGGGAGTGCTGGCGGAGCGGCTGGATCGATGCTGTGCGCTGCGAGTGGAGGAGGCCTACCATGGCGCGCCGCTGCGGGCGGGCCGTGTGCTGCTGGCTCCGGGAGATACGCATATGGAGGTGGCTCCGCATCTGCTGAGTGCTGCGGGCGAGCGGGTGCGCAGTGGCAGAGTGAAGCTGCACAGCCAGGAGCCCCTGAATCATTGCAGGCCATCGGTGGACTATCTGTTCTCTTCGGCGGCTCGCGTGTATGGTGCGGGAGTTCTGGCACTGGTGCTGACGGGCATGGGCTCGGATGGGCTGGACGGAGCGCGGGCGGTGCACGATTCGGGCGGCGTGGTGCTGGCGCAGGACGAGGCGAGCTCTGCGGTGTGGGGGATGCCGGGACGGATCTCGGAGTCGGGCATTGCAAGCGCTACGCTACCGCTGGACGCGATGGCGCGCGAGGTGAACCAGAGAGTGAATGCGGGGCGGGTGGCTAGAACGAGAGTGGCGCCGCGAGCAGCAGAGCTGACGAGTTTGCGGCGGGAGGTAGCGTATGGCCTGTACTGATTCCGATTACGCGTATCTGCGAGAGGTGGTGATGACGCAGTCGGCGAACATGATCGATCCTTCGCGCAATTCGCTGTTCGATTCTAAGCTGACGCCGCTTGCGCGGATGGCGGGAGCGTCGAACCTGGAGGACTTCGTGCATCTGCTGCGTTCGGACAGGCCGGCGCATCTGCATCGCGCGGTGGCCGAGGCGATGACGATCAACGAGACGAGCTTCTTCCGCGATGTAAAGCCGTTCGATCTGCTGCGCGAGACGATTCTGCCTCGGCTGATCGAGGCGAGGCGACACCAGCGCAGTCTGCGGATATGGAGTGCGGTGAGCTCGACGGGGCAGGAGGCCTACAGCCTGGCGATGATGCTCGCGGAGCATCTGCCGGAGATTGCGCTGTGGGACGTGAGGGTGATCGGGACCGACATCTCGCGGCAGGTGGTGGAGTATGCGCGCAGGGGACGGTACCGGAGGCTCGAGGTAAACCGCGGGCTGCCGGCGAGGATGCTGCTGAAGCATATGACGCGAGAGGGAGAGGAGTGGGAGATGAGCCCGCGAATTCGAGCGATGTGCGAGTTCGAGTGCGCTAATCTGTGCGGTCTGCTGCCGAAGCTTCCGGTGTTTGACCTGGTTCTGCTGCGGAATGTGCTGCTGTACTTTTCGCAGGAGGACAGGAGCGTGGTGTTTCGCGATGTGCACCAACATATGGCGCCAGATGGGTATCTTCTGCTGGGGAACGCGGAGCAGGCGGAGGAGTCGACGAATCTGTTTGAGGTGGAGTTCTCTGCGAACTCTTACTTTTATCGGCCGGTGTTTTAGGGCTGATGCGGGTGTGACGATGGCGGGGTAAGGAGCATCGCATAAGTGTGCGGCAGGTATGCTGCTGAAAGAGCGACCTGGTTGGCGATGCCACGTACCCACTCGAACACGAAAGAGAAGGGAAGACCGAAGAGCACGGCTGTCTCTGTGGACGGCGACGTGCTGGAGTTGTTTCATCCGGTGACGGCGCGGTGGTTTCGCGAGGCGCTGGGCGAGCCGACGGCTCCGCAGGTGGAGGGCTGGCCGGCGATTGCGCGTGGGGAGTCGACGCTGATCCTGGCGCCGACAGGCACGGGCAAGACGCTGACGGCGTTTCTGTGGTGCCTGAATAAGTTGATGCTGGGGACTGCGCCCGATGCGGAGCGCGGCTCGCGGGTGGTGTATGTGTCGCCGTTGAAGGCGTTGGCGGTGGACGTGGAGCGCAATCTGCAGCGGCCGCTGGAGGGGATTGCGGAGATGGCGCGGCGGGAGGGCGTGCGGGTGCACGTTCCGGAGATCGCCGTTCGAACGGGTGATACACCGCAGAGGGAGAGGGCGCGGTTCAAGAGGCATCCTGGAGAGATAGTGATTACAACGCCGGAGAGCCTGTACCTGATGCTGACCTCGGGGGCGGGCGAGGCGCTGCGGACGGTCGAGACGGTGATCGTTGATGAGATTCATGCGCTGGTTCCGACGAAGCGCGGGGCGCATCTGGCGGTGTCGCTGGAGAGGCTGGAGGCGCTTTGCGGGAGGCGGTTGCAGAGGCTTGGGCTGTCGGCGACGCAGAGGCCGCTGGAGGAGGTGGGGCGGTTTCTGGGAGGAGCGAGTCAGCGAGAAAGCGAGTCAGCAAGTCAGCGAGTCAGCGGAGGAGCAAGTCAGCGAGTCAGCGAGTCAGCGAGTCAGCGGCTGGTTGCCGGAGTGCTCGATGAGGAAGAGAGTGCGGCGGCTGTGCCGGTATATCGGGCGGTGACGGTGGTGAATACGGGGGCGAGGAAGAGGCTGGAGCTGAAGGTGGAGGTTCCGGTGGAGGATATGGCCCGGCTGAGCACGGCGCTCGATCAGACGGACGAGGAGAGGGAGGCGGTAGGGACGAAGCGTGGGTCGATCTGGCAGTCGATCTATCCGCGTGTGCTGGAGATCGTTCGTGCGCATCGTTCGACACTGATCTTTGTGAATGCGCGTCGCGTGGCGGAGCGGATGGCGGGGGCGCTGAACGATCTGGCGGGAGAGTCGATTGCGCGGGCTCATCATGGATCGCTGGCGGCGGCGCAGCGCAGTGAGATCGAAGAGCTGCTGAAGGCGGGAGAGATTCGCGCGCTGGTTGCGACATCGTCGCTGGAACTGGGGATCGATATGGGGGCGATCGACCAGGTGGTGCAGATCGAGTCGCCGCCCTCGGTAGCGAGCGGGATGCAGCGGATTGGCAGGGCGGGGCACCAGGTGGGGGCGCGTTCGAGCGGGGTGATCTTTCCGAAGTATCGCGCCGATCTGGTGGCATGTGCCGCAGTGACGCGGGCGATGCACGAGGGGCATGTGGAGTCGACGAGGTTTCTGCGCAATCCGCTGGATGTGCTGGCGCAGCAGATTGTGGCAGTGGTGGCTCATCCTCCGCTGAGCAGAGACGTGGAGGCGACGCAGGCGAGGTGGAGCGGAGAAGAGGATGGGCCGGGGATCGGGTACGAGGAGTTGTTTGCGCTGATGCGGAGTGCGGCTCCGTTTGCGGGGCTGAGCCGCGAGGTTTTCGATGGGGTGCTGGATATGCTGGCGGGACGGTATCCGTCGGATGAGTTTGCAGAGCTGCGGCCGAGGATTACCTGGGACCGGAAGCGGCAGTGGATTACGCCACGTGCAGGTGTGAAGCGGATTGCGATTCTGAATGCGGGGACGATTCCGGATCGTGGGATGTATGGCGTGTTTCTTGCCGGCGAGCGGGCGAAGCCGGTGCGGGTGGGCGAGCTGGATGAGGAGATGGTCTTCGAGAGCAAGCCCGGGGAGACGTTTGTGCTGGGGGCTTCGGCGTGGAGGATCGAAGAGATTACGCATGACCGTGTGCTGGTGACGCCGGCGCCGGGCGAGGCGGGGAAGACGCCGTTCTGGCATGGAGACAGAGCGGGGAGGCCGCTGGAGTTTGGGCGCAGGATCGGCGCGCTGGTGCGGGAGGTGCGCGAGATGCCGCGGGGAGCGGCGGTGGCGAGGCTGGTGGAGTCGCACGATCTGGATCCGGTGGCGGCGGAGAATGTGCTTCGTTACATCGCGGATCAGGAGCTGGCGACGGTGGTGGTTCCGGATGACCGCAATGTTGTGGTGGAGCGGGTGCGCGATGAGCTGGGCTTCTGGAGGGTGTGTGTGCTGACGCCTTTTGGAAGCCGCGTGCATGCGCCGTGGTCGATGGCGGCTACGGCGAAGGTGCGGGCGCTGGGTGGTCCTGATGTGGAGGCGATGTGGAGCGAGGACGGGTTTGTGCTGCGCTTTCCGGAGACGGACGAGCCGCCGAGTGTCGAGCCGTTTTTGCTGGAGGCGACGGAGGCGGCTGAGCTGGTGATGGGGCAGCTGAGCGCGACGCCGATGTTTGCGGCGAAGTTTCGTGAGAGCTCGGCGAGGGCGTTGCTGCTGCCGAGGAGGCGGGCGGATGGCAGGACTCCGCTGTGGCAGCAGCGGAAGCGGGCGTATGACCTGCTGCGGGTGGCGAGCCGGTATGCGGAGTTTCCGATGGTGCTGGAGGCGTATCGCGAGTGCCTGAGGGATGTGTTCGATATGCCGGCCCTGATGGAGACGCTGGAGAGTGTGGCGAATCGAACGCTGCGGGTGCATACGGTGGACTCGCGGACGCCGAGCCCGTTCGCTTCGGCTCTGCTGTTTGGGTACGTGGCGAATTATCTGTACGACGGCGATGCTCCGCTTGCCGAGCGGAGGGCTCAGACGCTGGCGATCGATCAGGATCAGCTGCGCGAGCTGATGGGCGATGCGGACCTCCGCGAGCTGCTGGACGCGGGCGCGATCGAGGAGACCGAGGAGCAGCTGCAGTGCCTCGTGGACAACTACAAGGCGCGGACGATGGACGGCGTGCACGATCTGCTGCTGCGGCTGGGGGATCTGACGCGAGAGGAGCTGCGGCTCAGGTGCGCGAACGATGCGGTCTGCGGAAGCGTGGAGAAGCTGCTGCGGGCGAAGCGCGTGCTGGAGGTGGAGCTTGCGGGTGAGCGGAGACTGATCGCGGTGGAGGATGCGGCGCGGTATCGCGATGCGGTGGGAGTGGCGCTCCCGGCGCGATTGCCTGCGGCGTTTCTGGAGGTAGCGCCGGATGCGACGGTGGACCTGGTGCGGAGGTTTGCGCGGACGCATGGGCCGTTCACTACGCCGGAGTGCGCGTCGCGATTCGGCGTGCCGGTGGAACGGGTGGAGGCGGTGCTCGAGCGGCTCGTGCAGGCGGGACGTCTCGTTGAGGGAGGTTTCCGACCGGGGGGAGCGCATCGCGAGTGGTGCGAGGACGAGGTGCTGCGGACGATCCGGCGCAAGAGCCTGGCTCGTCTGCGCCGCGAGGTGGAGCCGGTGGAGCAGAGGACGCTGGCGAGGATGCTGACGCGATGGCAGGGCGTGGTGCAGCCGCGAAAGGGTCTGGATGCGCTGCTGGATGCGATCGAGAGTCTGCAGGGAGCACCGCTGCCGGCGTCGATTCTGGAGACGGAGATTCTGCCGGCGCGGATTGCGGGTTACAGGACGAGCGACCTGGATACGCTGATCGCCGCGGGCGAGGTGGTGTGGGTGGGGCTGGAGCCGCTGGGGGAGCGGGATGGTCGGGTTACGCTCTATCTTGCGGAGCAGCTATCGGCGCTGTGGCCTCTGCAGGCAGGTGGCAGGGAGCTGGGAACGGAGAGCAATGAGCGGGAGGGTGCGATTGTCGAGTACCTGAGGGCGCGGGGGGCTTCGTTCTTTCAGGAGCTGCATGAGGGCGTAGGCGGAGGGTATCCAGGTGAGACGCTGGATGCTCTGTGGCGGCTGGTGTGGCGGGGGATGATGACCAACGATGGCATGGCGGCGCTGCGGGCTTACTGCGAGCCTCCGGCGGCGTCGCGCAGGCCTGTGCGGAGGGAAGTGGGATTTCAGGCGGGGTTCAGGTCGAGACGGACTACACCCCCGAGTGGGCAGGGGCGATGGGCGCTGCAGGCGGCGGCGTTTGCCGAGGGGAGGTCGGCTACGGAGTGGAGCCATCGGGTGGCGTCGCAGCTGCTTGCCCGCTATGGCGTCGTGTTTCGCGAGACGGCGCATGCGGAGGGGTTGCCGGGGGGATTCTCGGCAGTCTACGACGTGCTGAAGGCGATGGAGGAGAGCGGGAAGGTTCGGCGCGGGTACTTTGCGGCGGAACTGGGAGCGACGCAGTTTGCGCTGCCGGCGGCGGTGGAGCTGTTGCGGTCGCTGCGTGCGCGGCGGGAAGACGGCAAGGTGGAGATGGTGGAGCTGGCGGCGACGGATCCGGCGAATCCTCATGGGGCTCTGCTGCGCTGGCCGGCGGCGGAGGCGGGGACGCTGCTGACGCGCAGCGTCGGGGCGAAGGTGATTCTTGGGGATGGGGCGTTGGTTGCGTATCTGCGGCGGGGGAATCCGAATGTGCAGGTGTTTCTGCCGGAGGAAGAGCCGCAGCGATCGCATGTGGCGCAAGGGCTGGCGGAGTTTCTTGTGCGGCGCGTGGAGGAGCGCAAGGAGGAGGGAGACGCGAGGGCGGGAATGCTGATCTCGACGGTGAACGGCGTTCCGGCGGGAGGACATGCGCTGGCGAAGTATCTGCTGGAGGCTGGGTTTTCGGCTGGCGCGACAGGGTTCTATGTGCGGAGAAAGGCGGAGTCGCTAACGGAGCGGTAGGCTGGTGGCGATCGGATGCGGGCGAGTTGGAGAGTGGGCTGCGAACCACTAGACTGACGGGATGTTGGCCCCGGCTACTGTCGTTGCAGCTCTGCTGACGCTGGCGCCGTTTGTTGCGGCGGCGTTCTTTGCAGACTGGTTTCGAGGGCTCAGGAAGAGACTTCCACCGCCGGTGAGGCTGATGCTGCCTGCGCTGCTGTGTATTCCTTACGTGCTGGTGGCGCGGTGGGGCGGGATCTTTCTATGGGACTGGTTTGCGCTGTATGCGTTGCTTCCGGTTGCGGTGGCGGTGCTGCTGGAGCATGCCAGGCAGAGCGACCCAGGTGGGCGCGGTACGTGGCGCGACTTTTTTGTGCTGGCGGTACTGGGGCTGGCGGTCGATCTGCGCTGGTTTGAGCCGGCGTGGCCGCCGCGGATGGCGGTCTTCAGTAAGATGCTTCTGCTGGATGCTGGGATCTATGGATTTCTGGTGATCCGGCAGCTGGATGGCGTGGGGTTCGATCTGCGGCTGCGCTGGCGCGACGTTGTGGTGGGGCTGAGGGAGTTCGCCTTCTACGTGCCGATTGCGCTGCCGCTTGGGCTGGCATTGGAGTTTCTGCATCTTCACGTCGGATTGCCTAGTCTTGCGCGGGCTGCGGGAGCCTTTGTGGGGACGTTCTTCTTCATTGCAGTGCCAGAGGAACTGTTCTTTCGAGGGTGGTTGCAGAATCTGCTGGAGCGGCGCATGGGGCGGGTTCCGGCGTTGGTGTTGACGGCGGTGCTGTTTGGGCTGTCGCACTTCAACAAGCGTGCAGCGTACTTCAACTGGCGTTATGTATTGCTGGCGGCGGTGGCGGGGGTGTTCTACGGGCGGGCGTGGCGCGCGGAGCGCAGGGTAGGGGCGGCGGCGATGACGCATGCCTCGGTGGACACGGTGTGGTCGCTCTGGCTGAGATGAAGGCCGTGTGTGGAGGGGTAGCGGAGATAGCCGAGGCCGACGCGCATGTTGCGGCTGACCGGGCCGGGAACGGTGATGGCGAGGGATATTCCGAAGATCGCGTGCATCAGTCCCAGCGTGTAGAGGTTGCGGTAGCGAAGGAAGAGCATGCAGGCGGCGAATCCCCAGATGAGCGTGATGACGGTGAGGAGCGGGTTGGGGAGGTGAGCGGTGGCAAAGAGGCCGGCGGCCGCGGCAATCGCTGCGCGTTGACTGGGGAGGATGCGAAGCAGGCGGAGCAGGACGAAGCACTGCAACAGAAACTGCTGTACGAGCGACCAGAGGGCGTATCCCCAGAATGCCTTGATGAAGGGCGCGGTGCCGTGCGGGTGGTGCAACGTGCGGAGTTTGAGGGCGAAGACGATGGCGATGGATGCGAGGAGAAGTGCGCCGCCGAGGGTCCAGAGCGAACGGCTGGGTCGCGAGGGGCGCAGGCCGGTGATGGCCCAGCCGTCGAACGAGAGAATGGTGACGAGAAGAATCCAGGCGACGGCAGCGAGATAGAGGGGCCTCTGGAAGTAGCGCGGCGTCCAGAGCACAAGGAGGATAAGGCCGTAGCCGGTGGTAAGTTCGAGGAGATCGCGTCGCCGACTCGGGGAGAGAGACGGACGGGGTATCGAGGCGACGGCCGAAGAGTCTGACTCGCAGAACATGGCGGCGTTCTCGCAACGGAAGCAAACATCTTAGACCATTTCTCGGGTCGTGGTGCAGTCGAGCGAGACAATTTTTTACGATGTGGCACAGACTACTGCGGGGCCGGGACGGGCTGCGGCTGTTTGTTCTTGTCTCCGCCGCCGCCGAAGATTTTTTGAAAGATGTTCTTCTTCTTCTGCGGCTGCTCCGGCTGGCTGGGCGGAGGGGTGGCGTTCGGCGAGGTGACGGGAGAGGAATGCGGGACGGGTGGCGGCGCGGCAGAAGACGGATTTGAGGCGGGATTTGGCTCTGCCGGGTGGCCGCCGAGGCCGAAGAGCTTCTGGAAGAAGTTCTGGGGGCTCTCGTTCATCTGGCTGCAGGACCCGGTGGGCGCGGTTCCGTCGAGGAAGGCGGCGTTCGTCGTGTGGTCGGGGCACGAGGAGTCGGCGAGCAGGCCCGAATCGCGGTCGACCTTCGCGACGGTGACACCCTCGGGCGGCGAGAAGGGCTTGACGTCGGAGTACTGCGGAAGCTGGATGGCACGCTTCATGAACTCGGCCCAGATCGGCGCAGCGGCGTGGGCTCCTTCGATCTTGACGTCGGTGTAGTCGTCGTTGCCGACCCAGACGATGCAGATGAGGTTGGAGGTGTAGCCGGCGAACCAGGCGTCGTGGCTGGTTCCGGTCTTGCCGGCTGCGGGAGCGCTGAAGCCGCGTGCGCGGACGGCTGCGGCGGTGCCGTAGTTCATCACGCCTTCGAGCAGCGACTGCGTAAGGTAGGCGGCTCGCGGGTCCATGACCTGCTTGGCCTCGGGCGCGTAGTCGGCGACGATGTCGCCGTTGGGGTTGCGAACCGAGGCGAGCATCCACGGGTTGATGTGAACTCCGCTATTGGCGAAGACAGTGTAAGCGCCGGCCATATCGATAGGCGTGGCGTCATAGGACCCGATTGCGACCGAAGGGGTTCCGCGGACATTTGCGATGCCGGCTGAGCGGGCGAGCGCGGCGACATTGTTGTAGCCGACCTCCTGGGCAAGAGCGATGGTGGCAATGTTGAGCGAGTGCGCGAGGGCGTTGACGGCAGTTACCATGCCGGGGTACTCGCCCTTCACGAAGTTGCCAGGCATATACGACTTACCAGCGGTACCGAAGTCCTGGGGATCGTCGTTGATTTTAGTGACTGCGGTGAAGGGACCGTTACCGTCGATGTTCGTTCCATTGAGCGAAGTGTTGTAGGCCGTGGCGTAGACGAAGGGCTTGAAGATAGAGCCGGTGGGACGTTGGGCGACGGCGTGGTTCAGCTGCGATTGCGCGTAGTTTCTTCCGCCGACGAGGGCGAGAACCTGGCCAGTGTGGGGGTTAAGGGCGATGAGCGCGACCTGCGGATAGGTGATGGGGCCGCCATCTTCTTTGCGGGCGTAGCGCTTGCGCACCATCTCGTCGACGTTCTTCATGCCGATATCGACGGCCTCGGAGGCAGCGCGCTGGAGGTCGGGATCGAGAGAGGTGTAGATGCGGAGGCTCTGATGAGCGAGATCCTGATCGCTGATGCGCTGGACGAGCTGATCGTGGACGAGATCGACGAAGTAGGGGGCCTCGCTGGCGTCGACGCTCAGGGGCGCCAGGCGGAGGGGCTCGGCCTTGGCGCGCGTGGCCTCGGAGGCGGAGATGGCTCCGGTCTCGACCATGGAGTCGAGTACAACGTTGCGGCGAGCGATGGCGCGCTCGGGGTGACGGTAGGGGTTGAGGCGGCTTGGGCTCTGGATCATGCCCGCGAGGAGGGCTTCCTGAGCGGTGTCGAGTTGCTTGAGATCTTTGCCGAAGAAGGCCTGCGAGGCCTCACCGAATCCGTTGATGTCGTAGCTTCCGCGGTGCCCCAGGTTGATCTGGTTGGCGTACATCTCGAAGATCTGCTGCTTGGAGAAGCGCGACTCGAGCTGGAAGGTGATCAGGATCTCGATGAGCTTGCGCTTGAGACGCTTCTCGGGCGTGAGGAAGAAGCCGCGCGCCAGCTGCATGGTGATGGTGGAGCCGCCGCAGCGTTTGCGGCCGCTGGTGACATCCTGGACGCCACACTTGACGATGCGAAGGAAGTTGATGCCGCTGTGCTCGAAGAAGTTGCGGTCTTCGATGGAGGTGACCGCCTGAACCATGCGCGGGGGAATGTCTTTGTAGGTGATGAGGCGGCGCTTGGTTCGGCTGCTGTCCTCGGAGAGCGCGGTGATGAGCTGCGGCTCGAGCTCGTAGGCGCTGAGCGCGGCTCCGTTCTCGGCGGTAATGCGCTGGACGACTCCGCTGCTGGTCGTGATGGTGGCGCCGTCGGTGGTGTGGTAACTCTCGGGGCCGGGCTTGATGAAGATGCTGTCGCCGTTGATCTGGTAGGTGCCGAGCTGCGGGTTGCTGTTGTAGCCTGCGCGGTGGAGGTCAGCGGCGATCGTGGAGGCGGAGAGCTTCTGGCCGTTGCGGACCTCGCGCGGGGCGGCGTAGATCTGCGAGACGCTGGCAAACATCGGCCCTTTGGCGAGCCGGTCGTCGACGATGCGCTCGTACTTGAAGTAGAAGTAGCCGAAGACAGTGGCGGCAAGTACGAGGCAGCCTAGCACTGCGACCAGCGCGACTCGGACGAAGCGGTTCTCGAGATGGAGCCTGTCGATGAAGCTCCGCTGGGTGCCACCGGATTTGCTGCTGCCGTATTTGAGTTTGACGGGCAAGGTGCTTCTTTCTTAAGACGGTTTGATGGCAAAAGCGGGAAGCGCGGGCTGCAGGGCGGATGTTATCTGATCAGCTACGGTTGAGGCTATGCGCTCCAGTGCAACTTCTTGGGTATGGCGGTTGAGGCGGTCAACGAATTCAACCTTGCCTTCAGCAATTCCGCGTCCGATGTTGATTCGATAGGGGATGCCGATGAGGTCCGCGTCCTTGAACTTGACCCCGGCGCGCTCGTCGCGATCGTCGAGCAGAACGTCGAGACCGGCCTCAGTGAGCTCGGCGGCAACCTTTTCGCCGGCGGAGGACAGGGCGGCGTCGGCGGTGTTGGTGACGGTGACGACGACCTGGAAGGGCGCGATAGCCGGGTGCAGGGCGTAGGCGGAGCCATCGTTTGCTGCGGCGGATGACTCGATGGCCGCGGTAAGGATGCGCTCGATGCCGATGCCGTAGCTTCCCATGATGGGCGTGACCTCTTTACCGTCGCGGTTGAGGACGGAGGCTCCCATGGATTTGGAGTACTTGTAGCCGAGCTTGAAGATGTGGCCGATCTCGACGGCCTTGCCGAGGCGCAGAGGTTCGCCGCAGACGGGATCGAGTTCGCCCTCGTTAATGTTGCGCACGTCGGCGACGACGGTCGGCTTGAAGTCGCGCGTGGGAGTGACGTTGCGAAGATGGTACCCCTCCTTGTTGGCTCCGGCGATGAGGTTGGTGCGGCTTTCGAGAGCTTTGTCGAGGATGACGAGCGTGCCGGGTTTCTTCGGGTGCGGCGCGGGGTCGAGGCCGATGGGGCCGAGGTAGCCGGCGGGAGCCTTGAAGATCTCGACGATTTCTTCCGGAGTCATCGGGCGTAGTTCTCCGCCTGCGAGCGCGGCAAGTTTGGCCTCGTTGAGCGAGTGATCGCCGCGGAGGAAGATGACGACGGGACGAAGCGCGCCGAGCTTAGCGTGGTCGGCCTCGGGAAGCGCGGCCATGTAGGCCATGGTCTTGATCTGGTACTGCGGCTGGACGTTGAGGAAGGCGCCGACCTCTTCGATAGTACGCTGGCCGGGCGTGTGGACGAGCTCGGGCTGGCCGTCGCCTGTGGGCGCGAGATCTTCGACCAGAGCGAGGCGCGAAGTGGCTTTCTCGAGGTTGGCGGCGTAGCCGGAGGAGGAGCTGGCGATGAGGTCTTCGCCGGCGTCGGTGTAGACCATGAACTCCTGCGAGGCCGAGCCTCCCATGGCGCCAGAGTCGGCTTCGACGGCGACGAACTCGAGCCCGCAGCGAGTGAAGATGCGGCGGTAGGCAGTATCGTGCTTGTTGTAACTATCGTCCAGACCCGCCTCATCGATGTCAAAGGAGTAGGCGTCCTTCATGATGAACTGGCGCACGCGCAGCAGGCCGGACTTGGGGCGCGGCTCGTCGCGGAACTTGGTCTGGATCTGGTACCAGATCTGCGGGAGCTGCTTGTAGCTGCGCAGCTCGTTGCGCGCGATGGAGGTCATGACCTCTTCGTGCGTCATGCCGAGGCAGAGATCGGCGCCCTTGCGGTCCTTGAGGCGGAACATGTTGTCGCCCATCACCTGCCACCGTCCGGTCTCCTCCCATATCTCGCGCGGGTTGAGCGCGGGCAGCAGAAACTCCTGGCCGATCTTGTCCATCTCCTCGCGCACGATGGCGATGATCTTGTTGATGGAGCGGTTGCCGAGGAAGAGATAGCTGTAGATGCCTGCGCCGAGCTGGCGGACGTAGCCGGCGCGGAGAAGGAGCTTGTGGCTGGCGACCTCGGCGTCTGCAGGGGCTTCACGAAGGGTGGGGATGAAGAGTTGCGACCAGCGATGCATGCGTTCTGAGTGACCTTCCGGCTCTTCGAGCGAGGGCTTGATGACGTTCTCCCTATTCTAACTTCCGACGCAGGCCGATTTGTCTGCGAATCGTTACGGTTGCGTCGACAGACGATAACGGCACTTGCGGGGATAGCCTTTGCGATGGATGATGCAGTCGGCGGGAACGTCGACGATCTCGACTAATTCAGCGCCGGCGAGCTCGAGGGTTCTTCGTGAGGCGAAGTTCTCGGGGTCGCAGGTGATCCAGAGCGGATTGATGGCGAGCCTGTGCGCAAAGGGAAGGAGGAGGCGAACGGCGCGGGCTGCGTAGCGATGACCTCGATGTTGAGGAAGGACACCGTAGCCGATGTGGCCTGCTAACGGACGAGGTGATCGGTTGAGCCGATGGAGAGTCGGATGTTGCCGAGGACTTCGTGGGTCTCGCGATGAACCATGTAGAACTGGTAGGTCGGCACGTGATGCGCGGGATGGAGCTCGAAGCGAACGAGAACGAGCTGGAACTCGCCTTCGCAGAGGCCCTCTGGAGTGAGGGGCATCGAGAGGGAGTCGAGGTTGAGAGGCTCCTGCATGCGGCGCTGCGGTTAGATCAGCTCGAGAGTCCAGAGATCGTGGAGATACGTCCATCGCTCACGAAAGACAGTCATGTTAGCTTACGGAGTTTACAGAACTCTCTTCGTGGGTTGTTGAAACAAATTTTGCATCGATTCCACCCGTTCTCTTGGCCAGAGCATTGAAACATACTGCCATCGCCGCCCCCGAGAGCCAACCGGTGAAGGCATGCGCAAGAATTGAGGCAAAGCAGCCAAAAAGACAATAGATTGTGCTTGTCGACCGCGAGAGGTTGATAGTGATATTGAGATGAAAAAGAGGACCCACTATGCCTAGGGGCAGGGACAGGGATGGAGCATCGGTAAACGCAAAAAATAGAAAATTGCCGAGACCAACTATCCCGTATCCAATTGCAAATATAGTTGCGACTGCTTCCCACCGAACGGAAATGATGCGCATTGGCGTCGAATTTACCTTGGTTTCCAGTTTAGTTCAATGTTGATTTGAACTTTGATGGAAACGTCAAAGGAGCTGCAATGTCCAGAGGTCATGGAGATGAACGACGCCCTGAGCTTGATGGTGAGGATCGGTGACGATCAGCGAGGTGATCTTCTTCTCTTCCATCAGGGCGAGCGCAGAGGACGCGAACGCGGATGCCGCGATGGTGACGGGATGCGTATTCATGATCTCGGCTGCAGTGTGATCGAGGGCACGGCCGCCGTCGCGCTCGAGCAGGCGGCGCAGGTCGCCGTCGGAGATCATGCCGAGCAGGAGGCCGTTGTCGTCGAGCACGGTAGTCATGCCGAGCTTCTTGCGGGACATCTCGTAGATGACCTGGGGCATGGGGGTTGAGGGAAGGACGCGCGGCAGGGCATCGCCGGAGTGCATCAGGTCGGCGGCGCGGGCGAGGCGCTTGCCAAGGCGGCCTCCGGGGTGAAGCTCTGCGAAGTCTTCGGGACGCCAGCCGCGGCGTCGGCTGACCTCGAGGGCGAGCGCGTCACCGAGGGCGAGCATGACAGTGGTGGAGGCTGTGGGCGCGAGGTTGTGCGGGCAGGCTTCGGTGGAGACGCTGGAGTCGAGTACGACATCACTGGCCTGCGCGAGGGTTGAGGTTGGGCAACCGCAGAGGGTGATGATCTTGTCGGCGAGCCGCTTGAGGAGCGGGAGAAGGCGGAGGAGTTCTTCGGTCTCGCCGCTCGAGGAGAGCGCGATGACGGTGTCGCCGTGCGAGAGCATGCCGAGGTCGCCGTGCACGGCGTCGGCGGGATGCAGGTAGTGGGCGGGGGTTCCGGTGGAGCGGAGCGTGGCGGCGATCTTGCGGGCGATGATGCCGCTCTTGCCGATGCCGGTGACGATGATGCGACTCTGCCGGGCGATGGTCTCGAGCAGCAGATCGACGGCCTGGGTGAAGGGTGGAAGCATGGGGCCGTCGAGCCGGAGGGAGAGCTCGAGCAGAGCGCGGGCCTCGATGCGGACGAACTCGGAGGGGAGCGTGTGGCCTTCGGGATTGAGCGGAGCGTCGGACATGATTCTGCGAGGTGTTGTTATCAGCGGGTAATTCTGAGCGACATCGTTTTGAGCCTTCCCGATGCTAGCAGAGCGGGTGACGACGACGGCGTTGTACGAGCCGTAATAGGGTCTGTCGGATCAGGAAAATTCATATGCAAATTTGCGGCGAGGGGACTAGAGTAATCTGCTACGGGGCCCTGCACGATGTAGTTGAGGAGGGCTTGCGATGTCGCTGAAGCACTATATTATTCGCGGCGGTATCGAAGGGTGGGAGCGGCTACGGATTCTGTCGAGGGTGATGCAACCGACGACCCTTGAACTGCTACGGCGTGTAGGCACGCGGCCTGGTATGACTTGTCTTGAAGTTGGCTGCGGAAGTGGAGACGTAGCCTTCGATCTGGCGAGAATGGTTGGCCGAGCAGGACGAGTCGTCGCCACCGACATCGATCAGATCAAGCTGGATCTGGCCCGGGATGAGGCGACAAAACAGCAGGTAGAGAATGTCGAATTTCGATATTCCGACATCATGCGGGAGGAGGTCGAAGGCAAATTCGATCTCGTTCATTGCAGATTCATTCTGACGCACCTGCCTGATCCGGTGTCTGCGCTGAGCCATATGTACGGGGCACTGCGCACGGATGGGATCATCGCGGTGGAGGATATTGATTTTCGCGGCTACTTTTCCTATCCCGACTTTGAAGCTCACCGGCAGTATGTCGATCTGTATATGCGCACAGTGGAGCGCAGGGGAGGAGATCCCTGCATCGGGCCGAAACTACCGTCGCTTCTCGCGGATGCGGGGTTCCAGCAGATACGGATGAATGTGGTCCAACCCGCGGGAACCGATGGAGAGGTGAAGCTGATCTCTCCGCTCACGATGGAGAACATTGCGGATGCCGTGATCGACGAAGGGCTCCTATCGCGAGAGGAGGCCGACAGTATTATCGATCAGCTCTATACGTTCGCGCGCACGGAAGGAACGGTGGGATGTATGCCGAGGGTGATTGAGGCGTGGGGTATGCGAGCAGCCTTCGCGTAGGTTGGGCAGCGCTGCAGAGCCAGATTTTCCTCCCAAGAGCAGTCAGCTCACGAATGCGTCTAAACTGAAGGTAGTGCTTGTTGTTTGGGCCGGAAGGATGCGGATTGTGATGCGGAGAGCGTTGGTTCTTGGTGTGATGGTGGTGGGGATTGCTCTGCTGCTCTGGGCGGGCTGGCATAACCTTCGCGAGCGAAAGCTGGCGATGCAGAGGGCGCGCGAGAGCCAAGTGGTGCTGATTCCGGAGAAGCAGGGTTCGGAGGCGCAGGGTGGTTCGCAGAGTGGAACCGAGGCCGACGGTCTGGTTCCGGTGATGCGGGGCAAGCAGGCTCCGGCGTTTGCGCTCACGAGCCTGGATGGCAAGAAAGTGTCGTTGGCGGACTACAAGGGGCGGCCGGTGCTGGTGAACTTCTGGGCTACGTGGTGCGGGCCGTGCAAGGTTGAGATGCCGTGGTTCGAGGAGTTTCGTAAGCAGTATGCGGCCCAGGGCTTTGAGGTGCTTGGGCTGGCCGATGATGCTGATGCGGGAAAGGACGCGATTGCGAAGGTTGCGGGCAAGGCCGGCGTGAGCTATCCGATCCTGCTGACCGATGGGAAGGTGCAGACTGCGTACGGCGGGCTGGACGTGCTGCCGATGTCGTTTTATGTGGACCGGAACGGCGTGATTGTGGAGCAGACGGCGGGGCTGGGCTCGAAGGAGCAGATCGAGGCGAACATCAAGAAGATTGTTGGGCCGGGCGCGGTGGCTCAGGCAGGTGGTCAGTGATGCGGGCTGCGGTTGTGGCTGGGTTGATGCTGGGGTCGGGGCTGGCGTCGACGATGGGGGCGCAGCAGGAAAGCCTGACGACTCCGCCGGCGAAGCCGAAGCAGTATGTGAGCTATGCGGCCGAAGAGCAGGTGGTGAAGGCAGGGAAGAAGGCCGTCGTTGAGCTGCGCTTCCGTGTCACGGATGGATTTCATGTGAACTCGCATACTCCGAAGTCGGAGCTGCTGATTCCGACGAACCTTACGCTTCAGCCGGCGGCGGGGGTGAAGGCTGAGGCGATCGAGTATCCGGCGGGGACCGAGTACAGCTTCAGCTTCGAGCCTAAGGAGAAGCTGGATGTTTATTCGGGGGCGTTCACGGTGAAGCTTCCGGTGGTTGCTGAAGCTGGCTCGCACACGGTGAGCGGCGTGCTGCGCTATCAGGCTTGCGATAACGCGGCGTGTTACCCGCCGAAGAGTCTTCCGGTTGAGGTCGTTCTCACCGCGAAGTAGCGAGAACGGTTCCGGCTGCGCGGTGAGCGGCTGCCGCGATGCGGCGCGATGGCATGATGGGACGAGACGGTAAAGCGAGACGAGCAGTGCAATGGAAGAGTTCAGAAGACTGACCAGGCTGCCAGCCTATGTGTTCAACATCACCAGCGAGCTGAAGGCCGCGGCACGCAAGCGGGGCGAGGACATCATCGACTTCGGGATGGGAAATCCCGACGGAGCGACTCCGAAGAACATCGTCGACAAGCTGATTGAGGCGGCGCAGAAGACGCAGACGCATCGCTACTCGCTGTCGCGGGGGATTCCGCGGCTGAGGCGGGCGATCTCGAACTGGTATAGGACGCGGTACGGTGTCGAGATCGACCCGGAGACCGAGGCGATCGTGACGATCGGTTCCAAAGAAGGCATCGCGCATCTGTGCCTGGCGGTGCTGGATGATGCGGATACGGTGGCGGTTCCGAATCCGAGTTATCCGATCCACATCTTCGGGCCGGTGATCGCGGGGTCGAAGGTGCGGAGCATCAATATTGCGGATGTGGCCGGCGCGGACGACGTGCTGACGCGGCTTGAGTATGAGCTGCCGCGGATGGAGCCGCGGCCGAAGCTGCTGATCCTGAACTTTCCTGCGAATCCTACGACGCAGTGCGTCGACCTGCCGTTCTTCGAGCGGGTTGTAGCGCTCTGCAAGGAGCTGGGGATTTATCTGGTTCACGATCTTGCTTACGCGGACCTGGTGTTTGACGGGTATCGCGCGCCGAGCGTGCTGGAGGTTCCGGGCGCGAAGGACGTTGCGGTCGAGTTTTTCACGCTGTCGAAGAGCTACAACATGCCGGGGTGGCGGGTGGGCTTCATGGTGGGGAACCGGAAGCTGGTCTACGCGCTGGGCCGGATCAAGAGCTACTTCGACTATGGGACGTTCACGCCGATCCAGGTGGCCTCGATCCAGGCGCTGGAGGGGCCGCAGGAGTGCGTGCGGGAGATTGTGGAGAACTACAAGTGCCGGCGCGATGTTCTGGTGCCGGGGCTGAATAAGCTGGGGTGGCCGGTGGAGCTGCCGAAGGCGACGATGTTTGCCTGGGCGAGGATTCCGGAGCAGTACCGCGGGCTCGGCTCGATCGAGTTCTCAAAGAAGCTGCTGACGGACGCCAAGGTCGCGGTGAGCCCGGGCGTCGGGTTCGGTGAGCATGGCGACGGCTACGTGCGGTTCTCGCTGATCGAGAACGAGGAGCGGACGCGACAGGCGCTGCGCGGGATCAAGCAGATGTTCCGCAACGGTTAGGGCGGATGTTTCGCAACGGCTAGGGCTCCCCCTGTCTTTGTGCAAAGTATTCAAAACAGATAAGTTAGGCCCGTATTTTGACGCTAAACTATTGATTGTAAAGGTGGTTTTTGTAGATTATTGAAAGTAAATAAGAAAATCCCCGGAATGGCCCGGGGATTTTCTTATTTCTTATGCTTAGACTTTAAGTCTAGCAGATGGAGGGAAATCAATTGGCAGATGTAAGTTGCTGATTGTATGCTGGTTAGTTGGATCGGGGGCTTGACACGCGTCTTCTGCCCGTTTTTTGAGGTTCTGGGCAGAAAGAATTTGTTGGTGCCTTCGTCGTGGGGACGGCGATCAGGCCTGCAGATTCTTTGCCCGGGTTTGCAGGTAGTTTTTTAGCTCCTGCTCGGAGTCGAGCGACGTTCCTGCGTATGGAGAGGCAAGGCGGGGGAGTGCAGGGTTTCCGGCGTCAGGGTGGAGCGGCTGATGGGGGACGTCTGCGACTGGAGCTTCCGGCTCTGCGGCGGGCTTTGCCGCTGCCTTTGAGCGGGTGGAGGGCTTTGGTTTCGCGGCGACTTTTGCCTTCTTCGCGGGGGCATCGGGGGACGGGACGCCTTCGGTCAGGTCACGGACGGTGCGGATGAGGCGGTCGCGCTTGGCCGAGAGTTTGGCTGCGGCGATGTCGCGGTCGGCGTCGGAGGGAAAGCTCTCAAACTTGTGGAGGTGGGCAAGCTTGCGCTCGAAGAGGCTGATCTCTTCTTCGAGGGACTTAATGGTGTACTTGTTGCTGAATGGGGCGGTAGACATTAAAAACCTCCGAGGGACCTGAGTACGGTGGAGCGGCGAGGGGAGAGGAGCGCAGGCCAAGCGCGGGAGGGTTCCGGGTAGAGGGAGTGGGCTAAACGAAGAGGGACGGTCCGTCCCTTGAGACAGGCGGACCGTCCTTCTACCTGAAGTCGATTAGAGGGCCTGGACGTTCTCGGCCTGCCAGCCCTTGGGGCCCTTGACGACGTTGAACTGAACGCTCTGACCTTCCTGCAGCGAACGGAAGCCGTTGCTCTGAATGGCGGAGTGATGCACGAAGACATCCTCACCGTTGGCGCGGCTGAGGAAGCCGAAGCCCTTTGCGTCGTTAAACCACTTTACGATTCCTTGTTCCATTGACTTGTTCCTTGATGTAGCAAATTTACCGCTGAACTCAGATGTTGGAATTGATTGCGAGTAGAGCGGACTGCCAGAACAAGCAAGAACACCAGACCGGATTCGACGGTCAGATACAAGTCTAACAGGTGTGTGGATAAAAGGGGCTTATTTCTGTAACGGGTTTGTAATAGCGCGAGCTGCGGCAGGCGGGCAACCTTTTGGCGGCTTTGGATGGCGGCTGACGCGGTAAGTAAGATGATTGTATGGAAAAGAAGCAACTTGGTAACTCTGATTTGGCGCTGACACCAATTGGTTTTGGCGCGTGGGCGATCGGCGGCGGCGACTGGCAGTTTGCGTGGGGACCGCAGAACGATACTGATTCGATTGCGGCGATTCATAAGGCGCTGGATCTGGGGATCAACTGGATCGATACGGCAGCTGTATACGGTCTGGGCCACTCGGAAGAGGTGGTGGCGCGAGCGCTGAAGACGGCCTCGCAGAAGCCGTACGTGCTTACGAAGTGCGGCTTGGTGTGGAACGAGAAGCGCGAGGTGACGAACAGTCTGAAGCAGGTACGGCGCGAGTGCGAGGACAGCCTGCGGCGGCTGGGTGTGGAGGCGATCGACCTGTACCAGATGCACTGGCCGAAGCCGGATGAGGACGTGGAAGAGGCGTGGGGCGTGATGGCCGATCTGAAGAAGGAGGGCAAGGTGCGCTGGATTGGCGTGTCGAACTTCAGCGTGAGCCAGATGGAGCGGGCGATGAAGATCGCTCCGATTACGTCGAACCAGCCGCCGTACTCGATGCTGAACCGGTCGATAGAGGCGGAGGTTCTGCCGTTCTGCGAGAAGAATGGCATTGGGACGATCAGCTATGCGCCGATGCACTCGGGCCTGCTGACGGGAGCGATGACGAAGGAGCGCGTGGCGAATTTTCCGAAGGACGACTTCCGCCGCAATGCGAAGAACTACCAGGAGCCGTTGCTCTCGCGGAATATTGCGGTCGCGGAGTTTATCGGCGAGATCGGCAAACGCCATGGCGTGAGCGCGGGCGTGGTCGCGATTGCTTGGGTGCGGCACCATTCCGCGGTGACTGCGGCGATCGTCGGCGGGCGCAGCGCGAAGCAGGTGGAGGGCGTGATTCCTGGGGCGACTTTCCGGTTATCGGAGGAGGAGTTCGGGGAGATTCAGGCTTATCTGAAGGAGCATGTTTCGTAGCTTGGAGCGGTTGTAACGAAAAGCCCCGGCTGCCGGCCGGGGTTTTTGTTTTAGGGGAAAGCACGCTCGGAGAAGCATTCTGCAAACCCAATCTCAGAAGCGAGATGTGGGGCGCCCGGCAATCAAGGCCGCCAGATATGGGGCACCCGGCGATGCTTGACGCGCGGGATTCAGCTGGGAGCTGTGTTGGGTTGAGGCGGTTGGTTCGACAGAGAGTTCGACGTGAGCGGAGGGCCTGAGCGGTGGGAACTAGAAGAACGATGCGGCAGCCGAACGATGCCCGGCTGCCGCATCGTTGGGTGAGGTTAGCTCATTACGGCAGCGATCGCCGGATCGGTCACGCTGTCTTCGCCGGTCTCGAGGTGTCCGGCGATGCGCTGCTGGAAGGTGGGGTCGGAGTCGACCTCGACGATGAGGTCGTACCAGCCGTAGGTTTTGCTGAGGTTGAAGTGGTGGTTGAGAGGCTGGCCGGGGTTTAGTTTGTGCGTGGTCTTTTTGTTCGTGTAGACGTCGGTGATGCTGACCTGAGCGGTTCCGGCGAGGTTAATGATATCAAGCGAGATTCCGGACTGCAGGATGTCAGGGTGCACGATGATCTGCAGGTTGGCTTTGTTCTGGCCTGAGAGGCTGCCCATGAACGAGCGGAAGAAACCGTTGGGGCCGAAGACGGAGAGGTCGTAGGCGTTCTGGTTGCCGGTGTTGTAGCTCCACTTGTCGGAGACCTGAGCAGAGGGCTCGACGGTGTAGGTCCAGGGGCCGGCGTTGGTGTTGCCCGAGCGGACGTGGAAGACGGCGGCGGATTTGCCGGTGTTGCCGAAGTTGAGGGTGACGGTGTCGTTCGCGGGATTGATCTGCGCGTGAACGCTGGGCTGATAGGGGACGGCGCGAGCCGGACGTGTGCCGGACTCCTGCGTGGGCATCGCCTGATCGGTGGGAGGAACAGGTTTGTAGTCGGGATGGCGCTGATCGTCGGGTGGAAGGTAGCCGATGGTGCTGGGCAGCGGCACGGTGGCGGCGTTGGGCGATTTGAAGTTGAAGGCGGAGGTGAGATCGCCGGTGACGGCGCGGCGCCACGGGGTGATGTTGGGTTCATTGATGTTGGCGTGATTGCCGAAGCGGCGCTCGATGAACTGGATGAGCGAGGTGTGGTCGAAGACCTCGGAGTTGACCCAGCCGCCCTTGCTCCAGGGGGAGATGACGATCATGGGAACGCGCATGCCGAGACCGTAGGGGCCGGGGGTGGGGTTGTTGTTGTCGCCGCCGAAGATCTCGTTGGTGATGGGGACGGTAGAGAGGCCCTGAGCGCGTGTCTGCGGCGGGACAGGCGGAGGCATGTGGTCGAAGAAGCCGTCATTCTCGTCGTACATGAGGATGAAGGCGGTCTTGCTCCAGACGTCGGGGTTGTCGGTGAGGATGTCGAGGACCTGCGAGATGTACCAGGCTCCGTAGTTGGCAGGCCAGTTCGGATGCTCGGTGTAGGACTCGGGCGCGACGAGCCAGGAGACCTGCGGGAGATTTCCGGAGGCTACGTCCTGTTTGAAGATGTCGAAGAGGGAGCCGCCTTTGAGGATGTTAGTTCCGGTGCGGGCCTTCTGAGCGAGCGGTGAGCCCTCGGGGGCGTTCTGGTACTGGTGGAAGTAGAGGAGGGAGTTGTCGCCGTAGTTGCCGATGTAGGGGTTGTCGCCGGTCCATCCCCAGAAGCCGGCGGCGTCGAGGCCTTCGCCGATGTCCTGGTAGATCTTCCAGGAGATGCCGGCCTTCTCGAGGATCTCGGGATAGGTGGACCAGTCGTAGCCGGCTTCGGCGTTGTCGACTACGGGGCCACCGTTCTTGCCGTCGTTGCCGACCCAGCCGGTCCACATGTGGTAGCGGTTGGGATCGGTGGGTCCGAGGAGCGAGCAGTGGTAGGCGTCGCAGACGGTGAAGGCGTCGGCGAGGGCGTAGTGGTAGGGGATGTCGCTGCGGGTGAGATGCGCCATGGTGGTGGTGCCCTTCTGCGGGACCCACTGGTCGTTGTTGCCGTTGTTCCATGCGGCGTGGGTAGTCTCCCAATCGTGGGCGAGGTCTTCGAGGAATTGCAGGCCGAGATTGGGGGCTCCGGGATGGAAGGGAAGAACGTAGTTGTTGTTGCCGTTGGGCTGCTTCCAGACGGGATCGCCGTTTTGTAGCGTGACGGCACGGGGATCGCCAAAGCCACGGACGCCGCGGAGGGCGCCGAAGTAGTGATCGAAGGAACGGTTCTCCTGCATCATGAAGATGATGTGCTCGACATCGTTGATGGTGCCGGTGCGGTTGTTGGCGGGGATAGCCAGCGCGCGAGCGATGCTGGAGGGGAAGGAAGCGGTGACGGCGCCTGCGCTTAAAAGCTGCAGGAATGTACGACGATCGGTAGCCATGTGGGAGGGCCTCGCAAGTGAAGATTGACTGCTCAGAGAGGCTAGTGCGCGGTTATTTCTAGGGTGTGACAGGAAGGTAATAAGTCTGCAACGAGTGCGGATAAGGTGGGCGCGCGGTGGTTGCATGCGAGCTGACGAAGCGGGCAAGTGGTTGTCCTCTTGCATGCGGGACAATCGTTTGTCTTTATTGATGCGGGTGGTTGATTTTCGTTGACAGGATTTTGAACGCAATGCTTCTATGGTCGCCGGTCAAATTGACCGTAGCTCAAACCAATTGGTCATCAAGGAGACCTCCCCGTGAATATTTTGCGAACAGTAACACGTGTGGTTGTTTGTTTGGGCGTCCTGAGTGGGACGCTTTTTTCAGCTTTGTCGGTACAGGCACAGACTTGGAAGCATCCAGGAATTGTTGTTAGCCAGGCGCAGCTGGATGCGACGAGGGCGGCGTATCAGGCAGGGGATCCGGTGGTTGTGGACCAGGTGCAGAAGGCGATGGCGAGCAACTACGGCGTGTTGAGTTACACGGTGCAGGGGCCATGGCCGGGCGGGATCAATCAGTGCGGATCGAACTCGACGCCGAACAACGGATGCCTGATGGCGGACAACGATTCGAACGCAGCGTACGTGCAGGCGCTGCTGTGGTACGTGACGGGCAATCAGACGTATGCGAATAAGGCGATCAACATCATGAACACGTATGCGCGGAATTTCAGAGGGTATGCGGGGACGAACGGGCTCTCGTGCCCGAGTGGAACGGACTGCTCGAATGGACCACTGCAATCGGGCTGGGATGCGGAGAAGTGGCCGCGGGCGGCGGAGATTATTCGCTATGGCAAGACGAGTGGCGGTGCGGGCTCGGGTTGGGCTTCGTCGGATATTACGGCGTTCAAGAACATGCTGAACAACATCTACCTGCCGGTGATTCAGAACGGTTCGGGCGTGAACGGCAACTGGGACATGTCGATGATCGACGGCGTGATGCAGATTGCGGTGTTCACGGAGAATGCGGCGATGCTGTCGCAGGCGCGGACGCTTTGGCTAGGGCGAGTGCCGGACCTGTTCTATCTGAACAGTGTTGATGGAGGGACGCATGCTCCTTCGCCGAGGGGAAATCCGAGCTGGTTTGGGCAGTCGGTGTTCAACTCGAGCACGAACAATGTGGGGCAGGAGACGTGCCGGGATCTGAGGCATATGGAGGACAGCATCGCTTCGACAATCATGACGGCGGAGACGGACTGGATTCAGGGCGGGTCCCTGTACACGGATGCGGGGAGCCATGCGCAGGAGCGAATTGTGGGTTCGATGAACCTGATGGCGGGGTTTGAGAGCGCACGGACGGGAGGGCCGGACACGACGATTACGGCGCCTTCAGGGTTCTGCACGAGTTCGGGCGCGACGAACATTGGGAAGATCAGCGTGGGACCGGGGACGACGTATGTGATTGGGTACAACCACTACCACAACCGGCTGGGTGATCCGAACATGGCGGATGGGTCGGGGACGAGCGGGCAGCATGGGACGGGCAATGTTTATCGCTGGATTCAGAACGGCCTGCTGCCACAGAGCCTGACGTCGGACCAGGGCAATCACATGACGCTGTTCGAGGCGCTGACGCATACGGCGATTCCGGCTGCTCCGGGATGCCAGACGGTGGGCGCGACGTGGACGAACTCGTCGTTTACGGGGCAGACGGGAACCTTCACGGCTACGTTTACGGCGACGCCTTCGAGCAATGGCATCAACACGGTGATGGGGCTGAGCAGTGGACCGCAGAGCGCTTATACGGGGCTGGCGGCGATTGTGCGGTTCAATCCCTCGGGGGATATCGATGCGTATAACGGCACGGGGTACGCTGCGGCGTCGACGATTCCTTACTCGGGAGGGACGACGTACACGTTTGAGTTCGACGTGAATGTGGCGGCGCAGACGTACACGGTGTATGTGACTCCGCAGGGCGGGACGAAGACGCTGGTGGGACTGAACTATGGCTTCCGCACGGCGGCTGGCACGCTGAATAACTTTACGGTGTACGCGCAGGTTGGGGCGAACACGGTATGCGGCTTTACGGCGGCGGCGACGACTCCGGTGTGCCAGAACGTGACGGCGTCGTGGAACAATACGTCGTTCGCGGCGCAGACGGGGACGTTTACGGCGACGTTCACGGCGGTTCCTTCAGCGAACGCGATCAACACGGTGATGGGATTGAGCAATGGGCCGCAGAGCGCTTACACGGGCTTGTCGGCGATTGTGAGGTTCAATCCGTCGGGGGATATCGACGCGTATAACGGCACGGGGTATAGTGCTCAATCGACGATTCCTTATACAGGGGGGACGACGTATGGGTTTGAGTTTGTGGTGAACGTGCCGGCTCAGAATTATTCGGTGTATGTGACGCCGTCGGGCGGGTCGCAGGTTCTGGTGGGATCGAACTATGCGTTCCGGACGACTGCGAGTACGTTGAACGATCTTTCGTCGTATGCGCAGGTTGGTTCGAACAACGTTTGCATGCTGAGCGTAGGCAACTGATTGTTAAACAGAAAAGAGAACGACGGCCGGATGGGTATCCGGCCGTCGTCCTTGCAGTGGAGGGAGTGCGGGCGGCAGGAGCGCGTGGGAAATCTTCGCATAGGGGGTTCTTCAAACATCTCTATTCTTTTGTCGTGATCCTTTGCTTGGAAATGCGCTCAATGTTATGCCGGGTTAGGGTAGTGTCAATGAACACATTGCGCAGACCTAGAGATGCTGGGAAAGGCGATTTCGATGGCGGAGTGGGAGTTTGGCCACTGCATGCTTTTTTTTGACTGAAGTTTTAGGGAACTCCCATGACGCAGCCTTCGTATTGTCGATCAGAGGGTCATCCTATGAGCCGCTTCGCTATCTTGGCAGTCGCCTTGATCGTAATCGTAGCCATCGGTTCTCAGCCCCGGCACGCTGGGGCCACGAGTAAGTCCATGTGCGTCTGCATCCCGGCTCGGGCGGGATTAATCCTGAAGTCGGCGATTGCGAAGACGCAGGCACGGTCCGCGGAGCTATTTGCTGTTAGCCAGTAACAGGCTGGCGCAACTGCAATCCCTGGCTCTCGCCACTGGAAAGGGCGATCGGCGTCGAAGTGGAATTATCATCAGGATTCGAGTGACTAACAGTCATACCATCTTTCGCATCAGCAGTCCGGGGCCGAAACGAGTTTCGGTCGTTCCGACGATATTGAAACCACATGCGCTGTAAAAGTCGTGGGCGTGGGGATTACCGATAACACAAAGCGCAGAAAATCCCTGCATGCGGGCGATTTGAACACAGTGGTCGACAAGCGATCTTCCGACACCACAACGCCGGACTTCGGGGTCAACGAACAAGGCGTCTAGTTCGACGTCTCCGTCCGCCCCTGGTAGCAACGCAGCAAATCCAACGATCGAGCCGTTTCTTTCCGAGACGAACACCGTACCCGCCGCTATCTGATCGATCGACAATTCAATCGCATCGGGGTGGGCGAGCAAAGCGTCACGATCGCCAGCATTGGTAAGTGACGCACGCCATTGCAGGGCCTCAAGCTCTTTTTGCTCAGAGATGGCCGCGCAACGAATGACGAAGCTACTCACAGCGCAGGAGTGTAGCATCCTAAACGTAACTTCCGGCTAACGGGCTATCCAGAATTGACCAAGCACTCGTTTTACTTCTTGGAGTTGGCTTGCTTCTTTTGCGCTTCGAGGAAGCGGCGCATGCGGTCGAGGGAGCGGGCTTTGCCGAAGACGATCATGCTTTCGAGAAGCGGCGGCGAGGTGGCGCTGCCGGTGATGATGGCGCGGAGGAGCATGAAGTTTTCTTTGACGGACCACTGCTTCTCTTCGCCGAGTTTTTTCAGGGCGGGCTCGAGGTTTTCGTGGGTCCAGTCGGCGGCTTCGAGGACGGCGAGCTGCTCCTGGGCGAAGGCGAGGGTCTCTTCGGGGGTGCGTTTCTTGGGGAGCCAGACGTCGGCGGGTGGGAGGACGTTGTCAGAGAAGAAGAAGCTGGTGAGGTCGCCGAACTGGGTGAGGGTCTCGATGCGGGTCTGCATGAGGGCGGCGATGTTGCGGAGGTAGTCGTCGCCGAAGACGCGGTTGCGGACGGCGAGGAAGAAGTCTTCGGGGGCGAGCTTGCGGAGGTACTCGCCGTTGAGCCACTTGAGCTTGGCGAGGTCGAAGACGGGGCCTCCGACACGAATGTCGGTGAAGACGAAGTTGGCGACCATCTCGTCGAGGGTAAATTTTTCGATGACGCCGTCGGGGCCGGCGAAGTCGGCGGGCATGCCTCCGCCCATGAGGCCGAGGAAGTTGATGATGGCCTCGGGGAGGTAGCCGGAGTCGCGGTAATAGATGAGGGAGACGGGGTTTTTGCGCTTCGAGATTTTGGATTTGTCGATGTTACGCAGCAGAGGCATGTGCCAGAAGCGCGGGATTTGCCAGCCGAAGGCCTTGTAGAGCAGGACGTGCTTGGGGGTGGAGGAGATCCACTCCTCGGCGCGGATGACGTCGGTGATCTGCATGAGGTGGTCGTCGACGACGTTGGCGAGGTGGTAGGTGGGGAAGCCATCGGACTTGATGAGGACCTGGTCGTCGACGTTGCCGTGCTCGAAGGTGATGGAGCCGCGGAGTTCGTCACGGAAGGTGGTGGAGGAGGTGAGGTCGCTGCCGTGCGGGGGGACGGCGAGGCGAATGGTGTAGGGCTTGCCTGCGGCTTCGTTAGTGGCGATCTGATCGGGTGTCAGGCGGCGGCAGATTCCGGGGTAGCGCGGGGGGAGCTTGGCGGCGAGCTGCTGCTTGCGGACGGCTTCGAGCTCGTCGGGGGTGCAGAAGCAGCGGTAGGCGGTGCCGTTGGCGAGGAGGATGTCGGCGTGCTGGCGGTAGATTTCGGTGCGCTCGGACTGGCGGTAGGGGCCGAAGGGGCCTCCGACGTCGGGGCCTTCGTCCCAGGTGAGGCCGAGCCAGTGGAGGGAATCGAAGATCATCTGCTCGGAGGTGGGGACGAAGCGGGTGCGGTCGGTGTCCTCGATGCGGAGGACGAATTTGCCGTTGCGCTGGCGGGCGTAGATCAAGTTGAGGAGGCCCATGTAGGCGGTGCCGACGTGGGGGTCGCCGGTGGGAGAGGGGGCTATGCGGACGCGGATGGGGGCTTCAGTGTTTTCAGTGTTGGTGCTCGTCATGATGGTGGCCAAACTTCGATGCTAGCAGAGTTGGGCCAGGCCCTTCATGAGCGTTACGGCTGCTCGCCGTAGATGCTGATGGTGAAGCTGGAGTCGTTGAAGCGGTAGGAACGGGAGAGGCGGAAGGATGAAGACTTTTTGTGGATATCGTAGTGGGTTCCGGTGACGACGGTAGGGACGGAGAGCAGGCAGGCGGCGTGGAGGGAGTCGATCTTGGACTTCCAGGCTCCGGCGAGGATGTTGGTAATCTCGCCGAGGGCGTCGTAGACGGTGTCGTCGAGGGATTCGACCTCGATGCCGAGCATGGCGGCGGCGATCTGCTTGGCGGCGGCCTCGTTGACGACGACGGAGTAGGCTCCGCTGACCGCTCCGGCGAGTCCGATGACGGCGGTGAGGGTGATGGGGATGTTGGTGGGAGCGATTCCGGTGTCGGAGACGGTGACGGGGGAGCCGAGCATGAGGGCGAAGACCTCTTCGACGGACCGGTCGAGGAGAGTAGTGTCGTTGATGGCGTTGAAGAGGGGGCTGGATGCCGGCGCGTGTGTGGGTTGGATAGTGGATTGGAGCATGGAGTACGGTCGGCCTCCTTGGCGTATGGGTGCTTTATCGGCGGGGTAGGGAAGGGGATGAGGGCGGGGCAAAGAAAAAGGCCCGGACTCTTTCGGAGTCCGGGCCTTTGGTTTAGGGTTGGGTTAGAAGTGGTACTTCACGGAGAGCTGCAGGTTTCTCGGTCCTGAGCGAACGGGCGTGGCCTGGTTGCTGATGTTGCCGAACTGAGAAGATTGGATGTTGCTAACGGGGTTGCCGAGGTAAGCGCTGTTGAAGACATTGTCAGCGTCAGCTCGGAAGTTGATCTGCTGCTCATGCCAGATGGTGAAGTCCTTCGTGACCGATGCACCGTAGGTCTGGAAGCTCGGTGCGCGCTCGGACAAAGGGGGAGCCGTACCGAAGGTTCCGTTGGCGGGTTGACCGTAAGCACAGACTCCGTTATCGACGCCTGGTGTGGTGCACGGTATGGCCGATGGATCGGTGCCGAACCAGTTATCGATAGATCGGTCCACAATCCTGAGCTTACGGTAGTGATTGGCGCGTTGCGATCCGCTGTTGACGAAGGAGTTATTGCTGGAAGTGTTCATGTTGACGGGGAAGCCGGAATAGGCGACACCAGTCATGCCAATCTTCCATCCACCGACGATCTGGTCGAGGATGATGGGCATGTTGGCAGCGAACTGGCGGTTCCGACCGAAGGGAAGATCATAGACGATGTTCCAGTTGACAGCGTGACGGACATCCTGACCTGCCGGTCCGTACTCGTTGTGCATGTTGTAGACGTTCTCCGCGTATGGGCTGGGATTGTTGATGCTGGGAGCACCGTAGAATCCGATGCTGTTCGTCATGGCGCGGCCGTAGGTGTAGTTGACCATGTACTGCAGGCCACGCGACAGACGCTGGCGAACCGATGCCTGTAAGGCGTTGTAGTTCATCATGGCGTTGGAATCGGTGTAACGAATGTTGCCGTTGTAGCCGACGCCCGGAGTTGCGTAGAACGGTGCCGGGGCCTGCGCAAGGCATGCCGCAGATGGAGTTGGAGTTGCTGGATCCACGAACGCTCCATTGACAACGCAGGGATTGCGCAACTGGTTCCTTCGATTCGCAGTGATGAGATGTTGACCGGATTCTCCGAGATAGCCGACCTGCACAGAAGCACTGCTGCTCAACTGATATTCCAGGGTCAGGTTGTACATGTTGATAAATGCCGGTTTGATCTTCTTGTTCCACACGTTGTAGACGGCTCCTGAGGCTGCGGGGCCTGCAGCAGGATTGCTAAAGCCGTTTTGGACGATGAAGAAGGAGCCGGGTGAGGTTGCCGACGCCTGGTTACCGCTAGCCTGGTAACTGGACTGGAAGGGAAGATTGGTGGTCATGCGGAGATTCGCACCGGTTCCTTCCATGTAGTTCTGCAGGCCGTATCCGCCGCGAATGACCCACCGAGTGGTCGGGGAAAACGCGAAACCGATACGCGGCATGACGCTTCCATAGTAAGCATCGACGAGGGCACGGCTGTATCCGGCGGCCTCAGCTTGCGGGCTTCCGGCAAGCAGGATGACCGAAGGATTGTTGGGGTCGATCGTGGACATCTTGTTGTTGACTTCATAGATCGGCTGAACGTATTCATACCGCACGCCGAGGTTGACGGTGAGTGTGGGAGTGACCTTCCAATCATCCTGCGCAAAATAAGCACTGCGCCAGGAACGCATGCCGACCGGTCCGGCGACGCCGCCTTTGCTGACAAAGCCTGCTCGGTTCAGCATAAAGTCGGCAGCGGTGTAGCCAGTCGCTCCTGCCACGGTCGGGGACGCTGTTCCGGCTCCGAGGAAGTAGAAACCGCCGAGGGAGCCGTCGTTGCCTGGGTAGAAGTTGTTCTGCTGCTGGCGGAGAAACTGAACACCGAACTTAAAGGTGTGGCGGTCCTTGAGCCAGGTGAAGTTATCGCCGTAGAGGAAGGTATTGAGTGTGTAGTTGGTTCCCAGGTTGGCGTTACCGAGTGTGGTGTACTCGGTTCCGTTGGAGGCGGTGAAGCCCTGTGGGCTTGCGGAGTTACTCATCGCCAGGGCGGAGAAGCCTGCGAAGGCCTGCGCCTGGCTGGCGGGATCGTTGGATCCGATGCCGAGGATACTGTTGCCGTTGAGTCCGAAGACGCCGGTGGGATCGAGGAGTACGGCGCCGTTGTTTTGGATGCGGGTATAACCTGCGCGGAATTCATTGACCATGGACGCGTTAAACGTGTGGACCGCATTGATAGCGACACCCCGCACCGGGAAAGTAGGCGCGCTGGCAAAGCTGATTGGCAGGGGGTTAATCGTGGTCTGGCCAAAATCGCCCCAGCTGAAGCGACCAGACACGTTATCTCTTTCGGTAGCTTTCCAGTCGACTCTGGCATCCATCTGGTCGCCGTAGTTGCGAAGCTTCTGCTGTCCACGATAGTTGTTAAGGGCCGGCGATCCGCGGTTGGGAGTCTGGTTTGGCAGCGGATACAGTTCGGGATGCTGCAACAGATAGTTCAGTGCGGGATTGTTGCCAACCGGAATCCTGTTGTTGGGATAGGCCGGCGCTCCGGGTGCGGTTGCGTCGTAGAGCTGAATCAACTTTGCGGTACACGCTGCTGCTGTTGTTTCGGTACCCGTGCACATGATGTTTGGATCGAGTAGTTCAGAGAAATCACCTTGGCGCTGCCTGGTGGTGAGGACGGTCGCCTGGGTGGGACCTGCAAGGTGATAGCGGCCACCCTGATAGTCGACGAAGAAGAATAGTTTGTCCTTGAGGATAGGGCCGCCGAAGGTGCCGCCGAAGAGGTTACGCGTGAAGGAGTTCTTCGGTGTCGCAGGCGTGGTGTGCTGGTTGACCCAGCTATTTGCGTTCAGGTTGTAGTTGCCGAGGAAGTAGAAGGCGCTGCCATGGAACTGGTTGGTGCCGCTCTTTGTTTGAAAGAGAATGTCGCCGCCGAGAACGTTGCCGTACTCAGCAGGGGCGTTGGCTGAGATAACCTGCACCTGTCCGATGGCGTCGACGCTTGGGTTGTAGCCTAGGATGTCGTCGAGGGTCTGGTTGATGTTCATACCGTCGAGCAGGTACTGGTTCGCCTGCTGGCGGTTGCCGTTGACGGATACGGTAGTGTTGCTGGTTACTGGACCCGAAGAACTCAGCGGTCCGGAGACCGCGCCCTGGTTGACGAAGCCGTTGGGGTTGGTGCTGACGGCGCCGGGAAGGAACATCGTCAGAGCGACGATATTGCGGCTGACAAGCGGAACGTTCTCGATAGCGCGGGTGTCGAGCGTGGTGGAGAGTACGGGGCTCTCAGTGTTGATCAGCGGAGAGATCTGGGCTTCGACGGTAACCTTCTGCTGCTGGTTCTCAAGGGCAAGCTTTGCGTCGATCTTGGCGTTCTGGTTCGTCTCGAGAGCAAAGGGGCCGAAGACCGTGGTTCCGAAGCCGGTGGCGGTGACCGTGACCTTGTAGTTGCCGATCTGCAGGAAGCGGAGGTTGTAGACGCCGTCATCGTTGGTGGTCGTCTCGGTGACGACTCCGGTGTCGACATTGGTCGCCTGGACCCTGGCGTTTGGAATGACGGCGCCGGAGGGGTCGGTGACGATGCCGTTTACGCCTCCGGTGATGGTCTGCGCCCATGTTGCTGCGCTACCAATCAGCAAGATGAAGACGGCAATGAATTTTAGATACATCGATCTGAATTGCATCGTTAGTCTCCCTTAGAAGTAGTTATGAAGGCGGCGAAGCGGGTGTTTGCTCTACGGCTGGGGTGGCGGAGAGAAAGCATCGGTGGTCGTTGCTTGCTCTGCTCCAACCTCGTGTTGTGTCTTCGACCGCGACGTTTTTGTCGAGCGGCGTTGGCAAGATATCGCAAGGTATCAGTTGCTGCTGCCAGCGGCGATTTGATCTGACTCGGGTGCCTCCTTTATGGGGATTTGGGGTTTCTTCCATGCGTTCGGGACCTTAGGGAGGGCCCGAATTTTGTCATGAAAGGAACATGAATTGTCGCTCTCGGCGCCCGGGAAAGTCCATCGAAATTGGACCAATTCGGGTGCCCTGGGACGAAAGGGGCGAAGCGTGTGACGAATAACAGGGGCGAGCGGCGGCGCCCGCGGCGCAGGGGATGAATGCTGTGTAGTTGTCTGGACAACCGTAAGTTCAGAGGTGCGATCAAGAGTGTCTCCGTGAAACGGAAGTTCACTGCAAAATCAGCTGCTCAGAAACTTTGAAACGGGAACTTTGAAACGGGGCCCTGCGAAGCAATGCCGAGTTCGGCTCAAGGCCGGATCGACATGGAGTGATGAAAAACGTTGTTGGGATCGTACCGCTGTTTGACCTTCTGAAGGAAGGGATAAAGTTCGCCTTCGCCGTAATAAAGCTGCGGCCAGAAGGGGTAGGCGAGCATGTCGGCGTCGGGATAGTTGATGTAAGCGCCCTCGTACTGTGCGTTGTACCAGGGGGTACCCTTGTGGTTCGGATCGGCGTCGGGGCCGGAGTAGAGGTCGGCGTAGAAGTCGCGCATCCACTGGAGGCGGCCGGCGTCGTCCTTTGGATTCTGCCAGTAGCTCTGGAACTGGAGCTTGAGGACGGAGGCTCGCTGGGGGATGGAGGTCGTTTTGGCTAGTTCGGGCTTGTTGACGGCTCCGCCGTAGGAGTCGGCGGCGAGGATTCCACTCATCTCGGTGCCGGGGATCTCGCGGGTGAGGTGCTTGTAGATGATGCGGGCTTCGTCGCGGGTGAAGCCTCGCTTCATGTAGGAGGACTTGTACTTGGCGCGAGCGGCGCCGCCGATGCCGCCGTGCACGGTGGCGTCGTACCACGCCTGGCGGTTCATGTTGTGCGGGCCGGAGCAGGGAAGCGGGGTGCCATCGGGTTTGGTGAGGATGCGGGCGGAACCGGCCTTGTCGCTGTGGCGCGAGTCCATGGACTGTGGCTCGGCCGCGACGGGTTTGCATGGCTGAAAGAGATCGATGAATTCGTTCAGGACCTTGAGGTCGTCGCAGGTTCCATCGGGATTGCAGAACTGTACGGAGATGCCGATGCGGCCGGAGGAGCGGTGCGAGAGGCCGAGGAAGGTGAACATGCCCCAGGTGTCGGGGTCCTTGCCGCGAGTCTCCATGTAGTGGCCGTAGGTGGTGAGGATGGCCTCGAAGCGCTCGGGGGTCATCTGCTCCCAGGGGAAGGACATGCCGACGTTCACGACCTCGCGGGGAGCGACGGGCATCTTGTCGAAGTAATAGGCGGTGATGATGCCGAAGTTGTTGCCGCCGGCTCCGCGGCAGGCGCGGAAGAGGTCGGGCTCGTGCATGCTGTCGACGCGGCGCGGAATGACTGTGCCGGAAGCGTCGACGGTGAGGATGTCGACGGCGGAGAGCCAGTCGACGGTGAGGCCATGGAGGCGGCTGAGGACGCCGTAGCCTCCGCCGGATATGTGGCCGCCGGCGGCGACTGCGTAACAGGAGCCGCCAGGGAGGGTGACGCCATAGTCCTTGTAGAGCTGGGCGTAGGCATCGCCGAGGCGCATTCCGGGGCCAATCTTGTAGGTGTGCCCGCTGCCTGCGGCCTCCATGCTGGTGAGTTGGCTGAGATCGAACAGCACGCCGCCGGGGTTGTTGCTGACGAAGTCCTCGTAACAATGGCCGCCAGAGCGAATGGTCGGGCGCAGGCCGGCGCGGACGGCCTTCTGCAGGGACTCGGCGACATCGTCGGGATTCAGGCACAGCTCAACGCGGCCGGGAGCATCGGCCTCGGAGGCAGGCCAGCGAAGGTTGTTGCCCTTCCTCAAGATTTGAAAGCGTGGGTCCTGCGGCAGAACGGTGATCGACATGCTGCTCCTAGATTCGGTCTACGGTGCGGGAGGTGTGCCGCGGGAAAGTAGGGGCCAAAAAAGATTTGTGTTCCGGAGACGGTGCAACAGAGGTGTAACTGATAGTGGTTGCGATGGTTCGGTCTCCGTTTTTCTTCAATTGTTCTGGGTGGGACGATTTCATTACACTGCGATGAATATGTCAATCGGTCGGTTGCCATGGAGTTTTATAGGTCAAAAGACCTATTGATTCACGGCCTATAGGGGGAAGGGTTTTGCGCGGCAGCTTCAATAATTCATTGAAAATAAAGGGCACGGTTGTAAACCCATAGAAACTTTCGGGAATGGTCTAAGTGGCACATTTGGAATGGGATAGGAACAGATCGGCAGTTTTGGACGATAATCAGGGCCGTGATGGGGACTAAAACACCCGTCCGAAACGGTTTGCCCAACCGATTGCGGAAGGCAGTGGAGTTTGGCTGAATTTGACAAGGCCGTTTCACCACTCCACCGATGGCCAGCAGGGCGATTTTCGGTCGCAATGTACTGCGTGGCTTCGGAGCTACCCAAGTTGATTTTGCCATTCAGCGGCAATTTCAACTAACTGAAAAGCTGCGGCTCAACTTCCGCTCTGAGTTCTTCAATATCTTCAACCACCCCAACTTCGGTTTCTCCAACAACAACCTGACCAGCCCTCTGTTCGGCCGCTTGACACAAACGCTGGCGAGCAGACTCGGCTCCGGCGGCCCCAACGGCGGCTTCAATCCGCTGTACCAGATCGGCGGCCTGCGATCGATTCAACTGGCACTCAAGCTTCAGTTCTGAGGAGCACACGATGCCGCGGTTCAGCGCCAGGCAGTCTCGCGCGGCTTCCCTGCGACAGGTCGTCGGAGCGACCGTGGAGTGTCACAAGGCATCAACACGGGTATGTGTCATGCGCGTGATTTGATCAATGAACTGACATACGTATCGGTGTGAGGTTCATAGGGGAAGCCTCGCGTCCGAACAAACTGCCATCGCCCTGATTGTTGACTGTGCGTATGACCGAATATACGGCATCATGCCTGCCGCTTCGCAAAAGCGGACCTGCTGAAGTCGGCGATCCGGAGGTAATCCTGAGTTCCGCCTCAAAGGGGCGGCAGATTAGCTCAGGATCTCACTTCTCGGAAGTCAAAGTGGGACTGGCAAGCACTCCGGGACACCGTGCGTCAGATTCAGGCAATTCGCACCTACTACGACTTTCCGGACATCGACATTGATCGCTACGAAATTGATGGCCAGGTGATGCTCGCTACGCGCGAACTGAACGTCGACAAGCTTCCGGCGAGCAGCCGAAACTGGATCAACGAGAAGCTGATCTACACCCATGGCTACGGTATTACGATGAACCCGGTGAATGGGTTCACGACCGAAGGGCTGCCGAGGCTGATGCTGAGCAACATGCCCGTCCAGAGCACGGTGCACGGCCCACCGTCACGCGCCCAGAGATATACTTCGGCGAGCTGACCAACACCGACGTGTACGTCAAGACGCGGCAGCAGGAATTCAACTACCCGCAAGGCCAGACCAACAGCCTCACGTCCTACGAGGCCGCTGCAGATCGAGGCGCGAAATTGATCAGAACGCGCAGCTTGCAGGACAATTGACGCTGTGGAATCGGCAAGGCTCGCGCGTGCGACGCGGAGCGCTCTTAGTGATTCCGTGCGGACGCGCGCTGTTGTATGCGGAGCCGATTTACTTGCAGGCTGTGCGAAGCCCGATGCCGGAGTTGCGCGTCGTCGTGCTCGCGCTTCAAGATCGGCTCGCGTACGTACCGACCTTCGAGGCGGTGCTGACGGATCTTTTTGGCGGAGGAGTCTCGTCCGTGAGCCCTACGGAGCCGGCGCGAGCCGCTTCGGCCGCCGCCGCGCCCCAGCTCGCAGCAGATCCCAACTCACTCATCGCAGAAGCCGCCAAAGACCTTGCCGACTACCAGCGCCTGACAGCGGAAGGCAGGCTCGGCGAGGCTGGGCAGAAGCTTGAAGAGCTGAAACGCACAATCGACAAACTGAACGCGCGTTAACGATAGCTCCGCCGGATGCTCCGTTCCTATCTTTCGAAGTCTTCGTAGTGACGAGAATTGTTTCCTAATAGCCCTTTATTCGGGAGCAAAGCTCTGCTTAGTCATCTGTTCGACAAGCCGGTTATTCACTGAAGTGATTCTGGCCAGGAAGGGGTGACGACCTCGTTGCTCAACGCTCTCCGGTCGATTCAAAGAAGAGGTCTTCGTGCAGCAGGCCGTAGTGGTTCTGTCGCCATTTCGTCCGTCTCCTTCGGTTTTAGTTGTGTCTGCTTTCTTGAGCTTCGAGCAGATTGCATTCTTATGGGTGGAGGGTTTCTGCAGATGACTACCACCCCCAGGATGTGTGCGATTGTGATTGGGATGGTAATACTTTATCGCGAGGTTGTTACATTTCGTCCCTCGTTTTCCATAAGCCGAACGCGGTTGGAGATGTGTCATTTCCTAGCGTAGCGCCGCCGGCGATTGTTGTTCTGGTTGAGCAAAAGCGCTCAGCTGTGCCCCAAAGGTCCACTTGATAGTTTTCCCCCGGAGATTCAGATCCCGAATCCAGAATACGAGCGCCAACGCTCCGTTCGGGATGAAACGGGCTGGCCGGCATCTGGTCCCTTATCTCAGAACGGGGCATAGGAACCAAAGACAGGAATTTTCGACCCGGAAGGAATTACTCGATCTAGGGAGAATTCGGGGTGAGAATTCGGTCCAGGACTGATTTGTAACTACGCCCATGTACGCTGCTGAATGCCGGTTGATTCTAAGTCCAACCTCTTGAGCAATCTACGCAGAGCTCGTTGTTTGGCCCTACGATTGCGAGATGTCTCGAACCTCGTGATCGCGCCGCGGGCACGGTGCGGATGCGGAAGCGTGGGAACCAACCGACGGAGGATTTTTCATGAAAACAGGTATAGCGCTCGCGACTACCCTAATCGCCATAGCAAGCTTCCCGCTGATGGCGCAGCAGTCACCCGCGGCCAATCAACCAGCCAGCCCCGCCACTCAGCAGAACGCTTCAGGCACGGAGGCGGCGACAGCGACTACTCCGACCGCGAACCCGACAGCATCCGCCATAGAGATGAGTCCAATCAACGGCGAACTTGTGAGCAAGCTCGACTCAAAGACCGCCAAGACCGGCGACAGCGTTGTGGTCCAGACCAAGACATCAGCAAAAACTGCCGACGGAACCGAGATTCCTAAGGGGTCGAAGCTGGTAGGCCGTGTGATCGGCGCGCAACCGGGTGGGGCGGGCGAGAATTCTCAAGTGGCGCTCCTGTTTGACCACGTCGAGCTGAAGGGTGGACAGAGCGTGCCGGTCCATTCGCAGATTCAGTCGATCGCTCCGGCGGGAGGTGCGGCGTCGGCCAGCGGGCCCGCCGCCATGAGCGGGCCACCGGCGGGCAGCTCCTCTAACCCGAGTGCGAGTGGGACTCGCAGCGGCGGCGAGGCGAGTGGCGCGCCGCAAGGCACAGGCGGCTACGGTGGGGCAGCTGCTGCAAGTGGTGGCCCTGCGGCAGGAACCGTCGTAGCCAAAACCGGCCAGATAGCCATCAGCACAACGTCGATCCCCGGGGTGCTGCTGGCGAACAATGTGCCGGGGCAACAAGATCCTAGAATGGCTCAGGCTTCCAGCATCCTGCTCGGCGCGAAGCAAGATATCCAATTGGACAGCGGCACGCAGATGGTAGTTGGCGTCTCTGCCGCGGGAGGGGGAACGCAGTAATCGGCAATGGTTGGGCATGGGCGATTGCCCGTTGCCTGGGGCTGAGTCAGAAACCTGACGGAAAGGTTGGCGCTTGATGAGCCAAAGGCCGGAATCTGTCTCCGCGCCTTTGGCGTTGTGCGAACGAACCCAACGGTAGCCTCGGAGGCGTCAGCGAAAACTCTGTGGCTGGATTCGCAGAGGTCGGTTCGAGCCTATAGAGCGATGTATCAAGGCTCACCAAGCTATACCTTCAAAACACTCTCACGTAACTTCGCCTTCGCCTGGTCGCTCTCCACCTTTGGTTCGATCCCAGTCCTGGGGTCGTCAAAGCGCCTTGTGCTCAGGCCGAAGGCGGCACGTGTCAGTTCAACGGAGTGGGACAAGTCGCTTATGGTGCCGATGGCAAATTCGTGACGAAACCGATAGTTCAGAACGGTATCGCCTGCAACCTCAGTTCCTTTAGCAGCGATCCGGCTCCTAACTTCCACAAGGCGTGCTACTACCGGCTCTATAGAGGACGTTTACCATCCCTCGGTGAACGCAAAGTCAAGACAACGGCGCGCTAATAAAATGATCCGCGAACTCCGCAGCCTTGGCTACCGCGTCGAACTCGTGGGGACTCCAGCATGACAGTGGAAGATTTTCGACCCTGTAGGGCTCTTGCATCCCCTACAACATGCCGGTTTAGCCCGGCGCTCTCCGGATAGCCCGTCGCTCGCCCTCGACTCAGAAACCAAAGATCAAGCAAGCCCAGCTCGCCACGAACCCCGTTATATGCCCAGGTAGATATGCACCGAATCCAGAATCGCTCTGGAATAAAGTTGACGGTGGATTCTGTTGGTCATCATCACTCAGGCCGTCTCGGACTTCTATAATGCGAGAGATGTCTTCGTCAGAAAAGAATCAGCGATCGCTGGAAGCTGGCATCGTTACCGATTTCAAGCATCGGATGAGCTATGCAGGCTACCTCTGCCTCGACGGTCTACTCTCGCAACAGCGGCCGCTCTCCCAGCCACCGCACCATGATGAAATGCTGTTCATCATCCAGCATCAAGTCTCGGAACTCTGGATCAAACAACTGATTCACGAGTTGGAGGCGGCGATCCGTTATGTGCAGCAGGACCAACTCGATCCTTGCTTCAAGATTCTGTCGCGCGCCAAGCTCATCCAGGTGCAACTCTTTGAGCAATGGGCGGTACTGGAAACGCTCACTCCATCTGAATACATGGAATTTCGCGGAGTGCTTGGCCATGCCTCCGGCTTTCAGTCGTATCAGTACCGCAAGCTTGAGTTTCTGTTAGGGAACAAAAATCGGGATGCGATTAAAGTCTTTGCCCACGATCCGGAGATCCATCAGGCTTTGCAGTGGGCGCTTGAGTCTCCCAGCCTATATGACGAATTTCTAAGACATCTCAAGCGCCGCGGCCTTGCTGTTCCTAACGTGTGCGTCGAGCGCAATTGGTCCGAGCCTCATCAGAAAAACGATGAACTAACAGAAGTTTTTCGGCAGATCTACGAACATCCACGTGAGCACTGGGACGCATATGAGATGTGCGAAAAGCTGGTCGATGTGGAAGAGTATTTCCAGCTCTGGCGCTTTCGCCATATGAAGACCGTCGAGCGCATCATTGGCTTCCGCCCTGGCACTGGAGGCTCATCCGGCGTTGGTTTTCTACGCCAGGCACTGGAATTGACTTTTTTCCCTGAGCTTTTTGCCGTTCGTACAGGTCTGAGACAACGATGATCCGTGCAGCAGCAACGAGCCGTACGATGGACGAAGCGGTTTCACAACTCGGCCCTGGTTCGCTTACGGAAGAATCTGTGCAACAGCACATTGCACCGTTGTTTTCCCGCGTGTTGGCCAGTGATCGCGTCTACCTCGCCAACCACTCTTTAGGCCGTCCACTCGACGCGATGGCAGAGGACGTGCGCGAAGCAACTTCGTTGTGGGAAACAAAGCTCGGCGATGCATGGGATGCCTGGCTTGAAGAACAGGAAGGCTTTCGCGCTCGCATTGCCCAACTCATCCATGCTCCGCGCGTCGATTGCATCGTGCCAAAGACTTCTGCTGGACAGAGCCTGCGTGCTGTGTTGAATGCGCTGCCCGGAACCCCGCGCGTCTTGAGCACGCGTGGAGAATTTGACTCCATCGACCTGCTATTGAAGCAGTACGCTTCGCTTGGACGCATAGAAATGCGTTGGGTTGAAGCCGATGCTGAGGGCCTATTTACTGTGCCGGGGATAATGCGGCACTTACGACAGGAGATCGATCTCGTCGTGATTTCTCAGGTTATGTTCATGAACGGACAAGCCGTGCATAATCTGGAACAGCTCGCCGAGGCGTGCCACAGTGTTGGCGCAAGACTGTTGGTCGATTCCTATCATGCTATCGGCGTCCTTCCCGTGGATGTTGCTGCCATGCGCGCAGATTTCGTTATCGGCGGCAGTTATAAGTATCTTCGCGGTGGGCCCGGTGCATGTTTTCTCTACTTGTCGCCTGATATTCTTGCCAGCGGACTGCGCCCACTCGATACAGGTTGGTTCGCGCGCGAAAATACGTTTGGTTATGAGCGCTGCGATCCGCCCATCTTGCGTGCAGGTGGCGACGCCTTTCTCGAATCGACCCCTCCTGTGCTTACTTACTATCAGGCACGCAGTGGGCAGCAGTTTACGCTGGCCCTAACTGTAGAGCGTTTGCGTGAGTATGGACAAAAACAACTTAGCCAGCTAAAGCTTTATCTTGCTGATGCTGGAATAGAGGCAATTGGAGGCGATGCCGACCACGGCGCCTTTCTCTCTGTTCGCCAAACGAATGCCAGTAAGCTTGCAGAAACAATTGCGGAGAGGAATGTCATCACTGACGCTCGGGGTGAGTGGCTGCGTCTTTGTCCCGATTGCCTCACACGGGAGGAAGAGCTGCGAACAGCGGCTTCTGCCTTACACAGAGCGCTGGAGCAAATGCATTCCTGACTAGCGTCAAGGGTACGTCCCCGCATTGGGTTATGGCTGTAACTGGTACTTATATAAGCACCTAAGGCGCTAGCTAGAGATCGCCCTCCACAAAGAGGCGAACGCGAGAGCCTAAGAATTGCCCTTTGACCCGGATAGTCTCGCAACAGGGTGTAACCGGACTGATAACAAGCTGGTGAACCGAGGACCTAATCGGTAAGGTGAGGTTTGTTTGAATGTAAGTCAGTGAGGAGCACGAGGTGTTGCACCGTGGCAGCGTAAAAAACCTGCCTGGGAATACAAAACATCAGGATCATTCGGTGCGCAGGCTGCCAGGTCCCGCAGATGACGGGCTGGGCGACGAAGGCAACTTCCGAGGCCCCTTTCGGTTTGTTTCGGGACTGGCAGAGAACACAAACTCAATCTTCTGTGCGGACTCTTTGGAGTCTCAGACAGCAAATGGATGTCCGGTTCTGCGGAGAGCAGGAACCACCAGCCGAGAGGCACTGTTGCGTAACCACGGATTCTGATCAGACGAAAGCGCGCTCTCCCGAGC
>NZ_JQKI01000022.1 GCF_000745965.1 Edaphobacter aggregans DSM 19364 | reverse complement strand
GGTCTGGCCGGAAGTAAAGTTGAGCGCTCGTGATCCGTTCGATGACCAGCATGGTGCCGGAGCAGGCGGGACAACGCAGCTGGTTTGTTGTTTCGGGGCGATCTGGGCACGCAACAGCTCTGCTGCCCCTCTCTCGCGACGGGGCAATTCCGCTCAGCACCTGACCCGTCTCGGAGTTTGTTGCAGATCCTCACGTGGGCGAACGCACGTCGATTCCGACGTCACGTTGAAAGTAGCTAATTTGGGTGTCCGCATTCAAGAATACGCGAACCTCAGTCATAACCGAGGGATATTCCTGAAGCCGAGGCCTTTCACGCCCACGTGGTCGATGACGGTACCCCGTCGACGCCGTGGGACTACAACGTCGCGCCCACGAGCATGCAACCAATCATCCGTCACAGGCGACGTGAGCTCGTCTTGCTGCGCTGGGGCCTAATTCCCTTCTTCACGAAGGACAGTAAGGACGTCAAAGGCCTCTCCACCGTCAACGCCCGCGCCGAGACAGTCGTCTCGCGCACCTACCGCGAGCCCTTCAAGAAGCGCCGCTACCTCGTCCCCGCCTCCGGCTTCTACGAGTGGCGCCTCGATACGAAGAACAAGATTCCCTTCGCCTTCGACCTCCCAACGGCAGGATGATGGCATTCTCCGGTCTGTGGGATGCCTGGAAGGACCCCGCGAACGACCAGTGGCTGCAGAGCTACACCATCTCACCACCGACGCGAACGAGCTCATGGCCGCGGTCCACCACCGCATGCCTGTCATCCTGCACCCCGGAGACTTCGATCGTTGGCTCGACCGCGACTTCGACCCCACCCGCCCTCCAATCGACCTGCTGCGCGCCCCTTCCCCGCCGACGAGATGGAGGCCTTCGAGGTCTCGAAAGACGTAGGCAACGTCCGCAACAACGCTCCCGAGCTACTGAATAGCGAGTGAAACAATCTGGGCTTCCCAAAAACGGAACATTTGAGGGCAAGAATGAGGGCAAGCTAACGAGGCGCTATGGCTCGGACCCGCATAAATGCTGGAGTTGTTTGGAGGATGCTGGAGGCGTAAGTTATTGAAAGGACATGGAGCGATCTCGCTTCGAACCAGAGGGTCGGAGGTTCGAGTCCTTCCGGGCGCACCACTTACAGGCGGCGTGAGTCAAATCTGAAATCCAGATACGATTCACGCTGCCAACAGCTTCCCTCAGCTCCTTGAGCAGCCGCGCAAGGTCGTTCCGTATCAGGTGCGTGGGGCCTCACCTTTTCCGCCTATCGTCCAACTCGGGATGGTCTGCTGACAAGGGAAAATGGAGGGCTAGGATCGCAGCCAGCGGGAAGCCGATTCATCTCGGATACTTCTCTGACCCAGCCTTCGCACATGCTACCTATTGCCAAGCTGCAGAAGAACATTTGGCCCGCTTCGCAAGGTTCGAATAGACGAGGTATCAGGGTCCAACTGGCGTCCGTTTACGAGCGGCGTCTCAGACAGATTCGATGCCTTCGATTTGCCCTCAGACCCAAAATCCGGTATCTTGAAAAGGTTGCATTCAACGCAATGTGCGCCCGTAGCTCAGCTGGATAGAGCAACTGGCTACGAACCAGTAGGTCGGGTGTTCGAATCACTCCGGGCGCACCATTCTTCCCCCTTTACTTCTCAAAAAAACATAGCAACTGGCACTCTTCCGACAACTTGCATTCTGGACTAAATCAGTCCGAATGATTGACGACCATTTTAGTCCGCATTAGACTGAAAGAGGTCCAGGTGTTTCGGTTTCGATCCGCTCCCCAGGTGGGCTGCGGGCTCATCCGATCTCTTCGGCTGCGCTCGTTGAAGGAAGAACTACCTTATGCTGCAGGCATTTATTATCACTCTTCGAGAGGGTGTAGAAGCGTCCCTGATCGTCGGCATTGTCTTCGCCTACCTCACCAAGATCGGGCGATCGGACCTCAAGCGAACCGTCTTCTGGGCCCTCGGAGCAGCCCTGGCAGCAAGCGTCGTCGGAGCCATCATCATGGCCCACACTCAGTTCAACACCGACATCTTTGAAGGCTGGGTCATGCTCGGCGCCGCCGTCTTCGTCATCAGCATGATCTGGTTCATGCACAAGACGGCACGCACCATGCGCGGCTCCATCGAAGAAAAGGTTGCTAGCTACACTGGCTCCGAGGGCGTCTCCAAACTAGGGCTCTTCTTCTTCGTCTTCCTTCTGGTCCTTCGCGAGGGCGCCGAGACGGTGCTGATCCTCTC
This sequence comes from Edaphobacter aggregans DSM 19364, assembly GCF_000745965.1. Classification (GTDB taxonomy): domain Bacteria; phylum Acidobacteriota; class Terriglobia; order Terriglobales; family Acidobacteriaceae; genus Edaphobacter; species Edaphobacter aggregans. The sequence goes on along the minus strand of NZ_JQKI01000022.1, from coordinate 97,845 downwards.
CGCCGTCACCCTCAACTCCACCGAACTGCTCAGCTTTACAGGAACGCTGCTCGGCGTGGCCGTCGCGGTCGTCTTCGGCATACTCTTCGTCCGTGGCAGCGTCAAGATCAATTTGCAGCGCTTCTTCCGCGTCACCACGGTGATCCTCTACTTTGTGGCGTTTCAGCTCATGGTCAGCGGCCTGCATGAACTGAGCGAGAACGGCGTGCTTCCCTCCAGCCAGGCTGAGATGCGGCTGATCGGCCCCATCGTGCGCAACGATCTCTTCTTCTTCGTCACCATGGTGGCTCTCGCCGGCCTGATGATCCTGCTGGAGTACAAGCGCCGCGCGCCCGTGACGCTCGCCGCCAACGCCACCCCTGCCGACCGCCGCCGCGCCGAGTGGACCCAGCGCCGCGAGAAGATGTGGATGAACGCCGTCGTCGGCACCAGCTTCCTGTTCATCTTCCTCTCGACGGCAGAGTTCATCTACGCCAAAAGTTCCACGGCACTCTCGCCCACGGCCACGGTGACTCTCGTCGGAACCCAGGTCACCGTCCCCACCACAGATATCAACGACGACAAGCTGCACCGCTACGGTGTGCACGTCGAAGATGGCAAGGGCGGCAGCGTAGAGGTTCGCTTCCTGCTCTACAAGAAGCCGGACGGAAACATCGTCTCAGTCGGCGATGCCTGCCGCATCTGCGGCCCAGTCGGTTTCTACATCGGCAGCCAGGGAATCACGTGCAAAATGTGCGCCTCTCCCCTGACCCCCTCTTCGATGGGCCAGGAGGGTGGCTGTAATCCGATCCCGCTCAAGAGCTCTATCAGCGACGGACAGGTCGTCATTCAGGCAGCAGACCTCAAGACCCTCGTCACGGTCTTCGAGCGATAGGCAGACCCAATGTTCTTTCGCCTTCTGATGGAGAGCTTTCGCCGCCAGCGACGTCGCAAGACGCTCGCCGGCTTGGCGATCCTCCTCGGTACAACCGCCGTCACGGCCATGCTGGCGCTTGCCACAACCATCGGAGACCGCATCCACAAAGAGCTCGCCGTCTACGGGGCAAACATCGTCGTCTACCCTGCCGCCGATCTGCTGGACGTAAAAATCGGCGGCATCGATGTAAAGCCAGCCTCAAGCGGAGCCTTCCTCAAAGAGAGCGATCTCAGGAAGCTCCGCGGAATCTTCTGGGCCAACAACGTCACCGGCGTCTCGCCCGAGTTGCCGCTCCGGATCATCGGAGCTGCGTCGACAGGCACCATCGATGCAGCTGCAACTGGTCTATGGTTCAGCCACGATCTCTCCAACGGCGGCGCAGCGCTCAAGACCGGAGCCGTCGCCCTCCATCCCTGGTGGAAGATCGATGGCGCCTGGCCGAACGAAGCCAAGACAACTCCAGAGAGCGCGGAAGCCGCCGCAGGAAAGGCCCTCGCAACACGGTTCGGACTCAAGGCCGGCGACGTCGTTCAGGCAACAACAAAGGACAAGACGACATATGCGCTCCGCATCACCGGCGTCTTCTCGACTGGCGACGCTGCGGACGCAGGTTTTCTTCTACCCCTGAACGCCGCGCAGACGATCGCAGGTACTCCTGACGCCGTTCGCCGCGTTGAAATCTCCGCCCGCACCAAGCCCGAGGACGCCTTCGCGCGCAAGGACCCCGATTCCCTGTCGCCCAAGCTGCGCGAGGTCTGGTACTGCCGGCCCTACGCCAACTCCATCGCCTACCAGATTCGCGAAGTGATCCCCGGCGCGCAGGCCGAGCAGGTACGACGCGTCGAGCAGAATGAGGGCAACGTCCTCAAGCGCATCAGTGGCCTCATGTGGCTCATCTGTTTGGCCGCACTGCTGGCGGCCGGTTTCGCCGTAAGCGCCGCAATGGCCACGGCGATCCTTGAGCGGCAGGCCGAGATCGGTCTCATGCGTTCGCTCGGCGCAAGCAAGGCAACCATTGCGATGCTCTTCTACGCCGAGACCGGCCTGCTGGCGATCCTCGCCGGTGGCCTCGGCTACCTCGCAGGCTCCGGACTCGCTGCCTGGCTCGGTGCGCGCATCTTTCCCGGAGACGGTCCCGCCTCTCTTGGAACCGTGCTGAACCCGGTGCTGCTTCCCGTCGTTATCACGCTTGCCCTCACCGTCGCCATCGCAGGCAGTACGCCCTCCATTCGCCGCGCCCTGACCATGAACCCCTCCGCCATCCTGAGGGCCGACGTATGAGCCGACTGAGCATGGGAGCGCTGCTGCGTCGCTCGCTGCTTCACCGGCGGGCACGAAGCCTCTCCGCACTTGTCGCCATGACGGTCTCGGCGGCCGTCGCAACCGCACTCCTCACGCTCTACGCCGATCTCGACGCCAAGCTGCACCACGAGTTTCGCAGCTTCGGCGCAAACATCATCGTCACTGCCCCGTCCTCGGACGACGCAAAGGGCCTCCCCGCCAACGCGCTCAAGCGAGTGAACGACGTCGTTGGCGAGAACGCCATCGCCGCCGAATTCGGCTACGCCGTCGCAACCACCGACCGAGGAACCCCCATCGTCGTCGCCGGAACGGACTTCGATGCGGCCCGCCGTCTCAACGCCTGGTGGCAGGTCGATGCGTGGCCCACCTCCAGCGACTCCAGTGCGGCGCTTGTCGGCCAGCGCGCGGCAAACTTCATCGCCGACGAGCACAACGTGCAGCTCACCTTTGCCGGCAAGCCCCTGGACCTTCACGGTGCAGGAAGACTCCGCACCGGAGGCGACGAGGACAGCCGAATCTACATCCCAATGGCTGCCTTCACCGCCTGGACCGACACACGTCCAGGCGTCATCGAGGTGCAGGTTCCCGGCGGCGCCGCGCAGGTTGAAGCCGCGATCACCCGCCTCAGACAGCAACTCCCTGAAGCGAAGATTGAGCCGGTCCGGCAACTCGTCGAGGGCGAGAGCCGCATCGTCGACAAGACCCATGCGCTGATGTACGGCGCCGTGCTTCTGATTGCCCTTACCGTTGCCGTCAGCGTTCTGGCGACGCTCTCCGCCAGCGTGCTTGAGCGGCGCCGCGACTTCGCGCTGATGAAGGCGCTCGGCGGCTCACAGAAGCAGCTGATGGCAATGTTCCTGCTTGAGGCACTCGTCCTGGCCCTGGCCGGCGTAGCGGCAGGATTCGTTATCGGCTCCGCGGCAGCATGGGCGATCAGCCAGCTCAACTTCCACACCGCGTCGCTGCCACACGTAGGAGTCCTTCCGCTGGTCCTGCTCCTGAACATTTTGATTGCTGTGCTCGCCGCTGTCTTCCCCGTTCGCGTTCTGCGCACGCTCGAGCCAGCGGCGCTCCTGAAGGGTGACTGACGATGATGGTAAAAGAGAACTCTGCGATGGATAATCTGGTCAATCTCGGGACGCGTCCTGATTGCGCAGTCATTGCCCTGAACGCGGTCACGCGGGAGTACGCCGGTCACGCCGGAGTAGTCCGTGCACTCGATCGAGCCTCGTTCTCGATCGTCGCTGGCGAATGGGTCGCGATCACCGGGCCTTCAGGCTCAGGCAAGAGCACGCTCGTCAACCTGATCGGCTGCCTCGATCGCCCCACCGAGGGTCAGCTCCGCATCGACGGCGCCGACGTCGCCACCATGTCGGCTAACGAGCTCGACCGCTTTCGCGCCGACAAGATCGGCTTCATCTTCCAGCAGTTTCACCTGATCCCTTATCTCTCGGCGTTCGAGAACGTGATGCTCGCTCAGTACTTCCACTCCATGACCGACGAGAAGGAGGCGCGCGCGTCGCTTGAGCGAGTCGGCCTCGGCCAGCGCGCCGAACACCTTCCCAGCGAGCTCTCCGGTGGCGAGCAGCAGCGCGTCTGCATCGCCCGCGCCCTGATCAACAACCCGCCCATTCTGCTCGCCGATGAGCCGACTGGAAACCTCGATGCCGCCAATCAGAAGATCGTCGCCGGACTCCTGCAGGATCTCCACTCCCAGGGCCACACCATCGTGATGGTCACCCATGATCCCGAGATGGCCGCTCTGGCCCAGCGCAAGATCGCCCTGAGCCACGGCAAGGTCTTCTGCCATCCGGTCGGCGGCGGCCCGGTGATCACTCTCAAGCGATAGGCATCGTCAGCGCTCGCCCCAGCTCAGCTTGCTGCGCAGCACACTGAACAATCCATTGCGCCGCGGCCGCAGGAGACGCACGCTGTGCTCCGAGCGGCAGCACCGTATCTCATCGCCCAACTGAAGCTCCACAGCCTCCTGTCCATCCACCGTAAGATAGGTCAGGTTCGGCACACCTTCAATGTGAATTGCCACGGTCGCATCGCCCGGCACGACGATCGGGCGAATCGTCAGCAGGTGGGGACAGATCGGCGTAACCACCAGCGCATTCACCGATGGCATCACGATAGGACCATCAGCCGCAAGGTTGTAGGCCGTCGAGCCAGTGGGCGTGGAGACGATGATCCCATCGGCTCGCATCGCGGCCACAAACTGCTGGTCGATCTCTACCGAGAAGTCGGCCATGCGGGCGATCGCCCCCTTTGAAACCGCAATGTCGTTCAGAGCATCCCACTGCTTGACGATCGAACCCATGCGGAACAGCTCCGCGCGCATCATGTCGCGCTGCTCGATGCTGGCGCAGTTGTCGCACCACGCCTCGAGCGCAGTGTAGAGGTCGGCCAGCGGAACCTCGGTCAGGAATCCAAGCGAGCCCAGGTTGATGCCAAGAATCGGTGTCGGCGAATGGGCGAAGGCGCGCGCCGCCGCCAGGAGCGTGCCATCCCCTCCAAGAACGATCACAAGATTCGGATGGTGCCGGGGCATATCGCCCCGCTCGATGGCGTTCGCCGCATCCAGGTAGGCCGCGCTCTGCGGATCGAGCAGAGGTTCGTAGTCGCGTGCCTCAAGCCATGCGATCAGTTCGCGCAGGATGGCGGCAAGCTCGGGCTTCTGAGGCTTGGAGATGATGGCTGCCTTGAACATTATTGTTAGTGTACTGGCTCGCCGCCTTCAATCCGGCTTCCCGAAGACAGCGCGGAGAAGATACTCGTGGTTCCCTTCCATTCCCTGGATCGGCGAATCAATCACATCCAGGCAGGTCCCCCCGAGTTCTGCGGCGCATTGAGTGACCCGCTCGATCGCCAGCTTGCGCGCCTCCGGGTCGCGGACGATCCCTCCCTTGCCGATGTGCTGGCGTCCCGCCTCAAACTGAGGTTTGATCAGGATTACCGCGGTCCCATGCCATGGCTCACCGGCAATGCTGAGCGCATTGAGCACAGCCGGCATCACCAGCGTCGCCGAGATGAATGACACGTCCATCGCCAGAAAGCTCGGCGGAGCAACGCCATTCGCAAGCAACTCACCCGCACCAAGAAGGCGTGCATTCGTGCGCTCCCGCAGCATCACCCGCAGGTCGTCGCGCAGCTTCTGAGCAATCTGTCCGTAGCCTGTATCGACCGCGAGCACCGTGGCGGCACCGGCCTGCAGCATGCAATCGGTAAATCCGCCAGTCGAAGCGCCAATATCCACCGCGTGGACACCCGCGAGCGAGATTCCCCAGTGCGCCAGCGCATACTCCAGCTTCAGGCCGCCGCGGCTCACATACTTCAGGTCGGAACCCAGCATTCGAATCGTCGCATCGGCCGGAACGCCGACGCCCGGCTTATCGACACGCTGCTCATTCACCAGCACCCGCCCCGCAAGGATCAGCGCCTGCGCCCGCTCACGCGATGCCGCGTGGCCGTGATCGACGAGCAATTTGTCCAGGCGGCTCTTCATGGCTGGGTGGTGGGGTGGCTCTTTCGTTAAGGTACATTGTGCCACTTGAGTTAGAGTGGCTAGGTATCTACCTGAATCCTTAGAACCAATCCGCTCACGGCGCAGGTGCGTTTTGATGTATAGAGAGATGGGATTAGCCAACGCTTCGCCGCAATCGCCGCAGGATGACGCTGCCCTCCTCGCATTGGTGCGGCGTGGCGACGAGCACGCGATGGCATCCCTATTCGACCGTTACTCAAGAGTCGTCTACTCCGTTGCCCTGCGCGTCCTCCGCGACCCGGCCTCAGCCGAGGACATCCTCCAGGAGGTCTTTATACAAATATGGCGCAGCCCGGAGGGATTCATCGCGGTTCGAGGCAGCCTGGGAGGATGGCTTACCGTCGTCGCCCGCAATCGCTCGATCGACGCGTTGCGAAGAAAGCGCCCGAGTGAGACCATCGACGATCTATCACTGGCCTCGCAATACGATCTTGCGAACGAAGCGGAGCGAAACACCATGGTGGAAAGAGCACGCGGAGTCATGGCAAAGCTTCCTGTGGAGCAGAGAAAGACGCTTGAGATGGCCTTCTTCGATGGCCTCACCCACACCGAGATCGCCGAGATGACCGGCGACCCCTTGGGCACAGTGAAGACGAGAATCCGCAGCGCGTTGATGACCCTAAGAAAGGCCTTCCTGGCATGAGCGTCGCACACTACGAACCGGCTGACCTGGCTCTCTTCGCCATGCAACTGCTCCCGCGCGACGAGTCCGCGACCATGTCAGCGCATGTAGCCGACTGCACCTACTGCCGGCAGGAGCTGGCGCACGTGCAGGGCGACCTCGCCGTCTACGCCCACACCGTCGAGATGCACTCCCCTCCCGCTCTCACCCGGGAGCGCCTGCTCAACCAGGTGGTCCGCGAGAAGCGGCAGGCGACGCCCATCGAGCAGGCTGAACGTGTCGAGCGAGTTGAGAGGATCGAGGCCGCCGTCGTCCCACCGCCCGGATACACTCGGACCCAGAACTATGCAGCCGGGCTCGGCAGCGGCCGTTACCGCACCGAGGACGAAGACCAGCAGCCCAGCCTTCTGAACAAACTCGTCACTAACGTCTTTCCCTGGATCGGCTGGGCTTTCGCAGCCGGCCTCGCAGTCACGGCGGGAGGTCTCTACCACGAGCGCGAGGCTCAACGAACCCGGCTATCCGCACAGGCAGGTGAGATCGACCGTTTGAGCGCTGATGCTGCCGCCGCAAAGCAGCTTCTGTCTACAATCACAGACCCTTCTGCGAAGCAGGTCACCCTTTCCCGCGCCTCCACCCCCGCAGTGCCTCCCGCGCCTCTGGGACGCGCCACCTACGTCGCCGACAAGGGTGCGCTGGTCTTTATCGCAAGCGGGCTGGATCCCCTTGAGACCTACAAGACCTACGAGCTGTGGCTGATTCCCGCTGATGGCCGTGACCCCATCCCGGCCGGCACCTTCCATCCCGACTCCCGCGGCAACGCAAGCGTCATTCTGCCGCCACTGCCCAAGGGAATCGAGGCGAAGGCGTTCGGAGTCACAATAGAAGACGAAGGCGGATCGCAGACCCCGACCATGCCGATCGTTCTGGCCGGAAGTTAGGGATCTAGGCCCTATCAAACGCGAAACGGTTCGGGCGTCCTGAGATGCCCTAAGGCAGCTGCGCCCGAACCATCACACCTTTTCCTTGCAGCGGAATCGTCGTCTCCACCCTGTCAGTATCCGTCCGGATGATCGTCATCTGGTCCGACTCAGGCGAAGTCACGTAGACCTTGCCGGTCGGAGTTCCGTTGATGACCGCAATAAAGTTCGGGTGCGTCGTTGCCGGAACAGGAATCGTAGCCGTCACAGTGTTCGTCGTCAGATTGACGACCGACACCGTACTGTCCGCCTGATTCACCACATACGCGCGGCTCCCATCCTGCAGTACCGCGATCATGCGCGGATTCACTCCCACTGGAACCGTCGCCAGCACCTGTCCGAAACCATTCGCATCGATCGGATTGTTGACGTCGCAGTTCGGATTGCCCGGGAGCGCCGATGCCGAGCACAGCGGAATATTGACAACGCTGACCGAACCCTTGGCGTCTCCGCTGCCCGCGTTCACAACCACCAGTTCGTTGCGGGTCGGCGCCAGGTCCGCCCACACCGGCGAGGTTCCAACCGGCACCGGATTCACCGCCGGAGCAGGCACAGCATCGAGCTGATTGGTCTGCGAGTTGATCACCGAGACCGTGCCGTCGCCCTGGTTCATAATGAACGCGCGCTTGCCGTCCGCCGTCATCACACCGTAAACGGGGCTGCTGCCGACAGGAATCGTACTCGAGATAGTGTTGCTTGATATCTCAATCGCCGCTACCTGCCCGTTACCTCCGCCCGTGCTCTGGCTGATCACGTAAGCGCGCGGCGAACTTGAGAACCCGGCAATGTAGACCGGCGTGTAGCCTGCGGCCACAGGAAGCTCCTGGTTGAGAGCAGGCGGCGCGCCCTTCAGCTGCGCCACTGCACCGCGGCCCGGCTCCGTAATGAAGGTTGATGTAACGTCCGGAAAGATGCTGTTCGGTGCTGCTCCATTCAGCAGCGTCGTCTGGATCACGTCCCTGGTCTGCAGCTGGTTCGAGACATCGAAACTGGTCAGGGTGCCGTCCCCGTTCAGCGTGTACCCCGTCGTGCCCGAGGCGTCCAGGATGAAGTAGTACGGAGCAACGCCGATGTTTGCGTTAATCAGCACCGTATCGCCGGAGAAATCGACGATCGTGATCAGGCCCGGAAGTCCCGGACCGGGGTTTGAGATCGCAATGGCATACTTCTGCGGCTGAGCCGCCGGACCCACTGGGTTGATAGCAGTCACCACAGGGCGGTACACGTTGCCACAACCCGTAAGCGCCGCCAGGCCCGCGACTGCAAGGGCGAATGTAGTGATGGCCTGGAGCCGAGAACTGACTCGAAACCGCCTGGACCGCCGGTTGGCCCCGGCCGCTGTGGTTTCCTCTGCTTCGATTCTTGCTAAATGCAAAACTGCTCCCACGGTGCTGCTGATGTTGGCTATGCTCTGGATGTGATTGTAAATCACCGCGAGAGAGGAGAATCGGCATGACCGGGGAATTCGATGGCTGGCACAAGACGATCGCCAAAGACAAAGACCGCCTGCAGTCCAGCATTTTGGCCTGGGTCGTCGGCATACTGCTAGTCCTGGCAGCCGTGGCCCCGCCGGTCGGCGCCCTCAAGCTGGGACTTCCCCTCTGGCCCCTCGCACGTCCCCTCCTCTTCAGCGCCGGATTCGCCCTGCTCGTCTGGCTGCTGCGCGCCGCAACCACCGCGGCCTCGTTCATGGGCTTCCTCATCTGCTTCATCCTCGCCCAGTCGCCGGAGGTGTGGACGCGCTACTCCGCCTATCCCGTCCCGCGTCCCGCCGTGGCAGCACTCGTCGCAGTCTTCGTCCTCTCCTTCGCTGCGACAAAGTTCGGACGAGCGAAGAAGGAGGCGCGCGGCCTCTCCGAGTCTCGCCATGGCCGAAAGGCCTCGCAGATCGTAGCCAATCTCGGAGTCGCAGCCCTCTTCGCCACCGCTGGCCGCTACGATGGCTCCATCGCCGCGCTGGCCGAGGCCGCTGCCGATACCGTATCCTCCGAGGTCGGCCAGGCCGCAGCCGGCCCCGCTCGCCTGCTGACCACTTGGCGAAGCGTTCCGGAGGGAACCGACGGCGGCATCAGCCTCATCGGAACCGCCGCCGGCCTTGCGGCCGCAGCCGTCATCGTAGCCATCGGCGCAGCCCACGACTCGCTCTCACCCGGCAAGGTTCGTATCTTTCTCGCCGCCTCCGCGGGTCTTTTCTTCGACAGCCTCCTCGGTGCCACCGCGGAACGACATGGCTGGATCGGAAACGATCTGGTCAACTTCGCCTCAACTCTCGTCGCAGCCCTGATCGCGACCGCCCTGAGCTAGATATCTTCCTCGCCCGCCAGCCACCGGCGCGGCCAGCCGATATCCAGATGAAGCTTCGACGCAGCATAGCTCACAATCTCGTGGATATACCGCATCACAAGGTCGTAACTACTGAGGTGTCCTACCGTCGCACGCGGAGAGGTGTAGACATCCAGGCCCGCATCCCGGCAGAGCTCGCGTATACGAAACAGATGCGTACCATCCGAAACGACGACGATATGGCGCAGGTTGTACTCGCGCGCAATCGCCGCCAGCCGCTGCACCTGCTGCTCTGTATCCATCGAGTGCGTCTCCGCGATGATGTTCCCGAACGGAATGCCATTCGCAAGCAGGTAGTCGCGCCCGACCGCACCCTCCGTATTGCCTGAGTCCTTATCACTGCCCCCGCCCAGCGTAATCACGATCGGAGCAATCTGCCTGCGATACAGATCCACCGCATGGTCCAGCCGGAAGTGAAAGGTCGGTGAGGGGCGGCCCCGGTACTCCGCCGCCCCAAACACGGCGATGGCATCGGCTTGCTGCGCCTCATCATGATCCGCCACCTCCGAGATCTGCTGCGCGACGTAGACAACCCATGCCCCCCCACCAAGCAGAAGCGCAAGCATCAGACTGCGAAGCAGCGTTCGTCCCCTTGAGGAACCCTTGTACCGTAGGTTGGATGCCGGGACGATCATGGCAGGATCGAGTGTACGGTATCCGGCCTCTCAGGAGTGAGAGATTTCCTCTCTCCTGAGCGCTAGCGTTGCAGCGTAAGCACAACCTCGTGCGTCGGAATGGCGCCCTCGCGAAGGATCATCCACGAGTTGCCCCCGCCCGAAAGATCGACGATCGTCGTCGCGACCGAGCGCGCCGTAGGTCCACCATCCACTATCAGCGGAATCTTGTCGCCCAACTGATCCCGAACCCCATTCGCATACGTGCACTCCGGCATGCCGGAGAGGTTCGCCGAGGTCGCCGTAATCGGCAGGCCGAGCGTAGCGACCACAGCGCGTGGAATCGCAGCCTCGGGCACGCGCAGCGCAACGTTGCCCGTGTTCGCCGTCACCCGAAGCGGGAGCTTCGACCCCGCCTTGACCACCAGAGTAAGCGGCCCCGGCCAGAAGCGCTCCGCCAGACGGTCGAACGCCGTATCCAATCCCCGCGCAAGCTCATAAGCCTGGGCGACATCATGGATCAGCAGCGAGAGCGGCTTGTGCCGCGCGCGCGACTTCAGCTCGTAGATGCGCTCCACTGCCCGCAGGTTCACCGGATCCACCGCAAGCCCATAAAAGGTATCTGTCGGTAACGCAACCACCTGTCCCGCGTGAAGTCTCGTCGCAACCTCGGATACCAGCTCCGGCTCGGGTTCGTCGGGATGAATGCGGAGAGTCTCGGCCGTCAAATCACGAAGCTCCTGTGCCTTATGCGGGCATCTCGGAACATAGCACACCGCTACTGCAGGCTCAAGGCACGCCCGCAAAACCAAACGGCGTAAGATTTTGAGATGGCGGTTGTAACAGCGGCGATCTCAAGTCGAACCAACGCACGAGTGAAGCAGCTCCGCGCTGCCTTTTCCGCGAACACTCGGCTCAGCGACGGCTTCGTCGCCATCGAAGGCGATCATCTGCTCGAGGAGGCACTGCGCAGCGGCATCACTCCCAAAGTCGTCTTCCTCAGCGAGCGGCGCGAGCCTCCCCGCGCCCTGCCGCACAGCGTTGAAGTCGTTCGCCTCACCGACCATGTCTTCGCCAGCGCTGTCGACACTCGCTCGCCGCAGGGCATCGCAGCTCTCGTCACCCCTCCCGTGCACCAGCTTCAGGAAATCCTCGAGTCTGCCTCTCCACTCGCGCTCGTCGCCGTCGGATTGCAGGACCCCGGCAACCTCGGCACCCTCATCCGTTCAGCCGAGGCCTTCGGCGCAGACGCCGTCCTCACGACCCCCGGCACCGTCAATCAGTGGAACCAGAAGGCCCTCCGCGCCAGTGTCGGCAGCACCTTTCGCATGCCCATCCTCTCCGTCACCAAAGCAGATCTCGAGGATCTACGACAGCGCGGCATCCATCTGCTGGCCGCCGTAGGAGCAGAGGGCAAGAGCGTTCTCTCTGCGCAGGATGCCGACCTCACCCAGGCCTGTGCCATCATGATCGGCAACGAGGGCGCGGGCCTCGCGCCCGAATGGATATCGCTCGCCACATCGCGCATCACCATCTCTTGCCCCGGCCCCGTGGAGAGCCTCAACGCCGCAGTCGCAGGCTCCCTGCTACTCTACGAGGCATCGCGTCAGCGCGCTGCATCGCATTCCGCCTCCGCTCCCGAACGTATCCCCGGCCCACTGCGGCGCCGCCCAACCGGAGCCAACCGATGAACCTCTTCGACACATCCCCGGTCGTCGCCGCCTCGGCCCCCTCCCGGCAGGCCCCGCTCGCCGAACGCATGCGTCCGCGTACCCTCGACGAGTACGTCGGCCAAGAGCATCTGCTCGCGCCCGGCAAGCCCCTGCGCGTCGCCGTCGAGAACGACGACGCCACCTCGATGATCTTCTGGGGACCGCCCGGCACCGGCAAGACCACCCTCGCCAAAATCATCGCCCATCGCACCCAGGCTAGCTTCATCGAGTTCTCCGCCGTCCTCAGTGGCATCAAGGAGATCAAGCAGGTCATGGCAGACGCCGAGAAAGCCTCGCACCTCGGCTCCCGTACCATCCTCTTCGTCGACGAGATTCATCGCTTCAACAAAGCCCAGCAGGACGCCTTCCTCCCCTACGTCGAACGCGGAACCATCCGGCTGATCGGCGCCACCACCGAGAACCCCTCCTTCGAGATCATCGCCGCGCTGCTCTCACGCTGCCGCGTCTACACGCTCGCCGCGCTCACCGAAGAACAGATCGTCGCCCTTTTGCGCCGCGCCCTCACCGACCCTGACCGCGGCCTCGGCGACTGGGGCATCACTGCTGCAGACGAAGCCCTCGCCACCATCGCCTCCTACTCCAGCGGAGACGCACGCAACGCCCTCAACGCACTCGAGGTCGCCGCGCGTCTCGCCCAGGGACGCAACGAGCACACCCTGACCAAAGACGTCGCCGCCGAAGCCCTCCAACGCCGCGTGCTGCTCTACGACAAGCAGGGCGAGCAGCACTACGACATCATCTCGGCGCTCCACAAGAGCGTCCGCAACTCCGACGCGGACGCCGCGCTCTACTGGCTGGGTCGCATGCTCGAGGCAGGCGAAGACCCCATGTACGTCGCGCGCCGCGTCGTCCGCATGGCCGTGGAAGACATCGGCCTCGCCGCGCCCGAAGCGCTCAATCTCTGCCTCTCGGCAAAAGATGCCATGCACTTCCTCGGTCACCCCGAAGGCGAACTCGCCCTCGCACAGGCAGTCGTCTATCTCGCGCTCGCTCCAAAATCGAACGCCGTCTACACGGCCTACAACACTGTACGCGGCGACATCCAGGCCACCGCGGCGGAGCCCGTGCCCCTACACCTGCGCAACGCACCCACAAAACTCATGAAGGAGCTCGACTACGGCAAAGGCTACCAGTACGCCCACGACGTCGAAGGCCGTGTCGCCGACATGGAGTGCCTGCCGCCCTCGCTCGCAGGCCGCCGCTACTACCATCCCACCGCTGAAGGCCGCGAAAAGCTCCTCGCGCAGCGCATGGAAGACATCGCGCGCATTAAGTCCCAAAAGCGCGGCTAGCGCATCAATCCTTGTACTTCACCGAACAGCCATAGGGACGCGTGCTAGCCACAGGAACCGGCTTCCCTGCCATCGCCGCAGTCAGCGCGTCATTCAGATAATTGCGCGCCGTCTTGATATCCGCCTGGTCCGTTGTCGGCTTATCGTCGATCGCCCCCTGATAGATCAACTTGCCCTGCGGATCGATCACGAAGATGTGCGGCGTAGTCTTGGCCTGATACAGATGCCCGATCGTGCCGTCCGGGTCGAGCAGCGCCGCAGTTGGCACCGCCTTCATCATCTTCAGGTACTGATTCTCTTCCGCGGCCGTCACGTGACCCTGTTCCCCCGGAGCTGATGAGATCACCGAGAGCCACACGACGCCCTTTGCAGTCCACTCACGCTGCAGCGACTCCATGTTACCGCTCAGGTAGTGCTTCTGGTCGTACGGACAACCCTTGTTCGCCCACTCCAGCACAACATACTTGCCGCGATACTGCGAGAGCGTATGGTTGACGCCGTTCGAGTCCGTCCCCTTGAAATCGGGCGCCGACGAGCCCGGTGCAAGCGCAAAAACGGAAAGGGTACTCAGACTGAAGGCGAAGGAAAGAATACGGCGATGAATCATGACGATCACCTCCACGCCGCTATTTTCTCCCCTGATGAAGACAGTGTGCAACGCAATCTGTCACATTACGCCGGCGCCAGCATATTGGCATCGCGCCATATGCGCCACTGGCCATCGTCGCCGCGGCGCAGCACCGTAAGCGTGTTGCCCGCTCGCTTCATCGTCTCGCCTCCGGCCAGCGGAGTAATGCTCACCTCCAGCAGATTCCACAGCACGGCAACATCCCCCGTCACCGTAATCTCCCGCGGGCTCGACCGGACCTCCAGCTTTACCTGCTCGATCATGGAGCGATAGCGCTCGGCAAACTCCTCGCGCCGCATCGGCACGCTGCCCGCAGTCAGAAAGACGACGTCGTCGGTCACCATGTTCAGCTGCGCGGCAAGATCACCTGTGCAGGAAGCCTGCCCCCACGCATCCACAAGCTCGCGGATGCGCTGTTCATCCTCGTGTGCCGCAACAGCTACGCTCATTGCTTCGCGTCCTTCTTCAGTGCGGTCAGAACAATGTCTTTGGTCAGCAGCTCAGGCAACACATCGGCCGCGCCCTTCCCTGCTGGATAGATCACATACGTCGGAACCCCGCTCCGGCCCACCGACGCCAGCTGCTTCGTAATCTCCGGATCATACTGCGTCCAGTCCGCCCGCAGCAGCGTCACCTTGTTATCCCGGAACTGCTGTTGAACATCCGACGACTTCAGAACCACGCGCTCGTTCACCTGGCACGACAGGCACCACGCCGCCGTAAAATCGATAAACACCGGACGCCCCTCAGCTCGCGCCTGCTCCAGTGTCTGCTGCGTATAAGGCTGCCATGCAAGCGTCGTGTCCTTCCGCTGATAGAGCGGCACTGCAAGCGCAATCACCCCAATCAAAAGAGCCGCAATCGAGCTCGACCACCGCGCCGGCCACTTGCCCAGAACCCACCCCGCCACCGCCAGCAGCAGGAAACAGCTCAGCAGCAGAGCGGCATGATAGACACCCTGCCCACCGGCAAAGAGACTCCCATACACATACGTCAGCCAGATCACCGTGGCAAAGAAGATGACTGCGGTGATCTGCTTGAAGGTCTCCATCCACGCGCCCGGACGCGGCAGCAGGCGTGTCCACGCAGGCTGGAGGCTCAACAACAGGTACGGCGCGGCCAGCCCAAGCGCCAGCGCCGTGAAGACCGCGAAGGTCACCCAGCCAGGCTGTGCCAGAGCGAAGCCGATGGCAGCCCCCATAAACGGCGCCGTGCAAGGAGTCGCAACCACCGTCGCCAGAACCCCGGTAAAGAAGCTCCCCGTATACCCCTGCTTCTGCGCCAACTCGCCGCCAACGCTCGTCAGCGACAGACCAATATCGAACATTCCCGCCAGTGACAGCGCAAAGAAGAAGATGCCCGACGCCAGAATCGCCAGGAAGGCAGGTGACTGCAACTGGAAGCCCCACCCTGCCTGACTTCCTCCCGCGCGCACAATCAAAAGCGCTGCCACAATCACCCAGAACGAGACCAGAATGCCCAGCGTGTACACCAGACCGTGGCTGCGAATCCGGCCGCGCTCTTCGTTCGACGACTGCACCAGCGCCAGCCCCTTGAGAAAAAGCACAGGAAAGACGCACGGCATCAGGTTCAGAATGATTCCGCCGACAAACGCAAAGCCCACCGCTGCCAGCGTCGTCAGACTGCCCGCCGCTCCGGCCGCTCCCTTGCCCTGCGACGACCCCGGCACCTCGCCGGCCACCACGGGAGTCGTCACCTCGTAGGCGTGCTCCTCGTCCAGCTTGATGACCCCATGCAGCGTCGCCGGCAGCTTCGTCAGCTCAGGCGCTCGTGGCACGCGCAGCCGCACGCCATCGGACAGCGGCTCAACATTCTGCTCGCCTGCGTTTGCAATCTGCTCCTGGTCATACGGATAGAACTCGGCGTCAGGAATGCTCTCGCCCGTGATCAGGTCGATCACAAACTCCTTCATGCCCCCGGTCACCGTCACCTTCAAGCCAGTCGCAACCGGCTTCGGCAGCAGTCCCAGCGCCTCACCCAGCGCACCAACAGGCTGTGCCGGAGCCGTAGCATGTGGATCGACAGTCAGGTTTAATCCCAGATGCGCCTTGCCCGGAATGCAGACCTCACGGCACACCAGCCAGTCCACCTTGGCATCCAGATGAATCGGGCCCGGCTTCAGGTTCTTCGCCGCAGTCAGCCGAACCGGAAACGCAACCTCGTCTTCGTAGCCGAAGTCCATCAGCGGCCCCAGCGGAAGCCGGCTAGGAATCGGAAAGTGCATCGGCCCGGCAGTAATGCCCTTGGGCAGCGTCCAGTTGATACGCGGCGGCTCACCCGAATCGCCGGCGTTGATCCAGTAGACGTGCCACTTCTCCTCGAGAGTGATGACAAGCCCAACGTCCAGCGTGCCGCCGGGCGCAATCGACGGCGCCAGCGAGACCAGCTCCGCCGTCAGGTGCTGCGCCTTCACCGGGCCCGGCCCACCATCCCCGACGACTTTTATTTGCGCACCGGCAAACCTACTGGTGAATGCGGCGCAGACGAGAAGAAGGAACGTGGCAAGCTGGCGGTAGCGAATGTTCATGAATCTCAATTGTAGGCTGTAGGTTCGACGTGGACGAAGCACTTAAGAGAGCCTCGCGTACCGGTGCTCCACCATAATGCAGCGATCCATCACCACGCGCATGCCTCCCTGCTCCGCGCGCGCAGCCGCCTCCAGGTGAATAATCCCCTGCTGAACCCAAATATTCTCAAAGCCCAGCCGAAGCATCTCATCGACGATCGCCGGAATAAACTTCGGCAGCCGAAAAACATTCACAACATCCGGCTTAATCGGCAGATCCGACAGCGACGGATAAGCCCTCTCACCCAGCACACTCTCCACCAGCGGATTCACCGGCAGGATGCGATAGCCATGCTGCTGCATATACGCCGGCACATAGTGGCTCGGCTTGTCCGGATTATCCGAGAGCCCTACAACCGCAATCGTGCGCGCCTCCGCAGGCGGCCGCCCAAGCATCGCGCGAATCGCCTCGGGCTCGTTCATCGTCCGATTTCTTTCTTCCGTCCTGAGATCACGTCTACTTGCCCCATATCCCCAGTAGCCGACGCAATACAACCAGCTCACCCAGATGGTACGCGTTGTGATCTGCAATCAGCAGAGCCTCGCGCAGCAGGTTCTGCCCCTCGCCCCACCGGAAGGGCTTGTAAAGATCCATCCCGGGCCGCGTAATCAGCCCCTCAAAGCTCTCGAGATCCTTGCGGATCGCCGCGATACACACGTCCCACGCCCGAGGCCCAGGTGGCTCAGGTGACTTCGGCCAGTAACCCTCCGGCCACTCGATTGGCTGATAGCCTCCGGTAGGAGGCGCGCTGAAGTCCAGAATGTCGCGCTGCGTTATGCGCAAATGCTCAAGAATCTGCCACGCCGAGTACGGCAGCCCCGCAGGCACCGTGCCGCGATGCTCCTCCGGAAAGTCCTGGACGACCTCATCGAAGGTGGCATGCGCCTGCCCACCACGCAGCAGCGCAAGCAGTTGCTTTTGGATCTCGTCCGTGCCCGTCGTGGCCTCCCCCGCCTTTGCCATAAACGCTCTTCTCCTCAATCCCGCAAGTTAGATGCGCCGGCACCCAGTCCGGTCACAGGTCGTCATCCACCGCAACGGCTGCCGGAACGCCCCCCTCGCGCCGCATCCGCAGATAGCCGCGGATGAACGGTTCAAGATCTCCATCCAGCACGCGATCCACATCGCCCACCTCCACCCGCGTGCGCAGGTCCTTCACCATCCGGTACGGCTGCATCACGTAGCTGCGAATCTGCGACCCGAACTTGATATCCAGCTTCGAGTCCTCGAGCTTCTTGCTCACTGCCTTCTTCTTCTCCAGCTCATACTCGTACAGCCGCGAGCGAAGCAGCTTCATCGCCTTCTCTTTGTTCTTATGCTGCGACCGCTCGTTCTGGCAGCCCGCCACCAGCCCCGTCGGAATATGGGTAATGCGCACCGCCGAGTCTGTCGTATTCACGTGTTGCCCGCCCTTGCCGCCCGAGCGGTACGTATCGATCCGCAACTCCTCCGGCTTGATGTCGATCACAATCGTGTCGTCGATCTCCGGCGAGACAAACACGCTCGCAAAGCTCGTATGCCGCCTCTTCGCGGAATCGAACGGCGAGATCCGCACCAGCCGATGCACGCCCGTCTCACCCGACAGCAGCCCATACGCAAACTCGCCCGAGATCGTAAACGTCGTCGACTTGATCCCGGCCTCGTCGCCGTCCTGAACCTCGTTGATCTCCACCTTGAAGTTCTGCCGCTCGCCCCAGCGGATATACATCCGCATCAGCATCTCCGCCCAGTCCTGGCTCTCCGTACCGCCGGCCCCGGGATGCACCACAACAATCGCATTCAGCGGGTCGCTCTCCTCCGAGAGCATCGTCTTCGCCTCCAGCTTCTCGGCAAAGTCCACCAGCGCCGGAATCTCCCGCGCCAGGTCCCCCTCCGTGTCCTCGCCCTCGCGGGCAAGCTCGAAGTAGGCCTCGATGTCCTCCGTCCGCCGCGCAAGCTCTGCGTCGTCGGCCAGCAGGTTCTCGATGCGCTTCCGGTCGCGCATCAGCGGCTGCGACCTCGCCGGATCGGCCCAGATAGCCGGATCGGCGGTCTTCTCTTCAATAACGGCTAGTTCACGCTTCAGGCGGGGCGAGTCAAAGATACTCCCGCAGATCGCGAATCTTCTCGCGCACCGGGGAGTACGTGTATTCAAGGTCACTCAGCATAGCTCTAGTCTACGGCAAACCTCGCCCGCAGGCTCAAGCCCAGCGCCGCCGCCGTCACCAGCGCGCACCCATACGCAAAAAGATCGCCGTGCTTCGCGTAAAAAGTAAGGTCATCCTCATAGCCAAACCCCACACGAACACTCGTCCGCACATGCCGTGGCGCCGCCTCCACGACCCGACCGTAAGGATCGATCGAGCCCGTCACCCCCGTATTAGTCGCCCGCAGCACCCAACGGTGATTCTCAATCGCCCGCATCCGCGCCATGTTCAGATGCTGCCACGGCGCGCTCGTATCGCCGTACCACCCGTCGTTCGAGATGTTGATCAGCACATCCGCGCCCTGCTCTGAGAAGTGGCGAACCTCGTCCGCAAAGATCGACTCATAGCAGATAAACGTCCCATAGCGATGCCCATTCACCGCAAATACCGTGCGCGTCCCGCCCGAGTTGAACGTGCCAGCCTCATGCAGCAGATTCTGCGCAAAGAAGAACAGCTTCTGAAACGGCACATACTCGCCAAAGGGAACCAGGTGCATCTTGTCATACCGCCCGGCGAACTCTCCCTGCGGAGTTACAAATGACGCCGAGTTGAACAGATAGTATCCCCGCGCATTCGCCGTCGTACGGTCAATCGCAATGTTGCCCACGATCACCGGCGCGCCCGCCTCCTTCGCCAGTCCCGAGATCGCCGCGCGAAACGCCGGATCGTTCTCCTGAAACGGCGCCGGTGACTCCGGCCACACAATCAGATCCGACCGCCGCGGCCCAGCCTTCGGAACAAACCTCACCAAAGGCGTCCCCGGCAGTTCCGGAATCCCCAGGTAAACCCTCTCTCCCGGATAGCGGCTCAGATACGCAAACGACTCCAGCATCTGCTGCTCCGAGGGCTCAGGTCCCTTCGCCGCCGCCCCCACCTCCAGATTCTCCTGCACCAGCGTCGCCGTCGCACTCGCCCGAACCCGAGGAGGCCGTACACGCCGCACTCCCAAAACGTACACAACGATGAACACCACGCCCGCGACCGTCAGCGCCAGCCTCGTAAACCGCCGCTCGCGCACCTGGATGCGCACCAGCCACAGCGCGTTGATCGCCGCAATCACAAACGACAGACCATAAGCTCCCGTCACCGGAGCCAGCCGCGTCAGCAGCGGATTGTCCACCTGCGCCACTCCCAGCAGGTCCCACGGCAGACTCGTAATCCGTGCCCGTGCCAGTTCCACCGCAACCCACGCAAACGGGCTGAGCAGCAGCGCCCCCTGCACTCCGAAGCGCGCCCGGAACGCCCCGAGCAGTCCACCAAACAGCGCGTGGTACAGGCCCAAATAGAGGCAGAACAGCACCAGGATCCCCGCGGCCACCGGCTTATCCAGCCCGCCGTACAGATACATCGTCTGGTAGATCCAGTAGCAGTTCCCCAGGTACCACAGAAAGCCGCAAAGATATCCCAGCTGCGCGCTCTGCCCGATCGTAAGCGGCTGGCCATTCCTGTCCTCGCCGCCAAGAGCCCAAAGCAGCGGAAGAATCGCCACCCAGCAGAAGGCGGTGCGCCACACCGGCGTCGGTCCGGCGATAGGGAACGGCAAGACCTGCAGAATGCCGGAGAGAGCGGACATGGCCCACAGCCGGGCGGGGATCAGTCGCATCGCTCCTGGAGTCTACCATCCGCCGTTTCCCGGACTACAATAGAGATCGGAATGGATCACCTCATCCATCTGCTCGCCGCCGTACTGGTACCGCTGTTCTTCATCGGAATGGCAGGCTCCATGCTCGTCGTGCTCGTCACCGTCGCCCGGGATCTGCAGCAAGTCTTCACCAGCGACGAGGAATCCAGCCAGGAGCCGCACTAGGCAAATCTCCCGTCGCGACAGATTTACCCGATTGACGCTAATGACCGACCCTCTTAAACTAAGCAGCTGACGGACGGTGGTTTTCTGGACGCGGACACAGCCGGAAATGCGCCCGCACACTCAATGGCTTCAGCGAAACAGACTATCGTTCTTCCGCAATCGAACCGGGTTCGCCTCGTTGTGGCGTCCTCGGTCATGCTCACCTTCATCTCCTTCTGGCGCGCCGCAGCCATCGTCCTCAACGATCTCGGCTCCTCCGCCTTCTACGCCGGTGGTCTGGCGGAAGAGGCGGTAGGCAAGGCAGCTCCCTGGCTCATCCTCAGCGTCGTCTTCTTCGCCTATGCGGTCCGCGCCGTATACGTCGAAAGCTGCTCCATGTTCACGCGCGGCGGCGTCTACCGCATCGTCAAAGAGGCCCTCGGCAGCACCTTCGCCAAGGTTAGCGTCTCGGCGCTGATGTTCGACTACGTCCTCACCGGCCCCATATCAGGAGTCTCCGCCGGTCAGTACATCATCGGTATGCTTAATGACCTCGCGGCCTTTGCAGCGCATCGGTTCCACTGGGCCGCGATCCCGCACCTGCGTCCCGATCTCGCCTCCGCCGCCATCGCCGCTGCCATCACCATGTACTTCTGGTGGCAGAACACAAAGGGCATCGAAGAGTCCAGCCAGCGCGCCCTCGACATCATGAAGATCACCACGGTCATGGTGGTCATTCTTCTCGGATGGGGAACCTACACCGTCTTTCATCGCGGCGCCGCACTCCCGCCGCTCCCCCTCCCCTCCAACCTGCACTTCAGCGACGACGCTCTCGGATTCCTGAAGGGCACTAAGTTCGCCGCCTCCCTCGGACTCTTCGGAGTGCTCATGGCCTTCGGCCACTCCGTGCTCGCAATGAGCGGCGAGGAGTCCCTCGCCCAGGTCAACCGCGAGATCGAGCACCCCAAGCTCAAGAACCTCAAGCGCGCCGCTCTCGTCATCGCAACCTACAGCTTCTTCTTCACCGGCCTCTGCTCCCTGCTCGCCGTCATGATCATCCCCGACGGCGTCCGGGTCCACGTCTATCGCGATAACCTCATTGCCGGCATGGCCATGTACATGGTCGGCCCCGAAGTTCTGCGGCTCATCTTCCGTGTATTCGTCGTTGTCGTCGGATTCCTCATCCTCGGCGGCGCCGTCAACACCGCCATCGTCGGCTCCACCGGCGTTCTCATGCGAATCGCCGAGGACGGCGTCCTGACCGACTGGTTCCGCAAGCCGCACAAGAAGTATGGAACCAGCTACCGCATCGTCAACCTCGTCGCTGGCCTGCAACTCCTCGTTATCGCCCTCACGCATGGAAACGTTGTCATTATTGGCGAAGCCTATGCCTTCGGCGTGATCTGGAGCTTCACCTTCAATGCCCTCGCGATGCTCGTTCTCAGGTGGAAGTATCGCGGAGAACGCGGCTCTAAGGTCCCTCTGAATCTTCGAATCGGCAAGACCGAGATTCCCATCGGACTTATCTCCGTCTTTCTCGTACTGTTTACAACTGCAATCGTCAATCTATTCACAAAGTCGGTAGCGACGGTGAGTGGAGTTATCTTCGCCGCCGCCTTCTTCGTCATCTTCTCTTTCTCCGAGAGAAACAATAAGAAGCGGCATGATCTCGCAACACGTCAGATGCGGGAGCACTTCCAACTCGAGCATCAGGACACCGTCGGTTGCGAGGCCCTCGATATTCGCCCCGGAGCCGTCGTCGTCACCATGCGCGATGCCGCCTCTCCCTTCGCCCTCAAATGGGCGCTCACCCACACCGACACCGACGAGCAGGACATCGTTGTCCTCGCCGCGCGAATGATGGGCGCCGGAGGCCCCGAATACGTCGACGCCTCCGAGCAGCTCTTCAGCGAACACGAGCAGATGCTCTTCACCAAGGCCGTCTCCGTCGCCGAGAGCTTCGGAAAACACATCTCGCTTCTCGTCGTTCCGGCCGGCGATATCTTTGCCGCCATCGTCCGGACGGCTAACTCCATCGCCGCCGCCGCGGTCGTCTCCGGTCTCTCCAGTAAGCTCACTGCCGAGGAGCAGGCCTATCACGTAGGTCAGGCGTGGGAGGCTCTCCCCGAGCCCAAGCGCCAGTTCACCTTCTACGTCATCAAGCCCGACGGCGAGGCTCTCAGCTTCCACATCGGGCCGCATGCTCCAACCATCAATCCCGATGAGGTCCAGCTGGTGCATCGCCTCTGGCTCAACCTCCGCCGCTCCCCCGAGATGCGGGAACTGCATCACAGCGACATCATCTCCTATGCCTTAAATCGCATGGCTGCTGAGTTTGCGCGCGACAAACAGGAGACGCTCAAGGGCATCCAGCAGTACATGGAGCGCACAGATCATCGTCGCGCGCTCGGCAGCAGTTACTACGAAGAGATGGATGAGTCCGGCCCCGGCTACGCCATTCGCGCTCGCTCCGGTGTAACTCCCGATAACAAGGATGCTCCTGCAGAGCAACAAAAAATATCCAAATAACTATCCCCCGTTATTTACGAACGATGGATAACTTATGTATGGTTATCCTTGTTACTTCGCTTTATTTGTCCTGCTACGCATGGACTTAGGACTAAGTCGCTCTTTCAGGAATTCCAAGGAGGTACACCGTGGAAGTTAGCCGTATCATCGCCGAGATCGACGCCCAGATTCTGAAGCTGCAACAGGCACGAACTCTTCTTGCAGGCGCCGCCGCCCAGCCTGTCCGCGCAGGCCGTGGACGCCCAAAGGGAGCCGTGACTGTCTCGGTCACCAGGAGTAAACGCAAGCTGAGCCCGGAAGGACGAAAGCGCATTGCCGATGCGATGAAGAAGCGCTGGGCCGAACGCAGAAAGCAGACGAGCTCCAAACAGACCAGCGCCAAACAGACCAGCTCTAAACAGACCAGCGCCAAATCCTAGCCCGGCACAAGATCAAAAGCGCAAGCAGTCCGAGATCCCGCAAAATCTCGCCCTGCTTGCGCTTCTTACTTTCTAGGTTCCTTCTCTGTCACAGCTCAACCACGAGCTATCGCGTAATAATCACCTCGCGAAGACTATCCTTCGCCAGAAAAAACCGGTACGTGCTGAACTCGCGCAGCAGGTTTTCGATCTTGCGGTTGCTGTAAACATGAACCAGAGGATAGTTCCCCGCCTTCTGCATCTCAACCACCTCGGTATCCGTCAGGTGGTAGCGCGAGAACACCGTTCCCGGGTCGCTCGTTGCATGGAAGAACGCCAGCATCAATCCGCCCGGCTCAATCACCTGGTGCAACCGTGCAAAGATCGGCTCGATCAGGGCCTCCGGCAGATAGTCTGCCGTGTCCCACAAGATCACAACGTCGAAGTTACGCCCGGAAAAGTTCAGGTTCGCTGCCAGAAACCGATCCACATCGTATCTCGGCTCCTCACCGCCTTCGCCCGGAATAATCCACTCCGGCTTCGCTGCTTCCTCCACCAGGTTCGCCATGTAGATGCTATGGCCAAGACCGGTCACATAGTTGATATTCGTCGATGAGGTCGGGCCGATATCCAGCACGCGAAGCGACTCCCGCGCCTTCAGGTGCTTCTGCAGCTCCTTCCATCCGCTTGAGTGCCTCGGCACCCGGCTCGAATCCGCACCACGGGACGAGCCCGATCCTTCGCCCCCGCCGAAGAGATTGCGCATACGCTCGCTTTCCTTCCCGCTACGCCTTCGGCGCGAGCACGAGATTCTCCTGCTCACCTGCCGCCGCTGTTGCATGCGCGGCAGAGGCCTGCTTCGCCTCCGGCGCCTTCAGCTCCACCCTGCCCTTCACCATGGCGTTGTCTTCGATCGAAAGCCTGCCGCCAAAGATATCGCCATTCACAACAGCCGAGTGGCGCAGATCCACCCGCCCCGTCGCCTGCAGATTTCCCGTCACTTTGCCGTACACGATAATGTCGCGGACGCGGATATCGGCCAGCACCCTCGCATTCGGCCCGACCGTCAGAGCATGCTCAGGCAGAGTGATCGTTCCTTCAATGTCCCCGTCCATGTACAGGTCTTCATTGCCTGACAGTTCTCCCCTGATCGTGACCGACTTACCTATGACGGTAGACCCTTCTGCTGGCTTCATGCGCTCTCTCGGTTCTCCTGAAGGAAGTGTGTGAAATCTGTTGCGCCTTGCCCGAACTATACCCAACGCTCCGCTGCGAGGCAAACCGGAAAACTTTGCAGGTAGTCCCTACGTCATACGTAAGATAGTGACAGACCGTCTGCGAACAGGAAATCTGTTCCTCCAATGAGGTTAGCGGGTGAAGGTTGAACGTCGGAGACAGCGCCATCACTCCACACAGCGCGCGCTGTCCGCCGCCTCCGCCAAGGCACGTGCCATTGCGAAATCCCGCTCTATTCTGCTGCGCGGCCTCCTCGCCGCCGCCCTCCTCTCGCCGCATCTCTCCGCGAACGCCACCGCCCCTCCACAAACCGCCGCGATCGCCAGCGAGAGCGTCCCCGCATCTCTTCTCGCCGTGCCTCCGCGCTCCTGGGTCGTCGACACCGTCGCTCGCGAGCTCGACGCGCTCCACCACAAAAACTCCTACCTCCGCTATCGCATGCATATCGTCGATGCCAAGGGGGACCAGGTCCGTGACGTCATCGAGAGCCGCGACGGCACCGTGGCAAGGCTCCTCTACCGCGATGGCAAACCCCTCACAGCAGAGCAGGACAAAAACGAGCGCCAGCGCCTCAACGACATGCTCGCCAACCCCGATGCCTTCGCCAAGCATGTCAAGAACGACGACTCCGGCAGAAAGATCGCCGACTCGCTCATGCGCCTCATGCCCGACGCCATGATCTACACCTACGTCCCCGGCCAGCCGCAGACCGGCAAGAACCCCGGCATGACCGAGATCGTCATCGACTACGCGCCCAACCCGATGTTCCACCCTCCAACCACCACCGCCGCGGCCCTCACCGGCCTAAAGGGCCGCGCCTGGATCGACGCAAAGACCAAGCAGCTCGTCCGCATGGAAGGAAACATCTTTCAGGGCATCAACTTCGGCTGGGGGATGCTCGCGCACATCTACCCCGGCGGCACACTCATCCTCGAGCTGGCCGAGGCCGGCAACGGCCGCTGGATCTTCACCCACTTCACCGAACGCATCACCGTCCGGGCCCTCATGGTGAAGACCCTCAACATCAAGACCGACATCGATGCCTCAGCATTTCAGACTGTGCCCGAGATGAGCTACCAGGACGCCATCCACCTGCTCCTCAATACGCCGCTGCCCACCCGCTAATCCCGCAACCGCTACGCCGTCACCCGAGCCTTCGCCCGCAGCGTCTGCCGGCGAACCGTCAGGTCCTCGATCCGCTCCCGCAGAACCGCAAACCCCGAGCCAGCGCCCGTCGGAACCGTAATCTCGCCCTTCTTGCTCACCGTCACTTCGGGCTCGATGATGTCCTGCGCCCAGTAGCGAGCCGAGGCCGACACATCCCCTGGAAGCAGGAAGTTCGGCAGCGACGACAGCGCGATATTGTGCGCCCGCCCAATGCCCGTCTCCAACATGCCTCCGCACCACACTGGAACCCCGCGCTCCTCCGCAACGTTGTGCACCGCAATCGCCTCGCTGAAGCCTCCCACGCGGCCCACCTTGATGTTGATGATCTGGCACGATTCCATATCGATCGCCGCCAGCGCATCGCGCCGGTTGCGGATCGACTCATCCAGGCAGATCGGCGTCTTGATCCGCTTCTGTAGCATTGAGTGGAAATAAAAATCGTCGTACCACAGCGGCTGCTCCGCCATCAGCAGCTTGAACTGGTCCCACGTCGCAATGTGGTCGAAGTCCTTCATCCGGTACGCCGAGTTCGCATCGCAACTCAGCATGATCTCAGGCCAGCGCTTCCGCACCGCCTCAAAGATGTGGTTGTCCCATCCCGGCTTGCACTTCAGCTTGATGCGCTGATAACCCGCCTCCACCTCAGTCTCAATCTTGTCCATTAGCTGCTCGAGCGAAGGCTGAATCCCAATCGACACACCGCACGGAATTACCTTGCGCGTGCCGCCCAGCAGTTCGGCCAGCGGAACCCTCTCCGCCTGCGCCTCCAGGTCCCACACTGCGTTCTCCAGCGCCGCCTTCGCCATCCGGTGCCCGCGCACCTGCTTCAGCACATCCGGCACGCTGCCGCCGCCCTCCAGGTCGGCCTCCAGCAGCTTCGGAGCCAGCTCCGTCTCCGTGATGATCCACGCCGTGTCAATCATCTCGTCGCTGAAGTAGGGATGCTCCCCCGCCACGCACTCTCCCCACGCCGTCAGCCCCTCGCTCTCAATCTCGATCAACAGAATGCGCCGCCCCGTCGTCAGCCCAAAGCTGGTCTCAAACGGATACGCCAGCGGCATATTGATCTCTCGCATGTGAATGGCATCGATGTTCAGCATTGTTGAATCCCGTCCTTCCCCTTTACTTCCATCGCGTCTGTCGCGCTATTTAGTCTTTCCGGAACTCCAGGCTCCCTGCTCCGCGTCGTTCCACGGGCCAAGCAGAAAGCTTCCGTTCCCCTTTGCATCGCGCTCATAGCCGACGACGACCAGACCTCGATCAAACGCCGACTCCAGCGCCGCGCGGTTACTCGCCTGCGCCTGCTTCGCTAAATCTCTTTGTTCGGGGTCCTGCTTCCACTGGTAGATGGTCTGCGGGACGGTAACGCGTTCGATGACTTCTATCGGCTGAGCCTCGCCACGCAGCGCGCCCATCACCCTGGGCGACCTCAGCCACCATTCCGCGTATAGCCTATCCGTCGGAAGCCCCCCCTGCAAGGGAGAAGACGAAGGCCCATAAAAATCCGCCTTATAGCGCCGCGAGATCGCCCCCAGCCGGGCAATATTCAGGTGCGCATTCTTGATCTCCAGCGGATCAAACGTCCACTCCATCAGATCAAAGCCCCGCGCAATCGCGTCGTCTCTCTGCGCCAGCTTCAACCTCCGCCCCAGTCCCGCGTTGCGGTACTCCGGCAGCACCGCCAGCATGTGCGAGTGCAGGTACGGATGCCCATCCCGATACCCCGGCAGCGCCATCGCGAACCCCACAATCGTCTCGCCATCGAACGCTCCCAGCACCTGCCCGCCAATCCGCTGCGCCACCAGAAACACGCGCCTCGGAATCAGATCGCCATCGCTGTACCCCCACACCTCCAACTGCAGAACCACGCACCGCTCAAACTGCTCCAGCGTCGTCAAAGACCGAATCTCTAAATTGCCCTGTGGTTGCGTGCTCATCGTCTGTTCTTCTCTATCCACGTCTCCAGGATTAGCAGGCCTTCAAGGATGCTTAAAAACGCTGCCTCAAAAAGGTCAAGGTTTCAGCCATCCTGCCTCAAATGCGGCCTTAGCCGCTGGGTACCGATCTTTGCTCGCGAGAAACTTTTCAGAACCGACTTCAGCCCACGAGACCCTTTCAGTTACAAACAGGGCTTCAGCCCTGTTTGTTTGCGGCCGCAGTCGCGAGAGACCCTTCACTTCACTCATCCGCCTCCCCCGCCTTCGCCTTCGCCCACAACTCCTCAAGCTCATCCGGCGTGCGCGCCGCAAGCTCCTCATGCCCTCCTGCTGCGCTCTCCATCGCCACAAATCGCCGCCGGAACTTAGCGTTCGCCGCTCGCAGCGCCTGCTCCGGATCAACCTTCAAATGCCGCGCCAGGTTCACCGCTGTAAACAGCAGATCGCCCATCTCCTCCTCGACCGCCCCAGGAGGGACCGTTCCCTCCACCTCGCTGCGAAGCTCACCGATCTCCTCATCCAGCTTCGCAAACAGGCCCTCAACATCCGGCCAGTCGAACCCCACCTTCGCGGCGCGCGAACCCAACTTCCCCGCCTCCATCAGCGCCGGCATCGACCGCGGAATATCCCCCAGCAGCGACGCATCCTGCGTCTTCGCCCCCGCCGCCGCCTTCTCCTCGCGCTTGATTTGCTCCCAGTTCTTCAGCACCGTCGCGGCGTCCCGCGCCTCCACATCGCCAAAGATGTGAGGATGCCGCCGCACTAGCTTCGCGTTCAAATTCTCCGCCACGTCTGCAATCGTGAAATACCCCTCATCGGCCGCCATCTGCGCGTAGAACAGAACCTGCAGCAGCAGATCACCCAGCTCATCCTTCAGTTCAGGCCACGCCCTCCGCTCAATCGCGTCGAAGACCTCATACGTCTCCTCCAGCGTGTGCCGCTTGATCGTGTCGAAGGTCTGCTCCCGGTCCCACGGACACCCATCCGGACCGCGAAGCCGCGCCATGATCTCTACAGACTCCAGAAGACTCCGCGCAGCCTCTTCCCGTGCTGATAACGCCATACCTCCACTTTACTCGAAGCTCACCACCGCTCGCATCTGCGCGTGTTAGCATCACTACGAACAAGACGAAAATGACGACTGAGCCAAACTCACAGAAGCCATCGAAGCAGGCAAACACAGCGAGCCAGGCAAACAAAAAGAGCCCCGCCATCTGGACTCTCCTCGCCGTTCCCTATCTCGCACTCTGCTTCCCGCAGATCTACGCGCGCGCCACACCTACGCTTCTTGGCTTCCCTTTCTTCTACTGGTACCAGTTCCTTTGGGTCATCCTCACGTCGATCATCCTAGGCGTAGCCTACCTCCGCCTGAAAGAACCTACCGACTAAAGCACTAACAACCAATCACTAACTACTGTCTTAGGAGGGTGGCTGGCAGGGACGTACCCTTATGCTGCCCCGCCGCCGCTGGGAGAGGGAGTGAGGCGCGCGCGCCGCAGCATATCGGCTGCCGCGCCTCATGGCGTGTTGGTCGTGCAGATTGGTGTTGCGGAAAATCTTTTACTGGGCAGCGTTCGGTCCGCTCGTAGATGCCTGCTGATCCATGTTCGTCATCAGCTTCACCTCCACGCGACGGTTCTTCTTCCGTCCGTCAGCAGTGCTATTGCTCGCGACCTCCTGATCCTTTCCGATCCCGATCAGATAGAACTTGTGCGGAGCAATATTGTGCTTCGTCGCGAGGTAGTTCACCACCGCGTCCGCCCTGCGCTGGCTCAGCCCGTAGTTATAGTTCGCGTCGCCGGTCGAGTCCGTACCGCCCGTCACCGCCAGAATATAGGCGCGCTTATCCGTCAGCCCTGCCGCGAAATCATCCAGCGTCTTCTTGTCCGCAGCCGTCAGCACCGCCTTGTCGAACCCGAACGTCACGCTCACATCCGCGATCGGCTTGTAGTTATCAAGGTTCGCGATCACGCCATTCAGCGTATCCACGCGGTTGTACGCCTCTTGCGCCGACTTGCCCGCCGCATCGGCTGACTGGCCCGCTGCCATCGCATGCTGATCCGCCGTGTCCGCCGCGCCCTGTGCCTTCGCAATGCCCTTCTGCGCGCGCTCGTCTGTGTCCACAATCGTTCGGTGATCGCTCGCCGTCTTCGCATCCAGGTCGTTCGTCTGCTGAATAATCGGCGCCGTCTGCGAGCGAACATAGTTCTTGCTCGAGCAGCCCGTCGTAAACGCAAGCAACATCGCTCCCGTCAGCACCACCGTTGCGGCAGAACCCATCTTCAACTCTTTGCCAAAGTTAGAACCAATCTTGGAGGTCATACGATTCATCTCCTTCATCGCGGTCAAACTGCTCTCTGCTTTCCCCTAATACTGCAATCCTCGTGCCAAACTTAAACCAACGATAACCAGGTCCTCATCAACAACTTACCGCAACCCTTTGCACCTTTTCGACTCCCCGCCCACCTCCATATTCGGAACTTTTGATGCGACTCCGCGTCAAATCTACTCGTACAACCCGCCGCGTCAAACTTGACTACACTGAACAGAGCCCTCTCACAGCAGCGGCGCCTTCTCCCTGACGGAATGGACCTCTACCAGAAAATCCGTACCCTCCCCACCTCCCCCGGCTGCTACCTCTACAAGAACGCCGAGGGCGAGGTCATCTACGTCGGCAAGGCCAAGAACCTCCGCGCACGCGTCCGCTCCTACTTCCTCCAGGCCTCCCAGGCCAACGCCAAGACGGGCACTCTCATGCGCGAGGCCGTCGACGTCGACTACATCACCGTCGCCAACGAGCACGAGGCCCTCGCCCTCGAAAACAACCTCATCAAGCAGCGCAAGCCTCGCTTCAACATCCTTTTGCGCGATGACAAGACCTACCCCTACATCAAGCTCACCCTCGCCGACCGCTACCCCAAGGTCTTCGTCACCCGCCGCCTGCGCCGCGACGGCTCCGCCTACTTCGGCCCTTACTTCCCCGGCAACCTCGCCCACCGCCTCGTCGACCTCATCCACCGCAGCTTCCTCATCCCCTCCTGCAAGGTCGATCTCTCCCGCTACCACCCCCGCGCCTGCCTGCAGTACTACATCAAGCGCTGCCTCGGCCCCTGCGTCGAAGGCCTCACCACGCCCGAGGACTACCGCCAGGCCATCCGCGACGTCCAGCTCTTCCTCGAAGGCCGCCCCGGCGAGCTCGAGCAGCGCCTCACCGCCCGCATGACGGCAGCAGCCGAAAACGAGCAGTACGAGCTGGCCGCCCGCCTCCGCGACCAGATCACCACCGTCCACCAGATGCAGGACAAGCAGCGCATCGCCTCCGCTGAAAACGAGGACGCCGACGTCTTCGGCTTCCACTTCGAAAACGAGATGCTAGCCGTCAACCTCTTCCACATGCGCTCCGGCAAGATCGTCGACCGCCGCGACTTCTTCTGGGAAGACCTCCCCGACTTCGCCGCATTCGCCATCGAAGAAGACGTAACCGAAGCGTTACTCATCGATAGTTCCGAAGGTGTAACTCTGGAAGTGTCATCCCGAGCGGAGCGCAGCGAAGTCGAGGGATCTGCGGTTTCATCACTCGCTGCCGCCACAACCACCGACCCCACCCTCGAACCCAACCCCACCACCCCCGCCCCCGAGATCCACGACGACTCCCCCATCGCCGAAGAACACTCCCCCATCACCGATCCGGTCTCTCACCTAACCACTAACAACCAACCACTAACCACTGCCTTCAACCCCGCCGCCTTCTTCTCCGCACTCCTCAAACAGCTCTACCTCGACCAGGGCTACGTCCCCCGCTCCATCCTCGTCCCCGTCGACTTCCCCGACCGCACCACCCTCGCCGAGCTACTCGCCCAGCGCACCGGCCACCGCGTCGACATCGCCGTCCCCCAGCGTGGCGAAAAGCGCTCCCTCGTCGACCTCGTCTGCCAGAACGCCAAGCAGTCCTACGACCAGCGCTTCCGCGTCCTCATCCCCTCACAAAAAGCCATCGCCCAGGCCCTCCAGGACGCCCTTACCCTAGAAGAACTCCCTCGCCGCATCGAGTGCTTCGACATCTCCCACATCCAGGGCGCCGAGACCGTCGCCTCCATGGTCGTCTGGGAGGACGGCGCCATGAAAAAATCCGACTACCGCAAGTTCCAGGTGCGCACCGTCACCGGCGTCGACGACTTCGCCTCCATGCACGAGGTCGTCCGCCGCCGCTACTCCCGTCTCCTCGACGATAAGAAGCCCCTCCCCTCCCTCATCCTCATCGACGGAGGCCTAGGCCAGCTCCACGCCGCCGCCGACGCCCTCAACGAGCTCGGCATCACTACCCAGCCCCTCGCCTCTATCGCCAAGCGCGAGGAGATCATCTACGTCTACGGACAGGAGGACGACCCCATCGTCCTCGATCGCCGCTCCCCCGTCCTCCACCTTGTCCAGAAGATCCGCGACGAATCCCACCGCTTCGCCATCTCCTACCACCGCAAGCGCCGCGAGATGCGCGACCGCAGCTCCGAACTCCTCGAAATCCCCGGCGTAGGCCTCCGTACCCGCCAGCGTCTCCTCGAACACTTCGGCTCCATCCGAGCCATCCGCCAGACCGCCGAAAAGAACCCCGACGCCCTAACCGCCGTCGTCAACAAGGCCACCGCCGACCGCATCCGCCAGCACTTCGCCGCCGATCAGAACACTCCCGCAAACCCCACTCTAACCATCCTCAACTGACGCTGCATCGCTCCAGAACTGACGGTGCATCGGCTCCAGAATCGAAGGTGCATCGCCCCAGAACTATCGCTCCAGAATTGACGCTGCATCACCCCAGAATTGTCATCCTGAGCGGAGCGGCATAGCCGCGCAGTCGAAGGACCTGCATTTTCTCTGCACCGCCACCACTTTAACTTGAGACGAACCCTCATCCCTTAGCCGCGACCAATGCAGTGCAAAATCTTGTCAAGCCCCCTCAAAATACATCCCCCACAAAACAAACAAGATCGAGCTCAAAAAAGCTGCCGATCTATTCCCTCCCATCCGGTAAAATAAGAAACAGCAAACAAAGAAAAGCCCCGGACCTCTTCGTTCCGGGGCTTTTCTCTTTACAATCAATACTTTACGTCGATCATATCAATAAAATCAATAACTTACCGTCAAAGTACCGACATAAACCTTTTGTCTTGAAGACTTTGCACAAATAAGGCAGGAGGGGGACTAGAAGCTGCCCGCCGCCTGGAAGGTATTGCACTGGTTCACCTCGCCGGACCGGAGCCCCCGCATAAACCACTGCTGCCGCTCGGCCGACGTCCCATGCGTAAAGCTCTCCGGACTCACCGCCCCGCGAGACATCTTCTGGATGTGGTCGTCGCCAACCGCCGCCGCAGCCTTCAGGCCCTCCTCCACATCCTCCCGGTGGATGATCTTCCGCTTCGCCGCGGTGTTTCCCCAAACGCCGGCCAGGCAGTCCGCCTGCAACTCCAGCCGCACCGACAGCGGATTCTGCTGCGAAGGATCCCGCGCCGCAAGCTGCCGCATCTGCCGCTCAATCCCCAGGATGTTCTGGACGTGATGCCCCAGCTCGTGCGCGATCACGTAAGCCTGTGCAAAATCAGCCGTGCTTCCGCCCAGCCGTCGCAGCTCGTCCCAGAACCCCAGGTCGATGTAGACCTTCCCGTCCGCCGGGCAGTAAAACGGCCCCGTCTGCGACTGCGCCACGCCACAGCCCGAGTGAGTGTAGTCGCGAAACAGCACCAGATGTGCCCGGCGATAGGGCTTGCCCGTCTGCTCCGGCAGCAGCTTCTGCCACTCGGCCTGGACATCATCCAGCACGTAGGAGACAAGATGAGCCGAGCGGTCCTCCTCCCGCGAGGCAGTCACCGGCCGGTTGCTCGCCGTCGAAGTAGCAACATGTCCTCCGCCGGAGAGATAAGCACCAATGTAGTTCCGCCCCGTAATCAGGCTGATGATCAGCAGAAACACGAAGCCGATGATCCCCAGTCCGCCGCCGCCAAACCCAAAACCTCCCCCCGAAGACCCCCGCCGGTCTTCGACATCACGACTCATCTCACCAGGTGTCCAGTCCATACCTCACCCCACTCGTCCTGCAAAAGAGCGAAAGCTACTCTCCTCAGATGCAGCTGAAAAAATTGTAGAACCCGAGAACGAAAATAGTCCCACCCCGTAACAACGTAAGAAAGAATAGAGTCTCCATCGCAAGCTCGCCCGCTCCAGAATAAGCACTTCCACGAAGGATTCTTCGGATGACCGATGCAACCGCGAACGCCACAACGACGATCGTGCGCCCCGCCGATCCAACCCTCCGCGAAGCCCTCTCGCTCGCCCTCCTCTTCGCCACCATCAAGCTCCTCCTCCACATCGCCACCAATCTCTGGGAGGCGCGCATCGATTACGGCTACTTCCGCGACGAGCTCTACTACCTCATCTGCGGCCGCCACCTCGCCTGGGGCTACGTCGATCACGGGCCGATCGTCGCCCTGCAGGCCCGCCTCGCCGAGCTCATCTTCGGCCACTCGCTCACCGGAATCCGCATGCTCTCCGCCCTCGCCGGAGCCACGCGCGTCCTCCTCACCGGTCTCCTCGCCTGGGCGCTCGGTGGCCGCCGCTCCGCCCAGGGCCTCGCGGTGACCGGCATCCTCCTGGCACCCCAGTACCTAGGCCTCGACAGCTACCTCTCGATGAACTCCTTCGAGTCCGCCTTCTGGATGGGGTGCACTCTTGCCCTCACCCTCATCCTCCGCGGACGGAACGAAAAATCGTGCTGGATATGGTTCGGAATCTGCGGAGGCGTCGGTCTGCTCAACAAGCCCTCCATGACCTTCTTCCTCCTCGCGCTGCTCATCGGCCTTCTCCTCACCCCGCAGCGTCGCCCGCTCTTCAGCCGCTGGGCCGCCATCGGAGTTGCGCTGCTCGTCCTCATCGCCCTGCCCAACCTCCTCTGGCAGGTCCACAACCACTGGCCGACGCTCGAGTTCCTCCACAACGGCCAGCTAGAGAACAAGAACATCAAGCTGGGTGCGCTTCCCTTCCTCGGCAAGCAGATCCTCAATCTGCAACCGATCTCCATCTTCCTATGGATCCCCGGTCTCGTCTGGCTCTTGCGCAGTACCTCGGCTAAGCAATGGCGATTCCTCGGCTACACCTATCTCCTCTTCCTCGCCATGATGATGGCCCTGCACGCCAAGGACTACTACGTCGTCCCGATCTACCCGGTACTCTTCGCCGCCGGCGGCATCGCATGGGAGCAGCACTTCGCCAATCGCAAGCTGGTTCGCGCCAACTCCCGGTTCGGCTTCCCTGTCTACCAAACGACTCTCATCGTTGGCGGTCTCATCAGCCTTCCGATGGCGATCCCTGTCATGCGCCCCTCAACATGGCTCGCATATACGAAGGCCCTCCACCTCTACGACGCCACAGGCAACACCGAGAACGAGTCGAGCGGCATCCTCCCCCAGTTCTACGCCGACCGCTTCGGCTGGCAGGAAGAGGTTAACGAGGTCACTCGCATCTATCACTCCCTCTCACCGGAGGACCAGAAGAGAGTCGGCATTCTCTGTTCCAACTACGGCGAGGCCAGCGCCATTAACTTCCTCGGGCGCGATCTTCCCAGAGCCATCAGCGGCCACAACAGCTACTGGATGTGGGGACCGAACGGCGCAACCGGCGAAGTCATGATCATCGTCACCGGAGCAACACCCGAAGAGCTTCGCGAAAACTATGATTCCGTCGAGATCGCCGGCCGCATGGACAACCCGCTCTCCATGCCCTACGAGCGGCGCAACATTTACCTCGTCCGGGGCCGCCATAAAAATGTCACGACGGACTGGAAGGACTTCAAGCACTACATCTGATCGATTCACCGAGAAACAGCCGCGCCGCTGTGCTACTCTCCGTGAAAACCATGCAACAAACGGCGCAGCAGACACAGACGGAACTCCCGCGAGTCCTCAACGCCTCGCACGCTACGTCGATCGTCGTCGGAATCATTATCGGCAGCGGCATCTTCCTCGTCCCGCGCGAGATGATGGCCGCCGTCGGCTCCTCCGGCATGGTCTACGCGGTGTGGATCGTCGGCGGTCTGCTCTCCCTCTTCGGAGCCATGACCTACGCCGAGATTGCTGCACTCCGTCCTAAATATGGCGGCGAGTACGCGTTCCTCCGCGAAGCCTACGGCGACCTGACAGGCTTTCTCTACATGTGGACGTGGATCACTATCGCGAAGCCCGCCTCCATCGCAACCATCGCCGCTGGTCTCGCACGCGTCCTCGCCACCTTCCCGACCTTTCACTTCCTCGAGCTTCCAGCCTTCGGACCTCTGCTCTGGAGCCAGGTCTTCGCCATCGTCATGACCTGGCTCATCACCGGCCTCAACATCCTCGGCACGCGCAAGTCCGGAAACGTGCAGCTCGCGCTCACCTGGCTCAAGGTGCTCCTGATCGTCGTCATCGCCGGCGTCTGCTTCGGAGCCGCCGGAAGCCACGGCTCATGGCACAACTTCGCCACCGAGTTCACCGGCGCGCGCGGCGGATTCTCCGGCTTCATGGTCGCTCTGATCGCCGCGCTCTGGGCTTACGACGGCTGGAGCGACGTCACCCAGATGGCCGGCGAGATCCAGCGGCCACAGCGCAGCATGCCCCTGGCCCTGATCGGCGGAGTCGCCATCGTCGGCGGCCTCTACATGCTTACCAACGCGGCCATCCAGTATGTGATGCCCGCCGCAGCCATCGCCGCCGCCGATCGCCCCGCCGCCGATGCCCTTCGCCTCATCGCTGGAAACTGGGGTGCCGGACTCGTCTCTGTTGGAATGGCCGTCAGCATCTGCGCGACCTTCGTCGGATCGTCGCTCTCAGGGGCACGCGTCCCCTTCGCCGCCGCACATGACGGACTCTTCTTCCGTCAGCTCGCCCACGTGCATCCGCGCTTCCACACACCATCGACCGCGCTGATCCTGCAGGCGATCCTCAGCTCACTGCTTCTCCTCGCTATAGGCCGCTTCCAGGCGCTCTTCTCGCTCGCCATCTTCGCCGAGTGGTTCTTCTACGCGCTCACCGCAAGCACCATCTTCGTCTTCCGTCGGCGCGAGCCCAGCACAGCCCGACCCTATAGCGTCTGGGGCTATCCGGTGCTGCCCGCACTCTTCATCGCGGCAGCCATCGTGCTCCTGGTCTTCTCCTTCGCCGACCAGCCACGCAACTCCATCATCGGAACCGCCATCATCCTGCTCGGCATCCCTTTGCACTACTGGTTCCAGCGTAAGATCCGCACAGCTTAGCTGCTGCGGTTCATAATCACGCGCTCGTACACACGCACATACTCCTCGGCCGGCTTGTCCCAGGAAAAATCCTGC
This sequence comes from Edaphobacter aggregans DSM 19364, assembly GCF_000745965.1. GTDB lineage: Bacteria > Acidobacteriota > Terriglobia > Terriglobales > Acidobacteriaceae > Edaphobacter > Edaphobacter aggregans. Next base: position 60,695 of record NZ_JQKI01000022.1, on the reverse strand, counting down.
GCCATGCCGCGCTGCATCATCGCGGTCCACGTCTTCTCGTCGCGAAAGGTCGCAAGCGCCCTGTGAATTGCATCGAGCAGAACGTTGGAATCGTAGCCCCAGAACTTGAAGCCGTTCCCACCTCCGTCCGGCAGCTCTTCGATCGTGTCCTGAAGCCCGCCGGTAGCGCGAACGACCGGAACGGTGCCGTACTTCAGGCTGTAGATCTGGTTCAGGCCGCCGGGCTCGTAACGTGAAGGCATCAGGAAGATGTCCGAGCCTGCCTCGATCTTGTGCGCCATCACGTTGTCGAACTTCACCCGAACCCGCATCTTTTCCGGATGCCGTTCCGCCATCTCGGTCAAGAGGCGCTCGTAGTACTCTTCCCCGTTGCCAAGCATCACCAGCACGACATCTTCCTGCATTAGCCTGTCCAAAATGTCGACGATAAAGTCGAAGCCCTTCTGCGTCGCAAAGCGCGACACGACGCCGATGACAGCGGTCTCATCGCCGACGTCCTCCAGCCTCAGCGCGTGCAGCAGGTCCCGACGACACTCCCGCTTCCCGTCAAGCTTTTTCGCGGAGTAGTGTGCTGCGATATACGGATCTATGGCCGGGGCCCACTCGCTATAGTCCGCCCCGTTCAGGATGCCGAACAGGTCCGCCGAGCGCCGCCGCAAAGTGTCTTCCAGTCCATTGCCGAACTCCGGAGTCTGAATCTCCTGCGCATAGGTCCGGCTGACAGTCGTAATCGCATCGGCATACACAATGCCGCCCTTCAGAAAGTTCACCTTGTCGTAGTGCTCCAGTTTGTCCAGAGTGAACATGTCCCACGGCAGCAGCAGCGTCTCCATAGTCCGCGGTGGAAACCATCCCTGGTAGCCGGCGTTGTGGATCGTGAGCACCGCGGGAACGCGGCGGAAGACCGGATCGAAGTAGTAGATCGACCGCAGCATCACGACGATCATCGCCGCCTGCCAGTCGTGCACATGAAAGAGGTCCGGCACGCCCATCACCTTCGTCGCCTCGATCACGGCGCGGCTGAAGGTTCCGAAGCGCTCGGCGTTGTCCGGATAGTCGCCGGAAGGCGTCGCATAAAAGCTCTCGCGGTCGAACAGCTCCGGCACATCGACGAAGTAGATATGCACGCCGTCCTTCACTCCGCCATCCAGAATGCGCGCGAAGCGGTTGTACGAAGGAAATGGGATCGTCACACTCTGGAGAACAACCGGCGCATTGGGCACGGCCTTCGCCACCTGCCGGTAGTACGGAAGAAACGTCTGCACCTTGTGCCCCATCTTCGCCAGCGTCTTCGGCAGCGCGCTGACCACATCGGCCAACCCGCCGGTCTTCGCCCATGGTGTGCACTCCGATGCCGCAAAAACAATATGCATGCCTACCCCTCTCCATTCCGACCAAAACGTTAGTCTATACAAAGAGATGCAGCAAACGTCTGCAGCGCACCTGCCTCATGAAACGTAAACCCAAACTCGGCCAGAACTTCCTCGTCGACGACCGCGCGCGCCACGCCATCGCCGATGCCCTCGGCGACGTCACCCGCCGCACCGTCATCGAGATCGGCCCTGGTCGCGGAGCCATCACCGACATCCTGGCCCCGCGCTGCGGCCGTTTGATCGCCCTCGAGCTTGACCGAGAGCTCGCTCCCGCACTCGCGCTCCGCTTTCGCGATCAACCCCGGGTCCAGATCGTCGAAACCGACGTCCTCAAAGCGGACTTCGCCGCGATCATCCCACCTGGCGAGACCGCCGACGTCATCGGCAATCTGCCGTATTACATCACCTCGGACATTCTGCTGAAGCTCTTCGCCGCAGCCTCCGCCGGCCTGCTCTCCCGCGCCGTGGTCATGATGCAGCGCGAGGTCGCCGACCGCGTCTCCGCCTCGCCCGGTGTTCGCGACTACGGCCTGCTCTCGGCCACCGCACAGATCCATGCACAGGTGGAGCAACTCTTCACCCTGCCACCATCGGCCTTCTCTCCTCCACCTGAGGTCTACTCCAGCGTCCTGCGGCTGCACTTCCGCCCGCGCTTCTCCGAGCTTGGCGTAGACCCCACTGGCTTCGATGCATTCCTCAGGCAGAGCTTCGCGCAGAAGCGCAAGACGCTCGAAAACAATCTCCGCGCCGCGGGATACTCCTCCGTCCAGCTCATCGCTGCCTGGCCCGCCAGAATCCCCCGTCAGGCGCGAGCCGAGTCGCTCGGACTCGAAGCCATGGCAGAGCTCTACCGCTCGCTGGCCGTCAGCGTCTCTCACTGAACATCATTGTGATTCGTACCGCCGGCTGTCAGCGCACGTTGCTCGTACTGTCGCTCGCCTGCGCCAGCAGCCTTGCCGCCTTCTCGCGCACTCGCTGCATCAGCTGCTCGTCAGCAACAATCGAAGTCAAGGTCGGCGCGATGTTGATTATTTCAATCGCGCGCTTCTCGGCTATCTCGTGGATCAACGTGTCCATCTCCGAGTAGAGCCCCAGCCGGTCGTAGCGGTGCAGAAACTCCAGCTTCCGCCCCTCGTCCATCGTGAACGCGAGCGCCTGAAACGTCTCCGTCAACTGGGTTACGCTCTTGTTCTCTGAGTAGTTGTAAAGGCACGAGCCACGCCCATCCGGCCCCGCGTAGCTCAGGGTCTTCTTGCCGGTATCCGCGATGTTCTTCGCCTTCGAGGCACAAGGGATATTGAAGTAATCCAGCGAGCGGGCCGTCCTGAAGATCGTCTCCGCAGTCGCCGGGCTCAGCTTCATCGGCCGATCGATCGACCGACCCCGCGACGCAGGCGCGAGCGAAGCGCTGCTCGCGCCGCCGCTCACCGGCGCCTCTTCACCCCGATACATCCCCGTCCCGTCCTGATAGACCACGATGCTGAACTTCGGCACTGGCAGGCCAGGACGCTCAAATTGAAAACTGACTTCGGGCTTCGCGGCCGCCGGTGTGCCCGCCGGCGAGTCCGACTGCGCCGCATAGGCGCTCGTTACGCTAATCACGATGCCCATCGCCGCTGCCAGATAACTCCTCACCGTCCGCCCCCCTGGAGTGTCACCGTCTGCGCCGTATGAATGTGGCATATCGCAATCGCGAGAGCATCCGCTGCATCCGCTGACTCCGGCGCATGATCGAGTTCGAGCAGCCGCGTCACCATAAACTGCACCTGCTCCTTCGCCGCCAGCCCATACCCCACCACCGAGCTCTTGATCTTCAGCGGAGCGTATTCCATCACCGGAAGCCCGCAAGTCTCAGCCGCCAGCATAGCCACGCCGCGCACCTGCCCCAGCTTCAACGCCGACTTCGCATTCGCCGAGAAGAAGACCTCCTCGATCGCCACAACATCCGGCTCGTGGAGAGCGATGGCTGCCGTCAGCTCCGCATACACCTGGGCCAGCCGCCGCGGAGTCTTGTCCTTCTTGCTGAGCCGGATCGTCCCTGCCGCCACGTGAACCAGGCGCGGCATCCTCGCGTCACAGTCCACCTCCACGACACCATAGCCGGTGAACTCCGTCCCGCAGTCAATCCCGAATACCCGCATGGGCGAAGTTTACTTCATTTCTCTGCCGCTTCCGACTGGCGAGATTGAGTCCTCGGCTCCGTCCTACCGCGAGATTCCCTCAAGTGGCGAACTGGCCGTCGCATACAGCTTCCTCGGCATCCTACCCGCCAGATACGCCTGTCGCCCGGCCAGCACCGCATGCTGCATGGCCTCAGCCATCAACAGCGGGTCCTTCGCCTGCGCGATCGCCGTATTCATCAGCACGCCGTCGAAGCCAAGCTCCATCGCCACCGTCGCGTCGGAGGCAGTTCCCACCCCCGCGTCGACGATCAACGGAACCTCGGTGATCATCTCACGCAGAATCCGCAGATTCGCCGTATTTTGCAAACCAAGACCGCTGCCAATCGGCGCTCCCAACGGCATCACCGCCGCCGCACCGGCGTCAATCAGCCTCCTAGCAAACACAATGTCATCAGAGGTATACGGGAGAACAGTAAACCCTTCCTTCACCAGAACTCGAGTCGCTTCAAGCGTTGCCTGAATGTCCGGATACAGCGTCGCCTGGTCCCCGATCACCTCGATCTTCACCCAGTCCGACAACCCTACCTCGCGTCCCAGCCGAGCCGCGCGAATCGCCTCCTCGGCCGTATAACAGCCAGCCGTATTTGGGAGCAGGAAGTAACGTCGCGCATCGATGAAGTCCAGCAGCGACTCGCTCGAGCGGTCGAGATTCACTCTCCTCACCGCGACCGTCACCATCTCAGCCCCCGAGGCTTCGATGGCCGCCTGCGTCTCCGGTCCGTCCTTGTACTTCCCCGTTCCTACGATCAGCCGCGACTGAAAGGCCCTGCCTGCGATTACCAGAGGTGTCATGGCTCAATTCTAAAACCAAATGCAAACGGCCTGCGCTCGGCCACAGTTGAGTGTGGGAGCAGCAGGCCGCCTGCCGGTGGACTGTTGAGATTGACCTGAGGCGTCCGTGCCCGGATTGGCCTCGGCGAAGTACGTTCAGCGAGTCACTGAAGATCGCCAGGACTTAAGAGCAGGGGACGCTCTAAGCCTCAGTCACCTCACGTGTGTTGATGCAACTGTTACTGTCAATTTTCATAGGCTGGATCATCCTCCTTTCCCGTGTAACTGCAGCCTACGCCTTGCCTCCATCTCCGGGCAAGCCGACCCCCGCAACCGTACATCTCGCCTCACTGGCGGTGCATCGCACATGAGGGTGTCCAACTCGTATATCGAACGCCACGAGCGCCAATTCCGGCAGCACGAAAGGCTTCCTGCAATGAAACCCGCAACCATCATAGGAATTGTCCTCATCCTCCTCGCTATCGTCGGCTTTGCGACCGGGGGATTCAGCTTCACCCACCGGCACAAGGACGTTGACGCCGGCCCCATCCAGATATCCCACGAAAAGAAGGAGACGGTGCCAATCTCCCCGATCCTGAGCACCATCGTCCTGGTAGCCGGCGCCGGACTTGTAGCCGTGGGCGTCAAAGCGAGATAACTCTCTCGATTCTGTTGTGAAGTTGGCGGAGTTAGCTATAGTTAATGCCAGATCTCACAATGCCAGGTCTGGAATGAAAGACTCCATCACCGTCTCGAAGGAAGACTACCTCAAAGCCATTCTCGAATCAGAGTCCGAAGGACAGCATGTCATCTCGGCGACGCTGGCTCACTGGCTCTCCGTCTCGCCGCCTGCGGTCACCATGGCGCTCAAGCGCCTCAGGCGCGACGGCTACGTCATCGTCAGGACCGACGGCACCGTGCACCTCTCTGCCAAAGGCAGGGAGACGGCCTACCGCACAGCCCTACGCCACCATCTCATCGAACGCATGCTCGCTGAGATCTTCGGCATGGCGTGGTACGAGGTCCACGATGAGGCCGAGCGCCTGGAGCACGCCGTCTCCCCTGCCTTCGAGGCGAAGTTGATCGAGAAGCTCGGTGAAAAGGGCGTGTGTCCCCACGGCAACGCCGTACTGCCCGAGAGCCCGGCCCAACGCCAAAAGCGCGGAACGATCCAACTCTCCGAGGCCCCCGAAGGCGCCGATTACATCGTCTCCAGTCTCTACGAGCGCGATCCGAAGCTCTTGCTGTTCCTGCATAAGATGGGAATCGGTCCCCAGTCGCCCGTCCGTATCATCTCCAAAAACTACGATCAGACTCTCAGCGTCGTCACCTCTGCCGGAGCATCCACCCTTGGAAAACCAGCCGCGGATAGAGTCTGGGTCAAGCGCAGCTAATCCTCTATTCGCGATCATTTATTAACCCTAGTTAACGAGCTGTGGCATACTCATGCTAAAGACAGTTCCTCGCCCCTCGCCATGGAGACCACGACTTCCATCCCGCTGCAATCTGAGACCAAACGCCGGCCCTCCCTGCCGGAGGTCTTCTCGAGCGTCAGGGTCTCGGACTCCAGCCGGCTCTGGCGCCGCGCCCTCGGCTTTGTGGGCCCCGGATTCCTGGTCGCCGTCGGCTACATGGATCCCGGAAACTGGGCGACCGACCTTGCCGCGGGCTCGCGTTATGGGTACACCCTGCTCTTCGTCGTCATGGCCTCGAACCTGATGGCCATTCTTCTCCAGAGCCTCGCCCTCAAGCTCGGCATCGCCTCTGAGAGGGACCTCGCCCAGGCCTGTCGCGAGCGTTACAGCCGTCCTGTAACCATTGCGCTCTGGATCTTCGCAGAAGTCGCCATCTGCGCCTGCGACCTGGCCGAGGTCATCGGCTCTGCCATCGCCCTGCAGCTTCTCTTCGGTATCCCGCTCATCGCCGGCGTCATCATCACCAGCCTCGATGTCCTGTTGATCCTTCTGCTGGAGCATCGCGGCTTCCGTTATCTCGAGGCGCTCGTCATGGTTCTCATCGGAACCATTGCGGTCCTCTTCTGCATCGAGACCGTACTCTCGCGCCCCGAGTGGATTCCGGTTCTCCAGCACCTTCTCGTCCCCTCGCGACAGGTCATCTCCAATCCCAACATGCTCTACATCGCGATTGGAATCCTCGGCGCAACCGTAATGCCGCACAATCTTTACCTGCACTCCTCCATCGTGCAGACGCGCGCCTATCCACGCACCATCCCTGGCAAGCGCGAGGCCATCCGTCTCGCCAGCCTCGATTCCGCCGTAGCCCTCAGCATGGCGCTGTTCGTCAACGCCGCCATCCTCATCGTCGCGGCCGCCGCCTTCCATCGCACGGGCCACACCGAGGTCGCCGAGATCGGCGACGCCTACAAGCTCCTTACGCCGCTGCTGGGCTTCACCGGCGCCAGCATGATGTTCGCCCTCGCCCTGCTCGCCTCCGGCCAGAACTCCACCATCACCGGAACTCTCGCCGGCCAGATCGTCATGGAGGGCTTCCTCGAGCTTCGCCTTCCCAACTGGCAGCGCCGCCTCATCACTCGCCTGGTCGCGATCATCCCTACGGTCATCGTCACAGCCATCTACGGCAGTGCGGGAACCGCGCAGCTTCTGGTCTTGAGCCAGGTCATCCTCAGCATGCAACTCAGCTTCGCCGTCTTTCCCCTCGTTCACTTCACCAGCGACAAGGCCAGCATGGGGCCCTTCGCCAACAAGACCTGGATCCGCATCCTCAGCTGGGCCGTCGCCCTATTGATCGCCGGACTCAACGCCTGGCTGCTCGTCCAGACCTTCCGCTAACGCTGTTATTTCAAATATGCCCGCACCAGATCGATCAGATCCTCCCCCAGGTCGGGAGTCACTGGAGCGTGGCCATCCTGCAGGAGATGCAACCGAATATGATCCTCCAGAACTTCGGCCATCAAACCGTTGATCCCGCCGCGCACTGCCGCTAACAACATCAGCACCTCTGCGCAATCATGGTCTTCGGCTCCAAGCTTCCGTTCGACCGATTCCATCTGCCCCCGAATTCGCTTCGTTCGGTTCAATAACTTTGCTTTCTCGCGATCAACAAGCGACATATTTCCTCACCCTCATACCCTACTGGGGTATACTATCAAAACCCGACGATTCAGCCAGCGCTGCTAGGCCTGCGCAGAAAGGAGAAGTCAGCCAATGATGAAGCAGTTCTTCCATCTTGATCGATCCAGGCTCCACGGCATCCGTCCACGTACGGAGATCCGTCGCCGCTGGGTCGAAACTGCGGATGAGCGGTGCCCGCTCGCCTGCACATGGTCTGCTCTGCTCGAAACACACGACGAGCAGAACGACGACACCGGATTACCCTGGCCTGCCTTCTCTCGGTTCCGCTGGAAGGCAGGCCTCTTGCATTCAATTCATCGTTTTTTCGGATACTCATTCCAACGGCCGGTCACGACGCTTTGACAAAGTTCCTCCAGGCTTTTCTTCTCTTGCTCTTCTCCTCGCCGATCTATGGCCAGCCGAGAGACCTTGTAGCCGCCGAGCCTGGCGCGCAAACAACCCTTCCCGACGCACCCTTCGCCGAAGCCCCGACAACCATCTTTCCCTACTCGGATCGCACACGCTACTTCATCGCCGGACAGGCAAATATCGTCTTTCAGGCGCACGCTCCCTTTCACTCGCCGTACGACGGCCCCAACAGCCTGCAGGGACGCGGCGAATACAAGACTTCGCTCGTCGGCACCCTCTTCCTCGGCTACCAGGTCAACCGCAATCCCCGCTACGCCACCGACTTCATCGCCGACTTCGAATCGGCCGGCGGTCGCGGCGTCAGCCAGGCTCTCGGTCTCGGCGGCTTCACCAACCTCGACGTCGTCCGCAACCCGAGCCTCGGCTCCAAACCCTATCTCGCCCGCGTTCAGATCCACCAGACCATCGGCCTAACCCGCGAGCTCGTCGAAGCCGAACGCACGCCCTTCTCGCTATCGACGCAGGTTCCCGAGCGACGCTTTGAGCTCCACATCGGCAAGATGAGTCTCCCCGATTACTTCGACACCAACAGCATCGGCTCCGACAGCCACCTCCAGTTCCTCAACTGGACCACAGACAACAACGGCGCCTGGGACTACGCCGCCGACACTCGCGGCTACACCTATGCCGCAGTCCTCGAATACCACGACCGCTCCTGGTCGGCCCGTTACGCTCTCGCCGCCATGCCTACGGTCGCCAACGGCATCGACCTCGACTGGGCCTTCAGCCGCGCCAACGGACAGAACTTCGAGTTCGAGCTGCGCAAATCGCTCCTCGGTCATCTCGTCTCGCCCCAACGCAAGGGCACCGTCCGCGTCCTCAGCTTCGTCAACCACGCCCACATGGGCCGTTATCGCGACGCCGTCAACGCCTATCTCTCCGGACAGGACCCCAAACCCAATATCTCCGCCCACGCCAAATTCAGCGCCGTCAAATACGGCTTCACGCTCAACGCCGAGCAGGAGCTCACCCAGAATCTCCGCGTCTTCACACGCGTCGGCTGGAACGAGGGCCAGCACGAGTCCTTCGCCTACACCGAAGTCGACCAGACCGTTGCCCTCGGGGCCGACTACTCCGGCCGTGCCTTCTCCCGGCCAAACGACCAGATCGGCCTCGCCTTCGTCTCCAACGCCATTAAGCGCGACCACCAGAACTACCTCCGCTACGGCGGCCTGGGCTTTATACTTGGTGACGGAAACCTCAACTACGCACGCGAAGACATTTTTGAGAGCTACTACACGCTGCACGCCTGGCGCGGCCTCTACTACGCCCTCGATCTCCAGTTCGTCGACCATCCTGGCTACAACAAAGACCGCGGTCCCGTCCTCGTCGAAGCCGTTCGCATGCACGTCGACTTCTAATCGTCGCCGTATACTTTTTGCGTGACCCCCCGCATCATCTACGAAGCAATCGGCTTCCTCCTCGGGCTCGTCTTCGGCAGCTTCCTCAACGTCTGCATCGCGCGACTGCCGCGTCACGAATCCATCGTTCGACCAGGCTCACGATGCCCACAGTGCAGAGCCTTCATCCGCTGGTTCGACAACATCCCAGTCCTCAGCTGGCTTGTGCTACGCGGACGCTGTCGCGACTGCCACCAACCCATCCCCTGGCGCTATCCGCTGGTCGAACTCACCTGCGGCCTCTGGTTCGCCGTTCAGGCTGCGCGTCTCTACACAGTACTGCGCTTCTACTTCTACGACCCTACGCACAGCGCCCCGTCGTCTTACGCTCCGCTCGCGATCATCGCCAATCTCGCCGTAACCATACTCGGCTTCCTCCTCATCGGCCTCATCGTCATGGACTGGCAGACCGGCCTGCTTCCCAACGCCTTCACGCTCACCGGCATCGCGGCCGGCCTCTTCCTCATCTGCACGCAGGCCATCTTCCTCGGGCCCACCGAGCAGCAGATTGTCCTCACTCGCCAGATCCACATCACCAGCGCAGGCGCAACCACCAATCCCGGCAACGTCTTCCTTACCGGCCCCGAGGCGCTCATCGGCGGCCGTCTTCTTGCCGTCGTTGGCGTCGTTCTTCTGCTTCTGGCCATTCGCTGGCTTTACCGCACTCTCCGGCATCAGGAAGGGCTCGGCCTCGGCGACGTCAAGCTCCTTGCGATGATCGCGGCCTTCCTCGGCTTCTGGCCAGCCATCCTCTCGCTCTTCCTCGGAGCCTTCGCCGCGAGCCTCTACGCCGTCGTCCTGCTCGCGCGCCGGCGAGCAGGAGCGTTCACAAAACTGCCCTTCGGCAGCTTTCTCGCCGCCGCCGGTCTCGTCGCCGCGCAGTTCGGAGACCGCATCATCGACGCCTACGCACAAATGCTTCGATAGCCGCACAATACCGGGCGTTTAGCTTGACACTGGACAACCGCAAACTTAGAGTCAAAGATGGCCATGCAAACTTACCCCTACATCTGGAACTATCTTCCGCTCGTCCTGCAAATACTGGTCGCCCTTGGCCTCGCATGCGGAATGGTAGGGGTCTCCTTCCTCGTTGGAAAGCACAAGAACTCGCGCACCAAGGCCGGGCCCTACGAGTGCGGCATGGACCCCGTCGGCGACGCCCGTGGCCGCTTCACCGTCCGCTTCTACATGGTGGCGATGCTCTTCATCCTCTTCGACGTGGAGGCAGTCTTCATGCTTCCCTGGGCCGTCATATTCCGCCGCCTGCCCGCCATCACCGGCTCAAAGATGTTTGGCTTCTGGGAGATGCTCGTTTATCTCGGCTTCGTCGCCGTCGGCCTCTTCTACGTCTGGAAGAAGGGCATCCTCGACTGGTCCACCGACAAGGGAGATCTCTAATGGAACCCGCTATCCTCGACACACAGGCCGTCTTCGACAAGTTCCCCGAGGAGCCCGCGCTCAAGGCACTCTCTGACCTCGCCACCGCCGCAAAGTACGATCGCGCCGAGCTGACCGTCACCGTTGACCGCGAGAATATCATCGCCGCCTGCAAGGCCCTCAAGGCCGCCGGCTACAACTTCCTCGAGGACGTCACCGCCGTCGACTGGTACCCCTCCGAGCCCCGCTTCCAGGTCAGCTACAGCATCCTGTCCATCCCGCTCAAGCGCCGCCTGCGCCTCGCCGTCCGCCTCGCCGGCGACGACGCCGCGCTCGACAGCATCACCTCCCTCTGGCCCTCGGCCAACTTTTATGAGCGCGAGGTCTTCGACCTCTTCGGCATACACTTCGGCGGCCATCCCAATCTCCGCCGCATCATGATGCCCGAAGACTGGCAGGGCCATCCCCTGCGCAAGGACTACCCCGTGGAGGGCTACCGCTAATGGCACCCATCGCCGCTCCCGACCAGATCGTTCCCGGCATCGATGAAGTCATCGCCGACGCCGAGCGCCACAAACACGGCAACGACCCCATCGCCGACCAGACCATGGTCATCAACATGGGCCCGCAGCACCCGTCCACGCACGGCGTGCTCCGTCTCGTGCTCGAGATCGACGGTGAGACCGTCGTCTCCCTCGCCCCCGACATCGGCTATCTCCACACCGGGATCGAAAAGACGTGCGAGGCCAAGTTCTACCAGCAGGTCGTTCCGCTCACCGACCGCATCGACTATCTCTCGCCGATGACCAACAACACGGCGTACGCCCTCGCGGTCGAAAAGCTGCTGGATCTCGAGATTCCACCGAAGGCGCAGTGGCTGCGCGTGCTCTTCAACGAGCTGATGCGGCTCAACTCGCACCTCGTCTGGCTGGGCACCCACGCCATGGACATCGGCGCGCTCACCGTCTTCCTCTACTGCTTCCGCGAGCGCGAGAAGCTGCTGCGCATCTTCGAGGCCGTCAGCGGCCAGCGCATGATGACCAGCTACATCCGCATCGGCGGAGTCAGCCTAGAGCCGCCGCTCGGTCTCTTCGACTCCATCCGCGCCTTCCTCCTCGACTTCCCCTCGAAGATCGACGAGTACGAGACGCTGCTGCACAACAATCCCATCTGGATCAACCGCCTCAAGGGTGTCGGTTATATCTCGCCCGAGGACGCGATCTCCCTCGGCGTCACCGGCCCCGTGCTCCGTGCAGCGGGAGTGGACTTCGATGTACGCCGCGACATGCCGTACTCGAGCTACGAGAAATTCCAGTTCAAGGTACCCGTCACGACGGAGAGCGACGTCTGGGCTCGCTACATCCTCCGCATGCAGGAGATGCGCGAGTCCGTCAAGATCTGCCTGCAAGCGCTCGACGGCATGCCCGAGGGCCGCATCGTCGCCGACGCCCCCAAGATCATCCTTCCCGACCGTGAACAGATGAAGACCCAGATGGAGTCGCTGATCCATCACTTCAAGATCGTCACCGAGGGATTTGCCGTTCCCGCAGGCGAGGCCACCAGCTCTGTCGAAGCCGCGCACGGCCTGATGAACTACTACGTTGTCTCTGACGGCACCGCCAAGCCCTACCGCGTGCACATGCGCAACGCCGACTACGCAAACCTCCAGGCTCTAGAGACAATGTGCAAAGGCCGGCTGCTCGCCGACGTAGTCGCCGTGATCGGCTCCATCGACATCGTGCTTGGGGCCATCGACCGCTAGATTCCGAGAGGCTAAGAAATTGAATAAGGGATTGGGGTTTTGGCGCACTATTGCCACAGAAGTCGTGATTCTTGGCATCTTGAGCAGCCCGTTGCTTTCTAAGCCTAAGACTCCACTTCCTACCGTAGTACTCGCGGCCAAGAGGATTTATTTGGTCAATCAGACAGGTGATCAGCATGTCCTTGATACTGCATATGATCAGTTCAAGACTTGGGGTAGGTTCACGATCGCAACATCAAAGGATGATGCTGATATTACGGCTGTCTTTAGCCACCACTACGGCATGGATAAATTCGGAAACGTTTCTCTTATCGAAATGGATATCTTTGCCAAGGGCAGCAATGAGCCGGCATTTGTAGCAAAAAGCGCCTTGAAACTAATAACTGCACCGCAGCACCGAACCAAGGCATGTATAGCTGATTTTAAAGAGACTCTGGAGCCAAAGAATCAACATTGAATGTGTCTCTTCCATTGCACCGCGAACTTTGGACCTCCTGGGCGTCGCTGCTTCGCTCCTACTCCGCCGCCCACGGACTCAACAGCCGGCATCACGCAGTCGTCGAGGTCGGTGCAGACGAGATCACGCTTCGCGTTGCCAGCCGCTGGCTTCGCTTCACGCATGACCTCATCGAAGACAGCGAAGGCAATCGCTCCTCTTTTTCGCTAGAAGAAGACGGAACGGTTAAACTGAATGGAACCACCCAGGAGATGGACCTTGCCGCCGAACAACTGGCGCGGGAGATGATGAGTGAGTCTTAGTTTTGGTTGTCATTCCGACCGGAGCGTAGCGAAGTGGAGAAATCTGCTTCCCCTTACCGCCCAGGAAGTCACACGATGAGCACGATTACAAATTCGATCTTCACTCCCGAGACAGCCGCACGCTTCGACCACCTGGTAACTATCTACCCAGTCAAGCGCTCCGCCCTCGTTCCCATGCTGCTCTACGCGCAGGACGAGGTCGGCTACATCTCCGATGCCGTCGTCACCGAGATCGCCCAGCGTCTCGACCTGCTCGAACTCGACGTCCGCAACGTCCTCTCCTACTACTCCATGCTCCGCACCAAACCCGCGGGCAAGTACAACGTGCAGGTCTGCACCAACATCTCCTGCATGCTGCGCGGAGGCTACGAGATCCTCGACCACTGCAAGGCAAAGCTCGGCATCGGCCACAAAGAGGTCACCCCCGACGGCACCTTCTCGCTCGAAGAGGTCGAATGCATCGGAGCCTGCTGCTGGGCCCCGGCCATACAGGTCAACTACGACTTCCACGACAACCTCACCACCGCAAAGGTCGACGAGATCATCGAGACCTACCGCGCCGGCAAGGGAAAGGACGTGAAGTAAATGCCCACCCTCGTCTCCCATCCTGATGAAGTCAAGGTCATCTCCCGCCGCTTCGGCCAGGGAGCAGCCGAAATCGACAAGTACCTCGAACTCGACGGCTACAAGGCCGTCCAGAAGGCCATCGCCCAGGGCCCGGACAAGATGGCAGCCTGGATCATCGACACCATGAAGGCCTCCGGACTCCGCGGACGCGGCGGCGCCGGCTTCCCCACCGGCATGAAGTGGTCCTTCGTCCCCAAGCAGTCCGAGAAGCCAAAGTACGTCCTGGTCAATGGAGACGAGTCCGAGCCCGGCACCTGCAAAGATCACGTCATCTTCCTGCACGATCCCCACGCCGTCATCGAAGGCACCATGATCGCCGGCCTCGCCATCGGCTCGAAGATGGGCTTCATCTACCTGCGCGGCGAGTATCGCTATCTCCTCAAGATCGTCGAGAAGGCCGTCGCCGATGCCTACGCCAAGGGCTTCCTCGGCAAGAACATCTTCGGCTCAGGCCTCGACTTCGACATCGTCACCCAGAGCGGCGCCGGCGCCTATGAGGTCGGCGAAGAGTCCGCCCTCATGGAGTCACTCGAGGGCAAGCGCGGCGTCCCGCGCATCAAGCCTCCCTTCCCCGCCGTCGTCGGCTTGTACGGCGGTCCCACCGTGATCAACAACGCCGAGACCATCGCCTCCGCCCCGCACATCCTGCTGATGGGCGGCGAGGAGTATGCCAAGATCGGCAGCGAGCGCAACGGCGGAACCCGCCTCTTCGGCATCTCCGGCCACGTCGAGCGCCCCGGCGTTTATGAGCTGCCCATGGGCTACAACCTCAAGAAGGCCATCTACGACGTAGCCGGCGGTATCAAGGACGGCAAGAAGCTCAAGGCCGTCGTCCCAGGTGGCTCCTCCTGCCCGGTTCTTCTTCCCGAGGAGATCGACGTAGGCCTCGACTTCGACCAGATGGCAAAGGCCGGCACCATGCTCGGCTCCGGAGGAGTAGTGGTGCTCGACGAAACCGTCTCCATCGTCGAGTTCGCACTCCGCACTATCGCCTTCTACCAGCACGAGTCCTGCGGCTGGTGCATTCCCTGCCGCGAGGGCACCGACTGGATCAAGAAGACCCTCACCCGCGTCTACAACGGCGGCGGATCAAAGAAGGACGTCGCCAACGTCCAGTACCTCGCAGAGAACATGCTGGGCCGCACCTTCTGCCCGCTCGGCGACGCAGCCGCCATGCCGACGCTCGGCTTCGTCAAGAAGTTCCGCAAGGAGTTCGAGGACTACATCGAAGGCCACAAGGCCGGAACCCCGATCATCACGGTCGAACAGCTCGTGGGAGCGCACTAAATGCCAGACGTAAAGTTCACAGTAGACGGCAAACAACTCACCGCCCCGGCGGGCACGCTGCTTATCGACGCCTGCAAAGCCGCCGGCATCGAGGTCCCCGCCTTCTGCTACTACCCCGGCCTCTCGCTCCAGGCCGCCTGCCGCATGTGCGTCGTTCGCGTCGAGAAGATGCCCAAGCTCCAGACCGCCTGCACCACCCCCGTCACCGAGGGCATGGTCGTCCAGACTGAGACCCCTGAGATCGCGCAGGCCCGCAAGGCCACCATTCAGCTCCTGCTCGGCAACCACCCTCTGGACTGCCCCGTCTGCGACGCCGGCGGCGAGTGCGAACTGCAGGACATGACCTTCAAGTACGGCGCCGGCGAGAGCCTTTACGCCGAAGCTAAGAACCACCGCGAAGAGCAGCAGTGGTCCCCTGTCGTCTACTTCGACCGCCCCCGCTGCATCCTCTGCTACCGCTGCATTCGCATGTGCGGCGAGGGCATGGACGTCTTCGCCCTCGGCATCCAGAACCGCGGCTCGTCAGCCGTCATTGCGCCTAACATCCCCGCCGCGCAGTCGCCCGACCACCTCGCCCACCTCGACTGCGAGCAGTGCGGCATGTGCATCGATGCCTGCCCGGTAGGCGCTTTGACCAGCGGCGCCTACCGCTACAAGACCCGCCCCTGGGAGATGAACCACGTCGCCACCGTCTGCACTCACTGCGGAGACGGCTGCAAGACCACCCTCGGCGTACGCTCCACCTCCGACGGCGCAGAGATCGTTCGCGGCGACAACCGTGACAAGTCGGGCATCAACGGCGACTTCCTCTGCAACAAGGGCCGCTACGCCTTCGACTTCGCCAACTCCCCGGAGCGCATCACCGCTCCGCTCGTCCGTCAGTCCGACGGCTCCCTCAAGGAAGTCTCCTGGGAGGAGGCCTTCCACCACACCGGCAAGAAGCTCCGCGAGCTGCGCGACGCAAAGGGTGGCAAGTCCATCGGCGTCATCGGCGGCAACCGCCTCACCAACGAGGAGGCCTACCTCCTCCAGAAGTTCGCCCGCACCGTCCTCGGCACCAACAACATCGACCATCACCGCACCGCTGACTACGTCACCTTCGCCCAGGCGCTCTCTGGCCAGAAGAACCGCACCGCCTCTCTGCGCGATACTCAGAGCTACCCCGCAGTCCTCATCGTCGGCGGCGACCCCACCAACCAGGCCCCCGGCACCGCCTGGAATCTCCGCACCGACGTCCGCCTCCACAAAGCCCGCCTCTACATCGCCAACACCGAGAAGATCAAACTTCGCCGTCAGGCTAAAGCCTTCCTCCAGCTAGCGCCCTTCGGTTACGGCGCTCTCGCCGCCTACCTCGCTGGAGACGCCGCCTCCGCCTCATCCGCGTCCACCAACGCCGACGCCCTCAACTCCTTCCGCGACGCCGTCAAGGCCGAGGAGAAGCTCCTCATCCTCATCGGCTCCGAGCATCGCGGCGCCGACCTCAAGCGTCTCATCGACTTCGGCCTCACCATCCCCGGCGCGAAGTTCGCTCTCCTCTCCGACTACGTCAACTCCCGCGGCGCAGCTGACATGGGCCTGCTCCCCGACATGCTCCCCGGCTACGTCCCTGTCACCAACCCGGGACCCTACGCCGAGCAGAACGCTCCCACACAACCTGGCCTCGACATGCTCCAGATCTTCGAGGCAGCCGGCCGCGGCGAGCTCTCCGCCCTCTACGTCGTCAACTCCAACCCCATCTCCCGCTACAACATCGACCCCGCCGCCCTCAAGGACACCTTCGTCGTCGTCCACGAGATGTTCCTCACCGAGACCGCGCAGCTGGCCGACGTCATCCTTCCCGCCGCCAACCTCTACGAGAAGGCAGGCTCGGTCACCAACAGCTACGGCGACCTCCAGCTCGTCCAGAAGGCTGGCGACCGTGCCGGCGTACGCTCCGACTTCGAGATGATCGTCCGCGTCGCCGACAAGGTGGGCGACGACATCAAGTCCCTCGTTCCCTTCGGAAAACAGACCCAGGGCATCCGCGCCGACCTCGGCCAGTCCCGCGGCGTGCATTCGGGCGAGGCCGACCAGCACGCCGTCTGGCTCACCGCCAACAACCTCGAGCCCAAGCTCTCGCCCTTCGATCCCTTCGCCATCCTCGACGAGATCCAGCGCCTCGTCCCCGGCTACAACCTTCTCCGCCTGCAGCTGCTCAGCGGCAACGATCAACACCTCGAGCCAGCCGCTACCGCTTCCGCCGCCGCCCGCCGCGACCTCGTGCTTCCCTCCGGCGACGGCCTCTTCACCTCCGGAACCCTGGGCCGCTTCTCACCCGCCCTCAACGACGTTCAGCGCTACCAGGCCAATGAGTCGCTGATCCAGATCCACACCGCAGCCAAATGATGCTGACACAGGAGTAAGAGCAAATACCGTGAGCCACCTCACCGACTTCCAGACATTCCTGTTGCTCTCGATCCTCAAGATCGTCGTCGTGCTCGTCATCACCCTGATGGCCGTCGCCTACACCGTTCTGCTCGAGCGCAAGGTCCTCGGCCGCATGCAGAATCGCTGGGGACCCTCGCGCGTCGGCCCCTTCGGCCTCCTCCAGCCCCTCGCCGACGGCATCAAGCTCTTCCTCAAAGAAGACCTCATCCCCATGGCCGCCGACCGCCCCCTCTTCATCCTCGCCCCCATCATCGCGCTCACCTGCGCGCTCATCTCGATCGCCGTCGTTCCCTTCGGAGCAGTCACGCATATCACGGCAAATGGAATCAGTGTCGACATGGGGACAATCGCCGACGTCAACATCGGCCTTTTGGTCATCCTCGGCATCACGTCCATCGGCGTCTACGGCATCGCGCTCTCCGGCTGGTCCTCGAACAACAAGTTCGCCCTGCTCGGCTCCCTGCGCGCCACCTCGCAGGTCATCAGCTACGAGCTCGCCCTCGGCCTCTCACTCGTCGGTGTCGTCCTCCGCGCCGGCTCGCTCCGCCTCCGGGACATCGTCGACGTCCAGTCCACCCACGGCGCGCTCTCCTGGAACATCTTCGGCGGCTTCCAGTTCGTCGCCTTCTTCATCTACCTGATGGCCGCCTACGCCGAGACCAACCGCGCTCCCTTCGATCTCCCCGAGGCCGAATCCGAGCTCGTCGCCGGCTACCACACCGAGTACTCTTCCATGAAGTTCGCCATGTTCTTCATGGCCGAGTACGCCAACATGATCACCGTTGCCTGCGTCGCCACGCTGCTCTTCTTCGGCGGCCCGTCCAGCCCTCTCGGCCACCTGCTCCCCGACAACTTCGGCGGCCCCATCCTCTCGGCCATCTTCCCCGTCCTCTGGTTCGTGGCCAAGGTCCTCGGGTTCCTTCTGCTCTACATCTGGGTACGCGCCACGCTTCCCCGTTTCCGGTACGACCAACTGATGGCCTTCGGCTGGAAGTTCCTGCTCCCCGTCGCCATCCTCAACATCATCGTCACTTCGCTCGTCCTCGCACTCAGGGGATGAGGCTACCTGCTATTACAATCAACAGGTAGCCCTAAAACCTGCGCTGTTTCAAATGATTCAAGCGATTCATCGGTAAAAGAATCCGCGGAGTATCATGCAACTGGCACTGTTCATCATCTTTGGCCTGCTCGCCGTCGCCGGAGCCATCAACTTCCTGCTGCAGCGGCACCCCATCAACTCGGCGCTCTCCCTCGTCGTCGTCATGATGTCGCTGGCCGTCCTCTACTGGTCCCTCGGCGCCGAGTTCCTCGCCGCCGCCCAGGTCATCGTCTACTCCGGCGCCATCATGGTCCTCTTCGTCTTCGTCGTCATGCTCTTGAACGCCGGCGAGGAAGAGCGCACCCACGGCAGCCGCGCCGCCTACCTCGCGGGAGTCCCCGGAGCCGCCGCCGTCTTCTGCCTCCTCAGCTTCGTCTTCCTCACCAACGGCAAGGCCTTCGGCTCCACCGACCTCACCAACCACCTCACCCACGCCGTCAACAACATCGCCGAGATCTCCCAAGTTCTCTTCCGAGATCTCCTACTTCCGTTCGAGGTCACCAGCATCCTCATCCTCGTCGCCATCCTCGGAGCCGTCGTGCTCGCGCGAAAGGAGCAGTAATCACCAATGTCCGCGACCGTTCCCATCTCCGCGTACCTGATCCTCGCCGCGGTCCTCTTCTCCATCGGCGTAGCCAGCTTCCTCATTAAGCGCAACATCATCACCATCTTCATGTCGATTGAGCTCATGCTCAACGCCGTCAACCTCACCTTCGTCGCCTTCGCACACATGTGGCACCAGATCACCGGACAGATCTTCGTCTTCTTCGTCATGGTCGTCGCCGCAGCCGAGGCAGCCGTCGGACTGGCCATCATCATCGCCATCTTCCGCACCCGCCAGACCCTCAACGTCGACCAGGTCAACCTGCTCAAGAACTAAGGACACGAGACACGAGATGCCCGCTGACTACCTTTGGTTAATTCCGCTGCTCCCCTTCGCGGGATTCCTCATCAACGGAACACTGGGCCGCCGCCTGCCGCGCGCGCTCGTCTCCGCCGTCGCTCTCATCCCCACCTTCCTCTCCGCCTGTCTCTGGCTCTGGCTCTGGTTCTCGATGAAGGCCCCGGGAGCCCCTGAGTCCGTTCACTCCGTCATCACTCTCTTCGGCAATAACTGGATCCAGATCTCCGGCTTCCATGCCGACTTCGCCTTCACCGTCGACCACCTGACCCTTATCATGCTCGGCGTCATCACCGGCGTCGGCTTCCTCATCCACGTCTACTCCGTCGGCTACATGGCGCACGAAGAGGGCTACTGGCGCTTCTTCGCCTACCTGAACCTCTTCATGTTCTTCATGCTGGTTCTGGTCCTCTCGGCCAACTTCCTCCTCCTCTTCGTCGGATGGGAGGGCGTCGGTCTCGCCTCCTACCTCCTCATCGGCTTCTACTTCCGCAAGGACTCCGCCGCCCACGCCGGCAAAAAAGCCTTCATCGTCAACCGCATCGGCGACTTCGGCTTCCTCCTCGCGATGTTTCTCCTCGTCGCGCACTTCGGCTCGCTCGACTTCTCCACCGTCTTCTCCACCATCCAGCAGCACCCTGAATGGCAGGGCGGCTTCCTCACCGCCATCGCCCTTCTCCTCGTCGTAGGAGCCACCGGCAAGTCCGCGCAGATTCCCCTCTACGTCTGGCTCCCCGACGCGATGGAAGGCCCCACCCCGGTATCCGCCCTCATCCACGCTGCCACGATGGTCACCGCAGGCGTCTACATGGTCGCCCGCTGCCACACTCTCTTCGACCGCTCGCCCTACGCCCTCGGCGTCGTCGCCATCATCGGCGCGGCCACGGCCCTCTTCGCCGGCTGCATCGGCCTCGTCCAGCACGACATCAAGCGCGTCCTCGCCTACTCCACCGTCTCCCAGCTCGGCTACATGTTCCTCGCCTGCGGAGTAGGAGCCTACACTGCAGGAATCTTCCACCTCCTCACCCACGCCTTCTTCAAAGCGCTCCTCTTCCTCGCCGCCGGCTCCGTCATTCACGCCCTCTCCGGCGAGCAGGACATGCGCCTCATGGGAGGCCTCCGCAAGCGCATCCCCGTCACCTTCTGGACCATGACGATGGGCATTCTTGCCATCGCTGGAGCCCCCGGCTGGGCTGGCTTCTTCTCGAAAGATGAGATCCTCTTCCGCGCCTTCGTCTCGCCCAACCCCATCGGCAAGCTCCTCTGGCTCGTCGGCGTGACCACCGCCGGTATGACCTCCTTCTACATGTTCCGCCTCTGGTTTAAAACCTTCTTCGGCGAACAGCGCTTTGAGGAACACCCCGCTCCTCACGCGCACGAAGAACACGCCCACGGCGTCCACGAGTCCCCACTCGTCATGACCATCCCGCTTATGATCCTCGCCGTGCTCTCTGTCGTCGGAGGCTGGGTCGGCGTCGCTAGCGCCATGGGTGGTCACGACGAGATTAAAGGCTTCCTCGATCCGATCTTCTCGAATGGCGCTCCCGCTGCCGAAACCGCGAGCAGGGGCCTGGAACTCGGCCTCATGGCCATCTCCGTTCTCGCTGCGGCCATGGGCTTCTCTATCGCCTACATCCTTTACTACAAGAAGCCCGGAACCGCCACCACCTACGCGCAGCGCTTCCCCGCCCTCTACCGCATTGTCTTGAACAAGTTCTACATTGACGAGATCTACCAGGCCGTATTCGTCACTCCGCTCCTCATGTTCTCCCGCCTCATCCTCGGCACGCTCGTCGATGGAGGCCTTGTCAACGGCTCCGGTTTCGCCGCCGGCGCATCCACCCGCGGGCTCGGCGCTCTCGTCCGCCGCATTCAGTCCGGAAACATCCGCTCCTACGCCGGCTGGCTCGCTCTCGGAGCAGCCGCCGTTATCGCCATCATGATCTTCAGCCACACACTCTTGTTGCACTCAACGAACTAAGGAAACTGGGACGCTCTCTGCGATGAACATCGACCACACCATCCTGACGATCATCACCTTCGTCCCGCTCGCCGGAGCCATCGTCCTCGCTCTCTTGCCCGACCGCGACCGGATCCAGCAGTGGGGAGCCCTCGCCGTCACCCTCCTCACCTTCCTCCTCACCCTCCACCTCCCCTTCCACTTCGACTACGCCGCCCCCTCCGGCTCCTTCCAGTTCCAGCAGAACTTCTCCTGGATCACCTCCCCCGCCATCCACTACCACGTCGGCGTCGACGGCCTCTCCATGTGGCTCATCGTCCTCGCCGGCCTGCTCGCCCCGCTCGGCGTCATCATCTCCTGGAACGCGATCGACAATCGCCGCCGCCTCTTCTACACCCTCTTCCTCCTCCAGCAGGTCGCGATACTCGGCATCTTCGTCTCGCTCGACCTCTTCCTCTACTACGCCTTCTGGGAGTTCTCGCTCGTCCCCATGGCGCTCCTCATCGCCGTCTTCGGCCGCACCGAAAACCGCCGCCGCGCCGCAATCAAGTTCTTCCTCTACGCCTTCATCCCCTCGGCCATCCTGCTCGTCGCCATGCTCTGGCTCTACGCCCGCACCGGCACCTTCGACTACCCGCAGCTAGCCAGCCTCGCCGCTGCGCACACCATCTCGGACAACACCGCCGCCCTCTGGCTCGCGTCCCTCGCCTTCCTCGTCGCCTTCGCCGTCAAGGTCCCCGTCTTCCCGCTGCACGGCTGGCTCGCCGATGCCGTCTCCGAGGCCCCGACTGCGGCCGTCATGGTAATCGCCGGCAAACTCGGCCTCTACTCCATCCTCCGCTTCTCCTTCGGAATCTTCCCCGGCCAGTCTCACCGCATCGCTCCCTTCATGCTCGCCCTCGGAGCCATCGGTATTATCTACGGCGCTCTGCTCGCCCTCGTCCAGAAGGACCTCAAGCGCCTCGCCGCCTTCGGAACCCTCGGCCACGTCTCCGTCGTCATCCTCGGGATCTTCGCCTGCACCGTCTCCGGAATCGACGGCGGCATCTTCCAGACCCTCAACGAGGGCATCGGCGGCTCAGCGCTATTCATGCTCCTCGGCCTGCTCTACGAGCGTTACCGCACCTACGACATTCGCGAGTACGGCGGACTCGCCACCCGTCTCCCCTGGATCGCGACGATGTTCGTCCTCACCTCGCTCTCCGTCACCGGTCTCCCCATGCTCAACGGCTTCGTCGGCGAGTTCCTCGTCTTCTCCGGAACCATGCAGTCCGCCATCGCGCACCACACGCTCTGGACCGTCGTCGCCACCTCCAGCGTCATCTTCACAGCCTCCTACATGCTCTGGATGATTCAGCGCGTTTTCTATGGCGACCTCAGCCGCCGCGCCACCAACATCGACGCCCTCGACCTCACCCCCCGCGAGCACCTCGCCCTCTGGCCGCTCGTCGTCCTCTTCCTCTTCATGGGCATCGCCTCGCCTGTCTTCATGAAGGCCATCGACACCGCAGGCTCCCGCATCGCCGCAACCGTCAACCGGACCCGGGCCGTCACGTTAGACTTCGAGGCCTCCTCGCACATGACCACACACTCCTCCGAGACGAAAGGAGCTCAGTAATGTCTCCCAACGTCCTCGCTCTCCTTCCCGAATACATCCTCACCCTCACCGGCATCGTCATCATGCTGGCTGACCCCATCTTCCCCGCCGCCCACGCCCGCAAGCCCCTCGGCTGGCTCGCCATCCTCGGCACCCTAGCCTCCGGCCTCGCCGCCTGGTATCAGCTCGGATTCGGAACCATCCACGGCTTCTTCGGAACCGTCCAGGTCGACGCCTTCTCCGTCTTCTTCCATCTGCTCATCGCCGCAGTCGTCCTCGTCACCCTCCTCAGTTCCCTCGACTACTTTGAAACCCACGCCAACGTCACCGGCGAGTACTACGCCCTCACCCTCTTCGGAGCCACCGGCATGATGCTCATGACCTGCTCCGTCGAGCTGTTGATGGTCTTCGTCGGCCTCGAGATCTCCTCCATCTCGACCTACATCCTTGCCGGCTTCCGCAAAGGCCAGTCCACCTCCTCCGAGTCCTCCATCAAGTACTTTTTGCTGGGCTCCTTCGCGACCGCCTTCTTCCTCTACGGCATCGCGCTCGCCTTTGGCGCCACCGGCACCACGCGCATCGACGCCCTCGCTCATGGCCTCACCACCACGGCCACCCCCACCCTCGCGCTCCTCTCGCTCGCCCTCATCATCATTGGGCTAGGCTTCAAGGTCTCCGCCGCGCCCTTCCAGGTCTGGACCCCCGACGTCTACCAGGGCGCACCCGCCCCTGTGGTCGGCCTTATGTCCACCGCTCCCAAGGCCGCCGCCTTCGCCGTCCTGCTCCGCATCCTCTTCTCCGGCTTCCCCACCTACGAGCCGCGCTGGGCCGCTCTCATCTGGATCATCGCCGCGCTCTCCATGTTCGTCGGCAATCTCGGCGCCCTGCTCCAGCGCGACGTCAAGCGCCTCCTCGCCTACTCCTCCATCGCGCACGCCGGCTACCTGCTCGTCGCCTACACCGCCTTCCCCGCCGACGGAATCGCCTCCGCCTGCTTTTACACCGCCGCCTATGCCGCCATGAACGTCGGAGCCTTCACCGTCATCACCCAGCTCGGCGGCTACGACGAGCGCGCCCGCACCATCGACGACTACACCGGCCTCGCCCTCAAGCGCCCCGTCCTCGCCGCCACCCTCGCCTTCTTCCTCCTCTCCCTCATCGGAATCCCCTTCACCGGCGGCTTCTTCGGCAAGTTCTACGTCTTCTCCGCCGCCCTACACTCCGGCAACGTCTGGCTCGCCGTCATCGGCCTCTTCAACAGCGGAATCGCCTGCTTCTACTACCTCCGTCTGCTCGCCGCCCTCTACACCCGCCCCGTTCAGGACACGGAGCACATCGACGTCTCGACCCCGGTCACCATCCCGGCAGCCATTGCCCTCACGTTCACTGCAGTCGCCACCTTGCTCCTCGGCATCGCCCCCAACCGCATCCTGGGCCTGGCCCAGCGCAGTGCCGACGTCACCATGCAGCCGGCCACCCCCACACTGCAGCCCGCCGCGACAGAAACTGTAAGCACAACCAGCACTCGCTAAATCCACCATTTTCACTGCCAACGTAGGCGTGTCATTGACGGACCACGGTCATAGTTGTCTCTCCGGCATAGACGAAGCCATCCTTTGGACATCGGGGATGCTATGTACAAGCGGACTATGATTTCTTGTTGAGGTCGTCGTCCTTGTAGTACTTCGTCCCCTGCAGGGTCAATTGGAGCGCGAGGCCATTCTTGGTAATCTCGTACACCCAAACACCCGGAGCAACCTCTACCGCTCCCGAGTAAGCTCCGCCCTTGTCCCCCGCCTTGGCCGCCACGTCCGTTTGCGCGGAAGCCGACCAGCCAGAATCGAGAAATTGGGACAATGCTTTATCGTTTTCGAACACGAAGATCACCCGATAGTCCTTCACCCCCACACCCAGACCACCGCCTGCCGAAACCATCTTCATGAAGGTTTCCTGCTTGTTACTGGAGTTGACGGCCATTCCTGCGCCGCGCGCCGTGCTCAACAGCAGGAGGTTCGTTCCCATGTTGTCGAAAACGGCATATCCGGCAGACTTTTGGATAGCCCCCTGAGCTTCGGGTTTGAGCTTGTACAACTCCTGCAGAGTTTTAGTCGCCATCTTGCGAGTCTTGTCCCGTTTCTCATCGGGTGAATCGCCGGCCTGCGCCAAACCGGTAGCCAGCAGGATGAATGCGAGCGTTGAAGCGATCATTCTGAATTTCATGGGATGCCCTCCGTATCCTTGTGGAATCTGCTTGCGTGGCCCTCACACCTTCAGGTCAGTAACCGTTCCTACTCAATGGAACAGGACATACGCATTTCCGCTGGCAGAATTGCCAATTTCATGCAACGTCATCTCGGGGCCGAAGCACAGCAAAGAAGAGCGATCCCCATTGAAGAACGCAATCAATACTTTGTCAAGCCGAGGCTCGAATTTGAGCGGGAATAGGGAACTTAAAGAACATAGCCCCCGCCGAAGCGAGGGCTATGCGACGACAAACCGAACGAGAGCTACGCCTGCACCTTGAGGAAGATGATGACGAACGTGAACAGCGCAAGGGACTCGATGAACGCCAGACCGAGAATCAAGAAGATGAAGATTCCAGGGCGAGCGCCGGGGTTGCGAGCCAGCGCCTCGGTGGCCGAGGCGGTCGCCTTGCCCTGACCCAGGCCGCAGAGACCCGCCGCAAGGGCCATGCCCAGACCGGCGGCCAGCGGAACCCACTGCGAGGCCGGCGAATAGTTACCAGCGCCCTGCGCAAAGGCCGGCGTTGCGAGCAGCATCGCGGCCAACGACATAAACAGATACTGAAGCTTCTTCATTACAACTCCATCTCCCTTCAGATACGCCGCCAGTGGGTGGTTGATGCTCACCGTGCTGGCACCCTCACGCTCGCGGCGTCGTTGCTACGGCAAAGAGGGAGTCCCTCCACCGCAAACTCAAAATCGAACCCAGCTGTTGCTTCTAAGCCTTGCTGGTAGGCAGCCCTCGGGTCTCTCCGGACCCCAAAACTCGGGCCTTTGCACCTGGGGGTGAAGATCAATGGTCGTGCGCCACAGCCAGCGAAAGATAGATCGCCGCCAGCAGGAAGAACACATACGCCTGCACCACGGCCACGCCCAGGTGCAGTCCCAGGAAGATCAGCGGAATGCCGATCGGCACCAGCGAGAAGAACGCCAGAGTCACCAGGTCGCCCGCGAACATATTCGCGTAAAGACGAACCGTCAGCGAGAGGACACGCGCACAGTGCGAGATGATCTCGATCGGCAGCAGCAGCCACGCCAGCCACCACACCGGCCCCAAAAACTGCTTGATGTAAGCGGGACCGTTCGAGCGAATGCCGTGATAGTGGTAGTACAGGAACGTGACCAGCGCAAAGCCCAGCGGCACCACCGGATTCGCCGTCGGCGACTCCAACCCGGGCACCAGCCCCATCAGGTTGGCGAGCAGGATGAACAGCAGCAGTGCGGTCAGGAAGCTGACAAACCGCTCCGATCCATGCCCGATGATCGACTCGCCCTGCTCGGAGACGAACTCGTTCGTCATCTCGGCCAGGTGCTGCACCCCGCCCGGCTTCTCGACGCTCAGCGTCAGCCGCACCGCGACGAAGTACGCGATCAGCACCACGAAGACCAGCAGCTCCATCGCGAACGCATTCGTGATCGGAGCCTCAGGAAACTTCGGATGCACATGGAACGCCTCCAGCAGCGCCGTCACAGGCGTAGCGAAGTGGGCGTTCAGAAACCGTGTAAACAAAAGCTGTGTCGGCATAAAAATTCAGGCCTGAACGTCTTGAAGTCTTCAGACAGTCCACGCCTTCATCAGCCTCAAACCCTCCACCGTGAGTGCAAACACTCCAAGTGCAAGGCCGGCTGCCAGTGCGTAGACAGAACCGTTCAGTGCCTTAAGGCTAACATAAAGAAGCGCTACCGTGGCAGCCAGGCGAACAAAGAATCCCAAGAGAACCATCCCCATCGGCTTCGCCGCGCCGCCCTGATCCATCCGCGCCATCACCGCCGTCATCAGCCGCAGCCACTCCCACAACCCCGACGCCGAGATCGCCGCTCCCACCAACAACAGCACCGAACTCTGCCACCCTAGCTTCCACCAAAGCACCAGCGCCCCGACCACCGAGATCACCGCCAGCAGCCGCAGCGCCCGCAGAATCGTCAGCCGAAAATCCGCATCCGAAAATGTCTCCAAAGCTTTCATCAGCTGTGCCTAGTCGCCCCTCTTCAGATACCGCGAGGCCATGTAGAAGATCTGCATAAACCCGCCGATCGCCCCCAGCACAATCCCCACAATCCCAATCCAGTTCTGGTGAAACTCGCGGTCCAGCCACTCGCCGATCAGCCAACCGATCACGCACCCAGCAGGCAGCGCAATCGCCAGCTGAATCATCGACTCAGCCTTCACCAGCTCGCCCAGCGCGCCCTTCTTATCTCCCTCAGCCATAGCGAACACCATTACACCACGATTACGCCTCCCCTTCCTGCCTTGTCATCTCGACCGAAGCGACGCAGCCGCGCAGTGGAGAGACCTGCTTCTCTACCCAAGCCTTCTCCAGCCTCAACCGCCCGACCATCACCGCTATACTGAACAACGACAACCACCCAAAGGAAACACCTTGCACTTCGACTCCGAATTCGAGCAGAAGCTCTACCAGCAGCGCCAGGAAAAACTCCAGCAGATCGCCTCCCTCGGCCACGCCATCTATCCCAACTCCTTCGTCTCCAGCGCAGAAGGCTGGACCGAGTTCGAAGGCGCACTCATCCCCTGGCTCAAGCGCCAGTACGACTCCCCCGACGCGCACGTCTCAGGCGAACAGCTCGAAGCCGACCGCAAACCCGTCGCCATCGCCGGCCGCATCATGGCCATCCGCATCCAGGGCAAGGCCGGCTTCGCCCAGCTCCAGCAGGCGGGCGAGCGCATCCAGATCTACGTCCGCAAAGACGACGTCGGCGAGAACGCCTTCGCCCTCTACAAGCTCCTCGATCTCGGCGACCACATCGGCGTTCGCGGCTACCTCATGCGCACCCGCACCGGCGAGCTCACTGTCCACGTCACCTCCACGCCCGACGAGCCCGGCATCACCTTCCTTGCCAAGGCCATGCTCGCCCTGCCCGACAAGTACCACGGCCTCGAGGACACCGAACTCCGCTACCGCCAGCGCTACGTCGACCTCTTCATGAACACCGGCCACAGCGCCAAACAGGCCGACAAGCCCGCGGCGAATCCAACCACCAATCCGGGTGCCCCAGGTCTGGCTGTTGCAGATCTGGGTGAAGCGCCACAGCCGCCCACGGAGACCACCACCGGCGAATCCCCCCGCAACGTCCGCGCGGTCTTCGTCAAGCGAGCCGCCGTCCTCCGCGCCATTCGCAAGTTCTTCGACACCCGCGGCTACCTCGAAGTCGAAACCCCGATGATGCAGCAGATCGCCGGAGGAGCCGCCGCGCGCCCCTTCACCACCCACCACAATGAGCTCGAGATCGATCTCTTCCTCCGCATCGCGCCCGAGCTCTACCTCAAGCGCCTGGTCGTCGGAGGCCTCGACCGCGTCTACGAGATCAACCGCAACTTCCGCAACGAAGGCGTCAGCACCCGGCACAACCCCGAGTTCACCATGCTCGAGTTCTACCAGGCCTACGCCAACTACCACGACCTGATGAACCTCACCGAAGAGCTCATCAAGTTCGTCGCGATGGAAGTCAACGGCTCACTCATCACCCACTTCAACGGCAACGAGATCAACCTCGGCAATTGGACCAAGCTCTCCATGCGCGAAGCAATCATCAAGTTCTGGCCCAGCGAAGTTGTGGAGACTCCCACGCTTGAAGATTTGAGCGATGCGGCAGGACTAAAGTCTTTTGCAGCGCGTGTAGCTATGAGCTTCTCGGCTAGCCCTGATGATCCGGATAACCTGCTTCGATTGCTGCGTACAGCGCTTCTCAACGTTAAGCACTACGAAGTAACCCCAGAAAATTACGGTACGTTCGTAGCTGAGATATTCGAGACTGTGGCCGAACCCCACCTCATCCAGCCCACCATCATCTACGACTTCCCCCTGGCCGTCTCCCCACTCTCCAAGATCAAGCCCTCGGAGCCCGATTGGGTCGAGCGCTTCGAGTTCTACATCGGCGGCTTCGAGGTCGGCAACGCCTTCTCCGAGCTCAACGACCCCGTCGACCAGCACAACCGCTTCGCCCAGCAGCTCGAGCAGAAGGAGCGCGGCGACGAAGAGGCCATGTCCGCCATCGATGAGGACTACGTCCGCGCCCTCGGCTACGGCCTCCCTCCCACCGCAGGCGAAGGCATCGGCATCGACCGCCTCACCATGCTCCTTACCAACTCCAGCTCTATCCGCGACGTCATCCTCTTCCCCCTCATGCGCCCTCGCCAAAAGACCGCCGAACAGGTCGCTCAGAAGGAAGAACAACCCCACGGAGAGTCCGCGGAATAGCAATCGAGGAAGAACATTTTGGACAAAACTGCACGTCGGTTCCTCGCTGCAAAGATCCGAGAAACAATCGCTTCGGAGATACCCACCAACGGATTCGAAAATGCGATGTTGCAGACTGAGATCAGTCGAGACCTCTCATCGCTTTCAGCCGAACGAGATCCGGTATTAGACAGGGCCTTTCATCTCTTGATGCATTTCATCACTGATGAAGACATCCGAAGTAAAGACACGAGGTATGCCACCAGCCAAATCGAGGCACTCGAAAAACTAGCCAGCGAGCTTGAACAGTAGCGAGGTCGCGAACGCTAAGGTGATCCATCGCGCGAAGGCGCTACTACTTCCCCTTTTTCAACCGCTTCACCACCCCAGCCAGCGAGTGCTCATTCATCGCCTCCACCGCATCCTGGCGCACCCGTTTCATCAACCCAGCAACCGCCCTGTCCTCCACTGGCAGCCAGTCACCCGCGGTCGCCTGAAACACATCCCCCAGCCCAATCTGTTTCGGCGGAACCTTCAGCTTCGCGCCTCCATGCGGACCCTTGCGCTGCACAATCAGCCCGGCCTTATGCAGCAGCAGAAACGACCTCCGCACCATCACCGCGCTCTCTTTTAACACCTCGGCTATCGACGCCGAAGTATGCATCGTCCCCGGCTCTTCGGCCAGTACCGCCAACACACGCACACCTAATTGAAACCGTTCGCTATTTGCCACGCAAGCAAACTAACACAACAGCGATGCACCGTGCCTTCCACAAACCGTTACTTCCCGTCATCCCGACCGAAGGCCCGCAGCGCCGCAGCGGAGGAACCTGCTTCTCCACCTTCACCGCATCCTAGCCAACTACCCCCATGTAAAATCTTTGAGTGAATATCCTCTTCGTCGGCGACATCTTCGGCTCCGCCGGCCGCCACATCGTACGCGAGCATCTTCCCCACGTCATCGAAACCAACTCCGTCGACCTCCTCGTCATCAACGGCGAAAACGCCGCCGGAGGCTTCGGCATCACCCCCTCCCTCGCCGAAGAGATCTTCGACATGGGAGCCCACGTCATCACCACCGGCAACCACATCTGGGACAAGCGCGAGATCTTCGAGTACATGACCGTTCCCGCCGACTCCCACCTCCGCGGCCGCCGCATCCTGCGCCCCGCCAACTACGCCGTCGGAACCCCCGGCTTCGGCTTCTATCAGGGCGAACTCCCCACCGGCCAAGAGTACGCCGTCATCAACCTCCAGGGCCGCGTCTTCATGTCCTCCTGCGACGACCCCTTCCGCAAGGCCGACGAGCTCCTCTCCCAGATCACCGCGTCCGTCATCCTCCTCGACATCCACGCCGAGACCACCAGCGAAAAGGTCGCCCTCGGCTGGTACCTCGACGGCCGCATCACCGCCATCGTCGGCACCCACACCCACATCCCCACCGCCGACGCCCGCGTCCTTCCCCACGGCACCGCCTACATCACCGACGTCGGCATGTCCGGCCCCTACGACTCCGTCATCGGCGTCGAAACCGAGCTCGTCCTCAACCGCTTCCTCACCGGAATGCCCGGCAAGTTCGAGGCCGCCAAAAAGAACCCCAAGATGTGCGCCGTCCTCATCAGCTGCGATGGAGCCAACGGCCGTGCCCACTCCATCCAGCACCTCATCCTCGGCGAATAGCGCCGCGCGCTTAGGCCGCTCTGGGATGCGCTGCGGGCAGACTGTGAATCGCGCCAGCGAATCCCAGCAAGGAAGCGCCGTCGAGGATAAGGTCCGTCCCGATGGCGATGCCAATGAAATAAGTACTGGTCGTAGACCAGTTGGCCAGAAGGTAGATGCCCAGTCCTACTGAGACTAGACCCGCAAAAACAGTCCAGCCCCACCGTGGAAACTGAATCGCACTCGCTCCGACAATCCGGAAGAGCCCTCCCACGATAAACAGTGAAGCGAGCACCATCGTGACACCCTCCGCACCTGCGCTTGGATGGCTGACCAGGAGGTATCCGGTCACTCCCCGAACAATCGCATTCAACAGATAGACAAAGAATCCTCCCCAGCTCAGCGTAAGGAAGGAGCCAATTAACCATACGACTCCGCTGATCGCAAGGACCCAGCCCAAAACCAAGATGGAGAATGTCGTAGCCGTCTGCGACTTCACGATGCAAGCCGCGCCAAGCACCACCAGCGCGATACCGCACGCGAAAAACCAGAGCCATGACCTTCTGACTTCATCGATTCCCGATGCCAATATGCTGGAAAGATTACTCATGGACTTACTCCTTTCGAATTTCAAGTGGTCTGGTGAACGTCCTAGTGGAGAAAAACCTCCGAGGCGTTCTTCGGAACAGTCATCGACGTAGCCGTCTTGGGGTCCGGGCTGAACTTTCCGAACACCGACGGATTCTGCCGGAAGTGCCGCTTCAGCGCAGCAATCCTGTTCTGATCGTCGGGATGATCCGACAAAAGCTGTGGCAGCTGGTCCGGGTTAGCGGCTTGAAAGTCCTGAAACAGCCAGATCAATCCCCACGGGTTGTACCCGGTCTGGGCGCAGATGTCCGAGCCCGTCAGGTCTGCTCGCTGCTCCGCGCCGCGCGAGTAGCCGAGCGAATGCAGTTTGCCGATCAGCGCAATCGCCAGCAGATGCGCGCGCGTCGGGCCCAGAAGCAATGCGGCCCCGAGTTCGCGCCGCTCTATCTTCGCCTGCTTTTCCATCAGCTCCATCGTGTCGTGATGGATCGTGTGTGAGACCTCGTGGCACAACGTTCCCGCCAGCTGCTCCTTGTTCTTGACGAAGTACAGCAGCGAATCCACCACATAGACGTTTCCCCCGGGAGTGGCGAACGCATTCGGCTGCTTCTCATGCACGAGGTAGAACTTGAAAGGATGGTTGTACTGCGGCTGCGCCGCTCGCGTAATGGCCTCCGCGATGGGCTTCAGCTCGTCGTACAACGGTGACGACTCGACGATCTCCCCCTTGGCCTTCAACTCGTTGAAGACCTCCTCGCCCATCTGCACCTCGGCGTCCTGCTCCTGCGCCTGCTGGCTCTCCATCGCCGGCTTCTGTGCAGGCTGAGCCTGTCCCTGCTGGCTCTGCTCCTGCGGCGGGGTTCGAGGTCCCGTGCATCCGGAGATCCCCAGAAAGAACACCGAAAGAGTCAGCGCCAGTGACTTCGAAATTCGTCCAAAGCTAGGCATGTATCTCCAATGAACTGCCTGTATTCGCTGTATCAGTGAAACCGCCCGCATAAAGTCCCACTGTGCGGGCGGTTCCAGTTCAGTTGACTGTTTTATCACGCTGCTGCTGCCCCCGCCTTGGTCGCCTTGGCTTTCAGAATCTGGGCCTTCGCCTGAGCGGTACGTTCTGCAGCCTGGCGCTTCTCCTTGGCCGCTTCCAGCTGGGCCTGAATCTTCGAGTCCAGCTTGTTGATCTTTTCGTGGAGCTTGGCCTTGCGATCGGCGCTGGCCTGTGCGTGCTCGGCTTTCAACTGCGCCATGTCAGCCTTCATCGCCGCAACATGCTCATCGTGCAACCGCTGAGTCACCTCCGCCAGAGAGCGACGGAAGACCATCCCTCCGATCGCTTCCATCCGGGTGTCTACCGGAGTCGTCCAATCCTCCTCGATCTCCGCAACAAGGGCAACCTTACCCGGTGACACGACCTTCGTGACATCGTCGATGAAGTCCTCGCTGACTCCGGCGTTGAGCAAATCCGCCGTAGCGCCGCCAGCAAAGCCCGCGGTCGCTCCAATCGCCAGTCCCGCCGGTCCAAACAGAACACCGACCAGGCTCCCAAGCGACGTTCCCATCAGCGTTCCAAGCGGTCCGGTGTCGTCGCCCTGCTTCAGCGATGCCGTGCCGTCCGCATCCTTTGCCACTATGGCGTAGCCATACACCCCGATGCTGCCTTCCGCATCCAGCTGTAACAGTGCCTTCTTGCCTTCGTACGCCTTCGTTTCGCTGTCAAAAACAACCACAAGCATGCGGTCCATGTGCTTCTCCCTTCTTGCTGCTTCTTTCACTCCGTGGCCCGTTTGGTGCGGCTATCGCAGAATTGCGACGACGCAACGAATCACTCAAATGGCAAACTCTTTTTTTCACCCTGAGTGTTTTAGTAAACGGCTAACCTTTCGTGGTTCGCCAACGCATCCAGATTCCCGCCGCGTCTACTCAATCAGCGGCAGCCTCCGAATGCTCGAATTCAACAAGGGAAATGTCTTTGACGATCGTCCCTTCAAGGGCGCATGCGTATTATCCTCCCGCGATCCATCGAAGCAACAGCCTGAATTGCGCGGTTCGGACGGTTCACAGTGTCGAAAATCCCCGAAAAAACGGCTGTCAAGCCCCAGCCACGACTAACCACCTAAGATTCAACAACATCCATTTGCCGATTAATTTCACCGGATTCACTAGAGAAGTAGTGGTTCTTTTGACGGTGACTAGGCACGGCGCCTCCCCGGATACGAAGTACCCATCTATCTCCTTTCATTCGAAGACTTTGCGTCCTTTAGTACGGGGGGATCCATTTCCGCAAAGCAAAGGGCAGCCCCGAAGGGCTGCCCCGTTTTTGACTCAGGTTCAGTTTAGTGCTTGCGCGGAGGCGGCCGATGAGCCGGGGACGGCTTCGTCGTCTTCTTCGGCTCGACGACCGCGCCGTCGCTCATCGTGATCATGATCGGGTTCGGCGTGTACGAGGCGTAGGTTCCGCTCACCGTCACCTTCGCTGCCACCGCCGGAGGCGTCTTCAGCGGAGCCGCCAAGTTGAAGGTGAAGTCCGCCGTCTTCGACGCCACAGCGTCGTCTGAGACCGCGACCTGCAGCGCCGTGTCCGCCACAGCGACCACCGTCGCATCCGGGAACTGAACAGACTTGCCCTTGATCGTGTCCCAGACCTTCGCAGCGTCCTCAGGCGAGCCGTTCTGCAGGATGAACTCCTTGTCCGAGATCGCCAGGGTCGCCAGATCCGGGGTCGTCGCAATCACCTGCTTCACAATGTCAGCAGGCTTCGGAGCAGGCTTGATCGTGTCAGAAAAATTCGCCGGCGGATCCAGGCTCGCTTGCGATGCCGTCATCACTGCATCAAAACCGTCGTCGGCGCCGTGGTATTTCTTGTAGCAATACTTCGCCAGGTTCATGAAATTAGTCTTATAAGGCTCCGGAGCAAAACTAGCGGCTCGAGCCGTATACCAGGTGCAGTTCAGCAGGTCCGGCGGAGTCGACGTGTAGTACGCATAACCCAGGTAGTAGGTATCTTGCAGGATCAGACCGGGGGTCTTGGTCTCCTCTGGCTTCGCCGCAGCGAGGTTGGCCTTCAGATTACTAACCGCGGTCGCGCCGTCCTTCTTTCCGAGAGCCGCGGTCGCGATCGCGCGGTGAAACACAGGAGCTGCTGCTGTCTTGACGCTATTGAAGTCAGCGTCGCTCATATCGGCAGGCTTCGTTGCGCTCAGGCCCTTCTGGGCGTAGTCGGCGGCCTTGTCGAGCGCAGCCTGCTTGGCCGCCGGATCGGTGATCTGATCGGCGCCCTGCAGCCGGAAGTACGCCTCGAACGTGAGCGCCCGAAGATTGTTCGGGTCGACCTGCAGGAGCCGGTCGGCGGCATCGAGCGTCTTGGCCGGGTCGAACGAGCTGTACGCCAGCATCAGGCGCTGCAGCACATCGCCCTTCACCTGAGACTGCGGATACGTCGTCAGGAACGACTCCAGTGCCGGGGCCTGCGCCTGCGGTGTGCTCTGGCCGATGGCCGCTGTATATGCGTTGTACTCAGCCGGAGGCAGCGTGACGCCTCCGCCCGTTTGCTGCGCGTTCGATCCCAGATTCACCTGGGTTTGTGCAACCGCAACACGCGCACCGGATGCAACGCTAGCGACCGCCAGGAGAGACGCAACTACTGCCTTCTTCATTCCACACTCCTCAGTTAGATCTCTCTTTTCGAGTTTCTGCCTTCCGGTGACTCCGGGGTCAGATCGATATCACAACCTGGATGGCGCATCGTCAGTCGTCCCACCTGCACTCAACCCCAGTGGTCAAGCGGTTCAAACTGCCTGGTGCAATCACGGCATGATGATGCGGATTATAGAAACCACGTTGCTCTATGGCAAGCTTCGTGAGAGTTTCCCCTGTCTTCGAGGGAAAACGCCAAGATGTGGATGCACTTCCTCACCTCCGTCGCGTGTACGATCATGACTGCCACCACGTCACAGGCAGACAAACCAACTCTGCCTCAAAGACAACAGAACCCTCACTCCTCCAAGCGAAATTCCACACATTCGGTGAAAACGACCCATTCGTTGTATTAGGGACTGCTTATCCACAACAGGTGGTGTTGCGACCGTTGATTCCGCCTCCCGGCGCGGGCTAAAGTTAGGTCAGTCTTAACTAAGGTGCCCTTCCCCAGGAAGCAGCGCACCGCTGAGAGGTGACTTTGCTCAAACTCAAGAAAGTCCAGATCCTCGGATTCAAATCCTTCTGCGACCGCACCGAGGTCCAGCTCTCCGGCGAGGGCATCGCCGCCATCGTCGGCCCCAACGGCTGCGGCAAGTCGAACATCTCCGACGCCATCACCTGGGTTCTGGGCGAACAGTCGGCCAAGAGCCTGCGCGGTGTGAAGATGGAGGACGTCATCTTCGCCGGAACGCGCGACCGCAAGCCCACCGGAATGGCCGAGGTCTCGCTCACCCTCGTCGATCCCGAGGTCTACGACGGAGCGGCGCTCTCCCCCGACGGACCCGAGGTACTCGTCACCGACGAGCACCCAGCGGAAGTCCTGGCCAACATTACTGACTGGAACGAGACTGAGCTTCGCCATCAGCGCGCACAGGAGACCGAGGACGCCGTCGCCGAGGCCCAGCCCGGCACCGTCATCGAGGGCGAGGCACCCAAGATCGTCGAAGCCGCTGATCCGAACGGCGAAGCCACCGAGGGAGACCCCGCCTCCGCCAACAACGTTGTGCTGAAGATCCGCCGCCGCAAGTTCAACCGCGCTCCGGTGCGCGCCGGCGAGCTCACCATCACGCGCCGCCTCTTCCGCTCCGGCGACTCCGAGTACCTGCTCAACGGCAAGATCTGCCGCCTGCGCGACATCCAGGACATCTTCATGGGCACCGGCCTCGGCGGCGAGTCCTACGCTATCATCGGTCAGGAGCGCATCGGCCAGCTGCTCAGCTCCAAGCCGCTCGATCGCCGCAGCATCATCGAGGAGGCCGCCGGCATCACCCGCTTCAAGACCAAGAAGCGCCTCGCCGAGCTTCGTCTCGAGTCCGCCAAGCAGAACCTCGCCCGCGTCAACGACATCTTTGAAGAGGTTACGCGGCAGATGGCCACGCTCAAGCGTCAGGCCGCCAAAGCCGAGCGCTACGGTGCACTACGCGACGAGCTTCGCACCCGCCTTCGCGTCGTGCTCGCCAGCCGCATGGCCCAGCTCGACGCCGAACAAGCGGCAACCAACGAGAGGATCGCCGCGCTGGCCACGCAGATCGACGCGCAGGCCGCCTCGCTCGAGCAGATGGACGCCGAGCATACCGAAGGCATCAATCGCGGCTACACCCTCGACCAGCAGATCCGCGAAGCGGGCTCGCGAGCCAACCAGTCCGCGGTTGAGCTCGAGCGCATCACGGCGCGCACGGCCTCAAACGCCGACCGAATCGCCGAGCTGACACAGCGCCTCGCAACCGGCGCCGACGATCTCGCGCATGCCCGCGAGCAGCTGACCTCCCTCGCAGGTGAGCTTGAGCAACACCGCAGCTTCCTCGATAACGCCACGACCGAGTCGAACAGCTCGCGCCAGTCTGTGCAGCAGCAGCAACAGCAGGCCCAGGAGGCCGTACGCGCACTCCAGGCAGCCGAGCAACAGGCCGAGCAGAACCGCCGCCAAACGCTCCAACTCGTGCAGCGCGCCTCTCAGACCCGCAACGAGGAAGCACAAGCCGCAGCGGCGCTCGCCGGCCTTGAGCAGGAGGCGCAGCGGCTCGAGCGCGAATCCGAGGTCGCCCGTCAGGAGCTTGAGACGCTTGGCCTGCAGCGTGGTCAGGTGAAGCTCTCCTTTGAGTCCGTGACCGAGCGGCTGAAGCGGCTCGAGGCCGAGATCGCCGAGATGCGGCTTCAGATCGACGCCCGCCGCAAGGACGAGAACGAGAGCAAGCGCCGCGGCGACCAGTTGCGCGGCGAGGTGGCGACCCTCCACGGCAGGCGCAACTCGCTCGAAGGCCTCATCCGCGACCACAGCTACTCGACCGACACTGTCCGCAACATCTTCAAGTCCAGCAAGGCTGCGCAATCGGGTACGATGGCTCCCGTCGGAACGCTCGCAGACTTTCTCGAAGTTGACGGCAAGTATGAGAGCGTCGTCGATGAGTTCCTGCGCGACGAGCTGAACTACATCGTCGTCAAGAGCTGGGACGCCGCCGACGCCGGCATGCACCTGCTCCTGACCGACGTGGCCGGCCGCGCAACGTTCCTCGTGCACCCCAGCGATGCGCAGGCCAACTTCTCCTTCGCCGAGGGAATGACCAGTGAGGCCGTCGGCAACACCGCACATATCGAAGGTGTAGTGCCGCTGCGCGAGTGCATCCGCGTGCTCGATGGCTTCGGTAAGTCGCTCGAGGTCATCCTGCCCAAGCTTCGCGAGGGCTTCGTCGCGCCGGACTCCTACACGGCGCGCACGCTTGCTCTCTCGAACCCGCACGCGTTCTTCCTCTCGCCCAGCGGCGAGACCTTCCACAACGTCACCGTCACCGGAGGTCGTCCGCGCGCCCAGGGTCCGCTGGCGCTCAAGCGCGAGCTCACCGAGGTGCAGCAGAAGATCGAGCAGGCCGAGCAGCAGCTCGCGCAGGCCGACCTGAGCACCGCTGACCTCCAGCGCCAGATCACCGAGCTTAACTCCACCATCGACAGCAAGACGCACGAGCGCCGCGATGCCGAGCGTGAAGCGGCAAACTCCGGCGCCGCGCTTCGCCAGATGGAGTCCGAGACCGCGCGCATCGAGCGGAGGCTGCAGGAGTGGTCGCTGGCCACCGAGCGCAACCGCGACGCTCGCAACCAGAAGACCGACCTGATTGCGCGGCGCCAGCAGGAGGCCGCGGCGTTCGAGGCCGAGCGCGCCGGTCTCGAAAGCTCGCTCGCTGAGCTTCAGGCCAAGCTGGACGAGCTTCGCGGTCGCCGCGAGCAGTTCCAGCAGTCGGCTGCCGAGGCATCGGCCTCGCTCGCCGGGCTTGAAGAGCGCCGCCGAAACGCGCAGTCGAACTTCGATCAGACCTCGCGCCTCTACAACAGCCAGAACCAGCGCATTCAGCAGCTCGAGCAGCAGCTCGCAGCCTCGGGCGCGGAGAAGCTGCGCCGAGAAGAGGAGACCTCGACGCTCGCCACACAGCACTCCGAGCTCTCCGAGACGCGCGCGACGGCACTCGCCGAAGGAGCACGCCTGACCACAGAGGCCAACGAGCTGCGCGCCGCGATGACCGAGCTCGACCAGAGCCTGCGCACGCTTCGCCACGAGACCGAGGCGCTTCGCGAGGAGCGCGCCGGCCACACCGCGCGCGCAGCCAGGCTGGCCTCCGACATCGAGCACATCGAGGCCACCTGCCTGAACGATCTCGCCGTCGAGGCAGTAACGCTGCGTGAAGATCAAACCATCGCTCGCATCGAAGGCGATGCTCTGCACACCGAGGAGGAAGAGTCCCGCGCTCTGAAGCAGAAGCTCGAGTCCATGGGTCCGGTGAACATGATGGCGCTCGATGAGTACAACGAGACAACGCAGCGCCACGCCTTTCTCGAGACGCAGCGCAAGGACCTGCTCGACTCTATCGAGAATACGCAGGCCTCGATCAAGGAGATCGACGAGGTCTCGCGGCAGAAGTTCGACGAGGCCTTCCTGGTCATCAACGAGAACTTCTCCGTCACCTTCTCGAAGCTCTTTGGCGGCGGCCAGGCCTTCATGAAGCTGACCGACGCCGAGAACTCGGCCGAGAGCGGCATCGACATCGTCGCCTCGCCGCCCGGTAAGAAGCTGCAGAACATCCTTCTGCTCTCAGGCGGCGAGAAGGCCCTCACCGCTCTCTCTCTGCTAGTCGGCATCTTCCAGTTCCAGCCGGCGCCGTTCTGCATCCTCGACGAGGTCGACGCTCCGCTGGATGAGACGAACGTCGGCCGCTTCGCCAAGCTGATCGCCGACATGAGTGCAAACACGCAGTTCGTCGTCATCACGCACAGCAAGCGCACGATGTCCCAGGCCGATGTCATCTACGGTGTCACCATGCAGGAGCCCGGCGTCTCGAAGGTGGTCAGCGTCAACCTGAACCGACGCGACGAGAACGCTTCACGCCGCGCTGTAGCCTAACCAAACCCAACGGGAGCAACGGTTCACGTTGCTCCCCCTGTTCACCGCGCGCGAAATCCCCGGTAAGCTACCTAGAGCGCATGCATTTTCCCCTGACCCTCGCCTTGCTAGGCCTGCTTACAGGAGCGGCCTTGGTGCTCCGCGTGTTTTGGTGGCGGATACCGTCGTGGCTGCGAAGGTTTGTGCTCGGCCTTGCTTTCGCTATGGTTCTGCTTCGCTTCCTTTTTCTCGTCTCCTCGTGGAGCACGACCTCTACCTACTTCAATGACCTGCTCTGCTGGACCGCCGTCGCTGGGTACGAGATCCTTCTTATCCGGTTCAGCCTGATGCGTCCGCAGTGGCTCACCGCGCTGAGCGCGCTGATTCTTATGCTGCCGATCTTCGGATCGACCCTGTTGACTCCTCTGACGCGAATCTTCTACTGGTCCCCCGCCGATATCTCCTCCATCGGAGGCCCCTACATCTGCGAAAAGAGTCCTTGGGACCTGGACGGCCTCGGCAACTCCGGCATGGACCTGATCGTCTTCTACCGTCCTCCTTTCGCACCCTTCGTTCGACACCTCGTTCAGCGCGCCTCCTTCGGCGACGACCAGTGCGACGCGGCCGCCTCTTCTGCCGTAGCCGATCCCGCCCGCAAGGTCGTCCACTTCCGCTGCCCCGCCCGCCGCGGCCAGCAGGATATCGACTACACACTCCCGCTTCCTTAGTTCATCAAATCCCAGACAAAATGGTACCGTCATTGTGATGGCAACAGCACTTGTTAACACCGATCTTGGTTCGCTTCCTCTCACCACGCGGGGCAAAGTCCGCGATATCTACTCGATCGGCGACCGCGAGCTTCTCTTCGTCGCCACCGATCGCATCTCGGCCTTCGACCACGTCTTGGCGACCGGAATCCCCGACAAGGGTCGCATCCTCACGCAGCTCTCCCTATTCTGGTTTGACGTCCTCAATGACACGGTG
This sequence comes from Edaphobacter aggregans DSM 19364, assembly GCF_000745965.1. Classification (GTDB taxonomy): domain Bacteria; phylum Acidobacteriota; class Terriglobia; order Terriglobales; family Acidobacteriaceae; genus Edaphobacter; species Edaphobacter aggregans. The sequence continues at coordinate 19,919 of NZ_JQKI01000022.1, read as the reverse complement.
AAGAACCATGTTCTGACTGCTGATGCTGCGCAGTTTCCGCCCGTGCTGGAGCCCTACCGCGACCAGCTTGCCGGGCGCAGCATGATCGTTCGCCGAGCGCAGATGTTACCGGTCGAATGCGTGGTCCGCGCCTACATCTCAGGCTCGGGCTGGAAGGACTACCAGGCCAACGGCTCAATCTGCGGCATACGGCTGCCGGCGGGCCTACGCGAGTCCGACCGTCTGCCTGAGCCCATCTTCACGCCGGCCGCCAAGATCCACACCGGCGGCCATGACGAGAACATCTCATTTGACGATGTGGTCTCCGCCGTGGGAGCCGACCATGCGAATGAGCTGCGTCGCCTGACGCTTGAGATCTTCGACAAGGCCTCGCGCCACGCCGAGAACCGTGGCCTCGTCCTCGCCGATACGAAGTTTGAATTCGGCCTGATCGATGGAGAGATCGTGCTCGCCGACGAGGTCCTTACTCCGGACTCCTCCCGCTACTGGCCCGCGAACGCCTACGCTCCCGGCGGCCCGCAGCCCTCGTTCGACAAGCAGTACGTCCGCGACTACCTGGAGTCCATTCGGTGGAACAAGCAGGCGCCCGCGCCCGGCCTGCCTCCGGAGGTGGTCGAGCGCACCCACGAGAAGTACCTTGAGGCCTTCCGGCTCATCACCGGCCGCACGACGTTATGAATCTCTTTGACGGCCTGCTGGTCGCGGTGCTGGTATTCTCTACCGTCCAGGCTCTCTTCCGTGGCCTGCTGCTCGAACTGTTCTCCCTTGCAGGGTTGGCCGCGGGCGTCCTGCTTGCCGCCTGGAACTATCCTCTTGTTGCCTCTCCGCTGTCCCGCTTCATCACCAATCCAGCTGTGGCCAACGCTGTTGCCTTTCTGCTGATCGCGATCGGCGTCATGGTTCTCGCCGCCATTCTGGGACGGATGACGCACTCAGCGGCCCACGCCATCGGTCTCGGCTTTTTCGACCGGCTAGGCGGAGCCGCCTTTGGCCTAGCAAGAGGCTGGCTGGCCTGCGTTGTTATTCTGATGGCCGTAACTGCTTTCCTTCCCACCACCGACTGGCTCAAAAATTCCCGCCTCACTCCCTATTTCCTTGCCGGGGCACATGCGGTATCCTTCGTTGTACCTCACGACCTCGAGCAGCTCATCCTGGACGGCGCAACACAGCTCAAGCACAACGCACCCGATTGGATCAAACCGCACAGCTAGGGTCACAATGAGGAAGTGTCGCACCGAAGACGACCAGCGAGGAGTACACCCTTGAAGCGCGAATTGGACAGCCTTGTCATTCAGATGCACAGTGCCGGAATCTCTTACACCGATGCCGTTCGGCAGTTCAAGCGCCGCTATATCCTCGAGGTCCTCGCCAACCACAAAGGCAACCAGTGCAAGGCCGCCGATGAACTCGGCATGCACCGCAACACCCTGAGCCGCACTCTGGCCGAGCTCGACATGGACACGACGCAGATCCGCAACGGCATGCGCCGTCCGCCAGCCAGCGAGCGGCCGCGCGTGCAGAGCATTGCCCAGGGAATGAATCGCGGCATTACTGGTGCCCGCTAGCGGGCACAACCGTCCAACAACCGGCAAGCATGGCGCCCTCTTCCCCACTCCGCAAGCTCTTTTCGTCAAGCGTCACTGCGTTCGCCATCGCAGTTTCTGTCAGCCTCCCTGCCATAGCGCAGGAGTTACCAGCCCCGGCCGCTGCCTCTCCTGCGACCAAAGCGGCGGTCCCGCCTAAACCCACTACCCGGCAGATTCACGAGGCCGAGGACGCTTATATCGCCGGAGCGCGACTGCTCGATCGCGGCGATCTAACAGGTGCTGAGGCGCAGTTTGCAAAGGCGGCCGCCCTCAATCCCAGCAACCCGGATTATCTCCAGGCGACGGCTCTCGCTCGCTCGCATCGCGTTACCGAGTTGGTCCAGCAGGCCGGGAAGGCTCGCCTGCTCGGCCAGAGAGAGAAGGCGCAATCGCTCCTCGCCGAAGCACGCAAACTCGACCCCGAGAATGTCATCGTCACACAGCATGACGATCCGGCGGCGTTATCGGCGGCCTTTCATCCTGAGGTCCAGGCGACCATCGACCCATCATCGACTCCCTGGATACAACAGCCTCCGGCCATCGCAGGCCCCATCACGCTGCTGCCCACTGCCGGCACGCAGACCTTTGAGATTCGCGGCGATACCCGGGAGACCATTCGCCAGGTGCTATTGCGCTACGGTATTCGCGCCGTCTTCGATGACTCGATCAAGCGCCAGAACCTGCGCTTCGATGTGGACAACGTCTCCTACGCAAAGGCCTCGGAGATTCTCTTCGAGATGGCACACGTCATCGCCGCCCCGCTTGACCCGCACAGTGTCTTGGTCGCGGACGACACATCCGAGAACCGTCAGAGATTCGAGCGCCAGCTGGAAGAGACAATCTACGTGCCCGGCTCCACTCCAGAACAGATGAAGGAGTTGGGGGCGGTCGTTCAGAGCGTCTTCGACGTCAAGCAGGTAACCGTACAGAACAACGCTGGAAATCTGGTGCTGCGCGCGCCGGAGGATACGCTCTCCGCTATCAATCTCACGCTGGCCGACCTGATCGACGGCGGCGCCGAGGTCCTGCTCGACATCAACATCTATGCCGTCGATCGCACGCGGCAGCGCAACATCGGAGCTCAGCTTCCGCAGCAGATTGGCTTCTATAACGTGGAGTCCGAAGCCCGCAATTTGGTTCAGTCCAACCAGTCGCTCGTCGATCAGGCCATCGCAGGGGGACTCATCCCCGCCAACGCCAGCGATATCGAGATCGCGCTCGCGCTCATCTCCTCCGGGGCGGCTCAGAGCAGTCTGCTGAGCAATACCATCGGCTTCTTTGGCGGCGGTCTTACCCAGACTGGCATCACGACGAACGGCTCCTCGACCTTCAACTTCGCCATGAACTCCAGCGATACGCGCGCGCTCGATAGCATCCAGCTGCGCGTCGGCGATCGCCAGACGGGCAACTTCCGGTCCGGCACCCGTTATCCGATCACCACGTCCACATACACAAGCGGACTAGCCGGATCGGGCGCTGCCCTTGCGGGAGTCACGATCAACGGCGTCAGCGCCTCCAGCCTGGTCAACCAGGCGACCAGCGTCACCATCCCGCAGATCCAGTATGAGGACCTCGGCCTTACGCTTAAGGCCACGCCGACTGTCCAGAAGTCGGGTCTCATCAGCATGAAACTCGACCTCAAAATCGAGGCTCTAGCCGGCGCCGTGCTCAACAACATCCCCGTGCTCGCAAACCGGCAGTACGTCTCCGAAGTGACCGTCTCTGACGGTGAGACTGCTCTGCTTGCCAGCTCGCTAACCCGGTCTGAGTCGGCCGCAGTCAGCGGGTATCCGGGCCTTGGCGAGCTTCCCGGCTTTCAGACCGCAACCGCCGACAAGATCACGGAGAACGACACCAGCGAGCTCGTTCTCCTGATCACACCGCACCTCGTTCGCCATCGCTCAAGCACCGTCGCTGGCCCGCGCATCGCATTCAACCAGCGGCTGTCGGGCAACTAGATTCCTCCCGAAGCCATGGATCTTCTGATCGTTGGACGGCTTCCAAATGTTTGACCGCAAGTGAGTCGGCCGTTATACTTGAACCTGTGAGAGCGGGAGTAGCTCAGTGGTAGAGTGCTTCCTTGCCAAGGAAGATGTCGCCGGTTCGACCCCGGTCTCCCGCTCCAAATCATCCCCTGCCTGCGGTACACTTCACACAACAATTTGCAGGGCTGACAGAGGAAGCCCACAGAGGCGCGGTACCCAAGTGGTAAGGGAGAGGTCTGCAAAACCTTTATGCGTCGGTTCGATCCCGACCCGCGCCTCCAAGTTTTACCTTTTTAGAATCAATAAGTTAGTAAAGTGATTACCGGATTTGTGAAAGTTTTGTGATAGTCTCGCGACGTCGTTTCATCCCTGATCGACTGAAAGAGACTAGCTCACATGACCTCTACCGTTCGCATCTCGACCATTCCCACCATCACAATCTGCGTTCGTCATCGCAAAGACTGTCCGCGTGCTAAGGACGAGTTCTACAAGAGTTGCCGCTGCCCGAAACACCTGCGGTGGTACGCCGACGGGAAATTACATCGCCAAGCCGCGAAGACTCGCACGTGGTCCATTGCTGAAGAGAGGCGACGCGAGATCGAGGCACAGTATAAGGTCGCCAACGACGCAGCCAACCCGACGGCACGCCCGATAGATGGGGTTCGACTGGAGACGCAATCGAGCAAGACGATTGAGCGAGCGATAGAGCTATTCATCAGCGACAAGGGTTCGCAGGGTCTCGACCCCAACGGGCTGAAAAAGTACGACCGTGAACTGACCCGATTTCGTGAGTTCATGGAGAAGCGATCCAAGTATTTCCCGCATGAGATTGCGCTGGATGATGTGACGGACTTCCGTTCGGACTGGTCGCGGCTCTATCCTTCCTCGACCACTCGCTCCAAGGTGCAGGAACGTCTGAGAGGCTTTCTCCGCTATTGCTATGAATCGCGATTGATCGACCGGGTGCCGAAACTCTCGCCGATCAAAGTCGATGAACCGCCGACTCTGCCTCTGACGGAGAAGCAATATGCGCGGATGCTCAAAGCCATCCCAGACGAGTTCACCGGCGCTAAGGCGACCCGAGTTCATGCTCTCGTGAGACTGATGCGACACAGCGGGCTTGCCATTCGCGATGCTGTCACGCTGGAGAGAGATGAGTTTCAGTGGGACAACAAAGCCAAGGTCCATCGTGTCGTCACGAATCGACAGAAGACCGGCACGCACGTATCAGTACCGATTCCTCCTGATGTGGCGACGGAGATTATTGCGGCGATGCCGCTGAACGACAGCCCAAAGTACATTTTCTGGAATACGGGGACGAGCAAGCCGCAGACTGCCGTCACCAACTGGCAGCACGATCTACGGCAAGTCTTCCGAGCGGCGGGGATGGAAGAGGGTCATCCTCATCAGTTGCGCGATACCTTCGCGGTGGAGATGTTGAATCAGGGGATACCACTAGAAGAGGTCAGCAAGTTACTGGGACACACATCGATCAAGACGACGGAGAAGAGTTACGCGCCGTGGGTAAAAGCGAGACAGGAGCGTCTCGACTCGCTGGTCATCGGCACGTGGGCAAAACAGCCGCCGCCGTCGTCGAGTAAACGCAAGCTGTCAATCGTCGCCTGATCGCGTCGTCGTCATCGAAACACCCGGGGCGCTGTATTTCACATCGAGATGCAGCGCCCTTCTTGTGTCCCCCCATAGAAACACTCGCCGAAGAACAGGGTCGATTCGTCTATTTGTCACCGCTTTGGTTACTTACTTGGATTGGGTCTCTGCCAAGTCTTTGAGAATGTGGGTCGCGCATCTTGCCCCTGTGGATAACAAGAAAATTTCAACTTTTTTCTCCATCACACCAGATCACACCAGATCACAACAGACCACTCCAGATAAACCCTCAATGACCGATTCACTCCGTTCTGCGAGCTACGAGAGCGTTCGGCGGAAGTCGTCTTGCTATGTTGGCCTACAGAGGTTGAAGAGAAGGCATGGCCAAGCAAAAAAATGAGAGTGAATTGCCAGCGAAGCGCTGCGGCACCCCAACAGAGACGGCTGTTCGCTACGGAATTGGGGCGGAGAAGCTGCGCAAAATGAGAACCCTCGGCGCGGGTCCTGAGTTCCGCGTCGCTGGCCATCGAACGGTTCTCTACGATTGGTCCAAGTTCGAGGATTGGCTCAATCAGTTGCCCAGCGGCGGTGGCAAGTGATGACCACCGAGTATCTAACAGCAGAAGAAGCTGCCGCGATTCTGAAAGTCTCCAAGAAAACCATCATTCGGAGATTTGAGAAGCGCATCGGAGTGATCGACATCGGCAGCGGCGAAGGTCGCTTCAAGCGCCGTTATCGTGTTCTGCGTATCCCCCGCGAGACGTTCGAGAAGTTTCTCGTGGAGAACAAGATTCAATAGACCAGCCGGGACCAGCGGAGGGGGCATCGTTGACAAGTTGGCCAGCACCACCGCCAGCACAAAATAAACCCGCCGGGGACCAATCGGCGGGGCCAAGGAGTAATCAATGGATGCAGCAAAGATATCACGCCATCGCCAGCGGCAGCGTGCGATATCTGAACCAACGGCGTCTCTTGAAGATGTCCTTCGCCTCGCAGCGAGGGGCTGGAGGATTCATCCATGCAAAGCGAGAGACAAAGTGCCTTTCCTCACAAATTGGCAGGATAAGGCGACGTGCGATCCCTCCATCATCGAGCAGTGGTCGATCACTTATCGAGACTGCAACTGGGCAGTGAAGACCGGCGCTGATTCTGGCATTTGGGTTTTGGATTGTGATGGAGAAAAAGGCGCGAATTCCTTGAGTGAAATGACCGGCAGTCATGGTGACCTCTGGTTGAAAACGCTGACTGCGATCACATCAAACGGCCAGCACAGCTATTTTGAAAATCCACCTGATATCAGAATTCGCAACAGCGTCGAGAAATTGCGCCCTGGCTTGGATGTGCGGGGCGACGGAGGTTATGTAATCGCTCCGCCTTCTCTTCATCCGTCCGGTCGCCGGTATCGCTGGGCGAACCCAGACGCCGCAGTTCTTCCGACGCCGGAATGGCTGTTGCACCTGTTGGCTTCACCGACTTCGAAACAGTCGAACACCATCGGCAAGCTGTATGAAACACAAAGAAACGACGGACTGGCACGGTTGGCCGGAGCGGAACGCAGACGAGGTATGACTCACGACGAATTGTCAGTTTTTCTTCTCGACGCGAATTCCCGTCGGTGCGTGCCACCCCTAGGCGAGAACGAGGTTTTAGCAATAGCCGCAAGCGTATCGCGTTATCCGGTAGGTGGCCCGGACCCGTTGGAAGCGGCGTGGGAAGTTACGAATGCGGGCGTTTACAAATCAACGTACGAGCGGTTTGTCGCTCTCTTCAATCAACTCCAGAGTCAGCGGCCGGGCTTACCGATAGCTCTTCCACTGGAACGCATCGCGAGCCTTTTCGGCTGCGACTGGAGTTTGATTCGCCGTTATCGTCAACGAGCCGTCGAAGAGAGAAGGCTTGAGCTGGTCCAGCCCTACATTCCGCATAAGAGGGCCGCGACATACCGTGCGAGTGTCCCACTAAGAAGTACCACTAGTACTACTAGTGGCTTAGTGGTACACCCCTTGATTTCCCCTAGTGGTACACGAGTGGTGCGCCAACAGAAACGATTCATGCGGGCCATCGCGGGCGACGACGACTTTCGATCAAGTGTTGCGGTGCTCCGATTTTCTGTTGGCGGACGGGATGGTATCCGCGCTAAAAACAAAACCGCGCCGCGCTGCGAACTCGCACGGCGGAAGTGTAGATGACGGAGACGACCATGCAAGCAAAAGAATCAGGAGAGGATGAGCGATGGCTAAAGCAGAATGGGCGAAGACCACAGCGCTAATCAATGTGGCGGTCTCGATTCTAGAACGTCAATACCCGATGACGATCCGCCAGCTCTTCTATCAAATCGTCAGCCTTGCTGTCATCCAGAACAACCGTAGCTGTTACCAGATGGTCAGCCGGGTCATGACGAAGGCGCGACAAGATGGGCGCTGCCGCTGGGAGTACATCGTAGATCGCTCGCGGCCGGAGTATGAGCCGAACGTGTTCCAGGATGCGCAGGGTTATGCCGAAGTTGTGAAGCGCGGCTATCGCAAAGACTATTGGGCATCGCAACCAAACCATGTCGAAGTTTGGACGGAGAAGGACGCCATCATCGGCTCAATTGAGGGGCTGACGAACGAGCTTGGCATAACCGTGCGGGTGGGGCGCGGCTACAACAGCGCCACAAAACGACACCAAATTGAGGTTCTGTTTCGGCAAATAGAGCGCGGTGGCAAGAGAATCTTCGTGCTCTACCTTGGTGACCATGATCCCAGCGGTGTGGGGATTGAGAATGACCTGCGTGAGAAGATCCACGCGAACTTCTCAATCGAACGCATCGCCATCCATCCGGCAGACATCCGCCAGTTTAATTTGCCGCCGTTGCGCGTGAAAGAGAGCGACAGCCGCAGTCCTGCATTTGTCAGGAATTACGGCCCTGACTGCGTTGAACTCGATGCGCTCCCAGCGAACGAGTTGCGCAGCCGAATCAAGAATGCCGTCCATTCCCTGATGGACAAGACCAAGTGGGAACGAGCAATCGAGGTTGAGAAGGCGGAAATGGCGAGCATCATTAGCAGCGTGGAGCTATGGAACAAACTTCCGGTGGACGACGAGCCGTGGTCAGGTAATGACTTCGAGACCGCCAAGCAAATCGTAGAGGATGCAAAAAAGGCTCGGCAGGAGCCACCAGCTTAAAGTGCGCCTAGTTCAAGTTTAGGAAATGGACGGGCCATCGTAGCGAGAGGTCGAAGGAGCACATCATGATGAGCATTCCAATTGAAGAGCGAGTTGCACGGCTCGCCGCGAAGTTGAGTCCGGACGAAGCCGCTGACCTGTTGCGGTCGTGGGATTACCACAAGACGCAACACACCGACGCCGAACTGGAGGCACTGTTCGCGTCGTATCGCTTGGAGCGGCGCGAACTTGTGCGACAGGAGCTACAGCGCCTGTACAACCTAGAGGCGGGTGACAGTGAAGACCACGATAGCGGTTCAGAAACTAAACCGTGCGTCGTCGTCCGCGACAGCGACAACACGAATGAGACGAAGACAGTGGTGACACGTATTGAGGAACAGATCGCGCAGTTCGCAGCAAGGAATCCAGTTGATGCCGCCGAGTTATTGGACTGGTGGCGTTGGTACAAGACGGCGGCCAGCGACAGCGAGATGGAGGAGTTCTATCAATCGCACTTTGGACCCAAGGGCGAGGACGAATGATGAGCCGAGGCGTAGCGATAGCGACGGCTACAGCGCGTCAGAGGGCACCTCGACGATGTATCAATCGTCCCGAAGACTACCGACGGCACCTCGCGTCACCTAGCGCGATTCCCGCGCATCCTAGCGAACGCGACGACGACAGAGCAGAGGAGTGCACATCAAAATCTCTATGGAAAATCATCTGCGTACCCCTGTGCAGGCGTCCGTAAGATTTCGCTACTTTTTCAGATTTTTTCCACACAGCACGCCATTCAGGAGACGGAGAACCACATGAAAAAAACCGAAGAGGACATTTCAAAAACAGTAGCGGCGATGGCAAAGGAACTCGAGAAGGCACCGAGCGGCGCAGCCATCATCGAACGCCTACTCACCGGGCAGGTTCTACTCCAGCGGGAAAACGCAGAGCAGAAGGCGATGATCGGCGCGCTGACAGATCAAGTCGCCACGTTGACGAAGCTCGTCGATTCCCACCAACACGCTATTGAAATCCTGTCCAAGCCGGGGGGCATCGTGCAATGAAGACCCGCATTTTGCGATGGAATCGCTTGAAGAGACGCGCCACCGCGTTGGGGGTTGATGTGCAAACCCTCATCAGGATCGACGCCGCCGCACAGCGCGAGCCGCCACCGCAAGCCGACGACGGTGAGCGAGAAAGTATTCCACGACAGCCTGAGGATGTTGCATACTAGACGCAGACACTCTCGCTCGGATCGAGCAGCGCAACAGGGCACTCGGGATTTCACCGGCACGGAGCAGGCTACGCAAGCCAGCAATTGGCGCTTGCAAAAAACCGAACAGCCAGAGGCCCAACGGCCACTGATAGGAGTGTCTCCAATGGAACCACAAATCAGGGAAATTCTCGACAGCATCCAAACGACCGTCGAAACCGTTGCCAATAACTACAAGGGCCTTCAAAAACAATATGATGCCCTCGACATCAAGTTTGCAGGCTCAGTAGGACGTGCAGGCAGCGATTTTCAAACCAAAGGCCTTGCGGAAGAGGTTTTTGAGCACGCAGAGTTCAAACGCATGGGCGAGATGGGCGGACGCGGTCGCGCCACCATCAAGATTGCAGACTTTCAGAAAAAGACCCTCACCAATACGGCCGCTGGGTTTGCGACAAGCGGAGTCTTGGCAATCGACAGGCTGCCCGGAATCGTCGGCACGCAGTTTCGCCAGCTTCGCATTCGCGATCTCTTGAGGAGTCAGCCTACCGACTTGCCGGAATGCGACTACGTCAAAGTGAGCGCCTTCAGCAACCAGGCGAGTCCACAGGTCGAAGCGAGCGACAAGGCGCAGAGCGACCTCACGCTGACATCGGTGAGCGAACGGGTGCGCACAATCGCTCATTGGATTCCCTGCAGTAAACAAATCTTCACCGATCTTCCGGGCCTCTCGGAGACGATCAACGGCCACCTGATGTACGGCCTGAAGTTGAAGGAAGAGGCGGAACTTTTGGCGGGAGATGGAACTGGTGAGCACTTGCACGGCCTCGTCACGCAGGCGGCCAGCTTTAACAGCGCATTGTTGCCGCCGGCTTCGCAAGGATGGAACCGCCTCGATGTCATTGCGACGGCGATCAAGCAGGCCGAGATGAGCGACTATGCGGTAGACACAATCGTTCTGAGTACCTCGGATTTCTGGGCGATGGCTCTCACCAAAGACAGTCAGGGCCGGTACCTGTTCGGTGATCCGGCACAAGCCACAATTCCGCGGTTATGGGGACGGCCGATCGCGGTCACAAATTCAATGACGACCGGAACGTTTCTCGTTGGGAGTTCTGCTACTGCCTTGATCAGGGATCGAATGGAGGCAATCGTGGAGGTTAGCGATAGCCACGCCTCATTCTTCGTGCAGAATATGTTGGCCATCAGGTGTGAGGAAAGATTGTGCCTCCAGGTGATGCGGCCAGCAGCTTGGATTTACGGCAACATGACCACAAGCCCGGCTTCGTAGGAAAGGGAGACAGGCGATGCAGCGTGACTTTTCGCTTAAGCTCAAATCCGTGACCGACGCTGGCACCTTTGAAGGCATCGCTTCCCACTACGGGAACGTTGATGAAGTCGGAGATGTAGTTTTGCCGGGAGCCTACCGTCAGAGCATCGCATCGCAGGGCGCTGGCTTTCCTTTACTGTTTGCGCACGACCAAAGCCAGCCGCTCGGATTGGCGCGCGTGTCCGATTCCCCCGGGGTGGGTTTGGCCGTCAGCGGCTCGCTCGTGATGAGTGATCCCAACGCGCGGCGTGTTTTCGATCATTTGAAGGCGGGATCGATTAAGGGATTGAGTGTGGGTTACTCAATCCCAAATGACCCGCAGAAGGTTACATATTCCAGCGACGGGCGAATTAGAAATTTAGCCGAGATTCGTCTCTGGGAAGTGAGTTTGACCCCTTGCCCTGCTAACCAACTCGCCCTCGTCAACCCTAACTCGATTAAATCGCTCTCGCAGATTGAAACCGTGCTGCGAAGCTATCGACCTGGCGAAGTGACCGCCGCCGACCTCGACCAGCTTCGAAGCATCGACGTCACCCTGAAAACTTTGCTCCGCAAGGACGCGCTGTGTGAGTGCGAGTGTCCCGAGTGCGTTTCCGGCGATTGCATCGACTGCTCCGATCCAGATTGCACCGACCCCAACTGTGAAGGCACTAAGGCACGGCAGGACGCGGAGGAGTTGGCTGCACTGAAGAGTCTCGCACTATCGCTGAAGACCATCGTCGGCTGACCTCTGGCTGGCCTGCCACACGCAGGAGGAGATCGGCGAGATGGTCCGGCATCCCGCAGTGTACCGTTGCCGGACGCGTTAGCCGGAATCGCAACTCTGCCGGATTCACTAAAACCTGCCGCCGCACATCAGGCGGTGGGGTTCCTGTTGCGAACTCACTGCCACAAAGGGCATCATTCCATAACCTTGAGGTTCCGGGTTGGAGATGACATGAGAATAATTCGAGTTGCGACAATTGGAGTGTTGTTGATTACGGCGGGGTCGGCAAGATTGAAGGGTGGACAAATGCCCGGTACAGAACAGGGCCAGACGCTGGATCCGATGAAGATCCCGCAGACCGAAGGTATCGATGCGAAGTTGAGAGATCAACAGGACAGACAGTTGAGAGCAGCGCGGCAAAAGCGGATGGTTGCCGATACCGATAGATTGGCGGTGCTGATCACTGATTTGAAAGCGCATGTGAATTCTTCGACGATCAATTCGTTGCCCGTGGATATGATCAAAAAGGCGGATGAAATTGAGAAGTTGGCTCGGGACCTCAAGAAACAATTGAAAGGATGAAGCTAAGGACGCGCGATTCTCGCCTTCTGACTAGAGGTCGCGCCACGTTGCCCTACACGCGACCGGAGGGCTGTCGCAGGGGCGCCCCTCAAGCGAAGTTGCCGAAAACCCCGTTTCTCGGGAACTCTCGCTAGAAAAGCAGAATCGCTTAATCGGGGATGAAGTAAGAAGAACGCGTGTCAGCGTATCGAAGGCTATCGTTCTGGGCCACACCCGCTTCGAGCTGATTTCTTATCTCCGGAGTATCAGATAGGACGAGGCAGCGCTCGAGTTCTAGCGGGTGCGATTTGTCTTCTCGATAGACAGTCAGAAGCAGGAATTGTCTGCCAGGACTCAAAGGAGTCTCGATCTCATTAGGAGAATATCTGCTATCTGAGCGCGAGGTTACGGCGATGAGTTCCCCGGGTTTGTATTCCGTTTCTCCCTTAAGCACACCATTGAGACGCACGCTTGCCTTTTCAATGACCTCACCGGGTTGCCGCTCCTGAGATTCACTCAGTGCAGTAACGCTCAGAATCTGGCTGGCTTCGCGACCTCGGGCAAAGAGTGGAACACGGCATGCAAGGGGGAGTGGGGGATGCTCGGTGTGGGCCTGATTCGGTGGTGAGGGACGGCCCCCAAGCGTGCCGTCGTAGAGATGCCAGTTTTCGGCTGCTGGGTAGATGTCTTCGAGATAGCGACAGGGACGCAGCCGCGTGATGCAATTTAGATTGAACGTAGTCAATCGCCGCATCTCTGGATCGGGAGTATCGGGCGTGAATGTTACGTTTGCCATCAAACAGAAAGAGCAGCCGCCCGGCCTTGTGACGGCATAGAAGGGGTGCTCAGCTAACTGCTCGCTCCCTATGAGCGGCCAGCCGCCTGAGGTAAGGCGGCTTGTAGCGCGGCTCGTGGCGATGAGTGAATATCCAGAGGAGCCAGAAAATGTAGGTGGAACCTCGTAAATGAAGACTGCGCTCTTCCGCAAGACGACTCTGTCCTGGACGACGAAAGTCGCTCGCACGGTCGCTAACCTTACTCCAAGGTGTTCCCATAGCGTGGAAATGAGGGAGGCAGTTCGATATACGAAGTGGTTATTCAAATTGGCAGGAGCCATGGCAAAAGCCTGGCCAAATGTCATCCCGGGGCTATTTAAGCCGACGCTGTAACGACAGAAGGATGCGTCGCAATGGCCTTCGTAATTGCCATATTTACCCCACCGACTGATGAGGCGGTCTGCATCGAGCCAGTTGCTTTGACGTAGCTCGAGAGCTTGAAAGTCCGCCATCAGGCGTTCCGCCCGGCGTTGGAAGCGATAGGCCTCGACACGAAGAAACACGTTGAGAACGACGAATGATACGACGAGGCATATACCAACGCGGCGTAGGGTCCGAATCAATGTGGATCTGTAAACCATTCTGTATTAGACACCGAGGAGGAAGCGATCAGCGCAACTTACCTGAAAGTCTCGTTTTCGGCAAGTTCACTTGTGAATCTCGACCGCTCCCGGTTACGCGGCTAACGGTGCCGACCGCGCCCCGCGTTTACCGCCCCACTTCGCGCCACGTTGGCCCACACGCGACCGGGAGGACATCTCGGGATCGCGTTTAGCGACGTCTAGGCGCGTTTCTGCGTGGGATTCGTGCGTCGAGACGCGTCCCGTCGCACCTTGACGTCAGCAGTGCGTTCTGGGGCACGTTCTGAGACGTCGACGGGCGCGCGCCCATTTTTGTGAAAGTTTTGTGAAAGAGCTATGCGTCTTGTGTCTTTTCTGTCTTTTTAGACACCTTTAGAATGTGTAAGTTATGACGGCTCAATGTGAAGCGCGCATTCGATCCCGACCCGCGCCTCCAAATTCTTCAACAACCTAAAGGCAATCGGCAATCCCACGGAAACGACACTGTAGCGGAAAATGTAGCGAGTACCCCGCTTTTCGGTGTTTCCCAGTCACTCCCTGGCCCTACTGAATTGCGAACGACGTTTGCGGCGTTGTGCGCTCGGCATGGGCGATCCTCTGCTCACTGACGAACGCCTCAAGGCGCTCCATCGCTTGATGCTGGTGTTGCTGAGTGGGGTGAGCGTACCGGAGCACCATCTGGATTCGGGAGTGGCCCAGCATCGCCGCCAGCGTCACAAGGTCGATGCCAGACATGGCTGCCCGCGTCGCCCATGTGTGCCGGAGGTCGTACAACCGGAACGGTGCAACCTTGCTATCCCTCACAGCCCGGTCATGGGCGTTATTGACCTTTGGAACAGGGCGGCTGCTGTCCGTCTCGCAGGGGAAGAGATATGCCTCATCCGAAGCCATACGCAGCCCCAGGACGCGCCGCGCCGATGCGGTGAGGGGTACACGTCGCCGTGCTGCCTTCGTTTTGCCGTAGGGGATGACGAGAAAACCCTTCTCAAGCTGAACGTTCTCCCGGCGAATGCGGTAAACCTCTTCCGGCCTCATCCCCGTTTCGAGCATGAGCGTAGCCACGTCGCGCAGCATCGGAGTCGCCTTAGCCAGATACTTCTCTTGTTCGTCGTATGAGAGTACCCGCGTCTGTTCGTTGTGTTCTTCGTAGAACTTAACACGGCTAACCGAATTGCGAAGCGGCACGTCGCCTTTCAGAACGTGATTGAACAGGGCTTTGAGGCACGCAAGCTCCCGGTTCACCGTGGCGGGCTTTACCGTCCGTCTCGTTCGCGGACTCACCTGCCCGGATCGCAGCGTCTTATAGCGTTCGACCTCTTCCGGGGTAATGCGGTCGAGTGGCACGTCGAGAAAGTGCTTACGCAGTGCCACGGCACTCACCTGATACCGCCTGTGCGTCGCCGGGTGCTGCCGGTGCTCCCGCTCTGACCAGCTGAGGAAGCCGGCGAGCGCGGCTTTGAACGCCGGAATCTTCTTCCGCTCAGTGATCCCCACTTCGCCCTTCGCAAGGGCAGTACGATAGGCCGCCTCAATCTGGCGAGCGGTGCGAGGATTCCCCTGCTTTGTGCTCTTTTGGATGTGCTCGCCGTTGAAGAGAAAGTGGAACCAGTAGACGCTGCCACGTTTGAAGATCGACATACTCGTTATTTCACCTTTCCGGATTTGTGAAGGTGGTACAGCTTTCGTGCGTATTCGTTCCGCTTCCGCCTTGCCTCGTCGCTGGTTCGAAAATCTGCAATGCGGCATTTTTCGCTACAGAACCGTTGATGACTGAACCTCTTAAAGAAGAACTTGCCGCATTCGCAGGGTTGGACTTTCCAAACCAAGCCGGATTCGGCCAATTCAAGGACGCTGGTGAGTGCACGGGGTTCCTCCATGAGCGCCCCGGGCAGCGTTATTCCATCGTCGGGAAGAGCATCCCAAGTTTGCTCCTTTGCGCGTCGCCTCTTCTTGCTATTGCGGTAGCTGTCAAGAGGCATCCATCGTGCTACGACTCTCCGCTGGGGATCGTTGGTGACTACGATTCGGGGAGTCATCTTGTAATAGGCGAGAGCTTTATCGAGTGAACGTTCGAGGCTGAATCTGCTCTCAAAACGCGCATAAGATGTCCGCTCCTGAATAGTCAAATCCTGATCCTTGATTGAAGGCAGATCGTTCAACTGCGCGAGGAGCCGCAAAATCTCCGCGATTCGTTTCTTGCCATCTTTGTCTTTCGTTAGATTGAGCCAATTCACCAAAGCTTCGGCGGAGCCTTCGCCCTGATAGATTCGGCGTTGTTCTGGTATACGGCTTTCTTGTCTAGGCATGCATAGAAAAGTACTACCGGATTTCTGTTCAGGCAAGCGAATATTTGATTGTGCTCATTGAGCAGGAAAGGGATCGACCAATATGGATGCATTGTTTTCAGTTGAAGAGGCTGCACGCAAGCTTGGCGGCCTAAGCAAGTACACGATTCATGCGTGGCTGAGTTCGGGAAAATTGCGCCGAACGAAGGTCGGAAGCCGAACGATGATCCGCGAGTCTGAGTTACAAAGAGTGATTGAAGACGGGGGTAAGTCTTCCTTCCCGCGTGGTGTCTCTCGGAGCGAGTCTGAATGCGTAAGAGGGTAATCCATGCCAAAGACGGAGAGAGAACAGCAGGAAGAGGCCTCAGCGCGCCTGGAAAGGCACCACTACCAAAGCCCCCTGCCATCATTTGGCAAGGGGCGGATTATCCCAGAATCGAGCCAGGCACCTATCAGGTTCGCGGTGTCGATTTTCAGGGGCCGGAATGGGTGAGGAAATATCAACGATGGTCACTGCGAATCGAGTTCGCATTGGTAACGGAACCGGGAAAAGCGAGCGCCTTTTTCAATTTCGGGAGCGATCCGCAAGGGCCGCGTGTCGCCAGACACTCGAACTACTGGAAAGAGTGGGTGAAGGCAAATGGAGATTTGCCCGCCAAAGGCCAAGAGATGACACCTGACGTATTTCTAGAGGGCCAGTTCTTTTGCGTGAGCATCGAGGACTCCACGTTTAACAGTGATGGAAAGAGGAAAACAGATCACGAAGTCTATTCCAAGATCACCAAGATTCATTCCGTGGAGCGCCCGCAATCATGAATCTTGCAATCAGGAATCAGGAATCACGCAATCAACCAATCAAGTAATCAACCAATCAAGGTTGCCATCTAGCCCCCCCCCAAAGATTCCGCCTCAGCCGGGCGGAGGTAAACGCCAACCCAAAGTAAACCTAAAGGGCGGAGGCTTCGGCTTCCGCTCAGGCCAACGCAATAATTTCGAAGACACCGCAGAGGTGGCGATGAGTGGCTACTGTGCTAAGTTCGCAAATGATTTCGATAAAAACAGCGGAGGCGATCAAAGGGCAGGTATCGCAGCGGACGTACACGCGATTGCACCGATGATTACGTCCGCCTAGATGTGCGGTGGTGCAAGCGCAAGGGCTATTTGTGGCCAGGGTGGTCCGGTATGGTGCATTGGTCACGACGCGGAGAGCGTTTCGCATCTGTCAGCATCGAAGCGGCGGACTGCCAAATCACTCTCCGATACAAAACCCGTCCGAGAGGCGACGAATGGCAGCACAAACACTACCCGGTTGCGGTTGAATGGACGCCTTGCCCCTTCGGAGGCAATCGCGCATGGTTCCGTTGTCCCGCGTGCGGCGGTCGTGCGGCGATCTTGTATGGCGCGGACGTGTTCGCATGCCGGCATTGCCTTCAACTCGCCTATGAGTCACAGCGAGAGGCTCCGCACTACCGCGCGCTGCATAAGGCGCAAGGCATCCACGAAAAACTAGGCGGAACGGGCATCATTGATGACCCGGTATTCAAACCCAAAGGAATGCACTGGCGGACCTACTACCGACACATGGAACGGTTGCGGGAGGCGGAATCTAGAGCGGTTCCACCGTGGCTCTTGCTCGCACTGGGCGTTGACGCCCAATGTATATAATCGCCGCGTCACAACAGGAGAAAGCTTGTGGACGGCATGACTCGATGGTTGACGTTCGTTGTAGCATTCTCCACCTTGTCTTTTGGACAAACTGCTAAGCCCAATCAGCCCTGCGTAATTGTAAAACGTCACGTTCACAAATTCGGTGAGAACATGTCCCGACTGCATCCCCATCGGCCCTTCGATTACGTGGCAGGTGATTACCCGTCAGGATTCAAATGGCGCTCAGAACTTAGTGACGGCGATGTTCGAGATCTCCAGCAAAAAGGCGGCAGAATGGTGGTTCTCAAACCCGATTACCAAGCCTCCGACCTAGAAGACGCCAGAAAAGAGTGCCAATCGCAAAGCGAAAAGTGAGCGGCGTGGTGTGGCGGATAACTTACGGGATTGGCATGAAGCGGCTACCATTTGCCGTGGCCGATTCGTAACTATCCGACCGAAACCGGCCCAAGGATTCGATAGGAAATTTATTCCCGCACGCCCGCAGACTCGGGGGCAGGCCGTTCTCCCTACCGTCGCTTCAGCAGCTCTGGCGAGTTGTTCGGCGATCTTCTGTTTGTCACCTTTGCGATACTAGCGAACCGCACATAGGAAGCAGGGTATCAGTGTCCGCTTCGAACGAACTTGCCGAAAACCCGACTTCACGGGGAGCTTGCATTTCTAGCTATAGCTAGGTGAACAGCTGAACAAATAGCCTAGGTTTACTCTCTTAGGGGTTCGAGCGTTTAATGGCTTTACAGGGTTTTCTGCGGGGCTGAGACGTCGAGTTGTTTGTCCCGCATCAGCCAGTAGTGCATTCGCGAGCATGCCGTAGTGATCATCCACCCCGTCATCATGAGCAGACCCAAGGTCACCCACCCAATTGAAGGATGTTCGCGCAATTCCTGGTCTCCCAGTAATCCGGGATAGACATGGTGTTGATATTTAGTAGCCAGAAACCCAGCCAGTATCCAGCCACCCAAGCCGGTACTCGCGGCGACGAGGAGAACCATCGTTGCCTTGCGGTATTCCCTGCGCATGATTGAGACCGCCAAAACGCAAATGCCCAATGCCATGCATACCGCCAACACGATTGGCTGCCCCCAGCAATAGACCACCGCGGTGATCAGCCCCGCAAGAGCAAGTACAAGCTGGGTGACTCTGTCACGCAGACCGTATCGGATCGCCGTATACAGGAGCACCATCCAAAAGAAAGCGCCGGCTATGGGAAGCAAGGTGAGGTTTCCTGGCACCCCCCAAGTTCCCGGAGGCGCGTGCCGCAGATACGTGTCACGCAACACTGCCGCCAATTTACCCAAGATCCATAGTCCAGCGTAAGGCGCGACGACGAAGGCCAAGGACCTACGCCAGGCAAGAGAAATTACAACTCGAACAAGCGAGAGCCAGAACCACAGGAGTCCTTTGTGCGGCTCAAGCTCCAGCAGGTCCCCCACCATCGATGCGGCCCGCTGTTTGTCTGTAAAGCGGACGACGATCCATTCAGCAATCGAAGAGCTATGCATGGTCCCCTCCGAGCAGATTCAATCCTTCGAGCAAGCTGTGATACGCCTGTTGTGCGCTGACGAGAGCGGAGCGGCCGGCTTTGGTCACAGCGAAGTAGCGCTTTGGACGGCCGCCTCTCTGAGGTGTGGCGTCCCCCAGCCATGAGCGCACGATTCCCTTTTCCTGCATACGATCCAGGGTGGTGTAGAGTGCGCCGGGAGCGGGTTCGCGTCCAGTACAGGCTGCAATCTCGGACCGGATTGTAACGCCATAGGCATTGTCGTCGAGGCGCAGAATTGCCAGCAGGGCGACTTGTTCGAATTCACCGAGCGAGGGTGGTCGAGTCATTATTACTGCAATGTAGTTTATTGTCACGAGAGCGTCAAGGTGAATCGACTTAGATTAGAAGGAGCCCTGGTTTTAGTTCCCGAGCGGTGCGAGGAGGTGTGTTATGGGCGAGCTGCACCATCGAAGTTCCCTGCAAACGGGGATTTCGGCAAGTTCGACCCGCCGAACCCCCGCTGGCCGAGTGAACTTGCTCAATGTATGGTCCGCCGTGTGAATGCAAGGGAAAAGTTTCGAATGAAGGAAAGTCTACGTCAATGTATTCGGCCTTTAGGTGGAGAGTTTTCTCCTGGCCTTGATGAGATACGCCGCGTACCTGTCCTTAGAAAACGCGCCGGCCTCGTAAGAGCCGTTTGAGCAATCAGGTTTCAGGTGCGCCGTTTTGACTGTTCTTTCATCTTCACTTATCCAGTGCAGACCTCGGTGGGGAGAACTTGATGTTGCTGGTTGCTAAGCTTGCTTATACTGTCAGTGCCTCCGGTACTGCTCGATAGTCCTGGCCGCTCGAGAGGACTGCCCACGCGATCCGCGCCAGTTTGTGTGCTGTTGCCACGATCAATACGTTTCGTGGCGCCCTGGTCTCAAGCGAGGTCAT
>NZ_JQKI01000021.1 GCF_000745965.1 Edaphobacter aggregans DSM 19364 | reverse complement strand
CTTGAATGAGCAGCCTGCCTCCCGCGCAAGCGGGAGTTCGACTCCGTCATCCTGGCCGCAGTGAAGTGGCCGGAGATAGATGGATGGGGACGCGAGTTCCCCCGACGATTCAAACGACGATGCAGTTGAACCAACAACCCCATGCAGCCCTGGCCCAAACCGAAGAACCTCGCTGTCAAGGAACGAAGCTCAGAAAGAACACCTGAGCTTCGTTCCCGGCCCGAGCTTATGCGCGTGGGGAGCGGCGTCAAGGGTCAAGATGAACGCCAAAAAACGGCGCCCTTGACCCCGCTCCCCACGACCGCGCCTTACTTCGCCCTTGACACCGCCAACGTCGTTAGAGATTGTCAAGCCCCAGCAATCGCCAAAACACCCATAAGCCATTTTAAATATTCAACTTACGCCACCCGCCAAAGTGCCGATTCATTCCCCTCCAGTCGTTACAATAGAAGTAGGTGGGACAAGACAGCGGAGATTTCGGAAGGAGGGGCGGATCTTCCGAAATAAACCAAATGTTTTGAATACTTTGCGCTCGAAAGCACCCAAAACACGGTACGGCACGACCGAAGTACCAGGCTAAAGTATCTGTATAGAATACTTTGCACACATTCAGGGGGAGGGGAGGGGCCAGCAGGTATCCTTGTAATGACATGCCAACCAAGACCAGAACCGACCTCCGCCAGTTAGCCTCCGACGTCCTCGCCCGCGCCATGCGCGCCGGAGCCACCGACGCCGAGGCCGTCGTCTACGAAGGCGACGAGTTCTCCGCACGCGTCCGCCTCGGCCAGGTCGAGACCCTCAAGGAGTCCGGCTCCCGAGCCCTCGGCCTCCGCGTCTTTCTCGGCCAGAAGACCGCGAACACATCGAGCTCCGACTTCTCGGAAGATTCGATCGAACGTCTCGTCAAAGGAGCCATCACGCTCGCCAAAATCACCAGCGAAGACCCCTTCGCCGGCCTGCCCGAAACCCAAGAGTTCGGCCAGCTCGAAGGCGACCTCAAGCTCTACTTCGACGATGTAAACGAATTGCCTCCCGCCGAGCGCATCGAGATCGCCCGCCGCGCCGAAGCCGCCGCAATGGCCTACGACACCCGCATCCAGAACTCCGGCGGCGCCGACTTCGACACCGGAACCGCACACAAGATCCTCACCAACTCACGCGGCTTCACCGGCGAGTACCGCCGCTCCTACTGCGGCTTCTCCGTCGCCCCCATCGCCATCGACGAAAAGGGCGGAATGCAGCGCAACTACTGGTACTCGAGCTCTCGCACCACCTCCAAGCTCGAGTCCCCCGAAGAGATCGGCCGCATCGCCGCCCAGCGCACGCTGCGCCGTCTCGGAGCCCGCCGCGTCCCAACGCAAAAAGCCTCGGTAGTCTTCTCGCCCGAGATCGCGCGCGGCATCATCGGCAACATCTTCGACGCCGCCAACGGCGACGCCATCTATCGCCACGCCACCTTCCTCGACGACATGCTCGGCAAGCAGATCGCCGGCGAGAACATCACCGTCATCGACGACGGAACCATGATGCTCGACGGCATCGGAGGCTTCGGAACCGCACCGTTCGACGGCGAAGGCCTGCCCACACGCCGAACCGTCCTTGTCGAAAAAGGCGTCCTCAAAACCTACGTCAACAACACCTACACCGCCCGCAAGCTCAACATGCGCTCCACGGGCAGCGCCTCACGAGGCCTCGCCGGAAACCCCGGAATCGGCTCCCACAACTTCTACCTCGAACCCGGCGAATGCACTCCCGAAGCGCTCATCGCCGACGTAAAAAACGGCCTCTACGTCACCGAAACGATGGGCTTCGGCGTCAACCTCGTCACCGGCGATTACTCCCAAGGCGCAGCCGGCCTCTGGATCGAGAACGGCGAGCTCGCCTACCCGGTCGAAGAGATCACCATCGCCGGCAACCTCAAAGACATGTACCAAAACATCGCAGCGATCGCCAACGACCTCGAGTTCCGCAGCTCCGCCGCAGCCCCAACGATCCGCATCGAAGGCATGACCATCGCGGGCTCTTAGCGATATTGTGGCGGACGTTTTGTTTTATATGCAGTTCCATCAA
Source organism: Edaphobacter aggregans DSM 19364 (assembly GCF_000745965.1). Lineage (GTDB taxonomy): Bacteria > Acidobacteriota > Terriglobia > Terriglobales > Acidobacteriaceae > Edaphobacter > Edaphobacter aggregans. The sequence continues at coordinate 107,940 of NZ_JQKI01000021.1, read as the reverse complement.
AGGTGTAGCTCATCGTTCCGTCCGTTACCGCTGTGTAGTACATTGCAGCGATATTTCGTAAGCCGTTTGTCTTTCGTTTCCCGATGCTGAGTGAATCGGCGAAAGCAGTCAAAACCAGCCTCACCCCTTGAGGCGTTTCGCGGTAAACCCAGAAGTGCGTGGCGTGCGCACCTGTCAGTAAGCGCTGTCCGATTACAACGTAGTCGCGCTCTCGCTCGTTCGCGAGATGCACGATCGAACATAATGTCCAATCCTCAGGAAGAGAGTTTCGAGGCGGAGATTCAGCCTTCAATGTCTCTTGAACAAACGAGTCTCGTTCGAGTAGTTCACGAACGGACAGAGGGAGCGGAATATTGTGAGTCACTTCCCCTTCCGTCGAAAACTCGGACTGCTCTTGGGCTAGCGTAGATTGCGCTAACGCACCGAAAATCTGGCTTTGTGCCAAAAACATAGAGACGAGCAGAAGAAGACGCTTGATCATTGATATTCCGTCGTGGAGGCAGCTTACCCTTTCTTCCCGTCAGAACATAGATAAGATTTAGCTGTGTCGACGAACTTCCACTTCGAAAAAACAGTCGTCTTCTCCCCCGAGCAGGCCGACGAGATTCTTCGCTCCATTCCGGCTCTTCCCGGGGTCTTCGCTCTCTACGGCGAACAGCCCAACTCCGAACCCTACCTGACGCGAGCCGCCGACCTTCGCCGCCGCATGAAGCGTCTGCTCGCGCCGCCCGAGTCGCAGTCCAAGCGCCTCAACCTGCGCGACCGCGTCGCACGCATCGAGTACACCGTCACCGGCTCGGAGTTCGAGTCGACCCTCACGCTCTACCACGCAGCCGCAACAATCTTCGGCCACGCCGAGGCACGGCGAAGACTGCGGCTGCACACACCAACCTTCCTGCGCTTCACCGCCGAGAACGAGTTCCCTCGTGTCTACGCGACCAACCGACTCTCGAAGCGCGGACTCGCGCAGATGTACGGTCCGCTTCCCTCGCGCGCCGCGGCCGAGCGCTACTGCGACGCTGTTCTCGATCTCTTCAAGCTGCGCCGCTGCCACGAAGACCTTCAGCCGTATCCCGAGCATCCCGGCTGCGTCTACGGTGAGATGAAGAAGTGCATTGAGCCCTGTAAGCAGGCCTGCACCGCAGAACAATACGCCGCCGAAGCAGCAGGAGTGAAAGCCTTCTTCGACACGCACGGCGAGTCGATGCTCTCGCAGATCGCCGCCGACCGCGACCGCGCCTCCGAGGAGATGGAGTTCGAGCGCGCCGCCCAGCTTCACGAGCAGCACCAGAAGGTGAAGGCTGCCGCCTCACTCGCCGACGAGATCGTTCAGCCTGTCCCAGAGCTGCGAACCATCATCGTCCAGAAGGCCGCCGCGACCGACGAGCGCGAGGACGAAGCCGCTCTCTTCCTGCTTGCCGCCGGCTGCATCGTCGGCCCGGAGCGCCTCTCCACGCTCGGCGTTCGCGCCGTCAAGGAGCAGACCAGCGTCGGCAGCTCACTCTTCGCGCAGCCCCTGATGCTGCAGGCTGTGCCGCTCGAAGGCGAGGGTGAGGCCGAACCCACAAACGCAGCCAACTCGCCGGAAGATCGCGCCCGAACCGCACTCGAAGCCCTCGAGTCCCACGCTACGCTCAACAACGACCTTGCGACGCTGAGCGACCACCTCTCACTCTTCCGCCGCTGGTATTACAGGCCGGAGAAGCAGCGTTTAGGCGAGCTCTTCCTTCCCAATCCTGATGGAAGCTGGCCCATTCGCCGAATCCTTCGCGGAGCGGCACGGCAGGTTCTTGGCGAGCCAAAGTCACTTCCCGACGTCCAGCGCGAGGCGGCGAAGAAGGCCGCAAAGGACGTCAAGACGCGCATCCTGCACGAAGGCCGTCCCGAGGTCGAGCGCGTCGTTCCGGTCATTCCACAGCGCGACTCCGATTCCGAATAATCGCCCACCCACGCTGATAGACTCACAGACAGGAGCGCGACCCTTGATAGAACTGGCCTTCTCAATCCTGGCTTCCGACTTCGCCCACCTCGCCGACGAGGTGAAGGCGGCCGAGCGCGGCGGCGGAAGCATCGTCCACGTCGACGTGATGGACGGACACTTCGTCCCCAACATCACCTTCGGCCCGCCGATGGTGCAGGCGCTGCGCCCAGTGACCGACCTTCCACTGGACTGCCACCTGATGATCGAGAATCCCGACGAGTACATCCCCGCCTTCGCCGAGGCCGGAGCCGATCTGCTGAGCGTCCACCAGGAGGTCTGCCGTCACCTGCACCGCACCCTGCAGCTGATCTCCGACCATGGGATGCTTCCCGGCGTGGTGATCAATCCCGCCACCCCGGTCGACACCCTGATCGAGGTCCTGCCGATGGTGCATTATGTGCTCGTTATGAGCGTCAATCCGGGCTTCGGCGGGCAGAGGTTCCTTCCACTGGCGGTGGAGAAGATCGCCTATCTGGCGGCCCTGCGCAAGGAGATGGGGCTTAACTTCCGCATCGAGGTCGACGGCGGCGTCGCTCACGACACCGTCGCTTCGGTCGTCGAAGCAGGAGCGGAGATGCTGGTCGCGGGCTCGGCCGTCTTCAGCAAGGGCAAGACCGAACAGAACGCCAAAAGATTGTTGAAATTGGCGCGGGCGGCCACCCCGGACAAGGTTGCCAGGAAAGACTAAAATAGAGCGAAGCTTCAGGCGCTGCGGCGCGAGGCGGATGTGAGGTCCACGGCTGATGATGAATCGTCCTTCTTTCTTCCCGAGTGTTTGTTTCTTTCCAAGCATCAGGTCTGGCGTGATGGCCGGAGTCGCAGTGGCTGCGTTAATGGCAGGCACCTTCGCCGCGAGCGCGCAGGTCGCAGGATCAACGCAGACGACCACCGATGCAAATGGACAGCCTCAGCAGACGGTGACGATGTCGGCCTCTCCGTCGAAGAAGGAGAAGAAGCAGAAGGAAGACAAGGTCGTCCAGTCCAAGGACACCAAGAAGCGCATGCAGGAGACCAAGAAAGCAGATGCTGTTACTGCCGCCGATGCCAAGTTGCCTGATCGCATCCTCTACGACAAGGCGCTGGCTGCGACCAAGAAAGGCCACTTCGATGTCGCTCGGCTGGACCTGCAGACGCTGCTGAACACCTACCCCGATTCGCAGTACCAGATGAAGGCCAAGCTGGCAATCGCCGACAGCTGGTATCGCGAGGGCGGAACCGCTGCGCTGACGCAGGCTGAGCAGGAGTACAAGGACTTCATCACCTTTTTCCCAAACGCTCCCGAGGCCGCCGAGGCGCAGATGCGCGTGGGAGACATCTACTTCCGCCAGATGGACAAGCCGGACCGCGATTACTCCAAGGCTCTGCACGCGCAGGAGGAGTACCGCCTGATGCTGCAGCAGTTTCCGGACTCGACGCTGGTGCCGCAGGCCAAGCAACGGCTGCGTGAGGTCCAGGAGGTTCTGGCGACGCGCGAGGCCGAGATCGCCGGATATTACGCGACACGCGAAAACTGGCCGGCGACCATTGCACGCTACCAGACCGTCGCCGACACCTATCCGCAATACAGCCACATGGATGACGTGCTGGTCGGCCTGGGCGATGCCTATGAAGCTGAGGCACGCCTCGTGCGCGCGCAGAAGCAGCTGCCGGAGGATGCCAAGAGTCGTCTGGAGAGGATCTACGACGACCGCGCAGCCGATGCCTACCGCAAGGTGGCGACCGAGCACTCAGCCTCGCCGCACGTTGAGGACGCACGTGATCGTCTGGCCGCGATGAATCTGCCGATCCCCACTCCAACGCCGGAGCAGGCGGCGACAAGCGAAGCGCTCGAGAACAGCCGCGGACAGTACCGCCTGCAGGACCGCGCCAAGCTGATGATCCTGCGACGCCCGGACGTGGTGATGGCAGCGCACGACGGCGAGCCGCCCCTGGCCGATCCCAAGCCAACGCTGGCGCCGGCGGTCACCAAGCAGATCCTCCAAGACTACAAGACAGCGATGGATCCAACCTCCGCGGCTGCCGCCACGCCGACAACGCCGCAGCCGGCCGGCGCAGAGGCTGCGTCTGACGCTAGCGACGCGGCGCCTGCAGGGAACACGGCTGCAACTCCCGCGGCACCGGCAGCTCCTCTGGCACTTCAGGATATTCCCGCCGCAGAGTCCGGAGCAGGCGGAAGCGGTGCTGTGATGACGAACGTTCCCGGAGCAACGAGCTCAGCTGGCGCGGCGGCTTCAACCGGCGGGACAAACTCCATGGGAGTTGAGGTGTTGACCCCTGGAGCAAACACCCAGCCTGCGGTCGATCCGAACGGCGGATTGAAGACAGTGGGACCGACCAATACGACTACACCGCCGCCAGTCGAGAAGCCCGCGGCCGCTCCCGATGCTGTGAACGATGTGACCCCTGGCGCGCAGGCTCCGGGACAGCCGACCACTGCATCCAGCGGAAAGAAGACACCGAAGCCGGCTTACGACAAGGACGAGGAGTCGTCGAGCAAGCACAAGAAGAAGAAGGGACTGGCGAAGATCAATCCTTTCTAACCATCTCAGGAAAGTAGTAAAGCCCCGGTTCGCCGGGGCTTTACTGTTTGACAGTAGGCGCATCAGGCAGCGTCGGTGCGGCGGCGGGGAAGAAACAGAATCGAGAGCAGAAGGAACGCTCCGATGGCAACGACCGTGAAGAAAACAGGGCTGAAAGACAGGCGATGGGTGGAGTGGATACGGCTGGAGCGTCCTCCAACCGGCGAGAGGTGCCCTCCGATGACCCAAGCGTTGCCGGAGATCGACTCGTCCGTCTCGTAGACGGCGTTCCCGCCGACGACGAGCGCATTGCCACCGATCCGGGCCTGTGAGTCGATGACGGCGTTGCCGCCGATGACGGTCGCTTCGCGCTCAACACGGCCGGTTACGTTGAGATTGCCGAAGAGCACCAAGACCCGGCCGGTCAGGTCGCCCTCCACCTGCACGGAGCAAAAGATGCACGTGGCATTGTGGATCTGTTGGCCTTGGGCGACGAAGATGTCCTGGTTGAAGTACGTGCGTGAACCGGGAGCCTGTGCGCGGGCAGCCGTGCCAGAAAACCCGACAAGAAGCACGATGAGGCCCAGGGATCGGATCGCTTTGGTCACCACAGGTTCGTCTCCTGTCGGGAACTGGTCTTGCCCGCCGGCTGACTCACCGGCGCCGAAGTTCGTGAACGAGAACAGATACGCAGACCACGGGCGACAGGTTCCGTAGGGATTCAGTAGCAGAATATCTTTTCAGCGTGACGGCGGAGGGGGATGGATGCCGCGGCCCTGCGGATAGACAGGGAAGGTATAGCGATTGCGCCGCACAAGATAGACGATAAGCCAGATAAGCCCACCCAGCACGAGGAAGGGTGCAAGCAGAATCAGGGTGCCGATAGGCTGCGGAACGACCGCGCGCGAGCCGTGGATCGCCGCCCCCTCGGCGAGATTGGCGCTGCCCGCCAAAATGGCGAGGTCGCCGTTGACGGTCGAGCCTTCGCCGAGGTTGAGGTCGCCCTCGAGAATGGCGGTATCGCCCGCGATGGAGTGACCCGGTTCGATGGTGACCGAGCCGAAGGCGACGGCTACGTCGCCGGTTGCCTCGCCGCGCAGATGAACCGAACAGAAGGCGCAGGCCACGTCACCCACCGTCTCCCCCTCAGGGACATTGATGTCGGAGCCGAAACTGGCGCGATCGTTCCCGCCATGCGAGCCTTTGAAGAAGCCGCTGGTGACAAGAAGAAGAAGCAGTACGGCTGAAAGAAGATGGCTGCCGGGCAGTCTGCGCATGCGGGAACCTCGTGGGGTAGTGTACGTCGAAAGCTGGAAGCGCGGCGAGGAGCAACATTCCGTCAGCGAAGGCCTTTGGCTGCCAGAGTCCGCCGGCGAGCGAATGCTACGCTTAAAGGACATGAGCCACGAACTACCGAAAGCATATGATCCGTCCGTGATTGAGGAACGCTGGGCCGAGTACTGGGTCCGCGAGCACCTGTTCGACGTCGCCACACCGAAGGGTACGGACGAGAGCAAGAAGAAGTTCACTATGCTGCTGCCGCCGCCGAACGTCACGGGCCGCCTGCACATGGGCCACATGCTGAACCAGACCGAGATGGACATCCTGACGCGGTGGCACAGGATGCGCGGCGAGACGGCCGTCTGGATTCCAGGAACCGATCACGCCGGCATCGCAACGCAGATGATGGTCGAGCGCCAGTTGAAGAGCGAAGGCACCTGCCGGCAGGCGCTGGGCCGTGAGGCGTTCGTTGACCGCGTCTGGGAGTGGAAGGCTGTCTACGGCGGAGCCATCCTGGAGCAGATGAAGCGGCTCGGCGCAAGCGTGGACTGGAGCCGCGAGTACTTCACTATGGACGAGCGGTTGAGCACCGCCGTCAAGGAGTGCTTCGTTCGCCTGTGGGAACAGGGGCTGATCTATCGCGGAGCCTACATCGTGAACTGGGACCCCGCGATCCAGACCGCGGTCAGCGATCTCGAAGTTGAGCATGAGGAGCGCGTTGGAAAGATCTACCATGTGCGCTATCCCCTGGCCGACGGCACAGGCTCGATCATCGTCGCAACGACGCGGCCGGAGACGATGCTGGGCGACGTTGCCGTCGCAGTGAACCCCGAGGATGAGCGCTACAAGGCTCTCATCGGCAAGATGGTGAAGCTGCCCTTGAGCGGTGTGAATGGCGGACCGGATCGCGAGATCCCGATCCTGGCCGACGACTGGGCCAAGCCGGAGTTTGGCACCGGAGCCGTAAAGGTGACGCCAGCGCATGACCCGAATGACTTTGCCATCGGCCAGCGGCATGGCCTTCCGAACCTTTCCATCCTCGACGAGACAGCGCACGTGCTGCTGCCGGGCTCGCCGTACCACGAGATGGACCGCTACGCCGCGCGCGAGAAGATCGTCGAAGACCTGCGCGAGCAAGGACTGCTCGTCGACGTGAAGGACCATACGCTTGCCATCGGGCTGAGCCAGCGAACCGGCGTGGTGATCGAGCCGCGGCTCTCGCAGCAGTGGTTCATAAAAATTCAGCCGCTGGCCGATAAGGCAATCGAGGCAGTCGACAAGGGTTACATACGCTTTACGCCGGAGCAGTACCGCAAGACCTACGACGAGTGGATGAAGAACATCCACGACTGGTGCATCTCGCGGCAGCTTTGGTGGGGCCACAGGATTCCTGCGTGGCACTGCGCAAGGTGCAATGAGATTACGGTAGCCCGCGAGACTCCGCAGGCTTGCAGCAAGTGCCATTCGACCGAGCTGACGCAGGAGACCGACGTGCTCGATACCTGGTTCTCGAGCGGCCTGCTGCCGTTCACGGTGTTCGGCTGGCCCGGTGCCGACGATGGACTGACTGCCGATCTCGCGGCCTTCTATCCAACAGATCTGCTGGTCACCGGCTTCGACATCCTCTTCTTCTGGGTCGCCAGGATGATCATGCTCGGGTGCCACTTCATGCTGGATGTGCCGATGCCCGACGGATCGAAGCGCACCCTGAAGGACGCAGTGCCGTTTCGTGAGGTGTACATCCACGCGCTCGTCCGCGACGCCGAGCGGCAGAAGATGTCCAAGACCAAAGGCAACGTGATCGATCCCATCGAAGTCGTCACGAAGTACGGAACCGACGCCGTGCGCTTCACACTCGCAAGCATGGCTTCTCCGGGCACGGACATCGCCTTCAGCGAGTCGCGCACCGAAGGATATCGCGCGTTTGCTAATAAGATCTGGAACGCAGCGCGCTTCCTCTTCATGCAGATCGATCGCGCGAAGGAGGCCGGCTACGAGGTCTCGATGCTCGCCAGCGGCACAGTTCCGGAGCTACCGGCAGACACACCGCTCGAGACGCGATGGATCTTTGGAAGGCTGAACGCAGTCTGCGCCGAGGTCGACAAGGCGCTTGCGGACTATCGCTTCGACGAGGCGGCAGCAGCCGTCTACCAGTTCTTCTGGGGCGAGTTCTGCGACTGGTACCTGGAACTTGTGAAGCTCCGGCTCGAGTTCGGTGAAGGTGCGGAGAAGAATCCGACGGCCGCACTGACGCTGGCCTCACTGGTCGCAGTCTTCGACGCCGCACTACGCCTGCTCAGTCCCTTCATGCCGTTCCTCACCGAAGAGTTGTGGCATGCCCTCTACGAGGGCAACACTCCGGCAAAGTCGATCGCGCTTACCAGGTACCCGCAGGTTGCGGACTTCGCAGCGGACGACGCCTCCGTAGCAGCGATGGCGACATTGCAGGAGCTGATCACCACCGTTCGGGCGTTGCGCAAGGAACTCGGCGTGCCGGAGAAAGAAGCGACTCCGATCCGCCTGCATGCCGAAAATCGCGTTCTGGCACTAGCGGACGCAAATCGCGACATGCTCGCGAAGATGGCGCGGGTGTCAGAGCTGGAGTTTTCGAGAGAACAGCTCTCCGGCGGCAACGCCCGTGCAAACGCTAGCTTCGATGTAGCCGTAGTGTACGAGCGCCAGATCGACGTGGCTGCTGAGCGCGAGAGGTTGACGAAGGAGCTTGGCAAGCTCGAGAAAGGCCTGGCCTCGGCGGAGAAGCAGTTAGGCAACGAGGCCTTCATGGCAAAGGCGCCAGCTCATATCGTGGACGGTTTGAGGAAACAGGCGGCTGAGACGAAGATGCTGCACGAGAAGGCGCGGGCCGCGCTGGAGGCGCTGCCCTTAGCGTGATGTGGCTAAGGGCAGCGTCGAGGATATCCTCAGTAGCCTCTTTTGTCAGGGGAGGGTACGCCGTTGATCAGGTGCGTGCTCCGGCTGCTTCTTTGGGAATGGTGGCGACTCCGAGCTGCTCCATCAGCGACATCAGGTTCCAGTCGGCCCATTGCTCGACGATCCTGGAGTTCTCGATGCGGAAGATGGACGTGCCAGAGACGGTGGCGTTGCGGTTGGTCGGCTGCATGCCGAGGAATGGGGCCTTGTGAGTGCCCTGGGCGGTCCAGTGGAGTACAACCTCGTCGCGCTCGGCGATGGTGTCGTCGATGGAAAACGTCAGGTCGGGGAAACCTGTGCGGCACATGCCAATGTGACGCATGAGGTTCTCAGCTCCAGAGGTGAGTGTTGGGAATGCAGGATCATGGATACGACAGTCGTCTGAGACAAGTTCACGGACCGAATCCATCTTTCCCTGGTTCCAGCACTCGTCCATAAACCTGTGCGCGATCTGCTTGTTGTCTGTGGGCTGTTTGGTGTCAGTAGGCATGTCATACCCCCTTATGAATCGGGGATTATAGACCTCCACGGTGAAGATTTTTAACCGGCCTCCCTTTGCTCAGCGCCAGCAGCAAGATACCGGCGGACGGCGCCGGTCCGGTTTAGGATGAGTGAATGGACTGGAAGAGCAAACGGATACGAACCATCCTTGAAGCCGCACTTGCCGAAGACAAAGCGGGCAACGACATCACAACGGCGCTGACGATCGACCCGAAGATGCGGGCCTCAGGCACCATTCTGGCCAAGCAGGCGTGCGTCGTCTCAGGGCTGGGGTGCATCCCTGTCTTTCTGGATATCTTCGCGAAGATGAGCAGCTCACCGCTGGGACGGTTTGAGGTTGTCAGCCATCCCGAGATCTTCGACGGCGTGAAAGTAAGGGCAGGCCAGCCGCTGGCGGTGATCCGGCACAATGCAGCCGCGTTGCTCTCGACCGAACGCGTCATTCTGAACCTGATGCAGCGGATGTGCGGCATCGCAACCCTGACCAACGCGTACGTAACAACTCTGGCCAAGACGAAGACGAAGGTGCTGGACACGCGCAAGACGATTCCCGGATTGCGCGCGCTGGACAAGTACGCCGTGTCCTGCGGTGGCGGCACGAATCACAGGCTGGACCTGCAGGACGGAATCCTGATCAAGAACAACCATATCTCGCTCGGCGGCGGCCTCCCCACAGTGCTCGAAAAGGCACTGAAGGGGCGCAAAGCGGGGCAGGTGGTGCAGGTCGAGGTGCGTAATCAAACGGAGCTGGAACAGGCGATCGCCGGCGGCGCTGAGTCGATCCTGCTGGACAACATGACATCCGCGCAGGCGAAGAAGGCCGTGAAGCAGATCCGCGCTGCGCTTCCGGGCGTTCCGATTGAAGCCTCAGGCAACATGAACCTGAAGACGGTGCGGAGGTATGCGCTGGCAGGAGTGGACTTCGTCTCCGTAGGCGCGCTGACGCATTCGGCAACCGCCGTCGACCTGAGCATGCGCATTACCGCGGACGTTTACTAGAGCTCCCGATGACGTTTGACCTAAGCGCGGTTGAGTCGGGAATCGCCGGTACCGAGTTCGCCGGACGGGTAATGCACTTCCCTTCCGTCGGCTCGACGAACACGCTTGCTCTTGACGCAGCACAGGCTGGAGCGCGAAGCGGCGTATGGGTGGCGGATGAGCAGACAGCTGGACGAGGACGAGGCGGGCACGGGTGGCACTCGGCCGCAGGCGACGGGCTCTACGCGAGCATGCTGATTGCGCCTGCACTGCCGATGACATCAGCGCTGCTGATCTCGCTGGCCACAGGGCTCGCCGCAAAGCGTGCGATCGCCGAGGCTGCAGGACTTGACGCGGACATTCGCTGGCCCAACGATCTGTTACTGAACAAGAAGAAGTGTGGAGGCATCCTGGTGGAGACCGCAGTCGCTCCCCCCACGCGGCCAGAAGCCGAAGCACTGCTGCGCTATGCCGTCATCGGTGTCGGGATCAACCTGAACCATGAGCGCTTTCCCGACGAGATTGCATCGGTCGCTACTTCTCTGCGGATCGAAGCCGGACGCACGGTTTCTCGCGAGGCGATTCTGGTTGCCTTGTTGCGCGCCCTCCATGATGAACTGCGGCTGCTGAATGACGCGAACGTCGGAAAGGACAACATCCGCGAGCTCCTGAAGCGTTTCACAGAAGCCTCCAGCTGGGTGCGGGGCAAGCACGTGCGAGTGGATGAGCACGGTGGATATACTGGCTTGACGGCCGGGTTGGATGCCAGCGGATTTCTGCTGGTGGACAGCGACGACGGCACAAGGCGTACCGTACTCTCAGGCGGAGTGCGCGACAGGTAACAGGCACGAACGAGGCGGGAGAGCGACGATGCTACTGGCACTCGATGTTGGAAATACAAATGCCGTCATTGGCTTGTACAAACTAAGCGCGATAGGCGGCAAGGCTGAAGTTGTCACGAACTGGCGGATCACAACGCCAACCGAACAGACCGTGGACGAGTTCGGGATTTTGCTGCGGGAACTGTTCACGCTGCGCGGCCTGAAGATGGACTGCGTAACCGGAATTGCGATTTCATCGGTCGTACCGCCGCTCGATTCGATGATGCGAAAGGCCTGTGAAAATTACTTCGGCCTGAAGCCGCTGGTCATCGAGCCGGGCGTAAAGACTGGCCTCCCCATACTGACGGATAATCCAAGCGAAGTCGGTGCCGACCGCATCGTGAACTGTGTTGCCGCGTACGACGAGTACGGCGGACCAACGATCGTAGTCGACATGGGCACGGCGACGACGTTCGACGTGGTATCGAAGAAGGGCGAGTTTCTCGGCGGGGCCATCGCGCCGGGACTCGGCATCTCGGCCAGTGCTCTCTTTGCGCGGGCAGCGCGACTGCCACGTATCGACATCAAGCGTCCGGCCAAAGTGGTAGGCACAAGCACGGTAGACAACCTGCAGATAGGCCTGTACTACGGCTACATCGGTCTCGTGGATGGAATCCTCGAGAGAATGATCGCCGAGCTTGGGCCGGAGACGAAGACGGTCGCGACTGGCGGCCTGGCAAAGCTGATCGCGGGCGGATCAAAGTACATCGCCGCGGTGGACGAGATGCTGACGCTGAATGGGCTGAGAATCATCTACGAGCGGAGCCTCGAACGAAGCCAGGAGAAGAGCAGGAAGCGCGGCGCGTAGTTCGCCCCCGCCGCGAGGCTTTCGGAATGCGCAATTACTTCAACTACTTTACCGAGATCGAGGAGCGCTTTCAGCGGCGGCGCGGGTCGCTGCTGATGCTGTCGACGCTGGATTGGGCGCTGATTGAGACATGGCGCGAGGCCGGAGTTCCGCTCGAGGCAGTCCTTCGCGGTATCGACAGCGCATTCGACAAGTACGACGAGCGCACGCGACGCGCCGCCGGACGCATGCGCAAGGTGAATGGCCTGGCGTGGTGCGCGCAGAGCGTCATAGAAGCGACCGAGCAGGCAATGGAGGCCTCCATCGGCACAGCCCCCGCCGATAGCGCGGAAGCCGAGAGCGGCTTCGAACCCGCCCGTGTCGCACGCTACCTCGAAGAAAACGCGCGGACTCTGGAAGACGCGAAGCTCCCCGCTCCCGCGGACGCGATAACGGCGGAGGTCGCACAGCGCCTGAAGGCTCTCGCCGCAGGGTTGCAGGTCGATTCCGCGGTCTCGCTGGAAGAGCTGGATCGAACCCTTACGGTTCTGGAGGAGAAGATCTTTGCCGCGCTGCTGACCGCCGCCGACGAATGCGAGCTGACATCCCTGCGCGAGCAGGCGGGGCGCGAGCTTGCCCCCTATCGGGGAAAGATGCAGGCCGTGCAGATCAAGCAAGTGCAGCAGCAGTTCCTGCAAAAGAAGCTGCTTGAAGCGCGCGGGCTTCCCCGCCTGAGCCTCTTCTACATGAGTCTGGGCTGACAGGGGAGGATGATCAACCGATGAAGCTACACATCGAGAAGATGATCTATGGCGGCAATGGTCTGGCACACTCTGCGAACGAGGCAGGCCCTGGACGAGCCATCTTTGTACCCTTCACGCTGCCGAGAGAAGTCGTCGAGGCCCGCATCACCAAACAACACAGCGCCTTCAGCGCAGCCGAGCTTGAGAGCATCGCCGTGGCCTCGGCGGATCGTGTAACTCCGAGATGTGCGCACTTCGGCGAATGCGGTGGATGCCAGTATCAGCACGCGTCTTACGACGCGCAACTCCGGCTGAAGCAGGAAATTCTGCGGGAGACACTGGAACGCGCTGGTCTGAATTCTCTCCCTCGGATCGAGCCGCACGCGGCGGAACCATGGAAGTATCGAAACCGCATTCGCCTGCGGGTCGCTGAGATAGGCGGCCAGCTTAGAGCCGGATATCTGCGGCGTGGCTCGACGGATTTCCTTCCGATAGGGATGTGCCCTATCGCCGCCCCGCTGCTGTGGCGAGCCGCCGAGGCGCTGCTCACTCTTGGCGGCAATGCTGCGCAGTGGGCACACGCAGCTGAGGAGGTGGAGTTCTTCTCCACAGCCGACGTGGCCAGGCTGCAGATGACTCTCTTCGTCCGACATCAGCCCGCGAAAGGCTTTGCGCAATTCTGCGAGGCCCTCCGGGAACGACTACCGGAGCTGGAAGGAGCCGGAGTCTTGATTATGCAACACGCAGGTCAAGGTCGAAAGACTCAGCGATTTCGAAAAGGCGATACATGGGGCGCTGACGGGCTCAGCTACTCCGTGGCCGCTGAAAGCTACTGGGTAAGCCGTGGCGGGTTCTTCCAGGTAAACCGCTATGTCGTAGAGACGCTGGTCGACCTGGTCACCCGGGGCCGTCGCGGGCGTCTCGCATGGGATCTCTATGCCGGTGTTGGACTGTTCTCGCGCGTGCTGGCGAAGACGTTCTCCGAAGTCGTCGCGGTCGAGGCATCCGCCGGCGATCTCGCACAGAACCTCCGCGGCGAGGGCCGGCGCACCATCGTGGCGACGACCGCCGACTTCCTGCGGCAGGCGGCGCTGGAGCGCGAGCGGCCGGAGTTGATCGTCGTCGATCCTCCCCGCGCTGGCGTGGGCATCGAGGCATGCACCCTACTGGCGCGCATAAAGCCTCCCGAGATCGTGTACGTCTCGTGCGATCCCACAACGCTGGGTCGAGATTTGAAGGCAATGGTAGACTCCGGCTACAGGCTGCGCGAGCTCCATATGGTAGATATGTTTCCTCAGACCTTCCATCAGGAGACGGTAGCGGTGCTCAGTCTGTAATCGACAACGCGCTGTACAGCAACGGGAGCAATATCTGACGGGCCACGCAGAGCAGCTTTGGGCCGGTGAATACACGGAACGGCTTCGGCTTCGAAGAGCGCCGTTGCTTGCGGCTGCGTGCTGGTTCGCAATCGGCATCACCATCGCTCGATCCTGGCAACCGGCGCCTGTGCTGGCGATTGCAGCCTTTCTATCCACGGCACTCACGATCCTTGCACTCCGTCGGTCGCCGCGCATCGCCGTGCTTCCGGTGGCGGCTCTTTGGATCACGGCAGGATTCTGGTGCTGGCAGTTGCGGCCCGTTCCTTCCGCGCAACACGCGCTGACCCAGTACGCCGATGGACTGAGCCGCGCAGTGAGGGGCCGAGTGATCCGCGTACGCGACCTCCCGCCACAACACAAGCCGGCTGATCGCGACGATCCAACCTGGTGGATCGAGAAGGAGCCCGATGCTGCGCATGCTCAATCGGTCGATATCGCAGTAGAAGCGATCGAAGAGGTAACGCCCGATGTCTCGCGTATGGTGCCAGTCACAGGAGGCGTACGAACGACAATCATGGCGCAGGATACAGCGCCGCCGAAGCTCCACTGCGGCGATGTAGTCGAGATACCGCTGCGATTGAAGGTGCCGGAGCGCTACCACGACCCCGCTGCATGGCAATACGCAGACTACCTGCTGGCGCAGGGCATCAGCATGCACGCAAACGTGCGCGCAACAAAGGTTCGGGTTATTGCAAGCAGTGTTGCACGCCTTTCGTGCAGAGTCTATGCGGCGCAAAGCTGGGCCTCCGGTCGAATGCTCAGTTATGTTCACTCGAAAGCGAACCGCCGGATGCCCCTGACCATGCAATTGACCGAAGACGACGCGGGGATGCTGAATGCAATGCTCTTCGGCGACCGCACACGCCTGAACCACGCGCTCCGGCTGGGGTTTGAGCGCACTGGCTCGTTTCACCTGTTCGTTGTTTCAGGAATGCACGTCGCTCTGTTGGCCGGAATTCTCGTCTGGATGCTGAGAAGGCTGCGGGTGCAGCGAATGGCTGGCGACCTTCGCGACCCTCGCGTTGATGACAGCCTATGCCCTGCTAACAGGCTTTGGAGCGCCCGTGCAGCGGGCACTGTTCATGACAGCCGTCTTCCTCGTGGCGCGGCTGCTCTTACGCGAGCGCAGCGTTTTGAATGCGCTGGGAGCGGCTGCCCTGGCGGAGCTGGTGTGGTCGCCCGCCAATCTCTTTGATGCAAGCTTCCAGATGACGTTCCTCGCGATCGTCGCCATCGCGGGAATCGCAGTACCTCTGGGCGATCGCACCTTCATGCCCTACGCACGCGCTTTGCACCGCCTGGACGAGCTATGGCTCGACCCTGTTCTGGCTCCTCGACTGGCACAGTTTCGCGTGATGCTCCGAATGTGGGGCGATGCTCTTGCCGGCGTCCTCGGCCGATGGGCCTATCGTTTGCCCGCGCTTACTCTCCGCCTCCTGCTGTGGTCGGCAGAGCTTGTGCTGATCGGAATCGTCGCCGAGATGGTCATGGCGCTTCCGATGGCG
Source organism: Edaphobacter aggregans DSM 19364 (assembly GCF_000745965.1). Classification (GTDB taxonomy): domain Bacteria; phylum Acidobacteriota; class Terriglobia; order Terriglobales; family Acidobacteriaceae; genus Edaphobacter; species Edaphobacter aggregans. The sequence goes on along the minus strand of NZ_JQKI01000021.1, from coordinate 92,454 downwards.
ATGTACTTTCACCGCGCAACCATCTTCGCGCTTCCCGCGAACATGTTCACCGTGCCGGTGGTTGGCCTGCTGGCGCCGACTGCGGTCATCATGTTCTGCGCTTCGCTGATCGCCCCCTGGGCAGCCACGCTGCCAGCCGCCGTGACCGCGTTGCTGCTGCACGGCATCGCCTGGGCGATCGGGCGCGTGAGTCATGTGCAGGCAGCAGACCTGCGGATCCCTGCTCCGGTCTGGTGGGTCGCTGCGCTGGCAGTCGCGGCCTGGGGATTCTGCACGTGGGCGGTACGGCGTTCCGGTACGTGCGCGCTCGTGGCTGCAATCACGCTCCCGCTGGTGACCGTGATGATTTTGTGGCCCGAGCCCGCCCTCATTTCATCTGGCGCGCTTGAGATCACCGCGATCGATGTGGGACAGGGCGACTCGGTGCTGATGGTAGGCCCGGACGGCCGCACAATGCTGATAGACGCCGGCGGCCCAGTCGGCAGCGTAACCGAAACCGCTTCAGTCGCCAGCGCCTTCGATGTAGGCGAAGAAGTTGTATCGCCGTACCTGTGGTCGCGACGCATCCGCCGACTGGATGTCGTCGCGCTGAGCCACGCGCATAGCGACCATATGGGAGGAATGCCGGCAGTCCTACGAAACTTCCGGCCGCGCGAGCTGTGGGTTGCGGTCGATCCAAACTCTGACGCCTACCGCGCTCTCATCTCCGAGGCTGCGGAACTCGGCACGACGGTGCGGCACATGCGCGCAGGCGATAACGTCGCATTGGGTGGAACGAAGGTGAAGGTGCTGGCGCCCGAGGCCAGCTACACTAACGCCGGGGAGCCGGTGAACAACGACTCCCTCGTGCTGCGTGTCGAGTACGGCAAGGCATCGGCGCTACTGGAAGGTGACGCGGAGGCCCCCAGCGAGCAGGCAATGGTGGCACGTGGCCTGGCTCCGGTCACGTTGCTGAAAGCGGGACACCACGGCAGCCGGACCTCGACGACCCAGGAGTTCTTTCGTGCGCTGACCCCGAAGGACGCGGTCGTCTCCGTCGGCAAAGGCAATACCTTTGGGCATCCCCGTTTCGAGGTGATCTCACGAATCACTGCCGGCGGGACACGGCTCTACCGAACCGATGAGTTCGGACTGACGACCTTTCTCCTCAACCGCGATGGCGCGATCCACGAGATCCTTGGGGAGAAAGCTTTCCGTTCGAGTGAGCCGCAGGCCGAGGTCTAAGCGCTTTGCTTTCTTAGCGGCTCCTCCGTGACTTATTTTTTACAACTCACCGTCCTCAAATCATGCATCGCATAAGTATGTTTGACCTCGTACAGTATGTTTGACCTCGTACGCCCGGGCCCTGACTCCACTTCGAAAGGACCGAGTGATCATGTTCAAGCGACTTTTGATGACCTGTGCTGTGGCCGCTGCAGTGAGTCTTCCGGCCCGCTGCTTTGCAGATACGATCACCTACATATCATTGATGAGTGGCGGCGGCGAGGTTCCTCCGAACGCCTCGCCCGCGACCGGAACTGCCCTGTACACGCTTACCGGCGACATGCTAACCATCGATATCACCTTCTCCGGCCTGATCGGTGGACCGGCATCGGCGGCGCATATCCACTGCTGCGCATCCCCCGGTACGAATGCACCGGTCTGGGTACCATTCGACGGATTTCCGAACGCAACCTCGGGAACGTACACCAACACGATCGATCTCTCAACTTTTGCCTTCAGCGACGGGGGAACAGAGGCTGCCCTTATCGCCGGTATGAACAACGGAAGCGCTTACACGAATATCCACAATGCCGTGTTCCCAGGTGGAGAGATTCGCGACCAGATCATTGCAACTCCGGAGCCGGCAACATTGCTCCTGCTGGGAACCGGAGCGGCTGCGGCAATGTCCTTTGTTCGCCGTCGCCTGCGCGTCTGACGTATTGCGGCTGACATCCAGAACGGTAACGCTCTCGCATCTCCATTTTTTATTCACGACCGCCTCGGTTAGGAGTAACGTGAGACCAGCGGAGGCTTGGCCACATGGAACTGAAGCAGGACTCGGAGCGTGCAGACAGGCAAATCGTTGCGGCAACCCCGGAAGAGCTGGCGGAAGAACAGAAGCTGATCCGGCGGATGCAGATGATGATGAACATGGTGATGCAGGTGATCGCGCAGGACGCGACGCTCACCGTCGATGAGGCGTCGCAGATGATCGCCGACTCACGCAAAGCCGCGCTGGCCATGTTTCCTGGCAAGGAGTTGGCCTACGACCTGATCTGGAGACCGCGCTTCCAGCGCCTGATGCGCGAGCGCTTCCGCATCATGTAGTTGTTACTGCGCGCCCTTCGCTGGGGCAGCGGCTTCAGGAACGGGGAGCAGCAGCCCAGAGAGATCTCCCTCAATCAGCAGAGGTTGCTGCTGCGGGCCGTAGCTCTTAAGAGTCGTCTCCTTCGTGTGAGTCGGCGGCATGCTGTTCTTGCCATTGGAGATCTCCTCCCGCGAGACGTCCCGCGCGTTGGCGACTTTCAGGATATAGCTACCCTCGGGAACAAAGTCGAAATGGAACATCGAATCATCCTTATCGACCTTGGTGGAAAACGCCTCCGAGTTGTCATCCGGATAAAGAAGAACCACAGTGCCGGCGCTGACGACGTGCCCGGTACGCGCCTGAACGATGCTGCCGGTTACACTGTGAAGCTTTGAGAGCGGAATGACCATGTCCTCGCTCGAGTCATCTTCACCATCGTTGAGCTTGATCAGCTTGGCGTCGCGCCTGCGAGTCTCGCTCCCGGAGTAGATCTTGATTCCGAACTTCGTCCCGCTGGAGCTTGAGCCGCCACCGTCGAAGAGGTAGTCCGTGTATCGTTCAAAGACCTGAAGGCTGGCCTCCAGCATGTATTCCCCTGCGGGGAGGCCAACGATGCGATAACGGCCCAGATCATCGGAACCGCCGCCATCCCGGATAGGCACGCCAATCCATTTCCCTTTACCATCCTTGCGCAGAACGCGAATCTGAAGTCCGGGAGCAGGGCTCCCATCGTCATAGCGAATATAGCCATTGATGGAGGCGCCGCGCCTTAACCGCACATCGACGTTGCTCACCCGGTTAGGATCGACCGCGACCGCCGGCAGCACACTCGCGATGAACTTTTGCATCTCGAGCGAAGGACGGATGAGATCCTCGCGGTTCAGTTGCGCAATAGGAGAGACATAACCAGGGTACTGTACGACAACGTAGTAGTATCCGGGTGCCACGTGCGGAATGGTGAAACTGCCGTCGAGTTGCGTATCCACCGGCGTAAGCACAGGGCGGCTGACCGCCCGAGAGGACGTTGGCGGTTCAGAGGCGTCTCCGATCGGCAGCAAGGTCACAACGGCAAGCCGCGCCGGCAGGTTGTTCTCGCATGTGATCCGTCCGGAGACGGAGCCGTACACTGGCTTGGGCAGATTCTGAAGGGACGTTTGCGCAGGCTCCTGGCCCATTGCGGCAAGCGCAACCATGGAGAAAGCAGCAAAACAAGTTCGCCAAAACATAGAGTTCCTCCGGTGGCAAACAGTCTAGTCTAGCGCACGGAGCTCAAGGAGTTTCAACTTCTGACATGCGATAGGCTGAAGCTATGCGCATCCGTCTCGCGACACTGGAGGACATACCGTCGCTGGCATTGCTGGTCCAGCGTGTTGTGCCGTTGATGCGCGCGACCGGAAATCTGCAGTGGGACGAGAACTATCCCAACCCAGAGGTCTTCGCGCGCGACGTTCAGCGCGGACAGCTGTGGGTGGCCGAGATCAGCGGAGCCATCGCTGGAGTGGTCGCTTTATCCAGCGATCCCGAGCCAGACTACGTGCAGGCAGATTGGGACGATACCGAGCCCGCCCTCGTGGTGCATCGTCTTGCCGTCGATCCCCAATCCCGCGGAGCCGGCGTTGCGCGGGCGTTGATGCAGCAGGCCGAGAAGGTGGCCGCAACACAGGCGCTTCCCGTCATTCGCGTGGATACCAACGTCGAGAATCAGGCCACACAGCGGCTCTTCCCAGGTCTGGGCTATCGCTTCGCCGGCGAGATTACACTCAGGCTGCGACCGGGGCTGCGCTTCTTCTGCTACGAGAAGCGTCTCCCAACATCGTAGGCGCTCATCCCTTGAGAGCCACCCGATCCAGCTCTGCGCGCAACCGTTTGTTCTCCTCTTCTAACTCAGCGAGTCGCTGGCGAACCGGAGCCATCACTTGAACAACCTGCTCTTCCGTATAGCGCGGAGTAATGTACTGCTGGCAGTTCCAGTCGAAGGCCTCAATGCGGACGACGATGGCGCGTTCGGCCAGCGGGCGCACGCCAGGGCCGCTGAGTTCGCCAATGAGCGTCTGGGCATCGGCTCCCTCGCGAACCTCGGCATGTCCCAGAATCTTCAGCCGACTGCACGTCGGGTAATCCATCAGGAATAGAGCGACACGATCATCGTGCTCGATGTTGCCGAGGCTGATGTACTGCCGGTTGCCGCGGTAGTCGGCAAAGGCAATCCTGCGATCGTCGAGAACGTGAAGAAAACCGGGTTGGCCGCCGCGGTGCTGGATATACGGCCACCCTGTCTCGCTGACCGTCGCCATGTAAAGGGAGTCGCGAGACAGAATGAATTCGCGCTCCGCCTCCGTGAGAACATCGCCCGCCTTGCCGAACTGCTCGGCGCGCTCATACTGCTGCCGGCTGCCCCGCAGGGCCTGCTGCTTCTTGACGAGTGGCGTAAAGGCAACGCGAGCGAAGCTGCGTCCCATGATGAGACTCCTGTCCGTCCTGACTGATTCGTGCGGTGCCCGGTGCGATGCGGCGTCTTCTGGACCGCGCGTGCGTCGCTGCCCGCCCAATCAGTATCCCCGCTCCCCATTTGATGTATTCTGCGCAACCAGGTCACAAACAAAGAGCCGCCCCGCTCTTCGCAGGACGGCCTCGATTCGGATTTGAGGTTCGTCAGAACGCCTGCGCTGACAGCTGCGCATCACGCGAGAAGTTGGCCGGTATCAGCGAAATGGGTGCTCGCGTCAGGGAGCCTGAGGAGGCCCATTCAACGGTGCCCGTACTGGCGACGCCAGTCCGACGACCTCCGTAAGTATGTTACTGCCGAAGTTGGTGATCCAAAGGTTGCCGCTTGCGTCCACAGCAACTCCGTAGGGAACGAGCATACCGGCATCGGCCAGCCAGCCCCCAGCCGGCGAAAGAATCTGTCCAGGCGAAGCACTGGCAGATCCGGCCATCTGGGTCAGCGTCGCACTGGCGGCTCCGGTCACATTGCGGACGCTGGCCACCCAGACTACGCCTGCGCCATCGATCGCAATTCCCTGCGGCTTCAACACGCTGCTCGCCGAATAACCTGCTGAAATGATCGAGCCCGTCGACGAGAGCAGGCTGATGCTGTCCCCGTAGAAGTTCGACACCCATACATAGCCGTGTTGATCGACGGCAATCCCCTGTGCCCCATTGCAGCAAGAGATACCACTGGTCTGGGCTCCATCGGCGGAGATGCGCGTCACCACTTCATCGTTCTGGTTGCCAATCCAGCCGTTGTGATTCGCATCGATGGCAACCGAGGCCGAAAAGGCAAGAGTCGGGGCCGTGTAACCGGATGTTCCTGACAATGGCGCTCCTGTGCTCGAGAGCAATGTCACGTGCGCGTTGCCAAAGTCCACCACCCAAGCCGTGCCATTGGTATCGATGGCGATGGCAACAGGATTGTAAATCCCGCCGGCGGTGAAGCCATCCGCTCCCGATATAGCCTGTCCGGCCGAATTCAGCACAGTGACCGATCCAAGTGTCTTGTTCACGCTCGATGGGCTGTCTTCATTCGGAATCCAGACGTTGTTCTGGCTGTCGATCGCGAGACCGTAAGAGTGGTACAAACCAGAGCCCGTAATGCCTGGGGCAAAGACCGGCGAGCCCGTCGGCGTAAACTGTGAGGCGACTCCTCCAAAGTAGCTTGCAACCCAGATGTTCCCCTGGCCGTCGACGCCGACGCCAGTGGGGCCGTTCATTCCGCCGCCCGTAAAGTTGATCGAGATCGTCCAGTCGGACGGAACGCTGGAGAGCGCAGGTGAGAATGCAGTGCTCGCGGTCGACTGCGTATAAAGACCGGCGACATTGTTGCCAGCGTTGCGCGCAAGGCTAAGAGCCGCATCGAGCGTATTCGACGGCGACGGCGAACCCGTTACTGTCACATTCTGAAAGAGCTTGTCGCAGGGATTCGCCGAACCCGGAGCCGCGGTATACGAAACACACGTATTCAGCAGCCTCGCCAGCGCGTTGACCTTCGGCGCAGGAGACTTTCCGGTCGATGGAAACCCTGTTCCTGGCGACTTCCCGGCCGCCGGATCTGCCAGATTGGCAGCCGTCGCAAACGCGTTGGCCAGTCCCTTGGCGTTGGTCGCTGTCGCTCCAATGCTGCCTCCGGAGCCGAAGAACTGCGACAGCGCCCAAACTGTCGCAACCGTAGTGACCTCGTTCACCGTGAACTGTGCCGTCGTACTCGTCGACAACTGGCTGCACGCGCCCATCGCCGTGGCCAACGCAATCCCCGCATTGGCCGGCGCCGAACCCACCTGTCCCCCACGGGCAATCAGGTACAGCATCGACGAGGTAGAGGCGCAGTTCAGCCCCGAAGTGATGGTGAACGCCCCACTCGCATCCGTCGTCACCGGAGAGGCGAGCAACGCCGTCGCCGCCGAGCCATTGCCCGTCGTCCCCGCCGCGTATACCTGAACGCTTGCTCCAGAGATCGGCTGTGTGCCGGCGAGCACTTTACCCGAAACCAGCAGCGATGGCGCTGCGGGTGGCGTTGGCGGTGTTGTGGTCGGCGGCGTCGTGGTCGGAGGTGTCGTCGTGGGAGGGTCAACAGCCGTCGTCCCAGTACTGCAGCCGGTCAACGGCACAACACCGGCAAGCGTCACAGCAAGAGCCAGTGCAGCAGCGCAAGGTCGGAGCGTCATTCGGTAGCCTGTCGCCATTGCGGCTCGCTACCTCCGCCTGTATGGCTGCAAGAGAGCATCGAGATCGGCCGCAGACAGGAACTCGGTCATATCCGCAGACAACTTCACTCGCGCCACCTCCGGCAGCATCGTCGTATCCAGCGTCTCTGCCTTCAGCAGAATGGGAATAGGACGCTGCGGATCCTGTGAGAACAGAGCATGAGGATCGGGCTTGCTGTACACAAAGCCGAAGTGTCTTCGATCGTTCGAATACTCGCCGCACTTCGATCCGCTACAGATCGTCGTCGCCTCAAGATATTGCACTGCGCCGTTGTTATACAACGCCGCGCTGAAGCCGACGGAGACATGGTTCGCCATCTCGACCGTCAGCTGATCGCGCCAGAGCGGATCTTCTCCGCGCGCCGAATGACAGATCAGTGTGTCGTGCGAACCAAGCACCGGCGAGACGCCCAGCGAGATGTGCGTACCGCCATCGGCGGGCGCATACTCGGCCCAGTGGAACAACAGCGGACCAGTAACGAGGGTCTCATTCCATGTGCGAACCAGCGAATAGCCGCCAATGCGCTCGGGAAACGCACCAGGAGAGGTTGGGCTGGTCCTCGTCTGCGCAGCATCGCCGCCAATATCGTGCATCACTGCGCGAGCGGTCCCGTAGCAGCCAAACACGGCTATCATGGCCATCACTGCAAACCGAATCCGCACGAACAGCCTCGATCCCTGAGAGGGCTCCTCCATCTCCTGCGTTTCGGGTGCCGCACGCCGCGTGGAGTCTCCAAACCTCCGAACGACGTGGAAGAGAAGAAAGGTCGCTCCCAGAAAGAGACACCCACCAATAATGTAGTCGGCCAGCTTCGCCTTGTTCTGAAGCCACGTGAACCGCAGCGCGATGATGTAATAGATCACCAGCAGGCAGAGTCGCGCAAAGTTGAAGACATACCCCAGCAGAACCGCGCCGGCAACAATCGAGGCATGCACGTACCACCGGAACCGGTAGACGTATCCCGCCACCAGGGAGATAAAGCCCATCGTCACTGCTCCGCGAATGCCATTGCAGCCCGGAGCGATGAACATCCCGAAGTTTGGCGTGAACATCAGCCGCATCTGGTCCGGCGTCAGAGGCTGGCCCAGCGCCATCGCAAACGCTCGCGCGACGTGCGCCGAGACCCGCTGCAGCGGCAGGTCGACAAAGACGTTGAAGATGTGCGGAACCGGATTGACGAACCACATCAGGATGATCGGAAACAGCGCTGCGCGATACAGCTTCGTCCCCCCAAACAGCAGGACCACACCCGACACATACGCAAACGCGACCAGCGAATGCGGAGGGAGGTAGATGTTCCACTGTGGCGAGAGAACAAAGATCAGAATCGCCTGATCGCGAAGATGCACAGCGGCGATCGTAACGGCGAGGATGGCCATCCCCCACCAGCTTCCATTCATCTCCCAGCCCAGCGACCGCCATGCGCGAAGGATCAGGATGAAGCTGACCAGCGGGATCATCATCCCGATCGACTTCAACGCGTCCGTCGTCCACATGCCCCATAGGAAGAGTGCGGTCGATCGGATGCTCGACAGGCCGAGCACCGCAAGACCAGCCGCCAGTCCCGCAGCCTGCGGCGGCGAGAGCCTGGTAGCCCACGACGAGAGTTGAGGGCGAAGGTCAGTCGCCGGAATAGTTGACATGCCGATCCGTAGAACAACGTGTAAGAGCGGAGAGATTGCCCCGCGAGTTATTTCGAGGAGTCGCGCCGAATCTTGATCCGCCCGCGCGCCGAGGCCAGAAACGCGCCCGCGGAGCCCACCACAGCGAGAATGACAGTTGGGTTCTCCGGCGAGTCCGTGCAGTCGCCGTCCGTGATGATCGTTCCACCTTGTGCATGGAGCGGGAGGGCTGCCGAAAGGAAGAGAGTAAGGCCGAGAATCAGGAGTGATTTCTTCATGGTGTCCTCTTCTGGGAAACTATCGGTGCACCAATTCAAAGTCAACGCACATTAGTGCTTGTTTCCTAACACTTTTGTGGGGTATATCGCCCCGCAATCGCATGCCTGACCTCACAGACCTCAACGCATCTTGCGTTTGCCAGCATGAACGGACTGAAATTCACCGCTCCGCTTCCTGCGGCGGCACGACAGGCAAAGAAAACGCCGGAGCCCACTGATTCAGCGCACTCCGGCGTTTAACGCTTAACGGTACCGAAACCGTCACGGCCTCGTATTGCTCTCAAGCCACTGATGCAGCCCCGGCTCCTGCGCCTTGCGAAGCTGCACACAGTCGTTAATGTTGTCGATCGCCTTGGCCAGCGTGCGCTGCGCCGCATCCACTTTATGCGTCCCAAAGAAGCTCACCACCTCGTCCCGCTTCTCCACCGAGCAGAACGACCCCGCCGCAGCCACAATGCGCGCCCCGGAGGCCGTCGTCATCTGCGCATGGACCTTATCCCAGTTCTGCTGGACATAGCTCCAGGCCTGGTCGCGTGTATCTCGTCCGCCCAGCAGAATCGCGATCGGAATCCAGCTGTCCTGGTTCCTCACCTGGCCTGACACCGCATAGTCCAGCGTTCTCGTCACCAGCTCCGGACTCCGGAAGTACGCCAGTGTCCGCAGCGCCTCCGACTGCAAGCCCGGATCGCTCGGGTCTTTGCTCGCCGCCAGTACTTTTTCGTACAGCGCTGCATCCCCATGTGCCGCTGTCACGGCAAGAGCCGAGTCGGTCAGGATCGGATCGAGCCCTTTGTCCCTCCGCGCCCCGTCAGCAAACGAGCGATCGGTCAGCTCCTTTGCCTCGGCCAGCACAGCAGGATCCTCGGCCGCGCCAAGAACCTCCATCAGCTCCGCACGAAGCTCCTGCCGGTCGTACGATTCCCCGTGGACCGGATGCCCCAGCTCCGCATACACCGGCCCAAATTCGCGCCGCAGCACGGCAGCAAGCTGCTTCCGGTCCTCATCCGTAGCAATGCGCGCGTCGATCGACTTCACCTTGTCGAGCGCCGTCTCCATCACAAACCCGTTCGGATCGCTCTTCAGCGCCAGCACAAGCTTCAGATAGTCCCCCACCGTTCCCTGGCCCGAGCGAACCAGCGCCCAACGATCTCCAAGCAGCCCAATCCGCTCCGGCGGAGTCAGCGACATCTCAGCCTTCGCCGTAATCGCCTCCAACTGATCCCTCGTATACGCCGTGCGGTAATAACCCTTCGCCCCCGCATTCGCATAGAAGAACGGAATCTTCACATCCGCAGGAACCGGGACCGCCGCATCCCCAGAATTCACAACCCGGCAGACAGGCTTTCCTTCCGTCTTCAGGCAGACCGGCAGCGTCCAACGCTGCTGCTTATCTCCTCCTGCCGTTGCCGAAAGAAAGAAGCGGCTCTGCGCGACAGGAGCCCCGCCCGCGACCTGCTGCGAGAACGTCAGCAGAGGCACCCCCGGCTGCGTCACGAAGCTTTGCATGATCTTGTCCACCGGCTGATGCGAGTTCGCCGTCTGCGCGTTCCAGAAGTCCTCCGCCGTCGCATTCGCATACAGATGCGCCGCAAGATAGTTGTGCACGCCCTGCCGGAAGACCTCCTCGCCCAGGTAGTGTTCCACCATCCCCAGCACCGCGCCGGCCTTGCCGTACGCAATGCCGTCAAACATCTCGTTGATCTCGCCCGGCGTCTCCGCCTTCGCGCGAATCGTCCGCGTCGTCTTCTGCGAATCGAGGTTCAATGTCTCGTCCAGGTCGCGCGCATCGTCCTGCGGAAAGTTCCACTCCGGCTTCCACTTCGCCACCGGCTTCGACTCCATCCACGTCGCAAAGCCCTCGTTCAGCCACAGGTTGTCCCACCACTGCATCGTCACCATGTCGCCGAACCACTGGTGTGCCATCTCGTGCGCCACCACAATCGCAACGCGCTTCTTCGCCGGAATCGCACCCGTCTTCTCATCCACCAGCAGGTCCGTCTCGCGATACGTAATGCAGCCGAAGTTCTCCATCGCGCCCGCCTCAAAGTCCGGCAGCGCAACCATGTCCAGCTTCGGCATCGGATACTTAATCCCGAAATACTTGTCGTAGTACGGCAGGATGTACTCCGCGCTCTCCAGCGCAAACTTCGTCATCTCCACCTTGTCTGGAGTCGAGCACGCACGAATCGGCACGCCATCCGCCTTGCCCGTCGTACACTTGAAGTCGCCCACCAGAAACGCCACCAGGTACGTCGACATCTTCGGAGTCGTCGCAAACTTCACCGTGTGCTTGCCCGCAACCGGCCCCGGAGTATCCGAAACCACCTGCGTATTCGCAATCGCATTGTCGCCCGCATCGATCACCAGCGCGATGTCATAGGTCGCCTTGAGCGCCGGCTCGTCAAAGCTCGGATAAGCCCTCCGCGCATCCGTAGGCTCAAACTGCGTCACCGCATAGTTCCGCGCCTTCGTCTTCGAAAGATAAAACCCGCGCAGCTTGTCGTTCAGAATGCCCGTGTAGCTGACGCTGAGCGTCACGTTGCCGGCGGGCAGCGACTGCGCAAATGTGAACGTCGCCTGCTCTTTCTCCTCATCCAGCGAGACCTGCGCCGTCTGCGCACCTGCCTTTACCGAAAGAAACTTGATCTCCGCCGCATTCAGCGTGATCGCCGTCGTCGGACGACCCAGCACAAGATCGATTGTCTCCTCGCCAGCAAAGGTCGCCGCCTTCAGATCAGGCGTCAGGACAAGAGAGTAATGCTCCGGGTGAACTCCGCCGGGAAGGCGTTGAGCCTGAACAGCAGTGATTGTGGTGAAGACGAAGGCAAAGGCCAGGACTGAGGAACGAACAACCGCTTTCAAAGTCATACTCTTCTAGCATACGCAAACGCCCTTGCATCCCGGGATCCACCCACGAAAACCGTCAACACGACTGCGTATTTTGTGACGGACAGAGGCCACTAGACGTGCTCGATCTTGCGATCATTCACCCTCATGTCTCCCGATAGTCGAGCAGAACCACTCCCACAAGCACAAGACACACTGGCCACACATACGAGGCGATCCTTGCGTCACGTTTTCCGGGCAGCCGTAGTTCCAGCCAGCGGCTCCAGCCAGCCATCGCGCCCAGCAGGGCAACAGGAGTATGGCTCAGTTCCGTCAGCATCTCTTCCTTGATGTTTCCCAGCGCGTGCGAATGAGTCAGCAACAAGGCGCCTCCGGCAGCACATAGCAGCGGAAACACATAGGAAACCGCACGCGACCTGAACCGCCCTGTCTCCACCGCCCACTCAAAGATCGCGAATGCCGTAATCAGCAGCGCATACATGCGATGCTGCAATACATCCGGAGAGGAAAAGCTGGCCCAGAAGGATCGAGGACCGAGCGGCCAGTTCTCCGAATCCGCGCGCAGCACGATGAACACCGCCAGCCCGATAAATAACAGAGGCCAGTGCTGCGCCCACTTGAACCGCTTTGAACGTGCCATCAGCGCCAGCAATCCGGCAGCCAGCACGATCAATCCGGCCCAGTGGTGGTTGTATTCGCTCCATGCACGATCATTCGCATCCTGCTCCGATCCAGAACTGAAAACAGACTTCTGAATTGCAACCTGCATCGAAGAAGCCGGCGCCAAGGCCGCAAAAGGCGGACTCGTCAAGCGTGGCTGCACCCAGCGCATGCGCTCTAGGATCTCGTGGCCTGTCAAACGGTCCCGAGTCAGGTCAACAGCAGGCGGCTGCGACGTGAGCGACGCCGCCGCAAGAATCGCCGTAAAGCCCAGGCCGATCTCTGCTTCGCTGAAGCGCCGCAAACGCACCAGCAAAGGAGCAGGTGCGCGCTCAATCTGCCGCACCAGAAAGAAATTGCCCGCGCCCATTCCAAGAATCAGGAGCAGCAGATACGTCTTGGCCAGGAGCATGACACCGTAGGTTGTTCCATACACCCCCTGCCAAGAGCCGATATAGAAAACAGCCATTCCAACTCCGCCGAGCACGAGCACAGAGACAGAGGCAATCGCCATGGTCGAAAAGCGGCGAACATACCGTCCGGCAGCCCCATGGCCTTCCTCACGGCGCAGAGCGATCAGCAGAAACGGCATGGCACCGATCCACGCCGCGGCGCCCACGTGATGCAACATCGTGAGGGCCAGCAGAATCCCGCGATGATCAAGCCGCGCCGCGGCATGGCTCATCGCGACCGACGCCAGCAACACCAGCAACGCGAACGGCGCACACGCAAATAACCTCCAGCGCGACTCGGAGCGCATCAAGAGAAAGAGCGCCAGCGCGCTCACCGACAGCAGAATTCCCCAGTAAAAGAAATCAGCGGTGGCCACCTCGCCAAAGGTGAAGCCGGAACCGCCGATGAGAATAGCTGAGCTGGTAGCGATCGCAAGGACCTCTACACTGGCAAGCGCCAGCGCGAACCGACCCACTACGGTGCGAAGCCTCCGCACTGTATCGGAAGCAATTCCCCCCGGCAGCGCCACGAGCAGGAGAAACGCCACGCCGCCGACAGTCAACGCCTCCAGCGCCAGCGATGCAGCTCGCAACAGCACGGAGAGCAGGTCGAAGTCTTTGAGTAGCCAGATCACAAGAAAGTACCAGGATCAAGAAAGAGGCTATTGAACCACAAACGGAATCTCACCGCGCGTGATGTGCCCATCGGCTGCAAGCACCTGCCAGCGAATCGTGTACTCGCCCGCGCTCAATTTCACACTCTCTGCGGCAAGCGAATCGGCCGCGTCCTGCGGCGCAAGCGTCAGCATCCGAACCTGTCCACTCGGTTCCACCAGATACAAACGCGAGCGAGTGCCATCAATGCGCGAATTGAACTTGAGATGGACCGTCATCTCCGGCCCTTTCACCGTCGCATGGGCCGATGGTGTCGATACCACCAAAACCGCATGTGCCAAGGCAAGCCTCGGCGCAAGTATGATCGCGAATGAAACTACAGCAAGCAGTGAACGCCTTGCGAAAAAACGAATTGCCTTCATACGTCCTCTTTCGATTTCGATTTCAGGAAAGCTGTACTGACTCCGCCCTCTCCGAGCGCCCGCACAACTCCGCCGCACGCGCCTCCGCATACGCCGCCGCACCCAGCAGGGCGCACGTGTCATCCAGGATCACCCGCACAGGAATCGACTGCAGCAGCGGCGACATCCGCCCCTTGTCCATAAACGCCTGCATGAAAAATCCATTCTGCATCGTCTTCAGCCGCTTCGGAGCGATCCCCCCGCCCAGGTAGATCCCACCCGTAGCCAGCACCTTCAGGGCAAGATTGCCCGCTTCCGCCCCATACGCCGAGGCAAAGATCTTCATCGTCTCAAAGCAGATCGAACTCGACCCATCCTCCGCACACTCGCCGATCACCACATTCGGGTCTTCGCCGGCCATGCGATTACACAGCCACTTCGGCTCATCCATCTTCTCCACATCGCACAGAAACTCGTAGACGTTCTTGATCCCCAGCCCCGAGACCACGCGCTCAAAGCTCACGCGTCCATTCAGCCTGCCGTGTAGATACTCCAGCAGAGCCACCTCTCTCTGCGTCCGCGCTGCAAAGTCGCAGTGACCGCCCTCCGAAGGGATCGGTTGATGCGTCTTGCCGTCCCATATCAGCAGCGCCTCGCCCAGCCCTGTTCCCGCCGAGACCAGGCCCCTGTGCCCCACGGCATTCTCATCGCCCTTGTGCAGCGTGTAGACCATCTCCGGCGCCAGCTCCGGAATCCCGTAGCCATTCGCCTCAAGATCGTTGATCAGAAAGACGTGTTGAATGGAAAGCAACCGCGACAGATCGCGAACATCCAGCGTCCATGGCAGGTTCGTCAGCTTCAGCCGTCCGTTCCGCACTGGCCCCGGCACGCCAAAACATGCCGCCAGAATCTCCTCCCGCTTCGTCGCGGGGCTCTTGTCATCGCCAGCCAGAAATGCGTTCACCACCGCATCCAGCGCCGCAAATTCGTGCGCAGGAAACTTCTGATCGCGGATCGGATGCAGCCGCCCGCCGGAGAAATCATAGAGTGCCAGGTGAACCTTCGTTCCCCCGACGTCGCCAGCCAAAATCATCTTACTTAAGCTCCAGAATTCCGGTCGAACCGCCATCTGCCGGTGCAGGAAGCTTAGATGCTGCCGCCGCATCCAGCAAGAGCGTCAGCTTTCCGCTCGCCGGACGAATGATCTGCGAGGGATACGTCTCCGGCTGATACGGCCCCAGCAGAACATCGTGCAACACCTGCGCCTTCTTCTCGCCCTCGATCAAAAACGCCACCTCCCTGCCCTGGTTGATCACCGGCCAGGTCAGCGTAATGCGCCACGTGTCCTTCTGCGGCACATGGTTCGCCACCACGATGTGGGTCATGTCGTTCAGAGCCTCAGTGTGCGGAAACAGCGAGGCCGTATGACCATCGTCCCCCATCCCTAGCAGCACCAGGTCGAAGGTCGGCGTCTCCGCGCCCTCCAGCCGAAAGCCGTTGCGGATCGCAGCCTCGTACCGCGCCGCCGCCTCCTCCGGCTCCAGTTCACCTTCCATGCGATGAATTCGCTCCGCCGGCAGTGGCACCTTCGACAGCAGCGCCTCCCGCGTCATCCGATAGTTCGACTCCGGATCATCCGGCCCCACGCACCGCTCATCCACCCAATATAAGTCCAGCCTGTCCCATGGCACCTGCTTCACAAACGGCTGCGAAGGATCGGCCAGCAGCGCGAACATCGCCTTCGGCGTCGTCCCTCCCGAGATCGCCACCCGCGCAATCCCACGCACACTCGCAGCCGCCGCAGCAGCAGAAGCGAACAACTCAGCAGCAGCCTTCGCCACCTCTGCCGGTGTCGAAGAGATGCAATACGTAACAGTCACAGGACGCGGCATGGTCTTGAGTCTCTCGAGTGAAATTCCTTCAGTACACGAAAAAGCTCCCGACGCCAGACGCCGGGAGCCTCTTGTTTGAATCACAGCTTACGCCACTTGCGCCCCTCAGACTCCAGCAGCGCATCCGCCGCCGACGGTCCCCATGTCCCCGCTGGATAGTTCGGAAAGTCCTTCACCGGATTCTCCGCCCACGCCTTCAGAATCGGCGTCATCAGCGCCCAGGTCGCCTCCACGCCGTCGCGATGCGCAAACAGCGTGCCGTCGCCCAGCATCGCATCCAGCAGCAGCCGCTCGTAGCCATTGGCTGACGACTTGCCAAACGCATCCGCATAGTTGAAGTTCATCTGCACCGGCGCGATGTCCATGCTCGGCCCCGGCAGCTTCGCTCCAAACCGCAGCGAGATGCCCTCATCCGGCTGAATCCGCATCGAGATCAGGTTCGGCTTGATCGCGCTTGAGTCATGGCACTCGCCGCCCTTGAACAGAAGCATCGGCGGTTGCTTGAACTGCACCGTAATCTCCGTCACGCGCTTGGCCAGCCGCTTGCCCGCGCGTATGTAAAACGGCACGCCGGCCCAGCGCCAGTTCTCGATCTCAAGCCGCAGCGCAGCGTACGTCTCCGTCTGCGATCGCGGATGCACACGATCCTCCTGGCGATATGCCGGAACCGGCTTGCCGTCCACAATGCCCGGCCCGTACTGTCCACGCACCGTGTCGGCGGGATGAATCGGCGTAATCGCCCTCCACACCTTCACCTTCTCCGCGCGAACCGCGTCTGCCTGGAACGACACCGGCGGCTCCATCGCAACAAAGCTCAACAGCTCCATCACATGGTTCTGCACCACATCGCGCAGGGCGCCCGCCTGCTCGTAGAACGGCCCGCGGCCCTCGATCCCGATCGACTCTGCCGCCGTAATCTCCACGTGGTCGATATAGTTCCGGTTCCACACGTTCTCGAAGATCCCATTGGCAAACCGGAACACCAGGATGTTCTGCACCGTCTCCTTGCCCAGGTAGTGGTCGATGCGGAAGATCTGGTCCTCGTTGAAGACTTTGTTCACCTCATCGTTCAGCGCACGCGCCGAATCCAGATCGTGCCCGAACGGCTTCTCGATGATCGTCCTCACCCACGGAGCCTTGCCGCTCGCGTCCGGCTCCGGCTGCGCCATCTCATGCTCGCCCAGGAACTTCACAATGTCCGAGAAGTACTCCGGCGCCGTCGCTAGGTAAAACAGGCGATTCCCGCGCGTCTTGTACTTGCCGTCCATCTCGGCCAGCTTCTTCGTCAAGCCCTCATATCCCTTCGCATCGTCGAAGTTCATCGCGTAGTACTGAATCCGCTCCACAAACGGCACCAGCTTCGGATCGTTGTCCTCCACGCCGCCGCCCGCGATGATGCCTTCCTTCATGTCCGGAGCGAAGCTCTGCTCGAGCGTCCGCCGCGCCACGCCCAGCACCGCGAAGTCCTGCGGCAGAAGGCCGCCCTGCTGCAGGTGATACAGCGCAGGCAGCAGCTTGCGCTTCGTTAGATCGCCCGACGCTCCGAAGATCACGACGATGCACGGGTCCGGCGTGCGCTCTGCATTCCTCGCTGCAGACTCAGTATCCGGTGAGACTTGAACTTGTGTAGTCGCCATATCGTACTCCCTTCAAAACTCCTGAAAGTTAGGCCTTCTTGACCTCGTGACCGCCAAAGGCGCCGCGCATGATCGAGATCATGCGATCCGTAAAGTTGTTCTCCTCGCGCGACCGCAGCCGGCGAATCAGCGACTCCGTAATCACCGGCGCAGAAATATTCAGGTCGATCGCCTCCATCACCGTCCACCGGCCTTCGCCCGAGTCCGGAACCCACGCCTCCAACCCCGCCAGCGTCGGATTCTTGTCCAGCGCATCCGCCGTCAAATCCAGCAACCACGACCGCACCACCGAACCCTTCTGCCAGATGTGCGCAATCTGCGTCAGATCGAGATGCAGCGGCTCCTTCGCCTTCATAACCGAAAAGCCCTCCGCGTACGCCTGCATCAGGCCGTACTCGATACCGTTGTGCACCATCTTCACAAAATGCCCCGAACCCGAAGGCCCCACATGGCCCCAGCCCTCCGTCGGCGAAGGCGCCAGCGCCTGAAAGATCGGCGTCAGCCGCTCCACTGGAGCCTTATCGCCGCCGATCATCAGACTGTAGCCCTCCTTCAGCCCCCACACGCCGCCGGACGTCCCGCAGTCCACATACTCAAGGCCGGTTGACTTCACCTGCGCATGGCGCCGCTGCGTGTCCTTATAGTTCGAGTTGCCGCCATCGATGATCGTGTCGCCCTGCGACAGCAGGCCCTCCAGGCTCTGAATCGTGTGGTCCACCGGATCGCCCGAAGGAACCATGATCCAGATCGCACGCGGCGCCTGCAGATTCGCCACCAGCTCCTCCAATGAAATCACGCCCAGCGATCCGTTCGTCGTCAGCTTCGCCGTGGCCTCCTTGTTGAAGTCGAAGCCGACCACCTTGTGTCCGGCCAGCTTCAGGCGCTCCGCCATATTGAAGCCCATCTTGCCGAGTCCAATGATTCCGAGTTCCATCATCCTTCCTTTCTTGCTAGACGGCGATGCCGTGTTGAGAATCCTTCGCGTCCATCAGCGCACTCGAACCAGAACCAACGCCTGCGCCGCCCAAATACCTCACGAACCGCAGTCTCACTGTCCCGGAGGAAAATCCGCGCCCACCGTCACCTGCTCCCAGGCGGCAAGCTCCCTCTGCCACTTCTCAATCTTTTCGCGAACCCGCTTCAAAGCTCCCGCTCCCAGCAACAGCCGCAGCGGCGGATTCTCCTCATCCACCACCTGCATCATCGCGTGTACCGCCTTCAGCGGATCGCCCGGCTGCTTGCCGTCCTGGTCCTTCAGATAGCGCCGTGCGTTGCCCGCCGTCGCGTCGTAGTCCTCAATCCTCTTCGCAGCCGCAACACCCGACCGCCCCAGAAAGTCCGTACGAAAAGGCCCGGGCTCGACAATCGTCAGCTTGATCCCCAGCGGCGCCACCTCCTGGGCTAGCGCCTCTGACAATCCCTCCACCGCAAACTTCGTGCCCTGGTACAGCCCCCATCCCGGCCCCGCCGTCAATCCTCCGATCGACGACAGATTCAGAATGTGCCCGCTCCTCTGCCTGCGAAGTTGCGGCAGAAACGCACGTGTCACGCGCAGCAGTCCGAACACATTCGTCTCGTACATCGGCGAAAATTCAGCCTCGGAGACCTCTTCGATCGCGCCCAGCACGCCATATCCAGCGTTATTCACCAGCACATCCACGCGACCAAAGCGCTCCAGTGTCTTCACCACCGCGGAATCCACCTGCTCCTGCTTCGTCACATCCAGTGGAAGCGCCAGCGCATGACCCGGATACTTCCGTTCCAGATCGTCCACCTGTTCCACCCTGCGCGCCGTCGCCACCACGTTGTCGCCGGACTTCAAGACCTCTTCCGCCAACAGGCGGCCAAACCCGCTCGAGCTTCCCGTGATAAACCAGGTCCGTGGATTCTTCTTCTCTTCCATGCTCTCTCCAGAAAGCTGACTGCGCATTCGTCCTGTTATCCAGTCGCCCCGCCTGATCCAGCGCTCTTGTCTGTACGTGCTTTGGATGCTCGCACCCAGTGGCTTGATGCGCTCCCCAGGGCAAAACAACGGGCGAGGAAGATATCCCTCGCCCGCTCTTCTTACTTCTTCACCAGCTTCTTCGCCTCTTCGACCACATGCGCCACGCTGATCCCCAGCTTCTCCAGCGCAATCGATCCCGGGGCGGAAGCGCCGAACCGGTCAATGCCGATCACGCCGCCGTTGTGGCCGATGTACTTGTACCAGCCCATCGTCGCGCCGGCCTCTACCGCCAGCTTCGGAGTGTTCTCCGGGAACAGCGAAGCCTTGTAAGCCGCGTCCTGCTCATCGAACAGCCGGAAGCTCGGCATCGAGACCACGGTCGCGTTGATGCCCGCAGCCTTCAACTCCTCCGCCGCCTTCATGATCAGCGAGACCTCCGAGCCTGTCGCGATCAGGATGATGTCCTTGCCCGAGTTATCCAGCGCATACGCGCCCTTCCTCACACCCTCGTTCACCTTGTACTTCGCCGCGTCCAGCACCGGAAGGTCCTGCCGCGACAGCGCCATGAAGCTCGGGCTCTTGCGCTCGAGCGCCAGCTGCCAGCACGCCGCCGTCTCGTTCGCATCCGCCGGACGAAAATCCGTGAGGTGCGGAATCAGCCGCAGGCTCATCAGGTGTTCGATCGGCTGATGCGTCGGTCCGTCCTCGCCCAGGCCCACCGAATCATGCGTGAACACAAACAGCGAGTGGGCGTTCATCAGCGCCGACATCCGGATCGCCGATCGCGCATAGTCTGAAAACACAAAGAACGTCGAGCCAAACGGAATCAGCCCGCCATGCGCCGCCATGCCGTTCACCATCGCGCACATACCAAACTCACGCACCCCGAAGTACACATTGCGCCCCTTCGGGTCCACATGGAAGTTTCCTGAGTCCTTGAAGATCGTCTTCGTCGAAGCCGTCAAATCCGCCGCGCCGCCAAACAACTCCGGCACCACGCCCGCAATCGCGTTCATCACCACCTGGCCCGCGTTGCGCGTCGCCACCGGCTTGTCCGCGGGGAACGAAGGAATCTTCTTCTCCCAGCCAGGAAGCAGCTCGGCCTTGATCACGCGCTCAAACTCCGCCGCCGGCTCCGGATACGCCATCTTGTACTCGACGAATCCAGCCTCCCACTCGGCCTTCACCTTCTTGCCCTTCGCCTTCGCCTCAGCCCAGTGTTTCGCGGCCTCCTCGGGCACGTAGAACGTCTTGTCCTCAGGCCAGCCGAGATTCTTCTTCGTCGCCTTCACCGCGTCTGCGCCCAGCGCCTCGCCGTGTACCTTGCTCGTCCCCGCCTTCGGGCTGCCGTATCCGATCACCGTGCGAACCCGGATCAGCGAGGGCCTCGTCGTCTCCGCCTGCGCCGCCTTGATCGCCGCCTCGATGGCCTCCAGGTCGTTGCCGTCGTCCACCATCTGCACATGCCAGTGGTAGCCCCGGAAGCGCTCGCTCACGTTCTCGGTAAAGCTCAACTCCGTCGGCCCATCCAGCGAGATCAGGTTGTCGTCGTACAGCACAATCAGCTTGCCCAACCCCAGCGTCCCCGCCAGCGATGCCGACTCGTGCGAGATGCCCTCCATCAGGTCGCCGTCGCCGCAAAGCACATACGTGAAGTGGTCGATGATCGCGTGCCCGTCGCGGTTATACACGGCGCCCATGTGCTTCTCCGCCGTGGCGATACCCACCGCCATCGCAAATCCCTGTCCCAACGGGCCGGTCGTCACCTCCACGCCCGCAGCCTCGCCATACTCCGGATGCCCCGGCGTGTGCGATCCATACTGGCGGAACTGCTCCAGCTGCGACATCGGCAGCTCATACCCCGACAGATGAAGCACGCTGTACAGCAGCGCCGAAGCATGACCGTTCGACAGCACAAACCTGTCGCGGTTGATCCACTTCGGGTCCGAAGGATCATGGTTCATCAGCTTGTGATACAGCAGGTAGGCAATCGGCGCGCAGCCCAGCGGAGCGCCGGGATGCCCCGACTTGGCCTTTTCCACCGCATCCACGGCGAGAAAACGGAGAGCGTTGATAGAAAGCTGGTCTATCGCATTCTGCTGGTCGATCTCAATCTGCTGTGTGCTCATTACTTTTCCTTTTCCTCAGAGCGCGCAAAAAGTGCGCGCTCAATCTTGGTGTTTTCTCGTTTCAAGACATCCGCTTCAGTGTACAGGGACCGGCTGCATTACTGCATTCCCAGTCCTTTCATGTGGATGGCACAACCGTGACCTCTACATTTCTTCCCAGCCAGCGGTCCGGTCCGCCCTCGCCCGGCCACGCCAGCGTAAACACAATCACTCCAGCCTGCTTCGCGCTCGTCGCGATATCTACATACGAACCCGCCGGACCCACCATGTTCGCGATCGTCTGGTTCACCGTCGCCCAGTTGTCCGTCGAATACACCACGCGAAAATGCCCCGCATCCACGATGCGCAACGTATATCCCGCCCGGATCCGCGTGATCGGACGGGCCTCCGAATAGATCTCGTGATGATTCTTGAACCGCCGCTCCCCCTTCTGAACCGCGTATCTCTCTTCCACAATCGCTATCCGGTCGAAGACTCGCCCATCAGACGCCGAGCGCAACAGCTTCAGATACTCCGAGTGCGCCCACACCAGCGGCTGCGCCGCTCCCGCCGACCGCCCCAGGTGCAGGCTCTCCGAAGGAATATCTGGCGCATCCCATATCTGCTCCGGCAACATCCCGCCCTTTGAGCTGAACCGCTCCATCGCCGTAATCAGCAATTTGTAGTCCCCTCCCGCCGCCAGCTCGTAGTGCGCCCGTTCGCCCGCCAGCAGAGGCCACGCCCGCCCCTGCCCCCATCCTTCATACGCCCCGCCGTCCTTCTTCTGTCCGTAGCCGTCGTGGTTGTAGCGCCGCCAGCACGGCCCATACGGCGTCTCGACCTTCAGGCTGTGATCCACCACCTTCAGCGAGTCCACAATCAGCGGATCGTCCGCCCGCCGGATCCCATACCGCACCAGCTCCAGAAACCCCGCATCCACCACCTCGCACGCCTGAAACTCATACTTCTCCCCCGGCTCCCGGTTCGCAATCCGGAACGACGCCTCCGGCACCGACGGATCGTGAAACGGCTCTCCCGCGCACGGCGGCCACACCCGCACATAATGCCGCTTCACGTCACTCAGCAGAATCCCGTCGTTCGTCGTCGTCCAGTCATCCAGATGCGCCTCGATCCAGTCCGCATACGACTCCAGAAACCCGCCCAGCTCCGTCGCCCCATGCGCCCGCGCAATATCTGCCGCGCAGATCAGCCCCGCGATCACCGCCGCCAGCGTCGACGGCGAGTACCCCGCCGTCTCCTCCCACCGCTCCTGCTGCGTAATCGGCGCATACTTCACCAGAAACGCCGCCGCCCGCTCCACAAACGGAAACACATTGAAGCTTCCCAGCCCATTCAGCTTCCACAGCCGCCACGCCAGGATGATCGGAAACGCCACCTCGTCCAGCTGAATCCCCTGCCAGTACGGCGTTCCATCAATCCAGAAGTTTTGCGCGAAGCTCCCGTCCGGCCTCTGCGTACACGCCAGGTACACCAACGCCCGCAGCGCCGTATCCGTCCTCCCGCACGCCAGCAGCGCCGACGCCGTCTGCACCATGTCCCGCGTCCACACCAGGTGATACCCGCCTAAATCCGAGTCTCCCTTCGACGCGCCCCACGGGATCGACGCCGAAGCGATAAACGCTCCCGAGAACGTCTTGTCCTCATGCGTCAGCAGAACGTTGTGGCTGATCCGCATCAGCGTCCCGCCATCGGTCGCCGCCGCCGCCAGCCGCTCCGGCGAAGCCGCCCTGCTCCACTGCAGCAGAAACCGCTTCAGGTGATCGACAAACGGAGTCGCCAGGCTTTGCATCATCCCCGCCAGCGCCGCATGCGGCCCGTCGCCAAACGCGATCGCCAGCGTGAACTCCCGCTTCCGGCTGATGTCGATCTCTCCCATCACCGCGACATTGCCATCCAGCGCGCTCCCGAACTGCCATGTCATCCGCATGTCGTCGAAGAGGTCCTGGTACCCGTCGCTTGCCCCCACATACCCACACGACGACCGCGTAAACCCGCAGTCCGCACCCATCGCCAGATAGGTGCGGTTCTTCCACGCCATCAGGCTTCGCTTCCCCGCGACATCCACGCTCCGCGCCGAGTTCCCTGCCCCACCGCCATCCAGATGCGGCGCCAGCAGCGCATAACACTTCATCCGCGACAGCAGCTCCTCATCGCCCTCCACCTTCACATGCATCAGCACTGTCGGAAAGTGCGGGTTCGAAAGGATCACCTTCGTCACCTTGTAGCGTCCGCCCCGGTCTCGAGACACCAGCCGCACCGCCAGCGCATCGCCGTCCACATATTCGAACGCGCATTCGAGATCCCGCTTCTCTTCATGCACAAACGTCTCACCGTCGGTGAACAGCAGCTCCATGTCCCGCGTCTGCGGACGGTCGATCGTCGGGTAGTAAATCTCGTTCAGCGTCCCATGCGACAGCGTGTACCACACGCAGCTCGAGGCCGAGTACGCTGTCCCCACCGCGTCCTTCCGGCTCGACGTCCATCGCGGCTCCAGCCCCGGGGCCCCAAAGGCCGCACCATCATCATCCAACCAGCGATAACTCGTCGAAAGATCACTCATGATTGTCATTAAAGCGCAAATCCCTCCCTGCCGTTTCCCCGGACGAGGGGAGTGCAATATCTATGCCATTCACATCGCGTTGTAACCAAACGATCAGCAGCAAAGCGAGTCGTGAAATTTCGCGAGTTCTCGATTTCTCGTAAGCTGAACTGCTCAGGAAATGTTCGACGTCGATGTCGTCCGCAAAAGCATGTCGATCCTTAGATTGCGTTATCATGACCGGGGTCACAACAAAAAACAGAGCGCGCTCCGAATTGCATCGCACCGCGCGTCGCTGGCATCTCAAACAATCGGAACGCCCAAACAATCGAACCGCCCGGCCCCCAAAGCACCTTGAGGACAGGCCGGCCACGAACACACACAGGAGACGACAGTGGCTTACGAACTTCCCCCCTTGCCCTACGACTACGCCGCGCTTGAGCCCCACATCGACGAAGCGACCATGAAGCTTCACCACGACAAGCACCACCAGGCCTACGTCACCAACCTCAACGGCGCCGTCGACAAGCACCCCGACCTCGGCAGCAAGTCACCCGAAGACCTCCTCAAGGACCTCAACGCCATCCCCGAAGACGTCCGCAAGGTCGTTCAGAACAACGGCGGCGGCCACGTCAACCACACCATGTTCTGGCAGATCATGAAGCCCAAGGGCGGCGGCGAGCCCATCGGTGCCATCGCCCAGCAGATCAAGGCCGACTTCGGCGACTTCGACTCCTTCAAGAAGCTCTTCAACGAGACCACCGCCAAGCAGTTCGGCTCCGGCTGGGGCTGGCTCATCTTCAAGGGCGGAAAGCTCCAGATCGTCACCAGCGCCAACCAGGACAACCCCATCTCCCAGGGCTCCTACCCCATCCTCGGCAACGACGTCTGGGAGCACGCCTACTACCTCAAGTACCAGAACCGCCGCCCCGACTACCTGGCCGCCTGGTGGAACACCGTCAACTGGGAAGAGATCAACAATCGCTTCGAAATCGCGAAATCCTACAAGTAAACCTCATACAGCACAAGCAAAAGGGGCTGCCATCAGGCGGCCCCTTCCTATTACGTGCTCACTTCATCACCATGACGGAAGGCCCAACATTCGACCCGCCCTCGGCTGGCCGAACCGAACAATTGGCCGTCTCAGCATGCCCCGGAAAACCTGCGAAACACGAGACATGCAACTTCACCTCGCGCCGCATTGGGGTCGTAGCAGTCCCATCGTGTGCGGGCTCCAGCAACCACCCTGAGATTTGTCCAGATATCTCGTCCGCCAGGTGCTTGCTAGGAAGACCGTTGACCGATACATCTTCGACAGTCCCGTCCCTTCTCTGTGTGAATGCCGCAACGACACCCGGCAAAGAGAACGTACGTCCAGCAAAAGCCGGATCAGGCGTCATCACCCCCAGGTGGCACTCAAGACAGCCGTCCAGATATCGCTCGTTGTATGCCACCTGAAACATCGCCGACGTTGCATCCTCCGGTGCTGGCTGCGGCGAATTCGAAGCAATCGCGCTTCCGCACTCCAGCCCGTCATCCACAATGCACACTTTCGTACCCACCATGGCCCATTTCGACGTTGTCGGCAGATTTTGAGGGAGCGAGAAGATTCGCTCCGACTCGCCGTACAAAACCTCGATCACACCGTATGGAAGTATGCACCCCTGCGTCGTACAAGCTTGAAATTCGGTGGTCGCTCGCACACCATGCGTCCAGTTCCTCGCGTCAGGCGAATGCAACGCCACCGGAGCACTATAACCTCCTCCCGGATTGTGCTCCCGTCCGAGATACTCGATTCCAAACGCCCAATACTCCCCATTGCGCACAAGCAGGGTGCCGGCAAAGGTGTTGCTCACATGCGTTGGAGTCCATGATTTCCCTCCATCCGCAGTCGAAAGAAAAATATTCTCGCCTTCGGGCTGGTGAAGAGCAACCGCTAGATGAGAAGAGTTCAATGCAGCTACAGACTCGACCTCGGAGAAAGGTCGAACCCGCTCGTCGTTCTTCATCGCATCAATCTCTTGCCAGTGGTCTCCGCCATCCCCAGTAGCTTCACTACTCCGCCGATCTGCGCAATCCCATTTCGGGCATCGGAGAACGAGAATTGCTGAATTGTGCCTCCTGAGTTGTGCGCAATCCACGTCGTGCCGCCGTCCGTGGTGGATAGCAACAATCCGCCGGTGCCTGCGGCGTGGCCGGTCATCGCATCCACGAAAGCAATATCTAGAAGAACGTCGCCGTCCCGCGTCTGATGTCGGACTGCCCACGTTTGCCCACCGTCGCTCGACACCGCAATCGTTTCATTCGTTCCGCAGGCCCAAAGCGAATCGCCAACGTACAAATCAAAAGAACCCAATTGCGAATTGCCATCTGATCTCGCTGTAAGTGAAGTGCTTACAAAAATATCATCCCGGCTCCTCACCGCTCCGGATGCAGATGCGCCGTCAGAAACTCCACATACACCTGCCAATCCCCCGGAACCATCCCATGCCCCCCATCATGCATGTAATACCCGATATCATGAAACACTGGAGTCTTCGCCTCCGGCCAGCCATCCGGCCCAAGACCCAGCCCTTCCTTGCCCAGCAGCCTATAAACCGGCTCCGCCGCCACCGCCGCTAAAAACTCCCCCTTCGGGTCCGACCAGAAGTCCGTCGTCCCCGTCTGCAGCAGCACCGGCCGAGGCGCAATCAGCGCCACCAGCATGTGCGCATCCATCGGAGCCTTGTCCGGAAACCCCGCCCACTTGCCGAAATTTTCCGCGAACTGGTACGGATATCGCGAAGGCGCCGTCAGGTGCGCAATCGTCTCGCCGTAATCCCGATGGCTCAGCGCCGCCCCGCCCTCGCCCGAGCAACTCGCGATCACCGCCGCAAACCGCTCGTCTTGCGCCCCCGCCCACATCACCGTCTTGCCCAGCCGCGAGACCCCATGGATCGCCACCCGCTTGGCATCCACGCTCTTGTCCGTCTCGAAGTAGTCCTCCACCCGGCTCATTCCCCACGCCCACGCCGCAATCGAGCCCCACTCCTCTGGCCCACGCGTCCTCTTCTTCAGATAAAACCTGCGAACGCCCTGCGAGAACCCCTCCGCATAGTCCGGCTCCACATCGCCGTAATAAAACGTAGCCACCCCAATCCCCGCGTCCAGAAACGCCGCCACATCGATCTTTCCAAACTCCCGCCCCGTCTTCGCCGGAACCTTCGCCTTCGTCTTCGCGTCCCAAATCTCTCCTTCCGGAAGCCCCGGATCATCGACCATGCTCGAAGGCGCCGTAAAGCTGATCGTCAGCAGCATCGGCACCGGCCTCTTCACCGCAGCCGGCAGATACTCCACCAGGTGAATCACCGGAGCCGTCTTATTGGCCAGCAGATGAATCTCCACCCTCCTCCGCACCGCCTTCCCACGCAGCGCCTCGGTCCCCTTCTCCACCACCTCGAAGCGCTCTCCCTTCGGTCGTCCGGGTTCCACTCCAAACTGCTGCGCCTCGAGAATCCGCACAATCTCCGGCCGCCGCCGCATCGTCCAGGTCTTCGCATCCTTCACCGGCTTGCCATCATTCAGCACCAGAGGATCAGGAAGCGTATACGTCCCCACCTTCCCCTCGTCATAGTTCACCGGAATCCCCGCCACCTCACGCGGCAGACTAGCCGGAGCCTCCGGCCGCGGCCCCTGCGCAAACCCACCATGAATTCCCATCAACCCCACCGCCATCCACAGCCCCACCCGCAACCTCATCCGTAACCCTCCGGCCCGACCAGTCTCCCAACGCACGAATACTAACGGATTACAGCGCCTGTCGCCTCAAGGTAGAGACCTCATTCTGCCCTGAGCGAAGCCGAAGGGGAAGAATCGCAGTAGTTCGCCGAACCACCCACCATGTCGTCAAAGCCGTCATTCTGACCCTGAGCGAAGCCGAAGGGGGAAGAATCCCAGCAGTTCACCAGAAACACCCACCATTTCGTTAGGGCCCGTCATTCTGGCCCTGAGCGAAGCCGAAGGGGAAGAATCGTAGTAGTTCGCCTTTGCGCCCACCATTTCGCACCGTCCCCCTAGACTTTCCCCGGAAAATGGCTGTCAAGCCCCCCGAATACGCCATAAATCCTATAAACCAATAAAAATAAAAGACTTATCTCCAAAAAATAGCCCCAAAAAGTGCCGATTATTTACCCTCCACCCGCTAAACTAAAAGTAGTCAGGAAAAAGAAAAGGCCCGGGATCACTCCGGGCCTCACTTCATCAACTCATTTATTTTCAATATTTTGACACTTAAGTCCAACAGCTTCAATATTTACTCCTCAACCCCTTGGCTAAACCTTTTAGATCCAAGATTTTGCCAAAAACAGGGGGGAGGGGCTACTACTCCAGCTGCCCCTTCCGCGGCCTCCGATTCGCCTGCAGCACCTTCTTCCGCAGCCGCAGCGACTTCGGAGTCACCTCCACCAGCTCATCGTCCGCGATGAACTCGATCGCCTGTTCCAGCGTCTGCTGCTTGTAAGGAACCAGACGCAGCGCGTCGTCCGAGCCTGAAGCGCGCATATTCGTCAGCTTCTTCTCGCGAACTGCGTTCACGTCCAGGTCGTTATCGCGCGAGTGCTCGCCCACGACCATGCCCTCATACACCTCGGTTCCGTCGCCGACAAACAGCACGCCGCGGTCCTGCAGCCCATTCAGCGCATACGTCGTCGTCGTGCCGTTGCGGTCCGAGATCAGCGCGCCCGTCGGACGCTGCGGAATCTCGCCCTGGTAAGGAACATAACCATCAGCAATGGAATTCATGATGATCGTGCCCCTCGTCTCAGTTAGCATCTCCGAGCGCAGGCCGATCAGCCCGCGCGAAGGAATCATGAACTCCATCCGCACGCGCCCCGAGCCGTGATTCGTCATCTTGGTCATCTCGCCCTTGCGAGGCCCAAGCCGCTCGATCACCGTTCCCACAAAGCTCTCCGGAACGTCCACCGTCAGGTGCTCGTTCGGCTCCATCAACTTGTCCTCGATGCGCCGCGTCACGATCTCCGGACGCGAGACCATCAGCTCGAAGCCCTCGCGACGCATCATCTCGATCAGCACCGAGAGCTGCAACTCGCCGCGCCCTAGCACCTTGAACGTCTCAGGCGAACCAGTATCCTCGACGCGAATCGAGACGTTCGTCAGCAGTTCCCTCTCCAGCCGTTCCTTCAGGTTGCGACTCGTCACATACTGACCTTCGCGACCCGCAAACGGCGAGTTGTTTACCGAAAACTGGATCGCAATCGTCGGCTCATCGATCTTGATCAGCGGCAGCGGAGCAGGATTCTCGATGTTCGTAATCGACTCGCCGATCGTGATGCCCGCAACGCCGGCGATCGCAACGATGTCGCCCAGCGTCGTCTCCGTGATGTCCGTGCGCTTCAGCCCGTCGAAGCTGAACAGCTTCGTGATCTTCACGTTCTGCAGCGACCCATCGGTCTTCGAGACCGCAACTTCCTGACCCGTCGTCAGCGTCCCATTGAAGACGCGAGCGATGGCAAGACGGCCCAGATAGTCGGAGTAATCGAGGTTCGTCACCAGGATCTGCAGCGCGCCATTCGGATCGCCTTTCGCGACCGGAATCGTGTTGGTGATCAGCTCAAAAAGCGGCTTCAGATCGGTTCCTGGAGTCGCCAGGTCCATCGTCGCTGTTCCGGCCTTGCCATTGGTGTAGATGATCGGAAATTCGAGCACGCTCTCATCGGCGTCGAGGTCGATGAACAGGTCATACACCTCGTTCACCACCTCCTGCGGACGAGCGTCCGGCCGATCGATCTTGTTGATCACAAGGATCGGAGTCAGCTTCGCCTCCAGCGCCTTCGACAGCACATAGCGCGTCTGCGGCAGCGGACCCTCCGAAGCGTCGACCAGCAGAACCACGCCATCGACCATCTTCAGCGCGCGCTCCACCTCGCCGCCGAAGTCAGCGTGACCAGGCGTGTCGACGATGTTGATCTTCGAATCCATGTAATGGATGGCCGTGTTCTTGGCCAGAATCGTGATGCCGCGCTCCTTTTCAAGGTCGTTGGAGTCCATGACGCGGTCAGCAACCGCCTCATTGGCGCGGAACGTTCCGGACTGGCGAAGCATGGCATCGACAAGCGTGGTCTTTCCATGGTCGACGTGGGCGATGATGGCGATATTGCGGATTGGCTGCTGGCTCACTGCGTTGAATGTCCTGTCTGCACGCCTAAGAGTGGATAAAATAGGGATTTGGGCGTCACTATTAGTCTAACGTAGTGAGCGGTTTCCCGGCACGGCAAAGCGAACCGCAGCAGATATTTCACTGGCATTTCTTGCTGATTTTTCGTTCTCGTCATCTCGTCGCTGTACCCCGTTGATCACAATCAGACATCGCGGAGGTAAGACAATGAGCAATCTGAACGGGAAAGTGGCAGTCGTCACCGGCGCTTCCAAGGGCATCGGAGCGTCAATCGCCGAACATCTGGCCGCGGATGGCGCTTCCGTAGTCGTCAACTACAGCAGCAGCAAAGCAGGCGCCGACGCCGTCGTGGACAACATCAAAGGCAACGGCGGTAAAGCCACTGCAGTACAGGGAAACGTCGCAAAGCCGGAAGATATCAAAAGGCTCTTTCAGGAGACCGTGGCCGCTTACGGCAAGGTCGATATCCTGATCAATAACGCCGGCATCTACGAGTTCGGACCACTGGACGCGATCACACCGGAGCACTTTCACAAACAGTTCGACCTGAATGTGCTCGGACTCCTTCTGACGACTCAGGAAGCCGTGAAGCACTTCCCGCCTGAAGGAGGAACCATCCTGAACATCGGCTCCATTGTGGGCCCAATGCCTGCGCCAATGGGCTCCGTCTACAGCGCAACCAAAGCGGCCGTGGACGCAATCACTGTCTCGCTATCCAAGGAGCTTGGACCCAAAAAGATCCGAGTCAACTCGTTGAATCCGGGCATGGTGGATACCGAAGGCTACCGCGCTGCCGGGCTCGCCGAGAGCGCGGAACGCAAGTACGTCGAGGCAGGAACACCTCTGGGAAGGATCGCCCATCCCGACGACATCGCGAAGGCTGCTGTCTTCTTCGCCTCCGACGATTCAGGATGGATCACAGGACAGATTGTGGTCGCGGCAGGCGGATTTCGGATGTAGTACCTCTAAGAGCCTCCCCTTGGCGGCGCGACTATTTTCCTTGAGTTTCGTCGTCCGGGGAGGTGGATAATAGAGACTGCGCGTCGAGATCTATTCGCGCAGGGAGTTTGACCATGACGACCACAGGCGTTGCCGATTGTACTCACCCGCTACGGACCGGAGTAGCGGACTTCGTAGCGGGACTAAAAGACCTGGAGCGGGATCTCATCACCAAGGAACGGATCGCCGCATACATGGCTGCAACCACGTTGCGCCGCGAAGCCCTTCACGACTACGTCTGGTGGCGCGACAGCTTCTACACCCGCAATCTGATCTACCGCGACGAACTCTTCGAGGTGATGACCATCTGCTGGTCGCCCGGCCAGAAGACTGCCATCCACACCCACAACGGCCAGCTCGGCTGGATGACCATCTCGCAGGGAGAAGTCCTCACCCACGAGTACCATCACACCCGCTGCAACGCTCCTGAAAACCAGAACGTCGTCAACATTGACTGCCTCGGCGGAGCCACCGAGCTTCAGATCGACAAGGTCCGCACCCTCAGCTGCGTCGAAGGAAGCGGCATGGTTACAGTCGACAAGCTCCAAACCATACATCAGATCGAAAACGCTGGAACGACCGGCTGCATTAGCCTGCACGTCTACTCCAAGCCCTTCGACTCCTGCATTGCCTTCGACCTCGAGCACCAGCGCTGCTATCGACGTCAGCTGAGCTACTTCAGCAAAGAAGGCCACAGGCTGGAAAAGTAATTTGCTGCCCCGTCCGCAGCAGAATATGTTTTGGCCCGCCGCAGGGCTGTCGCTATACTCAAGGTTCTTCCATGGCCCAAAACCAGTCCATGCAGTTCGCGCAGACGTCACTCAAAAGCTATCTGCTGGACTATGCCTACGACGAGATGTTCATCGCGGAAGGCGAGCTTCACCGTCACTACGAGCTGCTCTTCGGACACATCTCCTCGCTTCCAGCCGACGAGCTGCAACGCAGAAAGCAGGCCGCAGACCTCAGCTTCCTCAACCAGGGCATCACGTTTACCGTCTACGGTCGCCAAGAAGGAACCGAGAAGATCTTCCCCTACGATCTTCTACCGCGCATCATCACCGCCGCGGAGTGGGAGAAGGTTGAGTCCGGACTCACGCAGCGTATCACCGCGCTGAACCTCTTCCTCAAAGACATCTACAACGAAGGCCGCATCCTGCGCGACGGCGTCGTCCCGCGCGAGATCGTCTTCAGCTGCCGCCAGTATCGCCGCCAGATGATCGGCTTGCAGGTGCCGCGCAACATCTACATCGCCATCTGCGGAACCGACCTTATCCGCTTCGAAAACGGCGAGTTCGTCGTCCTCGAGGACAACCTTCGCGTCCCCAGCGGAGTCAGCTACATGCTGACCAACCGCCGCGTGATGAAGCGCATCTTTCCTCAGCTCTTCCGCAGCTACAACGTCCGGCCCATCGAGCAGTACACGCAGCTGCTGCTGGGAACACTGCGCTCTCTTGCCCCCGAAGGACGTCCCGAGCCGAACATCGTTCTGCTCTCGCCCGGAGTCTTCAACTCCGCCTACTTCGAGCACGCCTATCTCGCCCGTCAGATGGGAATCGAGCTGGTGGAAGGCCGCGACCTCGTCGTTCACGACAACATCGTCTACATGCGGACGACCAGCGGTCTTCGCCGCGTCGACGTCATCTACCGCCGCGTCGACGACGACTTCATCGATCCGCTCGCCTTCCGCCCGGATTCGATGCTCGGCGTCGCGGGACTCTTCAACGCTTATCGCGCCGGCAACGTCACGCTTGCCAACGCCTTCGGAACTGGAGTCGCCGACGACAAGGCTCTCTACGCTTACGTGCCCGACATCATCCGCTACTACCTCGCCGAAGAGCCTGTGCTCAAGAACGTCGAGACCTATCTGATGACACGCCCAAGTGAGCGGCAGCATACGATCGCAAACCTCGACAAACTGGTCGTCAAAGCCGTTGGTGAGAGCGGCGGTTACGGCATGCTGATCGGGCCGCAGTCCACCGCTGCGCAGCGCGAGGAGTTCGCCGCGAGGATCGAAGCCGATCCGCGCAACTACATCGCCCAGCCGACGATCTCGTTCTCCCGCGCTCCCTGCCTGATCGAGGACTCGCTGGAGCCGCGACACGTCGACCTT
This sequence comes from Edaphobacter aggregans DSM 19364, assembly GCF_000745965.1. Taxonomy (GTDB): domain Bacteria; phylum Acidobacteriota; class Terriglobia; order Terriglobales; family Acidobacteriaceae; genus Edaphobacter; species Edaphobacter aggregans. The sequence goes on along the minus strand of NZ_JQKI01000021.1, from coordinate 59,165 downwards.
CGCCCCTACGTTCTCTACGGCGACCGCGTCACCGTCGTTCCCGGCGGCCTGACCCGCGTCGCGCTCGAGCGAGGATCGCTGGTCGTCAACTCGTCGCAGGGAGGCGGAAGCAAAGACACATGGGTGCTGAGCCAGTGAGGGAGATGCCGATGCTGTCCCGCGTCGCCGATAGCCTGTACTGGATGAGCCGTTACCTCGAGCGCGCCGAGCACACGGCTCGTCTGCTGGATGTGAACCTGAACCTGATGCTCGACGAGAGCTCCACCAGTTCGGAGCATCGCTGGCTGCGGGTTCTGCGAGCGCTTGGCAATCCGCGCGACGTGGAATGGACCGACGACCCTGACACCCTTACGCGGATGCTCTCCTTCGATACGAACGTTCATGCGTCGATCGTGCGTTGCATCGTCGCCGCCCGCGAGAATTCGCGGCACGTCCGCGAGCAGATCTCCACCGAGCAGTGGCACAGGCTCAACTCGCTCTATCTCCAGGTCACGAAGCCGGAGATCGCAGCTGAGATGGAATCCACCGAGTTCCTGCAGATGGTGATGGATTCCATTCATCAGTTCCAGGGCATCACCGATTCCACGATGAGCCACGGCGAAGGATGGCAGTTTATTCAGGTGGGACGGTTCATCGAGCGCGCCACGGCCACTGCCATGCTGATAGAGGCCTATCACGACGATCTCTGGGTTCACCCCGAACGGCTTCCGGAGGGCAGCGAGTACCTGGAATGGATGGGACTGCTGCGCTCTGCCACCGCCTTCGAGGCCTACTGCAAGGTCTACACCGCGGACCTTACGCCAAACCAGATCCTCGAGTTCCTGCTGCTGGACGAGCAGTTTCCTCACTCCCTGCGATTCGCGATCGACAGCATGCAATGCGCGCTGGAGGCGATCCAGCGTGAGAGTGGAAAAAGCCGCGCCGAGCCGTTGCATCGCCTCTCTGGACGCCTGAGCGCCCAGCTCAGCTTCAGCAGCATCGACGACATCCTGCGCCAGGACGTCGTCGCCGCGCTCCGCAATATTCAGGCGCAGTGCCGCGAGATTCATCGCATGATCTACGAGCTTTACGTCGACTACTCGGTTCAGACTGCACTGGCGGGCTAGAAGGGACTTTCGGAATGTACTACTCGATTCGACATCTCACGAAGTTCCTCTACAGCGATCCGGTAAGCGAGAGCATGATGGAGACGCGGATGCATCCGCGCAGCGACCAGACGCAGCGCTGCCTCACCTTTCATCTCTCGGTCAGCCCGCGCTGCCGCGTCTTCAGCTATCGCGATCACCTTGCCAACCACGTGCATCACTTCGATATTCCCGGCCAGCACCCGCAACTTGTGATCGTCGCGGAATCGGTCGTCGAAGTCATGCCCCCGGCGCATATTCCGTCTTTCCTCGCCCCGGATGCATGGGCCGAGTTGGATGCAATGGTGGAGCAGGGCGATTACTGGGAGATGCTTTTGCCGAGCGAGTTCGCTCAGCCGACTGACGCGCTGGAATCGCTGGCGACGGAGCTTGACGTTCGCCGCCATGACGATCCGCTGATGGTGCTGCACCAGTTGAACCAGCAGATCTACGAGCACTTCGACTACAAGCCGAAGTCCACCAAGGTCGACTCGTCGATCGATCTGGCCCTCAGCACCAAAGCCGGCGTCTGCCAGGACTTTGCTCACATCATGACCGCGCTCGTGCGTTCGAAGCTGCGGATTCCCTGTCGCTATGTCAGCGGCTACCTGTTTCACGGAGCGCATGACCACGATCGCTCGCTGCACTCGGCCACGCACGCCTGGGTCGAGGCATTTTTGCCGCAGCTTGGCTGGGTCGGATTCGATCCCACCAACTGGCTGCTCGCGCGAGACCGTCACATCCGTACGGCCATCGGCCGCGATTATGCCGATGTTCCCCCAACACGCGGCATGTTTCGGGGCCAGGCAGGCAGCGAGCTGACCGTAGCGGTTCGCGTGACCCCGAGCGAGGCGACGACAGGGCTCGATCAGGAGCTTCCAGTGCCGGAGGACTGGTCGATACTGGTGGAGAAGGCGACGCAGCTGCCTGAGCAGCCGCAGACAACGCGCCAGCAGCAGATGGCGCAGCAGCAACAGATCCGAAGGCGCGTCGACCTGCGCTCGTTAGAAATTTAGACCTGCGTTCTCTGGAGATTTAAAGGTTCAACTTCTTAAAGACCCGCTCCGGGATGTGGCGGATGACGAACATGATCGGCTGCCACTGAAACGGAACGTAGAGATTGTCGACGCGCTTGTCGATGGCGGCGACGATGGACTTCGCGACAGCGTTCACGTCGGCGAACTTCTCCGAGCCCTTCATCCCTGAGGTCATCGCGGTCTTCGTCGGTCCGGGCTTGATCGTCAGGACGGTAACGCCCTCGCGATCCACGCGATTGCGCAGTCCAGCGAGGAACGCCGAGAGGCCGGCCTTCGAGGAGCCGTAGACGTAGTTTGACTTGCGTCCTCGATCGCCCGCGACCGAGGAGAGCACCGCGATGGTTCCGGCGTGCCGCTGGACGAAAAAGTTCGCCAGCCAGGTGAGGAGTGAGACCGGTGCCATCAGGTTGGTGTAGAGGATGTGCGCCGCAGTGTTGAAGTCCTGCTCGGCACGTGTCTGATCACCGAGAACGCCGTGGGCAAGATAAGCGACATCGAGGCCTGCGAGCGAGTTGACTGCGTGGGCCAGCAAAGCAGGATGCGCGTCAGTGTCGTCGAGATCGGCGACCGCTGTTTCGACGAAGCTGGCGCCACGAGCGCGGAGATCGGCGGCGACGGCGGCGAGCTTCTCTGGGTTGCGGGCGACGAGAAACAGGCTATCACCGCGCGAGGCCCAGATGCGGCACGTTGCTTCGGCGATCCCGGAGGTCGCCCCGAGGACGAGAATCTTGCGCGGAGCTGCGTTCGCCGCTCCATTCACTGCGATTGCGGTTTGAGTCATAGATGCGGTTGGTCTCCGGTGACGCGCTCCCAGAAGCTCGAGGTGATCATTGGGTCGCGGAAACGAGCCAGTTGCTTCCATTCGGGATAGAAGGCCTGAAAGTGCAGGGCGGTCATTGCTGCGTCTTTGGCTGGATAGAGCCTTCCACCAAATTCGAGCGTCATGTCGGCGAGGCGCTCAAAGAGGGGGAAGCTCTTGTCAGGCTTGATGGGAAAGTCGAGCGCGAGCGTGATGCCGGGCTTGGGGAAGCTCATCAGGCCGGGCGAGGGAGCGTCGCCGAAGGCTTTGAGAACGGCGAGGAAGCTGGCCAGGCCGGACTTGGCGACCTCTTTGAGGATCGCTACGGTGCCTTCGCGGGCGTTGTTCCACGGGATGACGTATTGGAACTGAAGCAGGCCGCGCTTGCCGTACATGCGGTTCCAGTGCAGGACCTTGTCCAGAGGGTAGAAGAAGGGCTCGTAGTCGTGAAGCGCGACCTGGCGCTTGCTCATCTGCTTGTGGAAGTAGAGCGTGTTGAAGGCCGCGACGCTCAAGTGGTTCAGGGCGAAGCCGGGGGCGTCGAAGGGGAAGACGAGCTTCGGCTCGGGCGAGGGCTTCAGTTCGGCGCGCTTGGTCGAGTGGTCGCCCTGCATGAAGATTCCGCGGCAGAAGTTTTTTCCGGTGGAGGTGCAGTCGACCCAGCTTACGGTGTACTCGATCTCCTTGCTGGCCTCGGTGAGGGCGAGGAACTCGTCGATGCCGTGGAACTGGATTCCTTCGTAGTCGATGAGGCGGGAGACAATGGGCTTGAGTTGAAGCGTCGCCCAGCGGATGAGGCCGGTGAGGCCGAGGCCCCCGATGGTCGCGGAGTAGAACTCGCGATTTTCTGATGGCGAGCAGTGGAGGACGGTGCCGTCGGTGCGGACCAACTCGAACTGGGTGACGTGGCGGCCGAAGGTTCCGGCGACGTGGTGGTTCTTGCCGTGGATGTCGTTGGCGATCGCTCCGCCGAGGGTGACATACTTCGTGCCCGGGGTTACGGGGAGGAAGAAGCCTCGGGGGACGGCAAAGTCGAGGATCTGCGCGAGCGAGATGCCGGCTTCGGCGGTGAGCAGGCCGGTCTCAGGATCGAAGGCTATGAGGCGGTTCATCGCCGGGGTCGCGATCAGGTTGCCGTCCTTGAGCAGGCAGACGTCACCATAGCTCCGGCCGAGGCCTACCGGGAGGATGCCGTTGTGCAGGTCGCGCGCGACGGCGGGAAAGTCACTCTGCCAGTGCAGCGGAATGACTTTGGCTGCGTAGGTGGGGTAACGTCCCCAGGATTCGAAGCTCGCGGATGCGGGGTTCGAGTTGCCGGAGTCGTAGCGGAGGCTCTTCTGGGCTTCTTGGGCTTCGGCGGGCGGCATGGTTAGAGGATACTTCCCTTGACGTTCAAACGCAGTGGATAAAAAGAAGAAGCACGGCTTTCGCCGCGCTTCTTTGGATGCGTTTGTGTCGTGTTTACGCTGCTGCCTTGGCGGACTTCGCGGCGGCGAGGGCGACCTTGGCATGCTCGGCGAGTGCGGTGAAGCCGGCTGCGTCGTTGGCGGCGATGTCGGCGAGGATCTTGCGATCGAGGCCGTTGCCGGCCTTCTTGAGGCCGTCGATGAAGGTCGAGTAGCTCATGCCGTTCAGCTTGGCGGCGGCACCGATGCGGACGATCCAGAGGGAGCGGAACTGGCGCTTCTTCTGCTTGCGTCCGGTGTAGGCGAACATCAGGGAGCGCTCGACGGCTTCCTGGGCTGCCTGGTAGAGCTTGGATTTGGTGAGGAAGTAGCCACTCGCGCGCTTGAGGATCTTTTTGCGGCGGTCGCTGCGCTTTGTACTCCGTTTTACACGGGGCATGGTGATTCTCCTTTTGCGTACTACGTTTAGCGGCTGGAGGTAAGGCTTGCCTCTTCACTCGCTTGCTACTTCAGATCTCGGTGGAGTTCGCTACGCTCACTCCAGGGGCCTTTACGCTCTTGCCGGCCCTTTGCTGTCTCCAGCGACTCGATCTGAAAACCTGTGTCCCTTGCCTAACCTCAGGCGTAGGGGATCATGCGGGCGACTTTGGCCGAATCCGCCTCGGAGACCAGGGTGATCGAGCGCAGGTGGCGCTTGGTCTTGGTCTTCTTGGAGGTGAGGATGTGGCGCATCTTGGACTGGCCACGCTTGAACTTGCCCGTGCCGGTCTTCTTGAAGCGCTTGGCCGCGCCTGAGTGTGTCTTCAACTTTGGCATTGTGTTCCTGACTGGTTGCTCGTGTTTCGACAACCTTTTGAGTATACATGAAATCGGTCCGGAAGCGGAGGGTTTCAGCAGCCGGGACCGGTACCGGCTCCCCTGCCCCTCCCCTCCCCCATAATTGCGCAAAGTATTCTATTTACGATACTTGGTCTGGTACTTCGCCGGGCAAGAGGCGGTAGAGTCCTGATTTACGAGAAGTTTGATCGTAAACTATTCATTCAAGATGGATTCCGGGCTTTGAACTGTCCGCGCGGCCCCGATTTTTCTTATTACTTCCAGTGTATCGCAATGGGAGAAATGGATCGGCAGATTTTTTGAAGTGTATGTGCTTGTTTTTGTGTTAGTTACGCAAAACAGGGGCTTGACAGCGCGAATTTGGGGTAAAAGGTGAGGGCCCCGGCGGGAGTCTGCCGAGGCCATGGATGGTATGCCCTGCATTGGGCAGCTTGGTTTGCTGTGGTTCGTTATTTGTAGATTATTCCGCCGCCGCTCGAGCTGCCGCCGGACGAGGTTCCACCGCCAGAGGTGGAGCCGCCACCAGTGCTGCCACCAGTTCCGCAGTAGCCACCGCCGTTACCGCGGCCGCGATCGCAGTTGTTGCCTTGGCCGGAGTTCTGGCCGTTCTGGTCGCACTGGCGCTTCGTGTTGGTGTGATCGGGACCGGTATCGCTGCTGTGGTCGTCGTGGTGAAAAAAGGAGGAAAACCAACCGCCGCCGCTATGCTCGGAAGCAAAGGCAGAGGGGGAGGCCACCAAGGAAAGACAGAGTGCAGATGCCATCAAAAGACGATTCAGCTTCATTGCTTCACCTCTGGGGAATCAAGATAGCAACGGGTGGGTGAGGAATCATTACAACTTTAGGTGCAAGGACTTAGAGGGCAGATGGAGGAGAAGATGCGTCTGGGGAGGGTGGGAGTTTGGAGGGTGGGTTGCTGTGGCGAAGCTTGGAAGACGATGAGCTCTGGAGAGTCGAAAAATACAGGGTCTCTCCACTCCGCTTCGCTTCGGTCGAGATGACGTCGAGTCTGGAGCGCGCCACCTGATTTCAGGGAGTTTAGCAATCAGAGCTACCACGGGAACTGACACATAGTGTGCCCGGAATCCAGCCGGATACTGCGTGTTTTGAAGTGTCTTTCGCGGCTTGGGGCAGCCCCTGCGCGTGTTATACTTAAGTTACAAAAAATCCCGGTTGAACCTGTGTAAAGTGCTTGATTGACGCGGCTTTTCCCGAATCGGGCCGCGGGTTCCCGGAGGGTTTTGCGAGCACTTTCAGGAGCTACATGGCAACCACGGCAGTCCCCACCGGAACAGAACTTTTGCAGGACGAGAAGACGGCGAATAGCACGGAACCGAAGCAGGCGCCGGGCAGCTATTCGGCCGAGAACATTACTGTTCTCGAGGGCCTGGCTGCGGTGAGGAAGCGGCCTGCGATGTATATCGGCTCGACGGGCGAGATGGGACTGCACCACCTGGTGTATGAGGTGGTGGACAACTCGGTGGACGAGGCGTTGGCGGGGTTTGCGACGCGGATCGATGTGACGATCCATGTTGACAACTCGATTACGGTGACCGACGACGGTCGCGGTATCCCCGTGGGCGACAAGACCGTGAACGGGAAGACGATGCCGGCGGTGCAGGTGGTTCTGACGATCCTGCACGCGGGGGGCAAGTTCGACTCGTCGAACTACAAGGTTTCGGGCGGTCTGCACGGCGTGGGTGTGAGCTGCGTGAACGCTCTGAGCGAGGAGTTCGACGTCGAGGTTTGGCGCGACGGCTTCGCCTGGACGCAGGACTACGCCAAGGGCGATCCGACGAGCAAGCTGCGCAAGATGGGTCCGAGCACGAAGCGCGGAACCAAGGTTCACTTCCTTCCGGACAAGACGATCTTCACGGTGACGGAGTACAACTACGACACGCTGGCGCAGAGGCTGCGTGAGCTGGCGTTCCTGAACAAGGGCCTGGAGATCCACCTGACGGACGAGCGCACGACGGATGCGAAGACGGGTGAGAGCCGGCACCAGGAGTTCAAGTATGTTGGCGGCATCGCGGAGTTCATCAAGCACCTGAATAAGGGCAAGCAGGTACTGCACGAGAAGCCGATCTACATGGAGGCCGAGCGTGACAACGTGGCCATGGAGATTGCGCTGCAGTACAACGATGCGTACTCGGAGACGATCTTCACCTTTGCCAACAACATCAATACGGTTGACGGCGGAACTCACCTGCAGGGCTTCCGCGCGGCGCTGACGCGGACGATCAACTGGGCGGGCCAGCAGATGGGCCTGTTCAAGGACGTGAAGGAGAACCTTTCGGGCGACGACGTTCGCGAGGGTCTCGTTGCCGTGATCAGCGTAAAGCTGTCGCAGCCGCAATTTGAAGGACAGACGAAGGGCAAGCTGAACTCGGACATTGCAGGCACGGTGCAGGCGTTTGTGAACGAGCGGCTGGGCGCGTTCCTGGAGCAGAATCCTTCGGTTGCGAAGAAGATCATCAACAAGGCGATCGACGCGGCGCGTGCTCGTGAGGCTGCGCGCAAGGCGCGGGACCTGACGCGGCGCAAGGGTGCGCTGGATGGCGGAGGACTGCCGGGCAAACTGGCGGACTGCTCGGAGAGGGAGCCGGATCGTTGCGAGCTTTATCTGGTCGAGGGTGAGAGCGCAGGCGGAACGGCGAAGCAGGGGCGCGACCGGAAGTTCCAGGCGATTCTGCCGCTGAAGGGTAAGATTCTCAACGTCGAGAAGGCCCGGTACGACAAGATGCTGGGCCACGAAGAAATTCGTGCAATGATCACGGCGCTGGGCTGTGGCATCGGCAAGGAGGACTTCGACGCGACGAAGCTGCGCTACGGCAAGCTGATTCTGATGACGGATGCCGACGTGGACGGTTCGCACATCCGCACGCTGCTGCTGACGTTCTTCTTCCGGCACATGACGGAGCTGATCAAGCGCGGGCACGTGTATATCGCGCAGCCGCCACTGTATCGCATCAAGAAGGGCAAGTTTGAGCAGTACATCAAGGACGACCGCGAGTATGTGAGCGTGATGGTGAAGCGCGCGTCGGACGGCATGGTGATTCGTTATGGCGACGGCGGAGCAAAGCTGGAAGGCGCATCGCTTACGAAGTTCATGGGGCAGTTGAAGGACTACCTCGAGTTCTTCGACAAGGCGCAGAAGCGTCTGAGGAACGAAGAGGTGATGCGCGAGTTTGCCGACTTGTTTGCCCATGAGGGCAAGGAGCCGGCAAAGCGCGCGGACTTCGAGTCGCCGGAGAAGCTGAAGGCGATGAAGGCGAAGCTGGACGCGGTGGCGAAGACGTACCAGTTCAAGCATGTGGGCGACGTGGAGTTCGACGAGGAGCACAAGATGTACTCGGTGAACTTTACGGACGCGCAGGGTGCGGTAAGGACGATCGACTGGACGCTGGCGTCGGCTCCGGAGAGCCGGCAGATGCTGGGCAAGCATGCGCAGATCAAGGAACAGCTGACTGGGCCGTTTGTGATCGAGTATGCGGCGAAGGGTGCGAAGGCGGATGCGGCGGACGAGGCTGAGGAGGTCGCATCAGAGGAGGGCGTGGCTGAGACGGCTGCGGCTCCGGGTACGGCTCTGGAGGCGAAGCCGGGCAAGCGGCCGGCGAAGGCGAACCAGGATCCGGTGGAGAAGAAGACGGCTCGCGAGGTCTTCGAGTATGTGATCGAACAGGGCCGCAAGGAGTACCAGGTGCAGCGGTACAAGGGCCTGGGCGAGATGACGGCTCCTCAGCTGTGGGAGACGACGATGGATCCGGACCGCAGGACGCTGCTGCAGGTGAAGCTGGAAGACCTGGCGGCGTGCGAAGAGATCTTTACGACGCTGATGGGCGAAGACGTGGAGAGCCGGCGCAAGTTCATCGAAGAGAATGCTTTGGATGTGAAGAACCTGGACATCTAAGCAGGTCGTCGCAGGAGTGTGAAGGAAAAAGGGCTGGGCCAGTGAACGATGGCCCAGCCCTTTGTTTTGTCTGTTTTGTTTGTCTGTGAAGAGGCCTAGCGGCCGTGGAGGCGGCGGCGAAGGAGGGTGGCGACGCCAAGGATACCGGTGCCGAGCAACACAAGGGTTTCGGGCTCCGGTGTGTTGGCGGTTTGGGTGGTCGTGCCTACGTTGGTGAAGAGGAAGTTGTTGTCGTCATAGTCCAGGTCGCCGCCGTTGAAAAGATCTTCCATGCCGACATAGGTTCCAGCGGGAAGGCCGGAGACGCCATTCAGTGTGCCGCCTCCGAACGCGGCGGTGTAACTGTGGTTGATTCCATCAGGACTGTGTGAAGGATCGGTTCCGAAGAGGAATCCGGAGTTGAAGTTGGAGAGTTCGAAGGCCAGAACATCTCCGGCGGAGACGGAACCGAAGTTCGCGATGGTTCCGGCAGCCGCGGCGTGATTGTTGAAGAAGTAACCGCTTGTGTATCCGCTGGTTACATCGACCATGCGGATGACACTTGTATGGTCGGCCCGCTGACCGATGAAGTAACCGATGATATCGCCTGTGACATTGGCGGTCAGCAAGCTGGTTGGGGCGATACTGCCCGTGCTGCCATACGAGATAGTGTCAGCCACAGCCGGGACGCTGGCAGAGAACGATGTCAAGGCAAGAATGACGGATAGGTAGCGCATAGCTCTCCTGTGAATCACTCGCACGAAGCGCACACGTACACCGGAGATAGTGCACTTCGAGTACCAATGGGAGTGTTACTCAAGTCACCTGATTGCAACGGACTAGGTAATCGTCGACTTGGGGAATATGCAGGACGTTGCACTCAATCAAGGGAAAAAAGGAAGAGATTTACCCTCGACCGGGCGCATGTTTTCCTTCCCAAGCGGGGGCGATATTTGAGGGTTTTCGGCCCCCCGAAGCTGGCGACCAGCCTTAGTGACGAACAGAAATAGAGCACTTCGGGGGTCGACAACTGAAACGGCTGGACCTTATGGGGTCCAGCCGTTTGTTTGGTGACGGGAGAGCGTAAGAAGACGACCACTACTTCGATTTTGGAGGAAAATTCTTCAGCAGCTTTTGCATAGCCTTGTCGAGATTCTTCTGGTTCTTTTCCTGGTTATTGCTGGGATCAAGGGTTTTGGTTGCGCGTCCCGTCCAAACCAGTTGTTTGGGCGACGGGTCGTACATATCCAACACGATAGTTCCGATGTCAATGGTTGAGCTGGTTGCCGTTGCCATCCCACCCATTCCCATCCCACCCCATCGGGGACCACCACCCATGCTGTACGCGTTCCACTCTTTTTGTTGATCGACGGAAGTCTGATATCCGATATAGAGGTCGGCTTTGTCGCCAGTGGTTTTGGTGAGGCCTTTGGTAGCCAATTGTGAATCGACGGCCTCCTTGATCTGGGCATCGACAATCTGGTTGGGATGACTTGCTCCCTCAATGGCTATCCATTTATAGGTGTGATATTTCGAGAAATCCGTTCCAGGCATGGCGTTGCTTGTCACGTCCTGAGCGGACATCGCCATGCATGTCACGAAAGTCAAAATGAGGCCCATTCCTACCTTTGCGAAGGTATTCCTTGATATACGCATCTCTTTGGCTCCTTTCGTGTGGACAATCTCACTTGACTGAGATCCGGGATGATCAGAAACTCGCTGCATGGATCACAAATTGCGGTGGCGGTAAATATAGCAGAGTTAGTACGAATGTGGATTATTTCGCTACGGTTTGGCATGCAAACTACCTACAGCGGTTCTGCAATCGACATCGGCGGCCCCGTGACTTCGCGGGAAGTCACTTTACTTTTTAGACCTTAAAAGGGTGGCGAGCAGGACTCGAAGGTGACATCCGAAACTTGGAAAGTTCGAAAACTTCCACCAGGGCCGTTCTTTCACAGGTGAGAATTGGCCCACGTGCGGACTGGGCGCGGGCGCAATGCAATAATTTTGGGATGAGCGAACAATCTGGGCGGGTGGATCGGCGGCAGTTTCTGGTCGTGTGTTCGGCAGTGGGTCTGGGGCAAACGCTGTTGCCCGGGGTGCTGTGGGGGATGGCGGCGCAGGCGGGTTCGACTCAAGACAAGACGGAGGGTGCAGGGGTGGATCACGATCACCTGGCTGCGATTACAACGGAGATGATCGATGCGGCGGCGGCGATTGCAGCGGTGAAGCTGACGGATGAGCAGAAGAAGATGGTTCTCGACGGCCTGAAGCAGCAGCGTGAGTCGGTGTTGGTGATCCGGAGCATGAAGATTCCGAACAGCGTGGCTCCGGCGTTTGTCTTCGATCCCGTTCCGGCGGGTATGAAGCTGGATACGGAGCGCAAGCCCATGAGGATGAGCAAAGCTCCTGATGTGAGGTCGCTTGCGAGCAGCGGAGAGGATGCGCTGGCGTTTGCGACGGTGCGCGAGCTGGCGGAGCTGGTGAAGACGAGGAAGGTCAGCTCGGTGGAGCTGACGAAGATGTATCTGGCTCGGCTGAAGCGGTGCGATCCGCGGTTGCACTTTGTGATTACGCTGACCGAAGAGCGGGCGTTGAAGCAGGCGGCGGATGCGGATAGGGGGATTGCGGCAGGAAAGTATCGTGGACCGCTGCATGGGATTCCGTGGGGAGCAAAGGACCTGCTGGCGGTGAAGGGGTGTCGCACGACGTGGGGCGCGGCTGGATTCGAAGAGCAGACGTTCGACTATGACGCAACGGTGGTGGAGAGGCTGGATGCAGTCGGTGCGGTGCTGGTGGCGAAGCTGACGATGGGCGCGCTGGCGCAGGGCGATCTGTGGTTCGGAGCGCGGACGAGGAATCCGTGGAATGCGAAGCAGGGGTCGAGCGGGTCTTCGGCGGGGAGCGCGAGCGCGGTAAGTGCGGGATGCGTAGGGTTTGCGATCGGGACGGAGACGCTGGGGTCGATCTCGTCACCGAGTACGCGGTGCGGCGTGACGGGGCTGCGGCCTACGTTTGGGTTTGTTCCGCGTACAGGTGCGATGGCGCTGAGTTGGACGATGGACAAGATCGGGCCGATCTGCCGGAGTGTGGAGGACTGCGCGCTGGTGATGAGCGCGATCTACGGGCCGGATGGCCACGATCGAAGCGTGAAGGACGCGGCGTTCAACTGGGATGCGGAGCTCGATTGGAAGAAGTTGCGGGTGGGCTATCTGAAGAGCGAGTTCGATCCGCCGGAGGCTCCGAAGGATGCGAACGATGAGCAGAAGAGGGACTTTGCGCGGCAGATGTACGACGTGAAGTATGGGCAGGCGGCGCTGGACGCGCTAAGGAAGATGGGTGTGAACCTGATCGATGTGAAAATGCCGAAGGGGTATCACTTTGGCGATATCACTCCGGTACTGGGTGCAGAGGCCGCGGCGGCGTTTGACGAGTTGACGCTGAGCGGGCGCGATGGGTTGCTGACGGGGCAGCAGAGCTTCGACTGGCCTAACTCGTTTCGAAAGGCACGGTTTTATTCTGCGGTGGACTATGTGCAGGCGCAGAGGGCGCGGACGCTGGCGATGGAGGCGATGGCGAAGCTGTTCAGCGAGGTGGATGTTTTGGTGACGCCGAGCAATGGGGCGCAGCTTTCCGGGACGAACCTGACGGGAAATCCTGCGGTGATTGTGCCGAATGGCGTGCGCGGGGAGGATGCTCCGAAGCCGGACCATGAGGGAGACGGCGACCGCCAAAACACAGGCGGGCCGGGGACTCCGGTGTCGCTGACGTTTCTGGGAGGGTTGTACTCGGATGCGCGGCTGGCCGCGTTTGCGCGGGCTTACCAGGAGGCGACGGGATTTCATCGGATGCATCCGACGGCAGTGGTTAGTGATTAGTGGAAGTGCGATGGTGAGTACGTTGGTTGAGGCGCGTGGGTTGGTGAAGGAGTATGGCGCGGGGGTGCGCGTTGTGGATGATGTGTCGTTCACGATTGAGCGTGGGGAGACCCTGGGGCTGGTTGGGGAGTCAGGCTCGGGCAAGAGCACGGTGGCGCGGATGTTGCTGCGGCTGGTTGAGCCGGCCGCGGGCGAGGTGATGTTCGACGGGCGGGATGTGCTTGGGGGGAGTGCAGGCAAGCTGCGGGCGATGCGTCGGCGGATGCAGATCGTGTTTCAGGATCCGTATGCGGCGCTGAATCCACGGATGCGCGTGCGGGAGATTCTGGCGGAGCCGTTTGCGATTCACCGCGAGCGGTGCCCGCGGGAGCGGCTGGCGGAGATGCTGGGCGAGGTGGGGCTGGACGCGAGCGCGCTTGAGCGGTATCCGCATGAGTTCAGCGGAGGTCAGCGGCAGAGGATCAACATTGCGCGGGCGCTGGCGCTGCGGCCTGAGTTCGTGGTGCTGGATGAGCCGGTGAGCGCGCTGGATGTGAGCGTGGGGGCTCAGGTAGTGAACCTGCTGCGCGAGTTGCAGCGGCGGCATGGACTGACATATCTGTTCATCTCTCACTCGATGCCTCTGGTGCGCTATCTCTGCGACCGCGTGGCGGTGATGCGGAGGGGGTGTCTGGTGGAGCTGGGAGCGTGCGAGGACGTGTGCGGCTCGCCACAGGAGGCGTATACGCGAGAGTTGATTGCTGCGACGCCGGAGATGCGTATTGTCTGAGCGGCTGCGGGAGTGTCGATACAATAGAAGATGGATGATCTCGGAATTTAACGCGTATCTGCATTCTGTCTGGCTGGTCGCAGCTTCGCTGATCGCGGGCGTCATGAATGCGATGGCGGGAGGCGGCTCGTTTATTTCGTTCCCGGCGATGCTCGCCGTGGGTGTCTTGCCAATTCAGGCAAACGCAACGAACACGGTTGCGCTGTGGCCGGGTCAGCTGACTTCGGTGGCGGCGCTGCGGGATGACCTGCGGCGCGACCTGTTGCCGGTGGTGTGCGGCGCGTCCGTGCTGGGCGGAGTGAGCGGCGCGGTGGTTCTGCTGAATACGCGGCAACTTACGTTTCTGCATATGGTGCCCTGGCTGCTGCTGGTCGCTTCCCTGCTGTTCGGGTTGAGCGGCCCGGTGTCGCGGTGGCTGCGGCAGCGATCGGCGACGCCTCATGAGGCGCACACGCCGGCGCTCGTGCCGCTGTTCCTGGTGCTGCTGCCAGTGTGCTTCTACATTGGCTACTTCGGCGCGGGAGCGGGATTTCTGATCATGACGGCGCTGGCGCTGTTTGGGGTGGAGGAGATGCACGCGCTGAACTCGCTGAAGGTGCTGGCCGCGTGCCTCTCGAATCTGTGCGCCGTGCTGACGTTTATCGTGAGCGGCGCGGTGGTGTGGCGCTACTGTGTGATCTCGATGGTATTTGCCGGCGTGGGCGGTTATGTGGGAGCGCAGTACGCACGGCGAATGAACGCGAATGTGCTGCGGGCGATTGTGGTGGTGACCGGGTGCGCCGTGGCGGGCTACTTCTTCTGGAGGTACAGATGATGCATCTGGGTGGGCATGAGGTGGAGCTGATTGGGTTCGTGGCGGCGTTCTGCACGACGACGGCGTTTGTGCCGCAGTTGCTGCGCGTGGTGAAGCTGCGGTCGGCGCGCGATATCTCGCTGGGGACGTTTCTGCTGTTCTCGGTGGGAGTGGCGCTGTGGCTGCTGTATGGGATCTATACGGGGTCGAAGCCGGTGATCGCATCTAATTTAGTGACGCTTGTACTGTCGGTGAGCATTCTGGTGTTGAAGTTGCGATACGGCCGCGGGGCGCTTGAGAAGGAAGTGGGAGTATGAGCCACGAAGGGATTCGGTTTGTGAATGCGGAGCAGGCGACGCGCGAGGCTGCGACGGAGCAGAGGCTTCCGGTGGAGGCGGCGACTCCGGCGAAGGTTCGGGTGCATAAGACAGAGGGCACGGGAGTCGAGATCGACTGGAAGGACGGCCACAGGAGCGAGTGGAGCTTCGCGTGGCTCAGAAACGCCTGTCCGTGTGCGACGTGCCATGAAGAGCGCGAGCAGAGCGGACGAAAGCCGGGCGAGGCGAAGCCAAAGGCGCAGGCGCTGCTGCCGATGTACGAGGCGCCGGTGCGGCCGGCGGAGGTGACTCCGATGGGCAAGTATGCGGTGAAGTTCAAGTGGACGGACGGGCACGAGAGCGGCATTTACTCGTGGGAGTATCTGCGGCGGGTGTGCCAGTGCGAGGCGTGTGGGGGCAAGGGCTAGCGGCTTGATCCGGCGTACGCGTCAAGCTGCGCCAGCGCGTCTTCGACGGAGTTCGCGACGAGAAGGACCTCGCGGTTGCGCTGCTTGAGCAGGCCTTCGGCGACGCAGTGGTCGAGGAAGTCGAGGAGCTTGTCGTAGAAGCCGTTGATGTTGATCAGGACGATGGGCTTCTGGTGGATCTTGAGAGTCTGCCAGGCGAGAACCTCGAACATCTCCTCGAAGGTTCCGAAGCCTCCGGGAAGGATGAGGAAAGCGTCGGCGAGATCGCCCATCATCGCCTTGCGGGTGTGCATGGTGCTGGTGACGTGCAGCTCGGTGATGCCGTGGTGGGCGACTTCGAGGTTGACGAGGACTTCGGGGATGACGCCGACGACGCGACCGCCTGCGGCGAGCGAACTCTCGGCGAGGGCCTGCATGAGGCCGACGTTGGCTCCGCCGTAGATGATGCCGATGTTTTGCTGCGCGAGCATGCGACCGAGTTCGACGGCGGTCTCGCGATAGATGGGGTTGGTACCGTTGGCTGAGGCGCAGAAGATGGCGACGTTTGAGATCACGAATCTGAGGATATCAAGCCGCGTTATGAGGAATGTGAATGAGAGGGCAATGACTGCGAAGTTGCGGCTTCTGAGGCGATGTCCCTGATGCGGGGCGCCGCCTCAGAAGCCAGACGGGGAGTTGCGTGCGCTCTTTGGGCGCTCTGATTTATTTGATGTGGATCGTGGCTCCGTTGAGCGAGGTCGAGACCTCGGCGATGAGCGAGCCGGCCTGCTGCGTTTCGGTAGCAGAGTGGTAGACGACGCGGGTTCCGGGCTGGAGATTTAGCGTGACCGGCTTGCCGGCATCGAGTTTTACGACTTCCTCACCGGCCTTTACTTCCACGGGCGAGTTGGAGTCGTTGAGCAGGGTGAGTTTGACCGTCTTGGTCTTGCCGAACATGGCATTGACCGGCGAGTGAACGGCGGTCGCGGCATAGGAGACGGGCGAGGCGAGCAGTGAAGATGCGACGACAGTGACTGCAAGAAGATTGCGGTATTTCATTGTTTAGCTCCCAGTGGTGCTGCGTTTACAAACGATGGGCTTGTCTGCCATGGTTCAGAAAGCCCGTCGATGTCGATACGCATTGGACTCATGAAAGTTCCCGAAGATGTTGCAATGTGACGAATTGTGGGGAAACGGTGACGAGGCGATGAGAATGTGTCGCGAAGGTTAAAATTGAAATTGGAGCGTGTATCAGATTGAGTCGTCTTTTAGAGAATATGAATCCTCAGCAGCAGGAGGGGATTCGCACGGTGGATGGGCCGGTGCTGCTGCTTGCGGGTGCGGGCAGCGGCAAGACGCGGGTGATCACGCATCGCATCGCGTACCTGATAGAAGAGCGTGGTGTGCCTGCGGACGGAATTCTCGCAGTGACGTTCACCAATAAAGCGGCGAAGGAGATGGAAGAGCGTGTGGAAAAGATTCTTGGCCACACGTCGCTGACGAAGCCGACGCTTTCGACCTTCCACAGTTTTTGCGTGCGCGTGCTGCGACGCGATATCGAAGCGCTACGCGTTGGCGGGGTGGGGCTGACGAAGAGCTTCGCGATCTATGACGAGCAGGACCAGCAGGCTGTGGTGAAGATGGCGCTGAAGCGTCTGGGGATCGATGACAAGAGCCTGAAGCCGAGAGTGGCGCTGGGACGGATCAGCTGGGCGAAGAACCACATGATCGATCCGCAGGAGTACTTTCTTGCCTCGACTAATCCGCTGGAGGAGAAGATAGCGCACATCTTCGAGATCTATCGCAAGGAGATGGCGAAGGCGAATGCGATGGACTTCGACGATCTGCTGCTGGAGACGGTGCGGCTGCTGAAGTCTGCGCCTGAGGTGCGGGAGAGATATAACCGGCGGTATCGCTACGTGATGATCGACGAGTACCAGGACACGAATCGTCCGCAATACGAGCTGATGAAGCTGCTCGCGGGACCGGAGAAGAACATCTGCGTGGTGGGCGATGAAGACCAGTCGATCTATAGCTGGCGCGGCGCGGACATCAAGAACATCCTCGATTTCGAGAAGGACTTTCCGGGCGCGACGACGATTCGGCTGGAGCAGAACTATCGTTCGTCTCAGGTGATTCTGGAGGGTGCGAGCGCGGTGGTGGCGCAGAATACGCAGCGCAAGGGAAAGAATCTGTGGACCTCGCGCGAGGGCGGCTCGCTGATCGGGTACTACGAGGCTCCGGACGGCGAGAACGAGGCGCTGTTTATCGCGGACCGCATCAAGCAGTATCTGCGGGACGCTGGGCAGCAGAACGACGAGCCGCGGTGCGCGGTGCTGTACAGGACGAACTCACAGTCGCGACTGGTGGAAGAGGCGCTGCGGCGGTATCAGATCCAGTACCACATGGTGGGAGGGTTCAGCTTCTACGATCGCGCTGAGGTGAAGGACCTGTTGAGCTATTTGAAGCTGGTGCAGAATCCGCATGACTCGATTGCGCTGCAGCGTGTGATTAATTCGCCGGCGCGCGGGATCGGCAAGACGACGATGGAGACGCTCGAGCGGATGGCGCTGAGTTCGGGCATGAGCACGTGGGACACGATGGCTCGCGCGATGGAGGACCGGCTGCTTCCGCAGCGGACCCTGAATGCGCTGGAGGGGTTCCGCAGGCTGATTGAAGATGCTCGCGCGATGCTTGGGGCTGGGTTCGCCGAGAAGCTGACCGAGGATGTGCGCGAGGCCGAGAGCGGCGATGCATCGTTCGATGTATCGGAGTTTGGCGGCGAGCCTGAGGCCGAGGCAGATGCCGTGCCGGTCGAGGATGGGGCGGATGAGGATGCTCCGTTCGACACGAGTTTTAATTTCAGCTTTGACTTCGGGCTGAGTGAGGAGATCTCGACGATTGCGCCGGAGAATGCGAAGGATTCGGATGAGGCGCATGGGTTTGCGGCGGCGAGCTTCAATCCGTTCGCTCCGGTGGTGCTGAAGGAGGCGAGCTCCAAGAGGACCGCAGATCCTTCGACTCCGCTGCGCTCCGCTCAGGATGACACGCCTGGAGGGAACACCTCGCCTAAGGAACGGGCAGCGTTTCGGAAGCCGGGAGACAGGGCTACGCTGCCGGAGTTGATCAAGTTTTTGAACGATCGCAGCGGATATATTCGTGCGCTTGAGGATGAGGGGACGCCGGAGAGCTTTTCGCGGATTGAGAACCTGAAGGAACTGGCGAACGCTGCGCAGGATGCCGAAGAGCGCGGTGAGACGCTGGATGAGTTTTTGGACCATGCTGCGCTGGCGAGCGATGCGGATCAGTACTCAGCGGAGGCGAAGGTGACGCTGATGACGCTGCACGCGGCCAAGGGGCTGGAGTTTCCGCTGGTGTTCCTTGCGGGCATGGAAGAGGGTTTGTTTCCGAGCGCGCGGACGATGATGGACCCGACGGGTCTGGAGGAGGAGCGGCGGCTCTGCTATGTGGGGATGACACGTGCGATGGACACGCTGGTGATGACACGGGCGCGCTATCGCCGGCGCTATGGGAACGATGCTCCGGAGGCGAGCGTGGCTTCGCGGTTTCTGGAGGAGGTTCCGTCGCGACTGGTGGAGGACCTGGGGAGCCCGCCAGCGCGACCGCAGTTCTCCGGAGACTACAGCGGGCTGTATGCGACGCCCTATCCGAAGGCGAACCGCTTTGGCCGCGGCGAGCAGGAGGCCGGAGAGCAACACTGGAGCTATGAAGACGAAAACCAGAGCGGCGAGCGTCCAGTGTCCTCGTATGCGGCGTCACGTTTTCGTTCTGGCGGAGGCAAAACAGGGGGCTCGGGCTCGCTGGACAACATTGCGAGCTTTTTTGCGGGGCGCGGGCAGAAGCCAGGAGCAAAACCTGCGCGGCCGAAGATGGAGATCGAGGAGCCGACGGGCAAGACCGGCCTGAAGCAGGGGACGAGGGTCCGGCATCCGAAATACGGCGAAGGAACGGTGTTTCGTCGCGAAGGCGATGGGGATGACGCGAAGATTACAGTACAATTTCAACAGCATGGCGTGAAGAAGCTGGTGGAGAAGTTTGCCCAGCTGGAGCGCCTCTAGGTTTCCCGAAAAATTCTTTTAGAGAGTGATTGGCAAGATTAAATGGCAAATACCAAGAGCATTACAGACAAGGTAGAGCGTAAGAAGGTAAAGCGGGCGGCGCGCAAGAAGGCGGCTCCGAAGGCGAAGCGTACGACTCCGCGCGGCTCGAACAAGGCGAAGGTCAGGAAGTTGTCGCGCGGCCAGTCGAAGCGCTAGCGCGATGAAACGATGAGGCCTTCCGGGCCGACGTTGCGGCGATGAATGCCGAAGCCGAGGCCCGGGAGGTTCGCTCCTCCCCGAAGTGTTTCCGTCTCACAGGCTGTATGTTGTACTCGGGTGAGTCCGGGACGACTCCCTCAGGATCCCGGACAATTCTGTTTGAGGAGCAGGGCGCTGGCCAGGCAGATCTTTCGAACCAAATCTATCGACAAGCTGATCTCGGAATCGGAGCGGCCGGAGCATGCTCTGAAGAAGACGCTGGGGCCGTTGAGCCTGACGGCTCTGGGAATCGGCGCCGTGATCGGCTCGGGCATCTTCACGGTGATCGGCACGGCGATCGGCGGCAATCCGGCGACCGAGGCGAAGTGGGCTGATTCGCCGGTGATCGACCTGTTTCTCGGACTGCTGCACCATACCAGCGGCGCGGTGGCAGGACGGCCGGGAGCAGGTCCGGCGCTGGCGATCTCGCTGGTGCTGGTGGCGATTGTGTGCGCGCTGACGGGGCTGTGCTACGCAGAGCTGGCGAGCATGATCCCGATTGCGGGGTCAGCGTACACGTACACGTATGCGACGCTGGGCGAACTCGTGGCGTGGATCATCGGGTGGGACTTGATCCTGGAGTATGCGTTCAGCAATATGAGCGTGAGCGTGGGTTTCGCTGCGCACGTTGTGGACCTGCTGGACTGGCTGGGGCTGAAGATCTCACCAAAGTGGCTGTCGCCTGCATACCTGCCGCTGGGCCTGCAGGACCTGCAAGGGCACGATATCTATGGGCGCGGATGGCACGCGGGGTTCAACATTCCGGCATTTTTGATTGTGCTGCTGCTGACGGTCGTGCTGGTGCGCGGGATTCGCGAGTCTGCCCGGACAAACAACATTATGGTGCTGGTGAAGATCATAGCGATCCTGATCTTCGTCTTCTTTGGGCTAAGCTTCATCCATCCCACCAACTACGTTCCTTTTACGCCGAATGGATGGGGCGGCGTGCTTGCGGGCGGGTCGATCATCTTCTTCACGTACATCGGGTTTGATTCGGTTTCGACGGCAAGCGAGGAGTGCAGGGCTCCGCAGAAGGACGTTCCCAAGGGGATCCTGGCAACGCTGGTGGTGTGCACGATCCTTTACATGGGCGTGGCGCTGGTGTTGTGCGGGATCGTTCCGTGGCAGACGGTTGCGGGTGACGGCGCTCCCGTGGTGAATGCGCTGAAGCGGGTTTCTCTGACGCCGGGCGGCCACAGCTTGCATTGGGTTCGGCTGGCGGTGCTGCTGGGCGCGATCGTGGGAATGATCTCGTCGATCCTGGTGTTTCAGCTGGGACAGGCGCGGGTCTGGTTTGCCATGTCGCGGGATCGGCTGTTGCCGGACGCTTTCAGCAAGGTGCATCCGCGGTACAGGACTCCGGCGTTTGCGACGTGGGTGGCGGGCTTCCTGGTGGCGATTCCGGCGGGACTGTTTGACGTGGGTTCTCTGGCGGAAATGTCGAACATTGGCACGCTGTTCGCATTTGTGCTGGTCTCGATTGGAGTGATCGTGCTGCGGGCGCGTCAGCCGGAGCGGTATCGCGGCTTCCGGGTGCCGTTCGGGCCGGTGATTCCGGTGCTTAGCGTGATCTTTTGTGGGCTGCTGATGGCGGGGCTTCCGGCGAAGACGTGGCTGCGGTTCTTTGTGTGGCTGGTGATTGGCCTATTCGTTTATGTGTTTTACAGCCGGAAGCGAAGTGAGTTTTACTCGCCCGAAGCCTAAGATAGTGAGATGGCTCGAAAGCTAGCGAAACAGGATTCCCAGATCGACGTGGTGGATTGGCTGCGGGGGCTGCCGAAGGCAGAGCTGCATCTTCACCTTGAGGGCACGATCAAGCCGGAGACACTGGTGGAGTTGAGTCGGCGGCATGATCCGGAGCCTCTGACGCTGGAGGGTGCGCGAGCGCTCTATCAGTACGAGAACTTTCTCGGGTTTCTGATGTCGTTCAAGGCGGTGACCGAGCGGCTGCGCCGGCCGGAAGACTACGAGCTGATTACGTACAACATGATTCGCGAGCTGGCGACGCAGGGCGTCGTGCACGCCGAGGTGTATGTCTCGTTCGGGATCATCTACTACTGGAAGAAGACCGAGGTCGAGCCTTACGTCGAGGCGATCGAGCGGGGGCGCGAGCGGGGCGAGAAGGACTTCAACACGAGCGTGCTGTGGATCGTCGACGCGGTGCGGCACTTTGGCGTGGACGAGGGAGCGCGGGTCTTTCGGAAGGCGGCGGAGCTCAAAGAGAAGTATCCGAGCATTGTGGGGATTGGGATCGGCGGCGACGAGGCTCGGGGGCCGGCGGACCACTTTCGCGATCTGTACAAAGAGGCCAAGGCTGCCGGGCTGCGGTTAACGGCCCATGCGGGTGAGTCGGTGGGACCGGAGAGCGTGTGGTCGGCGATCAACATTGGAGCGGAGCGAATTGGCCATGCACTGGCGGCGCAGCACGATCCCGATCTGATGGAGGTGCTGGCGCGGAAGCAGATTCCGCTCGAGATCAATGTAACGAGCAATGTGCGGACGGGATGCTGCAACGGCTTCAAGGAGCATCCTGTGCGGCAGTACTTTGACTCAGGGCTGATGGTGACGCTGAACTCGGACGATCCGCCGATGTTCGGCAGCGACCTGCTGGGGGAGTATGTGCTGGCGCAGGATCAGTTCGGGTTCACGATGGAGCAGATGCGCGAGCTGGCGGCCAATGCAGTGGAGGCGAGCTTCCTCGATCCGGCGCGAAAGCTGGCGCTGCTGCAGCAGGTTGAGCAGTACGGATAACTCCGGATCGTTCTCTTATTCAACGAGGTTCCATAGCCCTCCCCCCTCACTACTTAATTGTGTAAAGTATTATATTCATTTGACTTAGCCTGGTACTTTGACGCAAAACTACGATGTTTTCAGTGCCGGATTCAGCAAGATATTCAAACCAAGCGAGTTAGCAAAGCAGATGGCCCGGAACGAATCGCTCCGGGCCATCGACTTATCTTCTATCTCTATTGTAGTGAAATGAGGGAAATTAATTGGCAGTTTGGGATACTAACCTTAGTCACTTGTTTTGTTATATTTAGCTGAACATTACGCCGTGATGTGCCTTGACAGCGTTTCGATTTCCGCTAAGGGGTTGCCCTGGGGGCGAAGTAGCCTTTGCTGGCTCGGACGTGGTAGCGCTGATCGAGTGCCTGCAGGTAGATCGTCCGGAAGGCACCGTCCTGCTTGAAGTCCGCGGGGCGATAGACGAGGGAGTACTGGCTGCGCAGCTCTTCCTGGATGTTGCGGAAGCCGATGGCGACGTCCTCAATCTTGGTGGGAAAGAATGGCATGCCGCCTGTGGCCTCGGAGATAGTGCGAAGAACCTCGTCACCCTTGTCTTTGCTGGGGGAGATGTTGGTCGAGATGGTGTAGACGATGGTCTCGGCGCGCTGGCACATCTTGATGGCGTCGGACTGCTGGGCGCGGCTGTAGTTGTCGTCGCCGTCGGAGACGACGATGAGGGCGCGGCGGACGGCGCCATCTTCCTTGAGGGTCAACATCTGGTCGCGGCAGGTCTTATAGAGCGCGTCGTAGAGAGCGGTGCCTCCGCCGGGGCGCAACTTGCGGATGCCCTGATTAAGCAGGTCGATGTTGTTGGTGAAGCCCTGGGTGACGTCGGTCTCGATGTCGAAGCCCTCGACGAAGGCTCGGTCGTTGCGGTGGAGGATCTGGAGGAGAAACTCGATGGCGGAGTCCTGCTCGAACTGAAAGCGCTGGCGGATGGAGCTCGATGTGTCGAGCATGATGCCGACGCGCAGGGGCAGATTGGTCTGTTGGCTGAAGCGGAGGACAGCGACCGGCGGACGGCCGTCGTCGAGCAGGCCGAAGTTCTCCCGTTTGAGACCGGTGATGAAGCGGCCCTTCTTGTCGGTGACGGTGAAGATGAGGTTGACCTCGTTGACGCGGACGACGAGTTTGTAGGCGTCAGGATTGGCATCGTCACCGGGCTGGGGCTGCTGGCCGTTGGCCGACGCGGGGGCAGGCTGTTGCGCAGCCGGGGTCTGCGCCGGCTGCGTCTGTGGCGTTGTGGGCGCTGCGGCTGGCGCGGGTGCCGGGGGGGAGGTGGTGGGGGCTTGGGCGCAGAGAGGCGCTGCGGCGAGGGCGGCAGCAAGGAAAACAACGTTAGGGAGCCAGGAGGAGCGATTCATTCGGACGGGACCAGTCACCCGGTTCATTTTACTCAAATTGGCCGCTTATCGGTGCGAACATTAGCCAGAAACTGATTAAGCTGCACGGGTAGAGGCGATTCGATGGCAAGGGCTTTGCGGGTCTGAGGGTGAGTGAAGGCCAAGCGGGCAGCATGGAGGAAGTTGCGGTCGAGCGAGAGTGTGGATGGAGGCTGGCCGATCTGGTGCGGGGCACCGTAGAGAGTGTCGCCGACGACGGGGTGGCCGAGAGCCTGGAGATGGACGCGGATCTGGTGGGTGCGGCCAGTCTCGATGCGGACCTCGACGAGCGTGAAGTCGCCGTAGTGTGGGGAGTGGATGCGCTCGAGCACCTTGACGTGGGAGACGGCGGGGCGGACGCCTTCGCTGTCGGCGGAGCGGCGGGTGGTCATGCGGGTGCGGCGGACGAGGTCGCGGCCGATGGGGAGCTTGATGGTGATCGAGTCCTTGGTGAGGCGGCCGTGCACGAGAGCGATGTAGGTTTTTTCGAGCTCGCGTGAGGAGAACATCTCCCCGAGCTTGCGGTGGGTGCTGTCGTCTTTGGCGACGATGATGATTCCGCTGGTCTGCTTGTCGAGGCGGTGGACGATGCCGGGGCGGAGTTCGCCGCCGACCTGTGAGAGCTTGTTGAAGTGGTGGAGGAGGGCGTTGACGAGGGTGCCCGCGTTGCGCTCGTCGACTTCGCCCGGCGCGGCGTTGCCGGACCCGGCGTGGACTGTCATGCCGGCAGGCTTGTCGATGATGGCGAGGTGCTTGTCTTCGTAGAGGATGGTGAGGGGGATGTCCTCGGGGAAGGCGTGCAGTGGCGGCGGGTGCGGTGCGCCTTCGATCTCGATCTGCTCGCCGCCTTGCAGCTTGAGCTTTGCCTTGGGAGGCTGGCCGTTGACGCGGACCTGGCCGTGTTCGATGAGGAGCTGGACGCGGGCGCGGGAGATATCGGGAATGGCCTGGGCGAGGTACTGGTCGAGGCGGAGGCCGGCGGCCTCGGGCGCGGCAGTGAAGGCGTGGGTGCTGTCTTCGGCATCGTCGTCGATGTCGAGGATAGGGATAACTGGAGGTGGGGGTGACTCGACGCCACGGGTGGCGCGGTACTGGGGCTTGACCGTGCGGCGGCGCTGGCCCTTGGGGAGCATGTTTTTAGACGGCATGAGCGACCAGCCTTCGGGGTTGCTGCCAGAGAAGCGCAGCTGTGACGATCATACCGAGCGCGACCCACTGGATGGGGTCGAGGAGGGTGGCGAGCCTGCCTTCGGAGTAGGTGGGCTGGCGCAGGAAGGTGAGGAGGAACTGCGCGAGGCCGGTGAAGAAGAGGACTAGAGCGAAGGTGTCTCCGGAGCGGCGGCGGCGCGGGAGATGGCGGAACAGGATGACGGTGATGACGGCAGCGGCGAGCGCGACGTAGAGCGCGACGGGGTGAATCCGCAGAGACGTAGAGGGAACGGTCACGGCCCAGGGGAGCGAGCTGGGAAGGCCGGGGTCGCTGCCTTCGGCGAAGTGTCCAAGGGCGAGGAAGGCCCAGGCGAGCGTGGCGCATGGGGCCCAGGCGTCGAGCGCTGCGAGCAGGGGGAGGCTTCGCGTGCGGAGATAGATCGCCGTGGCGATGGCGGTGAGGAGAATCCCCAGCGGCGTGAGCGACGGGACCATCAGCAGAAGGATGGGGTAGGCGAGGAAGGTGCTTAGATTGGTGACGACGAGAAGGAGTCGCGAGAGGACGAACGCCGCGATGACGGCGAAGAGTCCTGCGTTCCAGAGGCGGTCGGGGTTGAGGCCGACGAGGGCGGCGGTGCGAAGGCTGAGGCCCAGCGCGAGCATCAGGCCGATGGCCGCAAGCAGGCCGAAGGTTGGGATGGTCAGGAATCCGAGGTGAAGGAGATTGGGGTGCACGGGCGTCAAAAATGCAGGTCCTTCGACTCCGCGCTATGCGCTTCGCTCAGGATGACAGAGCTGAATTGTGAGACACAAGGCCAGAGGCAAGGAGACCGACCGGCTAAAGATGCAAAAGACCGACCCACTGGGCCGTACGCTGATGCGCTGGTGAACCCGTCCTAAGACGGCGGGACCCTGCCGTGGTTCTTTAGGCATTCCGGACTGGCGGACGTTGCACACCGAACCATATATACGAGCCAGGCCCCTGTTCAATGAATGTTGGTTCAACCAGCGTGGATCGCGTACCTGCTTTGCAGGCCGGTCTCTTAGGTTGTGATGCTACAGGCGGTGGGGTGGCTTTGCAAGTTGACGGGGTGTGTTGAAAGGAGTAGGGAGCTAAGGAAAATCAAGAGAACTAGCCGGCTTTGCGGTCTTCGAGGATCTCGTCGAGCATTCCGGCGAGGGAACCGGCGCGGGAGCGGATGGTGACCTGCGAGAGCGAGAGGCTGCCTGCGAGGGCCTCGTAGCGCTGGCGCAGGGTTTCAAGCTCGTCGGCGATGTTGAGGGCGGCGAGCACGGCAACTCTGAGCGAGTCGACCGTGTTGCCGTGGGCGGAGACGGCGCGCATCTTGGCGTCGACGACGCGCGCGAGCTGCTCGATGTATGCAGGGTCGATTCCGCGAAGGTGATAGATCTGGTCGTAGATCTCGACGGCGACGGACTGGCTCACGGCCTGTTGAGGCTGGGTCTGTTGCGGTGCGGGCTGCGTGAGAGTCTGGTCCATCGGGGCTCCTGTAGCGGTTTAGATTAGCTCGTCCATCTGCTGCAACATCTTTTCGACGCGCTGCTTGACCGTTTCGCGGTCCTTGCTGAGGGTGGCGACTGCGGTCTGAGCCTCTTGGGCAACGAGGGTCTGAAACTCGAGCTGCTCCTTGAGGCTGGCGATCTCTGCCTCGGCCTTGGCGCGGGCTTCGCGCTCCTGTTTGATGATCTCGACCGCGCGAAGGACTTTCTGTTCGAGGGCCTGGAACTCGTCGACGCTGATGGTAGCTGTGCTCATTTACATACTCCTGTTGCGAAGTATAGATGCGCGGGGCGTGGATTTTGTGTGCAAGGAACCTTTCTGGGTGCCTCTTTTCTCACGGTTTTTGAAGGACTAGGCGCGTTGGGCTCCGCCTAGCTTCGTGAGGGCTTCGATGATGCGCGCGGACCAGCCGGTGATCTCTTCGTCGCGCAGGGTGCGGTCGTGCGACTGGAAGACGGTGCGGAGGAGCAGCGAGTAATGGCCGGAGGGGACGGCTTTGCCCTTTGGATCGCGAAAGATCTCCTCCGGTGTGAGGCGCGACATCTCCGGGATGGAGAGCGCGCGAATGTTCTCGGCGATGGTGTGCCAGGAGGTGGTGTCGGGGAAGACGAAGGAGAAGTCGCGCTCGACGGCCTGGTAGCGGGAGAGTTCGCGGGCGGTGACGCGCTTGAGCGGCAACTCGTAGAGGCGGGCGAGGTCGAGCTGCGCGAGGTAGACGGTCTGGCGGAGCTTGCGGGACTCGCGCTGGGCGGAGGCGAGCTCGCCGAAGTGGGCGAGGGGCTGGTTGTCGAGCAGAGCAGTGGCGGAGCGGCCGGGCTCGAGCCATGCGGGGGTTTTGGCCGTGGTGAAGCTGAGGGCTGCGGGGCCGCCCGGTGGGGCGAAGAGGGAGACGAGGGATTCGATGACGCCCTTAAGCTCGAAGACGGGGGCGTCCGATGCCGAGTGCAGCGGTGTGGCTTGCTGCGATGCGGAGGTGAGGCCGATGGCGAGCTGCGGAGTCTCAGTGACCTCGCCGATGAATGTGGTGTCGGGAATGGCGGAGCCGATGAAGATCTGGCCCTGCTCGAAGAGGCGAACCTCGCGGACGTCGCGGTTGAGGTTGTGGGCCAGCATGGTGAGCATGCCGGGGGCCAGCGCAGGGCGGAGGAGGGATGCCTCTTCGGAGAGAGGGTTCTCCATGGCGACGGTTCCCTTCCCTTCGGCGCCGGGAGCGTAGAAGAGCTCGGAGTCTTCGCGGCTGGCGAAGGAACTGGAGACGGCCTCGCTGTAGCCGAGGGAGAGGAGGCGGCTGCGGACGGCGTGCTCGGCTGCAGCGGC
Organism: Edaphobacter aggregans DSM 19364; assembly: GCF_000745965.1. Lineage (GTDB taxonomy): Bacteria > Acidobacteriota > Terriglobia > Terriglobales > Acidobacteriaceae > Edaphobacter > Edaphobacter aggregans. The sequence goes on along the minus strand of NZ_JQKI01000021.1, from coordinate 31,430 downwards.
TGGATAGTCGGTGACGGGGAGCGCGGTGGGAAGTGTGTTGGCGAAGCGGTTATAACCGTAGACGCGAGCGACCTCTTCGACGAGATCGATCTCGCGCTCGAGGTCGAGGCGCCAGGAGGGCAGCTTGACCTGGTAGACATCGAGGCCGTGCAGGAGAGGCTGGCAGCCGAGCGAGGTGAGGTAGCGGGAGACGATCTCGCCGGTGATGCCTTCGGGCTCGAGGGTGGTACCGAGGTGGCGGTGCACCTGCTGAATGGAGATCTCGATGGTAGGACGGCCTGCGGTGTGGGCCATCACGTCGGGATCGATGACATCGATGAGCTCGCCTTCGAGCTTGCCGCCGGCCTCGAGGATGAGCTGCGAGACGAGGCCGTTGGCGATGGGCGCGGCGTTGATGTCGGCTCCGCGCTCGAAGCGGTGGCTGGCGTCGGTGAAGAGGAGGTGGCGGCGCGAGCTGCGGCGGATGCTTGCGGGATCGAACCACGCGGCCTCGACGAGGACGTTCTTCGTCTCCGGGGTGATCATCGAGTCCCAGCCGCCCATCACGCCGGCGAGGCCGAGGGCCTTCTTCTCGTCGGCGACGACGAGGTCGTCGGGCTCGAGGGTTCGCTCGGAGCCGTCGAGGAGGCGAAGCTTTTCGCCTTTGCGGGCGAGACGGACAAGGATGCCGCCTTCGATCTTGTCGAGGTCGAAGGCATGGGTGGGATGGCCCATGCCGGTTAGAACGAAGTTCGAGGCATCGACGGCGTTCGAGATCTGCTTCTGGCCGAGGAGCGAGAAGTATTGGGCGACACAACCGCTCGATGGCGCAATGGTGATGTTGCGCAGGACCTGCGCGGTGAAGCGTCCGCAGAGGCCTTTGGCTTCAGGCGCGATGGTGACGGGGAAGGGCTCGTCGACGAGGGTACCGACGGGGAGCCTGGGGTGCAGCGGCGCGAGCGGAAGGTCGTAGATGGTCGCGGCCTCGCGGGCGATGCCGTAGTGGTTCATGGCGTCGACGCGGTTGGTTGTGATGTCCATCTCGAAGAGGTGGCCGTTGCCTTCGCCCAGCGGGTGGACGCCTTCTACGGCGACGCCGCGGAGGGTGAGGTCGTCGGCGAGCTGCCGGTCGGTGACGGAGAGCGTAGGGAGATAGTGGCGCAGCCAGTTTGTGAGAATTTTCATGAGTGAGTCAGCGAGTCAGCAAGTCAGCGGAAGGCCTCCCGGCTGCTCTGATGGGTAGCTTCATTGTAAAGGAGCGAGGGAGCGTTAGCTGATGGAGTACGTGAACCTTCTGTGCCTTGTTGTCGTATCTGGGCGTGGATGGAGCGAGGAGGTTGAGGTTTATGAACATGGTGCTTGGCCTGACGTTGATGGCCGCTTTGGGGATGGGGATTCCGATGCAGGGCCAGGCTGTCCCTGCGCTGGACGCAATCAAGAACGAGCAGGAACTGACGGGTGTGGTGGCGGAGCTGGATAAGCAGCTGTTCGACGCATACAACAACTGCGACCTGGCCAGGATGAGCTCGCTGGTAGCGGATGACCTGGAGTTCTATCACGACAAGACGGGGTTGACGGTGGGCAAGCAGCCGTTTCTCGATGCAATCAAGAACAACATTTGCGGGAAGGTGCAGCGAAAGCTGGTGGAGGGGACTCTGGAGGCGCATCCCCTGCATGGATATGGGGCGGTGGAGATCGGGGTGCATCGCTTCTACCATCCCTACGCGCAGGACCATGGCGAGGTAGGCGAGGCGAAGTTCATCCACCTGTGGCGGTACAAGGACGGAGCGTGGAAGGTGACGCGAGTGATCAGCTACGACCACGAAGCGGCGAAGTGAATTTGCAAGTGCAGATTGCGAGAGGCTCGGTTATGCTCTAGAGGCTGATTCGCCGGGCCATGCCTTCTGTCTCTACCAAATCCAGAGTCTGAAAGGAATCGCTATGCGCTGGTTGCTGCATTGGATTGTGAACGCAGTTGTTCTGCTGGTGGTCTCGCACTTCGTCCAGGGTTTCCAGATCAGTAGTTTCGGTTCAGCGATGTTCGCGGTGGTGATCATTGGAATCGTGAACGCAACCCTGGGACTCTTTCTGAAGTTCATGACGTTTCCGCTGTCGCTGCTGACGCTGGGGCTGTTTGTCTTTGTCATTGACGCGATTGTGCTGTGGTTTTCGAGCAAGCTGGTTCCCGGGTTTACCATTACAGGTTTCATGCCGGCGTTGATTGCGGCGCTGGTGCTGGCGCTGATCCAGATGCTGCTGGGCTTCTTTGGAGCGGAGAAGACGGCGTAACGGAGCGCACCTCAGGCATAGGAGAGAGCAGATGGAGACACTCGTCCATTATCCGCGGTTAGTTCTGGTGGTTGCGTTTTTGGTGCTCTGGTTCGTGGCCTGGGTTGGACTAAAGCTGAGGGAGCGGCGACCTGGCATCTCGGAGGATCTGCGCGCGGATTACAGTGTGGTCCTGGGAGCAACACTGACGCTGCTTGCTCTGATTATCAGCTTCAGCTTCTCCATGGCGATCGGGAGATACGATCTGCGCAAGAGCTACGAAGAGGCCGAAGCAAATGCCATAGGGACCGAGTACCTTCGGACCGATCTACTTCCGGCAAATGGGGATAGGGCACGGGAACAGCTTCGCCAGTACATGGACCTGAGGATTCAGTTCTACACGATGCGCGACTCGAACGAACTGGCACGGATCGACGCTGAGACGGAACGGTTACAGAACGAGATGTGGATTACGGTTTCGCGGCCGGCGCTCACGCAACCGCTTCCCGTGGTCATCACGCTGGCCGTGGCCGGCATGAACGATGTGATCAACTCGCAGGGTTACACGCTGGCGGCCTGGCGAAACCGGATACCGGGCTCCGCGTGGGCACTCCTGTTCTCGATCGCCATCTTCTGCAATGCACTGCTTGGGTTTGGAGTGAGGCTGCCGAATTTAAAGCTCCTGATGGTGTTGCCCCTGGTGGTCTCGGTCGCGTTTTTTCTGATTGCAGATATCGACAGCCCGAGCAGGGGAACGATCCGTGTTCATCCGGTGAACCTGGAGACTGTTCGAACGGGCATGAAGTAGAGCATCCTGACGATGCGTGCGGCTCGGACTATGTCCTTGTGTTCGCGGATGTAGAATTCCGTCCATCTGTATCTCGTATCGGGAAGCGAGGTGCGATCTTGCCTGAGCTCGAGAGGAAGCAGAACTTCTGGACGACGATGCCGGGAATCCTGACCGGCCTTGCAGCGCTGCTGACTGCGGCTACAGGTCTGTGGGTTGCCATAGGTCCGCACGAGAAACCCGGCGCAAACGAACACCCTGCTGCGGTCTCTGCTCCGTTGCAGAGCACTGCGCCTGGCTCTGCGCCGCCTGCGTCCACGCAACAGGGTTCGGTTTCTACGGCAGTTGCTCCGGCTGCGGCGAGGGGTAGGGTGACCGTGACCTCGCGTGCCGGAGAGGTCACCAATCTATCGGCTAAGACATTTATCCATAACTTCACCGAGAAGGCCATTGAACTGACCAGCGGTCAGACGATCGCGTTCGAAAAGATCAAGGCGATCGACTTTCTCGACGTGCACGCAGATGAGCGCACGGTTGATGTCAAGGTGACGCTGGTCGATGGAAGGACAGTCGACGGTGCGATGAAGAAGGACTACGCCTTCAATGGTGAGAGCGACCTCGGGCCCTTCCACATCACCGTACAGGATGTGAAGCAGATCGTCTTTGCTTAGGCGAACCGCTCGAGGAAGCGCATGTCTCCTGAGTAGAAGTGGCCGATGTCGGAGACGCCGTGAAGCATCATGGCGATGCGCTCGACGCCCATGCCGAAGGCGAAGCCGGTCATCTTCTCCGGGTTGTAGGCGTCGTCGTCGGGGTTGATCTTGCGGCGCTCGGCGGTGACGGCGGCGAAGACGGCGGGGTCGACCATGCCGCAGCCGAGCAGCTCGATCCAACCGGAGTGCTTGCACTTGCGGCAGCCGGAACCTCCGCAGAAGATGCAGGAGATCTGCACATCGGCCGAGGGCTCGGTGAAGGGGAAGAAGCTGGGGAAGAAGCGCGTCTTGACGGCAGAGCCGAAGAGCGCCTTCATGGCGTGGTCGAGTGTTCCCTTGAGATCGGAGAAGGTGATGTTGGTGTCGACGCAGAGGCCTTCGACCTGGTGGAAGATGGGCGAGTGCGTGGCGTCGGCGGCATCGTTGCGGTGGACCTTGCCCGGAATGACGATGCGGATGGGTGGGGCCTGCGCGATCATGGTGCGAATCTGCACTGGCGAGGTGTGGGTGCGCATCAGCAGGCGGTCGCGCGAGGGGCGGGTGTGCTGGCCGGCGATCTGGAGCGTGTCCTGGGTGTCGCGCGCGGGGTGGTTGGGCGGGAAGTTGAGCGCCTCGAAGTTGTAGAAGTCGCTCTCGACCTGCGGGCCGAGATTGGTGGAGTAGCCAAGCTGGTGGAAGACGCGCACGACCTCGTGCATGGTCTCGAGCAGCGGGTGTGCGATGCCGGGGCGGCGAACGGCTCCGGGGAGCGTGATGTCGATTCCCTGCACTGCCGTTGCTGCCGGCTTCGCGGCAGCAGGAGCTTCGAGGACCTGCTCGATCTGCTGCTTGAGCTGGTTGAATCGCATGCCGAGTGGCTTGCGGGCCTCGGGGGGAGCGGACTTAAGCCAGGCGTCTGAGATCAGCTTGAGGCGTCCCTGTTTGCGGCCGAGCCAGTGCAGGCGGAAGTTCTCCTGAGCCTCCACGGTGGTCAGCGAGGAGGAGCCTGCGCGTACCTCTTCGGCGAGGGTGGCGAAGGCGGCATCGAGGGCGGGCTCGTCGTACGAAGGAAGCTGAGGAATGGCGTCGGTCATGGCTGCGTAGTTCAAGGATAAACGAGCGGGGAATAAATGACGCGGCAGCTACAGCGCCGACAGCACGATGGCCAGCACGACTGCGCCGAGCAAAAGACTGCGACGGTCGGTGATGGCGTAGACGACGGGATCTTCGTCGAGCTTGCCGCGCGAGGCGAGCAGCCAGAGACGGCTGATCCAGAGCAGGAGCACCGGAATCAGCAGCCAGAGGCGCTTGGTGTGGCTGTAAAGATGCGCAGCGTCGAGGTTTGAGATGTAGAGCGTAAGGACGGCGACCGAGACATAGCCCGATGCCGAGCCGAAGGTGCGGAGCTGCTCGACATCGGTGATGTGGTAGCCGCGGCCCTTGGCGCTGGCGCCTCCGCGCTCGCGCAGGTTTTCAAGCTCGGCGAAGCGCTTGACGAAGGCCAGCGAGAGGAAGAAGAAGATACTGAAGCTTCCGAGCCACGCGGAGGCCTCAACGCCGGTGGCGGCCGAACCGGCCAGGATGCGAATGGTGTAGAGGCCGGAGAGGACGATGACGTCTACGAGGACCATACGCTTGAGCCGCAGAGAGTAAGCCAGGGTCGTGATCGCGTAGATCGCAAGCCAGGTGAGGAAGTGATAGGGCCGACGAAGGGCGTGCGCCGGCGACATTGCAGCGAGCACGTGCGGGAGCGCGAGGGCGATCGAGATGGAGGCGATCAGGAAGGCGAGGACTACCCAGACACCAGCGATCGCCGAGAGATCCCCTGACGCGAAGGGGCGCCTGCGCTTGCGCGGATGCTGGCGGTCGACCTCGAGATCGAGGAGGTCATTCACGATATAGGTGGCCGAGGCACAGAGACCGAAGGAGAGGAATGCGAGCGAGGAGGCTACAAGCAGGCCGAGGGAGAGGGAATGGGCCAGCAGAACGGGGAGAAAGATAAGGACGTTCTTTGCCCACTGATGGATGCGGATCGCCTTGAGCCAGGACTTGATGGGCGAGGCCCTCTCGGTAAAGGTACGGACCGGAATGACATTGGTCTTTCTCAGGGCAGCACTCAGCCCGGCGGTGGGGTTGGCCACCATGGGCTGCTGGCAGTTCTGGAGTAGCGGAAGGTCGGGTAACGCATTTCCGATGTAGCAGAAGTGGTCACCGAACGCCTGGCGGAAGGCAGCGAGCTTGTTCGGTCCTGCGAGGTTGAGCTCGCCGTCGGAGGCCAGGACGCCGTTGAAGAGTCCGAGATGCACGGCGACCCGCTCGGCAAGGGCCGAGTCGGCTGCGGTAGCGAGGTAGATCGGCCGGCCGGTGGAGTGCTGCTGCTCAAGAAATTGCAGCAGTTCGCGGTTGTAGGGCAAATGGGCTACGTCTAATGAGACAGCGGAGGTTATATGTCGTTTGAGGGCGGCTTTGCCCTCAAGAATCCAGCCGGGAATCCGGAGAAGGAGCTCGGGATGATGACGTGCAAGCACCAGGGTGGAATCGACGAGTGTATCGGACTTGACCAGCGTCCCGTCGAGATCGACACAGAGCGCCGGAAGGGTAGCAGTGTCGAGAGCGGAATCGGAGATGCGCAAGTGTGAGCCTCTCTTTGAAATTAGAGCGATTACCGGACGAAAACCGCAATTTACGCCCAATATCGCGTTTCAGGAGCTGCCTGGGACGAAACCTTCGAGCCTCGTTATACGTCATTATCAATTATTCTGCTGTTCTACCGGGAGTTACTGAATCCATTCGACACAATTACTTCTTCAGCCATGGTTTCATCACATTTTTATTGAGAGCACGGTGAACGCGCCAATGCCATCAGCCCCGATCAGCGAACAAGAGCCAAGAACGACTCTGCCCGCCCGAGAGCCGCAACTTCCCCTGCCCGAGCCCGAGAAGCCGGGATCGGGTATTCGGAAGTGGCTTGTCCTCCTGATAGTCGCCGGCGTCGTGGGAGCGGCCATGTGGAAGATCCGCAAGAACATGGAGGATCAGACGGCGCAAGGCCAGAAGATGGCCGCAATGCTCGACCGGCCGATTCCGGTGCAGACGGCTCTCGTACAGCAGAGGACGATGCCGATCTACCTGACCCAGCTCGGCACCGTGACTGCATACAACACCGTGACGATCAAGTCGCGGGTGGACGGCCAGCTGATCCGCGTGAACGTTCGCGAAGGCGAGCATGTGCGCCAGGGACAGCTGCTGGCGGAGATCGATCCGGCACCGTACCAGGCAGCGCTGGCACAGGCGGAAGGTCAGCTAGCCCGGGACCAGGCGCAGCACACGAACGATCAAGCCCAGGCGGACCGCTATAAGGCTCTCTTTCAGACGGGGGTGGTCTCGCAGGAGAATGCTCAGATCCAGCAGTCCGCAGCGGGGCAGTCCGGCGGAGCGATCAAGGCCGATCAGGCTGCGATCGAGGCCGCCATGGTCAATCTGAACTATACGAAGATCACCGCTCCGATCAACGGTGTCGTTGGGCTCCGGCAGGTCGATCCGGGGAATATTGTGCATGCCTCCGATACGAACGGCTTGCTGGTGGTCACGCAGCTTGAGCCGATCTCCGTGATCTTTACGCTTCCGGAAGACCATCTTCCCGAGGTGCTTGATCTCATCCGCAAGGGCAGGAAGCTGATGGTGGAGGCGTACGACCGCTCGGGCGCCAACCATTTGGCGACCGGCAGCGTGCTGACCGTGGACAACCAGATCGATCCCACCACGGGAACCGTGAAGGTGAAGGCGGTGTTCGACAACAAGGATGGCGCGCTGTTTCCGAATCAGTTCGTCAATGTTCGCCTGATCCTCGAACAGAGGCCGAATGCGATCGTCATTCCGGCCGCGGCGCTGCTGTCGGGCTCGCAAGGCAGCTTCGTCTATGTGGTGAAGCCGGGAGATCCGCCCGCTGACCTTAAGGGTGCAAACCCAGCTGACGCAGGCAAGGCGGGACGCAAAGGTGCCGGAGCGGCGCCGGAAGCAGGGGCAGGCGCCGGCGCGCAGAACCAGCCTCACTTCTACGTTGAGGCGCGACCGGTCAAGGTCGACCTGACGGAGGGGTCGCAGATCATTCTGACCGGTGGCGTGCAGTCCGGCGAGCCGATTGTGGTGGATGGACAGGAGAAGCTACGGGAGGGCAGCCGCGTGATTCCTCGGCAGGCGGCGAACCCGAACGGGCCGCGCGCTGTGAATCCGAACCGCGCTGATACGGGTGTGGGCGCTGCCTCGCAACCCCAGCAGAACCAGTCGAATCCGAGCCAGGGAGCACAGTCAGGCCGCCAGGGCCGCGCAGGAGGCCAGCAGCCATGAGTCCCTCAAGGCCATTTATTCTTCGGCCGGTGGCCACCTCGCTTTTGATGGTGGCCATTTTGCTTGCCGGATGGGTCGCCTATCTGCAGCTTCCGGTCTCGGCGCTTCCGCAGGTCGACTACCCGACGATCCAGGTGATGACGTTCTATCCCGGCGCGAGCCCGGAGGTGATGGCATCGTCGGTCACCGCTCCTCTGGAGCGGCAGTTCGGCCAGATTCCGGGACTGACCCAGATGACCTCGACGAGCTCGGGCGGCGGCAGCGTCATCACGCTGCAGTTCGATCTGTCTGAGTCGATCGACATTGCCCAGCAGGACGTGCAGCAGGCGATCAACGCGGCCTACACCTATCTGCCGAACGACCTGCCGAATCCTCCGGTCTACAGCAAGGTGAACCCGGCCGACGCGCCGATTCTAACGCTGGCGCTGACAAGCGACTCGCTCCCGCTGGCAAAGGTCGAAGACCTGGCCGACACAGTACTGGCGCAGAAGATCTCGCAGCTCTCCGGCGTTGGGCTGGTTTCGATCAACGGCGGCCAGAAGCCCGCGGTCCGCGTTCAGGCGAACCCGACGGCGATGGCGAACTACGGGCTGAGCATGGAGGATCTGCGCTCTGCTCTCGGCACGGCCAACGTCGATCAGGCGAAGGGCAGTCTGAACGGCACGCACCAGGCTTATACGATCGGCGCGAATGATCAACTTCTCTCGAGCGCCGACTACAACAAGGTCATCATCGCCTACCGCAATGGATCGCCGGTACGGCTCTCTGACGTGGCCAACGCTGTGGACAGCGCGGAGAACCTGTACCAGGCGGCGTGGATGGGGACCTCGGCGCGGCCGGAGAGCAAGGACGCCACGGGCAGTGTCATTCCGGCGCGCGGGCCGGAGCTGAAGCCCGCCGTCATCCTCAACATTCAGCGCCAGCCGGGAGCGAACATCATCGGCGTCGTCGACGAGGTGCAGCAGCTGCTGCCGCAGCTTCGCTCGTCGTTGCCGGCGACGGTGACGCTGGAGGTGCTGACGGATCGGACCAATACGATCCGGGCCTCGGTGAAGGACGTTCAGTTCGAGCTGATGCTCACCATTGCGCTTGTTGTGATGGTGATCTTCCTGTTCCTGCGATCGCTCGCGGCTACCGTCATTCCCTCGATTGCCGTTCCGCTGTCGATCGTCGGAACCTTCGGGGTGATGTACCTGCTGGGCTACAGCCTCAACAACCTGAGCCTGATGGCACTGACCATCTCGACCGGCTTCGTGGTTGACGACGCGATCGTGATGATCGAGAACATCTCGCGCTATCTGGAGGAGGGCGATTCACCGCTCGAGGCTGCGCTCAAGGGCTCGGAGCAGATCGGCTTCACCATTGTCTCTCTGACGGTCTCGCTCATCGCCGTGCTGATTCCCTTGCTCTTCATGGGCGATATCGTGGGTCGTCTCTTCCGCGAGTTCGCGGTCACGCTCTCGGTCACGATTCTGATGTCGGCTGTGGTCTCGCTGACGCTGACGCCGATGATGTGCGCCAAGCTGCTGAAGCACAAGCCGGAGAGCCAGCAGAACGCCTTCTATCGCAAGAGCGAAGAGTTCTTCGACTATGTTATTGCGAAGTACGCGGTTGGCGTGCGGTGGGTGCTGCGTCATCAGACGCTGACGCTGCTGGTCACGCTGGCGACGTTTGTGCTGACGATCTATCTTTACATCGTGGTGCCGAAGGGCTTCTTCCCGGTGCAGGATACGGGCGTGCTGCTGGGCATCACTGAGGCTCCGCAGACGATCAGCTTCCAGGCGATGAGCACGCGGCAGCAGCAGCTGGCCCGCGTCATCCTGGAAGATCCGGACGTGGAGAGCGTCTCGTCGTTCATCGGCATCGATGGCACGAACTCGACGCTGAACAGCGGGCGCATTCAGATCAACCTCCGCGACCGCGAAGTGCGGACGACCTCCGCAACCGATGTGATTCAACGGCTCGGGCCCCGATTGGCGCAGGTGGAAGGCATTCAGTGCTTCCTGCAGCCGCTGCAGGACCTGACGGTGGAAGATCGCGTGAGCCGCACGCAGTATCAGTACTCGCTCGAGGATGCCAGCGCCGATGAGCTGGCGCATGCGACGAATCGCATGGTCGAGAAGCTGAAGCAGCTTCCCGAGCTGGCCGACGTGGCGAGCGACCAGCAGTTGGAGGGCCTGGAGGCGCATCTCGTCATCGATCGCGACACAGCTTCACGGCTGGGAATTACGCCGCAGAACATCGACGACACGCTGAACGACGCCTTTGCCCAGCGGCAGGTCTCGACGATCTTCACGCAGCTGAACCAGTATCACGTGGTGCTCGAGGTGGCGCCGAAGTTCCAGCGGAACCCTTCAGCTCTGGACAACATCTACGTGAAGAGTTCGAACGGCACGCAGGTTCCGCTCTCGACCTTCACACACTTCGAGGAGCGCCGGGCTTCGCTGGCCATCAATCACCAGGGGCAGTTCCCTGCCGTAACAATCTCGTTCAATCTTGCGCCGGGCAAGTCGATCGGCGATGCCGTGGCTGCGGTCAACCGCGCCAAGGCAGAGCTGAACCTGCCGCCGAGCGTGAACGGCGAGTTCCAGGGCACCGCGCGCGCGTTTGAGGCCTCGCTGAGCAACGAGCCTTTGCTGATTCTCGCCGCGGTGATCGTCGTCTACATCGTGCTGGGCGTGTTGTACGAGAGCTACATTCACCCGATCACGATTCTTTCGACGCTTCCATCGGCAGGCGTCGGCGCGATTCTGGCACTGCTGCTGTTCCACATCAACCTCAGCGTCATTGCGCTGATCGGCATTATTCTGCTGATCGGCATCGTGAAGAAGAACGCGATCATGATGATCGACTTTGCCCTGGAGGCGGAGCGCGAACACCAGATGCGGCCTGAGGAGGCGATCTATCAGGCCTGTCTGCTGCGCTTCCGTCCGATCATGATGACGACGATGGCGGCGCTTCTGGGAGGTCTTCCGCTGGCGATGGGAACCGGAACCGGAAGCGAGTTGCGGCGTCCGCTGGGAATCTCGATTGTTGGCGGCCTGATCGTCTCGCAGATTCTTACTCTCTATACGACGCCGGTCGTCTACCTGTTCTTCGACCGAATCGGGCGGAAGTATCTCCGCACGGACGAGGCTGCCCGTGAGTTCCACGAGCACGAGCATGCGGTGAGTGCGGACTGATGGCAGAGCATAGGCGCAACGACGATCTGATCGAGGCTCGCAAAGAGGCCGCGAAGATGCCCAAGGCAGCGGGCGTTCACTTTTCCGCGCCCTTTATCAAGCGACCTGTAGCGACGACGCTGCTGTCGATTGCCATCATTCTGGCCGGAGTGGTCGCTTACACGCTGCTTCCGGTCGCGAGCCTGCCGCAGGTCGAGTTTCCAGTGATCTCGGTCGGAGCCGGTCTGCCGGGCGCCGATCCGGAGACGGTGGCCTCGGCCATCGTGACGCCGCTGGAGCGGCAGTTCGCCCGCATCGCGGGCGTGAACGAGATGACATCCTCCTCGGGCCTGGGCAATGGATCGATCACGATGCAATTTGACCTGAGCCGTGACATCAATGGAGCGGCGCGGGATGTGCAGGCGGCGATCAATGCCGCGCGCAGTCAGCTGCCATCGAACCTGCCGCAGAATCCCAGCTACCGGAAGATCAATCCGGCGGACTCGCCGATCCTGATCCTGGCGCTGACTTCACAAACGCTTTCGGTTCCGCAGATGTACGACGCGTGCGACAGTATCCTGGCGCAGAAGATCGCGCAGGTGGAGGGCGTCGGCCAAACGTTCTGCGGCGGCAGCGCCAAGCCTGCGGTTCGCATCGAGGCGAACCCGACGCAGCTGTTCAACTACGGCCTCGGACTGGAGGCGCTGCGTGGAGCCATCGGTACGGTGAACGTGAACCAGCCGAAGGGATACCTGCAGAACGACACGCACCGATGGAGCATCAGCACGACGGACCAGCTCTTCGGGGCCGCGGCGTATGCTCCGCTGATCATCGCGACGGATCGCGGGCCGGTGAGCTCGGCGGCTGCTTCGAATGGGCTGCCGACATCGTTGCAGAGCGCGATCAGTAGCTCAAGCAGCTCGACCAACACATCCACAGGCAGCACGAAGCCATCGTCGAGCGCGAGTCCTGCTGCGGCTTCCCATGGCATCGTGCGGATTCAGGATGTTGCTGATGTCTACGACGGTGTCGAGAACAGCTATACGGGCGGATTCTTCAATGGGAGGCCGGCGATCCTGGTGATTGTCTTCAAGACGTCGGCGGCGAACGTAATCGAGACCGTTGACAACGTGCTGAGGCTGCTGCCGAATCTGCAGGCGGCGATTCCTCCTGCGATTCAGCTTCACGTTGCACTCGACCGGACGACGACGATTCGCGCCTCGGTGAAGGACGTGACGAGGACGCTGATCATCTCGATCCTGCTGGTGATCATGGTCGTCTTCCTGTTCCTGCGCGAGGTGCGGTCGACGCTGATTCCAAGCGTGTCGGTTCCCTTGAGTCTCCTGGGAACGTTTGGGATTATGTACCTGCTGGGGTATACGCTGGATAACCTCAGCCTGATGGCGCTGACGATCTCGACGGGCTTCGTGGTGGACGACGCGATCGTGGTGATCGAGAACATCTCGCGGCATCTGGAGAGCGGCAAGAAGCCGTTCCAGGCGGCGATGGACGGCTCGCGCGAGATCGGCTTTACGGTGCTGTCGATGAGCACGTCGCTCATCGCAGTCTTCATCCCCATCTTGTTGATGGGCGGAATCGTGGGACGGCTCTTCCGCGAGTTTGCCGTGACGCTGTCGGTGGCCATCATGGTCTCGCTGGTCGTCTCGCTGACGACGACGCCGATGTTGAGCGCGAAGTTTCTGGAACCCCATGAGAAGCGCACGCACGGCCGCTTTTACCGCCTGGGCGGACGCATTCAGGACTGGCTGGCGGGAGAGTACGAACGCGGACTGAAGTGGGTGCTTCAGCATCAGGGACTCGTGCTGCTGATCACCGTTCTTACCTTCGCGCTGAATGTCTATCTGTACATTCTGGTTCCGAAGGGCTTTTTTCCTCAGCAGGATACAGGTCGCATCGGGGGACAGATTCGCGGCCAGCAGGATGTCTCGTTCGACGCGATGAAGCCTAAGGTGGAACAGCTGGCCAAGATCGTGCAGCAGGATCCGGGCGTCCAGAACGTGATGTCGTTTGTCGGCGGCGGCGGTCCGGGCGGCGGCGGAAGCAACATGGGGAACATGTTCGTCTCGCTGAAGACAGATGATGAGCGGATAAAGCGAGGCGACACGGCGGAGGTGATCATCGGCCGATTGCGGCAGAAGACAGCGGGGATTCCGGGCGTGACGCTGTATCTGCAGGCGTTCCAGGAGCTGCGCATCGGAGGACGAAGCTCAGCGACGCAGTATCAGTACACGCTGATGGCCGACAGCCTGAAGGATCTGGATGAATGGGCACCGAAGCTGATGGCCGCGATGCAGAAGCTTCCCGAGCTGAAGGACGTGGCAACCGATCAGCAGGACGACGGGTTGCAGGCGCAGCTGGTGATCGATCGCGATACGGCGTCGCGGCTCGGCGTTTCGCCGCTGGCGATTGATGCGACGCTGTCGGATGCGTTCGGGCAGCGGCAGGTTTCTACGACCTATCGTCCGCTGAACCAGTATCACGTGGTGATGGAGGTTGCGCCGCAGTACCAGCGCGATCCGGACGCTCTCAGGAACATTTATGTGAAGAGCACGACGGGCGCGATGATTCCGCTGTCGGCGATCACGCATTACGAGACGGAGCGGATTCCGCTGACGGTGAATCACCAGTCGCAGTCGCCGGCGGCGACGCTGAGCTTCAATCTGACTCCAGGCGCGTCGCTGAGCCAGGCGACGGAGGCGATCGAGCAGGCTCGTGTGGACATCGGGATGCCTTCGACGATCCACGGCGGTTTTGCGGGAACGGCGCAGGCGTTCAAGGATTCGCTCTCGAGCGAGCCGGTGCTGATTCTGCTGGCTCTGGTTGCGGTCTACATCGTGCTGGGGATGCTGTATGAGAGCTTCATTCATCCGCTGACGATTCTTTCGACGCTGCCTTCGGCGGGCGTGGGCGCGATTGTGGCTCTGCTGTTGTTCAAGGTGGATCTGAGCGTGATCGCGATGATCGGCATCATTCTGCTGATCGGCATTGTGAAGAAGAACGCGATCATGATGATCGACTTTGCGCTTGCGGCCGAGAGGCTGGAGGGCAAGACTCCGGTGGAGGCGATCTATCAGGCTTGCCTGCTGCGCTTCCGGCCGATCATGATGACGACGATGGCGGCGCTGCTGGGCGGTCTGCCGCTGGCGCTGGGGACTGGAACGGGAAGCGAACTGCGGCGTCCGCTGGGCATCACGATCGTCGGCGGGTTGATCGTCTCGCAGTGCCTGACGCTGTTTACGACTCCTGTGGTCTACCTCTTCTTCGACCGTCTGCGGGGAAGGTTCGCGCGGATGGCAGAGCGGAAGAAGCCGATGCGGGCGGTGCCCCAGACGGTTACGGGAGATTGACCCCCTCCCCCCTTCGTTTTTGTAAATTATCTCGATTCAATAGTTTGCGTGTTTTCCGCAGGCTAAAATATTGAATCGAGATGGTTTATGGGTAAAAACATTGATTCTAAGAGAGTAAGCCCCGTGCGCTTTTGGCGTCCGGGGCTTTTGATTTCTCCAGCTTTTTAAGTATAGCGGGGCGAGGGAAATTAATCGGCAACTTTGGGGTGGGGTTTTAGTGATTTGTTTTGTGTTGGTTGGAGTGGAATTCGTAGCTTAGGGGGCTTGACAGCTGTCGCGGAGTAAGAATGTGCCGGGGAGTGGCAGGTCTTGACGCCACCTGCATTCGCGGCGTTGCGAACGGCTGGAACTACTGCGATTCTTTCCCTGAAGCCCAGTCCTCCCCCAGAGGCAACGGCAAAAGCAGAGCAACGGTAACGGCAAAACAACTGCAACGGCAAAAGCAACGGCAACGGCAACGGCAAAAGCAAAATGCGGGGGTTCTTCGCTTCGCTCAAAATGACGAGGAAAATGACGAGGAAAGGCCGATGTTAGACGAGGGCGGGTTTGGTGATTTCTCCTGGGACTTCGCTGGGGGTGATTGGGGTTGGGACGCTTTCGTAGGGGAAGTAGGCGTTGTGGATGTACTCCGAGAGCATGCGGTGGGTGTTGAAGAAGCTGCCGTTGATTCCGATGCAGTGCCGCTGGAGGCGGGCCCAGGCGAGCGGGCTGGCGAAGAGGGGGGCGACGGCCTTTTCGAGCTTGTTGTAGAGGTGAGCGGCCTCGTCGGCCTCGGAGCGGCCGTCCTCAATGGCCCATCCGGTGGTGTTCTCGGCGCAGCCCTCGATCCACCAGCCGTCGAGGATGGAGAGGGAGGGGACGCCGTTGAGGGCGGCCTTCA
The DNA here is from genome assembly GCF_000745965.1 of Edaphobacter aggregans DSM 19364. Taxonomy (GTDB): domain Bacteria; phylum Acidobacteriota; class Terriglobia; order Terriglobales; family Acidobacteriaceae; genus Edaphobacter; species Edaphobacter aggregans. The sequence continues at coordinate 15,948 of NZ_JQKI01000021.1, read as the reverse complement.
TGCCGGAGGTTCCGGAGGCCTCGTAGGGTCGGCGCGGGGTGTTGACCCAGACGTCGACGCCCTGGGTGAGGAGGGCTCCCAGTTCCCAGTCGTAGTTTTCGACGTAGTAGATCTTGAGGAACTCGGAGTTGAGTTTGACGGCGGCGGCGTAGACGTCGCGAATGAGGGCTTTGCCGGCGTTGTCGGCGGGATGGGCCTTGCCGGCGAAGAGGATCTGGAGGCCGCCGATCTTTTCGGCGATGGCGCAGAGGCGGTCGGGGTCCTGCAGGAGGAGGCCGGCGCGCTTGTAGGTGGCGACGCGGCGGGCGAAGCCGAGGGTGAGGACGGAGGGATTGAAGTAGTGTCCGGTGCGGCGGGCGAGCCAGGCGAAGAGGCGGTGCTTGTTCTTGGCGTGGCAGGCGGCGATACGCGCGGGGTCGACGCCGTAGATGGAGCGGAAGTAGTTGTTGTCGGTGCGCCAGTCGGGGATCTCCTGATCGAGGAGCTCCTGGAAGGAGGCGGAGAGCCAGGTGGCGGCGTGGACGCCGTTGGTGATGGAGTGGACCTTGTACTCGGGGAACATGATCTGGGAGACCTTGCCGTGCTGCATGGCCACTCCGTTGACGTAGCGGGAGAGGGCGAGGGCGAGGTAGGTCATGTTCATGAGGCCGTTGTGGAGGCCTCCTGAGGCGTCGACGGCGGATCCGCGATCGTGGCCGAGGACCTGATACATCTGGTCGAGGCCGAACTGGTCGTGGCCGGCGGGGACGGGGGTGTGGGTGGTGAAGACGCACTGCCTGCGCACGGCCTCGCGGTCAGCGTCGGATGCTTCGCTGAGACGGCGGGAGCCGAGGCGCTCTTCGAGGAGGCCGATGGTGAGCAGCGCGGCGTGGCCCTCGTTCATGTGATAGACCTCGGGCTTGACGCCGAGGGCCTGGAGGAGGGCGATTCCGCCGAGGCCGAGGACGGCCTCCTGGCAGAGGCGATAGTAGGTGTCGCCGCCGTAGAGGTGGTCGGTGAGCCTGCGGTCCCAAGGGTCGTTGCCGTCGATGTCGGTATCGAGGAGGAAGACGGGAACAATGTGGCCGGTGGTTCCGGTGACGTCGAAGCGCCAGGCGCGGACCTGAACCTGGCGGTTCTGGATGGTGAGGGCGATGGTCTTGCCGGCGGTGGGGAGGGTCTCAGGCGACCAGGGGACGTCGACCTCGGACTGCAGGCCTAGGTCGGAGAGCTGCTGGCGGAAGTAGCCGCGGCGATGCGCCAGGGAGATGGCGACCATGGGGGCTGAGGTGTCGGCGGCGGAGCGGAGGGTGTCGCCGGCGAGCATGCCGAGACCTCCGGAGTAGGTGGGGAGTGCCGGGGAGAGCGCGATCTCCATCGAAAAGTATGCGATGCTGCGGCGGGTGAGATCGAGGGTGGCGGGAGCAGCGGAGGGAAGACTCATGCTGTGGTGTTCCTTTTCAAAACCGGCCCGAAAAACTGCCTACAACTGTTATGACGGCTTCTGTGGGCGCCCTGTTGCAGTCAAGACCTCGAATGCACTGGATATGGTGCGCTCGGTGTTCTGGGCCCGTTGGCGTGAGTTTATCAAAGGGGAGTATGGGAGGACCTGCAAGAAGGGGTCATCTGGGGTGGTTCAGTGGGGGTATTGACAGGTTTTTGGCGAGATTGCGGGATGGAGAGTGATTGATTTTGCAAGGCGTTGGTGGCGGGCGAGCGAACTACTGAGATTCTCCGCTCCGCTCAGAATGACGGCGAGAGGAGACGGGTCAGAATGGCGAAGAAATGGGAGCTAGCTGGAGAGGGCGGTTGTGGTGGCCTGGTCGAGGCGGCGCCAGATCTGGTCGAGCCAGGCGAGGTGCTCGGGCTTCATGAGAACTGAGCGGAGGCAGGTTACGGTGCCGGTGGTCTGGCCGGGGAAGGTTTCGGGGGGAAAGAAGCGGAGGGGCAGGTTGGCGAGGGCGAGGTGGAGGTCGAGGCGGGCGGCCTCGTCGAAGATGCGCTGGGCGAGGGCGGAGGAGGCCGCGGGGGTTTGTTTGGGGGAGCGGACGGCGCAGAAGACGATATCGAGCTCAGGTGGGGCGATGGGGGCGAGGAAGCGCGGGGCTGAACTTGCAGAATCGGCAGCGATGCGGCGGTTGAATTCGAGGGCGGCGGCGCGGCATTGCTCGAGGCCGCGGGCGAACTGGCCGTTGGGGGTGTAGGGGAGAAGGCGCTGGGTGGCCCAGAGGGCGACGGCGGAGGCTCCGGCGCGTGAGCACTCGAGGGAGATCTCGCCGAGGTGGATTTCCTTGGAGGAGAAGTAGGTGTAGGGGGAGTCGTGTTTGTAGAAGCGGCCGACGGTGGGGTCGCGGAAGAGGACGGCTCCGCAGCCGTAGGGCTGGAGGCCGTGCTTGTGGGGGTCTACGACGATGGAGTCGGCGTGGGGGATGGCGTCGAAGGCAGCGCGGGCTCCGGGGCCGAGGTTGGAGGCGAGGGTGAAGTAGCCTCCGTAGGCCGCGTCGATGTGGATGCGGAAGGGGTACTTGTCGCGGAGGGCGAGGATTCGATCGAGGGGATCGACGGAGCCGATGGCTGTGGTGCCGAGGGTGACGACGACGGTGCCGATCTCGTTGGTCTGGAGGAGCTGCTCGAGGGCGGCGAGGTCCATGCGGCCGGAGGCGTCGGACGGGACAGAGACGAAGGGGAGGCCAAGGACGGAGGAGATTCGGGAGTGAGTGTAGTGGGCCTGGTCGGAGGCGGCGATCTTTTTGCCGGGGGCGAGCTGGCTTGCGACCCAGAGGGCTTCGAGGTTGGCGAAGGTTCCGCCGCTCGAAAGATGGCCGAGGTGCTGGGGCCAACGGAACATTTTGGCGAGAGCGGCCACGGCTTCGACCTCCATGGCGGAGCTGGCGCGTCCGCCGTCAAGGGCGTGGTTGTTGGGGTTGACGGACATGGCGAGGGCGTAGGCGGCGCGTGCGATGGGATGCGGCGGCTTGAGCATCTGGCCGGCGTAGAGAGGGTGAGCGTAGGGGTAGTTGTCGTGGAGACGCGTGGCGGCGTCGCGGAGGATGGCGGCGGCATCGGGGCCGAGAGGCTCGGAGGGGGCGGGAGGAAGATCGGCGAAGCCCTGGTCAAGCTGGTGCTGGGCGCGGCTGAGGAGGGCGAAGAGATTGCTGGAGGAGTCGTTCATTGGTTCCGTGATGGGGTTCCGTGAGGGTGCCTGTTTCGTGATGGTCGATCCGGTCGAAGGGAACGCAGATCCTTCGACTTCGGCTCTCGCGATAAGACTGCGAGAGGCTTCGCTCAGGATGACACTTTCTTTTATAGCTCGCGGCTAGCTTTGAGTTTCTCTTCGGCTCGAATGCCGTGGTCTAGAAGATGTCTTTGGTGACGAAGCCGAGCTTGATGGCGTAGCCGGCACCGATGGCGAGCAGGAAGGCAGCGATAGTCCATGTTGAGTCGCAGAGCCGCTTGCGGAGGGCCTGCAGGACGAGGATGGCGAGAAAGACGCCGATGGCGAGGAGGAGTCCATCGGGGACGAAAAAGTGCGTGGCCCGCGCGGTGGTGGTGGTGGCCCAGTGCAGATTGAAGGGATGCAGGAGGCTGCCGACGGCGAAGATGATGAAGAAGAGAAAGAACTGCAGGATGGTGAAGAGGATGTTTTTAGTCATTGTCCCGAGGCCTTTGCTGCGTATGGCATGCCTGATGAGGATGCTAAATGCAACGAGGAGTTACCGTCAGCCCCGATAGCGTTTTTTCGCGGCAGCGAGGGCAAGGTTCAGGCTTCCTTGGTGTGGCGGGAGGAATGGTCTGGGATCGTATCGGGCTTGGAGTGTCGCCGAGAGTGTGGTGGCTCGGTGGCGATTAAGGTTGGCCGCCACCGAGCTGTTTGAGGAGTTTACTTATGCCATGGGCTGTCCGAGGAATTCCTTGGCTTTGATGATCTCGGAGTCCCACTTCTTCAGTTGCTCTGGGTTGAGGAAGTTCACGACACGCTGGCGAATCTGATCACGCTGGCCGGCCACTTGCTTGACGATATCGGCCTTTGTGACGCCTGGATGTTCCTTCATGTAATCGCCCAGCTTTCCACGAGCATCCTGAAAAGCAGTTTGCAGTTTTTCTTTCTGATCAGAGGTGAGTTGCAAATCCGCTGCGAATCTCTTCACTTCGTTAGCGACTTGCTCACGTTGTTCTGGTGTCAGATTCATGTCAATACTCCTTTTTTAGGCCTGGCGCCTCTGTATCCAGACTCGAACGTTGTTCTGCTCAAGTCCATTAATGGGAGCGAATTTTGGACCAGGGTTTAGGAAACGGTTGCTTACGTTATGAGGAGGGCCCGTTACCATCGAACCGTTTCGTGACAATTGATGGCGCAGTGGAATATAGACGGCGTGTCCCATGATTGGCAACGGGCCTGGGCCCAATGATCACAGGGCCGCTATCCATCACATTTGGATTCTTACTCTTCCGGAGATGGTAAAAAAAAATAGCGAATCCTTCAGATCCTCACGAAACAAGGTCTGAGGCGATCGTCACCCGAATGCATCGCCGAGATACTCAGGAGCGCTCCGGAGTCATTCGTGAGAGGACGTTTACTTGCTGGATTCGAACAACTGGTAACGGTGTTCGAGCTGCCACTGTTCCGCAGCCTTTTCGCTGGAACGGAAGAAGGCGAGGCACTTGGGTGTGGGGTTTTCAGAGCCGAGGGGTTGTGCGGCGCAGGCGGGATTCACAGCGGTGAAGACGTCGGGTTGGGACCAGAGGCTAGCTCCGGGGAGGAAGCTGTGCTCGAGCGAGGTGCGGGCCATGCGCTTGAGGTCGAGGTAGGAGAGTGAGAAGTCGAGTGCGGCACGGGTGTACTCGTGAGTAATGTTGATGCGCGAGACGCCTTCGTCGTCGGTGGAGAGCGCGACGGGAACGCCGGCGGCGCGGTAGACGGGCAGCGGATGCCACTGCTTTTCGACGCCGAGGATGACGTCGTTGGAGGTGAGGTTGATCTCGGTCATGATGTGGCGCGAGGCCATCTCCTTGAGTAGGGCCTGGGGCTCGTTCTCGTACATGATGTCGACGCCGTGGCCGATGCGCTCAGCATGGCCGAGGTCGATGGCCTCGCGGATGTGGAAGCGGAGGCCGTCGGGCGGGACGAGGCCGGGGGCGAGTTCGCCGGCGTGAAGCGAGATGTGCACACGCGGGTAGATGCTGTGCAGGTAATCGAGCATGAGCATCTGACGGTGGTACTCGGACATGGAGAGATAGCTGTCCTCGGGCATGACGAAGTTGAGGCCGACGATGCGGGGTTGACCGGAGTCGAGCTCCGCCTGCACGACCTCGAAGCCGAGGAGCGTCTGCGCGAAGACCTGCTGGGGCGGGAAGCCGCGGAGGACCTGGTAGAGGAAGCGGATCTTGACGGAGCAGGCGCGTGTGGCGGCGGGCGTGCCGCAATTTTCGATACGATTGCGCCCGTCGAGCGCGTCGGACAGCTCCTGGAGATTGGCGGCGGCGATGTCGCGGAGTCCGCCGGCGAGGAGCTGGTCGCGGAGCTTTGCGAGGTCGGCGTGTGTAGTACCTGTCGCATCGCCGGTGCGGTTCATCGCGGGGTCGGCGGGCGTGGAGGGCCAGGGGATGGAGTAACCAAGTTTCGCCGCGGCGGAGAAGTCGGGCGTCTGCATGATCTCGAGGTACTGCTCGTTCTGCGCGGCGGCGCGCGTGGCGACCTCGTCGAGCCACTCATAGACATGGCGCTGCTTGATGGAACCGAAGCGGGAGAAGGTGGCGAAAAACTGGTCGTGTCCGCTGACGCCGGCCGAGGAGACGAAGCTGCGCATGGAGAAGTTGTCGACGAGAGCGTCGTAGAGCTTCTGGTCTTTGAGGGCGTCTTCGGCGCGGCGATTCCCTTCTCCGCAGATCTGCTGCGGAGGAAGGCTGCTGGCGGCGGAAGAGGGCTTGAAGAGACTGCGAGTTGCGGGGCTGTAGCAAAGCTCGTCGGCGACGGCCTGGCGAATGAATGTCTCGGCGTAGACGGCGCCGGAGAGGTGCATGTGGAGGTCGCCGCCTTTGGGCATGTTGACGAGGAAGGCGGTGAGCTCGAGCGGGTTCTTCTTTGCGGCTTCGAAGGCTTGGATGGCGCGCTGTTCCTGCGGGGTCGGGAATAGGCGAGAAGGCTTTGCCGCGGTCTGGGACTGGGCGAAGGAGACGAGGCAGAGGAGGAGCGCAACCGCGAGGCGCTGGGCGGGACGGGGCATGAAAGCGTCCTTTGAATTAGATAAGAGGTGTCGTTGGTGCAAGGATAACGTGAAGGCGAGTTTGGAGAGAACGGCTTCGAGTTGCTATACTTGATTTGCGTTTGAGCCGCGGGCTCCCTGCCCGGTGGCGAGCTCCCCTGAAAAGGCAGATGCAACAGACGTACGCCCGGGTGTTCTTGGCGATCCCCGATGTGGCGTTTTGCTTGAGTGCCAAGGCCAGATAGCTCAGTGGTAGAGCGCGGCCCTGAAAAGGCCGGCGTCGGCGGTTCGATCCCGTCTCTGGCCACCATTTAGAATCAATGATTTACGAAGCACAAAGATGAGCCACCCCTGACGGGAGGCTTTCGCGCGTTTTGGCTAAATAACCTGTTATGAATAACATGACGCTTTTCGGGAATGGTCGTGTATTGGTCGTGCGCTGCCCTTGCCGATAAAGGCGCCCTTCCAAGCCTATGGGAATGTGATAGATGTGCATATATAAGAACGATCGACGCCAGCCTATTCCAAGATCGCTCTCTTTATTCATTGACGCTTCAAACGAGGTGGAGAAGAGAGCGTCGTCTGTCTGCTCCGCAGTAACGGACATTTTCAAAAGCGCAGCAGCAGGTCAACCCAGACTCATGGGGTGCGAGCCCGTATCGCTAACAGTGAAGTAAATTCGCCAAAAATGAATAGCAGTCGGCTTCCTGGGAGGGTCACTTGTCCGCAAAGGCGACTTTACGTCCATGTGCCAACTTCCGAGTTCCCCCCCAACCGCAAGCATCTCAACGGTCACAGTGCGGTGTCGAGAAACGGCCCGCCTTACCGTCGCCTCTCTTTTGAAGACCGCTCGTCCTCGGACAAAACGCTCCCCAGGTACAGCGTCAGGGCCTTCTTATATTCTGCGATGATCAGAGGCTTGTCCCTCGGACCTGCTTCCGCGTAGAGCGTTGTCATGCCTTTGACCATCTGGAGAGTGATGTTTGCGGCCAACATAGCCTTGTCGCTGGTGAGCGATGGGTCCTTCGCTCTAAATGCGTTCGCGATAGCAACGCGCAAAGCCCTGCGCGCAGCCGGATCACGAGAAAACCGGATCGGCGCGGCCAGTAACTGCAGATAGGCGGGACGTTCCCTTAGAAATTCGACGACGCGTTCGAGAAACGTCTCCGTAAATACGGTGTGAGACAGTGTCTCCGCCTGTCCTATCAAAGGCTTCCAATAAGCCTCGACCTTCTGTGTGTATTGGTTCAAAAGAGCGAAGGCCATGGATTGCTTGTCTGGGAAATAGTGATAAAGCGTGCCAATCCCGGAACCGCTACGCTCGGCGATAGCAGTCATCGTTGTGGCCTCATAGCCGATCTCTGCGAAGAGCACCTCTGCAACATCCAGAAAATTAGCAAGCCGCCGTGTTGCCCGCTCCTGCTGCGGCTCCACTCGGACAGAATTTGGGACAGTCGAAGGCATCCTCGCATTTTATGCTAATCAGTTCGAGGGTGCCGTCGCTTTCTGGAGCCGCAAATCTCCGCTTCAGCTCAACATCATGCTTGACATAAATATGTAATGGATCAAGGGTGCCAAGCGACATATCTTTTACTTCATAAAGTCGAGGATGTCCTCGGTTCTTAACTCGTGATTGGCACCAACCACTCCTTACCGATACCGGCAGCTAGACCAACAATAACCTCAGCCCCTAGGAGAAACTGTATGCCGGACAAACACAACATCACACTAGCGTACACAGGAGCCGGCGGCACGATTGTTCACCGGATATTGCTGAAGCTGCTTTCAAGCGACGATCGAGTGGAGCATAGAGCCCAAAACAGAGGCCGATCATGCCTGGCTGGAACTCAGCAGTGGATGGAAAAAATAACCGACATGGTCGCCAGCGCTGCCCAACAGAGAGGTTCAAAATGACCGCTGAGAAATTACCTATGTGCCCTATCGAACAGAATCCTGTTGCTACGAACGTAGCCGTCCCGCCTTTGCAGGGATTCCGTTCCTCCCGTCATCTCTCCAGCCTGCGACAATACCTCGACGCTCTGCGTGATCTCGGCGAACTCCAGGAGATCGCACACGAGGTCGACTGGAATCTTGAAATTGGCGCGGTGACCCGCCGCTGCTACGAGACCGGCGCGGCCGCTCCTCTGTTCGGCCGCGTCAAGGGTGCCGAACCCGGGTTTCGCGTGTTGGGCGCTCCCGCAGGTCTTAGTGCTCGTCCGGGCCAACGCTTCGCCCGCATCGCCGTTTCGGTCGGGCTGCCGCCGGGAGCAACAGCGCTTGAGATCGTGGAAGCGCTGTCCCGCGCTGAAGACAATCCGCCTATCCCGCCTCGCGTCGTCGAGGACGCACCCTGCAAGCGAAATGTATTCACAGGCGACGCAGTGGACCTGATGCGTCTGCCGACGCCGCTCATCCATGACGGCGATGGCGGGCGCTACATCAACACTTGGGGAACGATCGTCGCACGTTCGCCAGACGGCGCTTGGACCAACTGGTCGATCGCTCGGATCATGCTACGAGACCGCAACACGATGGTTGGCATCGTCTCGCCGCAGAAACATGTCGGCCGCGTGCACGCCATGTGGAAGGCGATTGGCAAGCCCATGCCCTTCGCGCTCTCACTCGGCCAGGATCCAGTGGTGCCGTTCTTCGCTGGGATGCCGCTGCGTGACGGCATCTCTGAGGGGCCAGTGATCGGTGGTTACGTGGGTGAGCCGATCGAGGTTGTTCGCTGCGAAACCGTCGACCTGGACGTTCCGGCATCGTCTGAGATCGTCATTGAGGGCCATCTCACCCTCGACGAGATGGATGCGGAAGGTCCGATGGCCGAGTACCCAGGCTACATCGTACCAAGCTCGCGTAAATTGCGGCCGTTGTATCGCGTTTCGGCGATGACATACCGGGACGATCCCATTCTGCCAATTGTCGCGGCCGGATACCCGCCGGAGGAGAATCACACCTGCTGGGGCATCGGCATCGCGGCAACCGTGCTGGCCGAGTTGCGCAAGAATGGCTGGCCGGTGACCGCCTGCTTTGTCCCGTTCGAGGCAGCATGCCACCTACTTGTCGTAACTGTGTCGGGGAATTGGAAGCGGCGCACCGCCCACACGAACGCCGCCGATTTTGCGCGTGCATTGGGCGATTACGTGTTTTCACTCCGAGGCGGGCAAGTGGTGCCGCGCATTTTCGTCGTACTGGACGACGTGGATCCGAGTAATCCGGCCGACGTGCTATGGGCTATGGTGACACGCGTCCATCCTGGCGACGGTGAGATCATGTTCCCCACCCTGTCCGCCAATCCTCTGAATGCCTTTATGCGGGGCAACGAAAAAGCGGCCATGTTCACCACAAAGGCCGTGCTCAACGGGCTTCCTCGTGACGATTGGGCTGCTGACCAGGTGCCTGTTCGCGCCGATTTCGCGACGCTTTATCCAGAGGAGCTCAAACGCAAGGTGCTCGCCGGCTGGACAACCCTCTATGGATTTCCGGGTGATATGTGTATCTGACACGGTCAGAAATTAATTCCCCAATGAACGTGAGGGCAAATATGAGAGTCGTAGTAGGCATTACCGGTGCGACAGGCGCGATCTTTGGGATCCGCATACTTCAAGCGCTTCGCGAGCTGGGCGTCAATACTGAAGTCATCTTAAGCAAGTGGGCGAGGGTAACCATACAGCACGAGACGGAGTTTACTGCACCAGAGGTAGAGGCGTTGGCCACTGAGGTTCACTCCAATAGCAATCTTGCTGCGTCTATTTCGAGCGGATCGTTCAAGACAGATGGCATGATCATTGCTCCGTGCAGCATGAAGTCGCTTGCAGCGATTCGTAGTGGATATGCTGCCGACCTGATCGGACGTGCGGCAGACGTAGTGCTGAAAGAACGACGCAAGCTGGTTCTTCTTCCTCGCGAAAGCCCACTCAACGATATTCATCTTGAGAACATGTTGGCGCTGAGTCGAATGGGCGCAGTGATGATCCCGCCGGTTCCTTCTTTCTATAACCGCCCCAGGAACCTGGATGAGATGGTAGACCACATTGTCGCGCGCGTTCTCGATCAGTTCGGACTCGAAACGCCACAGGCTGTTCGGTGGCATGGCCTTCGCGAATCAGAGGCCATGGCAACGCATTGATTTAACGAAAACTGCAATGGAAAGGGTCTGGACATGCGTATTGCTTCAATCGAGACGATCATTGTTGATCTTCCCACTCGCCGCCCGCATCACCTGGCAATGGCGACCATCAACAGCCAAGGAAGAGTCCTGACCAGGATTCGCGACGAGAATGGAAATGAAGGGATCGGCGAAGCCCCTGTTATCCCACATTACGGGGCAGAGACCGTCGAAGGCATCAAATCGTTGATCGACGATTATCTGAGTCCGTCCGTCATCGGCCAGAATCCGCCAGCGTTGGAGGCCATCCTGCTAACAATGGACAAAATAGTGAAGGATAACGCCTATGCGAAGGGCGTAGTCGAGATGGCCTGCGTCGATCTGACAGCCCGCAGCTTCGGCGTTTCCGCCGCTACACTTTTCGGGGGCGCCGTGCGTGAACGAATCCCTACGCTATGGGTGTTGGGAACCGGAGATGCAGCGAAGGATATCGCGGAGGCTGAGGAGAAAATGGCTGCAGGGCTCTACAAACTGTTCCTCGTTAAGATCGGCAAGGGCGACCCGCACGATGACGTTGCCCGGGCTGCCGCAGTGAAGCAGGCGCTGGGCGACCGGGCGCGCGTACACGTCGACATCAATCAGAGTTGGAATGAGACCACGGCAGTTTGGGCGATTGAACGGTTGCAGGACGCTGGTATCGCCGTTATCGAACAGCCACTGCCTCGCGCGGATATCGAAGGGATGCGGCGGCTAAGCGAGCGCTTCGCCGTGCCGATCATGGCCGACGAGGCAGTGGACACCATAGACAGTGCAATGGCTTTTGCGCGCAATCGCGCCGCCGGTGCATTTTCCCTCAAACTCGTCAAGCATGGTGGTCTACTGCGCACCCGCAAGGTGGCTACAATTGCGGAGGCCGCCGGGCTGTCGCTGTTCGGTGGCACCATGCTCGAGAGCAGTATTGGAACCGCCGCGTCAGCGCAGCTCTTCTCCACGGTCTCGCGGCTCGATTGGGGTTGCCAGCTCTTCGCACCGGAATTGTTCAGCGATAGCCTCACAGTTGAGCAGCTTGTCTACCAGGATTTCCACCTTGTCGTCCCGTCCGGTCCTGGCTTCGGCATGACCATTGATCCCGACAAACTTGCTTTTTATCGGCGAGATGGGGGCCGGTACCGCCGCGCCATGTGAACAGTGACGATGTGCCTTGGCAATCCTCTCTCCTGCCGCAGTGATCTGCTCCCCGCAATGGGCACGCTGATCCCTGTCCGTGTTTTGCTCGGAATAGGAACCTCGGGGGCCTATTCGTCTGCGATGTGCCTTTTCCGCACGCAGGCTGACCGTATTGGTGCGGACCCCTTCCACTCAGCGATCCGGGTGGGCGATGGCCGGCATCACGGGAATGTCTTTGAGTTTTTCGAGCTTCACCTTGAAGCGTGTGGGGTACTGCTTCGGGTCAGTAATCGTCTTCGGCTCAGTCGACCGCCAGGTAAACAGGCAGTCGTCACAGCCGTAGAGCGTCCATACGCCTGCAACAGGAGACTCGAATCGAACCCCTGTCGAGATAGACTCACATCGTGGGCAAATCAGAGTGCTTTTATCTGTCATTATGATTCCTCTCAGTCTTTGCTAACATCAGGCGTGCTTCATCAAAGCCTGCAGCTTTGGCAACCAGTCCTTTGCTTCCAGCGGATCCAAGACCTGCATAGAGTATTCGCCATGCTTTTCAGGCGGCGCCGGGGTCGTGGCATCGATGATCATCTTGTGGGTGATCCCAGGAGGCTCCGAACCCGGATCAAGAGCCAAAACCGATAGGTCCGGTATGACGACTGTGTCGTATTTCGGATTGACCTTGGTCGATATCGCCCACATAACTTGAGGCAGGTTGAATGGATCGACGAAGTCATCGACGACAATGACGACCTTTGCATAACCCAAACCATGGGGCGTTGTCAGGACGGACATGCCGACCGCCTTGCCGAAGCCACCAACCCGTGTCTTCGTAGAAACGATGACGATAAGGCCATGCGTATAGAGGGCATTGACCGCTTGTATCTCCGGAAATTTCTCCTTGAGCTGCACATAAAGCGGCGGGCAGGTATTGAGGAACATGTAGTCGATCTCGGTCCAAGGCATGCCGATCGACGTATATTCATAGATCGGGTCCTTGCGATGCCAGACTTTGGTGATTTCGACCGATACCATGTTTCGCAGCCCGGACAGGTGACCCGTAAATTCACCGTAGGGACCGTCAGGTTCGCGGACTCCAGGAGTGACATGGCCTTCGAGGATATACTCGGCACCCCAAGGAGCCTGGAGGCCATTTTCGAGCGTTACCACTGGATAAGGCTCCTCGTGCAGGGCACTCGCCATCTGAAACTCATACTGACCGTACAGCAGAGGCATGGATGCGACGATGCTAAGTACTGGATCGTTGCCCACGGCGATCACGATGGGGAGTGGCTTGTTCTCGCGTTCTGCAGCCTGAAAATGGAGCGCGATATCGTGCTCAGGCACAAACTGTGCACTCAACCGGTTCGGGCCTTTCACCTGCAACCGATACATGCCGACATTCCGCTCATCGGGATGATCTGGATGACGCGATACGACCGAGGCTTTGTTGATATAGAGGCCGCCGTCGCCAGGATTGAGCCTGAAATGCGGCATTAACTCATAAAGATTGATGTTTTCCGTGATTTGAACTTCCTGCCACGGTGCCGTCTTCCGCTCCTCGACAACCCCTTTGGAAAAGTTCTGATAACGGCGGCAGAACTCATGGAACTGCGCCTTGGGCGGCGTATCTTTCGGCAGGCCCATCATGAGAGCCATATTGGGCCACGAGCCATGCACGTTAATGGCAAGCTGCGCCTTCCCGTATCCCTTGATATTGTCGAAAATCAATGCCGGTGCGGTCTCTCCGAGACCCTTGTTAGCAGCCGATGCGGCTGCTCCAATATCCGGTTCAGGTAAGACTGGCTCGCTGATTCGCAAAAGCTGATTGTTCTCGGCGAGGAGTTTCAGAAAACTTCGAAGATCTTTGTAGGCCACGTTAGACTTACCTCCACAGTGAAAATGGGTTTGCTGATTGCATTGTTCGTTTCGCTTAGCGTTTGCCGGTTTCCAGATACGAACGCAACCGCGTCAGCGCTTCGCCCCAATAGGTGTTGCAGAGCGGCAGATGCGGGTCATTGTTATGCCATCCTGCATCGCTCAGTTCGACAAGGGTTTTGCTATCGGTTTCATTAGAGAAGGTGATGGTCAAGGTCTTTCCGGCGGACGAACCAGGACCTTCGACGCAGGTCTGTACGATCTTATGGCCGGGATCGAGCTCAACCGTCCGCCAGCCGAAGTGCAGACCGGGGTGTCGTTCTATGGTGAGCGTCTTGCCGACACGGACCTCACCCTGGACGCGGCCCAGCTGCCAGCCGGCTAATCCGGCGATGTCAGTGAATGCGTGGTAGGCTGCGTCACGAGAAGCCCCAACTCTGATTGCATGTCGAAGTGTTGTCATAACATTCTCCTTTGTTCGAAAAGTGGCGCTACTTTACCTCTGCGAATTCGTGATTGGTGACATTACCGGCTTTCATTCCTTCCCAACGACGGGCAGCGGAGTGATCGAGCCCAAACTGATCGAGGATACGGACCGCCAGGTGATCGACGGTTCCGGTCGCCCGTTGGATGCGAGGTCGGTGTCCTTCCGTCCGAGATCTAATGAGTTCAGCGTAGCTCCATAATCGAGGACACCCTCGACTTTATGAATAAGACAATATGCCACTGGGCACCCTTGATCTATTACATGTTTATGTAAAGCATGATGAGTTGATAGCGGAGACTTGCGGTTAAGAGCGGTTCAAGACAACCGAAGTAAACAGCTATGCGGACCACGAAATTGCTAAGGGCATTTCGCTGCGGAAAATTCTGAGCGGATGCAACCACTGCCACAAGACCCAGAGGCATGAAAGATAGCGAGTTCGGATCTCAGTAGCGTCATATGAACCGCATAGATTGCTTCCTCAACTGCCGTTGTGAAACCTTCGTCAGCTATTCTCGCGCTGTTCAATGACCAACCACGGTTTGCGCTGAGGTACGTCCAGACCCAATGAAAAAAGACGCTGAACCGCAGGCTGCCCTCAGCCATCTTCATCCCTGTGCGAATTGAACTCATTGCTCGCCAAACTAAAGACTTGAGTGGAGAGGGTGCTTCCAAATCGGCCGCGTTGGCAAATCCATCGAAGCATCCGTTTCGCGACACTGCTTTGTCTTTCACCGCTTTGATTACGGTGCTAAATGAGCATCCATACCATAGTTTTGGCCCTTCTCCTCACGCTTGTGATGGTACGTGGATTCGCCCAGAACGCTGCCTTACCGTTGTCTCTCTTTTGGAGGCCGCTCGTCCTCGGACAAAACGCTTCCCAGATACAGCGTCAGTGCCTTCTTATACTCTGTGATGATCAGAGGTTTCTCTCCTGGGCCTGCTTCCGCATAGAGCGTTGTCATGCCTTTGACTATCTGGAGCGTGATGTTTGCGGCCAACATAGCTTTCTCATTGGTGAGCGATGGGGCCTTTGCTCGAAAGGCATTCGCAATTGCGACGCGTAAAGCCCTGCGTGCACCTGGGTCACGGGAAAACCGGATCGGCGCGGTGAGCAACTTCAGATAGGCGGGGCGTTCCCGTAGGAATTCAGTGATGCGTTCCAGGAACGTCTCTGCAAACGCGGTGTGGGACAGGGTCTCTGTCTGTTCCGTCAAGGGCTTCCAATGCGCCTCGATCTTCTTTGCATATTGGTTCAGAAGAGCGAGGGCCATGGATTGCTTGTCTGGGAAATAGTGATAAAGCGTGCCAATCCCGGAACCGCTACGCTCGGCGATAGCAGTCATCGTTGCAGCTTCATAGCCGATCTCTGCGAAGAGTTCCGCTGCAGCATCCAGAAAATTCGCAAGCCGCCGTGTTGCGCGCTCCTGCTTCGGCTTCACCCGGACAGAATTTGACAAAGTCGAGGTCATCCTCGTATTTTATACGCATAGAGCCGAGGGTGTTCTCGCTTCCTGGAGCTACCTTGAACTCATTGGATTTCGAACCAAAGAAAACCGCCCTCAGGGAGAGTGAGCTGCAACTGAATCTCCTCGCCGAGAATCTCCCTGCGGTTCTGTTCAAGGCCGCACCAGACGGGAGGCTCGTCTACGTCAATCAAAAAGGGATCGAGTACACCGGAAGAACACTAGAGACTGTTAATAACTTTAATTCCCATCTGTAGGAAGGCGGTGATTGTGTTGTTGTCATCGTGCAGCATAGTTTGTATGGGGAATAAGGGTCAGGTTGGTTATCCGAGCGATGTGAGCGATGAGGAGCGGGCGTTTGTAGCGCCCTATCTGGCGTTGTGTCGGGAGGACGCTGCGCAGCGGTCGCACAGTTTGCGAGCGGTGTTCAACGCTCTGCGCTGGCTGGTGAAGACTGGGGCGCACTGGCGGATGATACCGAACGATCTTCCGCCGTGGCCGGTGGTGTACCAGCAGACGCGGCGCTGGATCGGTGCCGGATGCTTCGAGATCATGGTGGAAGACCTGCGCTCTCTGTTGCGTGAGTTTGCCGAGCGCAAGCCACAGCCCACGGCGATGGTGGTGGACAGCCGGACGCTGCAGTCCACGCCGGAGTCGGGTGCG
>NZ_JQKI01000020.1 GCF_000745965.1 Edaphobacter aggregans DSM 19364 | reverse complement strand
GGAGGTTCTGGCTCCAGGTATGCAGGATGGAGAGGAATCCGATCTCAGCGCCGAGGTATTTCGGATCGGCTGCGACTTCCAGCAGAGTCCGTGAACTGGCCACGAACAGCAAGTCGTAGAAGACCGCCGGTGTGGTGAGCGCCCAGTGGGTTCAACTCGTGGGGCACGGTGAACACGACGTGGAAGTAGCCGGTGTTGAGCAGATCGCGCTCCTGGGCTTCGAGCCAACGCTGTCGGGCCTGTGCCTGACATTTCGGGCAGCATCGTGAGCGGCAGGAGTTGTAGGAGATGCCGGTCTGATAACCGCAGTCGTGACACACGTCGAGATGTCCGCCCAGCGCGGCTGTGCGGCAACGGCTGATAGCGCGGAACGCCTTCATCTGCTGATAGCTGAAGCCGGACTGGTAGCGTTCCAGGAATCGGTTGCCGTGCGCGCGGATGATGTCAGCCACTTCGATGGCCGGCCGGGTCATGAAGGAAGCGGACGATGATAGGAGCGGCGGCTCTGGTCGACAGCGGAGATCTTCAGCTCTTCGAGCGGGTTCGAGACCTGGTGCAGGTGCTGCTGGGAGAGGTGAAGATACCTGGCCGTGGTCTCCAGATCCTCGTGGCCGAGCAGAAGCTGGATGGTGCGCAGATCGTTGCCGGCTTCAAGAAGGTGCGTGGCCCAGCTGTGCCGAATCAAATGGGGGCTTACCCGTTTACGAATGCCCGCTCTTCGCGCAGCCTGGCTGCAGGCCCACCATAGGGTCTTATCCGTGATGGGCTGCTCCCGGTCGCGATGCATCCGTGAGGGGAACAGGTAAGTCCGCGGCTTGAGCCAGCGCCAGTAAGCGCGCAGGGTCTCCAGCAGCGCCGGGCTCAGCGGCAGGTCACGATCCTTGCCGCCCTTGCCCTTGATCACGCGGATGATCATGCGCTGACTGTCGATGTCATCGATCTTCAGAGCGACGACCTCGGAACGGCGCATGCCCGTGCCATAAAGGACCATCAGCAGGGTACGCTGGAACAGGCTCTCGCTGGCGTCAATCAGACGCGCCACTTCTTCCTTGCTTAGGATGTTGGGCAATTTCCGCTGCACCTTCGGATAGGGCAGAAACTCGCAGAACTCGGGTCGCCTCAGGGTGCGCATGTAGAAGAAGCGCAGAGCGGCGACGTGGTTCTCGACGGTCCCCGGAGACAGCTTCCGATGATATAAGGTAGCGGCTATGGCTCACGAAAGCGGTATCCGACATGGCTGTCTGTCAAAAGATACATTGGGTCCGCAGCATCGTCCTCGAGTTTCTTACGGAGCTGACCGATGAGAACCCGCAAATAGGCACGATCGTTTCCAGAGCCGGGCCCGCGCAAGGCAGCAAGTAGCCGCGAATGTGTAATTGGCCGGCCTGCATGTGTCATCAGGAGATGAAGAGCATCGAATTCGCGCGGGGTCAGGTGTACTTCAATCCCAGTTCGTTCGACACGCCGTCGGACGGGATCGAGCACGATGGAGCCGTTTGTGAGCGCCATCTCGGCAGGAGTTTCCGGCGCACGAAATCGGCGAATCGCGGAACGGATTCTAGCCGTCAACTCACGTGTTTGAAACGGCTTTGTCACGTAGTCGTCAGCGCCAGCCTCCAACGCCTCGACTTTGTCATCTTCAGTGTCGCGAACCGTCAGCATTAGAATCGGCAGTCTCGTGTAGATGCGCCGAATACGCCGACAGGTCTCGATACCCCCAATTCCTGGCATATTAATGTCGAGGAGAACGGCCTCATAATCAACCATGCGCAGCCGTACGAGGCCATCCTCGCCGTTGCCGGCCTCACCCACATCGAATCCTAGAACATCAAGGGTGGTGCGCAGACTTCGTCGCAACGCGGAGTCGTCTTCTACAATCAGCAATCTGCCTTGTGATTCGTCCACATCAGGCCTCCTTGCATATGAGCGGCAGCGTGAAAAAGAATGTTGTGCTTGTCTCTGAATCACTCTCAACCCACACTCTACCGCGGTGGGCCTCAGCAATTCGTTTGGTTACAGACAGACCAATGCCAGTTCCGGATGCTTTATGTTGAGACCCTGGCGATCGATAAAAACGCTGAAAGATCCGCAACCGCTCTTCAGGGGCAATAAACGAGCCTTCGTTCTGTATGCTGAACACGACCTCAGTATCGGTTAGCGTGACACGAAGCGTAATTGGCGATCTGGGACTTGCATATTTGGAAGCGTTATCAAGCATCTGTAAGAGAGCCATTTGGAGCAAATGGGCATCCGCCCATACATCGCTCCCCGACGTCTCGTCGATGATCCGTAAATGATGGTCCGTCAAAGCAGGAACAGCCTCTTCTCTACAGAAGCGGAACAATTGATCCAGGCGGATCCTTTCGTGATCTACGTCTAATTGTCCTTCATCCAATTTTGCAGTCTGCAGCACTCGGTTGGTCAGTGTGGCCAGACGCGTTGCCTGTTCATCGATGAGAGACACAAGCTCTCTTTCAGGACATTCGAGCCGGTTGATTTCCAGCAATCCCGAACTTGCGCTCTGGATCGTTGTCAATGGCGTTTTGAACGCGTGGGCCAGTCCGTCGAGAATAGTCGAGCGGAGCTGCTCACTCCGCTTTGCAGCTTCGGCGTTACTCTCAGCTATAAAGGAATGTGCTCTTTCCAGGGCAATCGCCGAGAGCGAAGCAATCGCGTCCACTGATCGCGGATCGAGGTTGCTTTCGTGAGAAGAGCCTGCGATGTAAAGCGCGCCGACAGGTCTGGTCCCAAGTCTCAATACACGCTTGAATTTGCAAGAAATAAAGTCGTTCTCAATAAGTTCATGAAAATAGGTAGCACGAACCTCATCCTCTGGGATGATGTCTTTCCCCGCCTTGTCCATTCGCGCTTCGCGTGCGTCCCATAGAGCCACAGCATCGACCTTAAAAGTGTCAGCAATCAGGTTTGTAAGTTGTGCGCCAACTTCTTTGCGCCGGTCCATCGTGATGAGGTCCCGGCTCGTCAGATAAAGCCTTTCCATTCTTGTCCGTTCGCTCTCGGTTTGTGTCGCCTTTTGCTTTATGTGATCTGCAAAATGGCCAGCGGTCAAAGCGATAACCAAAAATATTCCTGATGAGATCCAGTCCTGAGGGTCTCGCTCATATAGAGAGAAGATCGGCGCCATGTAGAAGTAGTCCAGGCAAGCCACCGCCAATACTGAGGCGACCGCCGCTTCAATAAATCCCCAGCGGAACGCAATCAGCATCACGAGAACCAGATCGATGAGGCCTGCGGTCATTGCTTTGCCACGACCAAGGTAGACGACACCGGTTAGCAATGGGACAACGGGGACGATTGCGGCGGTTCGCAGCAGTCGCTTGGCTACTTGCGTGTACTTCATCTCTAGAGATCAGGATACCGGCAATTTCTTGAGGTTTCTTCTCGGCATTCGGCCAGAAATCAAGAAAGTTGTAAGCAAACCATAAAGGTCCTGCTCTTAGTTATGCCGTAGTTACGGAAGGCGCTCTTTCATGAGATATGCCACCAGTTGTGCTGGCAGATTGGAGAATACACATGTCCCCTTTGAGAGGAACCATTCGTCGAACCTCACCCTTGACCTCGCATTACCAGAGGTGTTTGCATTTGGAGCCAGTGCTGTTGCTCAACCGAGTTCAGAAGTGGCTTATGCTCGGTGGCCTTGTGCTACTGTTTGGGCTGCTCTTCATGAGCACTGCCCGTTTGGAAGCGCAGTCCACGTTTGGGAGCATTCGAGGGACCGCTCAGGATGATTCTGGCGCCGCAATACCGGATACGCAGATTACGCTGCACAGCATTGATCAAAATACCGATCGAGTTGTGAAGACGGGTGCTACGGGCAGCTATACGTTTGAAAATGTCCTCGCCGGCAGATACAGCATCCGAGCGCAGCACGACGGATTCGCCGAGACGGTAATCTCCGAAATCACATTGGCGGCGAGGCAGGATCTCCGGTTCACCCTCGCGATGAAGGTTGCCGCACAGGCGACGACAGTTGACGTGACCTCCTCTGCAAATCAGATCAACACCGAAAATGCAGTGCTCGGCGATTCCAAAGGCACCGCGGAGATCGGTCAATTGCCGCTCAATTTTCGCGCCTCGAGCACCAGTCCTCTGGCAGCCCTGGCAACGTCTGCCAATGTGCAACAGGACAGCCAGGGAAATGTCGCAGTGGGCGGCGCAACGTCGAACATGGTCGGGTTCTCGGTTGATGGCATTTCGACGGCGAACGTCTACAGTGCTGTTGCCGGAGCGAACCCTTACCCATCGTCCGAAGGAATCGCAGAGCTCAAGGTCGCAGCCTTTAACAACAATGCCGAGTTCTCCCAGGTCGGAGACGTGACGTTCACAACCAAGGGCGGAACGAACACGTTTCATGGGAGTCTCTTCGAGTATCTTCAAAACGACGCCCTCGATGCTCACGTGTACAACTTCGCACAGAAAGCGCCGAAACGTTTCAATACCTTCGGGGGCAGCCTTGGTGGCCCGCTGTTGATTCCGCACCTTTACAACGGACACGACAAGACGTTCTTCTTCTTCGACTATGAGGGTAACCGGAGACGGATCTCGCAGGCGCAGCAGTATGCGGTGCCGAGCGTCCAGGACAGGATGGGAGATCTGAGAGATATGGGAGGTCCGGTGATTCCGCAGTCGAGAATCAACCCCTTCGCTACCGCTTTGCTGAGTAAATATTACCCGCTGCCCAATCTGCCCAATGTGCCGGTTGGCCAACCCAATTACCAGACTCTCGTTTCGACTCCGTCGAACACTGACGGCTTCGATGCCCGCATCGATCAGGTCATTAACTCGAAGCAGCAGGTGTATGCGCGCTTCAACCGGAAGAACCTGTTGGTGAATGTGGTCAACCCGTTGCTGCCCAATGACGTGGACACCGAGCATGACCGCAGCTTCCTGATCTCCCACAACTATGTGATCAGCAGCCGGCTGCTGAATGAGTTTCGCTTTGGCTACACGGATACGACGCTCGCCCCAAACTTCCCGATCGTAGGTGCTGAGGCCCTCGAGGGGCTGAACCTTCAGGTAGGCGGCGATCAAGGTGTTAATGTTTCAAACCATCCGACCGATCAAGGGTTCCCTTCGATTGTCTTCTCCGACGGAACAGGCTTCCAATCCATCGGCAGGGATCACGTCGGCCCCACGCAGTCTTTTACCAAGCAGATTGCGGATAACGTCACGTACAGCCGGGGCAGACACACCATTCGCACTGGAGTGGATGTTCGCTGGGTACGCTTCGTCGTGCCTGAGATCGAGACGCCTTCCGACGATTACGGCCTATTCACCTTCAACAAAGGCGCCTTCACCGGAAACGCCTTCGGCGACCTCCTGATCGGCGCTCCGAACACCGCCTACTTTGCCGTGACGGGTCCGAAAGACGATGCTAGCGGCGTTCAGACCGGGATCTATGGCCAGGATCAATGGCAAGTCAATGACCGTCTTACGCTCAACTTCGGTCTGCGCTGGGAACTGCTCTCTCCCTTTGTTGATAAGAACGGGATTGCGGCCAACTTCGATCCCAACTACAGTGGGCCGGGTGCAAATGGACAGGGAGCAATTATCATCGATAACTTCGGCCTCAAGACAGCCCCAGCCTTCCTTGCGTCGTTCAATGCCTGTGGACTTGGCAATGTCAATCCGAACTACAACGCTGGCACTTGTACCCCAGTGGTGACAAACAGCCAGGCAGGACTGCCGGGGGGCCTTCGGCAGCGATATCTTCGTAACTTCGATCCGCGGGTCAGCGTTGCTTACCGTCCGTTCAAGGACAACAAGACGGTCGTCCGTGCCGGTTTTGGCATCTTTACTGTGACCGCGCTCGGACAACTTCAGAACAATATGGAGAGCACTCCGCAGGCTGCCGTCAACCTCTGGCAGAACAACAACGCAGGCACACCACTCTTCACGTTCCCACATGTGACACCGCAGGGCGCAGGCCTGCAGTTTGGCGGTGGCATATTCGAACAAGGTGTCGATCCGCACTACCGCGATGCTCAATCGGCACAGTGGAACCTCACTGTAGAACGGGAGCTTACTTCCAACACCTCTGTCCGGATCAGTTACGTGGGGATGAACTCCTACCGTCTGAACGTGAGCGTAAACCTGAACCAATCGAAACCCACTACTTCAAGCACTCCCAATCCCGTGCCGTTCCAGAACTGGGGCGTCATCTATTCGACCTATAACCTGGGCAAACAGAACTACCAGGCAATGGAACTCGAGGCAACGCACAGAATGGCCCGGGGCCTGTCCTATAAGGCAAACTACACCTGGGCGCATAACATCAGCGACGCTCAGGGCGATGCCCCCACAGCGTTTCAAGGTGAAACCCGCTATGGACTCTCGGATCTGAATCGCTTCGACATCAACGCAAACCGCGGCAATGTCGTTGGAACGCGGCGTCAGCGCTTCCTGGTGACAGGAACGTATGAGCTGCCATTCGGCAAGGGCCGGCAGTGGTTGAACTCTTCACCTGTCGTGGGCGGTATCCTCGGCGGTTGGAATGTGAACACGATCACGCTGTTGGAGACAGGGCCGTACCTGACCCCGACCGACAGTGTCAACGCTGACCAGACCAATACGAACCCTTCTGCAGCTGGATCGATTGTTCGCCCGGATCGGGTCGGCAATCCGATTCCTGCTCACCGTTCGTCGATCAATTACTTCAACCTCAATGCGTTTGAACCCACGCCGGCTAATGCAGGGCGGGTTGGCAACGCAGGAGTTGGAAGTCTCGAGGCGCCTGGCACCATCGCAGTCAGTGCGGGTTTGGCGAAGGTCGTTGCTGTCAGGGAGAGCTGGCGCCTGCGCTTCGAATCGACGTTCACCAATGTGCTGAACCGTACCAACTACGCGCCACCTGCGACGAACATAAGCAACCAGACCTCGTTTGGGGTGCTAAACCAGGCGCAGACGGCAGAAAACGCGGGCAACCGGACGGGCCAGGTCGCTCTGCGGCTTGAGTTCTAGGGCTCAATTGGAGGCAAAGCCAGCTGGTCAGGGCTGGGGGGAATATCAAGATACTTCGCCCCAGCCTGAGGCAGCCGCTCCAAAGATAGAGATCACGTTCTGAATGGATAGAACCCACGTCATTCGAGGTAGACGATGAGTTTGTTATGGACAGGTGCGTGCCGAATATATTTCAACGCATACACAGAAGCCCCCTTGTTTTGGTCGGTTGATAACGGAGACAGTGCCACGGAGGTCAAGTGTCCGCGCGTAGTGATGGCCGGAAGTTTTGAGACTGTCGTCGTGCCTGAGCAAAAAGTGCAGCCGCGCGCATGGCTTTCCTTCAAGAGAGCGAGCGTATACAAGCAAAGGGACGGAGTTATCGTTGTGATTGACTGGGCAACTGCATCGTCGCGCAATCGAGAGCGGCAATGAAGCTGCGTCTTTGGTAAGAGCAACCTCTGAGACGTGTCCGAATTCTTTATGACATCGCTACGTCTTTTTTATGCGACGGTTGTTTGAATAAAAAAATATGACGTTGACACTTTTGCTGGCCCGGAGTTTCACGGGCGCCAGCATCGTCCATGAACGCCACGGCTCGGAGGGTGCCGGCCGTCAACTCGGCTTCCTCGGCGAACGTCTCGTCAGCGGCCTCCTGACGGCGACTTACTGTGAATACACTAAATATCTAAGCGAACGAAAAACTGGCGTTAGATCTCATAGCAACAAAGATGAGCGCGCTAAGCCTAGGCTTGGGAGAGCGCCGCAAGGCCGCCCTAAACCCTGGCTTGCTCTTGAGGAGCCCCTTGGATTTTCATAGCATCTTGCAATACATTCTGTTCGTGGCAGTTGTAACCGTCCTGGTGAAGCCATTAGGCGGGTACATGGAGAAAGTCTTTTCCAGACAGGCGACCGTACTGGATCGATTATGTGTTCCAATCGAGCGGCTTATATACCGCGTTACCGCCATTGATTCAAATGTGGAGATGACCTCCACCCAGTATGCAGTGTGCTTTGTGCTCTTTAGTCTAGCTGGCACGCTTTTGTTATATGCCATTCTCAGATTGCAGGGATTCCTGCCATGGTTCTTTCCTAAGTACCTCACTACGCCGCTATCTCCTGACCTGGCTCTCAATACAGCGATCAGCTTCTCGACCACCACGACCTGGCAAGCCTACGGCGGCGAGAACACCATGAGTTACTTCAGCCAGATGGTCGGCCTCTGCGCGCAGAACTTCCTGGCTGGCGCAGCTGGACTGGCGATAGGTATTGCTTTCATCAGAGGTTTTGCTCGTCAACTCTCAAAAACACTTGGCAATTTCTGGGTTGATACTACTCGCGCATTGCTTTGGATCCTTTTGCCGGGCGCGCTGGTCGGAGCCGTTCTACTCGTATGGCAGGGAGTTCCGATGAACTTCCACCACTACGCCGTTGCGACTACTCTGGAGGGTTCTAAGGAGGTGATCCCGCAAGGCCCAGTCGCCGCACTTGAATTTATCAAGAATCTAGGGACAAACGGAGGCGGCTTCTTCAACGTTAATGGCTCCCATCCATACGAAAACCCTACACCGCTCGCAAACTTCATGGAAATGTTGGCAATCGTGCTCTTGCCGGCGGCCTTAACCAACACATTCGGCAGAATGATTCGCCAACCCCGCCAGGGCTGGCTGCTTTACTCCCTAATGGTTGTTCTATTCGCGATTGGATTGATCTCAGTCCATCTCTTTGAACAACACGGCAAACCCACATCTCGGTAGCGTCAACTCTTATCATGGTGCGTCTCAAGCCGGAGGCAATATGGAAGGGAAAGAGGTCCGTTTCGGCATTGCCGGCTCTACGTTAACCGCTGTCGTGACGTCAAACACCGCTACAGGATCGAACAACTCGATGCACGACAGTTATACCTCCTTTGGAGGGATGGTCCTCCTGGTCAACCTTCTACTCGGGGAAGTTGTCTTCGGAGGTCTCGGCACAGGGATCTACAGCATGGTGATGATTGCTGCTATAGCTGTGTTTTTGGCGGGGCTTATGGTAGGTCGTACGCCAGAGTATCTCGGCAAAAAGATAGGTCCGGCGGAGAACAAATTCATCATTCTCTATGCCCTGGCTGCCCCCGTGACTATCCTTTCGCTAACCGCGCTTGCTATTAGTAGCAAAGCCGGACTCGCCGGCCTGACCACTAACACGGGACCCCACGGCCTTACTGAGATTCTGTTCGCTTACTCGTCTTGCTTTGCCAATAATGGACAAAGTTTTTCAGGTCTCAGCGCTAATAATGTTTTCTATAACATCACCACTGCGCTGGCCATGATGGCGGGGAGGTTCGGATTGGCAATTCCCGCCCTGGCCTGCGCGGGTTTGGTTGCGCGGCAGAGAAGTACACCCTCCTCAACAGGAACTCTTCGCACAGACGGTCTTACATTTGGGATTTTCCTGACAGGTTGTCTAATAGTAGTGGCTGCACTGAGCTATCTTCCGGTACTAGTCCTCGGCCCCGTGCTTGAGCATTTGATATTCGGAGTTTAGGGCGCGAGCAACTCACACAACTCCGATTTGATCCCGTTGGTCTTTATCTCTGGCTACTCGTCGCGCGTGGGCGATATACACTCTGCAACAACGGGCCAGAGTCACCGATCAACCGATCAGATGATGAACCGATGAGCTATCGAAACGGAGTGAAGATCGACTTCCCCCGTCCCGGCAAGTTAAGCAATCTGTCTTCCTGCTGTGTCTGGAGCGGTGGCGGAACATGGGTCTTGAACATTGCGAGATTCTTGCTGGTTTGGCCAATTTTGCAGTATGATACCTAACCGATAGTGGCTAGGTTGGATACAGCGATCTAAATCTTCTGCAAGCAGTGTTGAAAGCCGTATCAGGCATTGCCCAATCTTCTGGTGGTGCTAAGTTGCGCATCGTCCAGGATACGAAGGTAAGGCAGGACAAAATGGTTGGGTATTGCTGCGCTGCCTGACCATGCTGTTGCTCGAAAGTCCAGCGTTTCGCGTCAAAATATACTCGAAGTACTGAATGCTCTCCGGTTTCGGGCTCTGGAAACTTTGACCTGCCCAACTAAGCTCGGGAGATCTGCGCAATGAGTGTTGCCCTTCGGGCTGACCGAGAAGGAGGCCACGTAACTCTAGTACCTACCGGTCCGTTCGACTTGGCCCATGCGACAGCGGTGACGCGGGCACTCAAGAACACTGAGGCCAGTCTGAGTGGATGTTGCTCAGTCGATGTCGACTTGGCGCAGCTCGATCGAATTGACGGCACGGGCGCAGCCTTGTTGGCACGTCTTCTCGATCGGCTGGACGCGGATGGGCTGCGCGCGTCGGTCGTTGAAGGCCATAACCCCGAAGCGGCACGCTTGATCGCGCTTTATCGCGAACGCCGGGCTGTCCTCCCAGCGCCTCAGACGCGAACGATGAATCCGCTGACGCGGATCGGCGCACTTGTGGCGCACCTGCCTGGCAAGACAACCGCCGCACTTGATTTCATCGGTCGCTGTGCCGTCGCAGTTCCGAGAGCGTCCGCCACACCGAGCTCGGTCGATTGGCGTTCGTTGCCGAGGCTGATTCAAGAGATCGGCGCAGACGCGCTGCCGGTCACGAGCGCCGCCAACCTGCTGGTCGGCGTCATCATCGGTTTGCTCGGCATCTCGCAACTCGGGCGCTTCGGTGCGATCACCTACGTCCCCGAACTTGTAGTGGTCGCGCATTTCAGAGAGCTCGGACCGCTGGTAACAGCAATCGTCGTGGCCGGGCGATCAGGCGCTGGTCTCGCGTCGGAGATCGCCACGATGAAGGTGTCGGAGGAGATTGACGCTTTGCGCTCGATGGGGTTCGACCCTGTGAGATGGTTGGTCCTGCCCCGCTGTCTCGCGCTCGCCGTTACGGTGCCGCTCTTGACCTGGGTTGGCGATGTGCTGGCCCTCGTCGGAGGCCTAATGGCCACCGTGGTTATGACGGACATGACACCCCACGCCTATATTCAGGCGACTGCGAAGGCGATCACCGTCAGCCACCTGCTCACGGGTCTCATCAAGGCTCCGTTTCTGGCGCTCGCGATCGGGTTGATCGCATGTGGCCAAGGGCTGCTCACACGCGGTGGCGCCGCCGCTGTCGGCGCCCGGACGACGACCGCCGTGGTGCTGGCCATCTTCAGCACGATTGTGATCAGCGCGCTTTTTACGCTATTCTTCGCACTCATGGGAATCTGAACATGCCGCTATCAAGACCGCACATCATCGTCGACGATCTGCGCATCGGTTGGGGGACACGCGTGCTCATGGAGCACACCACTTTCCAGGTGGAGCGCGGAACGATTTTCGCTATCCTCGGCGGATCAGGGTGCGGCAAGAGCTCGCTGCTGCGACATTTGATCGGGCTTGAGCAGCCCCAGGCCGGGCGAATCGATATCGATGGCGTTGGAGATCCGAGTAGCTACGCGGGCACGCCGCCATTCGGCGTGCTCTTTCAGTCGGGCGCGCTGTTCAGCTCTATGACGCTCGCGGAGAACCTCGCGCTGCCGTTGACCACATGGACTCCGATACGCGGCGCGACAGTGCGTGAGCTCGTCCACGCGAAGCTCGACCTCGTCGGCCTTGGTGCGTTCGCCGAGCATCTTCCCGGCGAAATCTCGGGTGGCATGAAAAAGCGGGCCGGCATTGCCCGTGCACTGATGCTCGAAGCCGATCTCCTGTTTTTCGACGAGCCGTCCGCCGGACTCGACCCGATCTCGGCGGTCGAGCTCGACCAGCTCATCCTCACGCTTAGCCGCGACCTGGGAATCACGGTCGTTATTGTGACCCACGAGCTGCCGAGCATTTTCCTCGTGGCTGACAACTGTATCGTGCTGGACAAGGCCGCGAAAGGGATTGTCGCACGGGGAGACCCGCGCAAACTTCGCGATGAATCGGAGATTCCGTTCGTCCATGCTTTCTTCACGCGGTCGCCGTATGGCGTGTCCGCAAATCCGGGAGGATAACCGAATGGCCGTCGAGAAAAGTTATGCGCGACTGGGCTTGTTCATCGTTGTCGTACTGGTTGTTGTCCTAGCCACGGCGGTGCTCTTCATCCAACGGATGAGGAGCCGTGACGTGATCGGCATGGTCACCTATACCACCGAGAACGTCAGGGGCCTGGACGTTTCGAGCCCGGTACTGTTCAGGGGCGTCCACATCGGCCAAGTCACAGAATTGCGTGTGGACGCACAGGGGACCATCGTCGAAATCGACTTCGAGGTGTTCCTCGACCGCCTCAATACCGTTGGCCTGGATGTCACCAGGATCCGGACGATTACTGATATTGGAGGCACCTTTCCTCGCCTTCGGGCCCGGACCGTGGCCAACCCGGTGACGGGGGAGGCATACCTGCTGCTCGATGTTCCGCAAAATCCCCCTCCACCGATGGACCTTGGGTTCACACCGAGTCGGCCTTACGTGCCGTCGATGCCCTCGACGTTTCAGACTGTGCAGGATCGGCTGCCTGCGCTTTTGGATCGCGCGGAAGCGACGCTACAAACTCTCAAGGAGATTGTTGCCAGGGTTCCCGATAGCCTCGACCGAAGCGACCGATTCTTCACTAACGTCGAGCGCATTGTGCAGGACAGCGACCTACCAGCGCTGAGCGCAGACTCGCGGAAATTCTTTGCAACGACAACTACGCAGATCGAACAGATCAGGTCTGAGTTGGATGGGGTAATCGGCACCGAGGGGACTTTGGTCAAGTTCTCTGAAGAGGCTCGGGCCGCGATTAAGGGCGCAGACTTTCCGGCCGTGAACCAATCGGCGCGCGAAGCGGCGGAGAATTCCAGGCTTGCGGCGGACGATCTCCGACGTTCCTTGCCTGCCATCCAGGATTCGCTCGAAGAGATGCGCGATCTTGCGCGGCTGCTCGAGGATCAACCCGAGTCGGTGGTCCATGGTCTACGACCAGCTAAGGTGAAACGCTAATGATTCGTGTGCCCCGACTAGGGTTCTGTCTCCTGCTCACGATCGCCTGCCTGGGGGCAGTCGCCTGTCGCCTTCGGCGCCCCGATACGGCACCCACCCGCATGATCGAGCCGCAACTGCTCGAGCCGCAACTGCCCGAGCCAGCGAGGCAAGTGACCAAGGTTCCCAATGCCGCCGCTGTCCGGCTGCTCGATACACAAGCACGCGGACACATCGGCCGCCGGGTACTGCACCAGCAACCGGATGGTGAGTTGACCGAGGACTCTGTCTGGCGATGGTCGTCCGCTCCTGACAGGTATCTGGACACGGCACTGCGCATCGAAGTGGCGTCGAGTCCCGCTATCCGCCTTGTCGACGCTGGCCGTGCTCCCGCGCTGGCCGCGACACTCCTGGTCTGGGATCTAGAGTCCGCGGGAGGGACGCGACTCGTCGGGGCTGTGGAGTTTCAGATCACTGGGACCGACCGCGTGGTCCATACACAGGTGGTGCGAGCTAGCGAGCCCGTCTCGGCCGAGCTACCTGGGGACTTGGCCGCCAGCGCCGGCCGCCTTTTGCGCCGCCTCGCGTCTGAGGGCCTCAAGGGCGTCGCAAACGAACGATGAGGAAGCGCGGTATGTTCTTGGCTGTTCTCCAGATCACTACTATCAACAATTCAATCCCGAAGCGCGCTCCCTACGCGGGTCTGTCGATTCGGCGTATATGAACTTCCCTTCGGCAAAGGCAAGATTGGTGGAGACCACTTCTGGGTTCGCGCGCTGCTTGGCGGGTGGGAGTTTTCGAACATCTTCCAATACTCCTCGGGCATTCCGTTGGCGATCGTGGGTACTTGCAACGCCACCACTCAGAACGTGGGTGCGGGTACCTGTATGCCGGATGCCAACCCGAACTTCATCGGAGGCAACCCGCGCCAGGGTGGGGGATGGGGCGACGGCGTTACTGCAGCCACGCTGGGAACCAAGAGCTACCTGACGGGAGCATTGTCCAGCGCTAGTCCAGGTACCGGCGCCGGAGGTGTTCCCTGTGCCGCGAGCACAGGGCCGTACTGCAACTCCGGTACGTTCATGATCAGCAACCTTACTCGCATTGCTCCCTATGGCCTGCATGGTCCGAGCATGAACCGCCTCACCAGCGCTCTGCGCAGCACCTTCGACATTACGGAACGGGCTAAGTTTGTCTTCGGGGTCGATTGCCAGAATGTCACGAATACCGTGACGTTCGGAAGCAATGCTTCGAACAACACGATCCCGGTCAATGTAAACAACAGCGCTACCTTCGGGACCCTCAACTTCGCCAGTGTGATTCGCGTGCCTTTCAGTTCTTCTCTGGAAGGTTCACATTCTAGGCAGGAGATTGTTTGACAGGGCGGACTCGGTACTTCAAGCAGACGCCCGCCATCTCCGTTGAAGCGTACCGCTCTGCGCTTCGAGCTATTGCGCGGAGACGGTCGGGATTCCATCTTGAACGGCTTTCAGGTAGTTGCCATAACCGACCACTACCGTGGAGCCGATCAGGAGGAAGAGGCCGCAGGAGACGAGGAGTTTGGTGCGGCGACTGGTGCCGTGCCATTCCTTCAGAAAGAGGCCCCAGAGAGTGGCGAAGATGATGATGCTCGCCATATGAAGGGTCCAGCTGGAGAAGTCGTACTTGCCCATCTTGGTCTGGCCCATGGAGTAGAAGAAGAATTGAAAGTACCAGACAACTCCGGCGAGAGCGGCGAAGATATAGTTGGCCGCGAGGGTCTTGGGAGCGAGTTGGTCGTAGGTGGAGGCGTCCAGAGGATCGAAGTCGACGAGCGTATCGCCTGAAGCGTGCGTGGCACGCATGGGGTTGTGGCCGGGAGCACCGAGAAACTGCTTGATGGAACTGTTTTTGATGATGAGGATGGCGGACCAGATGAAGTTGGTCAGGAAGCCTCCCCACAGAACGACGATGAGGACGGGGAGATTCTGCCAGAGGTCGAGATGGTGGTTGGCAAGCAACTCACGCTTGGCGATGTCGCCGATCGGAGCCCCGGCCTTGAGTCCAAAGGCGAAGAAGGAACTCATGATGCCGGCGAAGATGGCGACGGCGATGCCCTTGCCAAAGCTATAGTCGGTCTCGCCTGCCTCGGCCTTCTCTTCCGGGGTAATCTCGTTTTCCTTGGAGAGGCCAGCGGCTCCATTGACCGCGACGGCAATGAGGCAGATGAGAACACCGAGTAGGATGATCAGGCCCGAGGTTTCATGGACGATTGTTCTGATGGAGCCGTCGTAAATAGGAGGGATGAGAGTTCCGAAAGCTGTGCAAAGACCAAGAGCGATGGCGTATCCGAGTGCGATGCCGAGATAGCGGATGGCGAGGCCGAAGGTCAGTCCGCCGACTCCCCAGAGCGCTCCCCAGAGGAGGGCGTAGAAGATGCTCTCGGGCTTGGTGGCATAGGCTTCGTGGAGGATCGAAGCGAGATGAGGAACGAAGATCGCCGCAAGGATAAGCGGCGCGACGATCCAGGCGGCGAAGCCCTGGATGAGCCAGTAGATCTCCCAGGACCAGCGCTTGATGCCTCGGAAGGGAATGAAGTTCGTCGCGGAGGCAAAGCCTCCGACCCAGTGATAGATGACGCCGATGAATGGATTTGGTCCCACGTGTCCCTCGTTGGCTGCCTGATGGATGTTCCTCGGTCAGAGCGTACCATTATAGGGAATCGTTTCAATAGGGAGTATATTTCTACTCAAGAGTCTTCAGGTGGCGAGGCAGCGAGATGACAACGAATGGTGCAGGTGCGGCGGAGCGGAGTACGGAGAAGGTCTGGAGTGCCCTGGACAGCTTTCGGATCGAGGTGCCTTCCTGGGGATTTGCCAATACCGGGACCCGCTTCGGAAAGTTTCTGCAGGATGCTGCGGCGACGACGATTGAGGAGAAGTTCTCCGATGCTTCGCAGGTTAATGCCCTGACTGGCGCAAGCCCCACGGTGGCGCTGCACGTCTTGTGGGACCTGCCCGGAGGCAAACAGGACGTGTCGGCGATCCATGCTCTCGAGAAGAAGTATGGGGTGCGGGCAGGATCGATCAATCCAAATCTGTTCCAGGACCAGGGGTACAAGTACGGATCAATCGCAAATCCCGACCCGGAGATCCGCAAGAATGCGCTGACTCATTTGCTGGATTCGGTGGAGATTGCGCGCGCGCTTGGTTCGAAGGATGTATCGCTTTGGATCGCGGATGGATCGAACTACCCCGGAGCGCAGAGTGTACGGCGGCGCATCGCGTGGATGGAGGAGGTTCTAGCGGCCACGCATGCCGCCCTGGGGTCGGATCAACGAATGCTGGTAGAGTATAAGCCGTTTGAGCCGGCGTTCTATCACACCGACATCGCCGACTGGGGAATGGCCCTGGAACTCGCGCGGCGTGCAGGGCCTAAGGCCAAGGTGCTGGTGGATACCGGACATCACTATCAGGGAACAAATATCGAGCAGATCGTCGCGTGGCTGCTGCACCTGGGAGCTCTGGGTGGATTCCACTTCAACGATCGCAAGTATGCGGACGACGATCTGACGTTGGGCTCCATCGATCCCTACCAGGTGTTCCGCATCCTCCACGAGATTGTGAGTGCCAGGGAGAGCGAGCGGGCGGAGATCGCCTTCATGATCGACCAAAGCCACAATATGAAAGGCAAGATGGAGGCGATGGTGCAGACGGTGGTGACGGCGCAGGAACTCTATGCAAAGGCATCGCTGATCGATCAGGAACGTCTGGCCGAGTTGCAGGATGCCTGCAGACTGGTCGAGGCTGAGGAGTGTTTCCGCAGTGCGTTCTGGCAGGATGTGCGACCGTTTGTGCGGGAGTGGCGCATCGCGCGCGGGTTGCCGGCAGATCCTCTGGAGGCGTTGGCCGAGAGCGGGTATGTTGAGAAGATTGCGCGAGAGAGAAAGGGCGCGAACGCACAGAGCGTCTCAAGCTACGCGTAGTGGCGGTACGGCCGGTGATCCCAGGGCGCAGAGCGAGGTTCATGAAACGGATAGTGGCGCATTTCATTACCGAAACCGAATCGATGTGCCGCATAATGGGAGCCACTGCGTAGTTATTTTCTGTGCGAGAGATTATGGCCGTAAGAAGAACGATAAAGAGGCTCTATCTGATCCCGGTGCTGTCGAAGGCGCTGGATATTCTTGAACTGTTGCAGTCAGAAAACCAGCCGATGACGCTGGAGGCAATTCACCGGCAGACGAGAATTTCGAAGACGACCGTCTACCGTGTGTTGAAGACCTTCGTGCATCGCGGATATCTTTCGCAGTCCCCCGATGGGTTGTACCGCCAGGTGACGCGGCCGAAGAAGATGCGTTTTGGGTTTGCGGGGCAGAGCGCGGATATGCCCTTCTCGAATGAGGTGACAGAGAGCCTGAGGGCGGCTGCGGCCTCCGTCGGGGTGGATTTGCTAGTGCTGGATAATCGTTACGATGCGGCGACCGCGCTCAAGAATGCGGAGGAGTTTGTCCGGAGCAGGGTAGACCTGGTGATCGAGTTCCAGGTTGAGGAAGAGGTTGCCCCGATGATCGGAGACAAGCTTGCCGAGGCGAAGATTCCCCTTATCGCGATCGACATTCCGCATCCCCACGCGACGTATTTTGGTGTCGATAATTACCGGGTAGGGATCGAGGCAGGAGAGACACTCTCGGCATATGCGACAAAGAACTGGGACGGCAAGGTCGATTGGGTGCTCGGTCTCGATCTGCCAGAGGCGGGACAACTAGTGCAGAGCAGAATTACGGGCGCGCTCGAAGGCGTACGCAGCGGCATTCCCGATCTTCCGGTGGAGTCCTTCGTTCGGATCGATGGGCGTGGTATGCGCGATAAGAGCAGGAAGGTGATCTCGGACTTCCTGCAGCGGCATCCGAAGGACAGGCGCATCCTGATCGCGGCGGCTACCGATTCGAGCGCGCTGGGAGCCGTGGATGCGGTTCGGGAGCACAAGCGGCAGAAGCACGTCGCCATCGTTGGCCAGGATTGCATCGCAGAGGCGATTGCAGAGATGAAGAGGGATGGCTCGCCTTTGATCGGCTCGGTATCGCACGAGGCAGGCTCCTATGGCCCGAACCTGATTCATCTTGGCCTGTCCCTCTTGCGGGGACAGATGGTGCCGCCCTATAACTATGTGGCGCACAAGATGGTGACGCGGGAATCACTCTCGTAATTGCAGATCTCCGCACCGCATCTCGGTGAGCGATCACGAGCGGTTTTCACATTGGAAATAGTTGCTGTATTGATCTTGCCTGTGGAATGATATGCCTAAGACCCGTGTTCCGGGCAGAAGATTGAGGACTCTCCATGGTGACAACAAGCGGACTCCGGTTTTTAGAGGATCGGTGGGATGACGCGGTCGCGTCGAAGCTGGATGAACCGGAGCTGCTGCGATATCGCTCGAACCTGCTGGGATCGGATCTGCGCATTACCAACTTCGGTGGCGGCAATACGAGCTCAAAGATCGATCAGGTCGATTCGCTCGACGGACAGACGAAGAAGATCCTCTGGGTGAAGGGAAGCGGTGGTGATCTGGGCAGCATCAAGCGCTCCGGCTTCGCGACGCTGTATCTCGATAAGCTGCTCGCGCTCGAAAAGATTTACAAGGGAGTCGATCTCGAAGACGAGATGGTGGAGATGTATCCGCTGTGCACGTTCGGGAATAACCCGGTGGCAGCGTCGATCGATACTTCCCTGCACGGCTATCTGCCGTTCCCTCATGTGGACCACCTGCACCCGGACTGGGGGATCGCGCTCGCAGCGTCGGCCAACGGCAAGGTCAAGATGGAGAAGTTCAATAAGGAGTTCGGCCACAAGCTCGCTTGGCTGCCCTGGCAGCGGCCGGGATTCGAGCTGGGCATGATGCTGAAGAAGATCGTCGCCGAGACTCCGCGGTGTGATGGTGTCGTGCTGGGCGGCCACGGGCTATTTACGTGGGGCAGCACCCAGCGCGAAAGCTATCTGAATACCATCACCATCATCGATCAGCTTGGTCAGTTCATCGAACGTCATGGTTCGGCGGTGGAATACAAGCCGTTCAGCGGCCAGAAGACGAAGGCGCGCGATGACCGCGCGGAGATTGCGGCGGCGATCATGCCGTATCTCCGGGGCGCGGTCTCGCGGAGGCAGCGGTGGATCGGAAGCTACTCGGACGCGCCGCAGGTGTTGAACTTCGTCAACTCCGAAAGCGCGGAGAAGCTGGCGCATCTGGGCACGAGCTGCCCCGACCACTTCATCCGCACGAAGATCCGTCCTATGTTCATCAAGTGGAATCCGACCGGTGACCCTGCTGAGATAAAAGAACTGATCGAGACGGCGCTCGAGATGTATCGCGCGGAGTATGCGGAGTACTATGCGACGCACGCGCTCAAGGACTCACCCGCGATCCGTGATGCGAGTCCTACTGTAGTGCTGGTCCCGGGGGTAGGGATGTTCAGCTTCGGCAAGAACAAGACCGAGGCGCGCATCACCGGCGAGTTCTACATCAATGCGATTGGTGTGATGCAGGGCGCCGGGGTACTGGGTGCCGGGGTGACGTGCACGGATATCCCGCAGGCTGGGCCGGCTGCTTCGGCCGACCAGTTCTCGATGTATGAGAACTATGTTGCGCTGCCGCCGAGCGAGGCCTTCCGGATCGAGTATTGGAAGCTCGAAGAGGCGAAGATTCGCCGCCAGCCACCCGAGAAGGAGCTGAGCCGCAGGATAGCGCTGATCGTCGGCGGAGGAAGCGGCATCGGCCGTGAGGTCGCGCTGCTAGCTGCGGAGCGCGGAGCGCACGTGATGGTCGCCGACCGTGACGTGCAGGGCGCCGAAGCTGTCGCGGAAGAGGCCAGCGCAATTGCCGGTAAAGAAGCGGTCGGCTGGACCAGCATCGACATCCGGGACCGCAAGGCGATCAAGGACGCGCTCGATGCGACCGTCAAGCAGTTTGGCGGAATGGACATCCTGATCAATACGGCAGCGCTGTTTCCGTCGTCGCCGGATGGAATCATCACGGACGCGCAGTGGGCCCTGACGCTTGAGGTGAATGTTACGGCGAACTATCTGCTCACAGATGAGGCTTCGAGGATATTCAAAGAGCAGGGAATCGACGGCAGCGTGGTGCTGACCAGCTCGGCCAATGCGGTCGTCGCGAAGCGCGGCAGCGAGGCGTACGATGTGAGCAAGGCTGCGTTGAGCCACCTGGTGCGGGAGCTGGCGGTGAGCCTTGCTCCGAAGGTGCGGGTGAACGGAATCTCGCCGGCGACGGTGGTGAAGGGATCGACGATGTTTCCGCGCGACCGTGTGATTGCGTCGTTGAAGAAGTACAACCTCCCCTTCGATGAGCAGGGAAGCGATGACGATCTTCGGAACGAGCTGGCGAAGTTTTATGCGACCCGTACGCTGACGCATCAGCCGATCGATCCGAAGGACTGTGCGCAGGCGATTATGTTTCTCGCGGGGCCGCTGGCGCGGTGCACGACGGGGCATCTGATCCCGGTGGATGGGGGTTTGACTGAGGCGTATCTGCGATGAGCGAGGCGCCAGACATGGCGTTGCCCGCGGATAGGCGGGCTCTGGTTGCGGTGGACCTGGGGGCGGAGAGCTGCAGGGTTTCGTTGTTGCGTTGGGTGGACGGCGGACCCTCGATCACGCTGGTGCATCGGTTTGCGAATGCTCCGCGTGAGGTGGAGGGGGAGCTGCACTGGGACCTCGCCATGATCGAGGCGGGGCTGGATGACGGGTTGCGGCGGTGTGCGGCGGTTGCTTCGGAGGGTATTCGGTCGATTGCGGTGGATGGTTGGGCGGTCGACTATGTCCGCGTGAGAGAGGATAGTCGGGCGCTCGGAGATCCGTTCTGCTATCGGGATGAGCGGACCGTGCGGTCGGAGCGGCTGCTGCACGAGCAGATCGCTCCGGAGCGTCTTCGCGAGCTGACGGGCGTGCAGCTGCTGCGGATCAACACGCTGTACCAGCTTTACGCGGATTCGCTTCATCATTCCTTCGAGAGGCTGCCATGGCTGAATCTGCCGGAGTATATGTTGTCGCGTTGGGGTGGGGCCAGGGTTGCAGAGTATACGAACGCTACGCACACCCAGATGGTGGAGCTCGACACGCGGCGGTGGTGCGGTGAGATCTTCGAAGTGGCGATGCTCGATGCGGCGTGTGCGCCGGAGATCGTTCCCCCGGGGACGGAGGTGGGGCGGTTGCGCGGGCCGCTGGCGGAGCTTCCAGCGTTTCGCGATACGGTGCTGATCGCTCCGGCCTGTCACGATACGGCTTCGGCGATCGCCGGGATTCCGGCCGTGGGCGACGACTGGGCTTACATCAGCTCGGGCACGTGGTCGCTGGTTGGGACGGTATTGGAGCGGCCGAGGAACGATGCGCCGGCTGCGGCGGAGAACTTCACCAATCTGGGCGCGGTTGGCGGTCGCGTCTGCTTTCACAAGAACGTGAACGGGATGTGGCTGATCCGGCAGTGCATGGATCAGTGGGCATCTGCTGGTCAGGAGTGGACGATTCCGGAGCTGGTTGCGGCGGCGGAGGGAGTTCCAAGGCCGCAGGGTCTGCTCGAGGTGGATGATCCTGACCTGCTGCTGGCGGGGAAGATGCTGCAGCGGATCAACGCTCAGCTTCGGCGGAGGGGGCTTGCTCCGATGGATGAGGGGCCGGAGAACGCTCCCGCGTTTGCGAGCCTGATCTTTCACAGCCTGGCGGCGCGTTATGCGGAGGTGCTGGGGCGGGTCGCGTTTCGCAGCGGCAAGACGCTGAAGCGGCTGTTTGTTGTGGGCGGTGCGAGTCAGAATGACTTGCTGAACCGCCTGACCGGGGAGGCTACGGGGCTCGAGGTGTTTCGCGGGTCGCCGGAGAGCTCGACGATCGGGAACTTCGCGGTGCAGTTGGCGGTGCTTGGAGGTCATCGGGATCCGGTGACCGGGGCGGATGCTGGTACGGTGGCGCGTTGGGCTGGGGTGTTGTCGGCTGCGGTATGACCATCCCCCCGGTACTTAATCGTGCAAAGTCTTCGAAAATAAAGAGATAGGTTGGTACTTTGTGCGGTAGGATACCTCAATGGCAGAGCTCGGCGTTGGCTCCTTTTCGATCTCCATATCTTCTCTATATCTATTGTAGGGAGGTGATAGGAATTAATCGGCACTTTGGGGAGTTGGGGTTAGTCTACTCATTTCTTTGGTTTACGGGGTGTTTGAGATTTGAGTGGGCTTGACAAAAATTTTGTAGCTTCCCGTGGCATTCGAGTCGTTCGCCCTTTGGCCTTCACCTCGGCCTACGGCAGTGCGGTGTGCCGCTTTCAGCGGCGGGTTGATAGCCGGGCTGAAGCCCGGCCCTACCTCAGAGGCAAGAGCAAAAACAAATGCAGGTCCCTTTGGCTTACGCCTCTTTAGGGATTAGTGGCTTGACGGGAAATTAACCGGCGGAGTGGGGCTGAGTTTTAGGGTGCGATTGGCACCTGCGAAGAAATGCAGGTCCTTCGACTCCGCCCTTCGGGCTTCGCTCAGAATGGCGCGGGACGTAACAGGCGCAACGGCGTTCGGGAGGTGAGCGACGAGATGGCGCAAGCATTTGCGGACAAGGAAGCCGAGCGCCGTACCAAGGTTCAGCAGACTCTGGGCATCAGAGTGTTGAAGCCGATTGAAGTCAGACCTTCAGAAGAACGGACGGTTCCTTTTATTAGCGATTCCACGATCCGCTTTGAGATGTCCATATTCGGTGCGGTGATGAACTACGCCATCAAGAAGCGCTATGTTCCAGCTAGCCAGCGTTTCGACGAGCGCCCCAAGCTCAAGGCTATGCGGCGCGACGAGTTCACATTGGAGGAATACCGCAAGCTCCACACCGTAGGCCGCAGGTGGATTGGCGAGGCGGACAAGCCTTCGAGCATCTGGTATCGCACCGTTACCTACAACATGATTCTGATTGCGTGCAATACAGGCATGCGGCCAGCGGAGATGAAGAATCTGCGCTGGCGCGACATCATGGCCGCAAAAGATCGCGAAGGACGTGAGATTGTTGTGCTGTTCGTGCAGGGCAAGGGCAAGTCGCGCAAGCTGGTTGCTCCTAAGAGCGTCGGAGAGTATCTGGAACGCATCCGCGTGATCTCCAAAGCCACCGACCCGGAGGATCGAGTCTTTACCAACATCACAGGTAAGCCCGCAAAAACTCTTTATACCAGTCTGATTGCCGATCTTCTGAACGAGGCGAAACTGCGCGAAGGCACGCAAGGCGTGCCGCGTTCGACCTATTGCTTCCGGCACACCTACGCCACGCTCCGATTGCAGGAAGGTGTGGATGTGTATTTTCTTGCCGAGCAGATGGGCACTTCCGTCCACATGATCGAAAGCCACTATGGGCATGTGAACACGATCAAGCACGCCGACCGCGTATTGCAGGGGATGGCGGGATGGGAACTTCCGCAACCGGACGACGCCAAGGCCAAGGCGTCGAAAGCTGCAGCGACTCACGATCAGTCCAAAAGAGGTCAGCGCAACAAGCTGCGCTGACTGTGAACCTTCCGAAGCCGTCTTTAGCCGGAGCCCCTGGCGGAGACGGGCGCAGAAGATCGTTCCATGTCCGGCCCGGACTCTTCTCAGTGAGATTGTTCTGATTTGCCGCTGCCCCGCTGGGGCGTGTTTAGCGGCAAATCTCCCTGCACGTGCCGCCGCTGGCGGCTGTTCTTAGTGCAGTTCCAACCTCTTTAATGCCGGGAACCGTGCTGACAAGCGACCAGATGATGGCCCTTGAGGACTTAGCTGAGGCGGGAAACGCTACGGCACTGCAGGAAGTCCTCAACCTCAAGACGCGGGGCAGCGGACCGATCGCAGGCTGCAAACTTAGAGATATTCCACGGGCTGAAACTATGTGTGCCGTTCAATTGATGAGCGTGACACAACGAGAAAGACCTGATGCGATTCTGGGACTTTCTTTAGGCGGAAAGCTGATCTCTACTGGCGACTC
Source organism: Edaphobacter aggregans DSM 19364 (assembly GCF_000745965.1). Lineage (GTDB taxonomy): Bacteria > Acidobacteriota > Terriglobia > Terriglobales > Acidobacteriaceae > Edaphobacter > Edaphobacter aggregans. The sequence continues at coordinate 88,209 of NZ_JQKI01000020.1, read as the reverse complement.
AATCCGTCTGTTTTTTCGGAACGGCTTGCTTTTTGGGCGCAGCTTTTTTGCGTGGACGCCCGATTGGCATCGGAACAAATGCCTCTACCTCCGAGCGCCGCACCAGCATGCGACCGCCAATTTCACGAGCCGATAAGCGGTTCCGACGAATCAGTTTGGCGATGGCTTGCTTGGATACGCTCCGAATGCGCGCGGCCTCGACCTGTGAAATCCAATCGTCGATGTTTTCATTGTCCTTAATGGTTGTCGCGGACACCTATTTGTGCTATCATCCTTTCAAGTAGTAGTCCCGGTTCAACTATAGCCGTGACGACGCACCCTTGTGCGCCCATGCAAACCCTTGTTTTCAAACAGCTCTCTATCTCTGGAGGTCTGGCATGAAATGGGACTTTCGCCATCACCTGCTCACACAACTCGAAATGCTGCGCGGAAATATCTCGCATGAAGAATTCAGCGAGAGGCTAGGCGACGTAACCGAGCGCTGCCTGGCTCGGTACATAGCCGGGAAGAGTCATCTGACGGAAAGCGAGTTCAGGGACGTTGCGAAAGCTCTCAGCATAGATGCGCAAGTACTCGCAAGCGCATGGGCCTCATCTCTTGGTCTTCGCGCATCGAGTAAGGATGCTGTGAGTTGGATGGTGAGTCGAGCCTACCGGCGGTGGCGGCAACATTCGCGTGTCGCCGATCGCGCCGTTCCATCCCATCCCTCTCCCATGGCCATCATTCGAGCGAAATACGCCGACCGGCTTCCCATTCAGACTCCTCCTCTATGGTTTGGTCCCTATAGTCGTTGCGAAAAGGAAAGGGACACCCCTGTAAACCGAGCGCGCTTTGCGCGTGCTTACGAAATGCTGGTCGAATCTGTGCACGGTGGTCTGTCGGCCCGAGATATCGGAGCACTACGCGGTATCAGCGGGGAGCGAGCGCGGCAACTCATGGTGTGCGCAGCCTACACGTGGGCAAGGCGAGAGCGGATCGACCTCGCTGGCAAGTCGCTTCCTTTCAAGAATGAGGCTGGATTCGTCAAGAATCTCTATGCCGGACTGAGGTTCTTTGCTCAACAGCAGTTCAATGATCTTGCTACTCAGGGTTTGATGAAGGGATCTGTTACCAACGGAGATCAAGTTCGATGAAAGAACAGAGGGATACAGCTGCATTCGAACGCTACAGCCAGGAACATGGCCGCTGTCTTGGTATGGCTGTTGAAGAGTTACGAACGGATAAGGCTTTGACTCGAAGCGAAGTTGCGAAGCGGGCAAATGTCTCTGTTCTGTGGATTCAACGGCTGGAGACAAATCAGCTCCACACAAACTACACGATACGTAGGCTGGACCAAGTTGCCCGGGCTTTAGGGGTGGAACTCTATGATTTGTATAAGCGCGCGGGCGAGATGATGAGACCGCCACCTTGGCTGGATAGGGAAGGAGCGCTGAACGATGAATAAGCCAAAACGTGCCGTGCTGGTGATGGACGAGGCCACGGGGAAACGAATCCGCCGCTTGTACCTGGCAGAACCCTACCCAAAATCCCAAGAAGTTTATCTAACAATTGAGTTTGATGACGAGACGGAAATTTTGATCGAGGTGGAGTGTCGCCCGTGGTTTGGTATCACACATCTTGTCCGTGACACACATGGGGAGCTGGGACCAGTGAAAAAATCAATGCACGGATCAATCCGGTCGCTTGCGAAGGGTAGGCGGTGACTCTACTCCGTGCTGTTGGCGCTACACGCGGCATATCCGCACCGATTAACTCGCCCGGTAAACATCCTTCAGATTCATCTCGTTTGCGCCGGAAAAGCTCGCCTGGTCCTGCTGCTGTTTTTCGCCGTCGCCACGGATAGGAGCGGCTTGTTTAGGACGACTCCAAAGGATTTGAATAAACCTATGTTCAGTAATCCACGCCGCCGTTTATCTCCCATGAAGGTGAATGGCGGCGGTTGTTCGTTCTGATGTTTGGGCAACCGGATTAAACTAGCTTTCTGTGAAAAAGTGCATCTATTGCCGATGTGACGTGACGGCCGACGCGGGGCGGGAACACGTCATTCCTCAGAGCTTCGGGGTATTCAAGCCCGACCTAACCCTGAACTGCGTCTGCCGCACATGCAACGGGTATTTCGGGTCGAAGCTTGAATGGCCGATGCTGATCGAGAGTATCGAAGGCGGGCGCCGCCTTCAGTTTGGCCTCAAGGGCACTGTAGGCGGTATCGGCACAAAGGGCGTCATGCCGACAGTCGCCGAAGGCGACGATTGGAAGGGCGCACGCACACGGATTCGGACCGAAAAGGACGGGACGGAGAGCACAGAGGTTCTGCCGCAGGTCGGCGCTAGGCGCAACGCTTCAGATCCTTGGGAGTGGGTACTGGCGCATGAACTGACAACTGAATTTGCGGATCGGTACCCGAAAGGCAGCGAGTTTCGGATTGTCGGTGGCAACGATGAGGCCGACAACGACCGAATCGTCCAGAAACTCATCGCCGTATGCACGACGTTCGTCTATGGCGGAAAGATGAATCCGCCGTTCAGCGGCGACGGAAAGGTGATGCTCCACGTCGAGACCCAGACCAGCCGGGTTGTCGGAAGGTGTCTCTGCAAGATCGCGTTCAACTACATGGCCATGACCTGCGGGGATACCTTTGCGCTGGCCAGAGACTTCGACCAGATGCGGGAATTCATCCGAAACGATGTGGGTGACGAGATGGGGCGCGTGTTCGTGAAGCACAAGCCGATCATCGCCCAGGAGATATTGAGCGGACAGCGTGGAACCGATGGGCATGTGTTGACGGTCGAGGGGCGTCCAGCGGACAGCACTCTTGAAATACAGCTCACCCTGTTCAACAGCATTCCCTACAGAATCCCGATGACCCGGAACTACATCGGGCATCGCTTCGCCCAGGGGCACCATTTCAGCCTCGAGTCGGGCGAAGTGTCAGAATTGAAGACGACGTACGCCGGGCCTGACTTCGATCCGCCAATATCATCTGGTAGCTCCTCAGCCAAATTCGATTAATTCCGAGTTGCTCATGCTCATGACAGCCAATTGCTGTTACTAACACTCAATCCGGTCTTTTGACGTATTATTCCTTCGCACAACACATTTCAATCGCAGAGGGCCGCGCGCCCCGTAGCGCAGGCGGCCAGCGGCGAAGCGCAACACCGCAGGTGAAGGTTGTCCCTCGCGCCCGAGGCGCGCTTTCCTATATCTTTGATACGTTCAACCACAACTTATGAGTGCACCCGAACAGCGGTTTCAGAGCTTCATAACTCGCGTCCGACCCCACCGTGTTGCCGTCCTCACCAACATTGCCGATCCTAATTGGCAGGACGCGCGTGCCTTGGCATCATCGAATACTTCACGAAGTTGTGGGGCGGAACGCATTGCATCATCGTTCCGACTGACGGCAATACGATCGATGAGACGTTCTGGGCGGTTCTGTCCTCCCAAGACCCGGACAGCATTTACCGATATCAGAGGACCGGCGCCGACGAGCACAGATTCGCGACCTGGAAGCGTTCAATAAGTTGGTTGCAGACGCCGTTACGGACGAGGCGAAACAGACCGGTTGCGAAGAAGACCAAATTCGAAATCAGATCGAAAGGGCAATACTTGAGGCGACCTTCGACGAATGGACTGTATCCGATGAGTTGCGCGAGCAACTGCTCATGCGAATCGCGCCATTTCACCTCGAACAAATGCCCCTCCACTCGATGCCAGATCGGCAACTCAACATTTATTCCATAACGCGTGGCTCGAGGCCCAGCCACCCGCATACCGCCGTCGCCGATGTTCTAAGGGCCAGCAAGAGACCGCAAAACGTCGTTCAGATTGTGCGCGATGTAGATGACGCCGCCGCTCCGCCTCCTCTTTGGCTTGCATCGACGATAGGGAGCGGAGATGGAGCCTATTTCGCTGAAATGAATCAGATTGAAATCGTACCCATGCCCGTGCCGATGAGTCACAGCCGGCAATCTGAAATCATCAAATGGGGGATTGATTCACGTCGATACCGAGCTGGCCGCGAAAGACCTGCTCAACAGCCGCATGGCTTACGTCGCCGTCTCGCGCGGCGCGGAGGATGCACAGCTTTTCACTAACGATCGCGAGAAGCTGCCGGAGGCATTAGGGCATGACGTATCTCACGAGAGCGCCCACACGCCGATGATGAAGCCGGAGCAATCCATCACGCCGCCGCAGCCGGAGATCGCGCCGGTCATCGAACACGGCTTCGGCATGGGACAAGTCTCTAAACTTTATGAATCGTCCGTCCAGAGTTGTGTCTCGCGTTCAAGATATTCACAGAAATCGAGAATTTCCCTGCACAGTTCCTACACAGCCCAAAATCACCGTATTATTTGCAATAAAAACAATCGGATACAGAAGTTTTATCACCCGCTCAGGATGACAAGGTCTGGGTGGGTCGAGTTGGGGAGTCGTCGGTGATGGAAATTGGATCCGGCTTCGATCTCGATCTATTTGGGTTCGCCGTATGGGGTTTCTACTTTGGCGGGTGGGCCGTTGAGGGTTAGTTTGCTGGCGTCGGCGGTATTGAGGTTGATGTCGGAGAGGGTCCAGTTATTGGCGTCGGTGATGGCTCCGGCAGTTTTTGCTTCGATTTCGAGGTGGTCGATGCGGAAGTCTTCGAGGGGGGCTTTGGGGTAGGCGCTGACGTTGAAGGCCTGACGGGCTCCGGTGGCCTTGATGTTCCAGATGTGGACGTTGCGGAAGTGGGGGAGACCCTTGTCTTCGGGGACGCGGGTAGTGAGGGTGATGTAGTAAGGCGGCGGGTTCTGGATGTCGGGCGGGAGGGTGGCGTAGCTGTAGGTGGGGTTCCAGTTCATGGTGATGTGGATGGGGATGGCTACGCCCTCGAGGGTGAGGTCGTGGATGCGGATGTCGGAGGCGCTGCCGCCGCGGGTGCGGGCGGATTTGAAGAGGACTCCTGAGGGTACGCTGGAGAGGGCGGTGAGGTTGTAGGCCTCGATGTCGCGGAAGCCGCCGGAGGTCTCGGAGCCGATGGTGACGGCGGCGGCTCCGCGGCGGATGATGGAGTCGCGGATCACAACGTTTTCAGTGGGGCGGTTGACGCGGAGGCCGTCGGAGTCGCGGCCTGCCTTGAGGCAGAGAGCGTCATCGTTGACGTCGATGTCGGCGTGCTGGACGAGGATGTCGTGGGAGGAGTCGATGTCGATGCCGTCGGTGGAGGGGCCTTTGCCGCCTTCGTTGTTGCGGATGATGACGTTGTCGATGGTGACGTTGGAGGAGTAGAGGACCTGGACGGTCCAGAAGCCGGAGCGCTTGAGGGTGATGCCTCCGCCGAGACGGACGTTGGTCGAGTTCTGGAAGAGGATGAGGCGGGGGCGGCGGGCGTCGTAGTCGGAGGCCCAGCGGAGGCCTTTGGGTTCGTACTGGGCGCGGAGGTCCCAGTAGGACTTCCACCAGATGGGGCCGTCGCCGTCGATGGTGCCTTTGCCGGTGATGGCGACGTCGTGCTGGTCGCGGGCGTTGATGAGTGCGGCGGGCCAGGTCATCTCGATGCCGGCGATGCGGGTGGGGAGCATGGGGTAGTCGGAGAGCTTTTGCGAGCCGATGATGGTGACGCCTTCGGGGACGTCGAGGGTGACTCCTGATTTGAGGAAGAGGGAGCCGGTGAGATAGGTTCCGGGGGAGAGGGTGACGGTGCCGTGGGACTTGGCGGCAGCGTCGATGGCCTTCTGGATGGCTGCGGTGGAGAGGGTGGTGCCGTCGGGTTTGGCTCCGTAGCGGTTGGCGAGGAATGTTTCGGGTGCGGCGTGGGCCATCGTCGCAAGACAGATGACGAGGATGGAGAGCCATCGAGTTTGGGGCATTTCGCCTTACCTTTCCATTGGCTGGAGCTCTGTGGGCTACCAGGGATACAATTGTTCGCCGGCCTGCTAGTCGGACGCTAGCGAATTACAACTCGTTCGAGGTGAACTTATGTTTGTCCGAAAGCTTGTAATTGCTGTTTTCGCGGTGGTTGTGTTGTCTATCACGACAGCATCTGCTCAGCAGACTCTTATTGAGAAGGAAGTGCGGCTGTTCGGGATCGTTCGCTTTGATGTCGTAGTTATGACGGCATCCGGAGAGTGTGTCACGAATCTTCAACTGTGGGATTTCAAGGTATTCGACAATAACTCGGTCCAGGCGATTACGTCCTTCAAGGCGGGTCGGGTAGGTCCTAAGATGGCCGAGGCTCCTCAACTGACCTATGCTGCTGGTGCTCGAACAAATGGGTGTTATGACGAGCGTGGACTTTTTCGGTATGAGATCGCCTTCAAGGTTCCCAGGGATGCGCGGCTGAACGAATACCGCGACGTCGGGATTTCGGTGAAGAGACCGAATCTTGTTGTTCGAGCTCGTCAAGGGTACTACGTGCGGTTCTAACGCTGGACCCAGGGGCTAAAGCCCCGTTTGGGTTGGTGCGTTGAGAGGCCCAAGGCTGAGCCTTGGGGTACCTAGTGGCGAAGGCGGACTCTTGCGGAATTGAGTGCATCATGAGTGATGCGAAGGGAAGAACGGATTGTGTTGGGGAATGGGAGAGAATGCATGGGCGGGCATAACCGCAGATCCTTCGACTTCGACGCGCATGGAGCGCGCGTCTTCGCGCAGGATGACGCTTCAATAGATGGGTCTCTGATGGCCCGACAGGAGAGAGTGATATTACGGTGCTCGTTGCGGAGTTGATCACCTGGGCTCCTGCTGGATGAGGTGGATTTGGCCGAGGATGCCGGCGGGGATGGGTTTGACCTGATCGAGGTCCTGCATCTGGAAGCGGTCGCCGTATTTTTCGATGAGGGGTTTGTAGTCGTGGGGCGGGAGCGCGGACCAGGCGTTGAGGGCGGTGTTGTAGACGCGGATCTCGATGTGGTTGGGGCCGGGCTTGAGGAGTCTGGAGACGTCAAGGCGGTAGGGTGGGTGCCAGAGGGAGCCGGCGCGCTGTCCGTTGATGAAGACGATGGCGGCCTCCCGGATGGGCGGGTTGTACCAGGCGCGCATGCCGGGGCCGGTGCGGGTGACGAGAGGGTTGGGCACGCCGGGGCTGTTGTGTTCGGCTTGGTGGGTGATGGGTGGGTTGGGATTGTTAGCGGTGCCGCCTTCGATCTGGAGATAGACCGAGGTGCGGGGTGGTGATTCGAGGTTGAAGTCGCGCGAGTAGATGGCTTCGCCAGAGTAGTGGAGGGTGGCGGGGTTGGCGGTCCAATCGGAGGGGATGGATTGTGTTTCGGTCTTATTGGTAGCGGCGAAGCGGAGCTGCCAGTTCTGTGAGAGATCGGTCAGGGCAGTTGTCGATGCGGAGTCGTTGAGAGGGGAGTCGGGCGGCTCTTCCGCGCCGCTGTAGTTCGCGAAGACGAAGACGCGGGATTCATAGGGGGCCAGATTCAAAGACAGATTGCTGGCGTGAATGCGGAGCGCTTTGCCGGTTTCTGGATTCCACTGCTCGCCGTCGCGGTGCGAGGTGTCGAAGGTTGCGGTGATTCGAATGGTTCGATTCGAGGTGTTGGCGACGAAATAGATATCGGCGGTGGGGAGTTTGCGGCGGATGAAGCCGATGGACTCCCTAGTGGCATCATCGGCGTTGATGAGTTGCAGGTCCGGATCGCCTGCTTTAGCGAGAGCTTTCTCGAGCGCCGCAGCGTTGGGGACGAGCGGAATCCTTTGCGGGAGGTCTGTCAGTTCAGTCGACGCTTGGCCTTCGGGATCAGTGCTGGGTAGGTTGCCGACGGCGATAACCTTCCCTCCATATTTCATGTAGCGCTGAATCTGTTGAAGGGTTTTGATGGGGATGCGTTGGGTTGGAGGGAGGACGAGAATTTGATAAGGGCGGAGGCCGATGCGGTTGATGGTGTCGGCGTCGATGAAGTCGACGTTGTAGCCGGCGGAGAGGATGGCGGACATGAGTTCGGGAGTGATGAGGTGGGCTATCTCGCCGGTGACGGAGACTTTGCCGGGAACGAAGTGGGCCCATGCGTCGTCGGTGGGGAGGAGGAGTGCGACCTGGTTGGCGGGTTGGCCCTGACGGAGGAGCCAGCTGACGCGCTGGATGTAGAGGGCGACGTCGGGCATGACGGGATGCCAGGGGTTGTGGTCGTTGAAGACGGCGGCAGCGTAGAGGGACCAGCCGGGATCGCCGGGCTGGAGCTGCGATGGGGGCGGCGAGTAGGGCCAGCCGTGGCCGATGATCTGGTTGGTTCCGATGAGGAAGTGGAGGTCGGCCTCGGCCTTCATGTCGAGCGGGGTGGCTCGGAAGACGGGGGAGTGGAGCCAGGTGAAGGTCTCGGCGGAGGTGACGTTGTTGCCGAAGAGGTGATTGGCGGAGGATGCCCAGCGGAGGGTAGAGAAGGCGCGCCAGTGTGGGCCTTCGCCCTCGGGAAGCGCGGCGAGGCGCTGGCTGGAGAGGGTGACGGCGGGGTCGCCGTAGGTCTGGGAGCGGAATTTGGTGTGGTGCGCGGTGGCCCAGGCGTTGATCTGGGTGAGGTAGTTTTCGTCGACGAGCTCGGTGAGGGTCTTGCCCCAGTCGTGGCGGATTTTTTCGGCAGCGGGGGTGTTGCCGGCGACAAGCTCGGGGAGGTGGGGGATGAGGTCGTAGCCGCGGCGCTTCAGGAACTCAGCGGGGAGGTTGGGGGTCCAGTCGGCACCGTAGGCTTCGAGGGAGTCGGAGAAGACGGCGTAGGGCGGGGTGGGGCCGAAGGCGTTGACGAGCGGCTCGGCGACGGTTTTGAGATGTGTGGTGACGGCCTGGTGGCTGAAGGGATCGAGGACCCAGCCTTCGGCTCCGACTGCGGCTCGTTTGACCTGCTGGCGGGTGTGAGACTGGATGAAGAAGAGGGCTGTGCGTGGGGCGTTGCCGGGAGGAAGAGGGGCGGCGGGCTGGAGGGTTTTGGCAGTGGCGGCGTCCCAGTGTTTGGGTTCGCCGTTGACTAGTGCGATGGAGAGGATGGAGTCGCCTTCGGGGAGCTTGAGCTGGGGGAGTGAGGTGGCGGAGGCGGGGATGGGAATCTCGGCGACGCGGAGGCGGGTGGCAGCCTCTTCGAGTGTTGTGGCGGGGCCGCCGTAGGGCCAGCCGCTGCCGAGAGTGACGTCGACGCGGAGGCCGAGCTTGCGGGCTTCGGACTGCGCGTAACGGACGTTGTCGAGCATGGCGGGGGAGAGGAAGGGATCGTTGACGAGGCCTTTCGATGGGTCGTCGATGACTTGGGGGTAGACGAAGGCGAGCTCGACTCCGCCGATGCCGTCGGCGTTCATCTGCTGAAGCTCGCCGAGGATCTCGGGCTTTTCGACGGCCGTGCCGAACCACCACCAGCGCATCATGGGCTTGGCGTCGTTGGGGGGATTGAGGAAGGTCTGGTGGAGAGTGGCGATGGAGGTTTGGGCGGAGGTGTGGGTGGTGGAGGCTCCGGCGAGGAGGACGGCTGCGGCGATAGCGGCGATCTTGAGGGTCATTGCTGGTGGCTGTGGGTCTGGTCTTGCGTGGGGCCGTTGAGGATGGGGTGGTCGAGGCCGGTGACCTGTCAGGTGGCTGGAGGCATAAGGTCGAAGATCACGATCTCATTTTCGCCCTTCTTCAGCCAGGGGCCGGGGACGTAGAGAGTCTGCAGGGGGCCGATGTTCCAGAAGCGGCCGATGGCGTGGCCGTTGATCCAGAGCGCGCCCTTGCCGAGTTTGGAACTGTCGAGGAAGGTATCGCCTGGTTTGACGTAGAGGCCTTCTTCCTGTGCGGCTCGGATGAAGGCGGCGAGGCCGTTGTTGCCGGTGAAGTCGAAGTGGCCGGGCGTGAGTTCGTGGACGTTCCAGAAGACGTAGGTGGCGATGGTGTTGAGGCCCATGGCGCGAGCCATCTTGAGGCGCGCGTGCCAGTATTCGCGGGGGATGCGGGCGTAGTGAAGCTCGCCGGAGAGGATCTTGAAGGACTTGCCGTCGAGAGTGAAGTGATCGGCGTCAGTGGAGAAGACGTGGGTGGAGAAGGCGTGGTGCGGCTGCGCGAGAGCAGGGAGTGAGGCGAGGGCAAGCAGGGCGGAGAGGATTCGCTTGATCATTTCGGCGGTTTGCGGCGACGCAGCCACGTTAGTTCATTTGGGAGAATGTTTCAAGGGGAGAACCAGTCCTCGGGGCTGATGCGGTCTTTGCCTGGTTCATGGAGGAAAACCAATTGAGAATTTATTTTCTTATTGGTGCTCGCGTAAGATTCAATGCGAATGAATGCAGTCGTCGGGAGTCTTTCCGGTGAATGTGAGGACTCCGCAGATCGAGGGCGGGAAGGAGATTCACCTGAAGCCGCGTGAGATCGGCAGCCTGGACTTGGATTGGAAGTTGACGCTTGAGTTCATCGGGAAGAGCCCGAGTGTGCGGAGCATAGTGGTGGAGAAGGTGGAGGATGTTCCGGCGGTTTATCTTGCGGGTGACTCGACGCTGGTGGATCAGGACAAGGAGCCGTGGGCTGCGTGGGGGCAGATGCTGTCGCGGTCCTTCGCTGGCCAGGGATCGGTTTGGAGCGGTTCGGTTCGTCGCGGGTGATGGCTGGGGGTAATATGATGTTGAAAAATGGGCAAAAGATCGACTACTCCCGGCAGGACGATCGAGGCGTCTGCCCCTGAGCGGCTTTATGGCGTGCGACGGATCGACCTTGCGTCGGCGCAGCTGGCCTCGAGTGAACTGGCTCGCGACATCAATCGCGATATTGTCTTGGAGTTCATACGGTTTCGTCAGCCTGTGTCGCGAGTGGACCTATCGCGGCTGTCGGGGCTGCAGCCGAGCACGATCTCGGCGATTGTGGAGGAGTTGATCGAAGAGGGATGGGTGCGGGAGGGCGCGGTGGTGCGCGGGGCGCGGGGGCGGCCTTCGACGATGCTTTCGGTGAACGACGACCTGGTGACGCTGGCTCTGGATGTGCGGCCGGACCAAGCAATTGTGGCGGTGGTGGATCTGAGCGGACGCTTTCTGTCGCATGAGGCGGTGGTGACGGTGGCGGATCCGGTTACGTCGATGACGAAGATTATCGAGAGGATGCGGCGGCTGCGGCTGCGGCACTCGGACAAGACGTTCGAGGGGATTGGCGTGAGCGTACCGGGGCGCGTGGATCGAATGACACAGCGGCTGCTGCTGGCGCCAAATCTGAAGTGGCATAACTTTGACATCAAGGCGGCACTGGAGAAGGGGCTGGATCTGCAGGTAGAGATCGATAACGACGCGAATGCGTGCCTGTTGTCGGAGCTTTGGTACGGGCGGCTGGAGGGGGTGAAGGACGCGGTGCTGGTCGCGGTCTCGGAGGGATTGGGGACGGCGATTTTGGCGGGGGGGCAGCTTCACTCGGGATTCAATGGGCTAGCTGGGGAGTTTGGGCATATCTCGATCGACCCCACGGGGCCGATGTGCGGGTGCGGGCAGCGAGGCTGCTGGGAGATGTTTGCGTCTTCGCGTGCGGCGTTGCAGGCATATCGCAAGCTGGCGCCGAAGTCTCCTGTGAGGAGTATCGAAGAGCTTTTGCGGCTGGCCGAGGAGGGGGATCCGGCGGGGGGGAAGGCGGTGACGGCGCAGGCGACGGCTCTGGGGCGTGGGCTGCGGTTGGTCACGGCTGCGCTGTCTCCGGAGCTGATTCTTATTACTGGCGAAATAACTTCGTGCTGGAGCAGGTTTGGTCCGATTGTGCAGAAGGAGATGGAGAACGTGATGCTGGCGGGCCCACCGCCCAGGCTCGCGACGGCCGGAGATGGGTATCTGGCACGGTTGAGCGGCGGGGCTGCGATTCTATTGCAGCGCCACTCGCGCTATCATCGCTCAACGCATGCTTCGCGGGCGGCTAAGCCGGTGCGAGTTAAGAAGGCGCGCCGGAGGCGCAAGTCGTGAGGGGGTGTGGGCCGGGAATTATTTCATGTGTCATAAATAAATGAGTTCTTGCGAGCCTTGTGGTTTCGGCATGGGGCTTCTTTGAGGTGAGCGATGTTTCTCGGCATTGATTGTGGAACCCAGGGGACCAAGGCGCTGCTGGTGGATGAGAGCGGCCGATCGCTTGGCCGTGGGTATGCCGGGCATGCGCTGATTGAGCGGAAGAATGGTGCGCGGGAGCAGGAGCCGCGGTGGTGGGTGGACGCTCTGCGCGAGGCGGTGCGGCAGGCGGTCTCGCAGGCTCCGAAGGGTGAGGTTGTTGCGCTTGGCGTCTCCGGCCAGCAGCACGGACTGGTGGTTCTGGACAAAGCTATGCAGGTGATTCGGCCAGCCAAGCTTTGGAACGACACGGAGACGGCTCGGCAGAATGAAGAACTCGTCCGAAGGCTGGGAGGGGCGGGCGCGTGGCTGGATCGATTCGGGATTGTTCCACTGACGGGCTATACGGTTTCAAAGCTGCTTTGGCTAAAGGAGTGCGAGCCGGAGAGCTTTGCGCGGGTTCGTCATATTCTGTTGCCGCATGACTACCTGAACTTTTGGCTGACGGGGAAGCTGAGCGCAGAATATGGAGATGCCTCGGGGACGGCCTTTTTCAACGTGCGCACGCGAACGTGGGCCAATGAGGTGCTTGATGCGATCGATGGCGGTAGCGGTCAACTGCGGGAGGCACTTCCGAGGCTGGCTGCGCCGGAGGAGATTGTCGGTACGGTTCGTGCGGAGGTGGCCGAAGAACTGGGGATCTCGCCGAGATGTGTGGTGTCTACAGGCGGCGGGGACAATATGATGGGGGCGATTGGGACAGGCAACGTGAAGGAGGGTGTGGTTACGCTGAGCCTGGGGACCTCGTCGACGGTATACTCCTTCCGGCAGCGGCCGGTGGCTGATCCGACGGGATCGGTGGCTTCGTTCTGTTCCTCGTCGGGCGGATGGCTTCCGCTGGTGTGCACGATGAACGCGACGAACGTGGTGACGCAAACGCTGAACGTTCTGGGCAGGACGGTGGATGACATCGAAGAGGCACTGGCTTCGACGCAGCCGGGAGCGGAGGGACTGACGTTCTTTCCGTTTTTGAATGGGGAGCGGACGCCAGATCTGCCGCGTGCGCGGGGGACGATCGCAGGAGCCTCGGCGAATAACTTCACCAGCGCGAATCTGATTCGAGCGGCGGTGGAGGGAGTGAGCTTCGGGATTCTGAACGGGCTTGACCTGATGATGGAAGGCAGCCGGCCGGAGACGGTGGTGGCGATTGGAGGCGGGGCGCGTTCGCGGGAGTGGCGGCGGTTGCTGGCGGATGCGACGGGCGCGAGAATCCAGGTGCCGGCGGAGGAAGAGGCAGGATGTCTGGGGGCGGCGATTCAGGCGATGTACGCCTACGGCCATGCGTCGGGGAGGGGAGAGTCCTTCGTGGAGATTGCGGACCGCTGTGTGCGGGAGCTGGAGAGCGGGAGCGAGGAGCCTCGCGCAGGGATGCACGATGACTATCGGCAGGCGAGGGAGGAGTATCAGGTGCGGCTCGCAGAGCTGTATCTTGGAAAAGATTGACAGTCGTCTTCAGTGGACCATATTATTTCGCGACGCCTAATAAAATGCGGGTTTCCTTCAAATAAGGTCTGCTCTTGATGCCACTTTTCGCTGCGCTCCCTCTGGCTCTTCCTTCGCGACAACTTACGGCGCTGGCTCCGATCGACGTCGCGGTGTTGGTTCTGTATTTTGCCCTGGTCCTCTTCATCGGCTTCTATGTGAAGAGCTCGACGACGACGAGCGAAGAGTTCTTTCTTGCGGGCCGGGAGATGACGGCCTGGATTGCGGGGTTGAGCTTTGTCTCAGCCAACCTGGGATCGCTGGAGTTGATGGGATGGGCGGGGGCAGCCTATCAGTATGGAATTCTGGCGACTCACTGGTACTGGATCGGTGCGATTCCGGCGATGCTGTTTCTTGGCATTGTAATGATGCCGTTCTACTACATCTCGAAGACGCATTCGGTGCCTGGATACCTGAAGCTTCGCTTCGGCGAGGGGGCGCGCGGAGTGAGCGCGACGTCATTCGCGCTGATGACGATTCTGATGAGCGGCGTCAATATGTACTCGATGGCGCTGGTGATGAAGGTAGTGCTGGGCTGGAATATCAGCTTCTCGATTTGGGTTGGAGCGGTGACGGTGGCGATCTACGTGATGCTGGGAGGCCTGCGGTCGGCGATTATCAACGAGGTGCTTCAGTTTGTACTGATCTGGGCGGGCGCTGCGCTTATTCCGATCCTCGGGTTGATCGAGACGGGAGGCTGGGCGAATCTGAAGGCGCAGATTGCGGCGAACGTGGGCTCCGACGATTACACGCACCTGTGGACGACGCTGGGGCATTTTCGCGACAACCCGATGGGAGTGCACTGGACGGGCATCGTCTTTGGCCTGGGCTTTGTGATCAGTTTTGGGTACTGGACGACGGACTTCCTGGTGGTCCAGCGCGTGCTCTCGGCGAATAGTCTTCGCTCGGCAAAGATGGCTCCGATCATCGGGGCGATGTTCAAGATGGCGGTTCCGCTGATCGTGATTGTGCCGGGGCTGCTGGCGCTGACGGTGTTGCGCAATCCGGATGGAAGCATCATGCATCTGGTGGGCGAGGATGTTGCGGCGGCGACGGGACAGCACAGCTACAACGAGGTCCTGCCGCTGATGCTGATTCGCTACTGCGGTCCGGGGCTGCTGGGGCTGGGGATTACGGCGCTGGTCGCCGGGTTTATGAGTGGCATGGCAGGGAACGTGAGCGCGTTTTCGACAGTATGGACCTATGACCTTTACGGCGCTTATATGAAGAAGAATGCCGCTGATAGCCACTACGTGGCGATGGGGCGTTGGTCGACGGTTGTGGGAATGCTGATCTCGGTGGGCACGGCGTACCTGGTGGCGCATGCGGCCAGCATTATGGATTACGTGCAGGCTCTGTTCAGCTTCTTCATCGCGCCTCTGTTCGGCACGGTGGTGCTTGGGATGCTGTGGAAGCGGGCGACGCGGTCGGGAGGCTTCTGGGGGTTGCTGGCCGGCACGGTGGCATCGATTGGGATGTGGATATGGGTGCAGCGTGATGGCGTGGCGCTTCGCTATATCGCGCTGTCGTCGGATGCGCAGCCGATGGCGGAGAATCTTTATCGCGCGCTGTGGAGCTTTCTGATCTGCGTGACGGTGACGGTGGTGGTGAGCATGATGACGGAGCCGGTTCCGGAGACGCAGCTTGCCGGCCTGGTGTACGGCGCGACGACGCTGCCGGACGATGGCGCGAAGACTCTGTGGCAGAAGCCGATCTTCTGGGCGTGCATCGTGATCGTTGTGTTTTTTGTTCTGAATCTGATCTTCTGGTAGGGGTGTTCTATGGCTGAAGGCACGGGACGTGGCGAGCGATTTTCTATCTGGTTTTTCGTCGGAATTCTGCCGCTGTTCTACGGCTTGATTCTGGTGCCATATGGAATCTATGAGGCGATGGGACATGAGGCTCCGACGGCGCTGCATGAGCTGCATCCGACGCTGTGGTGGGGGCTGCTTCTGCTGCTGTTTGGCGTGTTTTATGTGATTCGTTTTCGACCGGGGAAGGACTGAGCTGGATGAGCGGGAGAGTTTGGGAGGAAGTATGGGCAGGCAGATGACTTTTGGCGTGATCGTTGGCAACCGCGGATTCTTTCCGAGCCATCTGGCGGCTTCAGGACGCACGGAGATGATTGCGGCGTTGGAGCGCCAGGGGCATAAGGCGATCGTGACCTCTGCGGAGCAGACGGCGTTTGGCGCAGTTGAGACTTACAAAGAGGCGATGATCTGCGCCGAGCTGTTTCGGCAAAATGCCCGGGAGATCGATGGGATCATTATCACGCTGCCGAACTTCGGAGAGGAGCGTGGGATCGCAGATGCGATTCGGTTGGCGAACCTTCAGGTTCCGATTCTGATCCAGGCGACTCCTGACGACGCGGGGAAGATGAGCATCGCGTTTCGCCGCGACAGCTTCTGCGGCAAGATGTCGATCTGCAACAACCTGCGGCAGTATGGGATTCCCTACACGCTGACATCGCTGCACACGGAGGCTCCGGACTCGGAGGAGTTTGCGCGGGACCTGGCGACGTTCGCTGCGACGTGTCGTGTTGTTCGCGGCTTCAGGAACCTTCGCATCGGCGCGATCGGCGCGCGTCCAGCGGCGTTCAACACAGTGCGCTACTCGGAGAAGCTACTGGAGAAGAGCGGCATCACGGTGGACACGCTGGATCTGAGCGAGGTGTTTGGGCGCATCCGCAGGTTGGCCGATGACGATGGCGCGGTGAAGGAGAAGCTGCAGGCGATCAAGAGCTATCTTCCGGTGAATAACACGCCCGAGGATGCGCTGTTGAAGATGGCGAAGCTGGGCGTGGTGATCGATGGCTGGATGCAGGGGAACGCGCTGGATGTGACGTCGGTGCAGTGCTGGACGTCGATGGAGGAGTTCTTTGGCGTTGTGCCGTGCACGGTGATGAGCATGATGAGCGAGAAGCTGCTGCCGAGCGCGTGCGAGGTCGACACGATGGGAACGCTCTCGATGCATGCCCTGTCGCTGGCGAGCGAGACGCCATCTGCGTTGCTGGACTGGAACAACAACTACGGCGGCGATCCGGACAAGGCGGTCTGCTTCCACTGCTCGAACCTGCCGAAGCACTTTTTCCGCGAAGGCGTGAAGATGGACTTCCAGCAGATTATCGCCGGCACGGTGGGGAAGGAGAACACCTTCGGGACGCTGGATGGAAGAGTGAAGTCCGGCCCGATGACGTTTGCGCGTTTCTCCACGGACGAGTTTGCCGGGACGATTCGCGGCTATGTGGGGCAGGGAAGTTTTACAGACGACCCGCTGACGACATTCGGAGGAGCCGGTGTGGTGGAGATTGAACATATGCAGCAGCTGTTGCGATATATCTGCGAGAACGGGTTTGAACACCATGTTGCGGCGAACTTCTCGCATGTGGGCGAAGGGGTGAAGGAGGCCGCGGAGAAGTATCTGCGGTGGCCGATGCACCTCCATCACTAGAGCAGGCAGCTTGGCTATCCCATTCTGTTGAGACTAGATAACGAAGGCGCGATACAGCGGGTCCGTCGGCTTGAAACGATGGGCCCCCCGGGGAGTTTCTTTGATCCAGAGTTTCTCGGCAACTTCAGCTTCGTCCATCCTTGCTTCGTTGAAGGGCAAGCTCATCGTCTCGTGCCAGGCGGATCCTGGCGATCCGATGGATCACGTGGACACGATTGCCCGAATGGCGACCTCGGTGCTTCGCGGAGGTGCTGCCGGACTGAGGGCGGAAGGTGCGGAGTGCATCAAGGCCTTCCGCGCGATGACGGACCTCCCGATTATCGGCATGGTGAAGACCAAGGGCCCCAATGGCGAGGTCTACATTACGCCTACGTTTCGAGCGGCACAGACGGTGAGCGAGGTCGGTTCAGACATCATCGCTCTGGATTGCACGCTGCGCCGGCTGACGGAGCCTGAGCCGTGGCCGGAGCTTATCGGGCGGATTCACTCGGAGCTGGGACGACCGGTACTGGCCGACATTGCGAGCCTGGAGGATGGGCTGGCGGCGCAGGAGGCCGGAGCCGATGCGGTGGCGACGACGCTCTATGGCTATACGGCGGAGACGGCGGGAGTTCGGAGTTTCTCGTGGCCCCTGCTGGATGCGCTGGTCGAGCGGCTGCAAGTTCCGGTGGTCGCGGAGGGGCATATCAACCGGCCGGAGGATGTGCGCATCGCGCTGGACAGGGGAGCACATGCGGTGCTGGTCGGCTCGGCGATAACACGTCCGGAGAGCATTACGGCGCGCTTCGTCGCGGCGACGCGAGGCTGACGCGGCTATTCGAGGGTGGTGGTTGGTATGCGGATCAGGGCGCGGTAGCGGTCGCCGCGATATCGCGAACAGGCGACCTCTATAGGAGTCTGTTCGGTGGTGATGATGATTCGCGAGATGGAGAGGACGCTGGCCCTTCGGGGGATCGTGAGCAACTCCGACTCTTCAGGGGTGGCGGGGAGCGCCTCGATGATCTCATCGGCCCAGGCGACACGAACGCCGTAGTTTTCGCGGAGGATGTAGTAGAGAGATTGCTTTGCGAAGTTGATCCGCTCAAGGCCAGGGAACTGTCGCAGGGGGATGTGCGATTCTTCGAGCGCCATTGGGATTCCATCGGCTAAGCGCAGTCGGCGGAGCTTCATGACGGATGCTTCGTGCTCGATCTTGAGGCTTTCGGCGAGGTCCTCGGTGGCCTTTACGACGATCTGCTCGAGCAACTGGGAGCTTGGGACCATGCCGCGCTGCTTCATGTCCTCGGTGAAGCCGCGGAGATGCATGATGTTCTTTTCGAGCTTCGGGCTGGTGACGAAGGTTCCGCGGCCCTTCTGGCTGAGGGCATAACCACGAGCCTTCAGGCCGTGAAGGGCCTGCCGTGCGGTCATCCGGCTGACCTTGTACGTGCGCGCCAGTTCCTCTTCGGAGGCAAGCAGGTCGCCCTCGGAGAGTTCACCGGATTGAATTCTTTCCATTAATGCGCGCTGGATCTGATAGTAGAGCGGGATGAAGCCGCTCTTATCGAGCGGATGTACGGATGAGGCAGCATGAACTTGGGCTTTCGACACAGTATTTCAACCTCCTCGACTTTTGCGGCAGCTTCCTGTCTGTGTGCGCGCATTCATGCAAACTTCCGGTGGGATGACTTGTTCCTCAGCAGATCGTCCTTATGCGTGGCTTCTATGCTTCGCGTTCCCTTGAGGTTCCGTACCGTTTCTAATTGCATTGTCCGATACTTGTCTATACATCTCGTGAAAATATTCCCAATTCGGTGTTCTTTCCGCGGATGAATGTGCGTATCTCAGCGGCTGGGGTCGAGTTCGGGAGCGGCAATGTCCCTGCTGGCGGGCGTGTCGAGAGGAAGGTGCCAGACGCCTCCGCCGAAGGTGGTGATGTAGACCTTGCGGGGATCTTCGGGGTCGGGCTGAACGCTGTGACCCCATTTGAAGTTGAAGCTGGGGATTCGGCTCCAGTGCTCGCCACGGTCGCGGGAGATCCAGGCGGAGGATTCGAAGCCGGCGGCGTAGAGGGTGCTGGGGTTACGTGGGTCGATGGTGACGTCGTAGATGTGGCGGTCGCGCTGAAGGATCCAGCGCCAGGTATGGCCACCGTCGGTGGAGAGAGCGATGCCTCCTGCTTCGCCGTTCTGGATTGAGATGCGAGAGTGGCTTGGTGGGGGCGAAGGGGCTGTTGCTTGCTCGGGAGTGGCTCGTGCCCAGAGCGCGAGATAGAGGCGCTGCGGGTCGTTGGGGTCGATGGCGAGGCCGTTGGGGGCGTTGGCACCGCTGGGAAGTAAGACGGGCGACCATGAGTCGCCGCGATCCTGAGAGCGGTAGAGGGCTCCGTCGCCTGCGTTGCCGATGCTGCCGTCTTCGCTGCGGCGTGCGATGAGGGCGTAGAGAGTGCCGTCGCCGGCACGGGCGAGGCGCCATGCGAGAGGGTTCGCGCCGGCGATGCCTTTGTTGGCGGGCTGCCAGGTGTGTCCGTCGTTGGAGGAGCGATAGACGCCGTAGCCCATGGTGGCGATCCAGAGGGTACGGTGGCCGGGCGGGCTGGCTGGGTCGAGGAGAATGTGCGTGGGGGCGGTGGGAGGGAGGCCTTCGTTTGAGGGCTGCCAGGTGCGCCCGCCATCGATGCTGACGCAGATGCCTCCGATGTAGGACGAGGTGGGAGTATGGCGCCACATTTTGGGGCGCGGCAGGTCGTGTATGTCGCTCATTGCGGCCCACATCTTGCCGGAGATCGCGGGGTCGAAGGCGACGGAGTAGGTGGTGTTGCGCCAGTTGCCGGGGACGCCGGCGACGGAGCGTGTCCACGAGCGGCCGGAGTCCTCGCTGCGGAAGAGGCCGATGTCGGTGGTAAGGATGAAGCGGCGGCGCACATCGAAGGGGTCGAAGAGATAGCCGTAGGTTGTGGTGACGTCGAGGCCAGTTGTAGTCCAAGTGGCGTTCTGTTCGGGGGCGCTTGAGGAGAGCGCGGAGTAGCGCGCGGTCCAGATTGCTCCGCCGTCGGTGGTGGCGAGGGTTCGGCCGAGGTCGGTGGCGTAGGCGAGATCTGGGTTGTTGTCATCGACAGTGAGGCTGAGTGGTTCTTCGGCCCACTCCGGGGTCATATCGCGCGCGATCCAGGCGTCGTGGACGTTGGGGGATTCGGTGCTGAAAGTGGAGCGCCAGACGAGCGTCCAGTGCTGGCCGTGGTCGGTCGTGCGAGCGATGCCTTGCAGCGTCTGGCCATCGAGTTGGAGGTGCGAGTAAGAGGCGTAGGCGACCTCAGGGTGGTGAAGGCTGGTGGCGACGGCGCGGAGTTGAGTGCCGGTGCCCGGGAGTACGGAGGTGGTCCAGGTCAGGCCGCCATCGGTAGAGATGAGGAGGCCGGAGCTAGACTGCCCGAGATGTGAGACGGCGTAGAGAGTTGGAGGACCGGAGGCCGCGAATCCTGCAGAGACGTCGGTGAAGGTGGCGCCGGGTGGTGGTGTGCGTTGTTGCCATGCTCCATGCATGCGGACGTGGATGGTATGGGCGTCGGCGATGTAGAGGTCGCGCGAGGCGCGCGGTGAGTTGGGGTCGATCCAGATGCGAAGCGGCGGCTCGGGCAGCGGGCGGAGGCGATGCCAGGAGAGGCCGCCGTCGCGGGAGAGAACGAGGGCTGTCCGAACGTCTTTTTGGGCGGCGGCGTAAAGGATGCGTGAGTCTGTGGGGTCGATGGTGAGGGCGACGATCTGGCCGATGGGGTTGGGGCTGGCGATGACGGTCTCGTCGGCGTGATCGGAGTCCATGCGGATGGCGCGGACGGTGGAGGGGCGCGGCCAGAGCAGGCGCCAGGTTGCGCCGTCGTCGGTGCTGCGCCAGAGGACGTCGGTTGCGGCGTAGAGGGTGTGGGGGCGGATGGGGTCGAAGGCGAAGAGGTGCACGCTGCCGCGAAGGTTGAACATTCTCCAGTGGTGGCCGGCGTCGTGGCTTATGTAAGCGCCGGTCATGTCGCAGGAGAGCAGAACCTCGCTGGGATCGCGCGGGTTGATGGTGACGTGAAACATGGCGCCGCCGCCTCCGGGGCCGACGATGCGCGGTGCTTGCGCGTGGATGGCAGCAGCCAGTGCCGCAAGGAGTGATACGGCTATCCAAGAGGTGATCGTTTTATGTCTTGAGATTGTAGAGACCTTCCTGACATCAAAATTGCCACCGTTTCCTGTCGTTCATTATGATCCCGTGAAGGTGGTTCTTCGTTGTGTCCCTGCTTGATGAACATTGGGGATCATTTCTTATGAGAGTTCCTTATTTCTTTTTCAGGGGAGTGCAGGGATGCGGAAGATCGGCATCATCATGAACGGCGTCACGGGACGCATGGGGACGAACCAGCACCTGGGGCGGTCGATTGCGGCGATTCGCAAGCAGGGCGGCCTGGAGCTTCGAGACAAGACAGTAGTGATGCCGGAGCCGGTGTTGGTGGGGCGGAATGCGCTAAAGTTGGAGAGGCTGGCGAAGGAGTGGGGCATCGAGCGGTGGTCCACTTACCTGGCTGCTTGCCTGGCGGACAAGGAGAACATCATCTACTTCGATGCGCAGTCGACGCTGCTTCGCGCCGAGAGCGTGAAAGAGGCTATCAAGGCAGGCAAGCACGTGTACTGCGAGAAGCCGCTGGCGGGGACGCTGGAGGAGAGCCTGGAGCTAGCGCGGGCGGCAGAGCGTGCGGGAGTGAAGAACGGTGTGGTGCAGGATAAGTTGTTTCTGCCGGGGATTCTGAAGCTGAAGCAGGTGATCGCAAGCGGCTTTCTGGGCAGGGTGCTTTCGGTGCGCGGCGAGTTTGGCTACTGGGTCTTCGAAGGACCGATGCCGCCGGCGCAGAGGCCGTCGTGGAACTACAGAAAGGAGGAGGGCGGCGGAATCATCCTGGACATGTTTCCCCACTGGCAGTATGTGCTGGAGAACCTCTTTGGACGGGTGACCGCTGTGAGCTGCATTGCGAGGACGACGATTCCTGACCGCGTGGACGAGGCGGGCAAGACGTACACGTGCACGGCGGACGATGCGGCGTATGCGACGTTTGAGCTGGAGGGCGGGGCGATCGCGCACATCAACTCGTCATGGGCGACGCGCGTGAACCGGAGCGAGCTGCTCGAGCTGCACGTCGATGGCACGGCGGGCAGTGCAGTGGCGGGGTTGCGCGAGTGCAAGGTGCAGTCGCGGGTGACGACTCCAAAGGCGGTGTGGAATCCGGATACTCCGAATCCAATCCACTTCCTCGACGCCTGGCAGACGGTGCCGACGACGGTGGCCGAGGAGAATGCCTTCAAGATTCAGTGGGAGATGTTTCTGCGACACGTGCTCGAAAACGCTCCGTTCCCACATGGGTTCCTCGAGGCCGCGAAGGGGGTTCAGCTTGCGGAGGCGGGACGGGCATCGTGGTCTGAGCGGCGCTGGGTCGAAGTGCCGGAGCTCAGTCTTCGCTGAGGCGAAGGTTGCAATTTGTAACTCTCGGAGATCGAAAGACGAATGACACAGATTCGACTTCCACTTCACGGTGGGCTGACGCAGTACAGACTGAACGAAGCAAGACCGCTGCCGATTGTTGCCGGGCCGCCCCCGGCATCGCGCGTGGCCTATGCGGCTGCGCATGTGGTGATCGATCCGCTGCGGCCGCAGGTGCTGGACATCGAGGCGACGATGGCCTTTCGGCGCCATTTGTGGTCACTGGGCTTCGGTGTGGCTGAGGCGATGGATACGGCGCAGCGCGGGATGGGGCTGGACTGGGAGACGGCGCGTGAGCTGATTCGCGTGTCATCAGGCGAGCGTGGCGGAGCAATCGCCTGCGGTGCGAACACGGACCAGCTGGAGACAGGGAAGGTCTCGACCCTGAACGAGGTGATTGCCGCATACGAGGAGCAGTGCGAGGCCATCGAAGCCGCGGGCGGCAGGGTGATCCTGATGGCGAGCCGCGCGCTGGTTCGGTGCGCGAAGGGGCCGGAGGACTACGCGCAGGTGTACGGGCGGCTGCTGAGCGGACTTCGCCAGCCGGCGATTCTGCATTGGTTGGGCGAGGCGTTCGATCCGCAGCTGACGGGATACTGGGGTGGCGCGAGCCTCGAGGAGGCGATGGCGACGTGCCTGGGTGTGATCCGCGACAACCGCGAAAAGGTCGACGGCATCAAGATATCGCTGCTCGATAAGCAGCAGGAGATTGTGATGCGGAGGCAACTGCCCGAGGGCGTGCGGATGTATACGGGCGACGACTTCGACTATGCGGAGTTGATTCGTGGTGATCAGGAAGGCCACAGCGATGCGCTGCTTGGGATCTTCGATGGGATTGCACCGGCCGCGGCGCTCGCGCTAAGGGCGTTGGATGCGGGCGACCTTGCGAAGTATGAGGAGCTGCTAGCTCCGACGGTACCACTGTCGCGCCACATCTTTCAGGCGCCAACATATTTTTACAAGACGGGGCTGGTGTTTCTCGCGTATCTGAATGGGCACCACAGGCACTTTCATATGCTGGGCGGTCAGCAGAGTGCGCGTTCGGTCGTGCATCTGGCGGAGCTGTTTGTGCTGGCGGATCGAGCGCGGCTGCTTGCAGACCCGGAGCTTGCAGTGCATAGGATGCGGCTGGTGCTGGAACTGGCGGGAGTGGAGGCTTAGTGGCTGATCTGTCGAGGCTGAGCTTCAACCAGATGACGGCGGGTAAGGCCACGTTGCGCGAGGTGGTGGATGCGTGTGTGAGGCATGGCGTCGAGTGGATCGGGCCGTGGCGTCATGCTGTCGGCGACGATCCGGGGGCTGCGGGCAGGATGATTCGCGATGCGGGGCTGCGTGTCTCGAGCCTGTGCCGCGGAGGCATGTTTCCGGCTGCGACGGCGGAGGAGCGGCGGAAGAGGATTGATGACAATCTGCGAGCGATCGACGAGGCGGCTGCGCTGCGGACGGATCTTCTGGTGCTGGTGAACGGGCCCGCTCCAGGGCGAGACATTGAAGGAGCGCGGCAGATGGTCGTGGAGGGGATTGCGGCGATCGTCGACCATGCGGAGAAGAGCGGTGTGAGGCTGGGGGTGGAGCCGCTGCACCCGATGTTCGCTGCCGACCGGAGTGTGGTGGTGACGATGGGGGAGGCGAACGAGATCGCTGCGCGTTTTGATGCGCGCCGGGTTGGATTGGTGGTGGACGTCTACCACATCTGGTGGGACCCGCAGGTGTATGCGGAGATTGCACGGACGGCAGAGCGGATCTTTGCCTTTCACGTATCGGACTGGATTGTGCCGACGCCGGACATGCTGATGGGCCGCGGCATGATGGGTGACGGTGTCATCGAGATACACAGGCTGCGCGAGGCGGTGGAGCGAGCCGGCTACACAGGGCCGATTGAGGTGGAGATTTTCAATGAAGAACTGTGGGCGCAGCCTGTGGATGCGATTGTGAGCCGGGTGGCGGCGAGGTTCATAGAGTTTGTTTAGACGTTCCGTAGCCTCAGCTAGATAAAAAAATAAAAAAGCAGAACTGCGGGAACTTTCGTGTTCCTGTGGCGTATCCACAGGTATAAATGTTGTTATGCCACAGGAGAGACGCATGGGAGACGCGAAGCTGGATCTTTTGCAGGGGACGCTGGATCTGATGGTGCTGCAGACGCTGGCAACGATGGGCGAGATGCACGGCTATGGGATCGCACGGCGGATCGAGCAGGTGAGCGGCGACGAGGTTCTGCTGAACCAGGGGACGATCTACGCGGCGCTGGTTCGACTGCAGCAGCGCGGGTGGATCGACGCGGAGTGGGGAGCTTCGGAGAACAATCGCAGGGCGAAGTTTTATTCGATTACGAAGCGCGGACGGAAGCAGTTGGCCGAGGACACGGCGTACTGGATGCGGCTCTCAGGCGTGATGGGTCGAGTGTTGGCGATGAGCGAGGATGGAGGCGAGCAATGAGTGGCCGGGCGGGTGGCTCGTCGCTGATGGATTCGCTGCGGCGCGCGGTGGCGCGGATGGGGGCGTTCTTTCACAGGGAGCCGCTGGATCGTGAATTGGAGGAAGAGGTGGCGTCGCATATCGCGATGGCGACCGAGGACAACATTCGCAGCGGAATGACGCCGGAGGTGGCGCGGAGGAAGGCCATGGTGAAGTTCGGTGGTGTGGAGCAGGCTAAGGAGCGACAGCGAGAGTCGCGCGGGCTGCCAGGCCTGGAGACGTTGCTGCAGGACCTGCGCTACACGATCCGGACGCTGGGGCGCGATCGCGGTTTTGCAACGGTCGCCATACTAATTCTCGCGCTGGGGATCGGGGCCAACGTTGTGGTGTTCAGCGTCGTGAACACGATTCTGCTGCGACCGCTGCCGTTCTACGATCCGTCGCGGCTGGTGTGGATTGCTCCGGAGGACGCGAAGGGGTTGTCGAGTTCGACGTACTCGGTGGACGCGTACGAAGACCTGCGGCTGATGAATAGGTCGTACGAGGACGTGACGGGTTACTTCGCATTTTCCACAGAGGACAACTACAAGCTGACGGGGCGCGGTGTTCCGCTGCCGGTAACGGGAATTATGGTGGCGGGGAACTTCTTTCATGTGCTTGGAGTGGAGCCGGTGCTGGGGCGGCAGTTCAGGCCGGAGGAGTCGTTAAGGGGCGGGCCCGCGACGGTAATGCTTTCCTACCCGTTTTGGAAGAGGCAGTTTAGCGGAGACCAGTCGATTGTAGGTAAGCCGATTGAGCTGGATAGCAAGCCGGTGATGGTGGTGGGGGTGCTGCCGGAGAGTTTCGACTTTGGCGCGGCGTTTTCGCCGGGAGCGAAGGTGGATATTCTGACGCCGCTGATCATGGATGATATTCGCTATCAGGGGAACACGATCGCGATCATCGGGCGCCTGAAGCGCGGCGTGACCTTGGAGCAGGTGCGCGCCGAGGCGAAGATACTGTTTCCGCAGTTCTACTGGGGCAAGCGCTTTCCGGACTCGAAGGGGAACTACACGGCTCACCCAATTTATCTGAAGGAGTACGTGAGCGGGAAACTGCGGCGTTCGCTGATTGTGCTGTGGTGCGCGGTGGGGCTGATCCTGCTGATTGTGTGCGTGAATCTGTCGAACCTGCTGCTGGCACGCGCGGCGGCGCGGAGCAAGGAGTTTGCGTTGCGTAGCGCCCTGGGTGCGGGACGCGGGCGGCTGATACGGCAGTTGCTGACGGAGAGTCTGGTGCTGGCGGGTGCAGGAGCGGCGCTGGGGCTCGGGCTCGCCTATGCGCTGCTGCAGTATCTCGCGCACCAGGGATCGATTGCGCTTCCACTGCTGAGCAGCGTCAGGCTCGATGGCACGGCACTTGGGTGGACTCTTCTCATTACGGTATCGACAGCGGTTCTCTTTGGGCTGGTTCCGGGGATAAAAGCTTCTCGTGCCAATGTGCAGGAGGCGCTGAAGGATGGCGGTCATGGAACGACCGAGGGCCGCCAGCATGAGAAGATGCGCACGGCGCTGGTTGTCTCGGAAGTAGCACTGGCTTCCGTGCTGCTGGTCGGCGCAGGGCTGCTGTTGCGGAGCTTTCTGCGCGTTCTGGACGTAGATCTGGGGTTTCAGCCAAGCACGGCGGCAGCGGTTCGCGTGGATTATGACGATGGCGGAAAAACAGAGAAGCGGACTGCGATTCTGGAGAACATTGCGCATCGTGTGGAAGGGCTGCCGGGCGTGGAAGTGGCGGGCTTCTCGGACAATCTTCCTCTGGATCGGAACCGGTCATGGGGATCGCCGTTCATCAAGGGCAAGCATTACAAGCCGGGCGAGCTTCCGGGAGCGTTTGTGTACATCGTTTCGCCGGGCTACCTGAAGGCGATGGGAATGCGGCTGCGCGGGAGGGACTTCACATGGCAGGACAACGACAAGGGTGAAGGCGTGGTGGTGCTGAACGAGAGTGCTGCCAAGGGGTTGTGGCCGGGAGAAGACGCGGTCGGGAAGATGGCTGTGATCGGAAAGAAGGATGTTCGCGTGATCGGAGTGATCGCCGATGTTCGCGATACGAACGTTGAGGGCAAATCGGGCTGGCAGATGTACCTGCCGATGATGCAGAGCGACTGGGGTCCGGACGGTGCAGTGCTGGTGGTGCGGTCGAAGCTTCCGCCGGAGCAGCTGGCGCGCAGCGTGATGCGTACGCTGCGTGAGATCAACCCGAACCAGGCGGCGGTAGAGTTTCGGCCGATCCAGCGGCTAGTCGATCATGCGGTCTCACCGCGTCAGTTCTTCATGCTGCTGGTGGGGATGTTTGCGGCGCTGGGACTGGTGCTGGCTTCGCTGGGAATTTATGGGGTGATCTCGTACTCGGTAACGCGGCGGACGCAGGAGATTGGCGTGCGGATGGCGCTGGGTGCGTCGCCGGGCAACGTGCAGATGGGAGTGATCTCGAAGACGATGCGGATGGCGTCGATTGGGATCGGTGTCGGGGTGTTGGGGTCGATCGCCGTGGCGCACCTGATCGCGTCGCTGCTGTTCGGGACGGCTCCGACGGACCCGGCGACGTTTGTGGCCATGGCTGTTCTGCTGGGCATTGTGGCGGGGCTGGCGGGTTATCTGCCGGCACGGCGGGCGTCGCGAATCAATCCGATGGTGGCCTTGCGCAATGAGTAGTCTCCATAGAAAAGCCGGCAGGTGGAGTGTGCCTGCCGGTTATTTTTTCCTGCGCACCGGTTATGCGGCCGCTTGCATATTGACACCGTCGGAGATAGAACTCAGCAGCTTGTCTGCAGCCTTTTCTTCGTTCAGGATCGACTCGAGAGCCTGAGCATCATTGGAGAGCCCGAGCAGGGTGGCCCAGTTGCGCAGAGTACCGTAGACAGCGATCTCGTGATGTTCGACCTGCTGAGCGGCGGCGATGAGCGTGATGTCGCGAATGGCAGTGTGCTTTGCGTCCTTGATACTGTCTTCCGCTTCGGTGATGAGGCCGCCAATTGCCTTGCAGGTGATGGTGTCGATGTCGCCGGTGGATCTGCGCAGCAGGTCCTCCACGCGGGCGACATGGCCCTGAGTCTGTTGCAGATGATCGCGGAAGGCGGCGGCGAGTTGCTGGTCGGTCGACTTCTCGATCATCTTGGGAAGAGCGTCGGTAATCTCCTGCTCCATGTCGAGTGCTTTCTTGAGGTTATTGATGTAGAGCGTACGTAGATCTTCGATGTTGGCTGAGAACAGTTTCATGAAAGTGCTCCTTTTGGGATATCGCAACATGCACGCCGAGCGACGCCGCGCGTTGAGGCACAGTGGCAACGGATTCCATTCGCCTGGGGTGAGACGGCAACGTGCGCCGGAGTGCTCACGGGTCGTGCGCGTTCTGTCTGGGTTGGATGCGCTCCGTTGTTGCAGGTTGGCCGGGGTTGGGGAGAGACACACACCATGTTACAGGCGTGCAACAGCGATATACTCGGATATGTCAGGACACGCACAGCGTTTCGTTGAAAGGGACCTATGAGCACAAGCAGCGGCAGTCATCCGAGTGGAAACGGCACGAACGGCAACGGCAATGATTACAAGGTTCCGACGGGCCGGGCGGAGTGGATCGTCAAGCGGAAGGCCGAGGCCGAGCGGACGGGCGACGGGAACATGTCGCAGATGCACTTTGCGCGGAAGGGTCTGATTACAGAAGAGATGGCGTTTGTGGCAGAGCGAGAGAAGATCTCCGCGGAGAAGGTGCGGAGCGAGATCGCCAAGGGAACGATGATTATCCCGGCCAATATCAATCACGTTGAGCTGGAGCCGATGTGCATTGGGGTTGAGAGCCTCTGCAAGATCAATGCGAACATCGGCAATTCGGCGCTGGTTTCCAATGTGGACGAGGAACTACGCAAGCTGCACACGGCGGTGCATTTCGGTGCCGACACGGTGATGGATCTGTCGACGGGCGGCGATATTCCGATGATCCGCGAGGCGATTTTGCGGCACAGCCCAGTGCCGATCGGCACGGTGCCGATCTACGAGGCGCTGAGCCGGGTGAAGCGCGTGGAGGACCTGAACATCGACCTTTATCTCGAGGTGATCGA
Organism: Edaphobacter aggregans DSM 19364; assembly: GCF_000745965.1. Lineage (GTDB taxonomy): Bacteria > Acidobacteriota > Terriglobia > Terriglobales > Acidobacteriaceae > Edaphobacter > Edaphobacter aggregans. Next base: position 59,282 of record NZ_JQKI01000020.1, on the reverse strand, counting down.
GGAGCAGGCGCAGCAGGGTGTGGATTACTTTACGATTCACGCTGGCGTGCTGATCCAGTATGTCCCGATGGTGGCCAAGCGCATCACCGGCATCGTGAGCCGCGGCGGCGCGATCATGGCGCAGTGGATGACGCATCATCACAAACAGAACTTCCTGTATGAGAACTTCGACCGCATCACGAAGGTGATGGCGAAGCATGACGTCAGCTACTCGCTGGGCGACGGACTGCGGCCGGGCTGTGTGGCCGATGCGAGCGACGAGGCTCAGTTCGCCGAGTTGAAGACGCTGGGCGAGCTGACTCGACAGGCGTGGAAGGATGATGTTCAGGTGATGATCGAAGGCCCGGGCCACGTTCCGATGGACAAGATCAAGGAGCAGGTGGACAAGGAAGTGGAGATGTGTGACGGCGCTCCGTTCTACGTGCTGGGGCCGCTGGTCACGGATATCGCTCCGGGCTACGACCACATCACCTCTGCGATCGGCGCAGCGATGATCGGCTGGCATGGTGCTTCGATGCTCTGCTATGTGACCCCGAAGGAGCACCTGGGGCTTCCGAACGAGAAGGACGTGAAGGACGGCATCATCGCGTACAAGATTGCGGCTCATGCGGCGGATATTGCGAGGCATCGGCCCGGCGCGCGCGATCGCGACGACGCGATCTCGTACGCGCGCTACACGTTCGACTGGGACAAGCAGTTTGCGCTCTCGCTCGATCCGGAGACGGCGCGTGGGATGCACGATGAGACGCTGCCGGATGACTACTACAAGGAGGCGGCGTTCTGCTCGATGTGCGGGCCGAAGTTCTGCTCGATGAACTGGTCGAGCAAGGTGGATCAGTTCAATGAGCGCGAACATGGACTGAAGAAGGCGGACCTGACGCAGATCGTGACCGAGCAGATGGCGCTGAGAGGCTAGCTTCGACCCAATGCAAAATCAAAGGCCGCTCCTCTGGGGGCGGCCTTCTTACTGCGCGATGGGGTTGATGTTTCCGGTTTGAGGCAGGGCAACGGTGAAGGTTTAGAGGATGTCCTTCTCCTCACGCTCAGAGCGCATGGCCAGAAGTGCAGGAGCGATGATCATAGCGAGAAATACGAGTGCAAGAACCAAGTCGTGGACCATTGGGGAAGACTCCTTGGGGCGGTTTTTTACCGTCTCATGGAGCATCTTGAAGCAGGTATCTCGCAAGGAACATCCCACCTCGGGAAGCGCTGACTGACCCGAAAGTGGTATGGCGATTTTCCGGGAAGCCGGAAGGAGAAGCTGTCTCGGAAGTGCGTCCTGCTGGGCCTACTTTGCGGCAGCTTCAAGGATGGCTGCGGAGCGGTTGAGAGCATCGGCGAGGAGCCCGAGCTGGGTCTGGGCTCGGGCCGGGTCCGGCGTGCTGATGGCCTCGTTGACGCCGGGGATGACGACGGCGGCGTAGCCGGTGAACTCGCCTGGAGCGTAGATGGTGTGCTTGTACCACGGCCGGTGCGGCAGGCCATCGGGATTGAGCAGAGCGCTCTCGGCGGCGCGCAGGGCGTGGTTGAGAGCGGCTGCATCGGACGGCGGGGCAAGCTGCCGAGCACGGATCGCGGTTCCCGCCGCCTCGAAGCGATGTGCGGCCGCGAGCGCCGAAGCGAAGTTGAGGCTCAGCTTGTTCGAAGTAGCGTTCTTCTGCGCGGTCTCGATGTAGTTGACGATCTCCTTGCCATAGAGTTGGTAGTCGTAGGGCAGCACATCGGCGTCGGCCATGTGGAGGATCTCAAGCCCGAAGACACGGGCCTGCTGTTGCTCGAAGATGAAGGTGGGGTCGGCGAATTTGATGAACCAGTTGTAGTTGTCGAAGGCCGAGTGATAGACGCCGTAGGGGCCCTCTGAGCCGATGTCGGTGGAGGGTACGCCGAGGTGCTGGATGAAGGGCGTGTAGTCGGAGCCGGAGCCGAGGTCGCCCACGCGGACATCGTCTTCGACCTGCGCATTGAAGCGCGTGGGGCTTGCGGAGGTTGTGGCGATGCGGCGCTCTGCGTCGGTCTCCTGCGCGGTCTTCCACTGCTCGTAGACGGTGCCTCCCTTGGGCGATGGGACCTGCCTGGAGACCTCACGGACGAACTGCTTGAGGGAAGGGACGGCTGCGGACTTGAAATCGGGGCCCGAGACGCCGACGTCGGTGTTGAAGTAGGCGACGGCGTTGGCGAGATGATTGGCATGCTGCTCGGCCCACTCGGTCGAACCCATCAGGCCCTCTTCTTCTGCATCCCACGATGCAATGACGATGCGCCGCTTCGGCCGCCAGCCCTGCTTGAGCAACTCGCCGAGGCCATGGACGGTCTCGAGCATGGCGGCGGTGCCGGAGTTCGGATCGACGGCTCCGAAGACCCAAGCGTCGCGATGGTTTCCGGCGACGACCCAGTCTTCTTTCTGAGCCGGATCGGTTCCTTCGATGGTTCCGATGACGTCCCAGATGGTGCGCAGCGCGGTGTCCTGCTCAAGGTGCATGTGGACGGTGACCTTCCTATCGCTTCCACCGACGTGATAAGTGAAAGGCAGCGCTCCCTGCCATGAGCGCGGTGACTCGGGGCCGCCGAGGCACTTGAGGATGGGGCTGGCGTCCTTGTAGGAGAGCGGGTTGGCAGGAATGCTGGGCTGGTTGCCCTTGAGCTGCGAGAGCGGGATGCGCTTTGAGTCGGGAAGGTCAGACGTGGAAGCGACGCCGGGGGTCTGCGGGTCGCCGGGATAGATGGGGAGAAACTGTACGGAGCCGCGCTGTACGCCGGACTCCGGCCGATAGGGGCCCTTGGGGTATACGTCGCCGCGGAAGTAGCCGTCGTCGGCGGGGTCGGAGTAGATGAGGACGCCCTTGGCGCCGAACTGCTGCGTCAGGTAGACCTTGACGCCGCGGAAGTTGCCTCCGTAGCGGACGAGAACGATCTTGTCCTTGACGCTGACCCCGAGCTCGGCGAGCTTTTTGAAGTCGGCGAGATTGCCGTAGTTGGCGTAGACGACCTCACCGGTGACGTCGCCGGAGGGCGAGGAGCCGTTGAACGCGGTGAGGATGCGAGGGTCGTCCTGGAAGGGGTCGCCGCCGTGCTTCTTTGGATCGACGTGCTCGGGCGTCGGGCCGGACATCAGCTTGTTGCCGCTGGCATCAAAGGCCTCGATCTCGATCTTGACCGGCTTGTTGAGCAGGACCTTGTAGGGGACGATCTGGGTATCGAGTCCGGCGGCCTTGAACTTGTCGGCGACGTAGACTGCGGTGGCGTAGTCCTCGGGAGAGCTTGCCCAGTGAGGCGCGGCGGTGAGGGTCTTCAGGTGCTCGCCGGCGAGCTTGGCGTCGGGGACGGGAAGGAAGGCAGCGTCCCACCTGGCCTGCTGGGTGAAGTCGCGATAGCCGAAGACCTGCGGGGTTTGAGCCGAAGCGGTTAGGGCAGTGAGAAGAAGAGGGCAGACCAGTGTACGGACAGCGCGCAAGAAAATACCTCTAAGGGAAAGGTAGAGGTAGAGTATCGCATTCTGTGCGGTGCCCGGGCAGACGCGCAGAATGCGAAGCATCAGGCGACCGGCTCGCTGCAGAACTTGCAGCGGCGGGCCGCGGTGGGAATATCGGAGAGGCACTCGGGGCAGGGCTTGACGGCGGCGGCCTGCGGACCCTGAATGCGGGCCAGCAGCTTCTGCATCGGCAGCACCAGGAAGAAGTAGATGACGAAGGTGATGATGAGGAAGTAGATGACGGCGTTGAGGAAGTTGCCGTACTTGAGGGGCGTTCCGTTGACATTCAGGACAAGTGCGGAGAAGTCAGGCTTGCCGGCGACTGCAGCGATCAGTGGTGTGATGATGTCTTCGACGAGCGATTTTGTAATGGCCGAGAAGGCGCCGCCAATGATGACGGCGACAGCCAGATCGATGACGTTGCCGCGGAGGATGAAGTCGCGAAAGCCTTTGATCATGTAGCTCTCCGGTGAGCGAAGCTGTTTTTACGGGAGTCTAACACCGCCAAGTGTCTTCCCCGGACCGAGGACTACTGCTTTGGTACCTCAAGCGTGGCGGTGGAGACCTCGACGGTGCCGATGTGGTTGTTGCTCGTGTCGAGGACGCCGACCCGCAGGTAATACTCTCCGCTGGCGGGCATGGCGATCTCCTGACTGAGACGAAGACCGCCGCGCGAGGCTGTGGCGAAGTCCTGCTCGCTAAGGTGAAGAGGCACGACACGGCTGGTCTTGTTAACGGTATTGCTCTCTTTGTCGTAGCCGATGATCATGAACTCGAGGGTCGCCGATCGCTTGCCGTTGTCGATCTGCCAATTCATATCTTCCGGATCGACGGCGTAGTCTACCCGATAGCGGCGCTGGGCGTGCAGTGACACCGCAGCCAGGCCCCCTTGCGCGGTCGTTTTGGCAACCTCGGCAGGCGGATTGATCGCTACCGACGGGGAGACATGGATCGAGAAGATGATCTCGGTGGGGTCGGGAGCCCCGCGGCGCATGGTTGCGATCAGCGTACTGGCCTCGCTGCGTTCTGACTCGGGCGTTGTCTGCTGGTTGGCGGTGGTTGCGGCGCGCTCGCTGGCGATGTAACTGGTTCGATACGAAAGGTGGTAGTTCCTGCCGTCGAGGTTGACCTTGATCTTGCGTGTCTTGCCGTCCCATTTCGCGTTGGAGGGGACGTAGGTCAGGGTGTAGTAGTTCGCGCCCATATTGATGGCCTTGACCACCGCGCCGGCGACGTCGTTGGTGTTGACGAAGGCGTGGCCTCCGGTCTCATCGGCCACGCGATACATTGTGGCCTGTTGGGCGAGACGCGTGGCATTGGCCTGCATCGACTGTCTGGCATGGCTGCCCGGATCGGCCTGTTGCGCACCTGGAATGGTGGAACCGACCTCGGCGGTGTAAGCACGGTCGGCTGTGAGCCCGGTGGCTTCGACCGGATAGACGGCGACCTGACTCTTTGCGAGGTCGATGGAAAGCTGCTGTACCTCCCGGCTGAAGTCGACTGTGCTGTCAAATGGCCTCGATCCCGCCTCCGCCGAGTCGGCATCGAGGAAATACTGAAGCGCGAATCCTCCGGAGGCCCAGATGAGATTCTTACGTCCGGGGAGCGCTGAGAGATATTGGCTGAGTTGGCGCAGCGCGGTTAGCGTAAACTCGGCTCGGTCACGGAGTGCGGCGACGTTGACGCGGCGATCGTAGAGCGCAAGCGGTGAGCCCGGAGCGTATCCCGTTGCCTCGTAGCTGCCATTGGCGCTCATCACCATTGCCTGGTCGGCCGCGCCGGTCTGAATAGAGGAGGATGCCTGGAGGGCCGCTGCGCCGAGAATGCCGCGTTGGCGTGAGACCGCTGCCTTCAGAACAGCGGGGTCCGAGGTAAAGCTCTGCAGCATCACAAGGCGGTTGCTGATTCCGAAGACGGCGACCCGGGTGCCCGAAGGAAGGGAATCGACGACCGACTTCAGCTGGGAGCGGAGGAACGGTTGCACATCAAGCGGCGTGTTGAGCGAGTCGAGCACGATGATGTTCAGCGCGCTGCCCTCCGGCGCTGTGACGACGTTGCTGAAGGTATTGGGAGGCATCTTCGGCTGCGGTGGCAACGCCGCGTTTGCCGGGGCTGCAGTGTGCTCCTCGAAGTGACGAATCGTCTGTGGCTGCTTGTCTTCGAGCAGGACAAAGTCTGACGACTTGAGGTCGTGCACGGCGTTGCCCTTGGAGTCGGTGACGACGACATCGACGACAACGATGCGCGACTTCACATGCAGCGTCGCCGATTCGTTTGTCGGTTGCTGGGCTGCGGCACGGAGGACCATGGCTGACAGAAGGAGCAGCGAAACAACGCGAATTTTCATGATTAGCGGGGAACGTATCACGGAGTCCACCGAGGATCAAGAAAATTGACGGTCTACTGCGAACTTGCGAGCCAGTGTGTGTAGGGGTAGAGGAGGAAGAAGAGGATCATGCTGAGAGCCATCAGATCCATGTAGATGAGGAGAACGACTCCGCCGTGATACCAGCTCCAGCGCGTGCGCATGCAGCGGAGGTGGTCGAGGGTTCCGGCCGCGGCGGTGAGCGCGGGCAGGACGAGGAAGAAGTTGGCTCGGTTGTTCGGAAAGTCCGAGAGCAAGAGGGCCACTCCCAGGCTGAGGAGGACGAGAAGGCCTCCGCGGAGAAGAGAGCGGTTGCGCGGATTGAGGATGCGAGGGAGCACTCTGCTCTCTCTAGGGTAGAAGGTTTTGGCATCGGACGTGAACCTGGGCCGGATATCGATCGAAGTTTTCGTGCGGTCGCAACGTATGATGATGACGACTCACATCGAATCTTCAACGGCGGATCTCTGTGACTGGAAATCTAAAGGGTTGCGAACCGGTAACGGCCATCGAGCATAGGAAGGGTGGATGGCGGAACCTGGGTGTCTCACCGGAGCGTGCCTTTGCGGCGGTCGTGGCACTGAGCATCGCGCTACGGCTGGTGGCACTGGTGCTTGGCGCACGGGAACCGCTGGTCTCGGACTCAACGGATTATCGCGAGATGGCCGCGCTGCTCGCGAGCGGGGCAAGGTTTCTGCCTTACTGGCCGCCGGGGCTTCCGCTGTATCTTGCACCGTTCCTTGCGGCTGGCTTTGGGGATGCGGTGCTGCGCGCGGCGATGCTTCTGTGGTGGCTGCTGTTCTGCTGGGGCACATGGCGACTGGTCGTCGATCTTGGCGTAAAGAGAATCGGCTGGCTGGTGCTGCTGGTCTTCGCCATCGCACCGACAGAGATCCATTTTTCGATGGAGTCGATGACGCAGATGCCGGCGGCGGCCCTTCTGCTGATTGCCGCAAGCGCGGCTCTGCGATGCGCGCGGGGAGCGGGGTGGGGAGAGGCGCTGTTGCTGGGCGTTTCGCTCGGTTATCTGTCGCTGGTGCGCCCGAGTGTGCTGCCGCTGTTGGTCGTGATTCCGGCGCTGGTCTTTCTTCGCCGGCGACGGCTGGCTGGGCCGATTGCAGCGATGCTTATTGGCGGTGCGATGATCTTCGGCTGGATGGCGAGGGTGCACCAGCTTAGCGGGGTGTGGACGGTCAATACGTCGAACGGCGTCAATCTCTATTACGGCAACAACCCGTGGACCCCGATGTACAGGACCTGGTACTTCGGGTCGCATGCCAAGCCGGGGTCAGAGGAGATTCTAGAGTTTCCGGAGTATGCGGAGATCATGGAGCGTGTCTCCGCTCTTCCACGGGCCAAGCGCTCGGCCGAGTATCAGCGGCTGGCGGTGTCTTATGTCACGCACGCCCCGGGTGCATTCGTGCTGCGGACGCTGAACCGGGTGCGATGCTTCTGGGGCTTCGATACGTTTACGGCGGCGAACCTGCGGTCGGTTCCGGGCTGGATGCACAGGCTGTTCGTGCCAGTTCTTGCCTTGGATGCGCTTTGTTTTCTGGCGATCGTTGGGTTTGCGGTGTACTGGTTGGCGTGCGCGCCGGGGGTATTCTGGCTGCAGTGGGATACTTGGCTGCTGGGTGGGACGGTGGTGCTTTACAGCCTGCCGTACTGGGTGACGATGTCGCACCCGACGTATCACTTTCCTGTGATGGCTCCGCTGGCCTTGCTGGGCGTGAAGGCTCGGGAAGCCTCGGCGGCATCGTTAAGAGCGCCGCGTTGGCACGGCTGGCTTGGAGTGACCGCGCTGGGGCTGATCCAGGTGGAGTGGATGTTTTACTTGGCGAAGGGCTGACGCGGCTTACGCCGTCGTCAGCTCAGGCTTCGCAGAGGTTGCTTCGAACATCTCGCGGATGCTCTTGTCGTAGGGGGCGCGGAGGACTCCGTGCTCGGTGATGATGGCGGTGATGTATTTGGCCGGGGTGGCGTCGAAGGCGGGGTTCTGGATGGCGGCCCCGTTTGGCGTCATCTGGCGGCCGTTCGAGTGGGTGACCTCGGTGGCGCTGCGCTGCTCGATCGGGATTGCGTCGCCGTCGGGGGTATTGACGTCGATGGTCGAGAGCGGCGCGGCTACGTAGAACGGGATGCCGTGCTCCTTGGCGAGGACGGCGACCGAGTAGGTTCCGATCTTGTTGGCCGTGTCGCCGTTGGCGGCGATGCGGTCGGCGCCGACGATGACGGCCTGGATCTTGCCCTGACGCATCAACGAGCCGGCCATGTTGTCGCAGAGGACGGTGGTGGGGATGTTGTCGTGCAACAACTCCCAGGCGGTGAGTCGGGCTCCCTGGAGGTAGGGGCGGGTCTCGTCGGCGTAGACGTCGATCTTGTGGCCGCGCTCGACGGCGGCGCGGATGACTCCGAGGGCGGTGCCGTAGCCGCAGGTGGCGAGGGCTCCGGCGTTGCAGTGGGTGAGGACGGTGCCTTCCTGCGGAAGGAGGGCCGCGCCGTGCGCTCCCATGGACTTGCAGGCGGCGATGTCCTCGTCGTACATCTGCTGGGCTTCCTTGATGAGGGCGGCCTTGATCTCGGGGATCGGCGTGTTGGCGGCTGCGAGCGCGTTGTACTTGTCGCGCATGCGCTCGATGGCCCAGAAGAGGTTTACGGCGGTGGGGCGCGTGGCTGCGAGGGTGTCGCAGATGAGGGCGACTTCGGCGTTGAGGGCGGCGATGTCGGTGGCCTTCGACTGGCTGACGCCGAGGGCGACGCCCATGGCGGCAGAGACTCCGATGGCGGGTGCGCCGCGGACGATCATGTCGCGGATGACGGTGGCGACCTGCTGGTAGTCGGTGGCGAGGACGTAGGTCTCCTCGAGGGGGAGCTTGGTTTGATCGAGGAAGTTAACGCCGTTCGGGAGCCATTCTAGGGTGGGAATCATGTCCTTACTAGTTTATCTGCAATTGTTCGTTGGAGCAGTTAGTGGTCACACAACTAAGTTGGCACCCAGTTAGAAATGCAATGGTGAAACTCTTCCCAATCATCAAACGCCTTCCAGAGCTCAGCAGCCTGAAGTTCAGCAATTGGCGGCCCACTCAAGTTGTATTGATTGCGGCCTTTAGTGATCTGAATGCAGTCACTTTCACGACATAATTCGACATACCAATTTCCGAATGAACGAGCATCGTAAATAAGCGTCGAAAGCGACCAGCCTTTCGTTTGCAGTTCCGTTATAAGAGTCCCTGCTTCCTTTGCAATCTTGGGATGAAGAACTTGATTCATGTTGTTTTCAATGCAAGATGCGCGGCGCGGACGTCGTTGGCGGTGAAGGCGGAGTAGAAGGGGGCGTGGGGGGCGGCCGCTTCTATGTTGGCTCGGCCGCCTTGTTCGCGGTCTACGAGGCAGAGGACTCCGATGACGTTCATGCCTGATTCTTGGGTGGCCTCGATGGCGGTGATGGTGGAGCCTCCGGTGGTGCAGACGTCGTCGACGATGACGACTTGGGCTCCGGGTTTGTGGAATCCTTCGAGGCGGCGGCCGGTTCCATGTTGCTTTTCGGCTTTGCGGACGAGGAAGCCGTGGACGAGGGTTTCGCGGTGGTGGTGCAGGTGATGCCAGGCGGAGGCGCTGGCGGTGTTGGAGACGAGGGGGTCGGCTCCCATGGTGAGTCCGCCGACGGCCTCGGCCTGGGGGAAGTGCTGGGCGATTAGGTCGTAGAGGACGAGGCCGGAGAGGCGGCCGCCCTCGGCGTGGAGGGTGGTGGTGCGGCAGTCGATGTAGTAGTCGGACTTCTGGCCGCTGGCGAGGGTGAAGTCTCCCAGCTTGAAGGAGAGGGTGGCGATGAGGTTGAGCAGGTCGGTCTTGTTGTCGTCTGGCATGTCTTCTCGAGGATACCCCTCCCCCCGGCTTCGTTGTGCAAAGTCTTAGAAACAGAGAAGTTAGGTTGGTACTTTGGTCTGGATGAGGTTGATGCTTAGGTTTTCTAAACTCTATCTACTTCTATTTTAGCGAGTGGAGGGTAACTAATCGGCAACTTGTAATTCTTTTTGTTTCATGGAGTTATACGGTTTTGGGGGCTTGACAAGATTTTTTCGAAGCATGGGGCTGCATTGGTGGTTAAGTTGGCTTTGCCGAAGAGCGGCGCTTCAGACGAAATGCGGGGGTTCTTCCCCTTCGGCTTTGCTCAGGGTCAGAATGACGACCTAAAAGAGCATTGATGAGCGAGGGGTGGAGGCGGATTGACCTGCGAGGGGTAGAGGCGGATTGACGGGCGAGGGTAGAGGCGGAACGACGGGCGAAGGGCAGCGGCAGAAGCGGTCTCTGTGGCCTTTATCAGGAGTAGAGTTTGGTGGTGGTGCAGGACTGGGCTCGGGTGAGGAGGAGGGCTCGCTCGCGGGCGTTGCGGGCGAGTGAGGCGGCTCGTTCGAACTCGGCGCGGGCTTCGGGGAGGCGGCCTAACTTGAAGAGGAGGTCGCCGCGGACGCTGGGGAGCAGGTGGTAGTTGCTGAGGGAGGGGTTGGAGAGGAGGGGCTCGACGAGGTCGAGGCCTGCGGCGGGGCCGGAGGCCATGGAGACGGCGACGGCTCGGTTGAGCTCGACGATGGGGGAGGGGGTGGTCTGGTTGAGGCGCTCGTAGAGGGCGGCGATGCGGTCCCAGTCGGTGTCGGCGGCGGTGGCGGCGCGTGCGTGGCAGGCGGCGATGGCGGCCTGAAGGACGTAGGGGCCGGGCTGGGTAGTGGGCGTGGGAGCATCCTGTGAAACCGGTGTTTCAGAGGGGAGACCTGGGGTACCCGGTGCATACTGCGAACCCACCTTAGTCTTGTGCCGACTGGCGTTGTCACGAGTCGAAGATGGGGCGCCCGGGTTGGTGGCTCTACGGGGATCCTGGGAAACCTGGGTCTCAGAAGCGAGACCTGGGGCACCGGGCTTGGTGGCGGCGGGTCGAGAGGCGAGGAGGCGTTCGGCGAGTGCGAGGGCGGCGAGGCCTCGGCCGATAAGGAGGTGGTCCCAGCGTGAGCGGTCCTGGTCGAGGAGGAGGATGGGTTCGCCGGTTGGGGTGACGCGGGCGTGGAGGCGGGACGCTTGAATTTCCATTAGCCCGACGAGGCCGTGGACCTCGGGCTCATCGGGGGTGAGTTCGGCGAGGATGCGGCCGAGGCGGAGGGCGTCCTCGCAGAGGGCGGGGCGGGTCCAGTCGTCGCCGGCGGTGGCGGAGTAGCCCTCGTTGAAGATGAGGTAGATGACTTGGAGGACGGAGGCGAGACGGGCGTTGAACTCTTCGCCGCGGGGGAGTTCGAAGGGGACGCGGGCTTCGCTGAGGGTGCGCTTGGCGCGGACGATGCGCTGCGCGACGGTGGGCTCGGAGAGGAGGTAGGCGCGGGCGATCTCGTCGGTCGTGAGGCCGCCGAGGAGGCGGAGAGTGAGGGAGACGCGGGACTCGGGGGGGAGGATGGGGTGGCAGGAGATGAAGATGAGGCGGAGGAGGTCGTCGGCGATGGGGGTGTCGATGGCGGCGTTGATGTCGTCTGGGGTGAGCTGGCGGGTGCCCTCGATTTCATAACTTATTTGTTCATGTTTTCTGTCTAAGAGCTTGTTGTGGCGCAGGTTGTCGATGGCCTTGTTTTTGGCGGTGGCCATGAGCCAGGCGGCGGGGTTGTCGGGGATTCCGGTGTTGGGCCAGCGCTCGAGGGCGGCTACGAGGGCATCCTGGGCGAGGTCTTCGGCGAGGCCAACATCGCGGACGATTCGGGTGAGGGCGGCGATGAGGCGGGCGGACTCGATGCGCCAGACGGCGTCGATGGAGCGGTGGATGTCTTGCGCCTGGTGTGTGCCTGGGGCCTGCATCAGGGATGATGAGAGCACCTTTGGCGGAGGTGGTGCAAGGCGGTTCGAGCTTCGCCCTTCGGGCTTCGCTCGGGCCTACGGCAGTGCCGGTTGCGCCTTCGGCGCGGCGGGATGAGAGACCCAAGGCTGAAAGAGGGTGCTGAAAAAGTGGCTCGCGGGGGAAAACGCGACCTCAGCGGCTAAAGCCGCATTCAAAACAGGGCGGTTACGGCACGGCTGAAGCCGTGCCCTTAAGCAAGACGGGGTATTCAGCACCCTCTTGGAAGCCTTGGGGTACCTAGAAGCTCTATGCTGCATCCTGCAGAAAAAAATAGTCCCTGGTGTCGATTTGAGGGGGTGTCGTTCGACATATGAGTGGGCGCTGCCTGCGCCGGCGAAAGGGAGACGATGAAGCTACTTACTTATGTCAACTATGGCGGCAACTGCGCCGAGGCGTTTCGTTTTTATGAGAAGAACCTGGGCGGCAAGATCGTGATGATGATGATTCATGGGGAGTCACCGGAGCCTAATCCGAATGTGCCTGCGGATTGGAAGAAGGCGATTCTGCATGCGCGGATCGACATTGGCGGGACTTCGTTGCTGGGGGCAGATATTCCGAAGGCGGAGCCGATGAAGAGTGTTTACCTCTCGCTGATGCTCGACTCGGTGGAGGAGGCCGAGCGCGTCTTTGCTGTGCTGACGGACGGCGGGCAGGTGTTTATGCCGATGCAGGAGACGTTCTTTGCGCTTCGGTTTGCGATGCTGAGGGACAAGTTTGGGACGTCTTGGATGATCCTTAAGGAGCGGCCGCAGGGGTAGAGTTTTTGAGTTGGTTTGCAGATGGGAAAGGCTCGGCTGAGTGCCGAGCCTTTCTGCGGTTGCGTTTGATGTAGCTTTGGCTAGCTGCGGAGCGGGAGCAGGCGATGGAGGCGTAGGTCGCGCAGCCAGAGGCCGGCCCAGAGGATGACGGCGATGAAGGCGGGAATGAGGGAGCTGCCGAGGGACTGGCCGTCGCGGAGATTGATGCAGGTGGCTCCGCCGAGATAGCCGGCTAGCAGCACGGCGCCTGAGAACGAGGTTCGGGGGATGAGGTAGAGGATCGTGCAGGCGATTTCGATGTATGCGATGTGGTGGAAGTGATGGAGCGGGAAGCTGGGTGGGGGTGAGCCTGCTGGTGGAACGTAGATGAACTTCATGACGGCGGAGAAGAGTACGAGGAGGGCGCCGAGGGCAGTGAGCGCGTAGCCGGTCCAGAGAGTTTTCTTTAAAGACGGTAGCTGTGCAGGCGGATGGGTGACGGGGAAGAGCTCGCGGAGGTTGGCGTCGCGGGGCCAGAGGCCTCCCCAGAGGAAGAGGGCGATGTAGATGGGGAAGAGGGTGTGGGAGAAGAGGGGATTGTCGACGCGGAGATGGAGGGCGATGGCTCCGCCGAGGTATCCGGTGAAGAGGACGGCTCCGAGGACCGAGGTGGCGGGGATGAGGTAGACGGCGAGGCAGACGAGGGCGAGGACGCCGATTGCGGGAACGAGGTGTATGGGGAAGCCGAGCTGGTTGTTGGCTTCGATGACGGGCGCGGCGTGGGTGAACTTCATGCCGGCGTCCATAAGCATGAAGAGGGCGAAGAGAGTGGTAAGGGTATAGCCGGTGTAGAGGGCGGCTTTGGTGGTGGTGGCGGGCTGGGTTTGGACGGGCATGGGGTTCTCCGTGTCTGGAGTGGATTCAGTGGCAGAAATGCGAAATGCAGGTCCTTCGACTGCGTTTGGCGCGCAGGTGCGCGCCAAACTTCGCTGAGGATGACAAGTCAATTCGTGTTCGTTAGTGTTCGTTGGTGTAAAGCTGTCTCGCTTCTCGGAAATTGCTTTTTGTAGGCTACCTAGTTGGGTTTGCGGGAGGAGAGCTCGGCGCGGAGGCGCTCTTCGCTCTCGCGAAGCTCGGGGGTTAGCTCGGGACCGAAGTCTTCGAGCTCGAAGATCTGGCGGATCTCGATCTCGCTCTCTTCGTCGAAGGGGTTGGGGCAGCGCTTTGTCCACGAGATGGCCTCGTCGAGGGAGCTGCACTGCCAGATCCAAAACCCGGCGATGAGCTCCTTGGTCTCGGCGAAGGGGCCGTCGACGACGGTGCGGTCGTTGCCTTTGAAGCGGACGCGGGCGCCTTTGGCGGAGGGCTGGAGGCCTTCGCCGGCGAGCATGATGCCGGCGGCAACGAGCTCCTCATTGAACTTGCCCATGGCTTCGAGGATCTTCCGGTCGGGCATGGCTCCGGATTCGGAGGCGGGGTTGGCTTTGATGATGATCATGAATCGCATGGGTGTGCTCCTTCTCGGAATTAGGGGTTCAGGTTAGGAGGCTTTGGTGTTGGTGAGGTGGGGCTGCATGTCGGTGAAGCCGTCGAGCTGCTTCTGGACGTCGGCGGGGAAGTCGGCGAGTTCCTGGACCTGGCGGATCTCGATGGTCTCGTTGGGGCTGGCGGGGCAGCGCTTGGCCCACTCGATGGCCTCTTCTCGGGAGCGGACCTGGATCATCCAGTAGCCGCCGAGGACCTCTTTGACCTCGGCGAAGGGGCCGTCGGTGACGACGGGCTTGCCGTGGGGGAAGCTGACGCGGGCTCCCATGGAGGGTGGGTGGAGGCCGTCGAGGGAGAGGAGGACGCCGGCTTTTTTGAGGGACTCGTTGTAGCGCATCATGGCGGCGACGGCCTCGGCGGAGGGCATCTCGCCTGGCTTGGCGGATTCGTAGCCTTTGGGGATCATTAGCATCATGAATCGCATTGCTGTAACTCCTAGAGTGATGGTTGATGGTTCTTGGGTTAGTCGAGGCAGACGGGGTCGTGGATGAGGCGGATCTCGACGGTGCCTTCGCCGGCGATCTCGAGGAACTCGCGGGCCTCGGCGATGGCGTCCTGTTTGGACTTGAGCTGGAACATGGCGAAGCCTCCGATGATTTCTTTGGCCTCGGAGAAGGGGCCGTCGGTGACGTTGAGCTTGCCTTTGCTGTAGGAGACGAGGGCTCCCTTGGAGGTGGCGGCGCAGCCTTCAGTGGAGAGGAGCTTGCCCTCGCCGATCTTTTTCTGGATGAGGGCTCCCATCTGGGCGATCAGTTCGGGGGTGGGCGGGGCGCCGGACTCCATGGCGGCGGTGTCGGATGGGCGGTAGAGCATGAGGTAACGCATGGGTCTCCTTTTTTTGGTGGTGGTCCTGAGAGGGTGTCGGCGCTACGGGCGAAATGCGGGGGGTTCCTCGCTGCGCTCGGAATGACGACTTCTATCGAGGCCGGTTCAGGCGGTGGGTTGCTCGCAGTTGATCATCCAGGGGATGCCGAAGCGGTCGGTGAGCATTCCGAAGCGGGCGGCCCAGAAGGTGGGCTGGAGGGGCATGGTGATGCGGGCGTCGGCGGCGAGCTCGCGGAAGATGCGCTCGGCTTCGGGGATGTCGGTGAGGTTGAGCGAGACGGCGAAGCCTTCGGGTTGTTTGTAGCCCTGAGGCGGGGCGTCGGAGGCCATGAGGATTCCGCCGTTGACGTTGAGGCGGGCATGGAGGATCTTGTTGCGCCACTCTGGCGTGGTGTGCTGCTCGGCGGGGGAGCCGGCGTGGGGCATCATGGCCTCGATTTTGCCCTTGAGGGTGCGCTCGTAGAACTCGAAGGCCTCTTTACAGTTGCCGTTGAAGTTGAGGTAGGGGGTGATCTGCACGGTGCACTCCTTTATGTGGTGAGCGGAGGGTTTTTCTGCCGCTCTACTTGTACGTCGAACGGAGTCGACTGAGATCGACACGGAGAATGAATCTTTTTGAAAGATTTTTTGCCAGGGGCGTAGGGCGGTGGGGGAGCCAGTGAGGAGGGCGAGGGTGTAGAGGGTGGCGAAGAGGGTGATTGCGGAGCGGGTGGTGGTGTGCATAGCTCCCCTCCCTTCTGGGGTTCACTTATATGTCGATTGGGGAGGGGCGGAATCGACAGGGGGAGGGAGGTTTTTGGTGCTGCGTCGTTTTGACAAAGGCAAACCCCAGGGGCTGAAGCCCTTCTTCGCGGGCAGGAGTAGAGGGCCAAGCCTGAAGGCTTGGCGTACCCAGAAGCAAAAGCAGGAATGCAAGTGCAGAGCGAGTCCAAAAGCAAACAAAAGCAAAAGCAAGTGCAAAAGCAAGTGCAAAGCAAAAGCAAAGGCGGTGCAAAGCAAAAGCAAAGGCGGTGCAAAGCAAAAGCAAAGGCGGTGCAAAGCAGAAGCAAATGCGGGGGTTCTTCGCTTCGCTCAGAATGACGAGCAAGAGCAAGAGCAGAGGCAAAGACAAAATACAGGGGTTCCTCGGCTACGCGCTGCGGGCTTCGCTCGGAATGACGTTTGGGGTGGGGCTAGACAGTGGTGGCTGGGTGAAGGAGTTTTTCGGCGTCGGTGGCGATCTGCTTTGAGGCGTGGAGGGTGAGGGGGTCGGCGCAGTCCGCGGGGAAGTCGGAGGCTTCGAGGACCTGGCGGATCTCGGCCTGAGCGTCGACGGCGCCGGTGAGGGTGGGGCAGCGGCGGGCCCAGCGGATGGCCTCTTCGAGGGAGGGGACCTCGATGAGGATGAAGCCGGCGATGAGTTCTTTGAGCTCGGTGAAGGGGCCATCGATGACGGTCTGCTTGTTCTGGGTGGCGACGATGCGGGCGGAGCTGGCGGTGGGGCGCAGCCATTCGCCGGCGAGGAGGACGCCGGCGTCGCGCATGTCCTGGTAGTAGCGGCCTACGGCGGCGAGGAGGCCGTTGTCGGGGAGGGCTCCGGTCTCCATGTTGGAGTCGGATTTGCGGATGATCATGAAGCGCATTTGGGGTCTCCGAGTGGTTGGTGCGGATGAGTGCTACGGTGCTTGAGAAGATGATATTTGCATAGTGAAACGAAGAGTACTTCGCTGGTCACAAAAGGCTATGATGATCGGCGTTCCGGTCTGCGTCGCCGGGGATGTGTATCTTGAGGAGGGGTTGTGGTTTTAGGTGGAAGAGCGGCAGTTGCGGTGGCTGCGTTGGTTGTGTCCGTGGGGATGAGGAATGAGGCGGCGGGGCAGGTGCCGGCGATTCCGGCGCATAAGGCGGCGGTGGTTCTGTTCGATGGGAAGGATTTGAAGAACTTCGATGTGTTTCTGAAGAGCAAGGGGCTAAACTCCGATCCGGATCATGTCTTTCAGGTGGAGAACGGCGTGATTCATGTCTCGGGCAAAGAGATGGGGTACATCATCACGAAGAAGGAGTATCAGAACTACTATCTGCGGGCGGAGTTCAAGTGGGGCGAGGGGACGTACGGGTCGCGCGAGGGAAAGGCGCGGGATAGCGGGATTCTGTACAACATCCAGGGTGAGCAGAAGGTTTGGCCGCCGTCTCTGGAGTTCCAGATTATGGAGGGTGGAACGGGGGATTTCTGGATGACCGATGGCGCGGCGCTGACCGGTAAGGACGGGGGGCGGGTGACGGGGCCGGCGGGCTCGGCGATGAAGATCGATCGCTTCGGTAAGGGGCCGACGGAGAATGTGGTTGGTTTTCGCTCTGCTGTGGGCGAGGTGGAGAGGCCGCATGGAGAGTGGAATGTTGTGGAGCTGGTGATTCAGGGAAACGATGTGAAGCAGTATGTGAATGGGAAGTTGGTGAATGAGGGGACGGATCCTTCACCGGGTAGCGGGAAGATTCTGTTTCAGTCGGAAGGGGCGGAGGTTTACTTTCGCGATATGAAGCTTTATCCGCTGAAGTAACTCCTGCAAACCTTGCAACCTGAACGGACGGAGAAGATCATGCGAGTTTGGCGAGATTTGGTGATCGGTTCTCTGTTTTTTTGTGCGGTTGTTGGGGGCGCGATCGACGGCGTGGCACAGACAGCGGCGCATGATGCGGCGAAGTCTTCTGTGCCCGCGGGTTTGGCCGATCAGCGGGCGCGGTTTAGCGGGACGTATCGCTATGCGGGGAGTGCGCAGGAGGAAGAGGCGCGGAGCAAGGCGATTGATCATGCCGTCGAAGGTTTTTCTTTTGTCACTCGCTCGACTGCCCGAAGCCGCGTCTCGGCGACGACGCAGATTCTGGGTTTCTACAACTTCTCGTTTGAGCCGGGGAAGATCGTTGTTCGTCCGGAGGCGCGTCCGGAGATGGTCTCGGGGGATAAGGGAGAGCCTGCTGACTATGTGTATAAAGGCAAGCGGAGCACACTCACGCAGGTGTTTGCGGGTGATCGGATTACGCAGGTGTTTGTGTCGGAGGATGGCCGGCGCGAGAACGAGTTTACGGTCTCGCAGGATGGGAAGACGGTGACACTCAAGGTTACGTTGACAAGTGGCAAGCTTTCTAGTCCGGTTGCTTATAGCTTGTCTTACAAGAAGGTGGATTGAGTTCACGAACGGGAGGAAAAGTACTTCAGCGGCTGAAGCCGCGTTTCTGGCGGGGGTGATTGCGGCACGGCTGAAGCTGTGCCCTTAAGCGAGGCGGGGTTCGAGCTGAAGCTCGAATGAACCCACATCTCAAAATCGAGATGTGGGGCACCCGGCACCCGGCGAGTATGGAAGCACCCGTGCCGTCTAATCTGTCACAGATGTGAACTCCCCTGAGACGAAGCTTTGAGATGTTTTGTTCCAGCTCCAGCGGCGGCGTTCAATGCGGGTCAGGCGCTTCTCCACATCATTCTCTCCCGAGAGAATAGTTGTCGCGCGGGTCTCCTCTAAACTGCCATCTGGGAATGGCTGAAGCGTGCTTTGCTGTTCGACGGTCTTGTCGTCTCCGACGATTTGTTCTCGCTTGTACTCAGCGGTCCTGAGAACTGTGGACAGATGTCCGGTGTCCAGGCCGAAGAGCAGCAACATATCATCCTGCACGAAGCCGGAGCAGTGACCCTTGTTGACATGATGGGCCAACACGGCTCGTTGGAAGTGTCCGGGGATTGAAAGCAGTTGATAGGTTGCGTTCTGCCACCAACAGTCGAGTGGTACGTCGTCAGCCACGCGCCAGCCTTGCTTCGTATCTGGCCGGAGAACAAACAGATGGGCTGTCGGAACTCCAGGGCCTGTGCAGGGCAAGAACAGAATGTTCATATCCTTGCCCTCAAGGCTGTCAACCTTGATGGTTGTCTCGGTGGTCGCCACGGATGCCTCGTGGGCAATTCCCGGGTGTACGCCAAGTCGTTTTAGCAGATCTTCGCGTTGCTCCGGTTCGCCTAATTGGAACTCGCTCCCCAACTCGTCTGCAGACGCGGCGATAGGCAGTGGGCCAGAAGGATAACCAACCCGATACTGGGACCATGCCCGACCTTGAAAGCCATGATGAAGAAGCAAAAGGGAGAGAACGGTTGCCACTAGAGGCGCTCTGCCGGTCAAAGGAGAACCAAGCAATTGTAGTTTCATTGGGTGAGTGAAGGCACTTCGCTGCGGCTTCGATAGTTTCGCTGCGGCTTCGATAGTAGAGCTGTCGACGCTATCCCGCAAGGGGTTCTCTGCGAAGAGTCGGCACTGCTGAAGCTGTGCCCTAAAGCGAGGCGGGGTTCGAGCTGAAGCTCGAATGAACCCACATCTCAAAATCGAGATGTGGGGCACCCGGCGAGACCTGGGGCACCCGGCCAGGCTTTCGAATCCGGTAGTCTATGAGCTGTCGTACAAGAGAGCGGAATAAGCGACGCAGAGCTTCTGCACAAGCGTGTTCTGTTAGTAGCAGGGTGATAGACATATATCCGCATGAGAGTAAATCGGTGTTGGATCGCTGTCTGGATAGTGTTGCTAGGACCGTTGGCCTTAGCTCAGTTAGGGGCACCGAGAAAGAACGCGGCCTTTCCGCGTTTCACGCTAACCGGAGGGGATCTGGACGGTGATGGATTACCGACGTCTGGGGCAAGGCTCTGTGTTTTAGGGAGGCGAAACATTTGCTATCAGATGCCATCGCAGAAGGCTTCCGGCGAGTCGACAGTTGTCTATCAGTTTGGTCTGGACCCAAGATCTGAGAGGCTGCCACTGGCAGACGGCGGTTCATGGGCATTTTTCACCGGTACTTTCTCTGGTGGCGGAAGTGGAACGCTCGAACGCTTAGCCGTACTTCGTTTTGAATGGGATGCGGACGCCGGAAAGATCGTCAACTTACTTCCGTTCATGGCTGTCACCAACGCTAGTGATCGAGCGATGTGGACAGTACCGAGTGCATCACCATATCCAATTCTGGTTCGCGCAGATTTCATTTGGGGTGATGGTGAAACCCATTTCGGTCAGCACTATTACACGGTGGAGGTGTGGCGCTTTGAGCCGCAGTCGGATCAATATGTCAAAGCATTCTCTTACCGCACAAAGAGAAAGTATGACGGCGGCGATAGTAAGCCGGTTCACGTATTGAGTCCCGAACGACAGGAGATTGAACGGAGGCTCGACGCAAAGTGAGTAGGTAAGTCTAGCGCGCCAGTCGCTCGAGGTGGCGGTAGCCGCCGGTGGCGATGAAGAGGGTGAGGAAGACGGAGGCGTTGTAGCTGGCGTGGACCAGGGTGGAGCTGGCTACGGAGCGCGTCTTGATGCGGACTGCGGTGAGGATTAGGGAGACCACTAGGAGGACGGCGAGGGCGGCCCAGGCGTGGGCTAGTTGTTCGGCGTGGAGCAGGACGAAGAAGATGCTGGAGACGATGGTGGCGAAGACGAGTGCCGTGGGGGTGAGGTTGGTGGTCATGTGCCAGCGCTCGCGGGCGGCGGGGGTTTTGGGGAGAGAGAGCCAGTCGTAGGCGATGGCGAAGGCGGGGAGGAGGAAGCCGCGGAAGCAGATCTCCTCGGCCATGGGGGCGAGAAGGGTACCGAAGGCGGTGACGAGCCAGACGTCGGACGGAGTGCGGAAGAAGTCGTCCATGGGGATGTTCTTCGGGACGGGGATGAGGGAGGAGAAGGCCTGGACGCCGAAGCCGGTGAGGAGGCCGATGGGGATGAGCTTGTACGCGTTGCGGCGGGCGGTGACGAAGTCCCACTGGATGCCGTTGCCGAAGGGGCGATGCCAGAGAAGAGGGAAGAAGAAGTAGGACGCGACGAGGGTGGCGATGTAGGCGAGGGTCTGGACGGCGATGAGAATCTTCGGCTTCATCACGGAGGTGACGATCTTCTGCGCGTCGGCTGGGTGGGAGAGGCCGACGAGGAGCGCGGAGAAGACGAAGAGCATGAGGGCCGCCAGGGAGACGAAGAGGATGGCGTGGCCGAGATGCGGGACGCGGGCGGGGACTCCGGGGCCGGCTGCATCGGACGGCGGAGGTGCTTCGATGACGATGGCAGGGCCGTCGAGGGGTGTGATGGGAATGACGGGCGGGGGAACTGCGGGTGGAGCCTGGGGCTGGGAGGCGTCGGCGGTGAGGTCGAGGATGGCGCCGGACGGATAGGAGGCCGCACTTAACCGCAGGTCCTTCGACTCCGTAACTTGCGCGATGCGCAAGTTATTCCGCTCAGGATGACACATCTGGGGGGAAGGCTCAGGATGACACACCTGGGGGGAGGGCTCAGGATGACACATCTGGGGGGAGAGATCAGGATGACACTTCCAAAGGGGGTTCGCCAGAGAATCGTTCGTGCAATAGCGATACTCGCTACGGAATGGATCGATGAGGCGGCTTCGCATACGGGAGTTCATGCTTTGGTCTTTGTTCGCGGCTTTGCGGAGGCCTTGGCGGCGGTCTTCTTTGCGGCGTTTTTTGGCGTTAAGGCTCTCTCCGTATCGGCCAGTTTAGTCTTTCGGGCGGTGGGGACGCCGGTTTTCTTTTCTGGTGGGGTGAATTTGCCCTTTGTTTTCTTGTCGGGGTCGGCGGCGGCGGTGATGGTCGCGGGCTGCGGGCCGGCGTGGCCGTTTGCTGCTCCAGCTCCGTTTTTCGATGCGAGGACCGAGGGGGCGTAGTGGCGGGCGAGGAAGCGGGCGGTGTGGGAGCCGGCGACTTCGGCGACCTGAGCTATTTCTTCTGGGGTGCCGTGGGCGATGATCTGGCCGCCGCCTTCGCCGCCCTCGGGGCCGAGATCGAGGATGTAGTCGGCGTTGCGGATGATGTCGAGGTTGTGCTCGATGATGATGACGGTGTTGCCGAGGTCGGTGAGGCGGTGGAGGACCTCGAGGAGCTTGCGGACGTCGTCGAAGTGGAGGCCGGTGGTGGGCTCGTCGAGGAGGTAGAGGGTGCGGCCGGTCTGGCGCTTGGAGAGTTCGCGGGCGAGCTTCATGCGCTGGGCCTCGCCGCCGGAGAGCGTGGTGGCGGACTGACCGAGGTGGATGTAGCCGAGTCCGACGTCGACTAGGGTTTGCAAGCGCTGGTTGACGGCGGGGATGTCTTTGAGGATGGGCAGGGCGTCTTCGATGGCGAGGTCGAGGAGGTCGGCGATGGAGTAGCCGTTGAACTTTACGGCGAGCGTCTCCTGGTTGTAGCGGCGGCCGTTGCAGACCTCGCAGAGGACGTAGACGTCGGGGAGAAAGTTCATCTCGATGCGGCGCTGGCCCTCCCCCTGGCAGGCCTCGCAGCGTCCGCCTTGGACGTTGAAGGAGAAGCGGCCGGGCTTGTAGCCGCGCTCGCGGGATTCGGGGAGCATGGCGAAGATGTCGCGGATGGCCGAGAAGACTCCGGTGTAGGTGGCGGGGTTGGAGCGCGGGGTGCGGCCGATGGGGGACTGGTCGATCTCGATGACCTTGTCGATCTGGGATATGCCGCGGATGCGGCCGTGCTGACCGGGTTCTTCGCGGGAGCCGTAGAGCTCCTTGGCGAGCGCGCGGTAGAGGATGTCGTTGACGAGGGTGCTCTTGCCGGAGCCGGAGACGCCGGTGATGACGGTCATGACGCCGAGGGGGAAGTGGGCGGTGACGTTCTTGAGGTTGTGGGCGCGGGCGTCTTCGACGGTGATCCAGTTGCCGGTGAGGGGTCGGGGCTGCTTGCGGGCTACGATCTCGATCTTGCCGGCGAGGTACTGGCCGGTGATGGAGGCGTCGTTGGCCATGATCTGGTCGGGCGTGCCGTCGGCGATGAGGTGGCCGCCGTTTTTGCCGGCGCCGGGGCCGAGATCGAGGACGTAGTCGGCCTTGCGGATGGTGTCTTCGTCGTGCTCAACGACGAGGACGGTGTTGCCGAGGTTGCGGAGGTCTTCGAGCGCGGAGATGAGGCGCTGGTTGTCGCGCTGGTGGAGCCCGATGGACGGCTCGTCGAGGACGTAGAGGACTCCGCGGAGGCGAGAGCCGATCTGGGTGGCGAGGCGGATGCGCTGGCCTTCGCCACCGGAGAGGGTGGCGGCGGAGCGGTCGAGGGAGAGGTAGCCGAGGCCGACGGCGTTAAGGAACTCCAGGCGTTCGATGACCTCGCGCTGGAGGCGGTCGGCGATGATGCGCTCGCGGCCGGTGAAGTTCATGCACTTTGCGGCCTGGAGGGCGCGCTCCAACGAGAGGGCGGTGAAGTCGGCGATGGAGAAGCCGTAGCTACCATTGGATTTCTTCGCCGCTCCATCCCGCATCTCAGAATCGAGATGTGGGGCACCCGGTTTGGTGGCGGGGATGGGGATGGTGACTGCAAGCGATTCGGGGCGGAGGCGCTTGCCCTGGCAGCGGGGGCAGGTGGTCGCTGACATGAACTGCATCATGTACTCGCGGTAGCCCTCGGACTTGGAGTCTTCGAGGTTGGTGCGGAGGTAGGCGAAGATGCCGTGGAAGCCGGTGCGTCCTGCTTCCCCCTTCGGGGGACCGTAGAAGAAGAGGTTCTGCTGCTCGGTGGTGAGCTGGTCGAAGGGTTTGCGGATGTCGATCTTGTACTTTTCGGCGGCGAGCTTGATGAGGCGCAGGAGATATTGCGAGGCAGAGCCGGGGCCCATGGCTCCGTCGAGGAGGGGCTTGGACCAATCGGCGATGGTCTTGGCGGGGTCGAAGTCGTAGATGGAGCCGAGGCCGTGGCACTCGGGGCAGGCGCCGTAGGCGGAGTTGAAGGAGAAGCTGCGGGGCTCGAGCCTGGGGACGTTGATGCCGCAGTCGGGGCAGGCCATGGAGGAGGAGTAGAGCGTCTCCTCCTGGTGGCGGGTGACGGGGTCCTGGATGCCGATGAGGACGAGGCCGTTGGCCATCTGGAGGGCCTTGGCGACGGAGGCTTCGAGACGGCGGGTGTCGTACTTGGGTGGTGTGCCGGCTAGCGCGGCGGAGGTGTTGTCCGGCGAGAGCGGCTTGAGGATGATACGGTCGACGATGGCCTCGATGGTGTGGTTCTTGCGCTTCTCGAGGCGCATGCCTTCGGTGATCTCGATCATCTCGCCGTCGACGCGGGCGCGGAAGCCCTGCTGGTCGAGGGATTCGAGCTCTTCGCGGAACTCGCCCTTGCGGCCGCGGACGATGGGGGCCATGATCGTGATGCGCTCGCCGGGGGCGAGGGAGACGATGCGCTCTACGATCTGGTCGGCGGACTGGCGCGAGATGGGGCGGTGGCAGTTGGGGCAGTGGGGCTGGCCGACGGAGGCGTAGAGGAGGCGGAGGTAGTCGTAGATCTCGGTGATGGTCCCGACGGTGGAGCGCGGAGAGCGGGAGGTCGTCTTCTGCTCGATCGAGATGGCGGGACTTAAACCGTCGATGGAGTCGACGTCGGGGCGCTCCATCTGGTCGAGGAACTGGCGGGCGTAGGCCGAGAGGGTCTCGACGTAGCGGCGCTGGCCTTCGGCGTAGATGGTGTCGAAGGCGAGGGAGGATTTGCCGGAGCCGGAGAGTCCGGTGACGACGGTGAAGGTGTTGCGCGGGATGGAGACGGAGACATTGCGCAGGTTGTGCTGGCGGGCTCCACGCACTGTGATGTGCGTGATGCCCGGAGTGGTGCGAGTGGTCTTCGAGGAAGCGGTCGGAGTAGTGCCCATAGACAGTGTTTGGCGTTCTGTGGCCAAGTTATTAGGATACGGCATCATTGGGTTCGGCCGGGAGCGGGCTGCTGGCAACGGTGTGTCAGGAGGTTGATAATCGAGCGGTTCGATTATCTATCTTGTGAAGTTGGGCGAACGAGGGGGTGCGGGATGACGATTGCTGAGTTTCGGGCTTCGCGTGCGGAGGAGTTGAAAGGGGCGCTGCTGGCTCTGTGGTGGGACGCCCGGGGCGACTGGAGCCGTGCGCACGAGGTGGCCCAGGATGTGGGCGGGCGAGACGGCGCGTGGGTGCACGCGTATCTGCACCGCAAGGAGGGGGATGCGGGGAACGCGACCTATTGGTATCGTCAGGCAGGGCATGCGGACGGCAAGGGCGATCTCGATGCAGAGTGGGAGCAGATTGTGAAGGAATTGCTTGCTCGGCGATAGCGGCCTGCGCGGTTGCTGACAGGCCATGCAGGCTCTGCGCAGAGCCGGGAGGAGAGTTTCGGTTTTGTGGTGGGCCTCTGATTGTGTAGATTAAGTTCATCAGCAAGAGACAAAAAGCTTCGCTCCCACGCCGCAGCGAGGTGATGTGTCCCCGGGGGCAGCCGGTTCTTCTCAGGACCGAGGCAGACGGGGGTGTCTGCTCTTCTTCTAGCCTTAGGAAAAATCTTGAGACAGGTGATGGATTCCATGCGTGTTGCCGTAGTGAAGGTATTTCTGGCTCTTCTGCTGGCGCTGTTTGTGGGCGGGCCTCTGCTGGCCGGACGAGAGGCCATGGCTCAGGCTCCTGCTGCCACCGCTGCTGCGAGCCAGGCGGATCGCCTGGCGGCGCTCGAGAAGCAGGCGAGCGATAATGCGGCGGCGATTGCGGTGGCGCAGACCTCGGGCGACAACGCGTGGATGCTGGTCTCGGCGGCGCTGGTGCTGATGATGAGCGGGCCGGGGCTGGCGCTGTTTTACGGCGGGCTGGTGCGCAAGAAGAACGTTCTGAGCACGATGATGCAGACCTTCGCGATGATGGCGGTGATCACGCTGCTATGGGCGCTGGTGAGCTACTCGCTGGCCTTCGGCGAGGGCACCGCGTTTATCGGAGGCTTCCACAACGTGTTTCTGCATGGTGTGGGGCTTGTTCCCGATCCGAAGTATGCGGCGACGATTCCGCTCGAGACGTTCATGGTCTACCAGTTGATGTTCGCGATCATTACGCCGGCGCTGATCACCGGGGCCTTTGCGGAGCGGATGAAGTTCTCGTCGATGCTGGTCTTCATGGTGCTGTGGTCGCTGTTTATCTACAGCCCGATGGCGCACATGGTTTGGGGCAAGGGCGGCCTTCTGAATGCGGCGCTGGGCGGGCGGATTCCTTGCCTGGACTTTGCGGGCGGTACGGTGGTGCATGTGACCTCGGGAGTCTCGGCGCTGGTGACGGCGATTTATCTGGGCAAGCGACTGGGCTATCCGAAGGAGGCGATGCCTCCGCACTCGGTTGTGCTGAGCTTTATCGGTGCGTGCATGTTGTGGGTGGGCTGGTTCGGCTTCAATGCCGGCTCGGCGCTTTCGGCGGGCACGCTGGCGACGTCGGCGTTTGTGGCGACGCATTTTGGCGCGGCTGCGGCGGCGGTGGGCTGGAGCGCGGCGGAGTGGATCCGGCAAGGCAAGGCCTCTGCGTTGGGGGCGATCTCGGGCGCTGTCGCGGGATTGGTTGCGATTACGCCGGCTGCGGGCTTTGTGACGCCGATGTCGGCGCTGTGGATCGGGCTGATCGCAGGAGTGTTCTGCTATCTGATGGTGGTGAAGGTGAAATCGTGGTTCGGATATGACGACTCGCTGGATGCCTTTGGCGTGCACGGCGCGGGCGGAACGATCGGTGCGATCATGACGGGCATCTTCGCCAACAGCACGATCAATCCCATCCTGGGCGCAGGCAAGCCGACCGGACTGCTGGAGGGCAACGGCCGCCAGGTGTTGAACCAGGCGGCCAGCGTGGCGATTGCGTGGACTATTTCGATCGTGGGTACGCTCATCATTTTGTTCCTCGTGGACAAGGTGATGGGGCTTAGGGTGAGTGTGGACGAGGAGCGCGACGGTCTGGACCTGTCGCAGCACGGCGAAGAGGGCTACGACTGGGCGCACTAGACTGATAGGCACGACGTCGAGAGGACGAAACGGATATGCAGAAGATTGAAGCGGTGATTCAGCCGTCGAAGCTGGACTCGGTGAAGGACGCGCTGGTGGAGATCGGGGTCAACGGCATGACGATCCTCGAGGCCCGCGGACACGGCCGGCAGAAGGGACACACCGAGGTGTATCGCGGCCGGGAGTACTCGGTGGATCTGCTGCCGAAGGTGAAGCTGGAGGTCGTGGTGACCGATGAGATGCTGGACCGCGCGGTGAACGCGATCATCGGCGCGGCGCGCACGGGCACGATCGGCGACGGCAAGATCTTCATCTCGAAGATCGATGAGGCGATCCGCATTCGCAACGACGAGCGCGGAGAGATTGCGCTTTAGCCAGGCGCGTCTTTGCCTGCGGATGGAGGGCTGACACCGCACCTTGCAAGCGGCGCCGGACTGTATTCTGAAGACTCGGGAGAGACGATGCAGGCGGACGAGTCCACAGGCAGCGAAGTGCGCGGCGAGTTCGGGCGCCAGTACCAGCGACGGATGCTGGAGATTCGCGGCGCCTTCGCGACTGGCGCATCAGGCACTCAGACGATCGCCGCTCGCACTGCGGCGATGGACGAGCTGGTGACGCGGCTCTGGCGGAGTGCCGTGGAGCGCGATTCGAGGCTGGCAGAGGGGATTGCGTTGCTCGCCATCGGGGGCTATGGGCGAAGGGAACTGTTTCCTTATTCGGATGTTGACCTGCTGTTTCTGCAGGATGCGCGCGTCGTGGAGAAAGAGGTCAAGGAGGCGATCCGGCGTGTGGGGCAGGAGATGTGGGACTGCGGGATTCGCGTCTCGCAGGCGACCCGCAAGCTGGCCGAATGCGAACGCTTTTCTGAAGACAATGCGGAGTTCACGCTGTCGCTGATGGACCATCGTCTGCTGGCGGGCGATGCAGGGCTGTATGCGCAGTTGGCGGGTGAAACGGTACCGAAGCTGCTGCAGCGCGGTCAGAAAGGGATTACCGCGCGGCTGGTGGAGCTAACCCGGGAGCGGCATGCCAAGTACGGCGGCACGCTGTTTCACCTGGAGCCGAATATCAAGGACTGTCCCGGAGGCTTGCGCGACGTGCACGTCTGCGGCTGGCTGAGGATGCTGGACGGCTCTGTGGTGGCCGATGGCTCGGAGGATATTGAGTTCCGCCACGCAGTTGAGTTTCTGCGGCTGGTGCGGTGTTTTCTGCACTACCGTCATGAACGCGACGACAACACGCTGGACTGGCAGGCGCAGGATGTAGCGGCGGAGGCGGCGGTTGGACTGAAGGGACGCGACACGCAGAAGCTCGATGCCGCGTATTGGATGAGGTTCTATTTCCGGCATGCGCGCAGCATCGAGCGGTCCCTCAAGCGCCTGATTGAGGATCTTCCGATGCCGAAGAGCGCGCGGCGGATCCTGCTGAAGCGGGAGCGTGGAGTGGAGCCGCAGGCAGGCTTCCGCATCGACCACGGCCGCATCCTTCTGGACCCGGCGGTGCAGGGTTATGTGGCGGGGGCGCGGCGCGATGTGGCGCATGATCCGGAGATCGTCCTTGAGGTGTTTGCTGCGATTGCGCGTACCGGCTGCCGTCTGGGGCGCGAGGCGGAGGAGCGCATCTCACAGGCGCTTCCGCTGCTGTCGGCGAATCTGGAGGAGGGGCCGGCGCTGTGGCGCAGATTTCAGGCCGTGCTGGTTGGCCGCTATGCCGGCGATGCGCTTCGCGCGATGCACGCGTTGGGGATTCTCGAGCTGCTGATCCCGGAGTTTCATGGCATTGATGCGCTGGTGATCCGGGACGCGTATCACCGCTATACGGTGGATGAGCACACGTTTGTGCTGATCGACACGCTGCATGGGCTGGAGGAGGCGCAGGGCGGGGCAAAGTCAGAATGGGCTTCGCGGGCCGAATGGGCGTCGCGCTTCGGTGCGCTGCTGGGCGAGCTTCCGCATGCTTCGGTGCTGTATCTGATGGCTCTGCTGCACGATACCGGCAAGGGCCGCAGCACGGGGGATCACGCGCGGGAGAGCGCAAAGATGGCGCATGGCGTACTAGCGCGCCTGGAGCTGGACCAGTATGAGAGCGATCTGGTGACGGGCCTGATCGCCAACCATCTCGAGATGTCGTCGGCGCTGCGGCGCGACATCTTTGACGCGGAGACGGTGCGGGCGTTTGCGGGCAAGGTGCAGACGCCCGATCTTCTGCGGATGCTGACGCTGTTCACGTACGCCGATATCAACGCTGTACATCCGGACGCTCTGACGCCGTGGAAGGCGGAGAACCTGTGGCGGTTGTATATGGCGACGGCGAACTATCTGGATCGCAGCGTGGACGATGAGCGCGTGGGGGCGCAGGAGGCGCGCGAGCTGGTGGACAGGGTCTCGGCGTTGGTGCCGAACCAGAGACACGCGGTGGCGGAGTTTCTGGAGGGACTGCCGGAGCGCTATGTGCTGACTCGCTCGCCGGAGCAGATACGGACGCACTTCCGCATGGCCGAACGGCTGGGCGAGGACCGCGTGCAGCTTGATTTCCGGTATGCGCCAAGTGTGAGCGAGCTGACGGTGGTGACGCCGGACCGGGCGCTTCTGTTTGCCAACATGACGGGAGCGCTGGCCGCGTGGGGGATGAACATCGTCACGGCGGATGCGTTCTCGAACCGGAACGGCATTGTCGTCGATAGCTTTCGATTCACCGATACGTTCCGCACGTTGGAGATGAATGCCTCGGAACACGAGCGGTTTGTGAAGAGCCTTCACGATGTGATGACGGGCGCGGTGCCGTTGGAGAAGCTGCTGAGCGGCCGGAGGCGCGGCCGGCGGAAGACGCCGAAGGTGGTTGTGGAGACCAGAGTGGAGTTCGATGACGTGGCCTCGTCGCACAGCACGCTGCTCGAGGTGATCGCGCAGGACATTCCCGGACTGCTGCGGGCGTTGAGCCTGACGATCGCGGCGCACGGGCACAACATCGAGGTCGCGCTGATCGACACGGAAGGCGAGACCGCCATTGATGTCTTCTACCTGACGCATGAGGGGGCGAAGCTCGAGAAGAGGCAGCAGCGGGCCCTGCGCGCGGCGCTGTTGGAGGCGATGGAGGAGAATGCGGGTTAGCTGGGTGAAGGGCGCGGTGTGGCTGGTTCTCTTGTGCGGCGCGGGAATAGGGTGGGGGGCACCGGCGTCGTGTCGGACGGGCTCGCTCGAGGGCGAGGTTCGTGGGGGCGAGCTGTTTGTCCGGCCGATCGGCAATGGCCTGGAGGTGATGCTGGAGCCGTTGGCTTCGGGGTGGATTCTTCGCGTGCTGCCGGCAGGGAAGCCGCGGCCGCCGCACGACCATGCGGAGCTGGCGACGCCGCCGTATCGCTCGGTGAGCCCGCTGCTGATCACGACGGACTACAGCTTTCGCGCGCAGGACGCAGTTGGATGGAATCCGCGGCGCTTCCGCTTTGCGCCGGAGGAGCGGAGCTTTCAGGAGCTGCTGAAGGCCTATGACGAATACGAAAGCAAGGGTGTGGGCGCGGCGACCACGCAGCAGAGGCTGGCTGGGCTGGTGAGCCGTGCGCCGGAGGGAACACTGACGATTGTGGATGCACATCTGGTGCCGGGAACGGCGGATCAGGCGGCCGCTGCGGCTGCGGTGGCCTCGCACTTCGCAGCGACGGCTCACACGCTGGAGAGGCCTGCCGATGGGAGGACGACGGCATTGGGGAGGCTGACGTGGATGCGGTTCCGGATTGCGATTGAGCTGCCAAGGGGATTTGCGGCAGATCGGCGCCTGACGGTGAGCAACGAGCCATGCGGCAGGCCTTAGTAACTGTGTCGGGGCGGGACGTTATCGGGCGATTATTTCACGGGGCGCTCGTATCGGCTTTATCATTAGCGTATGAGTACAGGATCAGGGAATTCAAGCAGTGGGCGGCCTGCCGAGGCGCCTCAGAAGGGCGACCGGTACCTCTTTGGCAATCTGGAGAGCTCTGCCAAGAACCAGGAGAAGGTGAGAGAGGTTAGCTGGGGGTACGACCAGCCTGAGGGGATTGTGCTGGCATCGCTCGATGCCGCGATCAACTGGGTGAGGAAGAGCTCGGTATGGCCGATGACCTTCGGTTTGGCGTGCTGCGCGATCGAGATGATGTCGATGGGTGGCTCGCGCTATGATATCGCGCGCTTTGGTGCTGAGGTGTTTCGTCCGTCGCCGCGGCAGAGCGATCTGATGATTATTGCGGGACGGGTCTCGCAGAAGATGGCGCCGGTGATCCGCAGGCTCTATGAGCAGATGCCGGAGCCGAAGTGGGTGATTTCGATGGGCGCCTGCGCCACCTCGGGGGGCGTCTTCAATAACTACGCCCTGATGCAGGGGGTCAACCAGGTTATTCCGGTCGATATCTATGTCCCGGGGTGCCCGCCTCGTCCGGAGCAGCTGCTGTACGCGATCACATTGCTGCAGGAAAAGATACAGCGGGAACGTGGGACGCTGCGAAAAACCCTGAATCTGTCCTGAATTTCAGGTCGAATCTTTGGTAACTGGGAAGGTTCTCCCTACTTCTCCGCTCGTTTTGTTCGATGTAAAGTATTGAAAATATAGTTTCCGGAGAGTATTTTTTACCGGTACCCTCTAGCAACTGAAGTAAGCTTTACTGAATCGAAGCAGGATATCGAACATCTTGAGCTGCAAGAACGGCTCATTACTTATGAAGAATTTGAGCGGAGGAAGTCGAATGGTTTATAGCCCGTTACGTAGTTTTGGCCGGTTCGTACTGGCTGCATGTGCAGTCAGTCTTGGAGTAGCGAGTCTGGGTGCTCAGACTCCCACCACAACCGCCCCCGTGGGCGTTAACCCATCCCGCTTCGATCTCTTTACGGGCTATTCCTACTTCGGGGCGCATGGCCAATTGAAGCCGCTCGGCGTGGACTACAACTCCATTGACGCGGGAGCGATCGGCAGCGGCGCCTACTACTTTAACAAGTACTTCGGCGGCGAGTTCATCTTTGTGGCGCATCCAGATGGAAAGAACGACGGTCTGTATACGGCGTCGGCTGGACCGATCTTCCGCGCTCCAATGCAGAACTTCACGCTGTTCGCGCATGGCCTGGCCGGCGGCGGACGTCTGGTTGGTCCGAACTCCTATCGTTCGTTCCAGTACCACAACCCTTGGGAGTGGGGACCGACGCTGACGGCCGGCGGCGGCATGGACTATGACCTTCCGTTCATGAATCACCGTTTTTCGTTCCGTCTGTTTCAGGCGGACTACCGCTACATCCATGTAAACTTCGGACCCTATGTTCCGCCTCCGAGCGGACCGACGGGTGGACGCGCCAACCTCAATGGCGTCGATCTGAGCACCGGCATTGTGACGCACTTCGGCCACATCATTCCTCCTCCGCCTGTTACGTTCAGCTGCTCGGCCTCGCCCTCGACGGCATTTCCTGGCGATCCGATCACTGTGACGGGTACGGCTGCGAACCTGAATCCCAAGAAGACGGCGACGTATAGCTGGACCTCGGACGGCGGCACGGTCTCGGGCACCGCCAACACGGCGAATGTCGACACGAAGAACCTTAACCCCGGCAACTACACCGTGAAGGGCCACGTCTCGGAGGGCGCGAAGCCCGGCGAGATGGCGGACTGCTCGGCTCCGTTCACCATTCAGCAGTACGGTCCTCCGACGATCAGCTGCTCGGCTAACCCGTCGACGGTATCGCCTGGCGATTCCTCGACGATCACCTGCACCGGCTCCAGCCCGCAGAATCGTCCTCTGACCTACAGCTACAGCTCGACGGCTGGATCGGTCACGGGCAACACCTCGACGGCAACGCTGAACACGACGGGCGCGGCACCGGGAACGATTACGGTTACGGGGAACGTGGTTGACGACAAGGGCCAGACGGCCTCCAGCACCACGACGGTGACGGTGGTTGCGCCTGCACCTCCGCCGGCACCCACGACGACCAGCCTGTGCTCGATCACCTTCGATCGTGACAAGCGTCGTCCGACCCGTGTGGACAACGAAGCCAAGGCTTGCCTTGATGACGTCGCACTCAACATGCAGCGCTCGCCGGATGCGAAGCTCGCCATCGCCGGCAACGCCGCCAGCACGGAGAAGAACGCCAGCCAGGCTGCAGCCTCCCGCGCTGTCAACACGAAGGACTACTTGGTGAAGGAGAAGGGTATCGACGCAAGCCGTATCTCGGTCTACACCGGATCGCAGGACGGCAAGACGGCCAACTCGACCCTAATCCCGACCGGAGCAACGCTTGATCAGACTGGCCTTACGCCGGTTGACGAGAGCGCTGTGAAGACTCCTCCTGCCAAGCGCCCCAAAAAGAAGTAAATCCAACTAAAGTGTCAAAGAAAGGCTGACTGGGACCAACCCAGTCAGCCTTATTCTTTGTCCACGCGTGCGACCCTAAAGATTGGGTTGCTAAACTTGGGTTACTAGACTAAAAGTAAGGACCTATGCAAAACAGACGAATATCTCTCCTCCCCCTCCTCATCGTCTTGATTTTGTCTTCAACCCGCTCTCAGGCTGGTACTGCTGAGTGGCAGCCGTTCGGACCGAATGGCGGAGATGCACGCGAGATCGCGGCCGATCCGCATGACAGGACGCACCTTTATCTGGGAACAGCGACCGGCTGGATCTACGAGTCACACAACAGCGGTGCGGACTGGAAACGGCTCGCCCGGGTGGGCAAGCGAGATGACCTTGTTCTGGACTCCATCGTGCTCGATCAGGCGACGCCTGGACGCATCCTGGTGGGCGCCTGGGTTCTGAGCAAGGCCGAGGGCGGACTCTACGTCAGCAACGACGCTGGCGTCAGCTGGACGGAAGTGTCCGAGATGAAGGGCCAGTCGATTCGCGCCCTTGTCAGTGCCCCGTCAGATCCGAAGACACTCGTCGCGGGAACACTAAAGGGGGTCTATCGTTCGAGCGACGGCGGGACCCACTGGCAACTCATCACTCCCGAGGGCAGCCAAGAGCTGCATGAGGTCGAGTCGATTGCGATCGACCCGAAGGATACGAAGACCATCTATGCGGGAACCTGGCATCTTCCCTGGAAGACAACCGATGGCGGAGCACACTGGTCGAACATCAAGGAAGGCGTGATCGACGACTCCGACGTCTTCTCGATCATCATCGATCCGAAAGACCCGAATGTGGTCTACGCCAGCGCCTGCTCGGGAATCTATAAGAGCGATACCGCGGGTGCGAGGTTCCAGAAGATGCAGGGGATTCCCTCGACGGCGCGGCGAACCCGTGTGCTGATGCAGGACCCGCAGCATCAGAACATCGTCTTTGCCGGGACGACGGAAGGACTGTACCGAACGAGCGACTCGGGCAAGACGTGGGCCCGCACCAGCGGGCCGGAGTTGATCGTCAATGATGTGTATATCAACCCGACAGACTCCAATCGCATGCTGCTGGCGACAGATCGTGGTGGCGTGCTGGTCTCCAACGACGGTGGCAACAGCTTCCAGCCGACGAACAATGGCTTCTCTGCGCGGCAGATCACTTCCTACGTGGAGGACTTGCGGCAGCCTGGAACAATCTACGTTGGCCTGGTTAACGACAAAGCCTGGGGCGGCGTGTTCGTCAGCACGAACGGCGGCACTACGTGGACGCAGAAGAGCGCGGGACTCGAGAAGCATGACGTCTTCAGTCTTGGACAGGCCAACGACGGGACGATCTTCGCTGGTACGAGACACGGAATCTATCGGCTGAACGGAGCGCTGTGGAGCAAGGTCGATCGTGTCTCGCTGACGCTTCCGGTGACGCAGGTTCCGCCTGCGCCAAAGACCACGAGCAGGAAGCGCGTAGCTGGCAAGACTGCCACCAATGCAGCGTCTGCTTCGGCGAAGCGCAAGCCCGTTGAGAAGCCGTTCGACGGAACGGTGTTTGCGTTTACGCGCGATGGCGACCGGATGTTTGCTGCGACCCAGGACGGTGTTCTGAAGAGTACCGACGCCGGCCAGAGCTGGACGCTGGTCGCTAATCCCGAGGGGCACGTGTGGTACTCGATCTCTTCGGCGAAGTCGATGGTCTTCGCGTCATCGCTTTCCCGAGCGTCGCTCTCGACCGATGGTGGGCAGACCTGGACTGACGCGAAGCCACCGGCGGAGCTGACGCAGATTACTTCGGTGGCAGTGGACGGATTCGGCGGCCTCTGGATCGGCGGCCGCGAGGGCGTCTATCTCTCCGAGGACAAGGGAGCAACGTGGCAGAGCGTACATAACCTCTATGTGCGCGATGTGAACAGCATCTTCTACGACGAGCGCGGGCAGCGGGTGCTGATTACGGCGAACATCTCGACGACCCTGGTCTTCGCGGCACATCTTCCCGATAAGAGCATCAATTACTGGAATACGGGATGGAATATGCGGCTGGTGCGGCCGGTGGGCGATCACCTGGTGGGCGCGACACTGTTCGACGGCATCGTGGTTCAGCCGGAGATGGTGAACTCGGCTGAGGTGACGACGCACTGACCGAGCGGTTGCGCGAAGGGATTAGAATCGAAGCATGAGTTCAGAGACGACCTTCGCGCGACTACGGCACTCTTTCCAGACGGATGATCGGGCGCTTGAGCCAATTGCCGCGAAGGTTCTCGCAGGCGAGCGCTTGAGCTTTGACGATGGGATGGCGCTGTATCGCTCGGGCGATATCCTTGCCGTCGGCTGGCTGGCGAACTACGTGCGCGAGAAGCTGCACGGAAACGTCGCATACTTCAACGTGAACCGCCATATCAATCCGACGAACGTCTGCGTCGCGTCGTGCCGGCTATGCGCGTTTGGGCGCAAGAAGGGTGAGGCGGGAACGTACACGATGGCTCTGGAAGAGGCCTGGGAGACGGCGGGCGCGGGCTACACGGAGGCTGTGACGGAGTTCCACATCGTCGGCGGCCTGCATCCCGATCTTCCATTCGAGTACTTCATGGACTTGGTTCGTGGGCTGAAAGAGCGGTTTCCGAAGGTTCACATCAAGGCGTTCACCATGGTGGAGGTCGCGTTTCTGGCCAAGCGCGGCAAGATGACGATTGCAGAGACGTTGGAGCGGATGAAGGTTGCGGGCGTGGATTCGCTTCCCGGGGGCGGAGCGGAGATCTTTGCGGACCGGATACGGCATATTATCTGCGACCACAAGATCGACGGCGCGGAGTGGCTGGAGACAGCGAAGACGGCGCACAGGATCGGGCTGCGCTCGAATGCGACGATGCTGTACGGCCATGTGGAGAACGACGAGGACCGGGTCGATCACATGCTGCGGTTGCGCGTGGTGCAGGACGAGACGGGCGGATTCCAGACGTTCATTCCGTTGGCGTTTCATCCGGATAATACTGCCCTGGCGCATATTCCGCGGACGACGGGGATGTTGGACATCAAACAGATTGCGGTGGGCCGGTTGCTGCTCGACAACTTTTCGCACATCAAGAGCTACTGGCAGATGGTCTCGCCGAAGATCGCGCAGATCTCGCT
The DNA here is from genome assembly GCF_000745965.1 of Edaphobacter aggregans DSM 19364. Classification (GTDB taxonomy): domain Bacteria; phylum Acidobacteriota; class Terriglobia; order Terriglobales; family Acidobacteriaceae; genus Edaphobacter; species Edaphobacter aggregans. The sequence continues at coordinate 23,260 of NZ_JQKI01000020.1, read as the reverse complement.
GCGGTTTGGGGCGGATGATATCGACGGCACGGTGATCGAGGAGAAGATCTACCACGATGCCGGCGCGACAACTCCGCAGGGGTTGCGGCGGAAGGACCTGGTCCGGCTAATTACAGAAGCCGGGCGCGAACCGTTCGAGCGGGATACGATGTATCGCGCGGTGACGCGGAACGAGGACACCTTTACGGTGGCGGTGTAGGCCGCTTCAGATTCGGCTAGCTTTCCTCCACAGAGTAGCGATCGTTTGAGGTTGCGCCGCGGATCTTTGCGTGCGGGTGAGCCCGGCAAGGGGTATGCTTGAGCGGCAGACCTGGGCAGCGGACAGGCGCAGGGCACTGGACGGCGATGAGGATTGAGATTATCGACGATGTAATTCCGGCGGCGGAGATTGTTGCCGGATTGAAGAGCGGGCCGGATGGGGCGGTTTGCGTCTTCGACGGAATTGTGCGCGACAACTCGCGCGGGCGGAAGACGCTGCTCCTGGACTATGAGGCTTACCGGGAGATGGCGCTCGCGCAGATGAAGGCGCTGGCGGCCGAGGCGGTGGAGCGCTTCAGCGTGCGCGATGTGGCGATGGTGCACCGGCTGGGGCGGCTGGTGGTAGGAGAGACGAGCGTGCTGGTTGTGGTCGCTTCGGCGCATCGCGGGGCGGCGTTCGATGCTTGCCGGTGGCTGATCGATACGCTGAAGAAGACGGTGCCGATCTGGAAGAAGGAACAGTTTGAGGATGGGGCTATCTGGGCAGATGGCGAACCGTTTCCGGAGGGCATGGGGATTGCGGGGGCTAGCGAGTTAGCGAGTCAGCAAGTCAGCGAGTTGGAGGGGCAACGAGTTAGCGATTCGGAGGGTCGGCGCGTCAAAGAGGCAGCGGGTGAGCACGAGTGAGAGGATGCGTCGGAGTGCTGGTTTGGGTTTTGGGGGCTTCGCTGCTGGCACAGGCTCCGATTGTGCGGCGGCCTCCGATGAAGCCGGTGGATCCGGATCCGGACTCGCAGCAGCAGCCGGCGCAGCAGGACCAGGTTCCGACGATTCGGGTGGAGACGCGGCTGGTGAATGTGGCGGTGAACGTCGTGGATAAGACGGGCGCTCCGGTGGGTGGGTTGCAGAAGGACGACTTTGAGATTCTGGAGGACGGGAGGGCGCAGAAGATCGCTTACTTCGAGCGGGAGTCTTCGACGCCGCTCTCGATTGTGCTGGCGATCGATGGGAGCCAGAGCGTTTTGCGGAACGAGCGGCTGGAGAAGAATGCGGCGAAGCACTTTGTGAATGCCCTACTCCGGGACCAGGATGAACTGGACCTGATGGACTTCTCGGACACAGTACGGGAGATTGTGCCGTTCACGAACTCGAAGAAGAGGATCGAGAGCGGGCTGAACGAGATTCAGCGTGGGGATGCGACGGCGCTGTTCGATGCGATTTATCTGGCTTCGGACCGGCTGGCGGAGACGAGGACGGACGCGGGCCGGCGGCGCGTATTGGTGCTGATTACCGATGGCGAGGACACGGCGAAGCGCTCGCGGTATGGGCAGGCGCTGGAGCAGGCGCAACGGGCGGGGGCGATGATCTACTCGATCATCATTGTGCCGATTGCGGCGGACGCGGGGAGGAGCACGGGCGGAGAACATGCGCTGATACAGCTGGCTCAGGACACGGGCGGGAGGTACTACTACGTGGAGGACCCGAAGGACCTGGAGCCGGCGTTTGCGCGCGTCTCGGACGATCTGCGGACGCAGTATGTGCTGGGGTATTACGCGCCGCAGAAGGAGAAGGGCGGGTCGGCGTTCCGGTCGATTCGGGCGCGGATGAAGGACCCGGAGATGAAGCAGAAGTACGAGCTACGGTACCGGAGCGGGTACTACGGGGATGGGAAGTAGTTCGGCATCGAGGCGCTACAAGACCAAATGCAGGTCCTTCGACTCCGCGCGCTCCGCTCAGGATGACACCTTCTTTGCAAGGGGCTGAGCTGCATTAGAGTTGAGGGAGAGGTATATCTGTGAGCCGATTTGAGTTTGCCGAGGTAGCTGAAGGGATTGCGCGCGAGGCGGGCGCGCTGCTGAAGGGTTTTTACGAGAACGGTGTGATCGCCCAGTACAAGGGCGATGTGGACCTGGTGACCGAGGCCGATAAGGCGAGCGAGAAGCTGATTCGCGAGCGGCTGCATGCGGCGTTTCCCACGCATGGGGTGTATGGCGAAGAGGGTACGCGGGATGCGCTGGACAGCGAGTATCGCTGGTATGTGGATCCGTTGGATGGCACGACGAACTTTGCGCACGGGTTTCCGGCGTTCTGCGTGGTGCTTGGTCTGGAGCATCGTCCGAAGGGGCTGAGGCAGGACGAGGATGGAGTGTTGACCGCGGGGGTGGTCTACGATCCGCTGCGCGATGAGATGTTTGTGGCAGAGAAGGGCAAGGGCGCGTGGCTGAACGGTCGGCAGATTCATGTGTCGAAGGTGAAGACGCTGCAGGAGTCACTGACGGCGACGGGGTTTCCGAGTCATAAGCGGCACCTGAATCCGAATGCGTACTTCTACTACCAGATCACGCTGCGGTCGCACGGGGTTCGGCGCGCGGGTTCGGCGGCGCTGGACCTGGCGTATGTGGCGTGTGGGCGACTGGAGGGGTTCTGGGAGTTCAACCTGAATCCGTGGGACACGTCGGCGGGCGTGCTGCTGGTGACGGAGGCAGGCGGAGTGGTGACGCACTTCGACGGTGGTGCGTTTACGCTGGACAGCCGCGAGGTTCTGGCGACGAACGGGTTGATTCAGGGGGAGATGGTGCACATTTTTAAGGAGATGTTTGCGGGGCGGGAGCTGGAGCCGATACCGACGCCGGCGGAGTTTGCGGCGCGGAGGGCGGCGGCGGGGAAGTAGGGCTGGTAGGTCGTAATTGAATGCTGATTTCGGGTTGCAGTTCGGCCGACGGATGCTGCTAGAATCGAAGCAACGCCCCCTACAACTGGACGGAATTTTTCAGAGGCGGCACAAGATCAAGGGAGATTACCAGAGATGGCTTATGTGATTGCGGAACCGTGCATCGGGACAAAGGATACTGCTTGCGTTGACGCGTGCCCGGTGGACTGTATCCACCCGAAGAAGGACGAGGCTGGCCACGGCGATACGGATCAGCTGTTCATCGATCCGGTCGAGTGCATCGACTGCGGCGCTTGCGTTCCGGTGTGCCCGGTCTCGGCCATCTATGCGGGCGATGACCTGCCAGAAAAGTGGGCGGCCTTCCAGCAGAAGAACTCAGATCACTACGGGCGGTAAGCTCGCAAGTCTGGAGATTGGAGGACGCGCAGCCAAGGCTGCGCGTCTTTTGCGTTTGGGGCAAGTGGCGAAGATCCGTTTGGATACGTTCGAGCAATGATCGAAAGGCATACCCCAGGGGCTGAAGCCCTTTCGTGGCGGGCCGAGAGACCTAGGGCTGAAGCCCTGGGCTACTAGAAGCGACAGGCGGATAGATGGCGCAGCGGCAGGGTGAGGCGATTGTTTTGCGGACGTGGCCGTTTGAGGAGGCCGACCTGCTGGTGAGTCTGCTGACGCGGGAGCAGGGGCGCATCAAGGGCGTGGCGCGCCATGCCATGCGGTCGCGGAGGAGGTTTGGGGGGGCGCTGGAGCCGATGACGTATGTTCGCGCCACGTATTCGGAGAAGCCGCGGCAGGAGCTGGTGCGGCTGGATGCGTTCGAGGTTCTGTGGTCTCCGCTGAAGGACGCGGTGGACTACGAGCGGACGGCGGCGCTGGAGTTTGTCGCAGAGGTGCTGGAGGAGGCGCTGCCGGAGCAGGCTCCGGAGGACGCGGTGTTTCGGCTGGCGCTGGCGGTGATGGACGAGATGCAGGTGGGCCGGGTGTGGATGCCGGTGACCTACTTTGCGCTGTGGATGAGCCGGCTGATGGGGTGGATGCCGGCGCTGGGACACTGTGTGGTGTGTGGGTTGGATCTGCGAGGCGGGACGGTGTGGTGGTCTCCGGCGGCCGATGGGGTGACGTGCGAGGACGACCGGCGCGGGGGGAGTGCGGCGCTGTCGGCGGGGTCTGTGGCAGAGGCGCGGAGGATCTTTCAGATGCCCGTGGAGGAGTTGGCGAAGGAGGAGTGGCCGCGGGGGAGGGCGGCGGATCTGCGGAGCTTTGCGGTGGGGGTGCTGGAGCGCAATCTGGAGCGGCGGATCAGGAGTGCGCGGGCTCTGGAGCGGGGGTGAGCGAATCGGTGATCAGGAGGCGGCTCGCAGGTTAGTTGGGCCGGCTGCAGTGTTCCCGGCTGACTCGATGCGTATGCGGAGGACGTCTTCGATGATGTCGGCGGCCCGAGCCTTGCCATTGATGGTCTGCATGGCCCGCTGGATTCGGCGCGCGGCGGCGCGGTACTCCGGCTGTTGAAGGACGGATTGGAGGGCGGAGCGGAGGCGGCTGGTGGTGAGCCTTCGCGAAGGAACGATGATGCCGGATCCGCAGGCGGCGATGCGTGCGGCTACTCCGGGCTGATCGTTGCCCTGGGGGACGGCGACGAGGGGCAGGCCCTCGGTGAGGGACTCAAGGACGGTGTTGAGGCCGGCGTGGGTAATGACGGTGGCTGCCCGCTGAAGGATCTGTAACTGGGGAACGTATGGCACGACGATAGGGTTGCCAGGGAGCGGCCCGAGCTGGGCTGGGTCGAGACCTCCTCCGAGGGAGAGGACGAGTTGCGCGTCGAGCGGGGCGCAGGCCTGGGCGATGGTGCGGAAGATGGCGGTGGAGTTGTTCTGCATGGTACCCAGCGAGGCGTAGACGAGAGGTCGGCCATCGAGCTGTTGCCAAGGAAAGTCGATCGGCGGACGCTGGGCGCTATCAAGGAACGGACCGGTGTAGTGGAGCAACGGTGAAATGTCGATCCCAATGTTGAACTCGAGCGCTGCGGGAAGCTGAGTGACCTGCGCGAGGGGAGAGAGCGCGTCGGTGACTCCGCGAAGAGCGGGCAAACCCCACCGCCGACGCTGGCGGTTGACGACTGCGTAGATGGGGGAGGCGATTCGATAGAGGAGCCGCATGCCGAGACGGTTGCGCAAACGGGTGAGGGGGCCGGCGCCAGCCTGCCAAGGGAAGCAGAAGGGTGGGATGCGGTCGTCGTGGATGAGCGGGGGAAAGAATGCGAGGGAGATGAAGGGAAGGCCGAGATGCTCGGCGATGCTGCCGGCCATGTCGGCCTCGTCAATGAGCATGGCGTCCAGGTTGGCCGCTCGGACGGCCGCGGGGCCGTCGCGGAGGAGCATGCTGGCGGTATTTCGGACTCGCTCGACGGTGAAGCGGAAGGTGGCGAGGCCGCTGAGCTGGCCGAGGCGTTGGTCGAGCAGACGGAGGGTACCGAGGGGATAGTCGTCGGCGCCAACGAGGCGGAACTCGATGCCGGCGGCGCGGATGCGTTCCTCGGTGTCGGCAATGCCGAAGACGATGACCTTGTGACTGCGGCGCTCGAGTTCTTTCGCGAGCGCCATGAGCGGATTGATGTGTCCAGTGCCGGGAAAGCAGAACGCTCCGAGTCTTGCCATGATTCACGTCCATGCTGTGGATTTGACCCATATGAGTACGCAGAAGCGGGCGGTCTGGATGGCGGCGGTGAATTCACAGAGTGCCAAGTGAACGGGCGGGCTATTGTTTTGCCTCGATGGTTGCATTGAGTTCTCGTTCCGGCAGCCTCGCAACCAGAACAGCATTTAGAATGATGCAACCGGGAAGAGTATAGGGAAGAATGCCAGCGACGAGCGAGAAAAAAGCACTGACGTTTCAGGAACTTTTGTTCCGCCTGCAGCGGTTCTGGGCGGAGCAGGGGTGTGTGCTGCAGCAGCCTTATGACGTTGAGGTGGGCGCGGGGACGATGTCTCCGGACACGTTTTTGCGTGTGCTGGGGCCGAAGCCGGTGAGGATTGCGTATGCGCAGCCCTCGCGACGGCCAGCGGATGGGCGCTATGGCGAGAATCCGAATCGGCTGTTTCGGCATACGCAGCTGCAGGTGATTCTGAAACCGCCGCCGGAGCGGATCCAGGAGCTGTATCTGGAGTCGCTGGAGGCGATTGGGATCGACCTGCGCGAGCACGATATCAAGTTTGAAGAGGACAACTGGGAGTGGCCGGTGGGCGGCGCGTGGGGCGTGGGCTGGCAGGTGATGCTGGATGGCCTCGAGATTACGCAGTTCACGTACTTTCAGCAGTGTGGCGGGATGGACCTGGAGCCGATCTGCGGCGAGATCACTTACGGGCTGGAGCGGATTGCGGGGTTCCTGCAGGATGTGGACTCGATCTACGACATCGTTTGGGCCGTGGAGCCGGACACAGGCCGCAAGGTGACGTATGGCGAGATGCGGCTGGCCGAGGAGGAGCAGTTCTCGGCGTACAGCTTCGACTATGCGGAGGTTCCGAAGCTCTGGGAGCATTTGATGCTGTATGAGGCGGAGTGCCTGGACCTGCTGGAGCGTGCGAAGGGAATGGAGAAGATGGATGCGTTGGCGCTGAAGAGGTTTCCGGTGCTGGGAGCGTATGAGCTGGCGCTGAAGTGCTCGCATGTCTTCAATCTGCTGGATGCGCGGGGCGCGATCTCGGTGACGGAGCGCGTGGGCGTGATGGCGCGGATTCGTGCGCTGGTGATTGGTGTGGCGAAGGCGTATGCGCGGCAGGGAGAACTGCTGGGTGAGCAAGCCAGCGAGTCGGCGAGTCAGCAAGTCAGCGAGTCAGCGAACGCGTAAGAGAGAGTGTGATGGCGGATTTTCTTTTCGAGATTGGGCTGGAGGAGGTTCCGGCGCGGATGATCGCACGGGCCGAGGCGGAGCTGAAGCGGCGCGTGGTGGATATGCTCCGCCGTGAACGACTTTTGTTTGCCAAGGGAAGTGTGAAGAGTTACTCAACCCCGCGAAGGTTGGCGGTTCTGGTGAGTGATGTGGAAGAAAACCAGAATCCACTTCAAGTGGAGACGTTGGGTCCTTCGACGAAAGTTGCTTATCGTGACGGGCAGCCGACTCCTGCTGCAATGTCGTTCGCTAAAAAGGTCGGTGTCGATGTAAGCGAGTTGCGAAAGGTGCAAACTGCAAAGGGCGAGTATCTACAGGCACTTTCCTACACTCCAGCCCGAAAGACCGTTGACGTTATCGGAGAAGAGATGCCGAAGGAGCTGGCGGGCATCTACTGGGCGAAGAACATGTACTGGCGGGCGGGCAAGCCGGAGCGGTTTGTACGGCCAGTGCGGTGGATGATGGCGCTGCTGGGCGAGCAGGTGGTGCCGGTGGCGTTCGGCGGCAAGACAGCGGGCGCGGTGACGTATGGGCATCGCGTGCTGTTTGGCGATGCGGCGATCAGGCTGGAGGCTCCGGCGAAGTACGAGGAGGCGCTGCTGGGTGCGCATGTGATTGCCGATGTAGAGACTCGGCGGCAGAGGATTCGCAAGGCGCTGGATCGCGTGACGAGGACGGTGGAGGGTGCGCGGTGGCGCGAGGATCATGGGCTGGTTGACACGCTGACGCACCTGACGGAGTGGGCGTCGGATCGGTCGGTAATCCTCGGCAGCTTCGAGCCGCAGTATCTTGCTCTGCCGGAGGAGGTGCTGGTGACCGTGATGCGCGATCACCAGAAGTACCTGGCGGTGGAGGACAAGGCGGGCAAACTGGCTGCTCACTTCCTGGCGGTTTTGAATACGGAGGCAGACGCGCAGGGCCTTGCAGTGATTCGACATGGGAACGAGAGGGTGCTGCGGGCGCGTTTCAACGATGCGCGTTTCTTCTGGGAGTTCGATCAGCGCGCGACGTTGAAGGAGCGGGTGAAGCTGCTCGAGAATGTCACGTTCCAGAAGGAGCTGGGCAGCTATGCGGCGAAGTCGACGCGGGTGCGGGAGCTGGCCCTGGGGCTGGCGGAGATAGGGATCGCTCGCGGAGTGACGGTGGATGCGGTTGCGCTGGACGAGGCGGCGACGCTGGCGAAGACAGACCTGACGACGGAGCTGGTGAAGGAGTTTACGGAGCTGCAGGGAATTGTCGGCGGGCTGTACGCGAAGGCGCAGGGCGTTGCGGCTGCTGCCGCGGATGCGATCTACGACCAGTATCTGCCGGAGTCGATGGAAGACGCGGTTCCGCGTACGGTTGAGGGCGCGCTGTTGTCGATTGCGGACAAGGCGGACACGATTGCGGGAATGTTCGGGTTGGGGATGGAGCCGACGGGATCGAAGGATCCGTTTGCGCTGCGTCGCGCGGCGAACGGCATCGTGAAGATTCTGGCGGAGCGTGCGCCTGCGCTTCCCTTGACGCTGAGCGAGGTCGCCGGGCGCGCGACGGCGAACGAGGCGGTTGAGGCGAAGATCCGCGCGTTCCTGGTGGAGCGGCTGGAGTTCTACCTGCGTGAGGCGAAGGGGCAGGCCTACGATGTGGTGGCGGCCGTGCTGGCGGCGGGAAGCGACGATGTGCGCGATGCCGTGGCTCGTGCGGAGGCGGTGAGCGCGGTGCGTGGCTCGGCTGACTTCGAGGCGGTGAGCGCGGCGTTCAAGCGGATGAAGAACATTCTGTCGCAGGCGAAGGAGAAGGGCGAGTCGATCGACTCAGCGCCAGTCGCGGCGAAGAATGTTCATCCCGCGCAAGGAGCGCTGGCCGAGGCGGCTGCGGTGCTAGGCGGCAAGGTCGATACGCTGAGCGAGGGGCATGAGTATGTTGCAGCTCTCGAGGCGGTGGCTACACTGCGCCCGCAGGTCGATGGTTTCTTTGACCAGGTGATGGTGATGGACCCGGATGCGGAGGTGCGCAGAAGCAGGCTGGCGCTGCTGGCGTCGATCGTGAAGAGCTTCTCCGGTATCGCGGACTTCTCGGAGATCGTGGTGGCTGGCTGAATTCAGCGCGTGCAGCTAGCTGTGGATCAGCATGAGGCCTACCATTACGAGAAAGACGGCAAAGAGGGAGCCTAGCGGGATGAGAATTCCTTCGCAGAAGGAGTTCCACGAGGAGCGCTGCTGGAATCCATCTTCGGCGCGGGCGTTGGATTGATCCATCAAGGCAGTTTTCAGATCTGCAATGGTCATGGGTTCTCCTTTACAGAGCGCCATGCAGTGTGCAAGGAGCTCTTTTCGTGCATCGAAGTTACGTTGATTCCCGTGCAGCCTGCTACAAGGTTGAGCGGGAGGGAACCAAGGTAGCAATTGCACGAAAGAACTATAAGGAAGACCGAGGGCGAGATCAACTCCCGTAGTTTCGCCCTTCGGTCACGGGTTCGCCGCACACAGGAGCGAAGGTTCGCTGAAAGAAGGCGTTATCTACGATGTAGCGCTCGTGATTTTCGCCTTCGATGATCCAGTCGCCGGGGAGAGCTTTGCGCTCTCCGACATCGGTGAAGAGAACGGTGGTGTGGCTGCATTGCTTCGCCTTTACGAGGAGTGGTCTGCGCGTGCGAAAGGTCTTCAACGGAGTCTCCCAGGCGGCGTTGGTCCGCCGACGTTCTTTATCTCAGCACCGCGCTCATAAAGAGTGCGTATCGCAGTCATAAAAAGGCCGTATTGGTCGAGCGTGGAAGAGGGGCCCTTGGGATGATTGGAATTGCGGGTCGCCTTTGCTTTCCAGGGGGCAGTGGAGCATTCTGCACAAGAAGGAGTCATGACGAGATGGACGCGAAATCAGCGCGGGGAACGGAGGCGGAGCGATGGGCTGAGGGCGACAGCACGGATCAGGCTGCCTCCCAACTGGCGAACAGCGCACTGCTTGCCATGGGCGGGGGCTTTCTTGACGGCTTCACCTATGTAGGCCACGGGCATGTGTTCGCCAATGCGATGACAGGCAACGTCGTGCTGTTGGGGATCAACTGTTTTTCCGGGGCGGTGGGGAGCGGGCTGCGGCACCTGCCGCCCATCCTGATGTTTGTGCTGGGCGTCGCGGTTGCCAAGACGCTGGAGACGCCTGCGATGGCGCGGCTGCTTCGTCATCCTCACCTGGCGTCGTTGCTGATTCAGATTGCTTCTTTGTCGGCGCTCGCGCTTCTGCCGGAGGGCACGCGGGATATGTGGTTTACGACGTCGATCGCCTTTGTGGCCTCGATACAGGTGGAGAGCTTTCGCAGGGTGAATGGGCGAAGCTTCAACTCAACGTATACGACGGGAAATCTGAGGACGTTTGCAGAGAGCTGTTTTGCGTGGCTCTTTGCGGGCGGCGGCGGCGAGGCGCGGAGCGCCACGTGGGACTTTGGCGTGATCTGCTTTGCTTTTTTTGCCGGTGCGGCGGCCGGTGGCATCGTGACGATGCCGCTGGGAAACCGTGCATTGTGGATTGACGTTGTGCTGCTGGGGATTGTGGCGGTGCGGGTGCGTCCGAGAGCCGTTGCTGTGGCGGTTAGTTGAGCCGTTGCAGGCGGGCGATGAGCTTTTCGGCCAGCGGCTCACCGGACTCGGTCCAGAGCAGGCGGCTGGAGATTCCGGAGTTCTTCTCGACCGAGAGGGTGAAGGCGAGCAGCATCTCGACGTTCTGCTGGATGTGTTTTTGCGCTTCTTCGTCGAGGGCTTCGTCGTCCTCGTCCATGACCCATGGCGTGTCGAGGCCGAAGTCGATGCGGATGTGTCCGTTCTGCTCGTAGGTGGCCTGGTCAAACTGGGGACCGAAGCCGATGACCTTGACGGTGGAGGGCTGCGGGCGCCAGAGGGTGTCGAGCGCGGCCTCGGAGGAGGGAGCGGAGCCGGGCTCGGGGCGCCAGAGGTTCCACTTCATCTCGAACTCGTAGGCCATGTCGTCGTGGAGTTGTTCTGTGGCCTCGGCAACGGCGTTTTCGATGATGGAGTCCTCGGTGGATTGGGCGCGGTCGTCATTGACGTAGATGCGCTGGTAGGCGGGCGCCTCGTTGAAGCTGATGGGATAGACGGTGGCGGCGGCGACGCGCCGGACCTCTGCGGATCCAGACCCGCTGATGAGGGCGAACTGTCGCAGCACGGAGACGAGCGCGGCCGGCAGCGTGTCAAAGCGGAAGTTCGGGAACCAGAGGCTGAGGTAGAGCTGGTCGGCCATGGGGATAGTGTACAGGCCGGTCGGTGGCATGGTTTTGTCGCCGATGGATGAGAAGATAGTAGGGATAGGCTCACGATGCGTGTTTCGGTAGAGAGGCTGAGGCGGTGGTTGCTGGCGGGCGCAGTCCTGCTGGTGCTGGTTATCGCCGGCTTTCTCGGCTACGCGCACTATCGGACGCATCGGTTCTTGACAGAGCTTCCGAAGAAGCTTGGCGCGGACATCCGGCAGGAGACAAATGCGTTTACCTGGTCGCAGACGGTGAAGGGGCGTACTGTCTTCACGGTGCACGCGGCGAAGGCGATTCAGCATAAGGACGGCAAGTACACGCTGCACGACGTGGGGATCGCGGTGTACGGCAACGGCCCGACGCGGGGAGACCGTGTGGACCGGATCTACGGCAAGGAGTTTGACCTCGACCAGGTGCAGGGCATCGTGCGGGCGACGGGGGAGGTTCATCTGGATCTCGAGGCTCCGATGGCTGCGGATGCTTCGGGAAAGATGGACTATGCGGCGGGTAAGGATCTGAAGGCCGAGACGAGCGGCGCGCAGGATCAGCATGAGGCAGGTAAGGGAGATGCGCGGCTGATTCACGTGAAGACGAGCGGCCTAGTCTACCTGGAGAAGCTGGGAGTTGCGGCCACAGAGGAAGACATTGAGTTTGAATACAACGGGCTGAACGGTCACGCGAAGGGCGCGGAGTACGACGCCGATACGGGGATTCTTACGCTGCAGTCGGCAGTGAAGGTGAGCGGGCTGGAGAAGGGGCAGCCGGTGCTGCTGACGGCCTCGCGGGCTGAGTTGGACAGGGTGAGTCGCAGAGCTGTGCTGACTCAGGCGAAGTATGTGACGGTGCCTGCTGAGGGAAGCGGCGGCGGAGCCAGGCAGACGGTGGAGGCTCGGCGTGCGACGGTTACGATGCGAGCGGATGGTTCGGCCGAGCGGATTGAGGGTGAAGGCGGAGTGAGGCTGACGGGCGGCGACGGCTCGCAGATGACAGGGGAGCGCGGCGAGGTATTGCTGGGCGCGACGAGCAAGCCGCAGTCGATGCGCATGACGGGGCAGGTGAGGTATTTGGCCGATGATCCGGCGCGGCAGGCCCGAGGCGAGGCCATCGAGGCGAGGGTGATGTTTGATAAGGCAGGCCATGCGGAGAAGGTGGTTCTGGACGGCGGGGTGCATCTGAATGAGAACCTGCGCCCAGCGGGCGCAACTGCGAATGCGTCGAGCGAGCGGGAGTTGAGCGCGACTACGGTGGAGATGGGGATGATGGTCGATGCGGCGGGACGAGCGACGCCCCGAGATGCGAAGGCGAGCGGCGACGCCCGGTTGAAGGTGACGGATGCAGGCAAGGACGGCAAGGGTTCGCGCACGAGTGTGATGAGCGGCGATGTGTTGCTGGCGCGCTTCGTTCCGTTGAGCGGGCGGCGGCGGCTGGATGAGGTGAAGGGAGTGGGGCGGACGACTCTCGAACAGGTGAGCGAGTCGGGAGTGGTGGAGACGAGCTCAGGCGATTCCCTGGACGTCCGCTTTCGAGCTACAGCTGGGAAGCAGCCACAGAAGGCCACGGTGGCGGGCGCGGGATTCGCCGGCGGGGATGCGATTGCGTCCGCAGTGCAACAGGGCCATGTGGTGCTGACGCGTAAGAGCGCGGCGCAGCCCGGAGCCGCCGTTGGCGTGCAGACGGACAAAGCTACGGGGACGAAGGCGATCTACGACGGCGATGCGCAGACCATGAGCCTGAGCGGCGGAGTGGAGATGTCGAACGCGAGCGGAACGATGTGGGCCGATCGCGTGGTGGTGGATCAGAAGACGGGAGACGAAACCATCGACGGCTCCCTGAAGGCGAGTTATCGGCAGGCAGCTCAGGGAGAGATGGTGCATGTGCTTGCGGAGCGTGCGGAGCTGAAGAAGGCCAGCGATACGGCGATCTTTTACGGCGCTGCGGGCAGGCCGGCGAGGCTGTGGCAAGGCGGCTCGCAGGTGGAGGCTCCAACGCTCGAGTTCACACAGAAACAGCGGCGGCTGGTGGCCAGAGGTGACAGGAGCGGCACAGCGATGCCGGTGCACGCCGTGCTGGCGAGTGCGCGTGGGCCGAATGCAGGTAAAGATCAGGATGGGGCTAAGCCCGGTGATTCGCCCAAGGGAGGCGCCGCAGCGCTGCGCGGCCCGGCTGTTGTGCGTATTGCGAGCCGCGAGATGGTGTACTCCGACGAGACGAGGGTCGCGGAGTTTACGGGAGGCGTAAAGGTTGAGAGCGCGGATGGCGTAATGCGTGGCCAGCAGGCGACGGCGTATCTCGAGGGATCTCAGGCGAAGGCGGGAGTGAAGAACGCGGCGGGCGAAGCGGGAGCGGGCTTTCTGGGCGGTAGCGTGGAGCGTGTCGTGATGAGCGGCGCCCTCGAGATCGAGCAGCCGGGAAGACGCGCGACGGGTGAGCAGCTGGCATATACAGCCAGCGATGGCCTCTTTGTGCTGACGGGGACGCAGGCTGCGCCTCCGCGGGTGATGGATGACACGCGGGGTACTGTGACTGGTGCGGAGCTGCGATTCCGCGCGCAGGACGAGAGCGTCGTGATTTCTAATGGAGAAGGGAGCGGTGCGGGGCAGAGGGTTCGCACGGAGACGCGGGTGAAGAGAGAAAGATGAGGACGCTATCGACGGAGGAGATTGGCAAGTCGTACGGCGGCCGCCAAGTGGTGCGAGGCGTAAGCCTGAAGATCGAACAGGGTGAGGTTGTGGGGCTGCTGGGCCCGAACGGCGCCGGCAAGACGACGAGTTTCTACATGATCGTAGGTCTGGTCAGACCGGATGCCGGGCGTGTGCTGGCCGGAGATCACGATATTACGCGGCTGCCGATGTATTTGCGGGCGCGGAACTACGGGATCAGCTATCTACCGCAGGAGCCTTCGGTGTTTCGCAAGCTGACGGTGGAGGACAATATTCTTGCCGTGCTGGAGACGCAGCAGCTGAGCTGGGAGAGCCGGCGCACGCGTACCGAGAAGCTGGTCGAACAACTGAACCTCGGGCATGTTCGCAAGACACGGGGTTATGCTTTAAGTGGAGGCGAGCGGCGTCGCGTGGAGATTGCGCGCTGCCTCGCGATCGACCCGGCCTTTATCCTGCTGGATGAGCCGTTCTCGGGCATCGATCCGATTGCTGTGTTGGATCTGCAGGAGATTATCTTCGGGTTGAAGAAGAGTGGCATCGGTGTCCTGATTACCGATCACAATGTGCGCGAGACACTGTCGGTGACGGACCGGGCATACATTATTAATGAGGGCAGGATCTTTCGAACCGGAACGCCAGGTGACTTGGGACGCGACCCGGAGGTGCGGCGCATCTACCTCGGGGAAAAGTTTTCGATGGACTAGGTCTCCGGTACAACTTCTGTTGTAAGAGTGAGTCAACCATCGTGAGAGCGTTGGTAAGGTCAACCGGAGTAGACTTAAGTCGAAGTCGTTTCTATCCGTGTAGACTAGTTCTTTACCAGAGGTTCGATCTGGCCCTGGCGATGCATCGCCGCTGTGAAAGCGGAGCATCCAAACCCGTGCAAACGAAGTAACGAGGATCGTTCGACGTGCTGCTTCAACCCAAGCTGAATCTGAAGGTTTCGCAACGACAGGTGCTGACCCCAGGACTGGTGCAGATGGTCAGCGTGTTGGCGCTGAACAAGCTTGAGTTGAAGGAGATGATCAATACGGAGATTGTGGAAAACCCAGTGCTCGAGGAGATTGAGGATACGGGAGTCTCGCTGGATGAGCGGGCCGGGATGGAGGGCGACCGGGAGCGTTCCGCGGAGGAGGTCGTCGCCGAGAGCGAGCGCCCGGAGAAGGATCCATTTGAAGAGATCGACTTCGGAAGCTATTTCCAGGAGTATCTCGATCCGGGGTTCCGCACGAGCTCGAACTTCGAGGAGTACGACAAGCCATCATTTGAGAACTTTCTGTCGCAGCCGGGGACGCTGAGCGATCACCTGATGTGGCAGCTTGGATCGTTGACACTGGATCCTGAGGTGGCTGCGGCGGCAGAACTGGTCGTGGGCAACCTGAACGAGAACGGCTACCTGACGGCTACCGATGAGGAACTGGTGGACTCACTAATCCAGCTGAAGATGCCCGCCCCGCCGGATCCAATTCCGTTTGAACGCGGCTCGCGGAGCCGGAGCGGGACCCTTTGGTCCGAGTCTGGGGAGAAGGTGGAGGAGGGCGCGGAGGTGGAGATTAACGCCGCTGCCCCAGAGGAAGATCGCGAGGCGCTGCTGTCCGTGGTCCGCGAGGCAAGGTCGATCGTGAACAACCTTGATCCGGTGGGAGTAGGCGCACGGGATCTTCGCGAGTGCCTCCTGATCCAGATCAACGCGCAGAAGAACGAAGCAGCGATGGTGTTGCGCAGGCGCCAGGCAGCGGAGAAGAACAACAGCCGCAACGGCGTCTCGGTGGAACCCTCGGGCAGTGATCGTACCGATACCTTCGACGCGGCGAGCCACATTGTGACTCACTGCCTTGCGCTGCTGCAGAAGAAAGACATGCGCGAGTTGACGCGAAGCTGCGGTCGTACTCCGGAGGAGGTACAGGCGGCGGTAGAGTTCATTCGTACGCTCGACCCGAGACCTGGCCAGCGCTACAACCACACGGAGACGCGGCTGATTGAGCCTGATGTCGCCTTCGTGAAGCGCGACGACAAGTTTGTTGTGCTGGTGAACGATGAGGATATGCCGGCGCTTCGCCTGAACCACAACTATCGCCGCATGCTGCAGGAGAAGCAGACCGACAAAGAGGTCAAGGAGTACGTGAAGGAGCGCTACAAGTCTGCGATTCAGCTGCTGAGGAACATCGAGCAGCGGAAGAACACGATCGTTCGGACGTGCGAGGTGATAGTGCGTCGGCAGACGGATTTCCTGGAGAACGGTGTCGAGGCGCTGAAGCCGATGATGATCAAGGAGGTCGCCGAGGAGATCGGCGTGCATCCATCGACGGTGAGTCGCGCGGTGGCGAACAAGTATGTCCACACTCCGCAGGGGGTCTATGAACTTCGCTTCTTCTTCTCCGAAGGAGTAAATGGGCCTGAGGGCGGCGATCTTCCACTGGTTCTGTTGAAGCGCAAGGTGAAGAAGCTGATCGAAGAGGAAGATGCGCGCAAGCCGCTGACGGACGACCAGCTTGCCGCCGAGCTGCAACGGCAGGGGATCCAGGTGACCCGGAGAACCGTGGCAAAGTATCGTGAAGACATGCAGATTCCAAGCACGCACCAGCGCCGGGTGCGCTGAGCGGGCGTAAGATGTCTGCACGAGGTACCGCGATGAACGTGGATTACACCGGTAGACAGACGGCAATCACCAAAAAACTAAAGACTCAGACGGAAGCAGGGCTGGAGCGCATTGCCAGGATCATCGGCATTGCGGGCAGCGTCCATGTGATCCTGACCACCGAGAAGTATCGGCACACTGCCGAGCTGACGATACAGACGAGAAACCTGAAGCTGGTGGCGGCCTGCGAAGCCACAGAGATGGAGATGGCGCTGCGCGATGCGCTGGCGACTGTCGAAAAGCAGGCGATCCGCCACAAAAAGAAGAAGACGACCATCAAGCGGAACGGAAAGGGTGGCGTCCGGCAGGTGGCGGTTGCGACGGCCGAGGATGGCTCGGTCGCCGTGGTGACCCGGCAGGCGGCGAAGGCAGCCGCGACAACGAACGGGTCGACGCGCAAGGCGGTGCCGATGCTGGTTCACTCCTTCCCATCTCACTCGCCGCTGGCGGAGCCGCACCTGGTGCGCTCGAAGGACGGAGTTGCGCTGCGCCCGATGACGCTGGAAGAGGCCGTAAAGGAGGCGGCCTTTCGCGACCGGGAGGTGTTTGTCTTTCGCGACCACGCCGGCCAGGCGATGGTGCTGCATCGAAAGCGTGACGGAAAGATGGAGCTGATCGAGGTGCCGTAAACGGCTTCTGTTCTCCGTGGCATGACGGACCGATGCTAGGATTCCAGTCATGCCACGGAAGGAAGCGAAGAAGACAGCAAAGAAGTCAATTGGGCCGGAGAGCAAGGGCGAACTGGTGATTCTGACGGGGTTGTCGGGATCAGGCAAACTCTCGGCGTTGAAGACCTTTGAAGACCTTGGATTTTACTCGGTAGACAACCTGCCGCTCGAGTTGGTGCCGCGTTTTGCGGATCTGGTGCGGCAGTCGGCGGGAATCGAGCGGGCAGCCCTGGTCGTGGACGTACGCGAGGGCATGCGGCTGGATGAGTTTCCGGTGATCCTCAAGAGGGTTCGGAAGGTGCTGCCAACGCGGGTTTTGTATCTCGAGGCGAGCGACGATGCTCTGATCCGCCGCTTCTCCGAGACGAGGCGCCCGCACCCGATGGGGCGCACCGACACGGTGATTCAGTCGATCCGGGCCGAACGCAAGCGGCTGGACCCGATCCGCAATGTCGCCGATATTGTCCTCGACACGACGAAGTTCACCGTACACGACCTGCGGGCGCACATCGGCGCTCAGTTCGAGCGGGAGGAGAGCGACCGGAACCTTACGATCTCATCGAACAGCTTCGGCTTCAAAAACGGCGTGCCATCGGAGGCGGACCTCGTCCTCGATGTGCGGTTTCTGCCGAATCCGCATTTTGTTCCGGAGTTCCGCAAGCTGACCGGCAAGCATCCCAAGGTCGCGAAGTATATCCGCGACTTTCCGCAGACCACGGAGTTTCTGGATAAGACGATGGACATGCTGGAGTTTCTGCTGCCGCACTACATCAAGGAAGGGAAGAGTTATCTAACGGTTGCGTTCGGATGCACGGGAGGACAGCATCGCTCGGTTTTCATTGCCGAGGAGATGAAGAAGAGGCTGACGGCTGCGGGCTATCGTGTGAAGTCGTCGCATCGCGATATGCCGAGGTAGGTTTGACACTCGAGGAATACGGCGCGCACCACTAGAATAGAGAGATGCCAGGCATGGTAAGGATCAGGAGAGTGGCGGCTTGAGGCGCATCTGGCGACTGCTGCTGTATGTGCGGCCGTACATGCTGTACCTGCTTGTGTCGGTGGTGCTGATGGCGACGGTGGGCGCCATGGCGGCGTTCCGCGTCCTGCTGGTGAAGCCGATCTTCGATAATGTGCTGCGGCCGGATGCCTCGACCCATGACGTGCTGGTGTACACGATTCCGCGTGTTGGGTGGACGATGAACCTGCACTTCCTGGTGCCGAGCCACTTTCACAATGCGTGGACTGTCGTGGCGTACGCGCTTGTGGTGTCGGCGCTGGTGAAGTCCGTCTGTGACTACGCGGGCACGTACCTGGTGAACTACGCGGGCTTCGGAATGATCACCGACCTGCGCAATGATCTCTACAACGCAGTGCTGCGGCGTTCCGTGTCCTTCTTTCAGAAGCACACGACCGGGACGCTGCTGTCGACGCTGATCAACGACATCGAGAGGGTGCAGTATGCGATGTCGACGGTGCTGGGTGATTTTCTCCAGCAGCTGTTTACGCTGCTATTCACGATCGGCGTGGTGATCGTCGTCGGCGGCAAGATGGCTTGGGTGCTGCTGCTGTTTGTGCCGGTGGTGATTTCGTCAGCGCGGCGCATCGGCCGCCGCGTGCGGCAGACGACCCGCAAGGGCCAGGATAAACTGGCCGAGATCCAGAACATCCTGCACGAGACGATCACGGGTAATCGCATCGTGAAGGCCTTCGGGATGGAGCTATGGGAGATGAACCGCTTTCGGCGTGCGGCGCGAAGGCTGTTCCGCGCGAATCTGAAGTCGGTCAGCGTGCAGGCGATCAGCTCGCCGCTGATGGATGCGCTCGGCTCCGTGGGTATCGCGCTGCTGCTGCTGTTTGGGCGGACGCGGATCCAATCGGGCGGCATGACGGCGGGATCGTTTGTCACGTTTCTGATCGCGGTCTTTACGCTATATGACCCGGTGCGAAAGTTCGCACTTTACTACAACAACTTTCAGCAGGCTTTGGGTGCTAGCGAAGAGATCTTTAAGTTCATGGATGCTCAGGACGATGTTCGGGAGAAACGTCGCGCGCAGGTGCTGAAGGGATTTCACAAGGGCATTCAGTTTGAACATGTGGGTTTCGGCTACGCAGACGATGAGGGTGAGAGCAAACAGGTGCTGCACGACATCAACCTCGACGTGAAGCCGGGTGAGGTGATCGCGCTGGTTGGGCCGAGCGGGGCGGGGAAATCGTCGCTGGTCAATCTGATTCCGCGCTTCTTCGATGTGAATGAAGGCAGGATCGTGGTTGATGGCTACGATGTGCGGGATGTAACGATCGCTTCGTTGCGCGAGCAGATCGGCAAGGTGACGCAGGAGACGGTCCTGTTCAACGATACGGTGCGAAACAACATCGCCTACGGACAGCCCGATGTTCCGCTGAGCAGGGTGGAGGAAGCCGCGCGAATGGCTCTGGCGCATGACTTCATCCTGAGGATGCCAGATGATTACAACACGAGGATTGGCGAGAAGGGAACGAGGCTGAGCGGAGGCGAGCGGCAACGGCTGGCCATCGCAAGGGCGATCTTGAAGAATGCGCCGATCCTGATTCTGGACGAGGCGACGAGCGCGCTCGATACGGAGAGCGAGCAGTTTGTGCAGGCAGCTCTCGCGAACCTGATGCAGGGCCGCACAGTGTTTGTGATCGCGCACCGGCTTTCGACGGTGCGCAGGGCGACGAAGATTGTGGTGCTTGAACAGGGGCGGATTACAGAGGCAGGCACACATGAGGAACTGATGCGGCGCTCGGGAACATACCGCAGGCTCTACGACATGCAGTTTGGCGACGAGGGCGTTGCTGTTGCAGCAGGATATGGCGAGACGCTGCAGCAGGGAGATCTGGAGGGGTTTGCTTGAGTACGATCTACTCGATGACCGGGTTTGCGAGCGTGCGGAGCGCCGCGGATGAGAGTGTGGGCTTTGCGATTGCCATCAAGAGCGTGAACCACAGGTTCCTGGACCTGCAGCTTCGGCTGCCGTCGTACTGCGACGGGCTGGAGATGCAAATGCGGCGGATGTTGAAGGAGACGCTCAAGCGCGGCCACGTGGAGGTGACGCTGCAGGTGGAGCGCAGAGCGAGTGCGCAGATTCAGTTGAACGCGGAACTGCTAGGCGCTTACGTCGGAGCCTTCACGAAGGCAGCAGAGCTGCATGGGCTGACGAGCCAACCTGATATGAATGCCATGCTGCGGATTCCGGGCGTGATGAGCGCGGAGACGACGGTTGGCGTCGAGGGCATTCCGGAGCTGGATAGGGCGGTGATGGCCGAGATGCCGCTGCTGGTGGAGAAGCTGAATGCGGTTCGTGCGGAGGAGGGTGCTGCTCTGGCTGCGGAGCTGCGGAACTCGATGGGCCGGCTGCGCGCGTTTGCTGATGAGATGGCGACGCTGCGGAACGGCGTACGCGAGGCGCAGTTCGAGCGGCTTCGGGCGCGACTGACGGAGCTGACCGAAGGGGTTCCGGTGAGCGAGGAACGGCTGTTGTCGGAGGCTGCAGTGCTCGCCGAGAAGAGCGACGTTGAGGAGGAGATCGTACGTCTGAAGACGCACATCGACCGTTTTGTCGGGATGCTGGATGAGGGCGGCGAGCTGGGCAAGCGGCTGGACTTTCTGCTGCAGGAGCTGAACCGCGAGGCGAATACGATGCTCTCGAAGACGAGCGCCGCGGCTGGCGAGAACAGCCTGCGGATTACGGAGCTTGGCCTTGAGATCAAGGCTGAGATCGAGAAGGCTCGCGAGCAGGTTCAGAATCTTGAGTAACAGACAGCAGTTACACTCTTCTGTATCGCTACAGGTTGGTCTCTAAGGAGCAGATGGCAGGAATACTGTTTATTATTTCGGCGCCTTCGGGGTCGGGCAAGTCGACGCTGGTGAATCAGCTGAGGACGCTGGTTGAGGGTCTTGATTTTTCGATCTCGTACACGACGCGATCTCGGCGCGGCTCGGAGGAGGACGGGCGCGAGTACCACTTCACGACGCGCGAGGAGTTCGAGAGGATGGTCGCCGCATGCGACTTTCTCGAGTGGGCTGAGGTCTTCGGCAACTACTATGGAACAGCGGTTTCGGCGCTCAAGCATGCGAAGGCTCTGGGCAAGGATCTGCTGCTCGACATTGATGTGCAGGGCGCGATGCAGGTGATGAAGAAGATGCCTGAGGCGGTCTCGATCTTCATTTTGCCGCCGAGCCCGGAGGTGCTGGAGTTGCGGCTACGCAATCGCAGCAAGGCGGAGAACGTGACCTCCGAAGCTGTGATTGAGAAGCGGCTGAATGCGGCGAAGGGCGAGTTGAAGCAGGTTTGGGACTACAAGTACGCTCTGGTGAACGACGTTTTGGACAAGGCTGTTGCGGAGATGCGCGCGATCGTGCTGTATGAGCGCGGCTCCGAGGAGGCTGCGGAGATGGTGAAGAGTTGCAGAACCGATGTTGCTGCTCCTAAACTCAGAGCGGTTCTGGAGGCGTTTGGAGAATAACGACGGGATATACACCACAAATTTGTTATGGACATTTCGTCCGGCTGAGATACATTCAGACGACAAGGGGGATGCCAATGACAACGATCGAGTATTCATTGCATAACAAGTACAGCCTGGTGAAGGGTGCGGCGCGGCGTGCTCGTCAGCTGCAGTCGGGAGCTCAGCCGCTGATCGTGGCCAAGTCGACCAAAGCCTGCCGCGTGGCTCAGGACGAGATCATGCAGGGGCAAGTGAAGTACATTCTGCCGGAGCGTCCGGCGACCTCTGAGCCGAAGGTTCATTAGCGCGGGGTTCCGTGCTCTTGACGCGATAGCATAGAACTATGGCAGGAGAAGCAGAGGATCAGCTGCGCGCTTACGTCGAGTACTTCCGCGACCTGGGCGTCTACGATTTTTATCGCCGCGGCGAGCCCGTGTACGCGGCGGAGGAGATTCAAGCGGCGGCGGTCGTGGTTCCTGCTGTCGCGTCTCCTGCGAGCAAGACGGTTGAGTCGAGTCCTGTTTCAAAACAACCTGTAGCTCCGGTCGCGGCAGCGGCGGTTGTTCCACCTGTACGAGAGAATCCGGAGTTTGTTATTCCGAAGCCTGTGAGTTTTGATGATCTCGCTCCTCTGCCTGAGGTGCGTGTGACTGCTGGGGCGAAGCATGCGGTGCTGGCTGCGATTCAAGATGAGATCGGCGACTGCACGCGTTGTCCGCTGGCGTATGCGGGACGGCGCAAGATTGTGTTCGCGGACGGCGATCCGAACGCGCGGCTGATGTTCGTCGGCGAAGGGCCGGGCGCGGATGAGGATGAGCAGGGCTTGCCGTTTGTGGGCAAGGCAGGGCAGCTTTTGAACAACATGATCGGCGCGATGGGGCTGAAGCGCGAGCAGGTCTACATTGCGAACATCGTGAAGTGCAGACCGCCGGCGAACCGGGTTCCGGAGCCGGAGGAGGCGAATACCTGCACGCAGTTTCTGGTGAAGCAGATCGATGTGGTCCAGCCGCAGGTGATTGTGGCGCTGGGCTCAACGGCGGCGACCTATCTGCTTGGGGTGAAACAGTCGCTTGCAGGGCTTCGCGGGCGGTGGCACAGCTGCCGCGGGGCGAAGGTTGCGGTGACGTATCATCCGGCGTTTCTGCTGCGGGACCCGCGGCAGAAGGGCGAGGCGTGGAAGGACCTTCAGATGGTGATGAAGGAGCTTGGGTTGAAGGCTCCGGCGAAGGGGTGACCCCTCCCCCCCGTTTTCGGCAAAATATTGGAAATAAATGGATAAGCTTGTCTAGACAATAGGTAAAGTATTGAAAATAGACGAGTTAACCAAAATATTAAAAACAAACGGGTTATGAGAAAAGCCCCACTTTTTTAGCGGGGCCTTTGTTTATGTCTGATACCAGTTTAGCGGGTCGGGGGTAATTAGTCGGCGCTTTTTTCGGATTTAATTTTGGGTGGAAGTGATTGGTTTTCATAGGGTTGTGGATTTTGGAGTGGGATTAGTGGGCTTGACATCTCTAACGACGTTGGCGGTGTCAAGGGCGAAGTAAGGCGCGGTCGTGGGGAGCGGGGTCAAGGGCGCCGTTTTTTGGCGTTCATCTTGACCCTTGACGCCGCTCCCCACGCGCATAAGCTCGGGCCGGGAACGAAGCTCAGGTGTTCTTTCTGAGCTTCGTTCCTTGACAGCGAGGTTCTTCGGTTTGGGCCAGGGCTGCATGGGGTTGTTGGTTCAACTGCATCGTCGTTTGAATCGTCGGGGGAACTCGCGTCCCCATCCATCTATCTCCGGCCACTTCACTGCGGCCAGGATGACGGAGTCGAACTCCCGCTTGCGCGGG
>NZ_JQKI01000019.1 GCF_000745965.1 Edaphobacter aggregans DSM 19364 | reverse complement strand
CCGCAGACACCACCATGCCGGATTGGCGAGGTACGTCTTGCCGTCTTCAGGAGGATTGCCCCACGCATTCAGCTCCGGACGGCTCTGCAGTGGAATCCAGAAATCGGTCGATCCGCCTGCCTCTGCACCTTCGAAACCTTCCGCCGCAACTCCAACGATCGTCGTGCCCACGCCGTTCACGAAGAGGGTTTGGCCCAATACGTCTGGATTGCGCGCAAAGCGCCGCGTCCAATAGTTGTAACTAAGAACGGCAATCGGTGCGTGGTCGCGCTCATCTTGTTCAGTGAATCCGCGGCCTAGCTGCAACTTTACGCCCAGACCAGAGAAAAAGGCACCGCTCACCATGTCGCCTTCCGCTTCCTCCGGTTGCGCGCCAAAACGAACGGATACTTTGCTGCCCGACAAGGGGACGTAAGCGATCACCTGCGAAAGTCCCTGCGACTGGCGCCGCAACGCATCGTAGACGGGATAGGAGAATGTCTCGTTGGAATCGATGGTGCCGGTGCCGCGCGGTGGATTGGATGTCCTCAAGTACACCACACGATCCGGATCAGACACCGGCAGCGACCGCAGCAGCACGGCGTTCAACACGCTAAAGACCGCCGAGTTGGCGCCGATGCCGAGCGCCAGCGTCAGGATCGCCGTGACCGTGAACCCCGGACTCTGCGATAGCGACCTGAAGGCGAATCGAACGTCGCGCAGGAGCTTTTCCAGACCTAACCCATCGGCTTTTCAGGTAAAAGCGCTCCTGTGCAGCGCGGATGCTGCCAAACTCACACCGCGCCTTCCTCCGGGCTTCATCCTCGCTCAGCCCCTCGTGCCGAAGGTCGTCGGCTTCGAGCTCAAGATGCGCTTTGATTTCCTCCGCAAAATCTTCCGCACTTCGCTTGCGCCGGAACATGCTCATGCCTCCTCGCCTTGCGGTCCGTTGCCGGAATCGAGAATCAAACCCATCGCGCGCGTCAGCCGCCGCCATTCACCGGCCTTCTCCATCAGCTGTTCACGGCCCTTCGGGGTCAGTGAATAGAACCGCGCTTTACGGTT
Source organism: Edaphobacter aggregans DSM 19364 (assembly GCF_000745965.1). Taxonomy (GTDB): domain Bacteria; phylum Acidobacteriota; class Terriglobia; order Terriglobales; family Acidobacteriaceae; genus Edaphobacter; species Edaphobacter aggregans. Next base: position 123,530 of record NZ_JQKI01000019.1, on the reverse strand, counting down.
GTTTTCGCTCACCCCCCATTTCGCGTGAATCCATTTCTTGTCTTCCAACCTCTGGAGTGCGACATAGAGCGATCCGTGGTCGACAAAGAGCACCTCTTCCGATTGGCGATGAATAGAACGCGCCACGCCCTGTCCATGGCACGGTCCGAGGAGCAGGGTCTTCAGAATCAGCAGGTCCAGGGTGCCCTGCAACAGGGCGATGCGGTCGTCGTTGTTCTCTCGGGTAGACATACGACCCAAGTGTCCGCCCGTTCGGGTAGAATGTCAACCCATATGAGACGCACTCCAAGGTAAGGGTTGCCAGACCATCTGGGAGTTGAGCGGCTCAGCGAATTCCAAAGCGTTCGTCGTCACTTATTCGGTAGTGGTCGATATGGCAGCTTCGCCAGGAAATGCATTCATTTCGCGCAGCACATCCACCTCGTTCGACCAGAAGATGTAGTGACTTGCATTAGGCATCGGACTACATGTAGCGCTGTCGGCTATTCCTGGCGGAAGTTCTCTACCATCTTGATAACGCTCTGGGGATCGTTCTGAGTGTAGAAGATGGTGCGCCCGTCTCGCGACGCGCTTAAGCTGGGCTGCCCACCGCTGGGTTTTTGTTCAAGTGACAGAACTGGCGTAATCCGCCGGGTGGCGAAGCTGTAGAACTCGATCGTAGGACGTGGTTCGGCGTCGACGTCGAGCAGGTAGAGTCCGCTCTCCGTCACGGCCCAGTGTCCAAAGTAGGTTACTTGCGGCTTGCCGGTCACCACAGGCGACTCGCTGCCTCCGCTTGCGGGCATGCTCCATATCCCAGGTTCGTCAAATTTGCTGTAGTAGATGGTTCGCCCGTCGTAGGACTCAAGAGGAGCAAAGCCGCCATGCTCAGTCAGCCGTCTCTCTGACCCGTCCTCAAGAGAGTGCTTCCAGATCTGCCTGCTTCCCGTACGCGGGGAGGCGAAGTAGATGGACCTGCCGTCACGGGACCAACTTGGCACTACATTGTCGGAGTCACCATGCGTGATCGCATGAAGGTTCCTGCCCTCTGCATCAACGACGTAGATATGGGAGTAGAGATGAACGTTATCCTCTACGCGGGCATCGAAGGCGATCCATCTTCCATCGGGCGACCAGCGCGGAGTGCCAGAGAACCGGCCGATGGTCGTCAGTTGCACCGGATGATTGCCCTCCGAGCTGTTCAGCCAGATCTGGGGTGTGCCGGAACGTGCTGATTGCAGCGCAAGACGCGTCCCGTCTGGGGAGGGTTGGGCAGCGTCTTCCATAAACTGTGAATAGATGAGCTTCCTTGTACGAAGTACTGGGCCGCCTGCCTTCGAAAGATCCGCTCGCCAGATTGCCGCGGGAAAAAAGGCACTGGAAGAACCCCCCGTCTGGCTCTCCGCATAGGCAAGCCTGCGCCCGTCCTGGGAGATCGAACCCACGCCCGGGTAGACCATCTCAGGTTCGAGCGGGCCGCCTGCTACCGGCACCCTCCAGGGGCGCACCATGTTTCCTCGCGTCGAGTAAAGGACGATGTATTTGCCGTCGGGTGTCCACATCGGGTTCCAGAAGAAAGTACCGTCTGAAAAAAGGCGCCTCGGTGGGCCACCGGTAAGCGGCACGGCATAGAGCTCGCTATAACCTGCGTCGGTATGATGAAAAAATGCCACGGTTCGTCCGTCCGGGGAGAGCGCATCGTCGGCGTGAAAGTCTCCGGGAGATCCGGTCGCCAGACAGCGCTTCTCACCGGTTGCAAAGGAGAAGAGCACAACCGCTCGCGGACCACCTGGGGTGCACTGGTCGAGCATCACCATAGCTTTGCTGTCGGGAGTCCAGGCAGGCCGGCCCGCGACCATGTCCCGGCAGGGCGAGTTCGTCAGTCGACGCTCGGGGCCGCCGAGTGCGGGGACCGTGTAGACCCCATCGCGTTCGCTATTGCAGCGGGCAAAGGCAATCTCCCGACCATCCGGCGACCACTGCGGCGGGCCGGGAACACCGTCGCCCCGCTTGTGGTGTGTGATTTGTAGCGGCGTGTCGCCTCCCACCAGCTGCACATAGATGTCGTAGTGTCTGCGTTCCACGCCATCCCAAACGAACGCGATCTGACGCCCGTCAGGCGAAAACGACGGGGATCTCGCGTCTCCGGGCGCGCTCGTGAGAATCGAAGAACTCAGATTCGAAGACACCCTGTTCGGCTCGCCCGAAGATGGCGTAGGCTGGCTCCCAAATTGAACTAGGGCGGATCGAAGAGACGCAGATCGAATGAGCGCGGTGATTCCAATCGCTGATACGACGCATACGATGATTAGGGCTAACTTCCTGGAGAGCAGCCTTCGACGGTCTTGCTTCTCGTCAGGTGTAATCGTACGGACTTCAACGCTCCCATTGCTCTGTTCGCGCGCGTTGAGTCCAACCTGTTCGGATCCCGCAGTCACTTGAGGCGAAGCGCCGCCATTCTGCGTATCCCCTGGTTGGGATACGGGCGCGACAAAGCGATAACCCTTCTTCGGGATGGTTTCGATGTAGAGAGGCTTGTCGGCCGAATCGCCCAAGGCCTCGCGGAGCTTCATGACAGCAGAATTCAGGCTGTGGTCGAAGTCGACGAAGGTGTCGGATGGCCAGAGATGCTGGCGCAATTGCTCGCGTGTGACCATCTGCCCCGCGTGCTCGAGCAGCAGGAGCAGAATGCGCGCCGGCTGTTCGCGCAGCTTGACGACGGTGCCATTGCGGCGCAGTTCTCCACTCGAGGCGTCCAGTTCGAAGACGCCGAAGCGCCAGGTCCGTGGAGTGTCGACCGGCATGCCCATTAGCGCGCTCCTCTGGGCAAAAAAACTTTACACCTTTTTCAATTGGCAGTTCCAGCAGAACTCGAACCAGCAATCTATTCGAAGGTTAAAATCCTTTTGTTTCAAGGGCGGAGAGCGCCATAAGCAGATGATGACCGAATGATCTCCAGAGCATTGAACGGATCGCCGCAGCGGCGCACATTGCGAATATCCCAAGCGGTAGTTGGAGCAGCACAAAGCCGCAGGATCATCGAGGAGGTTCGCCATGTTCCGTATATCTTCCATCCTTACCTGCGCAGCTCTGGTGCTTTCGCTTGGCGCGGCGCTCTCTGGACCGGCGGCAGCACAGGATCAGTCGGTAACCGTCAACATTCCATTTAACTTCTCCGCCAACGACCGGAATGTGCCTGCAGGCAAATATCGCATCTCACTGCAGGCACCGCGGTATCTCTTGTTCGTCGACACCCAGTCCACCAGGAAGCAGTACCTGATGTTGGTCCAGCCCACCTGGGAGCAAAACAGTAAGGGCCGGGGGCACCTGATCTTTCGGCGGTATGGAGACAGCAACTATCTCTACCAGGTCTGGATGCCGGGCCAGGGTGAGGGCCGGCAGTTCGCACGCAGCCGGACCGAGCAGGAGACGCTGCGGGAACTGAAATCTTCATCGCTCGCACATGTGCAACTTCCAACTGGGCCGGCACAGCATTAATCCGTCCAGGCATGGAAGCGTACGACCCTCCTTGGGAGGACTGCCGGGGCGAGCGGCGACGGGTGAAACGCAAAGGGCGTCGACTTCCGTCGCTGTTCGCCTCGGACCTGCTCCCCAGGGGAGTTGCTTCTGCGGGATTTACTCCTGGCTCCCTTGGCAGGCAGGATCATCCGGCCTCCGACTCTCTTCACTGGGATTCAGAGAGGGACAAGATATCCGTAAGCGACAGCGTTAAGGTGACGGTCACCCCGAGTAACGGGCTACTCCGAAGGGAGCGACTAGGGCAGGAAACCTGATGTCAAGCCCCCCAAAAATCACAAACCAAACAAAACAAAGCAAATAAAGGCCAAAAAAGTTGCCGATTCATTACCCTCACCCTGCTAGACTTATTTGAGAATCAAAGAAGACCCGGCGACGAGAATCAAAGAAGGCCCCGGCGACTCCCACCGTGACTTTCCCCTTTAGAATCAAGATTTTTGACCAGTAAACCCTTTATTTTGAATATTTTGCCTCCTTAAAATCTCGTATCTCTATGTAAAAAGGCAGCTTACAAAGCGATAGGGGGGAGGGGGTTGCCTCCAAGGGTTCAGAAACGCTCCCCCCGCGACACGCTATGGTAGCCTCCTCGTAGGGGTCGCAATCGTTCACTGGGAAATGCACAGCCACCTCGAAACTCATCTATGCACGTGACCCCGAAAAGGCTATTCCTACCGCTCTTTTTTTGGGCGTCGCTGCTGATCCAACCTTCGGCCTTCGCACAAAACGCGGCACTTAGCTCCAGCGCGCTCCCCGACGCGCCCGAGCCCCAAAACACCCCTGCATCGCCGGCACCTGCAAAACCCGCGACGCCGCAGCCCGAAGACATCACCCTCTCCGGAACTCCGAAGCGACTCCTCCGCGACCAGGAAGCCATCTGGACCAGCCCGCTTCGCCTAAAACCGAAGGACGCAATCTGGCTGGTCCCCTTCGGGACCGCAACCGGACTGCTCATCTCCACCGACCAGCACACGATGACGCAGGCCATCCACCTCAACTCGAGCGATCAAAGCAAGGCCAACACCGTCTCCAACGGAGCCCTCGTCGGAATCGGAGCCATCCCCGTCAGCACCTATCTCTGGAGCCTCTTCAACCACTCTCCGCAGGCTCACGAGACCGGACTGCTCGCCGGCGAGGCGCTCGTCAACGGACTCGCCGTCAACGAGGCCCTCAAGCTGGTCTTACGCCGCGAGCGCCCGCCCATCAATAACGCCGCCGGAGACTTCTTCAGCTCCAAATGGAACGACGGCTCCTTCCCGTCCAACCACGCGGTCCTCGCCTGGTCGATGGCCTCCGTCATCGCCAGCGAATATCCCGGCTGGCTCACGCGAACCGCGGTCTACGGACTCGCCGGAACCGTCAGCGTCAGCCGCGTCCTCTCCTATCAGCACTTCCCCTCCGACGTCCTCGTCGGAAGCGTCACCGGCTGGCTCATCGGCCGCTACGTCTACCACGCACACCACGACTACACGCTCAACCCCTACGAAACTCCGCCGCTGCCCGAAAACTACATCGCCCACACCACCGGACCCTCATCAAGCGCGGGTTCGCTTCCCGCGCCTCCACCGCCGCGCCAGTTCGCCCTGCTTCCGCCCGATCCCATCCCCAATCGGACGCCGCCGCCCTTCGACGCCGACCCCGACACCATCGGCTCCACCAACGTTCCGATGGACAGCTGGATCTATCCCGCTCTCGAGCGGCTGGCAGCGCTCGGCCTCATACCCACGCAGAGCATCTCCATTCGCCCCTGGACCCGCCAGGAGTGCCTCCGCCAGCTCCATCAGGCTCAGGAGATCGCCGACCGCGTCGGAAACCAGGCCGGGTTCGTCCGCGAGGCCCGCCGCCTCATGCCCGACCTCGAGCGCGAACTCTCCACCGAGTCCACCTCCTACCAGGAGCTCGCCCTCGAGTCCGTCTACGCCCGCTACGGAACCATCGCAGGCCCCGCCCTCGCTGACAGCTTCCACTTCGGCCAGACCTGGTGGAACGACTTCGGCCGCCCCCTCGGCCGCGGCTCCAGCTTCATCGCAGGCTTCTCCACCCGCGCCCACTACGGCCGACTCTTCTTCTACGCTCGCGAAGAGTACCAGCATAGCCCCGGAAATCCCGCCGAGACGCCGGAGAGAAATGCGCTGATCAATCAGCTCGACAGAATTGAGGCAAGCGATCCCTTCATTCAGCCCATCCCCGGACGCTCCGCATACGAGCGCCAGCGGCCCCTCGAGCTCTATGGCGGAGTCGCCTTCGCCGGCAACGCCCTCTCCTTCGGCAAGCAGGCGCTCTACTGGGGACCGACCACAATGGGTCCTTTAGCCCTCTCCAGCAACGCCGAGCCTACCTACAACTTCCGCTTCGTCTCCACCCGTCCCCATCCATTGCCGCTGGTCCCCTCCCTGGGGACCTATCGTTTCGATATCGTCCTGGGCAAACTCTCCGGGCACTCATATCCAGAACGACCCTGGTTCAATGGGCAGAAGATCGATTTCAACTTCGGCAGTAATCTCGAGATCAGCTTCACGCGCTGGTCTGTCTTCTGGGGCGTAGGACACCCCATAACGCTGCACAGCTTCAAGGAGAATCTCTTCAGCTTCAGCTCGACGGGAAGTTATGTCGGCAATGGCGCTGCGCCCTACGGCGACCGCAACGATCCGGGAGACCGCAAGAGCAACTTCGATTTCCGTTACAAGCTGCCGTTCCTGCGCAGAATAGTCACGCTGTACGCCGATGCTTACTCCGATGACGATCCAAACCCGATCGCCGCGCCACGCCGAGCTGTTTGGAATCCCGGAATCTACTTCGCGCGGTTGCCTTTCCTGCCTCATATGGATCTCCGCGTTGAGGCAGTCAGTTCCACCGGCCTGGCCACTGATTTCGGCGGTCAGCACTTCTTCATGAACAACCAGTACTTGGACAGCAACACCAATAAGGGTTTCATGCTCGGCAACGCCATCGGGCGCGACGCTCGCGCCATCGAAGGCCGTAGTGGATACTGGTTCTCCGCAAGGACCCGAATCGAAGGAGGATACCGTCAAAACAAGGGAGGCATCGCCTTCCTTCCCGGCGGCGCGACGATCACCGATGGCTTCATCAATGGTTCCTATGCCATCAACCGCCACTGGCAGGCACAGGTCTTCACGCAGTATGAGCGGTTCCTGATCCCCTCTTACATGAATGGATCACAACACAATACGAGCGGCTGGTTCCAAGTCACTTGGACTCCTGATTTCAGCGTCAGACAATGAAGTAGAAGCTGTCTCGATAAGAGTCGCTGTTTCAACTTTGCTTCGGCGATTAGAAGTCCTACTCAACTCGCGGCCTTGCGATAAATGGCCAGGGTTCCACCTGCCGTCTTGCTCGATTCAAATTGCACGCCCGTTGAACGTCGCGTTCGGATAACGCCCGTTGGTCCTCGTCCGCTAACAACCGCTGAAGGCCAACCGCTATCGCCGCCTCATCGTTTGGATCAACTAGCATCGCACGGTCTCCGGCACCTTCCGCGACGGATGGGATTGCAATATTAGAATTGCTATCTTGAATAAATCAATTCTCGTGGCGTCATGATCCTTCGTGGTTTCACTGGCCGCACGATGCCACACTCCTTGCGATGAGTTCTATTCGTCCACGAACTTATTCAATGACATATTTATTGTCCTAACACCGTGTTAGCAGCGGCAATCGCGATGCCAAATTGGCCTACGATCTGGGCGATGTCTACAATAAGACGCATTGTCTTGCCTTTATCCAGATTCAGCGGAATCACGACCGTATCTCCCGGATACAGCCTCACCGAGTCAAAGCCGCTTCCGCGCAGGGACGAGCTGTACTGCTTGCTGATTACAGCTCCTCCGGCACGAATAACGTAAGCGCGGTTCTTGTCGGCATCGCGGTTCGCTCCGCCGGCCAAGCGCATATAGTCCCCCAGACGGCGATGCGGATCGTACAGGAATGAATTTTGATTGTAGACCGCTCCATCTACGCTTACCGTTGAGGGGACTCGCGGCACAATGAATCTGTCGCCATCCTCCAGTGGCAGATCCGGGAGCTGAGAGATGTCGCTGGCATCGGGAGGAAGTTCGAGTACGATGCGTCCCGTGGCACGAGCCTGACGTAAGTTAGTGATAATGTTCTGCGCCTGCGCCCGTTGTGCCGCAGCTGCCGCAACGTCCTGTGCGTTGATCGCCGCTCCTGCGTTGTTGGTTGCAGCCGTGTTCGCCTGCAAGGCAATCTGGTCGACGTACTCGTTCAGCCGCTGCTGCTGCACGCGTCTCGTCGACTCGCGAGTAAACTCCGACCCGTAGAGATAGGCCTCCGGAGTCAAGCCTCCGGCCCTCTGCACAAGCTGGCGCAGCGTTTCACCCGGCCGCACGCTGTAGATGCCCGAGGAGACAAATTCTCCCTCCAGCCGCACAAAGCGGGTCTGCTGGGACTGCGGAACACGGATGTCTGCCTTGGAGAAGATCGTGACGACGTCGCCTGGCAATAGCTCCAGATTTTGCGAGGCGTCGCCTTCAAGGACGACCCGCCCCAGGTTGAAGGGAAGCAGCGACGTGGTCAGGTTAGCCTTGCTCTGCCGTTCAATTACGGCATACGACCAGTCGATGTCCGGCTCATTCAGTTTGATATCGTTCTTCGGCAAAAACTGACCCGCAGTGGCGTTGCTTACCGTCGTTCCCAGGCTTGCGCTCGCCGTACTCATACGGTTTGACGTCGTCGTATCCTGCATCGGCAACGTGGTGCCCTGCATGCTGCCCTGGGTCTGCATCTGCTGCGCGTTAGTCTGCACGGCGTACAGATTATTGAGGTAGGTTGAAACCTCGTTTGGCTTTCCGCAATCCAGTCCTCCATCGGTCGCCCTTTGGAGATTGCCATCCACACCCGACACACCAGCGGCACTACGCGGAAGAGAGACGCCGTCGCTAAAATAATTTACCGAGCTGTCACCGCTCGCCACCGGCAACCCTGTCAAGTACGCGTTTCGCATAGAGGAGTACTGCCAGTACGGATCCTCCCCACCCTCTCCGACCGGAACACCATAGCGGAGATTGGGAATACCGTATGGATTCAACGGTAGGCAGGTCGGAACATAGGTCATCATCGGCTGCCCAAGCTGGCTGCGCTTCAGCCAATAGTCACGCGTGATCAGCGCCTCCTTGTTCGGCAGCAGGTCGCGAATCCGCATCCCCGGCTTCCATCCGTAACGCCCCGGATTGGCCACATTGCCGCGCAGCGTCACGGCGTCTTTGTACTGGTTCGCCACAGCGACGAGTTCCAGCAGGTCGCCGTCCTCGAGCACGGTCGCCATCCCCCGCGCATCCAGCGGCACCTCCGTGATGCTGCGCATCTGACGCTGGTCCACGCGCTCCAGGCGAACCTTCTCACCCGAAGCAACGTTGGTCAAGCCAGCGGCAAGCTCCAGCACGTCACTGATCGTATTACTGTCGGCGGCCTTCAGCTCATAGATGGCAGGTACCTTTACGCTTCCGGCAACTGCCACCTGCGGGCCCACGGGAGGAATATAGATGACATCGCCTGGCAGCAGCGGCAAGTCGTTCGACTTATCTCCGCGCAGAAGCAGATCGTAGAGATCGAAGTCCACCAGTTGCTTGCCCGCCCGCTTCAGCTGGATATGTCGCAGGCTTCCCTGCGGCGTCGGTCCGCCAGTCACAAAGATCGCGTTGACCAGCGTACTCAGCGAGCTAATGGTCCAGCTGCCCGGCCGCCTCGCCTGGCCAACCACGAACACTTGAATTGACTTCAGCTGCCCCATGTTTACACTCAGATCGAAGTTGCGGAAGAGCTTCCCCATCTGCGCCTTCAGGAAAGGCTGCACCTGGTCGAATCTCAGACCCGCAACGTGTACCGTACCGACCTGCGGAATTAAAATCTCGCCCGCGCGGGACACGACGAAGCGACTGTTCAGGGTTACCTGGCCCCACGCCTGGATCAACAGCTCATCGTTCGGACCAATCACGTAGTCAGGCGTGACCGGAACCTGGTTTGCAGGCGCAAAGGTCGAAGGCGGATTCCGGAATAACTTTGCCCCATAGATGGGCAGCATCTTGCCGGTCGAGTTGGCCACCATCTGCTGAAACTCGGTCGGTGGATCGAGCGGCAGACGGAGCTCCGGAGTCACGAGCTGCTGCTGGGTCTGGATTGGGAGCTGAGTCCCCTGCAGAGGGGTGGTCGGTGATGTCGGCTGTAGAACGGCCCCCTGAGGAACCGTCGTCTGCTGCTGATTCTGCTGCATCTGTTGGGGCTGGACCTGTTGGTTGTAGGCCGCGCAAGTTGGGTCTGCTGGATCGCAGGTAACCTGCTGTCCCGATCCCCCAAGAGTCTGAACCGGCAGTTGGGCAAGCGAGGCGGCCGCTCCGCAAGACAGCAATATCGCACAGCCAACTGCATGCCGCATGGAACCAGACCACATCTGCCCTAATCCTCGCAAACCGCTCAAGCCCTTCAAAATCCTCCTCAACCTCTCGCTCACCATAACGATCGATCGATACCCGCAAACCGCAAGATATCTTTCAGAGTCGTTGCTTCCAGCATACTCGAACAGGCCCGCAAGGCCAGAAGAAAGGCTCTCTATGCAGCGAGCGAGATACCGTCTCGTCACTATTCGACGACGGGCAATCCCTAGTTCCGTTTCTGGTTGGCCTCCACCGCCTTCGCCACTCGCAGCATCGTGCCCTCGTCGAAGTGCCGGCCCATGACCTGCACTCCTATCGGCAGTTCATCCTTCGTTACGCCGCATGGAACGCTCATCCCGCATATGCCCGCCAAGCTCGCCGCAACGGAGTAGATGTCTTCCAGATACATCTGCAGCGGGTCGTCGGTCTTCTCACCCAATTTGAACGCTGGAGTTGGCGTCACAGGAGCCACCAGCACGTCGACCTCGCCGAAGGCCGCCAGGAAATCCCGCGTAAGCAGCGTCCGAACCTGCTGCGCCTTTTTGTAGTACGCGTCGTAATATCCCGCGCTCAGCGCATAGGTCCCCAGAAGAATTCTTCGCTTCACCTCAGCGCCAAAGCCTGCGTCGCGCGTCTTGCGGTACATATCGGCCAGCGACCTGGCCTCTGCGTCGCGCAGCCCGAACCGCACGCCGTCGAACCTCGACAGGTTCGACGAGGCCTCTGCCGTCGCAATCACATAGTAGGTTGGAATCGCATACCTCGTGTGAGGGAGGCTGACTGTCTTTATCACGCAGCCGGCAGCCTTTAGCGCCTCCAAAACCCCCTCGATGGCAGCACGTATCTCCGGATCGAGACCCTCGCCGAAGTACTCTTTCGGCACCCCTACCCGCAGTCCCTCCACCGGTTGCTCTAGATCGGCCACGTACGTGCCCACCGGACGGTCCGATGAGGTAGCGTCCATTGCATCCTTTCCGGCGAGCACCTCCAGCATGATCGCCGCGTCCTTCACGTTCTTCGTCAACGGGCCCACACGATCAAGAGAAGAGGCAAACGCAATCAGCCCGTAACGGCTCACTCGCCCATAGGTCGGCAGCACGCCAACCACCCCGCAAAATGCCGCCGGCTGCCGAATCGAGCCGCCCGTATCCGTGCCGAGTGTCGCAACCGCAAGATCAGCCGCCACCGCCGCCGCTGAGCCTCCGCTCGATCCTCCCGGAACCCTGTCCAGAGCCCTCGGATTCAACACGGGCCCATATGCTGAATTCTCATTCGAGCTGCCCATCGCAAACTCGTCGCAGTTCAACTTCCCCAGCAAAACCGCGCCCGCCGCCTCCAACCTCGCGACTGAGGTCGCGTCGTAGGGAGGCCGATAATCCTTCAGAATCAGTGAACCTGCGGTCGCAGGAGCACCCCGCATCACCAACACGTCCTTGATGCCTACCGGCACGCCGGCCAAAGGCGGCAGAACTTCCCCCCGGTCTGCCATCGCGTCGATCTTCGCCGCTTGAGCCAGAGCACGGTCCCGGCTTAATGCAAGATAACTGTTAATCTTTACATCTTCCGCGGCAATGCGTTTGTAGTGCATCGCCGCCAGTTCGGTGGCGGTGGTGCGGCCAGCCGCGATAGCTTCTCGCACCTCGGCAATCGTCAGTTCAGTCAGGCTGTTTACCGTCAAGTCCCATCTCCACACATATGGTCACTCAGAGAATCCCCACAACAGTCCTCGACCGAAGCGGGGTGTAAATAAGCATGCTTATCGCTCAATCACCTTAGGAACTTTAAAAAAGCGCCCATCCGTCTCCGGTGCTCCAGCCATCACTTCGGTCCTGTTGATCGAGGGCTGCACTAAATCAACCCTCAATATCTCGCCGCAAGATTGGATCGCCCCGCCGGCAATCTCACCGACCTGTGCCATCGGCGGAACATCCGCAGTATCTAGCTCCCCAAGTTGTGCGATGTATCCCAGCACCGCATTTAAGTCGTCCTTCATCCGGGGCTCTTCCTCGGGCGTCAGCTCCAAATTGCCCAACTCCGCCACCCGGCGCACGTCCTCGATCGTTACTCCAGATTGGTCACTCATCTTTTGGCGGTTCCCTTTTCATTACAAAGTGTAGCTTGCTTACTCTGACTCCTGCGATCCGGGCCAGATCAGTCTGAAGTTGCGAACTCATTCCCTCCATCTGCTCCAGCCAGACTAGGTCGCGTACCTCGATCTGCACTAAGCCGTCGCGGTAACCCGCAACGCTGCCCTGGCCTGCCAGAGGCCCTCCGCACGCTACAAGCCAAGCTGCAGCGAGCTTATCCTCATCACAAAATCCCTGTAGACTACGCGCCAAGGAACTCTTGAGCAGCGATCGAATACCATTCACATGCCCACCTCGGAAGGTGCCCTTCCCTACATAGAGACTAAACGAAATGTATTCCGCGGGCCTTACCTCTGGTCTTCGTGCCAGAAGCTGGCATGCAAGCTGAACATTCGTTTCCACCGAATGTTCAGCTTGTTCTCGATCCGTCCAAGACGGTAGCCGATCCACTTCAAGCAAGTACGGGATAAAGCATCCGGAATAAGCCATTTGCAGTGCCCCCAGAGATAGCTCAATTCCGATCGAACAAAGCGCATCCCTTCACCGCCGGCACTGCCAAACTCTCGTCTCAACCAACCTTCACGTGCATGCAGCACACCGATGTCGAAGTAGCGCCTGAACTCCTGAGTCATCGTATAAGAGTGCGAGTGGTACACTTCCGCTTCCGCCGTGTACGCAATCTTCCAACCAGAGAGTAAAAGTTTGCCCGCGACTACCGTGTCCTCTCCAAAAATCACATGCTTGGGAAAGCCGCCCACAGCCAGCAAAGCCGTCCTGCGATAGGCAGCAAATGAGTTAGAAATGAATATCGACTTAAAGCCCAATCGCTCACGATCCGCAATCGAACGAACGACTGACTGTTGGCCATAGTTAAATAATCGAGCGTGAGCCTCAATGGGTTCGGCACCCGGCCTCGGGAGTTGACGCCCGTACGCTGCACCCACCGTCGGATCGTCAAAGGCACGAATCAACATATTGATGGCGGTTGCATCAGCCAATATTGCATCCTGCGTCAGGAAGACAACGACATCTGCGTCCGAAAGCAGTTCGATCCCAAACTGACGCGTACCTCCGTGGTTGAACTCTGCCCTTGGAATGTTTCGAATGGCGAAGCCGGCCGTTCGAGCCAATTCCGGCGTACCGTCGTGCGATGACGAATCCAGGATGAGAACCAGTCTTGGCGAGATGCAATCCGACAATATTGGTGCGAATCTTGCCCAATCGGCAGCGGCATTCAACGTCGGAACAACTGCGTACACACTTAACTTCACGGATTGCCGGACCCCAAAGGCCTATGAAGGCCCTGCCGCGTAACACTCAACGATAAATACTCGATCGCGGTTCCATCGCTTATCAGTAAGCACCATCCTGCGTCAGCACGACGGCAACGGTCTTCAGGAGAATCTTTAGATCCCGTCGCAGCGACCAGCGGTTCACATAGTCGCAGTCCAGAGCCACACGCTCGTCGTAGGTCAGCTCACTCCGCCCCGAGACCTGCCACAATCCCGTTAAACCGGGCTTCACTCTGCAGTAGCACTCGAAGGAATCCGCGTACTTCTCCACCTCGGCGGCAACAATCGGCCGCGGCCCCACCAGGCTCATGTGTCCACTCAGCACATTCCACAGCTGCGGCAGCTCATCCAGGCTGTAGCGACGCAGAAACGCTCCAATCGGCGTGATCCGCGGGTCGTTCCGCAGCTTATGAGTCTTATTCCACTCCGCGCGCGCCTCAGGATGATGCGAGAGATACTCTTCCAGCACCTCCGCCGAGTTGACACACATCGTCCGGAACTTCCACATCGAGAAGAACGCGCCGTTCTTCCGGATGCGCCGGTGCGAGTAAAAGATAGGTCCCGGCGAGCTGAGCATCACCATCACGGACACAATTCCTACGGCCAACAGCGCTAAGGGCGCCGAGGCGACGATCAGAAAGACATCGAAACACCGCTTTACCACCCTATACCGGAATAGCTCCGAGGGCAGCCGGTCCAGGCGACGTGGCCTGGCCACCGGTCTGACGATGGTCTCGCTGTACGAATAGGAATCTTCAATAGCCGCAGTACGCGACTCGGGAGATTGATATTCAGCCTGCATTGAAATCCCGTGTCTGTATAACGCTACCCTCGCCTTCTTGCGGTGGTTCTGTCATACGGGTTAGTCGTGCAGCGAATGTCGCGGCAGTGACCTCAAAGTCCAACAACCAATTCAAAAAATCGCTACTCTCTGCCCTCTCAGCTCCGTCGTCTGGGCTGATTCAACTCTTAGCTCTCAATTTCATCGACATCTGAGAAAAGAAATTTAGTCGCACAACCTCTTTATTCTACTGGGCCCTTCCCTTTTTACCACAGCACTTTCTTGGAATCCCGGGTTCAGCCCAACGCTTTACCTCTATACCAAGGTTGTGAACCTCCGCTGGGCTAAACTTTTGTGATGCAAGTTATCACTACTCCGCTGCACGATGTCAAACTGCTTCAGCCCCAACGCTTTGGCGACAGTCGCGGCTGGTTTGCCGAAGTCTTCAATGCCTCCGCCTTCGCCTCCGTCGGCCTGCCCACCAGCTTCGTTCAGGACAACCAGTCTTTCTCGGTCCGCGGAGTCCTTCGCGGCCTTCATTATCAGCTCGGCAAGCCCCAGGGAAAGCTCGTTCGCGTCCTCTCCGGCCACATCTGGGACGTCGCCGTCGACCTTCGCCGCAGCTCGCCGGACTTCGGGAAGTGGGCCGGCTTCCACCTGAAACCCCGCAACGACGCTGGCGAACTCGAGCTCCTCTGGATCCCCGAAGGCTTCGCCCACGGCTTCCTCGTGCTCTCCGAGACCGCCGAAGTCCTCTACAAGACCACAAATCCTTACTACCCCGCCGGCGAACGCTCCATTCTCTGGAATGACCCCACCCTCAACATCGCCTGGCCTCTCGACGCCCTCGACAGCCTCACCCCTTCCGTCAGCACAAAGGACGCCGCCGGCAGTCCGTTCCTCTCCGCCGACCTCCCATGAGAACGTATCGCCTAAATCTTCCCCATGAATCAAGCTCGTTACCAGATCCAGTCCCATTCTGAATCGGTTCCTGGGCGCGCCCTCAGCCGCGCTCCAGCAGCCACCGTTCAACCTCGCCCAGATCCCGAACCGCCAGGTAGCGCCCTCCACACCCCGCCCCCTCAGTCCCGGCCACCAGGAACGCCTCCCTGAGCCCCGCGCTATTCGCCGCCGCAATGTCGCTGCAACGATCCCCCACCATCACGCTATCAGCAAGCGAGACCCCGAACTCCCTCGCCGCCCGCCGCAACATCCCCGTCCCAGGCTTCCGGTCCTCATGTTCGCGCCTGTACTCCCCCACTCCATGCTCCGGGTGATACGGGCAGTGATACACCGCGTCGAGCTCCACCCCCTCAACCCGCAGCGCCCCCCGCATCCATACCATCAGAGCCTCAAAGTCTGCCTCCGTGTAGAAGCCGCGCGCAATTCCCGCCTGATTCGTCACCACCACCAGCCGGTATCCCAGCCCCATCGCCGTCCGGCACAGTGAGAAGATCCCAGGAACGAACCGCACATCCTCCACTCGGTGCAGGTAACCCACCTCGACATTCACCACGCCATCCCGGTCCAGAAACAGCGCCCGCGGCTTGATCTCTGCCCGCGGCTTGACTCCCGCCCCGCTGTTCATCCCTTCGCCTCATACACATGCTCATGCCCGAGAGCTTCGATCAGCTCCACCATGAATCTCTGCGGCGTAATCCAGAACTGCACCCTCGCTCCGTCATACGCCACCGCCGGCTTGGCCGGCCCGGCCATGATCGAGCCCCGCGCCTGCAACCGCTCCGCATCGGCATCCAGATTGGCCGTCAGGTACGCCACATGGTTCAGAATATTGACCCCGCGCTTCAGCGCCGTCGTCACCGGACTCGCCTCCCCCAGCGGAGAGATCAGCTCATAGCACGGCCCCTCCGCCGTCCGGCCAAACTGCACATATACTCCGATCCCCGAATCCTCAAACACCTGCGTCCAGCGGTCGATCCCGAACATCCCCTCCAGAAACTCCCGCCCATCGGCCATATCGGCCACTACCAGGCCGATGTGGTCAAACTTCAGCTGACTCATAGCTCCTTCATCACCTCGCGTAGCGACTCACGCCAGTCCATCATCCTCCACCCGAACCTCTCCGCCAGCTTCTCGCAGTTCAGCCGCGAGTTGGCGGGCCGCCGCGCCGGCGTCGGATACTCGGCCGTCGTGATCGCCTCAATCTCCGCCAGCCGCGCCTCCGGGTTGCGCTCCCGCGCAAGACGCACCGCCTCGCCGGCAAAGCCATGCCACGTCGTCTCCCCCGCGCCCGAGGCGTGATACACGCCGCTCCACGGGCCAAGCGCCTCACTCAAACCCCTCCCCGCCGCCGACTCCTCAACCCTTTCGATCGCCCGCGCCGTCATCCTCGCCAGGTCGCGGCTCCACGTCGGCGCGCCGTGCTGATCCGCCACAACGCGAAGCCTCTCGCGCTCCCGCGCCGCCTTCAGAATCGTCAGCAGAAAGTTCTTCCCTCGTGCTCCGTACACCCAGCTCGTCCGAAAGATCAGGTAACCAGCCCCTGACGCAGCCAGCGCCTCTTCCCCCGCCAGTTTGCTCGCGCCATACACGCTTACCGGCCGGGTCGCGTCTGTCTCCCGATAAGGCGTAATTCCAGTACCCTCAAAGACATAGTCGGTCGAGAAGTGGATCACCCCCGCCCCGATCGCACGCGCCTCCTCCCCGATCACGCGAACCGCGTCCCGGTTGATCGCGTACGCCAGCTCCGGCTCGCTCTCCGCCTTGTCCACCGCCGTGTATGCCGCCGGATTCACGATCCAGCGCGGCTCGACCGCCCGAATTCTCTCCCGAACCGACGTCGCATCGGACAGGTCCATCTCCTCGCGCCCCCGCGCCACAACCTCGCCCAGCGGCGCCAGAGACTTCGCCAGCTCCCACCCCACCTGACCCGTCGCTCCCGTCAGCAGAATCCGCTCCGTCATGCTCAGAACACCGGCTCCGACAGCAGACGCAGCAGATACTGACCGTACGTGCTCTTCCCGATCTTCGCCGCTAAGCCCTGCAGCTGCTCGGCGTCGATGTACCCCAGCCGGTACACAATCTCCTCCGGGCAGGCGATCTTCAGCCCCTGCCGCTTCTCAATCGTCTGGATAAAGGTCGACGCCTCCAGCAGCGAGTCGTGCGTTCCCGTGTCCAGCCACGCCATCCCTCGCCCCAGCACCTCGGTCCGCAACTGTCCGCGCTCCAGGTACCAGCGGTTCACATCCGTGATCTCCAGCTCACCTCGCGGCGATGGCTTCAGTCCCTCAGCCACCCCCACGACCTGCGAGTCATAGAAGTAGATCCCCGTCACCGCATAGCGCGACTTCGGCTTCGCAGGCTTCTCCTCAATCGAGATCGCCCTGCGGTTCGCGTCGAACTCCACCACGCCATAGCGCTCCGGGTCGAGCACCGGATAGGCAAACACCGTCGCGCCCTCTCTGTTTGCCGCAGCCGAGCGCAGCGTCCTCACCATATCGTGCCCATAAAATATGTTGTCGCCGAGCACCAGGCAGCATGGCCCGCCGGCAAGAAACTTCCTCCCGATCAGGAACGCCTGCGCCAGCCCGTCCGGCGACGGCTGCACCGCATACTCCAGCCGGATTCCCCACTGCTCGCCGGTTCCCAGCAGCTGCCGAAAACGCGGTGTGTCCTCCGGGGTCGAGATCACCAGGATCTCCCGTATCCCTGCCGCCAGCAGCACCGACAGCGGATAGTAGATCATTGGCTTGTCGTACACCGGCAACAGCTGCTTTGAGATCGCCTGCGTCACCGGGTGAAGCCGCGTCCCGGAGCCACCCGCGAGAATAATTCCCTTCATCGCGCACTCTCCGCGACCACGGCGGCCGCCGTGCGCGCATCATAGTTCTGCTTCACCCAGTGCTGATACGACCCGCTGGTCACGTGCTCCACCCACGCCGCGTTCCCCAGGTACCACTCCAGCGTCTTCCGCAGTCCCGTCTCGAAGCTCTCCTGCGCACGCCACCCCAGCTCGCTCTCCAGCTTCCGTGCATCGATCGCGTACCGCCGGTCATGCCCCGGCCTGTCCTCGACAAACTTCACCAACTCGAAGTGCGGCCGGAACCTCGACTCCGGCACCAACTCGTCCAGCAGCCCGCACAGCGTCGTCACCACCTCAAGATTGCTGCGCTGATTGCCTCCGCCCACGTTGTACGTCTCGCCCACGCGGCCCCGTTCGAGCACCGTCATCAATGCCCGGCAGTGATCCACCACATACAGCCAGTCGCGAACCTGCTGGCCATCCCCATACACCGGCAGATTCTTCCCCTTCAGCGCATGCGCAATCATCAGGGGAATCAGCTTCTCCGGAAACTGGTACGGCCCATAGTTGTTCGAGCAGTTCGTAATCATCGCCGGCAACCCGTACGTATGCACCCAGGCCCGCACCAGGTGATCGCTCGCCGCCTTCGACGCCGCATAGGGCGAGTTCGGCGCGTACGGCGTCTCCTCACGGAACGCCGGATCTTCCGGAGCAAGTGTCCCATATACCTCATCGGTCGAGACATGCAGGAACCGGAACCCCTCGCGCTCCTCTCCCTCAAGCGAGCCATAGTAGGTGCGCGCCGCCTGCAGCAGCGTAAACGTTCCGTCGATGTTGGTCCGCAGAAACGCCTCCGGCCCGAGAATCGACCGGTCCACGTGGCTCTCCGCGGCAAAGTGCACCACGGCGCGCGGCCTGTGCTCCTCCATCAGCCGAGCCACCAGCGCCGCATCGCAGATGTCCCCCTGCACGAACGCATAATCCGAGTTTGCCTCCACAGAGGCCAGGTTCTCCGGATTCCCGGCATAGGTCAGCTTGTCCAGGTTCACCAGCGGGCCCTTGCCCGCAGCCAGCCACTCCAGCACAAAGTTCGAGCCGATAAACCCTGCCCCGCCAGTCACAAGAATCGGGGCTCTACGATCACTCGTTGTCCGATGCGAGCTCATGCTTTTGCCAGATGCCTCCCCCCGCGCCCTTGGCGCGGCAAGCTACAGACTACCGGAGATTTCGCGCCTTTGTCTTAACAGGCAACGGCAGCCAGCCCGGCCCGCTCCAACACACAGTGAGGATTCCTTCCATGGCCCCAAAGTCGCAACCTGTTGGTACACCGGTCGATCCCAGGTCTCCCGAGACAACGCGCCACGCCATCGAGCCCTCCGGTCCCCGTGGCGACAATCCCGCCACCGCCGGCCCCGGCCCCACCTCGGTCCGCTCCGATACGCCCGAGAACGCGGAAGGACATCTCCGGCCCTCTCCCGAGGACGTTAACTCCACCCCCGGCACGACACCCGAAAAGTAGCCCCCTCCCGCTTGCCATTCCCCGACGCCGGGAGCAACATAGGTTGCACTCAACTTCGCGCCGCACCACGCCCGCTGCGCGCTACTCTCCCAGGCCCCCACAGGAGGGATCCAATGGCAACCCCAGTACCCGCAATCGACGAATCCAAACTCAACGCCTTTATGGGACAGGCCGTCCAAGACATGGGCGCCGCCATGCACGCTGCCCTCGTTGTCGTCGGCGACAAGCTCGGTCTTTACAAAGCCATGGCCGGAGCCGGCCCCCTCACCCCCGCCCAGCTCGCCCAGAAGACCAGTACCGATGAGCGCTACGTCCGCGAGTGGCTCAACGCCAACGCCGCCGGCGGCTACATCGCCTACAACCCCGCCACCAGGACCTACACCCTGCCACCGGAACAGGCCCTCGCCCTCGCCGTCGAGGACTCGCCCGCCTTCCTCCCGGGAGCCTTCCAGATGATCAGCGCCGTCATGCGCGACGCGCCCAAGATCACCGACGCCTTCCGCACTGGCCGCGGCGTCGGCTGGCACGAGCACGACGCCGAGCTCTTCCAGGGCACCGAGCGTTTCTTCCG
The DNA here is from genome assembly GCF_000745965.1 of Edaphobacter aggregans DSM 19364. GTDB lineage: Bacteria > Acidobacteriota > Terriglobia > Terriglobales > Acidobacteriaceae > Edaphobacter > Edaphobacter aggregans. The sequence goes on along the minus strand of NZ_JQKI01000019.1, from coordinate 103,597 downwards.
CCCCAACTACGCCGCCAACCTCATCTCTCAATGGATTCCCTCGCTCACCGGCGTCAAGGAGCGGCTCGAATCCGGAGCCCGCGTCGCCGACGTCGGCTGCGGCCACGGCTCCTCAACCATCCTCATGGCCAAAGCCTTCCCCAAATCCACCTTCTTCGGCTTCGACTACCACCCAGCCTCCATCGAGCGGGCCCGCCAGACAGCAAAAGAAGCAGGAGTCGCCGACCACATCACCTTCGAGGTCGCCGCAGCCAAAGACTACCCTGGCAAAGACTACGACCTCATCACCTTCTTCGACTGCCTCCACGACATGGGCGACCCCGTCGGAGCCTCCGCACATGTCCGCTCCACCCTCGCGCCCAACGGCTCCTGGATGATCGTCGAGCCCTTCGCCAACGACAAGGTCGAGGACAATCTCAACCCCGTCGGCCGTGTCTACTACTCCGCCTCAACCATGATCTGCACCCCCGCCTCCCGCTCTCAGGAGGTCGGCCTCGCCCTGGGCGCGCAAGCAGGCGAAGCCCGCATGCGCGATGTAGTCCTCTCTGGGGGCTTCACCAACTTCCGCCGCGCCGCCGAGACCCCCTTCAACCTCGTCTACGAAGCCAAACCCTGAGTCCGAACACGCTCATGGCGCAGTTCGAACCTCCACCTTAAATGCGTACCCTCTCGACGCGAGTCGAGAGGGTACCATCGGTAGCCGCCCTTTTTTGTCGGAAGCTGAACGCACGCCAAATCCATCCACCCCATCTTCTGATAAATTTCGTGGGAACAAATATATGGGGTCCCGAATGAACTCTGCCTCGCTCCCGCTTCGCCGCGTCAGCCTCGCTCTCCTTTCCGCCGTTCTCCTCCACGCCCATTGCGCCGCGCAGTCCTCCGGCACCCTGCCCTACCAGAACCCCTCCCTCCCCTTCGAGCGGCGCGCAAAGGACCTCGTATCCCGCATGACCGTCGACGAGAAGGCCGCCCAGATGGTCAACACCGCGCCCGCGATCCCCCGCCTCGGCGTACCCGCCTACGACTTCTGGAGCGAGGGCCTCCACGGAATCGCACGCTCCGGCTACGCCACACTCTTCCCCCAGGCCATCGGCATGGCCGCCACCTTCGACGAGCCCCTGCTCGGCAACATCGGCGAGGTCGTCTCCGTCGAGGCCCGTGCCAAGTACAACGAGGCCGTGAAGCACGACATCCACTCGATCTACTACGGCCTCACCATCTGGTCGCCCAACATCAACATCTTCCGCGACCCGCGCTGGGGACGCGGCCAGGAGACCTACGGAGAAGACCCCTTCCTGACCGCCCGCCTCGGCGCCGCCTTCGTCAAAGGCATCCAGGGCGACGATCCCAAATACTTCCGCGCCATCGCCACTCCCAAGCACTACGCCGTCCACAGCGGCCCCGAGAGCGAGCGCCACCGCTTCAACGTCGATCCCACCCCGCACGACCTCTGGGACACCTACCTCCCCGCCTTCCGCTCCACCATCGTCGACGGGAAGGCCTACTCCATCATGTGCGCCTACAACGCCGTCAACGGCAAGCCCGCCTGCGCCAGCGACCTCCTTCTCAAAGACATCCTCCGCGGCGAGTGGAAGTTCAAGGGCTTCGTCACCTCTGACTGCGGCGCCGTCGACGACTTCTTCGAAGCCAAGGCTCACCACACCTCCCCCGACGCCTTGCACGCCTCCGCCGAAGGCGTCCTCCTCGGCACCGACACCAACTGCGGCTCCACCTACAAGAACCTCGCGAAAGCCGTGCACGACGGCCTCATTCAGGAGAGCGAGATCGACGTCTCCCTCGAACGCCTCTTCCTAGCGCGTATGCGCCTCGGCCTCTTCGATCCACCCGCGCAGATGAAGTACTCTACGCTCCCCTTCACCGAGGTCATGTCGCCCGCGCACACCGCGCTCGCGCTCCGCACCTCGCGCGAGTCCATGGTCCTGCTCAAAAACGACCGCGACACCCTGCCGCTCGCACCCACCATCAAGACCATCGCCGTCATCGGCCCCAACGCCGCCGAACTCTCCGCCCTCGAGGGCAACTACAACGCCGTCCCCAAAGATCCCGTCATGCCCATCGACGGCATTGCGCACGAGTTCCGCTCCGCGAAGGTCCTCTACGCGCAGGGCGCTCCCTACGCCGAAGGTGGCCCCATTGTCATCCCACGCACCCAGTTCCGCACCGCTTCCGGCTCCTCCACCCAGGGCCTTCACGCCGAGTACTTTGCCAACGACACCCTCACCGGCAAACCAGCCCTCACCCGCGTCGACCCGCAGATCAACTTCGACTGGAACGCCGCCTCGCCCGCGCCCGCGCTCGACCCCAAGTCCTTCTCCGTGCGCTGGAGCGGTACCATCCAGGCGCCCGCACCCGGCGACTACCCCATCACCGCCAGCCTTGCTCACTGCTACCCCTGCAATAACGCCGAGCACATCACCATCCGTCTCGACGGCAAAAACATCACCTCCTTCGCCACGAACGAGACCCAGGACCACCACAGCTCCACCACCGAGAGCTCGGTCATGCACCTCAGCGACACCAAACCGCACGCCTTCGAGGTCACCTACTCCCACAAGGCCCGCCTCTTCGGCGCAGGCCTCACCCTCAAGTGGGTCCCTCCCGTCGAGCCTCTCCGCGCTCAAGCCATGGAGATCGTCAAACAGGCAGACGCCGTGGTCGCATTCGTCGGCCTCTCGCCCGAACTCGAAGGCGAAGAGATGCGCGTCGACCTCCCCGGCTTCTCCGGCGGCGACCGCACCGACATCGCCCTGCCCGCAGCGCAGCAGCAACTCCTCGAAGCCGCCAAAGCCGCAGGCAAGCCCCTCGTCGTCGTCCTCCTCAACGGCTCCGCCCTCGCGGTCACGTGGGCACAGCAGAACGCCGACGCCATCCTCGAAGCCTGGTACCCCGGACAGGCCGGCGCCCAGGCCATCGCCGAGACCCTCAGCGGCAAAAACAACCCCGCGGGCCGCCTCCCCGTCACCTTCTACGCCGGCCTCAGCGACCTTCCGCCCTTCGAGGACTACTCGATGGCCAATCGCACCTATCGCTACTTCAAGGGCAAGCTTCTCTACGGCTTCGGCTACGGCCTCAGCTACACCACCTTCAGCTACGCGAATCTCAAGCTCAGCACCGACCACGTCTCAGCCGGCCAGCCCCTCCAGATCGAGGTCGACATCAAAAACACCGGCAACCGAGCCGGCGACGAGGTCGCCCAGCTCTACCTCACCCCGCCCCAGACCTCCGGAGCACCGCGCTACGCCCTCGCAGGCTTCCAGCGCCTCCACCTTCTCCCCGGCCAGACCCGCCGCCTCACCTACACCCTTGATGCCCGCCAGCTCTCCTTCGTCGACGAACAAGGAGTCCGCGCCGACCGCCCTGGCGACTACACCCTCTTCCTCGGAGGCTCGCAACCCGCCGAAGGCACAGGAGCAACCGCCACCTTCCACATCACAGGCACCCACGAGCTACCCCACTGAAGAAAAGCCGATACACTGAGAAAACAACCTATCCCAGTGGGGCCTGTAGCTCAACGGTTAGAGCAGGGGACTCATAATCCCTTGGTTGGGGGTTCAAATCCCTCCGGGCCCACCAAAATTTCCACCCTAATTTCGAATATAAATGCCATAATATTGAGCAAGTTACGGGAGTCGACGTTTCTTGCTAAATGACTTAGCTCGAACCCGGTAGAGTGAAATTTAGGCAGGTCGGTACAATTTCGGTACAGCGCCGGTACACCAATACTCGTAGTAGAGGGTTATGGCAACCATCGTCAAGACACCTTCAGGAACCTGGAAAGCTGTCGTCCGCAAGACAGGTTGGCCAACAACAGCAAAGACTTTCCGCACGAAACGAGATGCCGAGGACTGGTCGCGACGCACCGAAGATGAAATGGTGCGCGTTGCATTCATTCGACGGGCGACTGCGGATCGCATTACAGTAGCTGATGCTCTAACGCGGTATCTTGCCGAAGTGACACCCACTAAGCGCCCCTCCACGGCGAAGGTAGAACGCCTTCGGGAAGATCCTAATTAAGCATCTGGGCCAATACTCGCTCGCCGCACTTACCCCTGAAATTGTTGCGAAGTTCCGTGATGAAACGCTCTCGGGCGAAGATCGAAAAGACGAAAAGGGCAAGCCCACGCCACGGTCGAATGAAACAGTTCGACTGTATCTCGCCTTACTCGGGCATCTCTTTACAATCGCGATCATGGAGTGGGGTATTGGACTCCCGTCGAACCCTGTGATGAACATACGTCGACCTGCTCCATTGCCAGGCCGCAACCGCCGCCTTACTCCCGACGAAGAGAAGCGCCTACTAGCCGCTGTCGATGAACACACCAACCCAATGCTGCGTTGGATCGTTCGGATCGCTCTTGAAACAGGAATGCGAGCGTCTGAGATCTTGACTCTTCGGCGAATGCAGATCGATCTCAAGAGGCGCAACGTGAGCTTGCTAGAGACGAAAAACACCACCCCACGTACTGTGCCACTCAGCGTGACGGCAGTCGACCTTTTTCGCGATGCAATGAATCACCCCTGCTCGCCCCATTGATACCGACCTGATCTTTTATGGAGAACCGGGCAAAGATGGGAAGAGGCGACCTTACCAATTCAATCCAGTATGCTCAAGATCAAACGCAAACAGGGCTTAGCCGACGTTCGCTTCCATGACCTTCGCCACGAGGTCGTCAGTCGCTTCGTTGAAGCTGGCTTCTCCGATCAAGAGGTGTCTGCCATCAGCGGACATAAAAGCGTGCAAATGTTGAAACGTTACACGCACTTGAGAGCTGAGGACCTTGTAGGCCGGCTGGACCAGATGCCCGTGCGCAAATAAGGTTTAAGGAAGAATCAGCGCCAGGACCAACGTCTGACCAGATAATCGAATACTTCGTTGTCAATGGAAGCATGTAGCTGCTTCTTTAGCGCCACTACGCGCTCTCCCTGAGCGCGGCTCAGGCGACCTGTGTACCGAACGACGTTGGGCGATTTCGGCCGCGGCATGGATGGCCCATAACGCAATGTACATTTCCATAGAACTGTGACGCACACGGACCTTCTAATAGTGCATGGGTGCGTCAACCTAAAACGCACAACGCAAATCAGATAGAAAGAGCAAAACCTTCAAAGTGCGTCTGCGCTTTATGTTCCGCTACTGGATTTTCGTAGAAAGACGGCAAAGTACACGCGCAGCATGATCGCAAGGCCCACAGGACGGCGACCGTTGCCCGCCTTCGGCGCCCAAGGAACAACCTCGTTCATCTCGTCGAGAAACTGCTCCCGCTTGCTCTTGCGGCCGTACTTCTCGAAGCCCGTCTGGGCCGCCAATGTCTGCGAAAATGCGCCTTCCGCTTCATCCTTCCATTTTATGCAGGCAGGCCGCGAGGCGGGAACTTGTGCAGAGGTTCCCTATGTTGATGGCTTTTCTCCTCCCACAATGGCCCTTCGCGATTTCGACGTCAGGCCTAAACCGGTACACCAGCCGTACACCCGTCAGCTTTTCTTGCTTGCGGCAAACTGCTCTAAATTACGGTAATCCGGGGATCATCCGTCTGGGTATCCTAAATCATCCCCTACACCTACATCGGCAAACAGGTAAGAATTGATCTGACATGAGAAAAGACAGAAGAAATTTCCTATCTAACACGACGCGAATGGCTGCTGGCGTAATGTTGCTTCCCAATAGTTTTAGAGTAAGCAGGAAGATGGAAACCCGCTTCGTCCCATTAAGAGCGGTTGGTACCACATATTACGTGGATACTGCTGGTAGCAACCAAAATAGTGGCACATCAATGTCAGAACCTTGGGAAAACTTTAAGAACATCAACGCAAAGACCTTCGCCCCGGGCGACTCTATTCTGCTCAAACGCGGTTGCGTCTGGCACGAGGAACTGAAGATCAATGGCGTCGGAACTCCCGAGCAGTTCATTACTCTCGCCACATATGGGGTTGGAGATAGGCCAAAGATACAACGAGACGGCAAGCCTTCAGATAGGTGCATGCGGCTCAACAACTCATCTTACATCAAGGTATCTAGCATCGAGGTAAGCAACGGCGGCGCGGGCATAGTGCTTTTCTACGATCACTCCTACAACAACCGATCAGTTTATTTTGACGATATCGTGGCGCATGACTTTATGGGACTTCCACATGGAGGGCAGTCGGATCGCGTAAGTTGGTCTTACGGGATAGGCGTGACTGGTGTAGAGGACACGGCTAATAATCAGACTCGCGTCTTGTCTAATCTCAGGATCACAAATACTGAGGTCTACAACACCGGCGCAGGAATTGCCCTTGACTGGGGTAATCACTTCTGCGTTGACGGGAGCCTTGCACTCAACAATAAGTTCGGTGATGTCTATATGGAGCACTTGAACCTGCATGACAATACTGTTGACCCTGTATCCTTTGCCAGCCTGTTCCTCACAAGTGTCACTGGATGCACGATAAGAAATTCCACGATCGATAAAGGGTGCAAATACGCCGCGACAGGAACTTCAGCATTGCAGATCATGTACTCGAAAAATGTAACTCTGCAAAAAGTAAAGATAAAGAACACGCCGTTCAACCCCTGTCCCGATAACTCCGCTGTCGACTTCGAGTGTCGTAACGAGAACATAGTAGTTGACAGTTGTAGCTTCGAAAATAATGCCGGACCGGCAATCGAGATCTTAGCTACCCCAAACAACGCCGATCCCTACACACGTAATTTTGTAATTAGCAACAGCACCTTCATAGGAAACAATTGGGCTCGCAAACTAGGACAGTATCAAATCTTAGTTCCCAACTGGCAACACGGTAATTGCCCAACTGGAAAGATATCTGACAATAGATACAGTAACGCGCCGAACACGCGGTTTTTTGGCGGAGACGGTAATACGACTCAGATCACATTGAGCGGCAACAAAAATATCGGGCAGCCCGAATCAGAAGCAACAGCCACTAAATCCTGGAAGTTCGGTACCGAAGGCAACCTCGAAGGTTGGCGAATTGGGAAGGGGATAAGCAAACTTCAGGTTAGCAGCGGCCGCCTCGAAGGAACCATAGATGGCGTCGATCCCAGTATCTTGTCCCCTGAAGGGTTAGGGATACCCATCTCGGCGAAAACATTCGTCAGGATCGTGATGAAAAATGCAACCAAGGGAGCATTCGGGCAAATTTACTTCATGACGGATGCCGACTTGATCTGGAACGAGGGCAAGCATCGAGACTTTTGGTTGTATCCAGAGGAAGGAGGGTACAAGACGTATGATCTCGACATGTCTTTAGTGGCGGGGTGGACCGGCATCTTGGAAATGTTGCGGGTGGATCCGGAGGAGGGTGTCTCGAAGGGGACGTTCAGCATCGAGAGAATCGAAATTCTTAGAGGTTAGGGTGCCGTATGGTAGGAATGCTCGACAGCTCCATGGCATTATCAAAATTTGCTGAACAACATGGCTCGCATAGTATTCTGGAAGCTGCAGCGCACCAATGATAGCCATCTTCAGGCAGGTCCTAATCCGCAGTACAACTTTCAGCGAAGTAATATCCTAATGATACGTGGACACCTCTTCAGGGGGCTTGCCGTGCGAAGCATTCACGAAAGCGCGCTGGACGATGCAACAATCCGCGCAGCTCACCGCAACCGCCGTACTGCCCTCTCAGGGAGTGCCTCGATGCTGGCACGGCTGGTCCAGATCGGGAGTTCGCTGGTCACCGTTCCGCTAACCCTCAAATATCTCGGGAACGAGCGTTTTGGATTGTGGATGACCATCAGCTCTGTTCTTGCCATGGCTGCATTCGCTGACTTCGGCGTCGGTAATGGAGTCATGAACTCAGTGGCCACGGCCTTTGGCCGTGATGACATTCTGGGAATCCGCAAAGCAATTTCGAGCGGGATGGCGGTTCTCAGCGTCATTGCGGCCTCGACTCTGACCTTCTTCCTGATGGTTTACCCGTTTGTAAATTGGGCTCATGTATTTCGAGTCACTTCGCCACAGGCCATGGCGGAGGCGGGTCCGGCGCTGCTCGTCTTCGCGAGCTGCTTTGCATTGAATATCGCACTCGACGTTGTGCAGCGCGTTCAATTAGGAATTCAGCAGGGCTATCGCTATGGTTTGTGGCAGATGTGCGGAAGCATGACCGGCCTACTGGCAGTCCTTTTAGGCGTTCAGATGCATGCGAGCCTTCCGGAACTGGTCGCTGCTCTCGCCGGGGCACCTGTTGTTTCGACGCTACTGAACGCTGTTCATTTCTTCGGCTTTTCCCGGCCAGATTTACGACCAGCCCACGACCTGGTGTCTCGAGAAACGATCTCACAGATTGCGCGGCTGGGTGCACTTTTTTTTGTGCTTCAGGTTGTGGTTTCTTTTGCTTATTCAGCAGATAACTTCATTATCGCCCACACGTTGGGTGCTGTGAACGTAACCGAATATGCCATTCCGCAGCGCATGTTTGCGCTTGTCTCTATGATGAGCGGGATGCTGCTAACTCCATTGTGGCCTGCATATGGTGAGGCGATATCGCGAGGAGACATGGGTTGGGTGCGACGTACCCTACGTAGGTCGCTGACACTTGTTCTTGGCGCTTCGATCGGCTCTGCGGTTATCCTTCTCCTTCTGTCGCACCAGCTGATCTATTGGTGGGTAGGATCAAGGATCCAACCTCCCTTCGCCTTATTACTCGGCATGGCGATCTGGTCGATTATGGATTGTTGTGGAAATGCGATTGCAATGTTCCTGAATGGCGCATCAGTCATCAAATTTCAAATAATCGTCGCCTTAATGTTCGGGGTTGGTTGCGTCGCTTCAAAGCTTATATTCGTTCGATATTTCGGGCTTGTCGCTGTACCCTGGTCGACTATCATCAGTTACGGCTTACTCAATATGCTGCCATGCCTGTTTTTTGTTCCGAAGGCGATGAGAGGCCTTGAATTGAAGTCTCCCGCGCTCTCTATCGTCGAGGCAATCACATTCCCGCTTGCCGCCCTGCACGAGGGCGAGGAAGCATAATGACGAGTATATGGGTAAGTTGAAGATTGCAATTGATTTCAGGATCGAGGATCCGCGCCAGGGAGTCGGAACAGCTGTGCTGGCACTCGCACACGGGTTGAGTCGCCTCGAGGGTAAGAACCAGGAGTATCTCTTTGTTGTATATGACCATTCAGTCGAATGGTTGAGGCCCCATGTCTTCGGACCCTGCTCCATTGTCAGTGCTCCGAGCTCCAATGGTTCGACGTCAGGAACCCTAAAGAAGGCGCTTAGAAGCATTCCCCTCCTTCGCAAGCTCTACACCAAAGTACGCTCGAACGCATCGATGATTCCGATCAGCGATGGCCTTGTAGAGTCAATGGGGTGTGACGTGGTTCACTTCCCCTGCCAAGAGGCCTATCTGACCAAAGTGCCGAGCATCTATCAGCCTTGGGATCTTCAGCACTGTCACTTGCCACAGTTTTTCTCCCAAGAGGATCTTCGCTTACGACAAGTTCGTTATCCCGCCTTCTGCAAACAGGCCCATTCAGTGTGCGTCCAGACGGAGTGGGGGAAAAAGGACCTAGTCGAGCAGTACCACATACCTCCTGAAAAGATTGACGTCATCCGCTGGGGCTCTGCGTTTGAAGCATATTCCAACCCTCTTAAGACGGAGGTACAGCAGGTCCAACGGGAGCTTGGCCTGCCTGCCACTTTCCTCGTCTATCCCGCAATCACTTGGCCGCACAAAAATCATGAGTTGATTCTTCGAGGATTGGCGTGGATGAAGCAACACCACGGCACCGCCGTGGATGTAGTTTTTACCGGAGCGACAAACTCTTACCGGGACACGCTCCAGAAGCTCGCCATGGACTTGGAAGTGGCCCAGCACATCCACTTCCTCGGCTTCGTCACTGACAAGCAGATTCAGGCGATCTTTCGTCTCGCCACAGCCATGGTTTTTCCAAGCAAATTCGAAGGCCTTGGGTTGCCTATCATCGAAGCCTTCCGCGTGGGACTCCCTGTCGCTTGTTCCTCCGCAACTGTTCTCCCGGAGGTTGGTGGGGATGCAGCTCTTTTCTTCGACCCAAACTCTCCCGAGGAGTTCGGTCAAAGCATTGAGCGTCTGCTGAGCTCTGAAGAACTGAGATTGACGATGGTTGCGCGAGGATATCGCGCATTGGAACGCTATTCCGCCGACGCGGCGGCGCTGGAGTTCGTCGAGCTTTACCAACGAGTAGCACAAGAAGCTAGGGAGCATCTTTGAGCAAACGCGCAATTATTTGTGGGATTTCGGGGCAGGATGGCACCTATCTTGCCAAGCTGTTGCTCGACAAAGGGTATGACGTCTGGGGTACCTCCAGAGATGCGGAGATGACTTCATTTCCGAACCTTCAGCGTCTGTCGATCAAACAAGATATACGGCTGAGCTCGCTGAACCTGCGCGATGTAGGTGGAATAATCAGCTTGATCGGCCGTGTGCGACCCGACGAAATCTACAACTTGGCAGCCCAGAGTTCCGTAGGACTCTCGTTTGATCAACCTTTCGAAACAATCGAGAGCATCGTTCTCGGCGGGTTAAATCTACTGGAGGCAATCAGGGTTTCCGGTCATACGACACGGTTGTATAACGCCGGCTCGACGGAATGCTTTGGAGATACGGGACTCACTCCAGCAAATGAAAGTTCACAGTTCAACCCATGCAGTCCATACGCCGTCGCTAAATCGGCAGCACATTGGACGGTGGCAAATTATCGTCAGGCATATGGGATGTTTGCCTGTACCGGTATTCTGTCGAATCACGACTCGCCACTGCGACCGAAGCGCTTTGTAACCAGAAAGATCATTCGTTCGGTTGCGGAAACGGCGTCAGGAAGTCAGAGTAGGCTGTCGCTCGGCAATCTAAACATTGAACGCGATTGGGGTTGGGCACCCGACTATGTCGATGCTATCTGGCGTATTTTGCAAAGCGAGGTACCGGAGGACTTCATTATTGCAACCGGAATCACTTCGACATTGCAGGATTTCATTGCGACGGCGTACAAGTATATTGGCAAGGACTGGCGCGAGTTTGTCTCGATCGATCCAGGCCTCCTGCGACCCGCAGATATCATCCATAGCAGGGTAAGCCCTGCCAAGGCGGCCGAACGGCTAGGCTGGCGAGCCACATACGAGATGACAGATGTGGTCCGAATGATGATCGAGGATGAACTGCGCCATCTAAGTGCAGAAGCCAGCGAGAGTTGGCCCAGCTCCCGCGTGTAGCTTAGGCCCTGGATCTCAAATCGAACGTCGCTCCTTGATGCGTTATCATGACAAGGATGGCCACTCTTCACCCACCAGAAACTGCCCTTGAACGAGCTGCGGAGGAAGGTAGACAGGAAACACCTGCTCTCGACATACTGCTCGTTCTGGCGAGGGATCGTCGTCGGATAATTGCCGTCACCCTGATCGCTCTGCTTGTTGGGACATTGATCGCATTCGCCATGAAGCCTAGCTTTACCGCCGTGGCAATCATCCTCCCGCCGCAGACTCCACAATCGAGCGCTTCCCTGCTGGCTGGTCAGCTAAGTGCTCTAGGAGCCTTCGGAGGCGGCGCAAGCAGCTTGCTCAGAAACCCCGCGGACATGTACGTAGGAATCCTGCAAAGCCGAACTATCGCTGACCATCTAATTGCCAAATTCCAACTGCAGTCGCTCTGGAAACTGAAGAGGTCGGAAGACACACGCAAAAAGTTGGCGAAGCAAGCGATATTCGAAGTTGCGAAGAACGGTTTGATCAGCATTAGCGTCAAGGACCATGATCCCCGGCGCGCGAGTGACCTTGCGAATGCCTTCGTCGATGAGTTGTACGCCATGAATTCGAAGCTCGCGATCACCGAAGCGAGTCAACGACGGCTCTTCTTCGATCAGCGGTTGGCGGAGGAAAAAAGCGCACTCGCCGCGGCAGAAGACGATCTCAGGAAAACGCAGGAAAAAACCGGCTTGATCACGGTCTCCGGTCAGGCAGAGATGGCTATTCGCAGTATCGCACAGACCCAGGCGCAGATTTCCAGTCGCTTGGTAGAACTGCAGGCGATGCGTGCCTACGCCACGGATGAGAATCCCAGCGTCTACACTATACAACGCGAGATCGATGCACTGCGCCAGCAATTGAGTAAGCAGCAAGACGATCAGAAGAAAATGGCGCCCGGCGACACACTGGTTCCGGCGGGAAAAGTTCCCGAAGGGAGTCTGGAGTATGCGCGAAAACTACGCGAAGTTAAGTATCACGACACCCTCTTCGAGCTACTCTCACGACAATATGAAGCAGCCCGCATTGATGAAGCGAAGTCTGCGCCGATCATCCAGGTGGTCGATCGGGCGGTACCACCGGATAGAAAATCCGGTCCGTCACGTCTGCTCCTGATGATAGGCAGCGCGGTTCTTGGATTTTGCTGTGCCTGCCTTTGGGTCTATCTGCGCGCAGCCATCGCTCGTATGCGCAAAGTTCCAGAGTTGTCGATCAAGCTTGATCGACTGCGGGAGGCTGTCCGGTTACGTTGGTAGGGTCGTCCGAAACATCCCGGGGGCCGAATGATATGAGGACCATACCGAGACCCAAGTAGACTGAAGGTCTGATGCAAGAATCGATAAGCAACTCTATTCAACCGGAAGTAAAGCTGCTTGCAGTGATCGTTGTTTTTAAGATCCGGCCTGATGCATCCTCGAGTCTACTCACCTTGCTTGCTGCGGCACGGCAAGCTGCAAACTCGAAATTGAAGCTCGCAGTTATCATCCAGGACAACACACCCGGGGGGCAGGAAACGGGAGATCTTCCCGAAGATGTCCGATACCAGGCAGCACCACACAATCCGGGTTTGGCGCAAGCGTATAACTCAGCCCTCCAGATAGCCGAGGTGGAGGGCTACGATTGGCTATTGACCCTGGATCAAGACACGTCGGTTCCCATAAACTTTCTCGAACGAATCAGCGAGATTGCGGCAGAGCAAGCGGCACACCCTGAAGTCGGAGCAATTGTTCCCAAAGTCGTTGGAGACGGGCGTACTCTCTCGCCGTTTAGGTTGGCAGGGGGAGCGTTGCCGCGCTGGTATGCTAACAATTTCGTTGGAACAGCCTCGGGTCCGACTTACGCAGTCAACTCGGCCTCGACCGTGCGCGTGGCTGCGCTCAGACAGATTGGCGGCTACGATCCATTTTTTCCCCTCGATATCAGCGATCTCAACATGTTTCATAAACTCGCAAACAGCGGAAAGAAGGTCTTTATCGCCGGAGATGTGATCGTTCACCATGAGCTTGCTCTCCTGCGTAAAGAGGAGAGAATGAGCGTCGAACGATATCGGGCGGGGCTGCTGGATGAGTGCGCCTTTTGGGATATGAAACTTGGATCCCTGGCGAGGCTTGAACGCATCGTTCGCCTTACAGGGAGAGCCTTCAAGGATCTCCTCGATCCCCAAAAATCTCAATATCTGTCGGTGACGCTTAGTGAGATGAAACGACGCCTTTTCACATCACGCCGAAGAAGAATCGACGGTTGGAGGGAGTGGTCTAACGATCGAGCCGGGCTCTCAGAAAGACGATCGTAAAGACGCATACCTCAGGACCGCAAAGAAATTGTATTGCAACATAGTTATACCCCGTGTAACGAGTCTATGAACGTATTGATCAACGCGACAGTGATTGCTCGGAAAAGAGCCGGCGTCGGCGTTTATGCGGAGAATTTAATTCGGGAATTGGTGTCTGCCAAACGCGATGCGCACCTGTTTATTCTGGCTCTGAGCGACGATGAGGATTTGGATTATAGCGACCATTCAAACGTAACAATGATCTGGGCACCAGCGAAGATCTTCCGAATACTTCCTCTTCGATTCGTACTCCTTGAGCAGCTCATTTTGCCCTTCCTCTTATGGAAGCACAAAATTGATGTGGTGCACTCCTTGCATTACTCATTTCCACTCATCCGATTTACCTCTAAAACAGTGGTCACTATCCACGACATGACCTTCTTTTCCATGCCGGAAGTGCATGTTCCTCTGAAGACCTTCATCTTTCGGCGCTTCATCAAGGCATCCGCGCGGTGGGTGGACAGTCTGATCTTTGTGTCTCGTTCGGCAGAACATGATTATCGAGAAAGATTCGGTCAACCTCGCGGATCCACTTCGGTGATCCACCATGGCAAAAGCGATTTGTTTGTTCCGTCTACCGATCCCACGCTTATTGCGGATCTACTTTCCAGATATTCACTGCCAGCAAGTTTCATTTTGTTTGTCGGCACAATCGAGCCACGAAAGAATTTATTGAGACTCGTCAATGCGTTCGCAACGATCGCTGCAAGCAACTCCAACACCAGTCTTGTGGTCGCAGGCATGAAGGGGTGGCTCTATGATGAGATATTCGAAAATGTTCGCCGTCTGAATCTTGAGTCTCGGGTACTCTTCACCGGCTTTGTTGCCGAACGAGATAAGCCTACCCTGCTCGCTGCTGCGGCCGTGTTTGCGTACCCTTCACTTTATGAGGGGTTTGGAATACCCGTCCTGGAGGCTCTTGCCTGTGGAACGCCCACAGTCACCAGCAATACTTCCTCCTTACCCGAGGTCGCTGGAACAGCAGCATTGATGGTAGACCCCCATAATACGAAGGAGATAGCGGCTGCTCTGGATCGGCTCCTGAATGATCAGACACTTAGAGCAGCCCTGCGCGAAGCCTCCCTGCATCAGGCCGCCAAGTTTACTTGGCCTAAAGCAGCCCAACAGACTCTGGATGTCTACAAATCCGCACTCCAGAGTTAGCTTAGTAGAGAGGAGTGCGGAATGATTTTGTCGGAATGGCGAAGATTCAGGAAAAATACTGACGTACCCTTTTACTGCAACCCATTCCAGCTGTTTTTTGCGGTCTGGGCATTGATGCTTGCATGCTTCCAAGTGCGTGTGTCGTATACATCTTACCCCTACTTCTCGACTGCGTTTTACTTATTTGCGAGTTCGGCCTGCTCGTTTCTGGCCGGTTATGCCACAGTACGGTTAGCCTACTTCTCGATAGGACACTATCCGGTGGGTCCCAACTCCTATCGGATCGATATCTCCAAACTTCGACGCTTCCATCTCGGAGCGATAATCGTGACGCTGGCGATTATGCTGATGAACCTAAAATTATTTGGGCTGCCGCCTTTATTTGGCTTTCTCGGCGCCGACACACTGAATTACCAAGAGTACGGGTCGCTGCGGCAGGTCTTATTTCCAGCGATTCTTGTGCTTTTTGTCTCTGCGCCCCTTGAAGTCTCAATACCGCGTCGCTGGGCACTGTATCTGTATGCCCCGGCATGCTTCCTGATTTATGGTTCCCGTGGATATTTACTCATCATGCTTTTTCAGGCTTTGGTTGTCTTCTCGCTCAAGACGACACTCAGCCAAAAAAAAATCTACCTCGTGGCTGCAGCCACCCTTGGTGCTGCCGTGCTTCTCGCAAACCTGATTGGCAATACTCGTAACAGCTTAGGAAGCGAAGCGCTGCTGTTGGGCATGCGGATCAAGCACTCATACTACGATTGGCCTGCAGCGTATCTCTGGGTCCTCTCATACATATCTACTCCACTATCGAACCTGTGTTGGATTGTCCACGTTTATCCATATGACCACCCTTCCTTCAACTTCTTGTATAGTGCGTTGCCGGGCTTCTGGGCCCCAAAATCGCTTGAAATAAGTGATTTGGGAAGCGAACAGATCGTCGATGGGGTGCACACCTACATATCCAAGTACTTCATCGACTTTTGGGTATTCGGTATCTTTGGAATTAACTATGTTTGGGGACTTATTGCAGGATTTATCAGTGCTGGAAATCGACTCACTCGGAACTATTTGACCTCAGCAGTCTTGCTAGGCTGTATGGGATTCATGTTCTTCTCAGACTTTCTGACAATCTTGATTATTCTGCTTGAACTCCTTGCATTGGGTTGGGCACAGAGGTACTTCACAATCGAAGGCAACGAAGGAACTGAGGGTCACACTACTGCGCCGACGCGAGCGCACCGAGTAAGAATTGTCGCTTCAAGCAACGAGATTTGAAATCATGGGCTAGACCATCCGTGATGAACGGCGACTAATGCCATGATGTCTATTGGTAAGGGAGAAAACTGGACAAAATGCCGATTCGACGAGAGGGCGGTAGCCGGATGGCGACGGACGCATTCGTTACATCACCGCTTGTCTCGATCATTACTGTCGTCTTCAATGCACGCTCGGTCCTGCCGGAGCTTCTTGATGCTGTCCTAAAGCTGAAGAATCAACACATTGAGTTGATTGTTGTTGATGGCGGATCCAAGGATGGAACAGTCGAGTTTTTGCAGCAGCAGAATAGCTCTATCGATTATTGGTTAAGCGAGCCCGATCGCGGAATATACGACGCGATGAACAAAGCCATCGCCCACGCTCGTGGAACCTTTCTCCTCCACTTGAACGCCGGAGACAAGCTTCTAACGATCCCGATGGAGGAGCTACAGAGAGCAAAGGAGGAGGGTCTTGACATTGTGGCATTCCGTGTATCGCTCGATGGCTGTTCGGAATTCCGACCAAGCTACAGCATGGCCCTGCGCTTCAACAACACGCTCCATCATCAGGGAACATTCTTCCGGCGCGAGATGTTTCCGACCTACGACATAGCCTACAAAATCTTTGCCGATTTTGACGTGAATCAACGCCTCTTACGAGCGGGTGCGCGAGCGAGGATTTTCGACACTGTAGTCGCGCTGCATGCAACCGACGGCGTGTCCAACATGCCAACTGCAGCGGCAATCACAGAATTTTTTCAGATCATTGCCAAAAATTATGGCAGGCGATCGTTGCCAGTGGCATGGGCGATGTGTAAGTGGCGGGGTCTTATGGCGAGACTGCGTCCATTAGCTGTGAATCGAAGACCTTCGATCTGACGATCTGACGACACCTCAAGCCGGATCAACGACAAGCCTCATCTAAAGCTTTGCTACTTGGAGCGCCTCCTGTTGAGTGCAGTTCCCTTTTAGTAGAGAGTTCTGTGTCGAGGCCGGGAGCATGGCAAATCAGCCTCGACCGCCCAGAGATAACAATTGGCGTATCTACTTTTTTACCGTGAGGAGCTTACAATGGCGTAAGATTCCCATTCGCATCGAGGACCGTCATTGCTTAACTATGTCGCAAAAACCCTTAGGCGTCACATCAACTTTCGCCGTGTTGTGGGCCTTTATCGCCGTCGCTTGTCACGGAAGATCTTTGCACAGTGCGGCGGTATTGTTCAGTATGGCCCATTTGCTGGGATGCGTTGGTTAGACAATCCTCATTGGGGCCGATCGGAGCAGGGGGGTATGATTCTTGGCCTATACGAGCAGGAAGTTATCGAGAACCTTGTGGGGGCTCCTGCTCGCTTCCGAGTGTTTGTCGATGTCGGCGCTGCAGACGGATATTACGCGGTCGGTCTTCTTCATAGTGGCAGAGTCGATCGCTCCGTAGCTTTCGAATCCCTGCCTGAGTGCCGCGCAGCCATCGCCCGGCTGGCTGCTGAAAACGGCGTCTCGGACAAGATAACGATCCTAGGCACTGCCTCGGATCACTTTGATGATATGCTCCGCGCTCACAAGATCAACCCGC
This sequence comes from Edaphobacter aggregans DSM 19364, assembly GCF_000745965.1. Taxonomy (GTDB): domain Bacteria; phylum Acidobacteriota; class Terriglobia; order Terriglobales; family Acidobacteriaceae; genus Edaphobacter; species Edaphobacter aggregans. Next base: position 86,035 of record NZ_JQKI01000019.1, on the reverse strand, counting down.
AGGAGACAATGTTTCTTATAGACATTGAAGGCGCGGAATTCAAAGTACTTACAGAAGAAGTTTTTGCCTTCCTGAAGGATTCGCTGATCGTCGTCGAAACTCATGCCCATATCTATGCCGATCCCCAAGGGGAGATGGAACGCCTCATTAAGGCCGCTTCCAAGACACACAGCGCAACGACCTGGTCTCCAGGACCTCGTAATCCTTGGACGATCAAGGAACTCGATGGCTTCCCGGAGATAGATCGGTGGATCCTCTGCTCTGAAGGGCGTTTCGAGGTCCAACAGTGGCTGCGGTTTGATCCTCTATAAGGCGGGTCGAGTACGATGTTGCGTGACGATCCTTCGTTTAGTTTGACCGTCTGACAGACGACACCTCAAGCTGGATCAACGACAAGCCTCATCTAAGGCTTTGCTACTTGGAGCGCCTCCTGTTGACTGCAGTCGACCCTTCATAATGCTGACATGGTCGGATACGGTCTTGGAAGTCAGGACAAGCTGCGGAATGATCGACAAGAGCTTGCTGACGCGTGTATACGTCAGGAACCGGTAGATAGAGGGTCTAATCTTCTTGTCTGTAAACATGTGCAGTGAGCCATGTGAATAGAGATTAAGGCCCAGTTTCGCGCCGAGGAACTCCAGTGTGCGGCGCTGATAAAAAGAGATGTGTTGCCCCGTTGCAAACGTGTAATACCACCAGTCTTGATTTGGGGGGGCACCTTCAAACAATTCGGTCGAAACGATGATCGTGCGTGTTGAAGCACGATCAAGAGCTTGCGCCAGGAACTCCATCGGATCAGGAACGTGCTCCAGCACTTCAAACGCCGTGACCGCAGTAAACGGTAGCTTCGCCGAAGAGATTTCAAATCCACGCGCCAGCAAATTCTGACAATACAGATCGGTCCAATAGTAGTCAAAACCGATATCCCTCATAAGACGGGTAAACATACCGTAACCGCCGGCGAAATCGAGGTACCTGCCTTCACCACCAAACATGAAATAGAGGAGGGGAGCAAGTTTCTTCGAGAGGGAGATATTACGAAGTACAAGGCCGGTATCGGCTGCAGCAATTGCGCTTTGATAAGCCTCATCTAACCAGTAGGGCTCCTCAGTCTGAAGAAAACCGCATCCGGCGCAGTAGAAATAGCGACATAAGTGCTTCGAGAGCACAATCTCAGAAAACTGGTAGCGGCTCTCTGCGTAGCAGATCTTGCATTTCATCCTGCAACCTCCGGAAATACGGTTCATGAGCGCTTCCACATCCACGTTCGGCGTATGCACAAGAGCGGGTGCCATTGTAGCGGTAAAGTGTAACAGTCTTGGGCAATCCAAATCACCAAAGATCGTGTTCTAAAGGGTGTCGCGAACGACGTCGCATGTGGAACTCATTCCCTGCTTCCAACTCGCGATGGGGTCCAGCTTAGCGCGTGTATGCGTGGTCACGTCCCTGGGTTTTGCGGAGGCCCGTTCGCGAATGGTAACCGATATTGAGGGCGGGGGGATCCTGCGACTAAAAGCGAGTGGAGGCTGTCTAGTCGAGGTCCTCTGCGCAAGCGTGAAGGAGTAGCTAGGGAGTGATCGGTTGACTGCAAAGCGAGAAATCCAGTCCACGTCTTAGCAGGAAGCAAGGACATTCAAAGGGCTTCAATGAGCTTGGGCATGCCTACATTCGCCTAAAACAGGTTCCCGCAATAGCTTTATAACCTTGCATGAAAGTTAATTCCTGACAACAGATGGAAGAGAAGGCCGGTCTCCAGCGGGATGCGTTAAGCTCCCAAGTTATCGACGCGCTCGAAGCGCAGGGAGATAGAGGAGACCGGCGATGAAAAAGCTTACCACCACGATGATTCAGCGGACACTCAACGAGCAGGACCGACGCCTGACCATCGGTCTGGACGTGGGCGATAGATCGAGCTCTTATTGCGTGCTGGGTGAGGCAGGTGAGGTCTTGCTGGAGCAGAAGGTGAGCACGACGCCTCAAGGCACTGAGAAGACTTTCGGAGCGACGCCACGGAGCCGGATCGCACTGGAGACCGGAACGCATTCACCGTGGGTAAGCCGGTTGCTAATTGAACTCGGTCATGAGGCGATCGTCGCGCATGCGCGCAACGCGTGAACGTCGACCTTCAATATATTTCGAAAGGATGTTGTCCCTTGATCCTCTCAGACCTCAGAAGAACAAGTGGAATATCGCAGTAATAGTGTCCGAAGCAGTTTAGTTTGTCCGTCTGTGCGATGCGGCACATATGCTACGAACTCATTTAGAAGGAAATGGGTGAATGAAGCTGCAAAAGGAACGGTCGCAAATCCCTCCACCGTGCAGGTCATCTGTCCCTTTGGAACACCCGCCTCCTTTGCGTACATAGATCGCAACCCAACGTTCCCCCAGGAGAGCGAATACGGCGAAGCAAAGTGGGAGGCCGTCAAAAGCTAAAACAGCACCCGGCGCATGACGTACCCCGTGCGCCTGTCTCTGCGTCACGTTTCGCTTTTGAATGTTCGCTAGCGGTCCGCATCTGCTTGTTGCCTTCGCTTTTCCACCTCGTCACAGAAGCCGTCGTGTGGCATCCACTGTTTACACAGCGAAGGACCGTCCTTGCTCATCTTGTCGAATAACGACTCGCTAGCCGGTTGCAACGGCGAGTCGTCGCTTTCGTCGGCAGGTGCGTTGCCAACACGGTGCGCCTTGAGCAGAATCTCACCCTCATGGCGATCAAGCAGGCTGGTCTCGTAGTACGGCGGTAAAAGTACATAAGTGATCCAGGTCCAGGATCCTACATAGCTGTAAACGAGAAAATCGCTGTGGGTCGCGACGAATCCCTTACGCGTCATGATGTTAAGCGGGAACCATGGCCTCATCCCTATGGCACTACGGTCTACGGTGTCCTTGGAGATGTACTCAACGGATGCAAGCGGATCGGCAACATACAGCAAGTTCTGGATCTGCTTGCGCGGAGCGTAGAACGATGCCTGATGAAAGAGAGTGTAATCGCCCAGCACCAGAGGTGAGGTGCTGCGAGCGTCGATCATCGACAGATTTCCTCCGAGTTTGACCACGGCGAGCCGGTTGATGAGAACCAGCCGGACGCTGTAAGGGACAATGTAGAGGAGCCCGGCGACACAGAGAACGAGGGCGAAGCTGCGCGGGCGGGGAGCTACGGCGTAGCCGAAATGACAGAGAAGAACAATGGCTCCGACAATCGCCGAGATGGCGTACCTCTCAACGTACCCATGGGTGACCGTCTTGGCGAGGATCATCGCGAAGACGGGAACCGCCGCGATTGCACTCCAGGCAATCACCTCGTAGGTGGAAAAGCGACAGATCTCGGCACGGTAGTTCTCTTCTTGGCTCTCGGAGCGGAGAAGCATAATCAGATAGGGAACTGCGCCGACCACGAGAATGTTGGCGAGCTCGCCCAGCATCTGTACGTAGTACTCCAGGAGAGCTCCCCAGATGGGAACTGCCCAGAAGTGTGCAGAGTATTCGCTGGCCTTGCGGATGGTGCCGAGGAATACGAGAAGAGGAATCGCTGCTCCGAAAAATGAGAGCCAGACCAGGAAATCAAAGCGCTTTAGTTGAATCGTGCGCGCGAGCTCCCCGAGCGCAAGGGCAAAGACGAAAAGGACAGCATAGTAATGGCTCGAGACAGCCATCCCACAGGCCATGAAGAGAGTAAGAAGCCACCAGGCGCGCTTGCTGGAGGAGGAGGTAACACGTTGCCAGGCGAGCAGGGCGAGAGCGCAGAAGCCAAGCTCGACCCCGTAACCTCGTGCCTCAGTGGCGTAGTAAAAGGCGCTGGAGGCAATGGGAAGAATCATCCCGAGGAAAGCCCAGAGTAAAGACGTTCGGCGGTAGAGGATCAAAAAGAGACAAACACACATCAGGCCGTAGCCAAGCATCGGCAGAAGACGCACCGTAAGGTGGCTCGTGCCGAAGAGAACCGTAAGCAGGTGCGTGAGGTAGTAGAAGGGGGGAGGATGCTGGTCGGCTCCCGTGGCAAGCGCCTCCAGAATGCCCTTCATTGTGCCGATCCGGGAGATGTATAGAGTGAAGAACTCGTCGTCCCACATAAGCCTGCTCTTCGCCTTGGCTATAGCGATCGAGAAGTACAGTGCAAGAAAGAAAAGGATTGGCACGCGAATCGGCAGCCTTTCAATTGCGGCTGAGATCCGTTCGAGTCGCTCAAGTGCAGAGGAAACGACGGCCTTTCCGTAGTGAACGTGCGTGGAACGCGTATCGATCATGTTTGATCCGTTGATGTGACCTGGGAATAGGACATTTGATGCATTTGAGGCTCTTCAGAGTGTCCCGGGAGATCAGGCAAGGCGGGACCACACTGAGGTAGTCAGGCCGTAACCGAAAAATCAGACTGCAACTGGAAAAGTGACCGTTTCGTCAAGCGCTCTCGTCCAGAGACAATGCCGATCATTAAGCCAAATGATTACCGGCAGATAAATATAAGAGCAGCATGAGTTCCTGAGAGTTGGCTCGCCGATAGGAGAACGGGTGCGCCAGCATAGGGACCAGGAGATCTCTATGCCACTATTCTGAACCACAAACCTCTGAACACCAAACCGCTAGTTGTACTCAAGCTCATGCGGAGCCGGATACGTCAGCGTCCCATCCTTCTTCTCGTACCACATAAAGATCTTGTGGTCCCCATTCACCCGCACCGCCACAATAATTCCCGTCCCGAACGTCCCCGTCCCGTCCGTCTTCGAGATGTCCACCTTGTGCGACTTGATCACCCCCACCGGACTCTCCGTCGTCCAGTCCTCCGTGAACCGCTTCACCGTGTACTCATACTTCTCCGGATGCTTCTGCCAATCCGGATCATTCATCCAGATCGCATACGCCTTGTTGTAGTCCTGCGCCTCCAGTGCCTTAAAGAACTGATCCACCCTGTGCTCGGCCCGCAGGTTCGTAAAGAACCACCCATGCCCCAGCAGATACCCTCCCACTCCCACCACCGCCGTCAGCAGAACCAGCGCAATCCCTCCAAACACCAGGCCCGTCTTTCGCTTCTCCTTGCCTGGGTCGTACGTCGGTGCATTCAATAGCGTCATCGTCACTCCACCTCAATCTTCCCTCGCTATATTAGACGCTCGCCTCCCAACGCAACGATCTTAGCTACCCTTAAACCCACACGCCGCGCAAATCGATTAAGCTGGAGCGCATGGCTCAAACGACCGCGGTCAGCTCCACACACAGATTGTGGATCGGCGCACAGGCATGGGCGCTCCGCCGCCTCTCCGCGTTCTCGCGCGCACCCCGCACCGCCCCACACCTCGAGACCGGCACCCGCGGCGAGCGTGAGGCTCTCTTCCATCTCCGCCGCCTCGGCTATACCATCGTCGCCCACCGCTGGCGCACCCCAAAGCTCCGCGGCGACGTCGACCTCGTCGCCGGGCACGGCCACACCCTCTGCATCGTCGAAGTCAAAACCCGAACCCGCCGCGACGCAGTCCCCGCCGAGCTTGCCGTGGACCCCGACAAGCAGCGCATCCTCCGCCGGCTCGCCCGCGCCTACCTCCACCGCCTCCCGCCCCGCGCCCGCGAAGCCCCGGTGCGCTTCGACGTCATCTCCATCTACCTGGAGTCCTCTCCAACATCCACCCCCGCACCAAGCATCCAACTCAACATCGAACTCAATCAAGGAGCTTTTGGATGGGCCTGACCTACACCTCACCAACCGACCTCGCTCTCCTCGACCCCGTCGAGCTCTCTGAGCGCCTCTTCGCCACCCTTCGCAACGCCGTTCCCTGGCTCGTCACCCTCTCCGACGCCGACGCCTCCATTCCCGAGCGCGAAGGCAAGTGGTGCGCAAAAGAGGTCATCGGCCACCTCACCGACTCCGCCGTCAACAACCTCTCCCGCATCGTCCGCATGCAGATCGCGTCCGAGAACATGCCCGGCTACGCCCAGGAGTCCTGGGTCCAGATCCAGCACTACCGCGACCGCGAGTGGGCCGAGGTCCTCGCCCTCTGGTTCGCCCTCAACGAGCACATCGTCTGGACCATCCGCAACGTGCCACCAAGCGCCCTACCCAACCAGGCCGCCGTAGCCGGAAACCCCATCACCCTCGGCTTCCTCATCGAGGACTACATCGCCCACATGCAGCACCACCTCGACAACCTCCGCCCCCGCGTCCACCCCGGCAAAGCATAAGACAACCGTCATGAAGCCTCATACAGTCGTCATTCTGCGCCGAAGGCGAAGAATCTCAGTAGTTCCTATCGGACCGCCACGGAACGACCGGCTAATGCATGCCCTCACCCCTCGCCTCCCGCGGAGCCCCCTCATACACCCTCCGCCACGCCCGCCGCATCTGACGAGCCGACCCGAACCCCGCCTTCTCCGCCACCTGCTCTATATCCATCTCCGTCTGACTCAGCATCTGCCTCGCCAGCGCGACGCGCAGATTGTTCTTGTACTCCGTCACACTCATCCCCGCATACTCCTGAAACAGTCGCGTCAGATGTCTGCTGCTCGCCCCCGCCATTCTCGCCAGCTTGCCCAGCTGCCAACTCTCCGCCGGATTCTTCATCATCGCGTCCTGGACCCTGTGCACCGCAGGATGCACATGGTTCCTCCCCTCCAGCCACGGTGAGATCTGCGGCTCCGCCCCTCCTCTCCGCAGATACACCACCAGGTACCGCGCAATCGCCGCCGCCACCGCATCCCCCAGCCTCTGGCTCACCATATACAGCATCAGGTCGATCCCCGCCGTCACCCCCGCACTCGTAAAGCGGTCCTTGTCCTCCACAAACAGCCGGTTCTCCACCACCTTCGCCGCCGGAGCCACACTCGCCAGCTCCTCGCAATCCAGATAATGCGTCGTGCAAGCATAGCCATCCAGCAGCCCCGCCCTTGCCGCCAGCATCGCGCCCGCGCAGATCGACACCACCGTATGTCCCGGCCTCACCACATCCTTCAGCCACGCCACAATCTCCGCATCCCCCCTTACATCCCTCTGCGGAGCAGGCCACCCCGCCGGCATCATCACCTTCTCCACGTCACCAAACAGCATCACCATCGCCTTCTCCGGAAGCTCCGCCGGCAGCTGCCCAATCCCCGTCAGCGCAATCCCGATCGACGTCATCACCGAGTTCAGCGGCCCCACATACCGCACCTCGAACCGCACTGCGTCCTGAAAGAGATTCGCCAGCCGCAGAACCTCCATCGGCCCCGCCACATCCAGCAGCAGCGTAGGCTGCGTCAGCGCAGCAAACACCGGCACCACCTCGCGCCCCTCCAAAGATTTGTCATCCTGAGCGGAGCGCAGCGAAGTCGAAGAACCTGCGTTCGTTCTCTCGCCCCCCAAAGATTTGTCGCCCTGAGCGGAGCGCAGCGGAGTCGAAGGACCTGCATTTCTTTCGACTGGGCCACCATTCTCCCGCAAACCGTAGATACCCATCACGCCGCCACCTCCTGCTCCACCGCCTCCAATGCGCGCTCCAGAGCCTCATCCACCCTCACCACCGTCGCAAACCGCCCATCCAGCACCAGCTCCGTCCGCGCCCTGATCTCCTCCGGCGACCACTCCCTCCCCTGCCGGTCTGTCATCGCCCACGTCATCGTCGCCTCGGTCACAAAGTCCACCTCGTACCCCAGGTCCGACGCATGCCGCGTCGTCGTCTCGCAGCACTGCTCCGTCCGTATACCGCAGACGATCAGCCGCCCAATCCCCTGCTGCACCAGCCAGACATCCAGCCCCGACCCCACCAGCGCGCTGTGGCTCCGCTTCTCAAACCGCACCTCCGGCTCGATCTCCACCCCCTCCAGAGTCCGCACATGCCCCGAGGCCACCGAAAACACCCCTGTCCCCTCCACATGCAGCACCTGCACGACCGGAACCCCCTGCGCCTTCGCCCCATCGATCAACGCCTGCAACCGCTGCACAAACGCCGGAACATCCCGGTCATCCCAGTAAGCCCGATGCCGAAACGATTCCTGTACATCCACCACCACCAGCGCCGTCTGCCCTTTGCTCATGTCGAACGCTCCTTTTCGGCCATCCCGTCAGCCCATGTGAACCTCATCCTAGCCCTGAAAGGCCCGGCACAAAAGCACCACCCCAGCCAAAAAGCGGACCGAAACAGACATCCCTTTCTCCTGTCCTGAGCGGAGCGCGAAGCGCGCAGTCGAAGAGCCTGCCCTGAGCGAAGTCGAATGGGACCAGCATGCACAACCGCTCGCTGGGTCGCCCTCAGTATTCCCGGCTAGTCACCGCTAACTTTCACCCATAAAACAAAAATTATAATTTTGACAGCCATCCGCCATAATGACAGAATACTGTCATGACGGCAGAATCCCGCACCCTCCGCGACCGACAGACCGCAGCCACCCGCGAGCAGATCCTCGAGATCGCCATGCACCAGCTCGGCCAGGGCCCCCGCGGCACCTTCTCCCACGAGTCCATCGCCGAGGCCGCCGGCATGAGCGCCCGCACCGTCTACCGCCACTTTCCCGACCGTGCCAGCCTCCTCCAGGCCCTCTGGGAGCGCCTCCGCGAGGCCACACACACCCGCTTCCCCATCACCGAGGACGAGATCCTCCCCATGGCCCAGACCGTCTTCCGCGAGTTCGACGCCAACGAGACCCTCGTCCGCGCCGTCCTCAACTCCCCAGCCGGGACCGAGGTCCGCGAGCGCGGAGGCGTCGAAGGCCGCGCCGCCTTCACCCAAAGCCTCGCCCCCATCATCGAAGGTCTCCCCGAGCGCGAAAAGTCACGCATCATCGCCGTCTTCGTCTCTGTCTACAGCGCGCCCTTCTGGCAGCTCCTCCGCGATCGCGGCCAGCTCTCCGCACCCGAGGCCGAAAAGGCCGTCTCCTGGGCGCTTGAAACCCTCATCCACGCAACAAAATCCATCACCGGGCCCCGCCTCGTAGAGGTAAAGAAGAAAAAATAATAAAGGGAACGCGACTAACCATGAACAAGTCCGAAAAGTTTGATCTCCTGGGTGTCGAACTGCAGTGGAAGCTCACCGACGTCGAGACCAACAACCGTTACTGCGTGCTTGAGGCGACCGTCCCCCCGGGCGTCGTCGCCCCCCCGCACTCCCACCCCGACCAGGAGGCCTTCCTCGTTCTCGAAGGCGCACCCGAGTTCGCCACCGAGACCTCCTCAGGCCTCGAATGGTGCTTCGCCGTCCCCGGCGAGATGATCAACGTCCGACCCGGAGCCGTGCACGGCTTCCGCAACCCCACCACCTCCGACGTTCGCCTCCTCATCACCTGCACCCCCAACCTCGGCCGCTTCTACGAGCGCGCCGGCCTCCCCTGCCACCGCGAGAGCCCCTACCGCTCCACCGTCCCCTCACAGGGCCAGATCCAGCGCGTCCTAGAGATCGGTGAGCGCTACGGCCACACCTACTCCGGCGAAACCCCAAGCCAGTGCCGCCGCAGCCCATCCGACTTCGCCATCACCCACCTGCTCGCCCACCCCTCCATGCCAAACGTCAACAAGGCCTACCTCTTCTAAGCGGTTGGGCGGCCTCGCACCGCCCCCGCTTATTGCCTTGGTTCTCTCCGCTTCCTCCCTGTGAGCCATCCAGAATCGCACAGATCCGTGCGTGCGCGTCTACGCATACGGCTCCTACGATGGATTAGTTGGCGTAGAAGCGTGCGTCAGGATAGGGATGCAGGACGCGAGGTTGGGGAACCCATCGGTTCAACGGTGGGGTAAGTCGCTCCCACCGCACCTGTGCTCGCTGACTGCGCCGGATCAGAACACTCGTGTTGCCGGGCACAGCATGGTATTGGTAATAGCCCAGATGGGGCACCCTCCTTGGAAAGTTGGTGTTCCCTGCGGAGCCTGAGTTCACACCCGTCACTTTTATGGAAATTTGCCAAGTGCCTAAGCTCATCTACATTTGGCTACGATCAGGGTAAAGTCGTCTGTTTGTTCCTGAGGGCTGAATTGTCGAACCTCATCCGCCACCGAGGCAAGCAGCGCCGGCGTGGGGAGTTCACGATATTGCTGCAAGGCTTCGACCAAGCGCTGCTCTCCAAACTCTTCTCCGGCGTCGTTGAACGCTTCGATCACTCCGTCTGTATAGAGCGCGAGAGTGTCGCCCGAGGAGAGTTGACACTCCCCGACATCACCATCCCAGCCATTGAACAGCCCCAGAACCGTGCAGGTTGAGTCGAGCCTTTGCAAGTGGCCGTCGCTTTGTAAGAGAAGCGCTGACGGATGACCACAATTCGAATAACGCAGCCTTCGCGTGCTGTCGTCAAATTCTCCAAAGAACAGTGTTGAGTAAGCGTTTCCGCGCGTATTTTCGTAGAAGAGCCGATTGACCGTTTGCAGGAATCGCGCTGGCTGCTCCTTGACGAATGGCACATACGGGCGATTCCAATACGTCGGGCAGAGATTGCGCAGATGGGCTTGTAAGTTGGCCATCAAAAGCGCGGCTGCGGTTCCTTTCCCGGAGATATCACCGATTACCAATCCCATGTGTTCGCGCCCGAGGTCCAGAAAATCGAAATAATCGCCGCCCACGGCTCGTGCCTGAAAGCAAGCGGCCTCGCAGTCGAGGCTTTTAAGAGATGGCGGCGTTTGCGGAAAGAGTCTTGCCTGTGTCTGCCTGGCAACCTCTAATTCCAAGATCGTTCGTTGTTCCAATGCGTGCCTCTCGGCGTGGGCGAGGCGTTCCGACTCAATTTCCTGTGTCATCTCGTCAAGGCACAGAAGGGTAAACGAGTTGTGGTCCACATCTTCGAAGGTCACGGAAATGCCGCCCCCCAGTTGACTCTGGGGCACTCCTTGAAAATGCACTCCGCGCTCTCGCCACTCCTCAAACTTTGCGGAGATATTCTCGGTTAAGAAAGAAATCTGTGTTGCACGCCCAATGAGCCTGCACTCCTCCGCGGACGGATCTGGAACGGCCAGCGAAATCATTGCCGTGCCGTCGGGGGGAGATACGGCCAGCCAGCGATCGCCTGAGGGAAGGCAAAAATCATAGGCGAGATTAAATCCAAGCTGGTCTACGAAGAATCGAAGACTTCGTTCCTGGTCGCGGACGAAAACCGTGACTGTGTTGAGGCGAAGATAAGGGTCTCGCCGATCGGGGTGAAAACTGCACCGATGCGCATGATGGTCTGATGGAGGTTTGCCCATACCGACCCGCGATTTCCGCTTTGAGTTTCCTCTGCGGCGAGGCTAGTCCTCCTGCCTATTCGTGTCAACGAAAGGCTGCCCTGACGGCGGGCGGGGCGTGGGTTCAGCGAGGATTTCTAGTCGCTTCGTCCTTCGGGCTTCCCCCCTCGGCCAAAATCGCCTAAGCGGATCGCGCCTTCGCCGGGGTGCCCCATAGATGACGCAGCCTCATCGCGGCATGTGTGGGACATTCGAGCAAAGCTCGAACCTCCTCTGGCTACGCCAAGCCTTCAGGCTAGGCTCTCTCCGTCCCGCCGACAGAGAAGGGGCTTTCAGCCCACGGGGTATGGCTTTTCACACATTGCTCCAACGACAAGAACTTCAGAAGGATCCCTGCATACGCTACCCGTCCAAAACCTTGTCAAGTCCCATTTTCGCCTAAACAACTCATTCCAAAAGAAATATAAAGTGCCGATTAATTACCTTCGATCTGCTAGTCTTTAAACAGAGTCAGAAAAGCCCCGGACACCATCCGGGGATTTCTCGTTTAGAATCAAGATTTTGACCCGTAAACCATGTCTTTTCAATATTTTGGCCTGCTGAAAACGCCTAAATTGATGAAATAAAAAGACATCCCGCTGGGCCCAGGGGAGGGGGTACCTCCCGCATCCCGGCCTTTCCCGTCGCCTTGATTGGAATGGAAGACCCTGCGATACTTAATCGTGCACAGCACGCACAAACTTCCAATCAATCTCAAGAGGTCGCGGAAATGTCTGCAAAGTACATCTTCGTAACGGGCGGCGTTGTGTCTTCGTTAGGAAAAGGTCTCGCAGCGGCCTCCATCGGCTGCCTGCTCGAAGCCCGCGGTCTCCGCGTCAACCTGATGAAGTTCGATCCCTACCTCAACGTCGATCCCGGAACCATGTCTCCGTTCCAGCATGGCGAGGTCTTCGTCACCGATGACGGAGCCGAGACCGACCTCGACCTCGGCCACTACGAGCGCTTCACCCACGCACGTCTCTCCCGCGACAACAACCTGACCACAGGCCGCATCTACGAGCAGATCATCACCAAGGAGCGCCGCGGCGATTATCTCGGCAAGACCGTGCAGGTTATCCCGCACGTCACCAACGAGATCAAGAACGCCATGCGCAAGGTCGCGCAGGACACCGACGTCACCATCGTCGAGATCGGCGGAACGGTCGGCGACATCGAGTCGCTTCCCTTCCTCGAGGCCATCCGCCAGATGCGCCAGGACCTCGGCCGCGAGAACACCGTCTTCGTCCACGTCACCCTGATCCCCTGGATCGCCGCCGCGCAGGAGCTCAAGACCAAGCCAACCCAGCACTCCGTCAAGGAGATGCTCTCCATCGGAATCCAGCCCGATATCCTGCTCTGCCGCACCGACCGCGCCGTTCCCCGCGAGATGCGCCAGAAGATCGCCGCCTTCTGCAACGTCGAAGAGGCCGCCGTCATCGCGGCCCGCGACGTCCCCAGCATCTACGAAGTCCCCCTGAACTTCGCACAGGAAGGCGTCGACGAGCTCGCCCTCAAGTACCTCCACATCAACGCCTCCGCTCCCGACCTCTCCAAGTGGCAGGACATCGTCTACCGCGCCTACAACCCGCAGGACGAGGTCTCTATCGCCATCGTCGGCAAGTACGTCGAGTACGAGGACTCCTACAAGTCCCTCAAGGAAGCCCTCGTTCACGGCGCGCTCGCCCACAACCTCAAGCTCCGCGTCACCTGGATCGAAGCCGAGGGCCTCGAGACCCGCGACGCCGAAGGCAAGCCAACCAGCGAGTTCATCCACCAGCTCGCCGGCTTCGACGGAATCCTCGTCCCCGGAGGCTTCGGCAAGCGCGGAATCGAAGGCATGCTCAACGCCATCCGCTTCGCCCGCGAGACCGGAACGCCCTACTTCGGCATCTGCCTCGGCATGCAGACCGCCTGCATCGAGTTTGCGCGCAACGTCTGCGGCCTCGCCGGCGCCAACTCCGGCGAGTTCGACCCTGCAACGCCGCACCGCATCATCTATAAGCTCCGCGAGCTCACCGGCGTCGAAGAGATGGGCGGAACCATGCGCCTCGGAGCCTGGCCCTGCGTCCTCGAGCCCGGCTCGCTGGCAGCGCAGGCCTACGAAACCACCGACATCTCTGAGCGCCATCGCCACCGCTACGAGTTCAACCGCGAGTACGAGGCCATCCTCACCGGCGGAGGCCTTCGACTCACGGGAACCACTCCCGACGCCACCTACGTCGAGATCGTCGAGATTCCCGGCCACCCGTTCTTCCTCGGCTGCCAGTTCCACCCCGAGTTCAAATCGAAGCCGCTCGAGCCGCATCCGCTCTTCCGCGACTTCGTCGCCGCCAGCTATCGCTATGGCATCGCTCAGCGCCCTCAGGCACCCGCAACGGCAGCCGTTCCGCAGACGGCCTGACGATCGCTTTGGCTGCTTGGAATGGGCATCGCGTTACAGTAGCGAAAATCTTCGCCGCGCGAACCACTTTCGGGATGTGCAGTAGATTGCATGTTGCTCAATCAGTCTCCGTCCGCTAAGCTCTGACTTTTCATTGCCGCTGAATGGTGCATTAAATGCCCTGCAATGTTTTGCCCATCCAACGCCGCCAACGTGCAGCTTTATGCGCATTTCGAAGAAAACCCTTTCCCGTTGACGAGCTGTAAGTCATGTTGCAGCTTGGAGATAACGCACGCTGCGATTACGGGAAAGGACCCACTCAATTTTATGCGCAAAATCTTGTCTGCTCTGGTTCTGATTCTCGGACTGGCTGTAGTTCCTGCAGCCCACGCCTCGCCCATCACCTACAACCTCACGCTCACCAGCTTCGGCGGCCTCATTGGAGGCAACGTCGCTGGCGGCACAGGCTCCATCACTCTGGATGACACTCCGGGAAGCGGGTTCGATTTCTTCTCTCAGCCTGGAGTTTCAGGAAACCGCATCACCAGTCTGTCGTTCAACATCGGAGGCGACATCTTCACGCTTGCAGATACCACCTCGCTGACCTGGGCGACGTTCTTCAATGGCGCTCTGGCTGGTCTTCACTACGACGGCAGCCTGACGTCGGGCAAAGTCGACAATGACTTCGACACCATTTCGTTGTTCTACGCGTACAACGATGACCTCACCAACAAGAACTCCGTCGGCACCATCAGCGCGAACGTTGCATCTGCCACTGCGCCTGAGCCCTCGGCGCTGCTGCTGTTCGGCAGCGGTGCTCTCGGCCTGGTCGGCTTCGCCTCACGCAAGTTCGCTGCTTAGAACTGCACAACCACACCTGCTGTACCGAAGGAGCGAGGAGAGATCCTCGCTCCTTCTGCCTTTGCTTACCATCCCTCCTGCGTCAGCCTGCCGTCCACCACTCTCCACAGGCCGCGTGGATTGGCGTTCTTGAGTTCGTCCGGCAGGCTGGCATCCGGAAAGTCCTGGTAGCAGACCGGACGGACGAACCGATAGATCGCCGTGGCGCCCACCGACGTATACTTCGCGTCCGTCGTCGCCGGATAAGGACCGCCGTGATGCATCGCATAGCTCACCTCGACACCGGTGGGATAGCCGTTGAAGATGATGCGCCCCACCTTGCCGCGCAGGATCGCGATCATATCCGCGTACTCTTCAAGTTCCTCTGGCGTTCCGTGAACCGTCGCGGTCAGGTTGCCCTCGAGCGCATTCGCAACCGCCGTCATCTGCGCTCGCGAGTCGCAACCCACAGCAACAGTCGCCGGTCCGAAGATCTCTTCGTGCAGCTCCTGGTTTTCGAGCCACGTGCCCGCATCGACCGAGAGCAGATGAGCACGCGCCTCGGCCTTATCGCTCGTCTCGACGACTGCAGGCACCGCCGCCATGACCTCCGTGACACCGTCGACCTCTGCTGCCTCACCGACGCGCTGGCGGAACGCATCGCGAATCCCGCCGTACAGCATCGTTCCCGCAGGAGCGTCGCGCACCAGTTCAGCCAGCCTGCCGCGAAGGCCCTCGAACGCCGCGCCGCTCTCACCGATCACCAGCCCGGGCTTGGTGCAGAACTGACCGACGCCGAGCGTGAACGATCCGAAGACACCGCGCGCAATTCGTTCGGCATCGGCCACAGCGCTGGGGAGCAGGAAGACCGGATTGACGCTGCCCATCTCGGCATAGACCGGAATCGGATTCGCTCTGCGGGCCGCGGCGTCAAAGAGCGCGCGCCCGGCACGCTCCGAACCGGTAAATCCCACCGCGCGAAGGTCCGGATGCGTGACGAGATCGATGCTCACGCGAGGAGAGGCTCCCTGCACGAGCGAGAAGACTCCATCCGGAAGACTGGAGGCCTCCACTGCCTTGCGGATCGCGGTCGCGACCATCTCCGAGGTTCCCGGATGCGCCGGATGGCCTTTGACGATGACGGGGTTTCCCGCCGCAAGCGCAGAGACCGTATCGCCCCCGGCGACCGAGAAGGCGAGCGGGAAGTTGCTCGCGCCGAAGACCACGACCGGCCCGATGGGAATGCACGTGCGCCGCAGGTCGGGGCGCGGCAGCGGCTTGCGATCCGGCAGCGCGCGGTCGATGAACGGCTGCAGCCAGGAGCCGCTGCGAACGATCTCGGCGAACAGGCGGATCTGATTCAGCGTCCGCGCACGCTCGCCCGTCAGCCGGTCCAGTCCGAGGCCCGACTCGCTGGACGCCCGCGCCAGCAGCTCATCGCCCAGTCTCTGAATCTGATCGGCGATCTCGATCAGAAAAGCGGCAAGCTTTTCCGGCGAGCACTGCGAGAACGGCAGCGCTGCATCCGCAGCCAGTCGAACGGCGCGGTCCACCTCGGACGATGTCGCCTCGAAGAAACCAGGGAACAAATCTTTTCCCGTGGCGGGGTTGCGGGCCACGATGCTGCGCTGGCCCTCTGCGGATAGCTCCCCGCCGATCAGGTTTTTACCGTGAAGCTCCATTCTTTCCCTCCTGCAGGCAAAGTATTGCATCTTGACATTACTTTCCCAAGAGCGGAACATCGAACCTCCTCCCCGTAACTTGTGTTTTGGGCCCGCAATAAGGCGGTTTTCCGGGCCAGTCCAGGCATGTTGTATTCCATGTGCTGTTCCGGAAGGAATAGGGGAAATGTAATGGCAAAGAGCAGGCTTCTGGTCTACGTCGCGGTTTCATCTTCACTTCTCTTGGGTGGGAGTGAATTTGCCCAAGCCCAGAATGCCGTCAAGCTCTTCGGCTCGACTCATGTTCGGACCTCGACCGACGGTACATCGAGCAGCCAGCCGAACACGTTCAACAGCGCGACCGTGAACCTGACATGCGACGCCGCGAGCGGCCCCATCCACGTTGTCCTCTCCTCGACGCCCGATGGCACGGGAAGCGTGCTGGTCGACAACTACATCAACCTCGCAGTCACGACCGGCTCAGCGTCGGGCACACCCGCCAATATCTGTCGTGGAGGAAACACCGAGCCGGGCCCGTCGGGCACGCAGAACAACTGCTTCAACGAGAACTATCGCAGCGCGGCGTTTGATCTCGTCGGCTCCGACCTCGATACTTACACCGCTACCTTCGGCGTTGCACCGATCGACGTCAGCAGCCTCTTTGTCGATGGCGCGCAACAGGCGAAGATCGACGTGGTGGACACGGGATCCCTGCTGGCGAACGCATCGCTCTACCTGGTGACGAGCTGCACCTCGAGCGGCGTGACCGGCCCCGCGATGATCACGGGCAATCCCATCCCGGGCAACAATCCTTCGCCGGACGACCTGAACCAAGACTTCGACTTCAACTCGACACCCGGACAGAACGTCGGCTTTACCTATGACCTCACCCAATCCAAACAGAACGGTCAGGTCAGCATCGCCGACAGCACCATTCCCAACACCAGCGACATGCCGCTCGATCCTGCTCTCTGGCAGAGCCAGTACGCGCGCGGAACATCGTTCGCCACCTCAAGCTGCCTCGTCCACAACGGCGAGCTACTGAACGGATCGCCTGCCTGCAAGCTGTACACCCTCACCTGCCAGGTGGGTTCGGGAGCGACGTCCGTCGGAGCGCTCTGCCCTGTCTCGCAACTTCGCGATGAGATCTTCAGCGACAAGTTCACGGGCCCAATCTTCACCCTGCCGGATATCGTCGGGCCGAACGGAAAGACCTACCACCAGGGCGTCGGATTTCTGATGGCGGGAGAAGGCTGGACCGGCGGCCCGTGCGGCTTCGATCCCGCGACCGGATTGCAGGCAGAGGACTGCCCGCAGAACCTGCTCACCAATCTCTCGTCACCTGGAGCCTCGGCTCTCGCCGCGGCTCCGTCCCCCTCATCGATGACGGGGCCGCCCTTGTTCGCGCTCGGCTTTGTAGAGTCGCGCGAGGACGCAGAGTTTGCCCTCGGCTTTGCTCAGCTCGACTTCAGTGCGGACATGGACTTCGACGGCACCGGCACGCATCCCAACTCCACCTTTATCTCCGTCTCCCAGGTCCCCGAAGATCTGACCACCGTGACCGTGCAGGGACAGCACGCGGGCTGGGTGAATAGCCACAACATCAACCTCTCGCTGTCGAGCGAGCCGCCCATGCTGCCCGACACCGTATCCAACCACCAGAACTTCGTGCCCTCGCCGATCAAGAGCATCACCTACGGCATCTCGACGGTTGACGCGGTTCCCCCAACGAAGCTCCAGGTACCGGGTGACGTGACGCTCACGAATCCGGCCGGCTGCCCTGCACCGGCAAATCCTCTCTCGCCGGCAGCTTCTACGTTCGTGCCGCCGTCGCAGGCCATCTCGGTGCCCGCGGATGGGCAGTATGCCCTCCACTACTTCGCCCAGGACTGCGCCGGCACCGAGGAGCTTAAGTTCACCGCGGTCGGCAATGGGGGATGGGCAACCACGTTCTACACCGTGCCGATCAACGTGGACACGGTTGCCCCGATGATCCCGGGCGGTCTCACGCTCTCTTCTCAGCCGTCGACCATCAACGGAACACCGAACGCATTTGTGCTGAATCAGCCGGTCACGGCGAGCTATACCTGCACCGACGACCGCTCTGGAATAGCGACCTGCGGCGCAAAGACGCTCGGAGCGCCAGGAACATTGAACACCGGAACCCTGACCGCCACCTTGGACACATCAACTCCGGGCAGCCACACCCTCACTGTCCCAACAGTAGACTTCGCAGGCAACTCCGGCGCAGCGGCGCAACTGACCTACAACGTGGTTCAGTCCTCCGCCGACATGTCGATTCTGCAGCTTGCCCCCCCGACCGTTCGGACAGGCTCGCTGCTGACCTACAACATGCTGGCCGTCAACTTCGGGCCTTCGACGGCCGTCGGGATCAAGATCAAGGATGCGCTGCCTCCGGGAACGACCTTCGTCAGCGCCGGCTTCGAGGACATCTCCTGCGCGCTGTTTGGCGGATGCCACGCGCCGCAGGCAAGCGCCTGCTCCGTGGCGGGGAACATGGTGGTCTGCGATGCCGGTCAGTTGAAGCCGCTCTCGCTGTCTTCCCTCAGCGGCATCGGTGTGCAGATCGTCGTCAAAGTAACGGCGCCGGCGAACGCCGTGCTGTCGAATACGGTAAGCGTCGAAAGCGCCAACTCCGATCCGCATCCCGGGAACAACACCTCAACGGCCAAGACCCTCGTGCGTCGCTGATCCACTCTTGATGGCAACGGTTAGTGTTTCGCCGTTGCCATCAGGGTGTTGCAGTCCTTGTAAAGAGCGCCCAGATCGGCGCGATCGAGAACCTTGTCGCCGCCCGGCTCCGCTCGTACAGCGTCCAGCGCCTTCACAGCCTGACGGCTATAGCTTGCAGCATCGTCCAGGTTTCCACCGGCCTTCGCTGCAAGCGCCAGCAGGTAGTAGATGTTCGCGGTCAGAGGCCGCATGCCGGCCTTCTCCGTATCACCGAGGTCCGCCAGCAATATCTGCCGCGCACGCGCTGCTTCGTTGCTGCGGATCAGAGCCTCAGCGTAAGCCGTCGAGATCGCCAGCGACAGGTGCTTCGGGTACTCGCTCTTGCTTAGCAGAGGAGCGAGTAACTTCTCTGCCTCCTTCGCGCGCCCCTGTCCCAGCGCCACCCGCGCGAGATTCAGCCGCGTCTCTGCAACGATGGTTCTCTCGTCCTTGCGGCCAATCGTCTGCAGTGCCTTCTGATACTGCGGACTCGCCACGGACAAATTGCCGCCGTAGAACTCGATGTCGCCGCGTGTGTTCAGAACCTCCGCCATCAGCGCGTCGCTCTTCAGATCGCGAGCTATGGTCTGCGCATTCTCAAGCGGAGCCTGCGCCTCATTCAGTCGACCGGCGCGGGCAAACGCCGTCGCCAGATCATTCTGAACCTCGGCCATATCCCGGCTCTTCTGATCGCCGGCCTTCTTCAGCCCGTTCAGCGCATCCTGCATGGAGCTAATGCCCGCCCCGTAGCGGCCTCGCTCCACAAACAGCAGTCCCATCTGGTGCGAGAGGCGCGCGGCTTCGCGCGTATCGTCGGCCTTCCGCGCAAGATCGAGCCCCCGAACGAGCGACGTGAGCGCCTCATCGTACTGGCCATCCTGAAAGTACGTCGTGCCCATCCCCATCAGGCTCTCCGCGATGAAGCCCGGCACGCCAAGCTTCTCTCGCAGATGCAGAGCCTGCTGGTAGTAGGTCAACGCGCTTCCCGTGTCGCCCCGCGATCCGTACACCGAAGCGATGTTGCTCAGGCAGAGAGCCTCGAAGTTCTCGTCGCCGCTCTCCCGCTGCGTGCGCAGCGCCTCCTGATAGGCAGCCAGCGCCTGGTCGGTCTGACC
Source organism: Edaphobacter aggregans DSM 19364 (assembly GCF_000745965.1). Lineage (GTDB taxonomy): Bacteria > Acidobacteriota > Terriglobia > Terriglobales > Acidobacteriaceae > Edaphobacter > Edaphobacter aggregans. The sequence continues at coordinate 66,166 of NZ_JQKI01000019.1, read as the reverse complement.
GCGGTCAAGGAGCAGCGTCCCCATGTCCATCAGGGTGTCGCCGACTTCCTTCGTCATGCCGATCTCACGCAGCAGCTTCAGCCCCTTCTGATAGCTGGCCAGCGCTCCGTTGGAGTCTCCCGAGCCAGCCTGCACCTGCGCCATCTCCGCCAGCGCCGCCGCAACGCCCCGCTTCTGCCCGATTCTCTCGTTGATCGCAATCGACTCCTGGTAGTTGCGCAGCGCGTCCTCCGGCTTGTTCAGCAGCCGGTATGAGATTCCGATCGCAAGCAGCACCAGCGCCTTCGACTCCTGGTTATCGGTCTGGATCGTAAGGCTCAGCGCCTGGTTCAGCGGATCGAGCGCCGCCTGCGGATTGTTACTCGTGAGCTCGATAACACCCATCTGCCAGAGGCCGCGAATGCTCTTTGGGTCTCCCTGCAGCAGGCTGGTGGTCTCGGCACGCGCCTTCTCATAGTCGCTCGTCTCGATATACAGGCTGCTGAGCACATACTTCAGGTCCTCGTCCGCGGGCAGGTTGCGCGCGAGGCTCTCGTACGCCGCGATCGCCTTATCGTTCTGCCGCGTCACGCGAAGATGGTTTGCCTGAGTCAGGCGCCGCGCAAGCGGGGGAAGGTTCTGGCTCTCGGCAAGCTCCACCGCGCGACGGGAGATCTGCTCCGCCTCGGCCTGGTAGCCAAGCTCGGCCTTTACGTGACTCAGCAGCGCATAGGCCAGCGCAAAGCGCGAGTCGGCATCCACCGCAGCCGAGAGCCGGCTCTGCGCGTCGATGTTTCTTCCCGCCCGCGTCATCGCCAGGGCCTCGTTGTACTCCCGCAGGGCATCCACCGAGGCCGAGGTCGGCTGAAGCGACTGCGCCTCGACCTCCTTCATAGCCGACGAGGAGAGCGCAAGATTCTTGCGAATCGAATCGGCCAGATTGTTGATCGTCCTCGGAAGATCCTTCTCGAGAGATTGCGCCTTCAGCGTCGTGGAGTGACCGTTCTTCAGGTCCTCGATCGCGACCTCGATGTAGAGCTGATCGCCAATCCGTGTGTACTGGCCCGAGACCGTGGTGTCGGCCGAGGCAAACTCCGCAATCCTGCGCAGCGTAGGCTCATCGATCGTCGACTCCGGTGTAAGCCGCAGGTCTCCGAAGACCTGGCGCATCCGCTCCGGCGACACCGTACGAAGTTGTGCGGACTGGCCGATCGCCGTGCTGATCATGTCCGCCAGGCTCGCGCTCATCCAGTCCAGGCTGGAGATGCCCGAGGCGTTGCGAAGCGGAAACACCGCAAGCGAGATGCCCGGCGTCGCCGCTGCGGATTGCGGGCGCGCCCGCCCGCCGATCCTGTCGCGATACAGGAAGCCGAGCAGCGCAAGAGCTACAACTACCGCAGCGGCAACTGCGCCCCACTTCCACGGCTCCGCACGAATCGCAGCGATCTTCGACGAAGGCGGCGAGACAGACCGGAAGGTAAGGCTTGCCGCCGCAGGAACACCGCCGCCCTCATAAGCATCGAGATCGGCGCGAAGCTCGGAGGCGCTTTGATAGCGAAGATCGACCTCCCGCTCCAGGCACTTCGAGACGATGTTCGACAGGCCCTCGGGAATCTCCGGGTCAAGATGGCTGAGCGGCTCCACGCTCTCCTGCGTGCGAAGAATCAGGCTGGCGACCGCGCTGTGCGCCTGGAACGGCGCCCGTCCGCTCAGAAGCTCGTAGAAGAGGATGCCCAGCGCGAACAGGTCCGATCGCTGATCGATGTCCTTGGCCAGCGCCTGCTCCGGCGACATATACTCAAGCGTCCCCACCAGGTTGCCGGACTGCGTCAGACCGGTGTCGTCCAGCGTGCGCGCCAGTCCAAAGTCCATCACGAGGATGCGCCCACTGGGCTCGCACATGATGTTCTGGGGCTTCAGGTCGCGGTGGATCACGCCCGCGGCGTGCGCGGCCTCGAGCGCGTAACAGACCTGCCGCACGATCGCGATCGCGTCGGTAACGCTGAACTTGCCTCGATCGTGAAGGACTGCACGAAGGTCCCGTCCCTCGACGTACTCCATCGTGATGAACTTCATCCCATCGGCTTCACCGAGGTCGTAGATGCGGATGACGTTCTTGTGCGTGACCGTGCTCGAGAGCAGTATCTCCTGTTTGAAGCGATCGATGATCGCAGCATTGCGCACCAGCTCCGGCCGGATCACCTTCAAGGCCACCATGCGCCCCAGCGCGAGGTCCCGGGCCTTATAGACCTCGCCCATCCCGCCGACGCCGAGCATCTCGAGGATCTCGTAGCGGCCGCCGATCGTCGTGCCCGGTTCCAGAAGCGGTAGGCTCGGAGGAGGTGCCCCGCCGGAGAGCGACGGCGTGCCGAAGACAGTCGGCTCAGTGCCGGCACTCTTCGAGTAGACCTCCCTGGCATCGACGTTCAGCAGGGTCGGCTGTTCTGAAGAACTCTCCCCGGACGGAGTCCGAACGCCGGCAGCACCGGTCCACCGGGGTTCTTCCTTTCGCCGGATTCCGCCATCTTCGCTCATTGGAATGGTCAGCCGCGGGGCTATCGCGCCTTTCTGCATGGAATAGCGCGGAACCGCCGGAATCAGGGCCCTTTTAAATCTGGCAATTAATCACCAATCATATGCTCTTGTCCGGCGTTTTTATAGGCAAAGGTCGAGTCTCGGCGCATCAAAGATGCCGCAAATCCGCTGCCGCGTCTGCACCAGCGTGGACCGAAGCAAGTCGACTCGTCGAAGGTCGTTCCCGTTCCCGGAAAACCGAAATCGCATCAAGAGAGTTGCGAATCTCATTGACCTCCTTCATACTTGCTTGCGATGTGGCGCGGACGGGCCGCATCGAGGCGAAGGACAATGGACCTTTGGCCGCTGGCTGTCTATCTCGTCATTGTCGTCGTGCTGGTTGTTGCCATGCTTGGCCTCTCGTTCGTGCTGGGGCAGCGACACAACAATCGAGCAACAGGATCTCCCTACGAATCAGGCATTCTCTCGCAAGGCTCCGCCCGTGTGCGCCTGTCGGCCAGGTTCTATCTGGTCGCGATGTTCTTTGTCATCTTCGATCTGGAAGCAGTCTTTATCTTTGCCTGGGCCGTAGCCGTCCGTGAACTCGGATGGACTGGCTATGCCGAAGCAGCATTGTTTATCGCTGTCTTGCTTGCAACCCTCGTCTACCTGGGGCGCGTCGGCGCGCTCGACTGGGGACCGGGAAGCAGGCGAGCAGCGAGTTCGTAACGGATGGTGCCGTTATGCGCTGGTCGATCAGTCGGCCCGGTGATTCCCTCCCGGCCAGACAATCCGAATCCACAGACGAAGCGATTCGCCGCACGCTGATCCTCTCTCGTGTCGACGACCTCGTAGCCTGGGGCCGCAAGAACTCCGTGTGGCCCTTCAACTTCGGCCTCTCCTGCTGCTTCGTCGAGATGGCCACCAGCATCACCAGCAAGTACGACATCTCGCGGTTCGGCGCCGAAGTCATCCGCGGAACTCCCCGCGAAGCCGACCTCATGGTGATCGCCGGAACCGTCTTCATCAAGATGGCGCCCGTCATTCAGCGGCTCTACGAACAGATGATGGAGCCGCGCTGGGTCATCTCCATGGGCTCCTGCGCCAACTCCGGCGGCATGTACGACATCTACAGCGTCGTGCAGGGCGTGGACAAGTTCCTGCCCGTCGACGTGTACGTGCCCGGCTGTCCTCCAAGACCGGACGCATTTCTGGAAGGCGTCTTGTTGTTGCGCGATGCAATTGGAAAAGAGAAGCGGCCTCTCAGCTGGGTTGTTGGGCCACAAGGCGTGGAGCGGCCTCCGATGCCCTCCATGCGGGATGAGAAGCGGGCAGCGCGGCAGCTGCTGACCGTTCTCAGAACTCCCGATAGCGTTTAGCGGTAACGGCGGTGCTGTATGGCAAGCGGGTTCGTCCTCGAACAGGAACTGCAACAGGAGCTGGGGGATACCGCTGCGCCTCAATCGGTTCGCGACGACATTCCGACCTTCTGGGTCGCGAAGAACAACATCCACGAGACGATCCGCTCCCTTCGCTTCAACGTCCCCCTCCCATACACGATGCTCTTCGACCTGACGGCTATCGATGAACGCGGCCGCATCCATCGCGACGATCAGCCCCCAAGCGACTTCAGCGTCGTCTATCACCTCTACTCCTACGAGCGAAACTCCTACGTCCGGCTGAAGGTCGCGCTCAGCGATGGCCAGCCTGTGCTCCCCACCATCACCGATATCTTCCCGGCCGCCAACTGGTACGAGCGCGAGGTGTGGGACATGTTCGGTGTCGTCTTCGACGGTCATCCGCATCTCGAGCGCATCCTCATGCCGCGCTCCTGGTCCGGCCATCCTCTGCGCAAAGATCACCCCGCCCGTGCCACCGAGATGGGGCCGTTCCGCCTGACCACTGAAAAGGAGGACGCCGAGCAGCAGGCCCTGCAATTCCGCCCCGAGGAGTGGGGCATGTCTCGCGAGCACGATGGCCTCGACTTCCTCTTCCTGAACGTTGGCCCGCAACACCCCGGCACCCATGGCGTTCTGCGCATCGCCCTCCAACTTGACGGCGAAGTGATCGTCGACGCCGTGCCCGACATCGGCTTCCATCATCGCGGCGCAGAGAAGATGGGCGAGCGCCAGACCTGGCACACCTACATCCCCTACACCGACCGCGTCGACTATCTTGGCGGCGTGATGAACAATCTCGCCTACCTGACCGCCGTGGAAAAGCTCGCCGGCATCACCGTGCCTCCGCGCGGGCAGATGATACGCGTGATGATGGCCGAGCTCTTTCGCATCATCAGCCACCTCGTCTGGTACGGCACCTTCGCGCAGGACCTCGGCCAGATGTCGCCGGTCTTCTACCTCTTCAACGACCGCGAACGAGCCTTCGGCATCGTCGAGGCCATCTGCGGCGCGCGTATGCATCCCAACTGGTTCCGCATCGGCGGCGTCGCGCAGGACCTGCCCAACGGATGGGACCGCATGTTCCGCGACTTCCTTGCCTATCTTCCCCCCAAGCTCGACGAATACGATCGCACCGTCCTGCGGAATAGCCTCTTCAAAGCGCGCACAAAGGGCGTCGGCGGCTGCACCATTCGCGAAGCCGTGGAGTGGGGCATGGTCGGGCCGAACCTTCGCGCCTGCGGTCTCGAGTGGGACGTCCGCAAGAAGCAGCCCTACGCCTGCTACGATCAGCTCGAATTCGATATCCCCGTCGGGTCAACCGGCGACTGCTTCGACCGCGCCGTCATCCACGTCGAGGAGATGCGTCAAAGCCTCCGCATCATCCGGCAGTGCGTCGACAACATGCCCTCCGGCCCGTGCAACGCCGACCACCCACTCACGACACCGCCGCCCAAGGCACGCACCATGCACGACATCGAGACGCTGATCCACCACTTCCTCGGCGTCAGTTGGGGCCCAGTCATCCCGCCCGGAGAGGCCATGGGCGTCATCGAGGGAACCAAGGGCAGCTACAGCTACTACCTCATCAGCGACGGTGGCACCGGCTCCTACCGGACGCGCATCCGAACGCCATCCTTCGTTCACATGCAGATGCTTCCGTTGCTCTGCCGCGGCCTGATGATTCCGGATCTCCTGGCCATCCTTGGAAGCCTGGACTACGTGCTCGCCGATATCGACCGGTGATGCGGAAAGGAACGCGAAACGATGCTGACCATCGAAGAGCGAAGCGAGATCGAGAAAAAGATGGACGACTACCCCGACCGGCAGGCCCTCTCCATCGAGGCCATGCTGATCGTTCAGCGTCGTCGCGGATGGATCTCCTCCGAGAGCCTGCACGATCTCTCGGAGCTTCTCGGTCTCTCCATCGCGAACCTCGACGGCGTAGCGACGTTCTACAACCTCATCCGGCGCAAACCCGTCGGACGCCATGTGGCGCTGCTCTGCGACAGCGTCTCCTGCTGGATCATGGGGTGCGACCGCGTGCGCGATCGTCTTTGCAGCAGCCTCAACACGCCGCTCGGAGGAACCACGGCAGACGGGCGCTTCACGCTGTTGCCCATCGTCTGCCTCGGCGCGTGCGATCACGCGCCCGCAATGATGATCGACGGCACTCTGCACGAAGACCTCGATGAGCTGCGAATCAACGAAGTCCTGGCGCAATACGAATAGGTGATTCCATGGAGACACCCCTGACGGGAAACTTTCGGGCCGACAAACAAGCGGTAAGCCTCGCCGAATACGAGAGCCGCGGAGGATACCAGGGCCTTCGCAAGGCTCTTCTCATGTCGCCCCCGGAGATCACCGAACTCATCAAGAAGTCCAACCTTCGCGGGCGGGGAGGCGCAGGATTCCCCACCGGAATGAAATGGAGTTTCGTCCCCATGGGAAAAGAAGCTCCGCACCCCAAGTATCTCGTCGCAAACGCCGACGAGATGGAGCCGGGTACGTTCAAAGACCGTGCACTGATGGAGCGTGATCCTCATCAACTGATCGAAGGCATGATCGTCGCCGCCTATGCGATCGAGGCCGACGTCGGCTACATCTTCCTGCGCGGCGAATACGAGTGCTCCAATCAGCGCCTCGCGCGCGCCATCGCCGAGGCACAGCAGCGCAACTACCTCGGCCACAACATCCTCGGCTCGGGTTACAGCTTCCACCTTCATCTCCACGCCAGCGCCGGCCGCTACATCTGCGGCGAGGAGACCGCGCTGCTCAACGCGCTCGAAGGCAAGCGCGCTCATCCCCGCACAAAGCCTCCCTTCCCCCAGGTCTCCGGACTCTTTGGCAAGCCCACCATCGTGCAGAACGTCGAGACGCTCTGCAACGTGCATCACATCGTGCTCCACGGAGCCGACTGGTTCCGAAGCCTGAGCCGCACCGAGAACGGCGGCACCAAACTCTACGGCGTCAGCGGCAAAGTCAAACGCCCGGGCCTCTGGGAGCTCCCCATGGGCACACCGATGCGCGAGATCATCGAAGACCATGCCGGCGGAATGCGCGACGGCCTGCGCCTTCGCGGTGTTCTGCCCGGCGGAGCATCGACGGACTTTCTGGTTGAGGAGCATCTCGATACCCCGATGGACTTCGACAACGTCCAAAAAGCGGGAAGCCGCTTAGGCACCGGAACCATGGTTGTGCTCGACGACCAGACCTGCCCAGTCGGCATGGTCCTCAACCTCGAACACTTCTTCGCACAGGAGTCATGCGGCTGGTGCACCCCTTGCTGGAGCGGACTGGCGTGGACCGAAAAGATCCTCGCCGCGATGGAGCAGGGCAACGGAAGCAAGCGCGATCTTGACACACTCGCCTTCCAGACAAAGTTCCTCGCGCCCGGCAACACCTTCTGCGCCTTCGCCCCCGGAGCGGTAGAGCCACTGCAGAGCGCACTCAAATACTTCGCCGAAGATTTTCAGAGGCACGTCGACGAACACCGGTGTCCCTGGAGGAGATGACCGTGGCCACGATCCATATCGACAATCAGCCCCGACAGGCCGACCCCAGGCAGAACCTTCTCCACGCCTGTCTCACTCTGGGCTACGATCTGCCGTACTTCTGCTGGCACCCTGCGCTCGGGTCCGTGGGAGCGTGTCGCCAGTGCGCCGTCAAACAGCTCCGCAACGAACAGGACACTACTGGCAAGCTCATCATGGCCTGCATGACTCCCGCCGCCGAAGGCACGCGCATCTCCATCGCCGACCCCGATGCCGTGGCCTTTCGTGCCGCCGTCATCCAGGGCCTCATGCAGAACCATCCTCACGACTGCCCCGTCTGCGACGAAGGTGGCGAGTGTCACCTGCAGGACATGACCGTCATGACCGGCCATCGCCTGCGCACCTACAGCTTCGGCAAGCGCACGTTTCGCAACCAGTATCTGGGCCCTCTGATCAATCACGAGATGAACCGCTGCATCCAGTGCCAGCGCTGCGTTCGCTACTATCGCGAGTACGCAGGAGGCGAAGACCTCAACGCGTTCAACCTGCGCGACAGCATCTTCTACGGACGCGCCGAAGACGGCGTGCTCGAAAGCGAGTTCAGCGGCAATCTCGTCGAGATCTGCCCCACAGGCGTCTTCACCGACGCCACCCTCAAGCGCCACTACGCCCGCAAATGGGACCTCCAGATGGCGCCCTCCATCTGCGTTCACTGCGGCCTGGGCTGCAACACCACCGTCGGCGAGCGCTACGGCTCGCTCCGCCGTGTCGTCAATCGCTACAACCACGAAGTGAACGGCTACTTCCTCTGCGATCGCGGACGCTTCGGCTACGAGTTCGTGGAGAGCCCTCTGCGCATCGGTCATCCGTCGATCAACGGCAACGCCGCCAGCAAAGCCGAAGCGCTCGAACGCCTCACCGCGATCCTCCGCGAAGGCAACGCAATCGGCATCGGATCGCCGCGCGCCTCACTCGAGTCGAACTTCGCGCTCCGCGCACTCGTCGGCCCCGACCGCTTCTTCGCCGGTCTCCCCGACAACGAGCTTCATCTTCTCCAATCCATGCTCCGCATCCTGCGCGAAGGTCCGGCGCGATCCCCTTCGCTCGATGAGGTCGAGCACTCCGATGCTGCACTTGTCTTGGGTGAAGATCTCACCAACACCGCACCCATCATGGCGCTGCGCCTGCGTCAGTCCGTCCGCCAGGCCCCCATGCGCATCGCCGACGGCCTTCATATCCCTGCGTGGCTCGACCACGCTGTGCGCGAGGCCGTGCAGGACGCAAAGGGTCCGCTATTCATTGCCTCGCCGTACGCCACCAAGCTCGACGCCGTCGCAACAAGCGTCTACCGCGCAGCGCCGGACGACCTCGCCCGCCTTGGCTTCGCCATCGCACACGCAATCGACCCGTCAGCGCCGCCAGTGCCCGGCCTCTCCCCCGAGCTTGAGTCGATGGCCTCCAACATCGCCAACGCCCTGCGCAGCGCACAGCGTCCGCTCGTCGTCTCCGGCGCAAGCTGCTGGAGCCAGAGCATCATCGAAGCAGCTGCACAAATCGCCTGGGCCCTCTGCAGAACAAATCATCCCGCTGCCCTCAGCTTCACGACGCCCGAGTGCAACAGCTTCGGCCTCGCACTGCTGGATCCGCAACCCATCTCAGAAGCCCTCCGCGTGATCAACGCCACTCCGCAAGCTACGCTGATCGTCCTCGAGAACGATCTCTCCCGTCGCTCTCCATCCAATAAGCTGACACCGCTGCTGCGCAACGTCAGGCACCTCATCGTGCTCGATCATCTCGCCAACCCCACCACCGAGGCAGCCGAACTCGTGCTGCCTGTCGGAACCTTCTCCGAGTCCGACGGCACGCTCGTGAGCAGCGAAGGCCGCGCGCAACGCTTCTTCCAGGTCTTTGATCCCAGCACGGACGTGCAGGCCAGCTGGCGATGGCTCCACGAAGCATCAACGGCGGCCGGCATCCACAGCCGTCTGCCGTGGGATGATCTCGACGGTCTCACCGCAACCATCGCCACAACCATCGACACGCTCCGAGCCCTCCCCAAAGTCGCCCCCGGACGCACCAGCGCCGACAAGATCGCACGCGAGCCCGGCCGCTTCAGCGGGCGCACCGCGATGCTCGCCAACATCACCGTGCACGAGCCAAAGCCGCCCGACGATCCCGACTCGGCCCTCGCCTTCTCCATGGAGTCCGGCCTGGGAACGGTCCCGCCTTCGCTCCTGCCGTTCTTCTGGGCGCCCGGATGGAACTCCGTGCAGGCCGCGAACAAGTTCCAGGTCGAGATCGGCGGACCCTTGCGCGGCGGCGATCCCGGAGTCCGCCTGATCGAGCCCACACAGAAGTCGCGCTCGCCGTACTTCACCTCCATCCCTCCCGCCTTCCAGTCGCGAGCCGGAGAATGGCTCCTCATCCCCATCTTTCACATCTTCGGCTCCGAAGAACTCAGCCGCCGCGCCCACGCAATCGCGCAGCTTCTCCCACACCGCTATCTCGCCCTGAACCCTGCGGAGGCAGCCGTAGCGGACGTAACGGAAGGCGAGCATATCAAGGTCATAATCAACAACTCCCAGTTTGAGCTGGAGGTCACGCTCCGCGCCGAGCTGCCTCACGGCCTCGCCGGCATAGCTGCCGGCATGCCGCCATTCGAAGGCACACCGCTGCCCACCGTCTGCAGGCTTGCTCCAGTCGAAGCGCTCTCGACGAGAGGTGCTCTATGAAAGCTGTCCTCTTTCCTCTCATCGTCATCGCGGTTGTGCTGTTCGTGGTGCTCAATCTCTCCGCCGGATTGATCTGGGTCGAACGGCGTCTGCTCGCGCTCTGGCAGGACCGCTACGGCCCTAACCGCGTCGGCCCCTTCGGCCTCGGGCAGATCGTCGCCGACTCCATCAAGCTCTTCACCAAAGAAGACTGGATCCCTCCCTTCGCCGACAAGGCTGTCTTCGTCCTCGCGCCCGCCATTGTCGTCGCGACCGCGCTCATCTCCTTCGCCGTCATCCCCTTCGCTCCAGGCTTCGTCATCGCCGACCTCAACATCGGCATTCTCTTCCTGCTGGCGATGTCGTCGCTCGGCGTCTACAGCGTCGTGCTCGCCGGATGGTCGTCGAACAACAAGTACGCTCTGCTCGGCGGCATCCGCGCTGCGGCACAGATGATGAGCTACGAGGTCTTCATGGGCCTCTCGCTGCTCGGCGCCGTCATCCTGGCCGGCTCCTTCCGCCTCACCGACATCGTCGAAGCACAGCGAGGCCTCTGGTTCGTCGTTCCTCAATTCCTCGGCTTCGTCCTCTTTCTCATCGCCGGAGTCGCGGAGACGCGCCGTCTGCCCTTCGATCTCGCCGAGGCCGAAAGCGAGCTGATCGCCGGCTTTCACTCCGAGTACTCCGGCATGAAGTTCGGCATGTTCTTCGTCGGCGAGTACATCGGCGTCATCCTCATCTCGGCGGCGATCTCGCTGCTCTTCTTCGGCGGCTGGCTCGGCCCTGTCCTGCCACCAGCGCTCTGGTTCGCAGCCAAAACCATGTTCTTCATCTGCATGTTCATCCTGTTTCGCGCGGCGCTTCCCCGGCCGCGTTTCGATCAACTCATGTCCTGGGGCTGGAAGGTGATGCTGCCCCTTGCCTTGGTCAACCTTCTCGTGACCGGTGCCGTCGTACTGGCGCGAAGATGAAGGGAGGCACTCTGTGCTCAGCCTCGTGCGTTCCATGTGGGAGGTCTTCCGCCACGCGTTCGCAAAGCGCGTGACGGTTCAGTATCCCGAACAAAAAGCCTATCTCGCGCCTCGATACCGCGGCCGCATCGTTCTCACACGCGACCCCGACGGTGGAGAGCGCTGCGTCGCCTGCAATCTCTGCGCCGTCGCCTGCCCCGTCGACTGCATCTCGCTCCAGTCAACCGAAGACGAGCACGGCAGACGATACCCGGAGTTCTTCCGGATCAACTTCTCCCGCTGCATCTTCTGCGGCTACTGCGAAGAGGCCTGCCCCACCTACGCCATCCAACTCACTCCCGATACCGAGATGGGCGAGTACAAGCGACAGAATCTCGTCTACGAGAAATCCGACCTGATGATCGACGGCCCGGGAAAGTACCCCGACTACAACTTCTGGCGCGTCGCCGGCGTCGCCATCGGAGGCAAGGACAAAGGACAGTCCGAAAATGAGCTTCCTCCCGTGGATAATCACAGCCTGATGCCCTGAGAGGTGCCATGACCCTGCTCTTCTATCTCGCCGGGATTCTCGCCGTCGTCGCCACGCTGCTTGCAATCACGCAACGCCACGCAGTGCACGCTCTGCTCTATCTCATCGTCTCGCTGCTCGCGGTGGCGGCAGACTTCTACGCGCTAGGCGCGCCCTTCGTCGCCGCGCTCGAGATCATGATCTACGCCGGAGCCATCATGGTTCTCTTCGTCTTCGTCGTCATGATGCTCAACCTCGCCGAACACGCCATGGAGGTGGAACGCGAGGGGCTCAAGCCGCGCAACTGGGCCGGCCCCGCTCTGCTCGCCCTTGTTCTGCTGGGAGAGCTTGCGTTCTGCGCCGCGCTCACTCCCCAATCCACCACGCCAATGACCACCGTCGGCCCAAAGCAAGTAGGCATCGCGCTCTTCGGCGACTACTGGATCGGAGTCGAGCTAGCCTCACTGCTGTTGATGGCAGGCCTCGTCGGAGCATTTCATCTTGGACGTCATGCAATCGCCAGAGAGGAGACGCAACATGCCACCAGTACCGATCGAGCACATACTGATTCTCGCAGCGATCTTGTTTCTGCTGGGTCTCGTGGGACTTCTCACGCGGCGTAATCTCATCTTCACCCTCATGAGCATCGAGATCATGCTCAACGCCAGCGGCCTTGCCTTCATCGGAGCAGGCGCGCGATGGGCGCAGCCCGACGGCCAGATCATGTTCCTCTTCATCCTCTCCATGGCAGCCGCCGAGGTCTCGGTCGGCCTCGCCTTCGTCCTCCTCTACCACAAACGGCAGCTCGCCCTCGATGTCGACGCTGCCAGCGAGTTGAGAGGCTAACATGCTCCAGCTGCTGTGGCTCATCGTCGCCATCCCCTTCGCCAGCGCCGCCGTGCTCGCACTCTTCGGCTCCTGTCTTTCGCGCCGCGCCGTCGCGCTCCTCGGCGCCGGCTCCATCGGACTCTCAGCCGCAATCACGCTGCTCGTCACCGCAGACTTCATCACCTCCCCTCCTCCCGGCGATGCCTTCACCCAGCACCTTTGGACATGGATGGACACCGGCGGCTTTCGCCCCGAGATCGCCTTCTACCTCGACTCCGTCTCGCTCATCATGCTCCTCGTCGTCAGCTTCGTCGGCTTCCTCATCCACCTCTACTCGGTCGAGTACATGCGCGACGACGAAGGCTACTCGCGCTTCTTCGCCTACATGAATCTCTTCGTCGCCTCCATGCTCACCCTCGTACTGGCGAACAATCTCCTCCTCCTCTACCTCGGCTGGGAGGGCGTCGGCCTCTGCAGCTTCCTCCTCATCGGCTTCTGGTACCGCGAGCCGCAGAACGTGCGCGCCGCCAACAAGGCCTTCATCGTCACCCGCTGTGGCGACACCGCCTTCGCTCTCGGACTCTTCCTCCTCTTCACGCACCTCGGCACGCTCGACATCCAAACGCTGATGCATCGCGCTGTCGTGCAGTGGCCTCCAGCAAGCGGCATCGCTGTAGCAGCAGCGGCACTGCTGCTCGGTGGAGCCGTCGGCAAATCCGCACAGCTTCCGCTTCAGACATGGCTACCCGACGCCATGGCCGGGCCCACGCCCACCAGCGCGCTGATCCACGCCGCCACCATGGTCACCGCGGGCGTCTATCTCATCGCCCGTACCCACACCCTCTTCGCTCTCGCGCCCTCCGTGCAGTTCGCCGTCGCCATCATCGGCACCGCGACGATGCTGATGGCGTCCTTCAGCGCGCTCGCTCAGCACGACATGAAGCGCGTCCTCGCCTACTCCACCATCAGCCAGATCGGTTACATGTTCCTCGCTCTCGGACTCGGCGCCTGGTCCGCCGCCATGTTCCATCTCATGACCCACGCCTTCTTCAAGGCTCTCCTCTTCCTCGCCGCCGGCGTCGTCATCCACGCCGTTCACGAGCAGGACCTCTATCGCATGGGCGGCCTCCGCTCCGAACTGCCGCTCGCCTTCTGGTCCTTCATCATCGGCGGCTCCGCGCTGGCGGGCCTTCCGCTCCTCACCGCCGGCTTCTTCAGCAAAGACCTCATCCTCTGGCAGTCCTGGGCCGGCCCCAACGGCAACGCATGGTTCTGGATCGCCGGCATGACCGGAGCCATGCTGACCTCGCTCTACACCTTCCGCATGATTTTGCTCGCGTTTTTTGGCCCGCAGCAGTTGCACGTCAAACAACACAGCGGCCTCGCCGTGCGCCTCTCGCTCATCGTGCTCTGCGTCCTCTCGCTCATCGGAGGATACGTGGACACGCCTCCTCACTTCGGTGGAGTGCCTGCGCTCTCCAACTTCCTCGCGAGCGTCCTTCCGCCGCTCGAAGAGGTCCACATCGGCCCCATCACCGAGACCATCACCGCGCTCTCCGCCAGCCTCGTCTTTGCCCTCGGACTCACCTTCGCCTATCTGCTCTTCGGCCCACAACGCGCCCGCATGCCCGCCCAGAACTTCATCGAGCGACTGTGGCTCGCGGGCTGGGGCTTCGATTGGCTCTACGACAAGCTCTTCGTCCGCCCGTTCCGCTGGCTCACCCACAAGATCGCCAAGGACCCCGCGGACATCCCCATCAACGGTATCGCGCAGATCACCGTCCTCGGCTACCGCACCCTGCGTCTCACGCAGACCGGCAGCCTTCGCTGGTACGCAACCGGCCTTGCCATGGGCACGGCCGCAGTTCTCGCAATCGCATTGTTCGCTCGCTGAGGTGCTTGCATGATCCTTCCAAGCCTCGTCCTGGTCCTGATCGTCGGCGGCATAGCCTCATGGATCGCCGCGCGCCGCAGCGTCGTCGTGGCGCGCTGGATCGCCGTGATCAGCACGCTTATCGACCTCGCCATCTGCCTCGGCATCTGGATGGCTCCCTCCGCCGCGCCCGCGCGCTGGCTCGTCGAATGCAACTACCCATGGATACCCCAGTTCGGCATCCATCTCCATCTCGCCGTCGACGGTCTCAGCCTCGCCCTCCTGCTCCTCACCTACTTCCTCGGCATCATGGCCGTCCTCGCCTCATGGACCGAGGTCCGCGAGCGCGTCGGCTTCTTCCACTTCAACCTGCTCTGGGTGCTCGCCGGCATCACCGGAGTCTTCCTCGCCGTCGATCTCTTCGTCTTCTACCTCTTCTGGGAGCTGATGCTCGTGCCCATGTACCTCCTAATCGCCATCTGGGGACACGAGCGCCGCATCTACGCCTCGACAAAATTCTTCCTCTTCACACAGCTGAGCGGCCTGCTCATGCTCATCGCCATCGTCACGCTCGCCATCCTCCACTACCAGTCCACCGGCATCTTCACCTTCGACTACCAACAGCTGATGCAAACCAGCCTCTCGCCCCGCACTGCGCGCCGGCTGATGCTCGGGTTCCTCATCGCCTTCGCGGTCAAGCTGCCCGCGTTCCCCTTCCACACATGGCTCCCCGACGCCCACACCGAAGCCCCCACCGCAGGCAGCGTCGTCCTCGCTGGTCTGCTCCTCAAGACCGGAGCCTATGGGATGATTCGCTTCGTCCTGCCGCTCTTCCCCGGCCCATCGCACGAGCTTGCTCCGCTCATGATGACCATCGGGGTCATCGGAATCATCTACGGCGCCGTGCTCGCCGTCGGCCAGACCGACCTCAAGCGCCTCGTCGCCTACACCAGCGTCAGCCACATGGGCTTCGTGCTCCTCGGCATCTTCGCCCAAAACCAGATCGCCCTCGAAGGAGCCGTCGTCCAGATGATCAGCCACGGAATCAGCACCGGCGCGCTCTTCATCCTCGCCGGCCTGCTTCAGGAACGCCTCCACACCCGCGAGATCTCCCAGATGGGCGGCCTGTGGGAGACCATGCCCGCACTCAGCGGCGCAGGCCTCGTCTTCGCCATGGCCTCGCTCGGCCTTCCCGGCCTCGGAGACTTCGTCGGCGAGTTCCTCGTCCTCCTCGGCACTTATCGCGTCAGCGTCCCTCTCGCCGTAGTCGCAACCCTCGGCCTCGTCTTCGCCACTCTCTACGGCTTGCGATTCGCGCAGAACGCCTTCCAGGGACCCAACCAGCATCACTGGAAGCTGCCCGACATGCGCCCGCGCGAGTGGGCCGCCCTCGGGCTCATGATGCTCCTTCTCGTCTGGATCGGCCTCTATCCACAGCCACTCCTGCGCACCGTCCGCCCCGGCCTCGCCGCCGCACAGCAGATCGAACTGCCCCAGCAGGCACGGAGGTAAACGATGAGCTCCGCCGCGCTTCTCGCATCTTCGCCGCTGCTGATCATCTCAGCGACCGCAGTTCTCCTCATGCTCGCGATCGCTGTCCGCCGCAACCACGCGGCAGCCGCCGCCATCTCCCTCGCCGGACTTCTTGCAGCACTCCTCAGCCTGCCCTTCGCGTCCTTGTCCGCCGAGCCCCAGCAGCTCACTCGCTTCCTCATCCTCGATCTCTACTCCTACCTCTACATGGCGATCCTCCTCGTCGCCGCCGCCTTCGTCCTCCTCTTCGCCTACGACTACCTCAACCGACGACAGGAGCATCGCGAAGAGTTCTACCTCCTCGCCCTCCTCGCAACCACCGGAGCCATGGTGCTCGCCGCCAGCCGAACCTTCGCCTCATTCTTCCTCGGCCTCGAGCTGCTCAGCGTCGCGCTCTACGCCCTCATCGCCTACATCCGCAGCGAACGAATCTCCATCGAGGCCGGCATCAAATACCTCGTCCTCGCCGCGTCCTCTTCCTCCATCCTTCTCTTCGGCCTCGCTCTCATCTACGCCGGATCAGGATCGATGGACCTCTCCCAGTTCACCGCCATCACGCACCCCAGCGGACAAGCGAACTCCATCCTTCTCCTCGCAGGCCTGATGCTCTCGCTCACAGGAATCGGCTTCAAACTCGCCGTCGTTCCCTTCCACCTCTGGACGCCCGACGTCTACGAGGGCGCGCCCCTGCCGGTCACCGCCTTTATCGCTACCGTCTCCAAGGGCGGCACGTTCGCTCTGCTGCTGCGCTGGCTTCACACCGAGAGCGGTGAGATCACCGGCGCCACCTACCTCGTCCTTACCATCATCGCCATCGCTTCCATGTTCGCCGGCAACCTCCTCGCCCTCCGCCAGGCCAACGTCAAACGCATCCTCGCCTACTCGTCCATCGCGCACATGGGCTACTTTCTGGTTGCGCTCATCGCCGGCGGCAGACTCGGCGTTCCGGCGGCGACCTACTACCTCACCGCGTATCTCGTCACCATCCTCGGAGCCTTCGGCACCATGACGCTTCTCTCCGGCCCGCGTTGGGAGGCCGCCTCGCTCGACCGCTACCGCGGCCTATTCTGGCAGAGACCGCTGCTCGCCGCCGCCCTCACCATCATGCTGCTCTCGCTCGCCGGAATCCCCCTCACCGCAGGCTTCCTCGGCAAGTTCTACGTCCTCACCGCAGGCGCATCGCGCTCCCAGTGGCTTCTTCTCTTCTCACTCGTCATCAGCAGCACCATCGGACTCTTCTACTATCTGCGCGTCGTCACCGCGATGGTCGCGCAGCCGGCCGAGCACGCCACCATCGGAGACTCCGACTCACTTCCCCTGCCTCTGCTGGGAACCGTAGCCCTCGCCGTCCTCACCGGCCTCGTCTTTCTTCTCGGAATCTACCCCGCGCCCCTCTGGAATCTCCTCGTGCACGCAACCCGCACCCTCGGTTGACCCACGCACACGCATCGCACAGCCCTCTCTAACGCATCAGTAGCAGAGCGCACTGCTCTAACAGGGATACTTCCCTTCAATGTAATGTTCAAGCTGCTCGATCGTCTGGTCCTGTGCAAACGAGATCCACTGCACCAGGTCTCCGATCGAGATCACTCCATGCAACTTTCCCTCGCACAATACCGGAAGATGGCGAATCCGGTTCGTCGTGATCAGCCGCATCGCCTCATCCACCGTGCACTCCGGCGGGATAGTGATCAGCGGCTCCGACATGATCTCGCTCGCCAGCGTGTCCTTCGAGGAGCGCCCCTGCAGGATCACCTTCCTGGCGTAGTCCCGCTCCGAGACCAGACCCTTGAACTCCTCGCCGTCCATGACGACCAGACAACCCACGTCCTTGTCCGCCATCATCTTCATTGCGTCGTAGACGGTCGCATTCGAGGGAACAGACCAGACATCCGTACCCTTCTTGCGCAGAATGAACAACACCGGATCGAAGACTCGCATAGCACCTCCTGGCACGCAACTGCGCCCATCGAGTGGCATTCAGAAGGAAGGACGAGGCAGGCGCGCCGCACGCAGTAGCTGCGTGCCGGCTCTGTGCGCGGCGCTCTCTGCCAGAGACCCAGAAACCGGCAGTCTGCCCGCACAACCCTATGAACCAGACCGTCACTCGGTCCCACATCATACGCTCAAAGCGAATTCTTCCGCTAACCACCCGCACACATTTTTTCCACGCAGAATCCCACCAGCAACACTGAGAGACGCAGCCCCGAAGGCCTTATCCTTTGGTGTCGCCTGAAGTACCATCCAACCAGCCATGATCACGCAATACAACACGCGCCGCAGGTCCTCGGCCTCCTTCCTCGCCTTCCTGCTCGCCCTGCTCCTCGGAGCCGCGGCCCTGGCCGTCTTCCTACGTCACGCCACGACCGGATTCATGGCCCGCCTCGCCGATCGCATCGTAGGACGCACCACCACCTACGACACCTCCGTCCCCGCCGTCGTCCAGCGCATCCAGCGCCTCAGCCGCCTTGAGACCGTCGTCTACTCGCTCGACACCATCGTCGAGGGCTCCCGATCCAGCGAAGTCCTTCCCGACCTCCTCGCCGGCGACCGCATCCTCCTCGTCGTCCACGGACAGGCCATCGCCGGAGTCGATCTCTCCCTGCTTAAGCCCGAGGACGTCCGCATCACCGAGACCAGCGACGGCGCGCGCTCAATCCGCGTCACCCTGCCCCCCTCCCAGCTCTTCCTCACCGCGCTCGACAACCAGCACACCCGCGTCTACGCCCGCTCCACCGGAATCCTCGTCCCGGTCGACCAGAACCTCGAGTCCGAGACCCGTGCCAAGGCCGAGCAGCAGCTCCGGCAGACCGCCCTCAGCGACGGAATCCTCGACGCCGCCGCCAAAAACGCCCGCGCCACCATCACCACCCTCCTCTATAGCCTTGGCTTCCAGAAGGTTGACGTCACCTAACCCCTCCACTTCTAATTCCCGTTTCCGTAATCCCCTGAAAGTCTTCGCCCCTCCCCCCCGCCGTGTTATCAGCCAGCCGTGCCCAACCTGAGCTATCATCCTTGCATGAAGTCCGATGTCACTGAAGATGTCGCAACCTCTGCCCTGAACACACTTCCCTTTCCGGAGGGCGAGGAAGAATCGACCCTGCTCAAGACCGTCGGCTGGGTCTCGGCCGGCCTGGGAGCCGTCGCCCTTGGCCTGTTCATCGGCCGCGAGCTTCGCCAGCGGTATAAGTTCAATCGACGTACCCCGTACGACTTCTACTCCCACTCCGGCGATGAGCAGGGAGTCGACTTCGGCCTCGGCATCTGAACGCCCTCGGCCGATCTTCCTTGATCGCTGATCCCTTCTGTTTCCTGCCTGATGCAGCTCTCCCCTGCTTTCCAATTGCGCACGATCGCTCCACCGTATAAGTTTGACAATTCAAGCACGGCAACTCACTGAACCCTGGAGATCCAATGAATCTTCAATCCGAGACCGTCGAAATCCTCAATTCCACTCCCATTGGCCGCCGCCTGCGCCAGGCGATTCGTCCCGCCGTGCACCTCGTACGCCGCATCGCGCATCCCGGCGTTCCCCCTAATCTGCAGCTCTCCCGCCTCACGTGCGCCAGCAAGACCGTCGCCATCCTCCATCGCCGCACCTTCGCCGACTACACCGCCATCCGCCAGTGCTTCGTCGACGGCCAGTACGACCTCCCCAACGGAGCCCACGGAGCCTTCCTCAACGACCTCTACCAGCGGATCCTCTCCTCCGGACGCAAGCCGCTCATCGTCGACTGCGGCTCCAACATCGGAGCCAGCGTTCTCTGGTTCAATACACGTTATCCCGACGCCCATATCCTCGCCATCGAACCCGCGCCGGACAACTTCGACCTTCTCCGTCAGAACTGTGCCCGGCTCGACGCAGACCTGCGCCAGGCCGGAATCGCCGCCGAGGACGGCTTCGCCTATCTCTCCGACCCGGGCGAAGGCAGCCTCGCCTATCGCACCATTCCCGCCGGCCCTGGGGCCGAGCTCTCCATGGTCTCCCTCTCCACGCTTCTCGCCGCCAAGCCCTCCACCGCCTACGTCCCCTTCCTCCTCAAGCTCGACATCGAGGGCGCCGAAAAGAACCTCTTCGACGGCGATTGCGCGACCATCAATCAGTTCCCCCTCATCATCATGGAGCCCCACGACTGGCTCCTCCCGGGCCAGCTCACCTCACTCGGCTTCTTCCGCTTCCACGCCGCCGCAGGCCGCGAGCTCGTCGTCAACCACGAAAACATCGCCTCCATCGCCTGCCACGCCCCCTCGGGAAACGCGTACCTCCCGGGTTAACCTTTGGCTCACGATGAGTTAGCCCCCTACCCGCAACCCCGCACGCTTCGTCTAACTTAAAGAAACACCAAAGCCTCCAAGCCATGCCGCCGGACCTCGCCGTCCGTCGCGGAGTTCGTGTCATCGAGGCAATGTGCGGGTGATCTCCGTTGAGCAGCCAGCCTGTACGCAAGCCAGGAAGTTGGTCGCCGTCCCTGTCCTCACCCGGCAGGCGCCTCCTCACGAACCTCGCAGCCTCCCTGCTCGCACTCACCGTTGCATCCGCCTCCGTCCCCGCCCAGCAGTTCACCTTCCAGCACTACGGCCAGGACGAAGGCCTCCGCAACCTCGACGTCTTCTCCCTCGTCGAAGACAACGCCGGTCTCCTCTGGCTCGCCACCGAAAACGGCCTCTTCCGCTACGACGGCTCCGCCTTCCACCGTTTCGGACCCCAGGACGGACTCGGCGAATCGCTCGTCCTCCAGCTCTACCAGGACGCCTGCGGCCGCATCTGGGTCGTTACCAACGATCACCTCTACTTCTTCAACGGAACCGGCTTCACCGCCGCTCCCACCGGCCAGGACCCCATGCAGTTCGGTGTCGGCCAGCGCATCGCCTCGCTCGACCCCGGCCACCTCCTCTTCCTCGCGCGCGGCTCGCTCATGCTCCTCCGCCAAACCGGCATCCAGACCGGAACCCGCAACGGCCAGCTGGAATGGACCGCCACTCCCTTCTTCAGCGCCTCGCAGCTCGCCGCCCACCCCGAACTCGCCCAGCTCCACAGCATCTTCGTCTCCCCCAACCCCAGCTCGGACCCCTCCCTCTGCTCGGTTGCGACCAGTCCATCTGCCGCATCCGCGAGCCACTCCGCCAGCCATCGCAGGTCGAGATCTTCTCCGTCCGCCAGAACCTCCCCGCCGAGCCCTGGATTCACCTCTTCGAAGACTCGCGCGGCACCCTCTGGACGCGCAGCGCACAGAACATCCGCACCCTCGCGCGCGGCGACTCCTCCTTCCGCGACCGCAACATCCACTCCCCCGACGCATCCCAGGACGACCTCACCCCCTACAGCGGCTCCGGCCTGCTCGCCTTCGCCGAAGACCCCCAGGGCCGCATCCTCACCCAGACCAACCGAGGCATCGCCCGCTGGGAGGGCTCCTCCTGGCTCGTCTTCGACGCCTCCAACGGCATCGACTTCAAGGACGTCAGCACCATCCTCTTCGATCATCGCGGCACCCCTTGGTTCTCCACCCGCGGCCACGGCGTCTACCGCTGGCTCGGCTACGACCAGGTCGCCAACTGGACTGTCAACGAGGGCCTCCGCGACGACGTCGTCTGGCCCATCTTCCGCGACTCCCGCAACCGCATCTGGATCGCCGACCAGTTCCAGGTCTCGCAGCTCGACGAAGCCACCCGCCGCATCGCCGCCCCCCGAGCCTTCGAGGCCACCCCTATCCTCCACGGCACCGCACCGACCCTGCCGTCGAGCGCATCACCTTCCGAGCCCAACTCCCCGACATCGCCCGCTCCTTCACCGACTCCCGGCACCGCATCTGGATCCTCTCCCGCGAGGGCCTCGACGTCATCCGCACCCCCGACTCCCCCTCCATCGAAAAGCTCACCGACCCCATCATCTCGTCCGACGCCTTCGCCGACGCCGCCGAATCCCCCCGCAGCCACGACCTCTGGTTCCTCGCCGACAACCACCTCTACCGCCTCTCCAACGCCACCAATCGCTTCACCGAGATCGCCCTCGACCCCGCCGCCATCCGCGGCCAGATGCGCAACATCGCCGCCGCCTCCGACGACACCCTCTGGATCGGCGGCGGCCTCCAGTCCCTGCTTCATCTCCGTGTCGAAGGCGACCGCGCCACCATCCTCGACTCCGTCACCACTCCCGACCTCGTCTCCACCAACGCGCAGATCGTTCGCCTCGACGCCCGCGGCTGGCTCTGGGTTGGAACCGACGTCGGTATCAACGTCTACGACGGCAAACACTGGCGCCTGCTCACCCGCCGCGACGGCATCCTCTCCAACGACACCGACGAGGGCGCCTTCCTCGCCGACCGCGACGGCTCCGTCTGGATCGGAGTCAACGGCGCAGCTGTCCACCTCCTCCACCCCGAGCAGCTCTTCTCCACCGCCCCCCTCGATCTCCGCATCACCTCCGCCACTCTCGGCGACCGCGCCCTCTCCCTCACGTCCACCACCCTCACGCGCTGGCACGACGACGGGCTCGACCTCTCCTTCACCTCGCTCAACCTCGACCGCGAGGGCGCCATCCGCTACCGCTACCGCCTCACCGGCCTGGAGTCCTCCTGGGGCGAGACCGCCTCCCGCTCCCTCCACTACTCCGCCGTTCCCCCCGGCGACTACCGCTTCGAGCTCCAGGCCATAGACCCCGACCAGCAGAAGCAATCACCCGTTGTCTCCTTCACCTTCACCATCCGCCCGCCCTGGTGGCGCACCCGTCCCTTCTACCTTCTGCTCGCAATCCTCTCCTTCCTCGGCTCCATCCTCCTCTGGAACTGGCGCGAGCGCCGCCTCATCCGCCGGCAGCGCCTGCTGCGTCAACTCGTTGCCCAGCGAACCCGCGAACTCGAGGCCGAAAAGGCCGAGCTCGTCGCCGCCCGCGAGGCCCTCCGCCGGCAGGCCACGCGCGACGCCCTCACCGGCCTCTGGAACCGGCCCGCCATCCTCGACATCCTCATCCGCGAGATGGACCGCGCCCACCGCGAAGGCAAACCACTCGCCCTCGTCCTCGCCGACATCGACCACTTCAAGCAGATCAACGACACCTACGGCCACCTCGCCGGCGACGCCATCCTCCGCGAAGCCGCCACCCGCATGCTCGACAACATCCGCCCCTACGACTTCCTCGGCCGCTACGGCGGCGAAGAGTTCCTCATCGTCCTCCCCGGCCTCCCCGAGCAGGACCCCCACAACCGTCTCGAGCAGCTCCTCCGAGCCATCTCCACCAAACCCTTCCTCCTCGAAGACCGCACCGTCCGCCTCACCTCCAGCTTCGGTGCCGCATGGCTCAACCCCACCATCGCCGACGTCGAAGACCTCGTCCGCCGCGCCGACGAAGCCCTCTACCAGGCCAAAGCCCAGGGCCGCGACCGCATCGTCTTCTACGAAGCCCCCTGCAAAGATTCACATACAATCGCCGGCGACTGATCTGCATCCCCTCGACCCGCAAAAAAATCTGTCATCCCGAGCGAAGCGCAGCGGGGCTGAACAAAATCTGTCATCGTGAGCGAAGCGCAGCGGAGTCGAAGGACCCGCATTTTGCGGCCGCGCCAAATCGCGGCCGGGTGCCCCACATCTCGATTTTGAGATGTGGGTTCATTCGAGCGAAGCTCGAACCGCCTCGGGGTACGCCAAGCCTTCAGGCTTGGCCCGCTCATGCAGGCAAAAAAAGGGAGGCTTTCAGCCCCTGGGGCACGCCTCTCTTAATTGAGAACGAAGACCCTGCTCGACTTACGAAGCCATCCGCTCCCGCCGAGCCTCCCGCCAATGCGCCGGAGGAACCCCCTCCCACCCGCGAAACGCCCTCACAAACGAGCTCGAGTCTTCATACCCCAACAGATAAGCCGTCTCGTTCAGCTCCAGCGGCGAGTACGCCAGATAGTGCCGCGCCAGCTCATGCCGAGCCTCCTCCAGCATCTGCTGAAAGCTCCTCCCGCTCTCCTGCAGCCGCCGCTGCAACGTCCGCGCGCTCATCCTTAGCTCGCGAGCCACCTCCAGCATCTTCGGCCTTCGCCCCGTCAGCCTGCGCTGAATCGCCGCCCGCACCTGCTCCGGAAAGCTCTCCTGCCCCCTCTGCCGCTTCAGCTCCTCATCCAGCTGCGGAGCCAGCATCGCCAGCAGATCCGCATTGCGCGTCACAAACCTCCGCTCCACGTCCTCCGCGCGAAACACCAGCGCATTCCGGCTCGCCCCCATCACCACCTCGCAGCCAAAGTGCCTCTCCAGCACCTTCGCGTTTGCCCGCCGCTGCACCACCTCCACCCGCACCGGCGAGATCCGCTCCCCCGTGCCATGCCGCGCCAGCGAAAGCACCCACGCAAAGCAGAAATCCACCAGAATCTCCGGCTCCGGCTCCTCCGCCAGCAGCCATCGGAACTGTATGCTCCACTCCCCGTCGCTCGTCTCCGTCAGAATCTCCTCCGGACACGTCGTCTCCTTATACCGTCCCACCTGCCGCACCGCCTCGCCGAAGCTCTCCGCCGAGAGCGCCGCCAGCCCCACCGGATCGTACTTCTCCGGCCTGCTCTCCGTGCCCAACAACAGGCCGATCGCCGGATCCCGGCTCACCTCGCCGATCCCCCGCCACAGCGCAAACAGCTCCTCGGTCGTCACCAGCACCTTCGTCTGGTCGAACAGCCCTGCCGGCAGACCGGCACGCCGCAGCACCTCCGGCACGCGAACCCCGGACTCCTTCAGCTTCGCAATAATCCGATTCGGAACCCGGAAGTGCTTACTCATCGCTCGTGACATCCCCATACAAAACTCTTGCGGCACGGCCCGAAGCCGTGCCGCAAGTCCCATCTATCCAGATGCGGCTCCTGCCGCCGAGGTCTCGACCTTTCTTACGCCTCGGCCTTCAGGCTGGCCATGTCGATCACGAACCGGTACTTCACGTCGCTCTTCAGCAGCCGCTCATACGCCTCGTTCACCTTCTGGATCGGAATCAGCTCGATGTCCGACGTGATCCCCTTCTCACCACAGAAGTCCAGCATCTCCTGCGTCTCCTTCAGCCCGCCGATCGGCGAGCCCGAAAGGCTCTTGCGCCCGAACAGCAGGTTGAACGCCGCCACCTGCACCGGCTTCTCCGGAGCCCCCACCAGCGTCAGGTTGCCATCGCGCTTCAGCAGCTGCAGATACGCATTGATGTCGTGGTCCGCCGAAACCGCATCCAGGATGAAGTCGAAGCTTCCGATATGCTTCTTCATCTCATCCGCGTTCTTCGAAATCACGACCTCATTCGCACACAGCCGCAGCGCATCGTCCTTCTTGTTCGGCGAAGTCGTAAACACCACCACGTGCGCTCCCATCGCATGGGCAAGCTTCACGCCCATGTGCCCCAATCCGCCCAGTCCGACGATCCCCACCTTCTTGCCCGGCCCCACTCCCCAGTGCCTGAGCGGCGAGTACGTCGTAATCCCCGCGCAGAGCAGCGGAGCCACGCCCGCCAGGTTCAGGTTGCCCGGAACCTTCAGCACAAACTTCTCGCGAACGACAATGCTCTCCGAGTAGCCCCCATACGTCACGCCACCCAGATGCTTGTCCGGAGCGTTGTACGTCAGCGTGAAGTTCGGGCAGAACTGCTCCAGGCCCTCCTTGCAATCCGGACAGGTGCCGTCGGAGTCCACCAGGCAGCCCACAGCCGCAAGGTCGCCCACCTTGAACTTCGTCACCTTCGAGCCCACCTTCGTTACCCGGCCCACAATCTCGTGACCCGGCACGCAGGGATACACCGTCGCAAACACCTCCTTCCACTCGTTCCGCACCTGATGCAGGTCCGAATGACAGATGCCGCAGTACAGAATCTCGATCTGCACATCCTCGGGGGTTGGATCGCGCCGCGCGATCGTAGAAGAAGCAAGCGGCGATGTAGGACTGGCAGCGGAGTAAGCTTTCGCGTTCGGCATGGGCTCTACTCTAGACCTCCGGTGGAGCTGCCTGATAGTCAAAACACGCCAATCCATATGCAAAACACGCCACAGAACTAAGCCCTTTCCTCACTTTACCTTCGTCGCCTTCCCCTCCATCACCGTGCTCCACGTGCTTCCATCCTGCGACACCTCGAACTTGAAGCTATGCGACGTCGGCGACTGGATCACCACCGTGAAACGTCCCTTCATCCTCTGCGGGCCCATCTTCGTGTCGCCAAGCCATGTCCATGTATCACCCTCAACCGTGCCCGTCGAGTGGACGGTCTCACCCATGCTGTTGAACTCGTCATACGTGTACACCTTCTTGTCCGTGTCGTAGCCCATGAAGGCCGTAGCCGACCCCGCGCCCATCCCTGCAGCCTCAAACTTCGAGTGGTTCACCAGGAAGAAGTTGCCCGCCATCCATCCCCACGTGTCGCTTCCCGAGATCTTGCCTCCCGGTCCCATCGGACCCGGTTTCATCTCTCCCTCCACCTTCCAGCTCCCAACGAAGGAGTCAAGTTTCTTCAGTTCCAGAGCAGGCTTCGGCGTCTCCTGGGCCAGCGCCGAAGCCGTGAAGCCGGCCAGAACTGCCGACAGCACCACACGGACGAATAGTCGTCTCATATCCGCACCTCACTCTAAAAAAACGGGTCCCTGTGGCCGAGGACTGGCATCATAGGCCCGTCAAAACAACAGCGTCAATCAGAGCGAGGTGCAGCGCAAGCCCAAGTCACCGGATGTACAAACACGCCACCCCCTGGCCTCAGCTCTACGGTCTGACAACAATCTGCGTGTTACCAAGATGTGTCATCCTGAGCGGAGTTTGACGCGTAGCGTCAACGCAGTCGAAGGATCTGTGGTTTGTCCTTACAGGCCATGAGTCTTCATGATCGGGAGGGACGTATGGAACACTCTCCGGAACGTAGCAACCAACCCCTCGCAGACTTGTCCTACGCTCTCGACAACGCCGCCAAAGAGGCATCCTCACGCTTCCAGGCCCTCGCCGAAGCCTTCGACCCGGCAACCATCCGTCACCTCGAAGACGTCGGCGTCGCGCCCGGCTGGCACTGTCTTGAAGTAGGCGCAGGCGGCGGCTCCGTCGCATCCTGGCTCGCCGCCCGCATCGCCCCCTCCGGCCGTCTCCTCATCACTGATATCGACCCCCGCTTCCTTGAATCCCTCGATCTCCCGAACACTCAGGTGCTGCGCCACAACATCGTCACCGACCCCCTGCCCGAGGCCGCCTTCGATCTCGTGCACGCCCGTCTCGTCCTCACCCACATCCCCGACCGCGCCGCCGCGCTCGCCCGCATGGCCACCGCTCTCCGTCCCGGCGGCTGGCTCATCGACGAAGAGATCGACATCTCCCTCGCTCCCGACCCAGCCTCGTTTCCCGGAGAGGTTCGCTCCAGCACCTTCGACGGCATGCTTCGCGTCATGGAGCAGCGCGGCGTCGATCACCGCTTCGGCCGCCGCCTCTTCGCCCATCTGCGTGCGCTCGGCCTCGTCCACGTCGCCGCAGAGGGCATGACATCCGTCTGGTCCGCCGGATCTCCCGGCGTCGCAATCCTCCGCGCAAACTACCAGCAGCTCGGCGAAGACATGATTCACTTCGGCTACATCACCGCGCAGCAGTTCGAGCAGGACCTCGCAGCTCTCGATGATCCCGCCTTCATGATGCCCTCGCCCATCCTCTGGTCGGCGCGAGGACAGCGCCCCTAGCCCCTAGCCCTGAGCCCCCACCGCCCGGCCCGCTCTCCCATTTCATTTACGATAGTCAGCGACATGAAACCAGTCTTCCTCTTCCCCGGCCAGGGCTCGCAGACCGTAGGCATGGGCCGCGACCTCTACGACAACCACCCCGTCGCCCGCCTCATCTTCTTCGAGGCCGACGCCGCCCTCGGCTTCCCCCTCTCCAAACTCATCTTCGAGGGTCCCGAGGACCAGCTCAAGCTGACCGAGCACACCCAGCCCGCCATCCTCACCGTCTCCGTCGCCGCCTCCCGCGTGCTCGCTGAAAAAGGCATCTTCCCCGCCTTCGCCGCCGGCCACTCCCTCGGCGAGTACTCCGCCTACGTCGCCGCCGGAACCCTCAACTTCGCCGATGCCGTCCGCACCGTCCGCGACCGCGGCCGCTACATGCAGCAGGCCGTCCCCGCCGGTAAGGGAGCCATGGCCGCCATCCTCGGCCTCCCCGCCAATCTCATCGCCGAGATCTGCGGCCAGGCCTGCGACCTGCTCACCCCGCTCCCCACCACCTCCGACGCCAAGTTCTTCGACCCCAAATGCGCCGTCGTCTCCCCCGCCAACCTCAACTCCCCCGACCAGACCGTCATCTCCGGCTCCGAGGGCGCCGTCCACCTCGCCGCCGACCTCTGCAAACAGGCCGGAGCAAAACGCACCGTCATGCTCCCCGTGAGCGCCCCCTTCCACTGCGCCCTCATGCAGCCCGCGCAGGACGCCCTCGCCAAGGACCTCGCCGTCCTCGCCTTCACCAACCCCGCCCGCCCCATCGCCGCCAACGTAGACGCCCGCCTCGTCACCCGCTCCGAAGACGCCCGCGACTGCCTCATCCGCCAGGTCACTGGCTCCGTCCGCTGGGTCGAGTGCATCCAGCTACTCGCCGCCCAAAGCCCCACCCACTTCATCGAAGTAGGCCCCGGCAAAGTCCTCTCCGGCCTCAACCGCCAGATCCTCGGCAAAGACTCCACCATCCCCACCCTCAACGTCGAGGACTCAGCGTCGCTCGAAAAAACTCTTGCATTACTTAACTGAGGCGTTGCTTTCGGGTTTAGATAGCAGGGCTTGTTCCTTGCATATACCTCGACGATGATGCAAAAGGTAGTTGCTTTTGTCTTTATCGTTTTTCTGACTTCTGGCCTAGGTATGGCTCAGGGAAATCAAGCCGATTTCCCCAAACAGCTCCTATTTGCACGGCTCACTTTCTTCGATTTTGGGCCGCCATTCGATTTCTACGAGGTTTTGTCGCTCGAAGACCAGGGAGCTGACACCGAAGTCAAACGGATGATTGTTACTCCTGCGGGGAATGCATGCGTTCAGCCGCCGTCTGTTGAAACTGAAGCGACAACCATACATAAATCGCTAAAAGAACTTCTGCTTGGGAAAAATCCATGCGGGATTCCGGAGAAGGCTCTCCGACAAGAACGAAAACGTTGCAAGCACTGCTTAGTCTTCAGTGGAGTGAACGTTACACTGAACGTGAGCTGCAAGGGTGCCGAGCGACGGATTCGTATGGCCATCCTTGATAAAGATCTGTTTGATCGCTCGCCAAATACACCTCCCAACACCTCATGGACTATGGCGGTGCTCAGTCAGCTTGACGACAAATTGAGTCCAGGCGTTATGGACAAACCAGCATTTTCACTCGGCGCTCCTAAGCCAGAATCGTCCATCGCCTTAGACGCAGCAATGCTTACAGCACTCAAGAACGGCGAGTACGACGGCCTTTTCGATTCCAACAAAAAGCTGTCTGAACTCTATCGCGAATCTCAGGAGGCTTCCCGCTTGCCACCAGTTCATCTACTCAGTGCGACACCTGTTCCTCCAGTCTCCGCAGAGGTGCCGCAATACCCTCCGATCGCCAGAGCAGCTCACGTTGAGGGAGAGGTCAACGTTTCATTTGACCTCTCGCCTACTGGAAAAGTGGAGAAAGTCTCTTACAACAGCGGACCCGAAATGTTTAGGAATTCCGTCACCGAGGCAATTTCTAAGTGGCAGTTTCCTCCATCCTCGGATGTCCGTCACGAGCAAGCTAAGATTGGCTTCATGCTGAACTGCCCTTCGCCTCATCCATAGCGAGGCAAAATCATCGATGATTCGAGTCCGGAAAAGTCCGATTTTTCGTGAACTTGGTGTCAGCGATAAACTGCAGTTCAAACACCGCAAGGAAACCACATGAACCCCGGCGACCTAGTCCAAGAACTTTCGCGACGATCGGAGCCAGTGCTCAATAGCATCTCGTGTCAGTGTTCACGAGATGCTGACACGGCATACGTAAGCCCACTCTCATCCCGCTCCACCATCAGCGGCGAGGTCATCGGCTCGTATGTCGTCGCTCCCTTCTGTGCCGTAGCCGTGATCTCGATCAGATAACTACCTCCCACGACGTAGTGGAAGACAAACATCCCGTCCTCCCCAGTCTCCGTCTCCCGTAGGACCACCTTGTCGTTCGGATCCAGGAGTCTCACTCTCCCATGCCGGATCAAACTGCCATCCGTCCGTGCCGTCACCGTTCCCCGAAGCGCATGCAGCTTGCTCGACGGGATCTCGATATCCGCCCCGGAGCGAACCTCACCGTCACGCAGCTCCATCGGCACCGCCTCGCGCTCCCAGCACTTATTGCCGAAATAGACCTTCAGCGCATCGCCCTTCGTAACCCTCACATCAAGCGACTGCTTTCCTGTAATACCTCTCGGCAGAAGTGCGTACTCCCGCAAACTGGCCTCCACCGTGTAAACCCCGGGAGGCAGACCAGGAAAATAAAATCTGCCTCTATCATCGGTAAATCGGTCACCCAATCCCAGCGGTGCCAGCGGCCCGTTGCCTGAGCTGTTCAGGTACTCCTTCCACCTTCCTTCTGAAATCCTTCGCAGCAGATGCACCGTGACGTTGATCGCCGGCGCACCATCCTCATACCGAACCACGCCTTCGATCGCCGCGCCCCGGCTCATCGTCAGGTTCGACACCACCGTTTGCCCCTCATCCACCGTCACCTTGTTGAGCGCGTACTCCAGCATCGGCGAATCCGCCGCCGGCGTCTCCTTCGACTCGTTCACCACGATGTCATACGGCGTGATGTAGCCTGCCACATGCGCGAGAATGTAGTACTCTCCCGGCGCGACGTCGTTGATCTGGTAGGCTCCCTCCATATCCGTCATCGCGGAGTAGCTCTGGCTCTTGTCGCGCGCCGGCGGCTTGCCGGCGGTCTTCGAAGGCACAGCCTGGATCGTCACGGAAACGAACCGGCATGGCGTATGCGTGTCCTCGCAGTACAGATGCCCGGTCACCGCTCCCGGAGCCTGCGCCCACCCGGAGCTCTCCAGCACGAGGAAAACGGCCAGCAAAGATAGCAGACGCAACGGTCTCTCCACCCACTCGCACAAAAGTACAGCTTTCGAATGCTGGTATTTTAGACAATGGCGACGAACGGACCACACTTGCAACGTTCGCAGGAGGACACACCCCCATGCAAACCGGCGACATCGTAGAAGACTTCACCCTGAAAAACCAGGACAACAAAGACATCTCCCTCTCCGACTTCAAGGGCTCGCCCGTAGTCCTCTTCTTCTACCCCCGCGCCGACACCCCCGGCTGCACCATTGAGTCCTGCGGCTTCCGCGACGCCTTCACCAAATTCAAAAAAGAAGGCATCGTCGTCCTCGGCATCTCCCGCGACACCGTAGCCGCGCAGAAAAAATTCAGAGACAAGTTCGACCTCCCCTACGACCTACTCGCCGACGACGAGATGACCCTCATCAACCGCTACGACCTCATCAAGCCCAAGAACATGTACGGCAAGCTCGTCAAAGGCGTCAAGCGCACCACCTACCTCATCGGTCCCGACCAGCGCCTCATCCACACCTTCGAGGAAGTGAAACCCGAAGGCCACGCCGAAGAGGTCCTCGCCCTCCTCAAGAAAAAGTAGCAAGAACTCGATTGGCCCACATCTCGATTCTGAGATGTGGGCCAATCGCGCAAAAGCGCGATCCGCCTTTGCCTCTAGGGACGCCAAGCCTTCAGGCTTGGCCCTCTCAGCCCTCCAATACGAACAGGGGCTTCAGCCCCTGGGGTAGCCTTCCCTTCGTGAAGCCCCGTAAGCCCCCCAAAGTATGCAACCATAACTACATGGCTGACCCCGCCAGTCGAACCCCCTCCCGAGCGGGCGACGCCTTCCGTTCCCGCAACTTCCGCCTCTACCAGTCCGCCCGCCTCATGGTCATCGTCGGAGCCGAAGCCCAGTCGGTCGCCGTAGCCTGGCAGGTCTACCAGATCACCCACTCCGCCCTCAAGCTAGGACTCACCGGCCTCGCCCTCTTCCTCCCCGGCCTCCTCTGCATGCTCGCCGCCGGCCACGCCGCCGACCGCTACGACCGCCGCCGCATCATCCTCGCCTGCTACACCCTCCAGGCCGTCTGCACCGCCGCCCTCCTCTGGCTTTCCCTCACCCCCTGGACCTTCGCCAACGGCCGAGTCTGGCCCATCTACGCCGTGCTCGTCGGCATCGGCCTCGGCCGAGCCTTCTCAGGACCCGCCGCCAGCGCCCTCCTCCCCTCCCTCGTCCCCAAAGACCACTTCGTCAACGCCGTCACCTGGGGAGCCACCATCTACCAGATCGCCAACATGTCCGGCCCCGCCATCGGAGGCCTCCTCTTCACCCTCCCCCTCACCGGCATCCTCGCCCCCTGGCAGGGAGCACCCATCGTCTATCTCCTCACCCTCGCGATGCTCTCCTGCTTCATCCTCCTCGTCAGCATGATCCGTCCCGCACCCGTCGAGCGCAAAGCCACCGCCTTCTCCGCCCGCACCGTCCTCGCCGGCCTGGAGTACGTCTTCCGCACCCGCATCCTCCTCGGCTCCATCTCCCTCGACCTCTTCGCCGTCATGCTCGGCGGAGCCACCGCCCTGCTCCCCATCTTCGCCACCGACATCCTCCACGCCGGCCCCCGCGGCCTCGGCCTCCTCCGCGCCATGCCCTCCGTCGGAGCCCTCATCATCTCGCTCCTCCTCGTCACCCGCCCCATCAAGCGGCGCGCCGGAGCCACCATGCTCACCTGCGTCGCCATTTTCGGAGCCGCAACCATCGTCTTTGGCCTCTCCCGCAACCTCTACCTCTCGCTGGCCGCCCTCCTCGTCACCGGAGCCAGCGACATGGTCTCCGTCGTCGTCCGCTCCTCCATCCTCCAGCTCGCCACCCCGCCCGAGATGCGCGGCCGCGTCTCCGCCGTCAACTGGCTCTTCGTCGGAGCCTCCAACGAGTTCGGCGAGTTCGAATCCGGCCTCACCGCCCATTGGTGGGGAGCCGTCCGAGCCGTCGTCATCGGAGGCATCGGCTCCCTCGCCGTCACCACCGCCGCCGCTACCCTCTTCCCCCAGCTCCGCCGCGCCGACGCCCTCACCACCGAATCCCTCCAAAATGCCGAACGCGAGCTAGCCACCGCCGAACCCATCGACTGATTCCTCCCATCGCTTTTGCTCTTGCTTTGCTCTTGCTTTGCTTTTGCTCTTGCTTTGCTTTTGCTCTTGCTTTGCTTTTGCTCTTGCTTTGACTTTGCCTTTGCCTTTGCCTCTAAGGTAGGCGCGGGCTTCAGCCCGGGCATCAAACGCCGCGCCGAAAGGCGCTTCCGCTCTGCCGAAGGCCGGAGCGAAGTCCGAAGGACGAAGCGACCACGATGCTCGCGGAAACAAATCGATTGACGGACCTCAACCTCTAGCGTCCAATTTCTCTGAAGCTCCTCCGACAAGGAACAAGACTTGCGCGCCACACTCGCACTCTGGATGCTCGTCCTCGCCGGCGCCTGCCCTGAGCAGACCGTCCCCACTACTCCTGCACCCGAGCCCAACGGCATCGTCACCGGCCGCGTCTTCTGCGGCGACACCGGCCGTCCCGCCCGCTTCGCCAGCGTCTCCCTCATGCCCGTCACCGACCCCGCCAAAACCAAACTCGACAAAGCCGGCCTCAACGCGGGGCCCTCCAAGCCTGCAGCCCCCACCACCTCCATCACCACCGCCGTCGACACCACCCTCGACGGCGGCTACACCCTCACCCACGTCGCGCCCGGCACCTACTACGTCATCGTTCGCAAGGACGGCTATATCAACCCCGTCACCATATTCACAAAGAAGCAGCTCGACGAGCCCACCGACCAGATCCGCAACCTCATCGAGCAGGCCCTTCCCAAGGTCAACGTCGAACAGGACTCCACCGCCCACGCCGACGTCCAACTCCAGCGCGGAGCCGCCGTCAGCGGAACCATCTCCTACGACGACGAGACCCCGGCCAGCAACGTCAACGTCACCCTCCTCCACAAGGACGAGAGCGGCAAATGGGTGCCTCTCAGCGGTCCCGGCGCCGGACCACGCCGCACCGGCTCCACCACCAACGATCGTGGCTACTTCCGCATCGCCTCCCTGCTGCCGGACGTCTACCTTCTGCGCGCCGATCTCAGCCTTGAGAACGAGAGAACCGCCGTAACAGGCGACGCCGCCGGTCACAAGAATGAAATGGTCATGCGAAACATAAAGTTCTTCCTCTCCTTCTACGGCGACGGTACGCCCCACATCGACCAGGCCACCAGCTTCACCCTCCGCGGCGACGACGAGCGGACAGGCCAGAACATGACCCTCCCCATCAGCAAGCTGCGCAACCTCACCGGTCGTGTCGCCGCCGGCCCCAGCGGACACTTCGTCAACGCCGCCAACTTAGAGCTCATCTACGGCCCTGACAAAAAATCCCTCGCCCACTCCAACATCGACCGCGAAGACGGCCTCTTCCACTTCGAGTTCGTCCCCGAAGGCGACTACACCCTCCGCGTCACCAACGCCCGCGACGTAACCTGGGAGCCCGACGCGCCTCAGCCCGGCATGATGCCCCCACCCCCAGGCTTCCCTGCCCGCGAAAAGGAACGAGTCCTCGAAACTTACGGCAACGTCGACATGCCCCTCATCCTGCGCGGCGATATGACCGGCATCACCGCCACCGTCCCTGCAAAACAATCCAGCTCGCCCGCCGCCTCAAACTAAGCGGCCCGCGGACCTTCTACCGTTCAACACGAGGCCCTCAACGTGCAAAAAATCATCCCTGCAGTCCTTGTCGCTGCATCCCTCTGCGCCACCGTCTTCGCCCAGTCGAGCGTTCCCCAATCCAACATTCCAAAGACCTACAAGGGCGCGCCCTACCTGGACGACAAGCAACGTGTCCCCCAAACCATCCCCGGCGTGGTCGAGTGCGCCTTCTACGACAAAGGCGGAGAAGGCGTCGCCTACCACGACACCGACCCCGTCAATCACGGCTCCGGCGAGCTCAACCCCGCCGACGGCTCCTACCTCCACGAGTTCCGCATGCACGAGGCCGTCGACATCTCCTACACCAAGTTCAACAACTCCCCCGACCGCACCGACGACAACCCCTGGACCATCGTCCTCCCACCCGCCAATCAACTCTACGTAGGCTGGACCGAACCCGGCGAGTGGTTCAACATCTCGGTCGACGTCCACCACGCCGGAACCTACACCGCCGACCTCCTCTACACCTCCAACCGCGGCGGCTCCATCTCCATCGACGTCAACGGCCACCCCGCGTCCGGCGAGCTAAAGATCCCCACCACCTACAACGCGGCCGACCCCGTAGCCTGGCGCCAGTGGCACCATTGGAACCTCGCCCCCAACCTGGTGAAACTCCAACTCCCGGCCGGCCGCTCCTTACTCACCATCCACGTCGTCACCGGAGGCCAGATGAACCTCGCTACCCTCAACTTCAAACCCGTCACACCATAAGCCCACCTAAAAATCGCGATCTCCCCACAAAAACCCTTGTCAAGCCCCGAGACCCACCAAACCAAACCAGATCAATAACTTACATTTGCCGATTAATTACCCTCCATTCGATACAATAGAAATAGATGGGAAATCGAGAAATCTCCGAGCAAACCTATTTACTTCAATACTTTGCAAGACATCCTCTCCCCCTGCAAGACTCTCCTGCCAAGTACCAACCTAAATAACCTATTTTGAATACTTTGCGCAAAAAGCAGGGGAGGGGCAGATACCGGTTGAATCCACTGCTCTCTATCATTTAGGGTCGATGCGACCACAATCCAGCCCAACGGAGTGACATGGAAAACAGTAAAAAGGCAGCCCTCGGCGGTACCCTCGTGTTCCTCACTGTCATCGGTGTTCGAGTCGGAATGATCTACCGCGAGCGCCACGCCCCCGAGGCCCCCATCGCCCAGCCCGTCCGCGAGAAGATCTCCGACGACGACCTCGTCTTCCTCAAAAAGAAGCGCCAGGACAAGATGGCTGACACCAAGGAGCTCGTCGGCCAGCCCCTCTGGGTCTCCGCTGGCGGCCAGATGGACTACTACCCCGCTCAAGCCAGGCACGTCGACTACTCCAAAACCTCCGGAACCCTCCTCGGAGCCCAGAAGCTCGAAGTCAAAGGCTTCACCGAGCAGGTCGCCCCCGCCGCCGCCGCCCACCGCGTCCCCGCCGGCGACCGCCAGGTCCTCATGCTCTTCACCCTCCCCGGCTCCCAGACGCCCGACAAGCTCTACGGCGTCCCCGTCGGCTACCACCAGGACGACGGCCAGTACACGTTCTATCTGGACGAAATCTTCTTCTACGACGACCCGCACGACCTCTACAAGCACTGGGGTCCCGAGATATGGAAGGCCATCGACGACCACCAGGTCATCCTCGGCATGAGCGAGCGCCAGACCCAGATGGCCCTCGGTCAGGTCTCCAAAAGCCTCTCCAACGACTACGGCAACCGCCTCGTCGTCTACGCGAACTTAGGCAAGCCCATCGCCGTAACCTTCGTCAAGAACAAGGCGACCGCCTTCCGCCCCGACCAGGGCTTCTGACGGCCGCCTCAATGGGGCGGCCACGAATCGGGTGCCCCATGTCTCGCGTCTGAGACATGGGTTCCTTCGAGCGAAGCTCGAACCGGAGGCTCCCAGGGAGATTCGCGATGGCAACCAACACCGAACACCCCAGCTGGACCCGCCCCGTCCTCTACATCCTCTGCTTCATCGCGGCAGCCGCCGCACTGCGCCGCATCGTCGCTCTCCTGATGGTCAGCGCCTCCGCGCGCGCCGGCCAGCTCGCCGATCTGGACGCCACCTTCGCCGCCCGCAAAGGCCTCACCCTCGCCCACATCATCCCGGCGCTGGCCCTCGTCCTCCTGCTGCCCGTCTGGTTCTCCGCCCGAATGCGCAGCAACCCGCCAGCTCACCGC
Source organism: Edaphobacter aggregans DSM 19364 (assembly GCF_000745965.1). Taxonomy (GTDB): domain Bacteria; phylum Acidobacteriota; class Terriglobia; order Terriglobales; family Acidobacteriaceae; genus Edaphobacter; species Edaphobacter aggregans. The sequence continues at coordinate 29,469 of NZ_JQKI01000019.1, read as the reverse complement.
CGCCTCACCTGGGCGCTCTTCGCCCTCGGCTTCGTCGTCGGCATCACCGCCATCCCGCTCGTAGCGAACCCCGTCGGCGGGGCAACCGAACTCTCCGCCATCCTGGTCTTCGACAGCCTGTTTCTGTTTTCCTTCGCAAGAGCCTTCCAGCTCTTCCTCAAACACAACCCACACTACCGCGAGTGGATGCTCCGAGCCATCGCCGTGCTCCTCGGCATCGCAACCACACGCCCTGTCATGGGAGTCTTCTTCGCCACCGCCCGCCTCACCCACCTCGAGCCGCACCAGTTCTTCGGCATCGCCTTCTGGATCGGCTTCGGCACCACCTACCTCGCCGGCGAGTGGTACCTGCGACGCCATCCACTTCCCGCGCAGCGCGGTGACGCACTTCAGTAGACATCAAAGGCGACTTCGATATTGAGTTCAACGAGCACCGGTTTGTCGTTCTCTTTGGCGGGATTGAAAACATATTGCTGCACCGCGTAGAGCGCTTGTTCGTCCAAACCCAATCCAGCTGGCCTGATCACGGCAAGGTGACTCGGTTTACCGTCTTCACCTACCCAAAGGTTGACCAGGACTTTGCCCGAATACCGCAGGTTCCTCGCTGCCTGGCTGAACTGCGGCTCCTTGGATTTCGCGATTGTGGGTGGCTTGATACCGCCACCAATTTTCCTGAGCGGTTGCGTTCCCGACGATGATGAAACGGGCGTTGCAGAGGCGGGAGAATTTGATGAGAGATTCTCTCGAGCAAATCGCTGCCAATATTGCGGAAGCACCGGAGCGAGGTCGGGAAGATCGTCCGCAAAAATCGTGTCGACAGCACGGCTGAAATCACCATCCGCCGGCGGATCGATCTTTATGTGCATCATCTCGTCGCTGAAGGGCGGTCGATCACCAACCTGCAGCACAACGCGCTTCGCAACCTTGCCCTTGAACTCCACGCCGACGCGCTTGCCTTCGAGAATAAGGCCATCGCGTTCCAAACGCACTTTATCAACTTCAGCGCCGCAGAGCGTAAACGAAAGAAGCCCAGACTTCCCGATCAACTGACCGTAGGAGTCGAAATGCAGCGAATCCTCTCGCCAGAAGCCACGAAGATAGAGCGGCTTACCCACCAGCCTGTTCTTCAACTCTGCTTCCGTGGTCTGTGAGGTCGCTGACCTAAGGCAAAGAAATAAGGAAAACAAGACTGCAACAGAACGTGCGCGCATGGTGATGAGACTAACGTACGTTTCCAGAAATCGAGAACAAAGTTCAGGAAGATCAGCCCGTATTCCGCAGCCCCGCACTGATGCCGTTGATCGTCGCCGAGATCGCCCGGCTCAGCTCCGCCGACTCCGGCTCGCCCTTCCCCGCAGCACGCTTACGCCGTATCAGCTCCACCTGGATCAGGCTCATCGGATCGACATAAGGATTGCGCAGCCGGATCGAGCGCTCCAGCACCGGATTCGTCTGCAAAAGCCTCTGCTGACCCGTCACCGCAAGCAGCATCCTCTGTGTCAGATCGAACTCATACTTCAGCGTCGAGTACACACGCTCGCGCAACCCTTCGTCCTCGACCAGCGACGCGTACAACTTCGCGATTCCGAAGTCCGACTTCGCCAGCGCCATCTCCACATTGCGAATGATGTCGACGAAGAGCGGAAACTCCTTCGCCATCGTCTGCAACTGCTTCAGCCCGTCTGGATTGTCCTTCACGAACTCCTCGATGGCATGGCCCACGCCGAACCACGCCGGCACAAGCTGCCGCGACTGCATCCATCCGAAGACCCACGGGATCGCCCGCAGGTCCGCCATCGACTTCTTGCCCGTCCTCTTCGCCGGACGCGAGCCGATGCGCGCATGCTCCAGCTCCGCCACCGGAGTCGCCTGCTCGAAGTACGTAAACGTCTCCGGGTCGTCGATAATGTGCCGCCGATAGAACTCATACGACGTCGCCGAGAGCCGCTCCATCGCGGCCTCCCATGCAGGCGTGATCTCGCCCGTCAGGTGCGGCGCGCCCGTCTCTGTTCCACCGCACCCCTTCTGCAGCACTGCATCGGGACGCGCCAGCGCATCGAGCGACGCCGCGATCATCAGCTCCAGATTCCGCTCCGCCAGCACCACGTCCGAGTACTTCCAGTTCAGCACCTCGCCCTGCTCCGTCAGCCGCAGCTCACCCGAGAAGCTATCCACCGGCTGCGCGAAGATAGCGCGATGCGTCGGCCCGCCGCCGCGCCCCACCGTGCCGCCGCGGCCGTGGAAGAGCCGCAGGGTCACGCCGCACTCCCGCGCCACGCGATGCAGCTCGCGATGCGCCGTCCATATCTCCCACGTGCTCGTAATCATGCCGCCGTCTTTATTCGAGTCTGAGTAGCCCAGCATGATCTCCTGCCGATGTCCCCACGACGTCAGCAGCGGCTGATACGCCTCGCTCGACCACAGCCTGCGCATGATGCCCGGAGCGTTCTGCAAGTCCTCGATCGACTCGAACAGCGGCACCGGCTGCAGTCCCGGGTCATCGCCATTGGCCTCCACGCACACGCCGCCCAGCCGCGCCAGCCACAGCACGTTCAGCACATCCTCCGCGCTCGTCGCTCCGCTGATGACGTACTGCTGAATCGCCTCCGCCGGAAACTTCCTCTTCAGCTCTGCGATCGCCCGGAACGTATCCAGCACCTCGGCAGTCTGCGCCGAGAGCGCCGCAGGCAGCCGCAGCGATCCGGAGTCCGCGCTCTGCTCCGCGCATCCGGCAATCTCCCCAACAGCCGCCGCATGAACCCGCGCATGCTGCCGAATATCCAGCGTCTGCAGATGAAGCCCATACGTCCGCACCTCGATCAGCAGCGGATCGATCAGCATCTCCGCCAGCCGTTCGCCACGGTTCTCCATCAGGCTGCCCCGCAGCATCGTCAGATCAGCAATCAGATCCGCAGCGCGCGTATACGGAGCCAGCGCAGGATTCGGAGGCAGCGGCACCGAGCTCTGCGGTGTCGCGCCCAGCCGCATCATGATGCACGCAATCAGCAGCCGCAGATACTCGAAGTGAAAGCGCTCCTCAAGCGCCGTCTGCCCCGCCGTCCGCAGCTGCGCGAGATACCGATCCAGCAACGCCTTGAGCTCCTGCGACACCGGAACCTGCTGGGTCGAGCTGCCCAGCTGCTCAAACACATACTGCAGCCGCCGGCGATAGTGGCCCACCAGCAGCCCCTGCGCCATCGCCAGCGCATCGCGCGTCGTCTCCGCGGTCACAAACGGATTGCCGTCGCGATCGCCTCCGATCCACGACCCGAAGCGCACCAACTGCGGCAGCTCCGCCATCGCGGCATGGCCGCCCGGATACTCCGCCTCGAGCGCTGCCGCCACCTCCGCATACAGCACCGGCAGCGTGTCGAAAAGCGACGCCTCGTAGTAATCGAGCGCCATGCGAATCTCGTCGCGCACCGTAGGCCGCGCGCTGCGCACGTCGTCGGTCTGCCACAGCGCCGTAATCTCGCCGGTCACCTCATGCTCCAGCGATTCCAGCTCCACTTCCGGAACCGCAATGCGATCCAGCTTCTCCAACAGGTCCGAGATGCGCCGCCGCTTGAACATCACCGAACGCCGCGCCACCTCCGTCGGGTGCGCCGTGAACACCGGCGTTATCACGATCTCCGCCAGCAGCTCCGCAACCTGCTTCGCGTCGAAGCCCGCCTCGCGCATGCGCCGCAGCGTTCCCCGCAGATCGCCGCGCTGCGGTGGAGCGTCGTTCAACTGGCTCGAGCGCCGCCGCCGCTTGCGATGATTCGTCTCCGCCAGGTTGATCAGCTCAAAGTAAAAGCTGAACGCCCGCGCCAGCTGATAGGCACGCGTCAGGTCATCAGCTTGTTGATGCACGCTGCCCAACGACTGCTCGAGATGCGCCGCCGCAGTCGCCGTATCGCCCGCGGCGTCCGCCTCGCGACGCGCAATCGCCGTGCGGCGAAGCCCCTCCACCGCGCTGTACAACTCCTCGCCCGACTGCTCCTTCAGCACATCGCCCAGCAGCATCCCAAGCGACCGCACATCGCGGCGCAGCGGAGCCTCCTTCAGTTCACCGAGAGAAGCAAGAAGTTCCTGGAGGCGCTGCGGCCAGGTCGTAGGAGTCCAGAGCGACGGCATGTCTCTGATTATGCACCGCGAAGCGCAATCACTTCCTGCGCTGAGCAAACTTCAGCAGGAACTACATCACCTGCGCCAGCTTCTCGAACTCCTCCTGCATGCGCTCGACGGAGTATCCCTCCACCTCAAGCCGCGACGCCGTCGTGCGTGCCGCCTTGTTCGAGACTCCATAGCCGCGCACCGTCAGGTAGTGGCTGATGACGTCAGCGGCTTGCCATGAGTCCAGGCTCGAGTGCAGCAGCTCCTCACGCAGGCTCGCAAGCTCCGCCTCTGAGAACTTCTCGACTCCGGTTGGCCTTACTGTCTCCATCGCCTCTCCTCTCCGCGCCCCTCTCAGCACCCAGACCTGCCGCGCGACTCAATTACTTATTAGACGCACTCACCGCATCGCAGGATACATCGCGCCGCCTGCTGTTGGTACGCAGAAGGTATTGTGAAAGGTTCCTTCGCAGGATCGTCAAAATTCTGTCTAACTTTGACAGCGTCATTACATTTGGAGGCACAACGCCGCAGCAGCGCCGCTCCTGGCACCCGCGATACCATGGTTCCAGCATGAAAACTCTTCCCCACGTACTCGACGGAGTCGTCATCGCCTCCGAGATCAAGGCCGAGGTCGCCCGCGAGGTCGCCGACCTCACCGCACGCGGTATCCGCCCCGGCCTCGCCGTCATCCTCGTCGGCGAGGTTCCCGCCTCGCAGATCTACGTTCGCAGCAAGGTCAAGACCTGCGGCGAGCTCGGCATCTTCAGCGAGATGATCACTCCGCCCGAGTCCGTCACCACGGACGAGATGCTCGCCACCGTCGCCAAGCTCAACGCGCGCGACGACATCGACGGCATCCTCATCCAGCTACCGCTCCCCAAACACGTCGACACCAAGCGCCTGCTCGAGGCCGTCTCACCCGACAAGGACGTCGACGGCTTCCACCCTGTCAATGCCGGCCGCCTGCAGAGCGGTCAGCCCGGCCTCCAGCCCTGCACCCCCGCCGGCATCATCGAGATCCTCAAGCGCAGCGGCCTTCCTGTCGCCGGCCAGAACGCCGTCGTCGTCGGCCGCTCCGACATCGTCGGCAAGCCCGCCGCGCTGATGCTGCTCAACGAGTCCGCCACCGTCACCGTCTGCCACAGCAAGACGCGCGATCTTCCCTCCGTCACGCGCCAGGCCGACATCCTCGTCGCCGCCATCGGTCGCCCCGGCTACGTCAGCGCCAACATGGTCAAGCCCGGCGCCACGCTCATCGACGTTGGCATCAACCGCCTCACCGATCCCGCCGACGTTCAGCGCTTCTTCCCCGGCGACGCCGAGCGCGCCGCCACCCTCGCCAAGCGCGGCTCCATCATTGTCGGCGACATCGATCCTGCGGCCTTCGACCTCTCGGCAGCCTACACGCCCGTCCCCGGAGGCGTCGGCGCCCTCACCATCGCCATGCTGATGCACAACACCGTCAAAGCCGCGAAGCTTCGCCGCGGCATCGGCACGGAGAGCCGATAACCATGCTCCGCGTCGGCCTCACAGGCGGCCTCGGCAGTGGCAAATCCACCGCCGCGCGCCTCTTCGCCGAGCATGGCGCCTACGTCCTCTCCGCCGACGAGCTCGCCCGCGAGATGATGCAGCCCGGCGAACCGGTCTACAACGACATCGTCCAGCACTTCGGCCCCAGTGTCGTGCTTCCTGACGGCCAGCTCGATCGCTCCGCGCTAGCCCGCATCGCCTTCAACAAGGGCCGCGTCGAAGAGCTCAACGCCATCGTGCACCCCGCCGTCATCGAGCGCCAGGCCGCGCTCGCCGACGAGCTCTTCCGGAAGGACTTCGCCGCCGTCGCTATCGTCGAATCCGCCCTGATCTTTGAAACAAAACACGGCGAAACAAAGGACACCGAAACAGAGACCGGCTCAACGCCATCGCAGCAGCCCGGCGCGCCGCCGCCCAAGCCCTGGCGCTCCCGCTTCGACTGCATCATCCTCGTCACCGCCTCCGACGAGGTCAAGATCGCACGCTACGTCGAACGCGCCACCAACGGCTCCTCCCTCACCTCCGAGCGCCGTGCTGAGCTCGCCACCGAAGCCCGCCTCCGCCTCGCCCAGCAGATCCCCGACGAGGAGAAGATGCAACTGAGCGACTTCGTGCTCGACAACAACGGATCGATCGAGGAACTGGAAGAGCAGATCGACGAGCTCTGGCCGATCCTCCAGTTCGCCTCGCGCAACTCCGACCTCTCCTGACTCGTAACAGCAACCCGTACAACTTGTTGCAAAAAGCGGACCATCGCCCGGCTAACGCCCAATTACAATAAACACAGGGCCGGCCGCGCCAACGGCCGCGATGGAAGGAACTCCCGGGTACACACTATGAAACTGCGCCCCGTTCTCCTTGTTCTGCTTCTGCTCTCCGGCTTCTACTACCTGACGACGCACTCCGCGTCCACGGGAAAGCTCTTCCCCTGGCTCCATGCCCCCGCCAACGGCGACGCCACCACCACCTCCACCGTCGCCGGCCCTGCAGGCAGCTTCCAGCTCACCAACGCCTCCGCCGCGCCCGCCTTCGACACCGAAGAGCAGCAGAACATCGCCGCCTACAAGAAGGCCCTTCCCTCCGTCGTCAACATCACCTCCACCGAGGTGGCCTTCGACTTCTTCTATGGCCCCGTCCCCCAGCAGGGCCAGGGCTCCGGATTCGTCCTCACCAAAGAGGGCCTCATCCTCACCAACAACCACGTCATCGGCAACGCGCAGCGGCTTGAGGTCATGCTCTCCGACAAGCACAAGTACAAGGCCCGCGTCCTCGCCCTCGACAAGAACCACGACCTCGCCCTCATCAAAATCGAAGCCCCCAACCTCACTCCCGTCACGCTCTCCGACTCGCGCAGCCTCGTCGTCGGCCAGCGCGTCTACGCCATCGGCAACCCCTTCGGCCTCAATGGCACCATGACGCGAGGCATCATCTCCGCCATCCGCTCCATCCGCGGCCCCAACGGCACCCCCATCGAGGATGCCATTCAGACCGACGCCGCCGTCAACCCCGGCAACTCCGGCGGACCGCTCCTCAACTCCCGCGGCGAGGTCATCGGCATCACCACCATGATCGCCTCCAACGGCGCCGACCAGAGCTCCGGCATCGGCTTCGCCATCCCCATCAACACCGCACGCGCCATCCTCGACGACTACGCCAAGTACGGTTATATCCGCCGACCCACACTCGACATCGTCACCCTGCCCATCGGTCCTGACGTCGCCGAGCAGATCGGCCTCCCCGCCGACTACGGCGTCCTCATCGATCGCGTCCTCCCCGGCGGAGCCGCCGAAAAGGCCGGTCTCCGCGGCGGAACCCAGCGCGCCTACCAGGGCAACATGCCCGTCATGCTCGGCGGAGACCTCATCGTCGCCATGGACGGCGAGGAGATCACCAGCCCGCAGGACCTCGCCGCCGCCATGAACTCCCACCGCGCCGGAGACACCGTCACCGTCACCATCTTCCGCGGACGCAAACGCATGGACGTCAAGGTCACCCTCGGCGACGCACGCCAACAACAAGGCGCCGGCCAGACCACCTAGCCGAACCGGTTCTCTTTGCATGCGTGATAAATGCGTTAGAGTTGTCATCCTGAACGGAGCGCAGCGGAGTCGAAGGACCTGCATTTCGTTCGCGTCGCCAGCGCTGCTTCCGGACATCCTAAACCCGCAGATACCGCCGCCCCACCACTCCATACTCCCCGCTCAACACCCGCGCAATCGCCTCCGGATACGCAATGTGCTCCTGCTTCAAGATCCGCGCCGCCAGCGACTCCGCCGTGTCCTCCTCCAGCACCTGCACCGTCTTCTGCAGGATGATCACCCCGTGGTCCACCGCCTCATCCACGAAGTGCACCGTGCAGCCCGTCACCTGCATCCCGTACTCGAGCGCCTGGCGCTGCGCATCCAGCCCCGGAAACGCCGGCAGCAGCGACGGATGCACATTCAGAATTCGATTCGGAAACGCCTCCACGAACGCCGGCGTAACGATCCGCATGTACCCCGCAAGGCACACCAGGTCCACCTCGTAGTCCTTGAGCGCCGCGATCATCTTCGTGTCATGCGCCTCGCGCGCCTCCGGCCCCTTGCCCTCCTGCGGAATCGCCAGCCCCGTCAGCCCCAGCTCCCTGGCCGCCGCAAACCCCTCGGCCTCCGGCTTGTTCGAGATCACCACCGCAATCTCCACGTCGCGCAACCATCCATCGACGATCGCGCGATGAATCGCCAGAAAGTTCGAACCTCTACCGGAGAGAAGAATCCCTAGTCTGTGCACGCTGTCTCCTTGCTTCATTCTAATCAGCAGATTCAGTGCTACTCCGAGAGCGTGTATCTCGACTGGATCGCCTCAATCACACGCCTCTTCGTCTCCTCCGCCGGACGGTCCTCGCTCTCCACATCACGAACCTCGTCGGCAAGCTCCTTGTTCTTCACAATCCATCGGAACCACTCCGAAACATGCCCAGCCCGCAAATGATGGTTCCACGTCCCCTCATCCACTCCCTCTGCCATGCGGATGAAGGTATGCAGGTTGTTGGCCACCAGGTTCAGCTTGCCCTCCGGCCCGCGAAAGACGAAGCTCCCCACGCCCAAGTCGCCGTCTGCGTACTTCCGTATGTGGCGCTTGTGCTCCGTCTTGCCCGGCGCCACCTGCACCACGAATGGGCCCTCGGCTCCGTTGCGAAACCACACGAGAAACTCCCACCGCTCCAGCTTCACCGCCTCCATCTTCGGTGCGTCGATTCCCAGCGCCCGACAGAACTCCCGTATCGTCTCATGCGGCTCCTTGCCCACGGCCATCACGACATCAACCGTCGCCAGCGTCTCCTTCCTCACATGCTGCGGATGCACCGTAATCATCAGAGACGTCTTCGGCGGAGCAGGCAGAAGCGAGCTCTCCGCCGCAACCTCAGCAGGAAAGAGATGGTGCGTCTCATCCAGCACCAGCCAATGCGGACGCCCCTTCGCCACACGCAGGTCCTCGAGCTTGCGCAGCACCTCCGAGACATACGCCGGCCTGTCGTCGATCGCTACCCCCAGCAGGTTCACAACAGCGCTATGCATCCGCTCCAGCAACGCCAGCACCTCCTCCGCTCGCGGCACATAGTGCGGGTTGCCCAGATTCACCGCAGGCTCAAACCCCTCGTAATCCCCCTCCGGATCGAAGAGGCAGAACTGATATCCCGCCTCTACCATCCGCTCCAGAACTCCCGTAATCGCAGTCGATTTCCCGCTGCCTGACGTCCCCGCCACTATCACCGACTCCCCCAGGCTCGGCAACAGCACCGTGCGTTTCGGCTCGGCTCTCGTCGTCCCAAGCAGCAGGCCACGACGCCTCAGAGGAGCAAGCTTGCCCGCAAGATCATCCTTCAACAGTTCAGCAATCAACTCCTCGACCCCCGCGCCGTGGTCTCCTCTGGTAACGATGTCGGCCTTTCGCTTCACTGACTCTAGCGCGTTCGCCACCGCCACCCCGCACTCGCACTCCATCAGCATGGGCAGGTCATTCTCTGCATCTCCCACCGCAACCACATTATGGTGAGAGAGCTTCATCTCCCCCAGCGCAACCGCCAGGCCGCTCGCCTTGTTGACTCCCGTAGGCAGCACCATCACGGCGTTCTTGTTGAAGATGATCTGCCGGTCCAGTCCCATGTCGCGCAGCGCCTCCAGCACAACGCACTCATGCGGGCGCCACGTCGCCACCACCGATCTCCCCAAACCGATGTTGTCCACACCGCGCGCACGCAGCGTCTCGGGCAGACCCTGCGGAACTGGCTCCGTCAGCAGTCGCGACTCACGCGTCCGCGGACAATACAGCACCGCGCCATTCTCCGCCACAATCTGCTCGAACAACGCAGGCCGCGGAAAGATCCCGAGCAACTCCTCCAGCTGCCGCCCCGTCACCAGCAGCAGCTTCCTACCCGAGCCGCGCACCTTTTCGAGCGCAGCAATCGTGCTGTCGCGCACCACGCCGTCATGGGCAAGCGTTCCATCGTAGTCGCACGCGACCGCAAGGAAGTTCATACCGAAGCCTTTTTGTGAACGGGCCGCTCAGAAGCGTTCCGCGACAGAATCATCCCCAACAGCGTCGTCCGCCTCTCACACCCCAAACGTTCTATCCGTCTTGGATGCATTCCTTCGCGCTCGTGGCAACGACGAACAAAAGATCACCTGAAGCTGAAGTTGTAACGGCTCCTGAACCTGAACCCTGAAAGAAAAAACCCCGGCATCGTTCGCCGGGGTTTTCCTTCGTGATCGACCCTTCGTTACGCCTTCTTCGCCGCGCTGAAGATCTCCACCAGCCGGTCGGCGATGTACTTGTCCTCGCCCTCCTTCAGCTGCCACATCGCAAATCCGAACTTCGTCGGATCCTGATTGCGGTGCCGGTGCTCCTGCGGCGGATTCGCAGGAGGATTCGGGTTGCGTCCGCGCATGCCACCGGAATCGGCGTTCAGACTGCCGATCCCCACCGGCTTGGTCTCCGCCAGCTGCTTCATCACGTCCTGCGCCGTGACATTCGACTTCGTCTGGTCGATCTGCCAGCTGTAGTGTGGCGTCACGTTGCCCAGCGCATTCGGATTGAACTCGCGCGGCAGCGCCGTGACGCCGAACTTCGCAATCGCCTTCGAGATCACCTCAGCGCGCGCATCGTAGCTCTTCAGCACCTCGTCGTAATCCTGCTCGACAAATAGCTCCAGCGCCTTCAGCAGCGCAAAGATCGTCTCCTTGCCCACTTTGCTCGAGCGGCCGATGCGATCCTCCTGCGGGCTCATGTTCATCTGCGCCCACCGGATCAGCTGCTCCTTGCCGATCAGGATGCCCGACGCCTGCGGCCCGCAGATGTCCTTGCCGCCCGAGAAGGCAACAAAGTCCCAGCCCTGCGCCGGGTACTCCCACAGCCGCTCCTTCGGCGGAACGTCCGCCGACGCGTCATTGAACGTGTAGATGTTCGCCTTCTTCGCAATCTCGATCATCTCCGGCCCGCTCACCTGCCCGCGGTCCGACTGGATATTGATGTAGTGCATCGCCAGCGTCTTCGGGTTGATGGCGTTGATCATCTGCTCCTTCGTCTCAACCTCCACCAGAGTCACGCCCGTCTGACGAACCTGGTGATCGAAGTTGTTGCGATGCGCCTTCTGAATGATCACCTCGGTCTTCGGGAAGCCCGTCAGGTCCGGACACGCCTTCAGCCGCGGCTCCAGGTCCTCCGTCAGCATGCCCGCATACGCGACCACAATTCCCGCCGCCACGCCGCCCGTTACCAGCCCCGTATAGCCCGGAGGCGTCTTGCACAGCTTCTCGATGTACCGTCCCGCGGCAACTTCCAGCTCGTTGATCAGAACGAAGTGCTGGTTGCCCTGACGCATCAGCTCCATCACCTCAGGCTTCATCACCGAGCCGCCGATCACCGTCACCGTGCCCACAATGTTCACCAGCGGAGTCACGCCCAGCTCGGCGTACACATCGCCCGTCGAGCCCAGACCCTTCTTGATCGGCACGATCGCATGCCCGTCGATGCCCGGCTTCTCGTCCTTCAGCTTCTTCTCGGCCATAGCGGCCTTCGGAGCAAAAAAGCTGCCCGTCGCAGCTCCCAACGTGGACAAAAACGACCGTCGATTCCAGCGTGACTTCAGATCCATATCCAGATTCCCTTTCCGTTCTTCCTAAAATCTAAACTCCCGCAGCACTTTTTGGCGCTGCCGGTCCAGTCGGCGCCGCCGGAGCCTCTGGCTGCGGATTCACCACCAGCGCGCTTCCAACAAACTCAACCAGCGAGTCTCCGGGAATCCACTCCACCGCCATGCACGACCGCGAAGGACTCTTCCCCTGCGAGAAGTACGTCGCATAGATCTTGTTCAGCGCCTCATACTGCGCCTTGTGCGCGTCGAACCGCGCCTTCCCCGTCGGCATCGGAATGGTATCCGCATGCGGAAGGCAGATGAACACCTGCATGTTCAGAATACTGTCCATGTTCGATCCCGCGCGCTCCAGCGACCGCTTCAGCGCATCCAGCGACCGCGTCACATGCCTCTCAAACGGGTCCGTCACCAGCACATGATCTTCCTTCGGATAGCCGTCATTCGATCCCGTCCCCGAGAAGTAGAAGATGCCGTTATGAATCCGGTTGCCGAACCGCCGCGGCCTCTCCCCCGCCCCAGGAGCAGGAGGCGCAGCAGGCACTTGAGGCGAAGCAGGAGCCTGCTGTCCGAACATCTTCGATCCACCCGCAAACACCGCGGCCGTCGAAGCCACCCTGCCAAAGAAACGACGTCTGGAGCTGATCTCCATTCCCATCTCCCTTCGCGGAAACAGCTGGGCCTCATCGCGCGCTCAAAAGCTCATCTCGCGCAGCCGGCAGAATTCTGAAAGTGTGAAGAATAATAGGGGTCCGCCAGCCCCTTGACCACAGACAAATGACGTAGCCCACACACTGCCGCGTCTTGCCACAACAATGTCATTCTGAGGGAGACCCGCCCAACGGGTGGGTTGACCGAAGAACCCCCGCATTTCGCTCGTCAGGCCCAGCGGCTCTCCCGAGGTCACCGCGCCCGTACCGCGACACAAACAGCCTAGTTGTAACTGACCTTCCGCTCCCCGCGAACAATCCGCCCCATGATATGAAACCGCTCGTTCGCCCGGTTCAGGATCGCCTTCGCCTTCTTCACCTTCTCCGCCGGAACCACCGCAATCAGCCCGATCCCCATATTGAACGTCCTGAGCATCTCATCCTGCTCCACGTTCCCCAGCTTCTGCAGGTGCTCAAACAGCGGCGGAACCTGCCACGACGCCAGATCCACCTGCGCGCCCATGCCCTTCGGAATAATCCGCGGCAGATTCTCCGTAATCCCTCCGCCCGTGATGTGCGCCATCCCGCTCACCACCTCGCCCGCCGTCAGCTTCTTGATGATCGCCAGATAACTCCGGTGCACCCGCATCAGCGCCGCGCCTGTCTTGTCCTTCAGCTCGTTCACGTACTGCTCCGGCCCGTACTTCGCCACCTCGAACAGCAGCTTCCGCGCCAGCGAGTACCCATTCGTGTGCAGACCGTTCGAAAGCAGCCCGATCAGCACATCGCCCACCTCGATCCCATCGCCCGTGATGATCTTCTCCCGGCTCACCGCGCCAATAATCGTCCCCGCGAGATCATACTCACCATCGGCATAGAACCCCGGCATCTGCGCCGTCTCTCCGCCGATCAGCGCGCAGCCGTTCGCCCTGCACGCATCCGAGATCCCCTGCACCACCGTCTCCACCACCGAGTTGTCCAGCTTCCCCGTCGCCAGGTAGTCCAGAAAGAACAGCGGCGAAGCGCCCTGCACCGCAATATCGTTCACGCAGTGGTTCACCAGGTCCTGCCCCACCGTGTGGTGAATCCCCAGGTCGAACGCCACCTTCAGCTTCGTCCCCACACCATCGGCCGACGACACCAGCACCGGGTTCGGATACTTCGCAAGATCCAGCGCAAACAGCCCGCCGAAGCCGCCAATCTCGCTCAGCACCTGCTTGTTGAACGTCTTCCGCGCCAGCATCTTGATGCGGTGCTTTGACTTATCCGCCGCCGAGATGTCCACGCCCGCATCGGCGTAGCTGATCTGCTTGCCCTTCGCTGTTGCCGGGCGCGCGTTCGCCCCCCCACTCTGCTGCTTTCGCATCTCTTCGGTCGTGGTCGCAGGCGTTGAAGTGGGGGGATTCTCCGGCAAGGTTCTCTCCAGGGGGGAATTGTGCAAAAACACAGAGGTTTCCAGTCTAGCAGCACACCCCCGCCCCGCGCGTGGAATCCCGAGTGAACGGCAGCCTCCGCGCACCGCCCTAACTCTTTGCATCCTCAAAGCCAACAAACCGCTGCCTCTCCGCCGCGCTCGGAACCGGACAGACCGCATATCGCCCAAACACCCTGTACCTCACCCGCGCCACCAACCCATACCCCCACTCGCGCAACCCACGCGGAACCCACCGCAGCGCCTGCCCCAGCACGGTCCACCCGCCGCCCAGCAGCACCAGCGCCTCCGCCACCGCATCCGACCGCCGCCAGACCCTCTGCGCCGGCCCCAGCGCATCCATCACCAGCACCACGCCGTCCACTCCCTCGTTCGAGCCCGCAAGCTCCCGCGCCACCGCACTCTGCAACGGAGCAAACCGAAACATCCCCACCGCATCCCTCTTCAAACAAAACCGAACCACCCCATTGCAGAGCGCACACACGCCGTCATACAACACCACCGGCTGCCCCGCAATCCTCGCGCGCTCCGCCTCCGTCATCACCGCTCCTTTGCCCCACAATGGTCATCCCGACTGAAGCAGCGCAGCTTCATCGCGCTGCGCAGCGGAGGGACTGCTTCTCAACCGATACCCTTCGCCAACCCATGCTCACCACACTTCTATACTTAACCAGATGCCTCTCTCCCACAGCCGATCCCACCTCCTCCAGCAACGCGCCGAGTCCCTCTTCCCCGGCGGAGTCAACTCCCCCGTCCGCGCCTTCCGCTCCGTCGGCGGTGAGCCGCCCTTCCTCACCCACGCCGAAGGCGCCTACCTCTACGATGAGGACGGCAACCGCTACCTCGACCTCTTCGGCTCCTGGGGCCCCATGATCCTCGGCCACGCCTTCCCCCCCGCCGTCGAGGCCATCCGCCAAGCCGCAGGCCGCTCTGCCTCCTTCGGAGCCTCCACCGCCGCCGAAGCCCAGCTGGCCTCCCTCGTCCACCAGTGCTTCCCCTCCGTCGAAAAGCTCCGCTTCGTCTCCTCAGGCACCGAGGCCTGCATGTCCGCCATCCGCCTCGCCCGCGGATTCACCAACCGCAACTTCGTCATCAAGTTCGAGGGCTGCTACCACGGCCACTCCGACGCCATGCTCGTCAAAGCAGGCTCCGGAGTCGTAACCCTCGGGATCCCCGGCTCCGCAGGTGTCCCTCCCGAGACCGCGATGCACACCCTCGCCCTCCCCTTCAACGACCTCGAGGCCGTCCGCGCCGCCTTCGCCGCCCGCCCCGACGAGATCGGCTGCGTCATCGTCGAGCCCATCGTCGGCAACGCCGGAACTATCCCCCCCGCGCCCGGCTACCTCGAAGGCCTCCGCGAGATCACCCGCCAGCACGGCGCCCTCCTCATCCTCGACGAGGTCATGACCGGCTTCCGCGTCACCCTTGGCGGAGCCCAGCGCCTCTACAACATCCAGCCCGACCTCACCACCCTCGGCAAGATCATCGGCGGCGGCCTCCCCTGCGGAGCCTTCGGCGGACGCGCCGACATCATGAATCACCTGGCCCCCCTCGGCCCCGTCTACCAGGCCGGAACCCTCAGCGGAAACCCCCTCGCCATGGCCGCCGGCATCGCCACCCTTCAGCACCTCATCGACAACGAGCAGACCATCTACCCGCAGCTCGACCGCACCACCGCTGACATCGCAAACAGCGTAGCTAGCATCGCCTGCGAGCGCAACATCCCCCTCACCACCAACCAGGTCGGCTCCATGTTCACCTGGTTCTTCACCGTGAACCCCGTCACCGACTTCGCCTCCGCCGCCACCTCCGACACCGCCGCCTTCGGCCGTTTCCACCGCGCCATGCTCGAACACGGGGTCTGGCTCCCGCCCAGCCAGTTCGAAGCCGCCTTCGTCTCCACTGCCCACGCCCCCGAAGACGTGGCCTTCCTCCTCAACGCCGCACGCACCGCGCTCAGCTAAGGACTACTCCGTCCGCAACGCCACCACCGGCTCGATCCGCGAAGCCCTGCGCGCCGGCAGATAGCTCGCCGCCACTCCGCAAATCGCCAGCAGCGCCGCCACGGCCAACGCAGCCACAACGTCGTACCCGTTGAACCGGTAGCCCAGCCACGCCGTCAGCAGCCTTCCCGAAGCACCCATCAGCAGCATCCCCAGCCCAAACCCCACGGCCAGCAGAACCAGCGCATGCCGCAGCACCAGCCACACAATCGATTCGCGCTGCGCCCCCAACGCCAGCCTTACACCAAGCTCTCGCGTCCGCTGGCTCACCGAGTACGCCAGCAACCCATAAATTCCTGCCACTGCAATCACCAGTCCCGCCAGCGCAAACAGCCCTAGCAGTCGTGCCGCCAGAACCTGGTTCCCCAGCGAGTCATCCACCACCTGCTGCATACTCTCCACGTGGTTCAGCACGGCGTCAGGCTGCATGTCATGCACAATCCGCCGCAGATCACGCGTCACTACCTCCGACGGCAACGGCGACCGTACCGCCACGTTCATGTAAAAGTTTCCGAGGATCGGATACAGCTCGTCCTGCGGCAACAACTGCGCCAGGTTGTAGTGAATCTCCGGCAGCGGCGCCTGTCCCAGGCTCTTCTGCGGGCTGTCGTCCACCACTCCCACAATCGTCGACCACTGCCTCTCGCCCGCATCATTCATCCGCACCTGCTGCCCGATCGGATCCTCGTTCGGCAGAAACCGCTTCACAAACGTGCGATTCACAATCGCTGTCGGCGGCGCGTTCGCCGAATCTGTCGCCGCAAACAACCGGCCCTGCAGCAACCGAATCCCCATTGTGCCGAAGTACTCCCCCGTCGTCGCCCGCGCCTGCGCATCCGCATGCACCGAGCGCTCGAACTTCGGATGATGGTTCAGCTCCACCGTCATGTTGAAGTCCCACCCGCCCTGCAGCGGACGCACCGTCGTCAGCCCCGCCGACTGCACACCCGGCAGCGCCCTTACCTTCTCCAGCAGCGGCTCATAGAACGTCTGGATCATCGACGCCCGCTTCTCCGGAGATGCCGTCGTGAAGAACAACCCCGCAGCGTGGTTCGGCAGATAAATCTCTCCCGTCGTCACCTCGCTCGCCACAAATCCCACCCGCGTGTGCCGCAGCGAGATGAGCGTCCGCACCATCAGCGAAGCCGCCACCAGCAGCGTCAGCGTCAGCGCAATCTCCCCCACCACCAGCCCGTCCCTCCAACGCGTCTGCTGCTTACTCACTCCCGTCGCCGCCGCGCCATCGCGCAAACCCTCCTGCGGAGAGACCTTCGACGCATGCAGCGCCGGCAGCAACCCAAACACCACCGCCGACACGCACGACGCAAGGAACAGATACAGGCACACTTTGTAATCGATATGAATCTGGTCGCCGAAGATGATCGCAGTCGCCAGGTACCTCTTCAGCAACGACAGCGAGAAGGCCGCAAGCAACAGCCCTAGCGCTCCGCCAGCCACGCTCAGCAAAAAGCTCTCCGTAAGGAACTGCTGGACCAACCTTCCCCGCTGCGCTCCGAGAGCAGCCCTCACGGAAATCTCGCGTCGACGATTATTTCCTCGCGCCAGCAGCAGTCCCGCCACGTTCGCGCACGCAATCAACCACACCGCAAACACCGCACCATCCAGCGCAAGAATCGCCGGTCGCACCGAGCCCGTCACCACTTCGGCATAGCTCTGCACCTGTACCGGATTCACGCTCTCTTCCTTCGGATACTCGTGCCGCAGCTGCTCATGAATCGAGTTCATCTCCCGCCGCGCATCCTCGATCGTCACGCCCGGCCGCAGTCTCCCAATCACACTCAGCACAGCCGAGCCACGCTCCTGCATAGCCTTGTCTTCAACCGGCAGCGGAGTCCAGATCGCGCTATCGCCCGTGTTCGCCGGAAACGCAAAGCCATCCGACATCACCCCGATCACCGTATGCGGAACTCCGTTCACCGAAACCGTCCGGCCGACGATCTCGCGGTCGCCGTGATAAAACTCGCGCCACAGAGCCGCCGTCAGCACCACCACCGCCGTGTGGCCGGCCTCGCTGTCGGCCGGTACAAACGTCCTGCCCATCAGCGGCCGCGACTCCAGCAACTCAAACAGGTTCGCGCTCGAAACGATCTGCGGAATCAGCTTTGGATTGTCCGTTCCGCCTAGCGTCGGCACCTGTTCCGTGAAGTACGCGATCTGCTCGAACGAATGACTCCGCGCCTTCCAGTCCCGTATATCTGGCAGCGAAGTCGGCGCAAAGCTGCCACTCTCCGTCCGCACCGCCATCTGCACCACTTCGTTCGCGCGCGGAAACGGCATGGCCCGCAGCAGAACCTGGTCAACGACCGAGAACATCGCCGCATTGATTCCAATTCCCAGCGCCAGCGTAAGAATCGTGGTCAGCGCAAACACAGGCGTATTGCGAAGCTGGCGAAGTCCATATTGCAAGTCCTGAAGCAGGGAACGCATCGGCATCTCCAAAGAAACAGTTCACGAAACTGCATGCAGGCTTCCCTAACCGCCTCGCCCAAACGCCATGCAATCATATACTTGCTCTCAATAACCCACCTATGACTGTTCAGATTCGCAACACCGTGTCCGGGAATGGACATCTCGCGCGCTCTCCGAACCCAGGCCGGCAAGGCCCAAATAATCTTAGACAAACGTTTGACTAAACCACTATAGTGAATACGCTCAACAGAAATTCTCATCAAAAATCGCTTCAAGGGTGACCGTCGATCAGCCTCTCTTGCCTGACCACACAGTTCAACCCAGAGGGAAATCAATGCAGATGCGTTCGTCCAACTGGCGCCTTTCACTCGCATTAGGCGCAGCAATGCTCTTCGCACCAACCCTGCCCATGCACGCCCAGACCCCCGCCGCGCCTGGCCCCCGCCCCTGGATGAACACCTCCCTCTCCCCCGACCAGCGCGCCGAGCTCGTCCTCAAGCAGCTCACCCTCGACGAGAAGATCGGCCTCCTCCACGGCAACGGCATGGCCCACGCCTCCCAGTGGCAGATGCCCCTGACTTACCTCTCCAACGGCGGCGCCGGAATGACCGCCGGCATCCCCCGCCTCGGCATTCCCAACATCTACATGTCCGACGCCTCCTACGGCGTCCGCGACTCCGGAGCAAACGGCCGCTACTCCACCGCCCTCACCTCGGCGCTCGGCTCCGCCTCCAGCTGGAGCGCCGAGGCCGCCTGCCAGTACGGCACCCTCATCGGCCGCGAGCTTCGCGCCCAGGGCTACAACATGACCCTCGGCGGCGGAACCAACCTCACCCGCGAGCCCCGCAACGGACGCACCTTCGAATACCTCGGCGAAGACCCGCTCCTCGCCGGAACCCTCGTAGGCAACCGCATCAAGTGCGAGCAGGCACAGCACGTCATCGGCGACATCAAGCACTACGCCCTCAACGACCAGGAGACCGGACGCAACATCGTCGACGTCAAGATCTCCCACCGCGCCATGCAGGAGTCCGACCTCCTCGCCTTCCACATCGGAATCCAGATCGGCAATCCCGCCGCCGTCATGTGCTCCTACAACCGCATCAACTCCGACTACGCCTGCGAGAACAAATACCTCCTCACCGACGTCCTCCGCAAACAGTGGCACTTCCCTGGCTTCGTCCTCTCCGACTGGGGCGGAACCCACTCCACCGAAAAAGCCTCCGCCGCCGGCCTCGACAACGAGCAGCCTCTGGCCGACTTCTTCGGCCCCAAACTCAAAGAGGCCGTCGAAGCCAACCGCGTTCCCGCCTCTGAGATCGACGACCACGCCCGCCGCATCCTCCGCTCCATGTTCCTCTCAGGAGTCGTCGATCACCCCATCGAAAAATCCGTCGTCGACATCGAAGGTCACCTCGACATCGCCCAGCACATCGAAGAACAGAGCATCGTCCTGCTCAAGAACGACAACTCCATCCTCCCGCTCGACGGCACGAAGCTCCACACCATCGCCCTCATCGGCGCACACGCCGACGTCGGCATGATCTCCGGCGGTGGCTCCGCGCAGGTCGATCCTCCCGGCGGCAACGTCATCGCCCCCGAAGGCCACCGCGGGACCCACTGGCAGGATCACATCTGGTTCCCCACCTCACCCCTCAAGGCCCTCAAAGCCGCGCTCCCCAACGCAAAGATCGACTTCAACTCCGGCACCGACCCCGCCGCCGCAGCCGCCTTCGCCAAATCCGCCGACGTCGCCATCGTCTTCGCCCACCAGTGGACCGCCGAGGGCATGGACCTCCCCAGCCTCTCACTCCCCGACAACCAGGACGCGCTCATCGCCGCCGTCGCCGCCGCCAACCCCCGCACCATCGTCGTCCTCGAGACCGGCACCGCCGTCACCATGCCCTGGCTCCCCAACGTCGCCGGAGTGGTCGAGGCCTGGTACGCCGGCTCCCGCGGCCACATCGCCCTCGCCAACGTCCTCACTGGAGCCGTCAACCCCTCCGGCAAACTCGCCATGACCTTCCCGCGCTCCGAGCAGGACCTCCCCCACCCCACCATCCCGCCGCTCGCGAAGGAAGACCGCGGCGCTGGCTCCGGAGCCGTCAACGACCGCGCCCGCCCCGCCTCCCGCTACTCCGTCACCTACGACGAGGGCGCAAAGGTCGGCTACAAGTGGTACGAGTCCGAGAACAAGCAGCCGCTCTTCCCCTTCGGCTACGGCCTCTCCTACACCGCCTACGCCTACTCCAACCTCAAGACCAACAGCGCGGCCCGCAGCGTCACCTTCACCGTGACGAACACCGGCAAGCGTCCCGGCACCGAGATCGCCCAGGTCTACGCCACGCTCCCCCAGCAATCCGGCGAGACCTTCAAACGCCTCGCTGGCTTCGAGAGCGTCACCCTCGCCCCCGGCGAATCCAAAACCCTCACCATCCCCCTCAACCCCGACGTCCTCTCCATCTTCGACGAGCAAAAAGAAGCCTTCCAACTCCTCCCCGGCACCTACAAAATCACCGCCGGTCCCTCCTCCGCCGACACACCTTTACAAGGCACCCTCAACCTCCAATAGCCATAAAAGACGAACGCCCACTCGCTCGAGTGGGCGTTGGCACAGACTCGTGCAGAAATCTCCCTACCGCGCGAGTCTCCTCCTGATCGCACCCGCAACACTCGCAAGCCCCGTCCCCAGAAGAGCCAGAGTCGACGGCTCAGGAATCACCCCGGACGGCGGCGGCACGACCGGCTCCAGCGTCGTCAGCCCCTCCAGCGTTCCGCCCTCGGCCGTCGCCCGAACGAACTCCGTGGCGTTCGTCTGGACCAGCATGAACGCCGGACGCTGGCTGCCATACACCGGATCGATGATCACCGGATTCGCAAAGTAAAACGTGATCAAGTCTCCCGTCGCGTCACGCCCGATCGTCGTCGGAGGGGTGCCGCCGTACCCAAACCCGAAACCGTATCCCGCATCCGTGTCCAATCCCCCAAAGCCCCCCACCGTAAACGCATCGATCTGACCGGAGGTGATTCCACCCAGCCCGAACATGAAGTCGAGGCACCCTGCGCAGTAGACATTCGCCGGATCGGAGAAAACATAAGTCGCATAATTTGCGCTGAACCCGCCACCGCTCACCACACCGTTGTAAAAACCGACCTCATGCAGAAACGGCTGTCCCGGAGGCCCCTCCGGAAGAGGAACCTGCGACGCCGGAATCACACTTCCGGGAAGCAGCGTATCCCCCTTCGCAAACGGCAAACAAAGCAGGGCAGCAACACCCAGAACGAACACGTTCCTTCCAAGTCTGACCATGGCTCTCCCTCCTCTTGCAACCACCGGTGAGTGTTACGAAACGTGCAATTTCTCCTCCAATTCAACGGAACTAGACATAGACGCCCATCGCCCTGAGCCTCAGCCCCTTACCGCAAATCCGCGACGCCCCGAACCTGCGAAGATCTCTTCAACGTTGCAAGGAAATGCAGGCAATGTGCGGCAATTTGCCACATTGCTTCACCAAACACGCAGCAAGCGTGCACCAGCCCGACTCATCACCTCACGCAGCCAGCCCCAGCGTCGAGTTGACCCTCGCAATCGCGGCCTTCTCTTCCTCCGAGACCAGCGTCCCTCCAAACCCCAGGAATCCGCCCTCCTTCGCCGCCTCCGCCGTCTGCTGCGCAATCGTCCCCAGCCAAGGCTTCAGCTCCGCCGCCTCCTCCGGAGTGGCCTTCTTCTCCAGCAGCTCCGACGTCCGCCGCAGAATCTCCGTCGCCGCATCCTGCACCGCCTTCGGCGAGGCCCCGGGAGGCGCCTTCGGAATCGACATCGACGTCTTCATGTCCTCCGCCAACTCCTTCAACAGCCGAGTCTTCCCTGAACCCGCGGCCTCCAGAATCATCCGCCCCATCGCCGCCGACTCCTGCATCATCCCCAACGGCCCGCTTGGGCTTGCAGCCACAACAAGCATCCCTGCCATCATCGGCGCCGCACGCAGGAGGTCCCACTCCTCCGCGCTGTAATCCGCCTTCCTGCTCATAAGGGACGTCCTCTCCAGCCACCCGCAAGAGACGCGCACCGCGGGGGCCCTTCGGAATTCGTCAGCCTCAGGATAGAAGTTTGGCCCGCCGCTATCGCCGACGCAAAGAAGCCTAGCCAGCCCCATAGACCCATGTCAACTCAGCCGCCATGAACCTCAGAACAAAAAAACTCTACCGGGAGACCTTCTCGATCACAAGAGCGTGCGACCCGTTCCGCTCATACGCCTTCCCCGTAACCGTCACCCGCTCGCCCGCATAGGGCAGCAGCTTCGGGTTCTGCGAAGCCGAAGGCGTCTTGCCGTCGATCGGCAAAAAGATCGTCCCATCCTCCCGCAGAATCACCAGCGGAGATCCATTCTTTGCGCACTCCTTCGCACACGCCACCCCAATCGGCTTCTCCAGCCCCTTCTTGTAAGCGCACGCCGAATCGATCACCCAACCCGACACCGTAACGGTCGACGGCTCCGAGGCGTATACAGGGGCTAACAGCGCACTCGCCAGCAAAACAAGCGATCCACGAACTATACCCGTCATCGCACACCTCCACAGCCCTACCGGCCAGACCCACAACTATATACCGCCGGAGTCCCGGTCGCCCCCGTTACGCCCGAACCGCCTGTTCGATCCTCACCCCCACGCATCCACCCCCACAAACCTCGCCCCCGCGCACCTCTCCACCAGCATCTGCGTCGCCCGCACCGTCTCCATCCGAGCCGCCCCCAGCCCCGTGTGCCCCCCGTCGTGCAGCAGAATATTCGACCCCAGCCCCGCCCGCCGGTTCCGCGCGACCCCCTTCTCCACACTCCCCGCAATCTCCGCCGCCCCCACCGGCCGCCAGTCGTACCCCATCGCGTTCCACTGCACCGGAACCATCCCCATCTCGCGCACCACTCGCAGCACCACCGGCCGCCGCGCACCATGCGGAGCGCGAAAGTACCGCACCCGCTCCCCCAACACATCCTCGATCGCTGCGCTCGCTCCCGCAATCTCCTCGCGAATCCTCCGCTCCGTCTGCCACGCCAGCCACGGATGCGTCATCGTGTGATTCCCCACCAGGTGTCCCGCCGCGCGAATCTCCCGCACCATCTCCGGACACTGCCGCACAAACCCGCCGATAAGAAAGAACGTCGCCCTTACCTCCGCCCGCGCCAAAGCCTCCAGCAGCAGCGGAGTCACCGCCGGATTCGGCCCATCGTCATACGTCAAACAGATCTCATCCGGCCTCTTCGGAGCCACCAGCGTCCTGCCAAACATCTGCGATCCCGCAGACAGCGCCGCCCACGTCAGCGTGCCCCCAACCGCCACCGCCGCCAGCCCAGTCGCTACACCCGCCGCCAGCTCTGCACTCGTCTCCACGTACCCAACAGCCTCTACCCCAATCATCTCACCCGCCGACGATCTCGCTCAAAGACGAACGCAGGACATCTTTATTGAAAATCGAATTGAGAATCGAGGTATTCTCGGGGCCATCATGCTCCCGTTAAGCCTCCTCCTGATGCTCTTCCTGCAACCATCTGCGGTACAGTCATCTGGTCCTGGCGGTCTGACATGCGGTGTGCCAGACGCCCAGACCATCCCTCTTCGCAGCAGCGCAGGCTTTACCGCCATCCTCAAAATGCACAGCGAAGATGACCACAGCAAGGAGAGCCACCTCTGCGCAGCCGATTACATCCTGGAGATCTCGCGTCCGGATGGTTCGGCCATCCCGCCTGACAACTACTTCACCAGCGATGACGATTGGGGCCGGCCGATCGCATTCCGCATCGACGGATTCTCTCCGGATGGCCACCATGTGTTCGTCTTCATCCTCGAAGGGTCCCACCCCGGCTGGATCGAAGCGATGGAGTACGACATGACCTCAGGCGCAATATCGAAGGATGTCTCCCTCGATCGGCACTTCACACGCCGCCTCAGCCGTGCCTGTGCCGCGACGCTGCACATCGCCGGAACTTCTCCCGCAGGCCGTATGGTACTCGGAACCTCTGCGAAGGATGGGTGTCCCCGCACCGATCTGTACCAGCTTAGCCCCAACAGATACAAAGGCAGCCTGACAGGCGGAGCGGTACTCCCTCAGTCCCCTGAGAAGCTGCCGGCCGGCACCAGGCTTACGACACTCGACCCCGGCAGCCCGGTGCAGCCCATCGCGAAAATCCAATGACTTTAACACCAGGCAGCACAAATACCTTTGGCTCGTCCGCACGCCAAAATCCTGTTCGCCAATCATCTCAACCATGCCACCCGATGTCTCGCCCCCCCAAGTGACACCGGCCGCCGCGCATGAGATCATTCCTCACCTGCAATCGAGTACGTTTCATTGCTCCGGGCCCCTTGCAATGCAGCTCCTGGTTGACGCAGAACGGAAATAAGACCGGGACGCAGGGAGACACAATGAAATCATGCGGTGCCGTGTGCCTTCTGACCTTCGCCACTTCGCTGGCTGTTCTATGCGTTCACTCAAGTGCTCAGCAGCCAGTAAATCTGGTCTCCCCGGACCAGACAGCAAGCACTCCTCCTCCCCCAAACGCAGCTTCCGCAGACGACGATAAATGGCACGTCGTAATCGCCCCCTATCTTTGGTTTGCCGGCATGCACGGTACCATCGGCGGGCGCGGCTACACCACCAGCGTCCACGCCAGTTTCGGCGATATTTTTGACTATCTCAACATCGGCCTGATGGCTGCCGTTGAGGCTCGCAAAAACCGCAT
The DNA here is from genome assembly GCF_000745965.1 of Edaphobacter aggregans DSM 19364. Lineage (GTDB taxonomy): Bacteria > Acidobacteriota > Terriglobia > Terriglobales > Acidobacteriaceae > Edaphobacter > Edaphobacter aggregans. The sequence goes on along the minus strand of NZ_JQKI01000019.1, from coordinate 4,456 downwards.
CCTGTTGCCTCTCGATTTCATGTGGATGAAGCTCTCCGACGACAGGGGGCTTCCGTTAAGCCCAGATCCCAACATCATCACCTCGATCAAGGTGAAAGTGAACCAGACCATGCTGACCCCCAAGGTCGGCTACCGGCTTGTCGATAACGAAAAGCTGAAGGCCGACGCTCTGGTCGGCTTCCGCTACTTTCATCTGGGGAACAACTTCAGCTTCCAGCCATCCGGCCTGCTAGGCGACCGCTCCGTGTCGGCAGACTGGGCCGACGTAGTCGCGGGAGCCAGGTTCACCATGCCGCTCTCACCCAAGGCTGAGATCACGATCCTGGGCGATGCGGGCGGCGGGGGAGCGGATCTGGACTACCAGTTCGCGGCCCTGCTCGGCTACCGCATCAAGCCGAAGATCGCCATTCAGGCGGGCTGGCGCTATCTGGATGTGAATTACCGCCCCAGTTCCACTTTTGTCTATGACATCGCCTCAAGTGGACTGCTGCTGGGCGTCACCTTCAACGTCAAATAACCCACACCAGCCTGCCCCCGAGGGATTTGCCCCCTGAACAGATACCGTGGACACGTATTCATGGGACGACATTTTCGGCTTGTCTACATCGGTGTGCGTTACCGCGTGCGGAGTAATGCAATTCACAGAAAAATGGTGACGCATCCCTGAGAATGGAAACGCCGCCAGGACCTGGCCAGCTACTTCAAGGTAATGTCGCGTGTCAGGATACTGGCGATTACTCGTGCATTTTGCACACGCTTGTCGATCACCTGCTGCTCCTTGCTCTTGTCGCCATACTGCTGCATCCGGAGATCAAGAACTTTTTGTGCGAGGCCGTCGAGGGCCGCGAAGTTCTTATAGCTGAGGCTGAACCCAATGTCCCAGTCTTCTGGATTGGCTCTCGTAGTGTTCAGGAAGATGCTGTAGTTTTCAATCAACCCGGCCTTCTTTTCCGCCTCCCAGATCGGTTTGACATTAGCTTTCAGGTCCTCCATGAACGCGTTGAAATGTCCGGGCAATATTCGGATCAACGTGACCCGAGTGACTCCCCCTTCGGTGTATTGGTCTTGTGGCACTGCAGTGGCGACTGACAACAAAGAGAGACAGAGTACTGCAACAGCGAACCGGATAGTTTGCTTCATAGCACCATTGACCTCCTTGAAATTGAATTCCGCGGAGTCTAATTGATTCCGTAGGCTGCCGTAAAGACCGCAACAAGGCGATGTCATAGAGCATGCCGGGTGCCCCATACATGACGCGGCCCATCGCGGCAAGTGGGATTCGCGCGCAAGCGCGACCGCCTCTGGGTACGCCAAGCCTTCAGGCTTGGCCCTCTCTCATCGCCCCAAAAGAAAGGGGGCTTTAGAGGGTGCTGAAAAATCCCGTCTTGCTTAAGGGCACGGCTTCAGCCGTGCCCTTAACTGCCTTGTTTTGAACGCGGCTTTAGCCGCTGAGGTCAGGTCTTTCGCCGAGAGCCACAACTTTTCAGCACCCTCTTTAGCCCCTGGGGTATCCATCAATCAACAGCCAACACAATGGTCTGCGCCGGGAATAACTCTCGATGTGCGGTGTTCTTAACTACAATCTGATTTTTCTAAGGGCACCTCAAATGGCTACCGTCACTCCCGCGGCTGGCAAGCATGCGCATCCGTATAGACATAGCGTCCCAACACTTGATAGACATAGCATCCCAACCCTTGCAGCGATTGGGTTTCTGGCCTACTACGTGGTGACGATGTGTCACGAGGTCCTTGGGCATGGTGTAGCGTTTTATATGCTCGGCGCGCACCATTTCGTCTTGACCTCAACGTCGATCGATTCATCTGACACGCTCGCTGCCATCGCTCCGGGAACCTCGGGTTATCGCTTCATCAATGCAGCCGGGTCACTCTCCACGATTCTCCTCGGCATCTTGCTATATCCATTGCTTATTCTTACGCTGCGTGAGCGGGCAGACATTACACTCCGTATTTTTCTTTGGCTGGTAGTCGCGGTGGGCATCTTCCATGGTTGCTGCTACATCATTTACTCGGGGCTCGCGGGCGTGGGCGACTGGAAAGAAGTGATAGCATTCTGGCCCCATCAGACATTCCTTCGTGTTCTTGAGGTCGTCTTCGGCACACTGATCTGCACTGGTGTTGTGCGCTTCTTTGCTGCGCTCTTTAGCACGTTCCCCGAGAGCCTCACCCGAATCGCTCTGGTCCCATACGCTTCGGCAACGTTCATCTTCTGTCTTGCGGGCCTTCGGATCCCAAACGGAAGATATCTAATGCTCATCTCCGTGCTGCCCGCAAGCCTGATGGGGCAGGCCATCCTTCTCTTTGTCACGCCGGTCGCTCGCAGGCTTCGCAAAGAATCAGCACCGGAAGAAGTCGTTCCCACCAGTCCTACCGCTCTTTTCTTTGCAGCCGTGTTCATAGTGATTATCTTCCTGACGGCACCAGGCGTTCACTTCATGATCCCGTAATGCCCCCAAAAAGGCCTGTCTCGCCGAGTTCTGTTGCAAAATGCCTTCGTTTCTGAGCCGCAATCGGGTTTCTCGAAGGGTGGTGTGGCGATTTCGCGTCAACTGAGCCCCCGAGCGGCGAGTTCGTCGGCTGAGATAGGCAACGGCCCTGCCCGTGTCAGGGCTTGCGTGCCTCTTGCTTGACTCGGCACTGTTCCCGAAGTGCCCGAGCCCCCAAGGACGTTCTTGCGGCAGCGGGCTACCGCAAAACTGCATGCCATAGCAAGGAGAGGTGTACACTCTGCGCATTGCCCAGGCGCGGTGAGTTTAGGCATTCATTGCTCATATAGGCGGTTCGACGATGCAGGTTTCCGATGAACACCTCCGAGGACGAACAGTAATTGCGGCTGACGGACAGACGATCGGCGAAGTGGCTGCTCTGTTTATCGACACCTCCACATGGATTATCGTCGCGCTGCAGATCAAATTGAGTAAGTCGGTCGCCGAGCAACTCGGTGCTGCCCGGGGCCTACTCCGCGCTGCCACACTCGATTTACCTGTCCGAATGGTCCAGTCGGTAGGGGATGCTGTCCTCCTATCTGTTCCGACACCGGAACTGCGGCAGACTCTTCCGGACGCCGCCGAACGGAACGAGGAAAAGTCTTAACTCCTCAAAAATGGTCCGCGACCCTTCCCTTACCGCTTTGGGGGTGTCACGGAAACCGACCCGAACTCAGGCCGCAGCGAGTAAGGTCCGTGTAGCCGGTCACCCTCCCAGAACTTCAGAGTCCAAAATTCCGACCGCAGTGTTCGGTGACTGACTCGGCGATGATGCGCTCATAGAGCGGCTTTCACGGGTAATCCCCCGAGTTGCCGAAAACGCGGAGGTCAGCAACCCCGTTTAATCTCTCGAAAGCTCGCAAATCCAGTTCACTTCCCAGGTCTTGCCCCCGTCGGGCGAGAACGACTGCTCCATCCGCGCCGATCGCGGCGAAATATTCAGCCAGACGTAGCGAACGAGAATCGCCCGTCCTTTATAGTCCTCCTGGTCAAAAAACTCTCCCCGATTCCCGGTGAACTGACCGACGACTGGCGGAAGGCTGAGCACACCTTTGTCGACGTCGAGCAAATAGATGCTCCACTGGTGCGATTGCGGGTTGTAGACCCTTAATGTCTGCGCCTTGATGTGAAGGTGCTTCACGGGGTTGTCAACTTCGAACTCCTCGAAGTTGGCATTGCTATCCAGAATTTTCTTGTGGTTCGATATGCCATCGTAATCGACCCAGGCGTTCGAGCCATTGAGTCGATCAGGGAGCCGCCGTACGTGCGCCTTCCAGTCTCCGATCAGGAAGTCGAAGTCATGCGCTCCATCGCGCTCCGCCTTCACCGGAGGCGGCACATTCGGGGACGCGGCTTGCATTGGTTGCGCTCGAGCGAGACAAAACGAAAAAAGTCCGGCCGCCAGTACCGCGCTGCAAAGCTTAGTCATCTGCTTTAACGTCATGTCTCCTCCTAAGAGCCCTTCGACGCTGAACAGCCAGAAAGCTGAACGCCCACAATCTCTCGCCAAGTGCGTCCACCTAGCTTACATGCTGGCCAATTCTGCGCTTGGATGAGAGCCTATCCGTCTCCGCAACGGTCCCAACCTGGCGTCACTTGTGGCTCCTCTCCCGAGTGGTGAGCGGATTGCTTCGAGCGATGCCGCTTGCGTCAGGCTGCGTCAGATCCCAGGCATCGGACCGTTAGTGGCGACGGCGATCGTGGCTTCGATTGGCAACGGCGGAGCCTTCCGCAAGGGACGCGAGTTCGCGGCTTGGATGGGCCTGGTGCCCAAGCAGCACTCGACAGGCGGCAAGGCGAAGCTATATGGAATTAGCAAACGCGGCAACCTCTACCTCCGCAAGATCTTGATCCATGGTGCTCGTGCTGTGGTGTTGCGATCGAAGCGAGACCGCATCGCGATGGGTGCATGGATGACGGCGCTGGAGATGCGAGCGCCGCGTAACGTGTTG
>NZ_JQKI01000018.1:2344-132319 GCF_000745965.1 Edaphobacter aggregans DSM 19364 | reverse complement strand
CGCGACTACGAGGAACTGAAGCAGGAACTTGGCCTGGGACATTTCGAAGGCCGGAACTGGCGCGGGTTTCATCATCATGCAACTCTATCGATCGCTGCCTATAGCTTCCTGGTTCTGGAGCGGTGCCTTTTTCCCCCCTCAAGCAACTCGTGGCCAATCAAAGCAGCCCACATCCAGATTCACATACCCCGCGTGCGATCCGACTACACGCCCAGAGGCGCTGCCCGTCCGCACAGAACGGCATAATCCTCAATCCATTACCACCCTGCGCCGACAGATCGCAACCCACCTTGCACGCTCTCTGCCCAGATGTCCCTGTTGTCTGCATCTACGTTTATAACACAGTAGTACTACGGCGATGATGGTTATCGTTCATGACAGAGTTCTGTTCCAGTACGGGGAGATCTCCCTCAACAGCAAGGTTGCGTCCGTTCGCAAGAGCATTTTGTCGATGCTGTATGGACCCTATGTAACAAGCGGAAAGGCCGATCTAAATAAGACGGTGAAAGAGCTTGGGCTCGAGGACAACCAGATATTTCTCCCGATAGAGGAGAAAGCGAGGTTGATTGATTTGCTAACGGCTCGTTCCGGTATCTATCTGCCGTCGGGGAATAAGAGTCTGGATGCTTTTGAACCTCGCCGCGGCTCAGTTCCTCCAAATACAACATGGGCCTATAACAACTGGGACTTCAATGCTGCCGGTGTGGCGTTTGAGAAGCTAACAGGGAAGAATATCTATGATGCCCTGGAGTCTGATCTTGCGCGACCGCTTGGCTTTCAAGACTTCAATCGCGAAATACAAAAAAATTCCTGCGCCTCCGTCGATACATCCGGAGTTTGCCATGTATCTTTCGACGCGAGATATGGCTCGGCTTGGACTGCTGATGCTTCATCGCGGTAAGTGGAATGGAAAGCAGCTGATCTCAGAAGACTGGTGCGGATGGACGACTTCGGTGACGACGCATTGGCAGGATCTCAATCCGGTCTGGCTGAAAAATCCCGACCAACCGGAGCGCTGGGGTTATGGGATGTCGTGGTGGGCATGGGATACGGGCGCGTATCCGGGGGATTGGTATGTAGGTCCGTGGCAAGGAGCTTATTCCGCGATGGGCACTGGAGGGCAGTTCATTACGGTATTTCCGGAGCTGGATATGGTGGTTGTCCACAAGGTGGATATCGACAGCGATCCGAAGGCAAATGAGTCACAGATGGCGTACGACGCCATTCTGGGGATGGTGATCGATTCGCGCTGTGCCGGTGCTTGCAAAGAAATAGAGAATGCACTAGGCGTGCTGGGAGATGGAGAGGATGTTGCCGTCGGGGTCTTTGAACCAAGCGACTTTGGCGGCGCCGTCGGGGGCGGACCAGATGCCGTTCGCGTCTTGTTCGAGGAAGGGGTAGCGCTCGAAGGTGATGCCGGCGGCGGCGAACTGGCTTGCGGTCGCTTCGATGTCGGGGACCTTCCAGCCGAGGATGGTGAAGGGCGAGGGGTTGAAGGCGTCCATGCGGGAGATGAGGATGTCGGTTTTGCCGGTGCGAATGGTGATGGCGAACTCGTCGTCGGAGACGAAGGTGAGGCCGAGGGTATCGACGTAGAAGCGGCGGGCTATTTCGGCGTCTACGGTGGGGATGAAGGCGAGGAGATCGGCCTGGGCGAGCATGTGTGCCTCCTTCGGATGTTTCCTCTTCGACAGGCAAACCGCAGGTCTCTTCGGCAGACTCAGGGCGGGCTCTTCGACTGCGTTTGACGCAAAAGGTCCAACTTCGCTCAGGATGAGATTCTTTTGGGGCAATAGCGCTTGTCGCTGGTTAGAGGTCGATTGCCAGTCTATAGGTCGAGTTGCCAGTCCTGCGAGACGAGGTCTTTGCCGAAGGCAGTGTAAGGCTTTTCGCGGAGGAGACGGTAGCCCTCCTGCTCGTAGAGGCGGCGGGCGGAGGTGAGGACGGAGTTGGTCCAGAGGGTGATGCGCCGGTAGCCGGCGGTGCGGGCGAACGCCGTGCATTGCTCGACGAGGGTGCGGCCGAGTCCGAGGCCTCGGGCGGCGGGGTCGACGAGGAGGAGGCGGAGGCGGGCGGTGGTGTTGGGGTCGGATTCGGCGTCGCGGACGAGGAAGACGCAGCCGAGGCGCTGGCCGTCGCGCTCGGCGATCCAGCAGCGCTCGCGGGCGGGGTCGAGGTGGTCGATGAAGTCGGCGGTGATGCGGGCGACGAGAGCCTCGAAGCGCTCGTCCCAGCCGTACTCCTGCGCGTAGAGGGTGCCGTGGCGCTCGACGACCCAGCCGATGTCGCCGGGGCGGTGGGAGCGGAGGGTGATGGGAGTTGGTTGGAGGTCGGTGATGGGCATGGCTGCTTTGTCTCTCAGGATAGAAGAGGTTTCAGCGCTTGAGCGAGCGGTACGGCAGAGAGGCGGTGGCAGCTCATCCAAAACGTATGGCCGCAGCGACGGGGCGAATCCGGATCGGAATTTCGGGATGGAGGTATGCGGGGTGGCGAGGGGTGTTCTATCCCAAGGGGCTGGCGCAGAGGCGGGAACTGGAGTTTGCGGCGTTGAAGTTCGATACGGTGGAGATCAACGGAACGTTCTACTCGTTGCAGCGGCCGGAAAGTTTTGCGGGTTGGACAGCCGAGACTCCGGTTGACTTTGTGTTTGCACTGAAGGGCTCGCGCTACATCACGCATATGCTGAAGCTGCGCGAGGCGAAGGTTCCGCTTGCGAACTTCTTTGGCAGCGGAATGCTGCGGCTGGGCGCGAAGCTTGGGCCGCTGCTGTGGCAGTTTCCTGCGCAGGTACGATTTGACCACGACCGTTTTGAGGCGTTCTTCCGGCTGCTGCCGCGAACGCATCGCGAGGCCGCGGCGCTGATGCGAAGGTATGCGACGCGCATGCGCGAGGACGCGAAGTTTCGTGTGAAGAAGGATGCTCCGCTGCGGCACTGCGTCGAGATTCGGCACGAGAGCTTTGTGGTGCCGGAGTTTGTGGAGCTGCTGCGCGAGCAGGATATCGGGCTGGTGGTGGCGGACACGGTTGATTGGCCGCTGCTGATGGATGTGAGCGCAGATTTTGTGTACTGCAGGCTGCACGGGTCGGAGCAGTTATATGCGAGCGGATACGAGGACGCTGCGCTGAACGAGTGGGCGGAGCGTGTGGTGACATGGGCGCGAGGTGGGCAGCCTCCGGGCAGGCGTGCGGATTCTGTGGATGCGGAGGGGCGGCCTCGCGATGTGTATGTGTACTTCGACAACGATGCCAAGGTGCGCGCGCCGTTTGATGCTCTGGGCTTGAGGGACCGCGTGGATCGATTGCTGGCGCAGAGCACCGCGGCTTAGGTGTGGAGGTCGGGGAGGCTAGGTACGGAGGTCGATGATCTGCTGCGCGGCGCGCAGTCCGGAGCGCATGGCGGCGTGGACGGTTCCCCAGTGGCCGGTGGTGTCGGTGTGCTCGCCGGCGAAGAAGAGGGTGTTGGCGACGGGTTGGGTGAGGAGGCGCGGAGCGTCGAGGCCTCCGGCGGCGACGTAGCTGTAGGCGCCGAGGGAGAAGGGATCGTTGCGCCAGTCGTGGGAGTAGCAGTCGAGGAGGAGATCGCAAAGCTGCGCGGTGCGGAGGCCGAAGATGTGCGCGAGCGTGGAGCAGGCGCGGTCGGCGAGCGCGGAGGAGGAGAGGATGGCCAGCGCGGCGGAGCGTGGGCCACCGACCCAGCCGGTGAGCAGAGGGCTGGGGTGCGGGTGGGTGGTCCACCAGACGGGAGGCATCTCGCCGAAGCTGAAGAGGAAGCTGAGGTCTTCGAACTTCGCGGGAGGCAGGTTCTTCCAGAAGGGATCGCGGAAGCGGAGCGTGATGCGAAAGGCGTTGCCCATGCGGAGCTGCGAGGCGGCGCTGAGGATGGCGTCGGGGCGCGGCTCGATGGCGAGGGTGCCGTGCTGGAGGACGCTGAGTGGGATGGTGATGATGGCTTGTTGCGCGGCTACGATGTGGGTGTCGGTGGTGGCCTCGACGCGGCCGGAACTCCAGCGCAGATGGCGAACGGGTGTGTCGAGGTGAATAGTAGAGCCGTAGTCGCGGATGCGTTTTGCGAGGTGATTGGGGAGTTGATCGTAGCCGCCGCCCACGTAGAAGGCGCGGTCGCCTTCGATGGATTCCTCGGCCTTCTGTTGCAGACCGAGAGAGGCGGCGCTGATCTGGCTGGCGTCGGCGGCGTTGAAGCCTTCGACGAAGCTGCGGGCTGAGATGCGCTCGGAGTCGGTGGCCTTGAGAGTGGAGAGGTACTGGGTAAAGCTTACGTCGGGGCCGGTAAAGTCTTCGAGGCCTTCGAGGAGGTGGAAGGCGCGGTCATCTTCGTTGCACGGTGCGAGCGAACCGTTGGTAAAGCAGGCTGTGGTGCCGTCGCGCTCGTAGGTCTCGAGGCCGGTCTCGGCGATGAGGGCCCATAGCTCCGGCGGGCGGCCGTGGATGAACTCGGCGCCGAGCTCGATGGTGTCGTCGCCGATGCGCTGGGTGAGGATGCGGCCGCCGACGCGGTTGTGGGCCTCGATGAGGGTGACGGAGACGCCGGCTTCGGCGAGCGCGCGGGCGGCGGTGAGGCCGGCCATGCCTGCACCGATGACGAGGACTTCGGGAGGGGACGATTTCATTGAGCGTTAGATGCGTTGGGTTGTGGCTTAGCTCGAAGGTTTCAGTGCGACGCCGAATCTTTCCTGGACGAAGCGTAGGGCCTCGGCTTCGGTGGTGACGAGGCCTTCGAGTTGCGCGTCTTCGGCGGCTTCGAGCATCTTTTTGAAGCGCGGACCGGGCTGGTAGCCGGCGGCGATGAGCTCGCGGCCGGTGAGGAGCGGCTTTGGCAGGAGAGCCTCGATTGGCGCGGTCTCGTATCTCTGCTTCGCGAAGTCGTACAGGCTGAGGTCGGCGTGCGAGGAGAGGCAGTCGATGCGGTGGAGCGCGAGGTGCTCGTCGAAGTGAGGGAGGCGGAGGAAGCGCTTGAGGGTGGACTCGCGCATGTGCATGATGTCGGCGAAGCGCATGTGGTTTTTGACGAGTGCAACGATCTGCTCGGACTCGTCGTTGGAGAAGTGCAGGCGGTGAAGGATATGTTCGGCGATGCGGACGCCGACCTCGACGTGGCCGTTGAAGCGGATGCGGTCGTTGGGATTGGCGGGGTCGGGTGGGCGGAAGGTGGCGGGCTTGCCGACGTCGTGAAGGAGCGATCCCCAGGCGAGCGTGGGTGAGGCGTCGACGGGGAGTTTTTCGAGCAGGAGCATGGTGTGGATCCAGACGTCGCCTTCGGGGTGGTACTCGGGCGGCTGCTGGACGCCGTGGAGTCTGGTGATCTCGGGGAGGATGTGGGGCAGGAGGCCGAGGGAGTCGAGCAGCTCGAAGCCGGGACGTGCGCCGCCTTCGGTGAGGATGAGGGTGATCTCGTCGCGGATGCGCTCGGGGCTGACGACGGTGATCTCGGAGGCGAGTTGTCGGATGGCGGCGGCGGTGGCGGGTTCGATGGCGAAGTTGAGGCGCGCGGCGAAGCGCACGGCGCGCAGCATACGGAGCTTGTCTTCTGCAAAGCGCTGTGCGGGGTCGCCGATGGCGCGGATGATGCGGGCGGCGAGGTCTTCGCGTCCGTGGACGTAGTCGAGCGTGGCCTGGGCGGCATTGCCGGTGCGGTCGTAGACGGCGGGGTCGAGCAGCATGCCGTTGATGGTGAAGTCGCGGCGGAGGACGTCTTCGCGGGGCGAGGAGGAGAACTCGACGGTGTCGGGACGGCGGCCGTCGGAGTAGGAGCCGTCGTGGCGGAAGGTGGCGATCTCGGTGGAGATGCTGTTTGGTTCGCTGTCGTTTGGCTCCCCGTTGTTTGGCTCACAGATGAGCACGACGCCGAAGTGTGCGCCGACGGTCAGGGCTTTTTTGTCGGGGAAGAGTTGGAGGACAGCTTCGGGGGTGGCGCTGGTGGCTACGTCGTAGTCCTTGGGTTCGAGGCCGAGGAGGAGGTCGCGCACGCAGCCACCGGCGAGATAGGCGTCGTAGCCGGCGGAACGCAGAGTCGCGGCGATGCCGCGGGCTGCGCGGTAGCCTGGGTTTGAAGATACGGGAGTCGCTTGCTCGGCCATCTCAGTCTTTATGATAAAGAGATGCGGGAGAGAGCGGGCACAGGGCTGATTCTGGCGATCGAGAGCTCGTGCGACGAGACGGCGGCGGCGGTGGTGCGCGGCGGCAGGGAGGCGCTGTCGAATGTGGTAGCGTCGCAGATTAATCTGCATGCGAACTATGGTGGCGTGGTTCCGGAGCTGGCGTCGCGTGAGCATCTGCGGAATATTGTGCCGGTGGTGCGAGAGGCGATGAGCCGCGCGGGCGTTCAATTTGATGATCTGGATGCAGTGGCGGTGACGGAGGGGCCGGGGCTCGCGGGCGCGCTGCTGGTGGGGATTACGTATGCGAAGGCGCTGACGCTGGGGCTGGATAAGCCCTTGATTGGGGTGAATCATCTGGAGGGTCATATTCATGCGGTGCTGATGGAGGCGAGTCAGCAAGTCAGCGAGTCAGCAAGTCAGCGAGTCAGCGAGTCAGTGGGTCAGCGGGTTGGCGGTGAGGCTCCGCTGCTGGCGCTTGTGGTTTCGGGTGGGCATACGCATTTGTATCTGGCTGAGAGCAGCGAGGGGGTGTGGCGGTACCGCAATGTGGGGCGCACGGTGGACGATGCTGCGGGCGAGGCGTATGACAAGGTGGCGAAGCTGCTGGGGCTGGGGTATCCGGGAGGCCCGTGGATCGATGCTCTGGCGCGGCGCGGGAATCCTCGCGCGGTGCCGTTCCGGTTTCAGCCGATCAAGCATCGCGGAGGTGCGCACGACGTGGATGGCGCGCCGAGCTTTGATTTTTCGTTCAGCGGGATCAAGACGGCGGTGTTGCGGTATATCGAGACGAACCACATGCGCGAGAGCGTGGAGGCGCGGAGGACGGCTTTGGCAAAGCATCCAGAGTGGAAGCCGGGTTCGGATGAGGCTGCGGGGCTATGCGATGAGCAGACGCTGGATATGATTGCGTCGTTTCAGTATGCGGTGGTGGGGAATCTTCTTCGACAGGCCTTTGGTGCGGCTGAGGCGTTTGGGGCGCGGGGGATGGTGGTCTCGGGCGGTGTGGCGGCGAACAGCGAGCTGCGGCGGAGGTTTCAGGCGGAGGCGGATAAGCGCGGGTTGCCGGTGGCGTTTCCTTCGCTGGCCTTGTCTACGGACAATGCGGCGATGATTGCCGCTGCGGCGTGGCCGAAGTTTGTGGCGGGCGAGGTGGCTTCGGATGCGCTGGGGGCGACTCCGCAGCTGCGGCTTGGTGGCAGCTAGAGGGGAGAAATCGCCGGTCATCGGCTAAAATCGACAAGGAAATTCTTGCGAGAGAGAGTCTGCACCGTGCTACGTGCTCGGCTGCGACAGGATAGAGACGCACGTGGCAACGATGGAACTCTTCAACACCCTGGGCGACAAGGTTGAGACGCTGGCGCCGGTTGGCGCGCCGGAGCTGCGAATGTACTGCTGTGGCCCAACCGTCTACGACTACGGCCACATCGGCAACTTCAGAACGTTCCTGCACGTGGATGTGCTGCGACGTTTCCTGCGGCAGCAGGGCATGACGGTGAAGTACGTGATGAACGTGACTGACGTCGACGACAAGATCATTCGCAACGCCGCGGCGGCGGGCAAGAAGATCGCCGAGTATACGGCGAAGTACGAGCAGGCTTTTTTTGAAGATGTCGATGCGCTGGGGATCGAGCGGCCGGAGCAGGTGGCGAAGGCGACCAATTGCATTCCGGACATGGTGGGGTTGATCGAGAAGCTCGCCGCGCAGGACATCGCGTACAAGGCGGAGGATGGCAGCTGGTACTTCCGCATTGCGCGGTTTCCGGAGTACGGCAAGTTGTCGCGCAAGGACTTCGAGGGCATCGAGGACGGCGCGCGCGTCGATATTGATGAGTACGAGAAGGATGCGGCGCGTGACTTCGCGCTGTGGAAGGCGTGTAAGCCCGGTGAGCAGAGCTGGGAAACGGCGCTGGGATGCGGGCGGCCGGGCTGGCACATCGAGTGCTCGGCGATGGCGACGAAGTTTCTGGGCGAGACGTTCGACCTGCACTGCGGCGGCGAGGACCTGATGTTCCCGCATCACGAGAACGAGATTGCGCAGTCGGAGTCGGCGACGGGGGAGGCGTTTGCGCGGCACTGGATGCATGTGCGCTTCCTGCTGGTGGAGGGGCGCAAGATGTCGAAATCGGAGGGGAACTTCTACACGCTGCGCGACCTGCTGCTGAAGGGCTATCGCGCGTCGGCGATACGGTTCCTGCTGATCTCGGTGCCGTATCGCAACCAGATGAACTTCACGTTCGATTCGCTGACGGAGTCGACGAACGCGATCGAGCGGCTGCGGAACTTTCATCAACGCATGCTGAAGGGGCCGTGGCCCGAGGAGCTTCCGGAGGGCAAGGTGGTCATCGACAACCTGACCTTAGTGATTCATGAGGCTCGGGCGAAGTACACGGCGGCGCTGGCGAATGATCTGAATACGGCTGAGGCGCGCGCGGCGATCTTCGATATGGTTCGCGTGGTGAACAGCGCGGCGGATGCGGGCACGCTCAAGATGAGCGACGTGGATGAGGTACTGAAGGTGATGGAGCTGTTCGACGGCGTCTTCGCGGTGCTGAAGGACAACGACGCGGAGATTACGCGTGCGGCGCTGAAGTGGGCGGAGGCGGAGGGAAGGCTGGGCGAGGCTTCGCCGGAGCTGGTGGCGAATCTTTCGCTCTCGGACGCTGAGATTGATGCACTGGTGGCGGAGCGTACGCAGGCGAAGAAGACTCGCAACTTTGCCCGTGCCGATGCGATTCGCAATGACCTGCTGGCGAAGGGGATCCTGATCGAGGACTCGAAGGACGGGGTTCGCTGGCGGAGGAAGTAACGCGCTAGCCGGCATCGCAGGCGACCGTCTCCTTCGTCGCTTCCACCTTGATGGGTGTGGACGTCGAGGCGCGGTTCATCAGTGCAAGGCCGGCGATGACGATGAGCACGCCGAGGTAGGCGGTCCACAGGATGGGCTCGTGGGCGATGTATCCCCAGAAGAGTCCCCAGATCGGCAGCAGGTATGTGACGGCCGTAACGTGGGTGGATGGGATGCGACTTAGCAGATCGTAGTAGAGCAGGTAGGCGAGGCCGCTTCCGGCGACGCCGAGCAGGCTGGCGGCGGCGATAGAGCTGCGCGCGATTGTGCCGGGGTGCGGGCCGAATGTTGCGACGGGAAGGATCATGAGCCAGGCGAGCGTGAGCTGCGTGGTCGCGAGCCCGATGGGGTCGAGGCCTTTGAGGCGGTTCTTGGCGATGACGGTTGCGATGGCGTAGCCCAGGCTGGCGAGCACGATGTAGAGGACGCCGAGGAAGAATTGGCCTGTGCTGACGCTGCCGTGCTGTTCGCTGCCGTGGCTGAAGACGACGACCATGACTCCGGTGAAGCCGAGCAGGATGCCGGCGATGGTGTAGCGCGCGGGGCGGGTGCTCTGGACGCCGAGGGTGAGGAGCAGCGTCCAGATGGGCGTAGTGGCGTTGAGCACGGCGGCGATTCCGCTGGGAACGGTGCGTTCGCCGAGGGCGAAGAGGCAGAAGGGAATGGCGTTGTTGAAGAACGCCACCATCAGCAGAGGGATGATGAGTCGACGCGGAGGGAGCGAGCGCTTGCGTAGAAGAAGAACGCTCCAGAGGAAGGCGGCGCCGAAGCTGAGGCGCAGCAGCGCGACCCAGGGCGGCGGGAAGCTGCGGCCGGTGATTTCGATGAGGATGAAGGACGCTCCCCAGACGGCGGAGAGGAGGAGAAGCTGAAAGAGATCACGCCGGCTCATGCAAAACGGCTCCCGGAGGTCGAAAAGATCTGCTGCGACTGCGAGGCGAGGCAAACCAACAGATATTGCTGCGTTGCTTGTGCTTATGCGTGTTGGATGTGCACGCCGGCGGCGCGATTCTTTCTAAAATAGCTTCCTGATGTGTGGCGGAGAAAAGAGACTGGCGGAGCCAGACGATGCGCTCTGAGGCTATACTGCGCGTGTAGAGGACTCAGGTTATGCCGCCTAGCCTTACAGCTGCGGGTATTACGGCACGGTGCTCGTTCTGGATGCACCACACGGAGGCGGCTGATCTGCGTGCGCTTCCCGTGGTGCGCCGCCCTGGCCTCTTCGCCGACTAGTGACAGCTCTCCGCTCACAACTCAGGTCGATCCCTTCGCTGCGCGCTCGCCAGCAGCGTTGCCGCTCCATGCGCTGGGGCGGGGGGACGACGCGGTTTGAACGATGTTCCGCCGGAAGGAGACACCCATGAGCACCATGATGCAGGAAAGCATGCGCATTGCTACGGAAGCGGAGTTTGCGCAGTATGGTCCGAGGCTGAAGACTGCTCTGCCCGGGCCGCTGGCGAAGGCGGCGGCCGCCGCGGATGATCGCGTGATCTCGCCGAGCTACACGCGCAGCTATCCGCTGGTGGCGAAGTCGGGACGCGGCGTGCGCATTACGGACGTCGATGGAAATGAGTTTCTCGACTTTGCGGCGGGGATTGCGGTGAACTCGACCGGGCACTGTCATCCGGAGGTGGTGAAGGCGATTCAGGAACAGGCGGCGCAACTGATCCACATGTCGGGCACGGATTTTTACTACGAGAGCATGGTGAAGTTTGCAGAGCGGTTGTCGGCAGTGGCGCCGATGTGCGGGCCGCATCGGTTCTACTACGGCAACTCGGGAGCAGAGGCGGTGGAGTGCGCGTTGAAGCTGGCTCGCTATCACACGGGTCGGCAGAACATCATTGCGTTCCTTGGGGCGTTTCATGGAAGGACGATGGGAGCGCTGTCGCTTACGTCGTCGAAGCCGCAGCAGAAGCGGCGATTTGCGCCGTTCGTTCCGGGCGTGCAACACGTTCCGTATCCGCATGTGTATCGCGGATGCCGCGGCGGCGCGGAGGAGCAGGAGGCGTATGCGCTGGGCTGCGCGCGCTACATCGAGGAGAGGTTGTTCAGGACGATTCTTCCGCCCGAAGAGGTTGCGGCGATCATTCTTGAGCCGATTCAGGGTGAGGGTGGATACGTTGTTGCTCCGGATAACTTTCTGCGCGAGATACGAAGCATCTGCGACAGGCATGGCATTCTGCTGATCGCCGATGAGGTGCAGTCGGGCGCGGGGCGAACGGGTAAGTGGTGGGCGATGGAGCACACGGGCGTAGAGCCGGACATTGTGTGCAGCGCAAAGGGCATCGCCAGCGGCATGCCGCTGGGTGTCTGCATGGCGAAGGCGGAGATCATGGACTGGGTTCCGGGTTCGCATGCGAGCACGTTCGGCGGGAATCCTGTGGCGATTGCGGCGGCACTGGCGACGATGGATGTTCTGGAGCACGAAGGGATCGCGAACGCTGCGGCTGTGGGAACGACGATGATGGAGCGGCTGCGGTCGTGGATCGACCGCCATAACAATGTTGGCGACGTGCGTGGGCGGGGACTGATGATCGGCGTCGAGCTGGTGAAGGACAAGCAGACACGTGAGCCGGCTGGAAAGCTGCGCGATCGTGTCGTCGATCTGGCCTTCGAGCGCGGCCTGCTGATTCTTGGCTGCGGCGAGTCTACGATACGGCTGTGTCCGCCGTTGATTGTGAACCAGCACGAGGCGGATATTGCGCTCGACATCCTGGAGGAGTGCCTGCCGCTTGCTGCGAAGAGCTAATGCAGGGCGAAGGAGAAGAGGAGGCGGCGTGTGGCCATGCGCTCCTCCTTCGAGTCGTTTAGCTGAGGCTCGTTGAATGACAGGCTACGGAGTTAGTGCAGGTTTTGCACTGGCGGCAGAAACTGCGGTTCAGCAGGTGGGCTGTGACTAGCATCAGCGAACCTGGGATGCTGAGCGCTAGTTCGGTTGTGCGGCTCATCGCTTCCGCTGTCCACGCCACGGTGAGAATGAGCGAGATGCCTGCGCCGATGAGCACGAGAAGGGACTTGCGGCGATGGATGCGGTAGCCCGGAACGAAGGCTACCGCTCCCAGCAGAACGATTCCAACGGCCAGCGCGCGGTGAATCCTTGCGTCGCCGGGAAGATACGGGATGACGTCGGGGAAGAGGCTGATGACGAGCGGCGTCAGCAGGCAGTGAACGAGGCAGATGCCGGAGGCTGTGGCTCCGGCGAGATCGGCATGACGGCGCAGATGCGCTGTCGATGAAACAAAGGTACCCATCGTCGAAATCCTTGAAGTGTTCCGTGGAACGCTCTATGAATCGAAGAGGCGCAGACCGGTGTTCCTGTCTGCGCCTCTTCGCATTCGGATGATTAGAAGCTGAAGCTGACCTCTCCGGTGAACGCGCGTGGGGTCACGTAGTGCGTTCCCGAGAACGTGGAGAGGAAGTTGTAGAGCGCGTACTTGTTGGTGACATTGACGGCGGTCAGGCGCAGGCCGACCTTGCGCTTGTCGCCGTGGAAGAGGTTGTCCTCGCCGATGGCGAGGTCGAAGAGGCTGCGCGGCTGGACGCGCGGCGGATTGTGGTCGTCGTTGCCGGTGTTGGCAGCAGGGATGTGAAGCAGGCTGGAGGTGAGCTGCGAGGCAGCGCAGATGTCGGGCAGCGCGCTGGTTGGTGTTGCGCGAACGCCTCCGCAGGCGAGGCCGGCCTGGAACTGCTGGTCGGCGGTGAAGCTGCTGAGGCTGATTGCGGGCTGGCCGTTGATGGTGAGCGGGTTGCCGATCGCGTCGAAGGAGAAGCCGGCGCATCCGCTGTTTGGGTCGGTGACGTTGTAGCAGGGAGTTGCGCCTGCCACGAGGCCGCTGTCGTAGCGCCAGTTGAAGCCGAGCCACGTGCTCTTGCGGAAGGGCAGAGCGTACTGGATGTGCGCGGTCTGGTTGAAGCGCTCGTCGTGGTCGATGCGGAACGGGAAGTTCGTGCCGGGCGTGCCAGGTGTTGCGCCAACGCCGCCGAGTTGCGGGAGGAAGAAGCGCGACGCGACCGACGACATCACGACGAAGGCACTGATGCCGTGCGTCTCAGGAACGTTGGCGCGAAGGGCAAAGCCGGGGATCTTCGAGTTTTTCCAGGCGATGGGGAAGGTGATGGGCGTGGCGCCGAAGACCGAGAAGTCGTAGGCGTTGTGGGTGTACTTCCAGATGTACTCGGCGCTGACGACGAGGTGTTTGCTGAAGGCCTGCTGGAAGCCGGCGTGGAACTCGTTGCGCATGCCGGGATTGAAGGGCGCGGGCGTGCAGACGCCGAGGGTTTGGAAGATGCCCTGGATGACGGGGTCGTAGCAGCCGTTGACGGAGAGCACGAGGTTCTCGTTGAAGGGAGTCTCCTGCACGCGAGCGTAGGAGACGCGAAGGACGGTGTTGGTCTTCTTGATGTTGTAGGAGATGCCGACGCGGGGCTCGACCATGCGCTGCACCGCGAGGCCGTTGTAGAGGTCGCCGCGGATGCCGAGGTTCAGCAGCCAGTTGCCTTTGGTGATCTGGTCCTGCACGTAGAGCGCGAGCTGCTTGACGTCGGTCTGGCCGTGCCAGAAGTAGTTCTGGCCGCCGCGGGTGAGGTCGTACGGAAGGAGGACGGGATTGAAGGCGTCGTTTGCGGTAAGATTGGCGGCCGCACACTGTGCGGGATCGGTGAAACCATTCACCGGATTGCCGTCGGCATCGACGCATGGTGCGTTGAGCGCGGGATCGACGAGGCCGGTGTGCAGGTTTTCGCGCAGGAAGGTCTGCTGGTAGAGGATGCCGGCCTTCACGTTATGGATTCCCTTCGACCAGGTGAGATCGGCGTGCGCGCCGGTGTTGGTGAGGGTGCGGTACTGCTGCACGGTCTCTTGCTGGATGGGGCCGAGATCGGCGAGCGGGTTGTTGCTGGGGATGTAGTTGTAACCGTCGCGGCGGATGTATGCGCCGATGTTGGCGACGGTGTTCTCGTTGATGATGTGCGTCCAGGTGGGCGCGATGTTGTAGGTCTCGATCTTGGAGCGCTGGTCGGCGGCACCGACGGAGTTTCCGAACTGGTCGAAGACGTTTGACGTGTCGAAGGAGTTCGGCGTCTGGAACCAGGAGCGCGTGTACTGCAGGTTGGTGTGGATGGAGTCGGCGTCCTTGAACTGGTAGTCGATGCGGTCGAAGATGTTCTGCTGGTTGCCCTTGTCGTGCAGGGTCTGGAACTCGGGGCCGTCGAGGAAGCGTCCGGTGTTCAGGCCGCTGACTGCGACGAAGTTCCCCCAGTTCTGGCCGCCGTAGGCGAGGGTAGCGTCGAGGCTGGTGGTTCCGAAGGTTCCGTAGTCGAAGGCGATGGAGCCGTGCGGCGTGGTGACGCCTTGTCCGGAGCGCGTGGTGGCCTTGATGACGAGGCTGGTCTTGTCGCCGAACTCTGCCGGAGGCGCGCCGCCGATGACTTCGAGCGACTGAATTGCGTCTGAAGGTACCTGGTTGGAGAAGACCTTGCTCTGCTGGTCGGTGATGGGCTGGCCGTCGATCGAGAAGGAGTTCTCGGCGTGGTCGCCCATACCGTGGAATAGACCGTTGGAGTCAGCTGCAACGCCAGGCGAGGAGAGCGTGACGATGGAGCTGAGCGAGGAAGACTGGCTCTCGACGGGCATGCGATCGATGGTGGAGCGATCGACATCGGTGTGGAAGGTGGAGTCGTTCTCGATCAGGTCAGCGCCACTCTCAACGGTCACGGTGGTCGAGGTTTCGGCGACGCCGAGCTTGATTGGGGTGACGACGGGAACGATGCTGTCTACGTTGACGGACTTGATGGTTGTTGCGAATCCCTGCATCGTGACGGTGACGCGGTAGGGATTGAAGGGAACGTTGTAGAAGCGGAACTGTCCGGTGCTGTCGGTCGTCGCGGTGCGCTTGTAACCGGTGACATGATTGGCGATCTCAACGGTTGCGTTGGGAACGAGTGCTCCGCTGGGATCGGTGATGGTTCCGGAGACGGTTCCGGAGTTGCTCTGGTAGGCGCCGGCGCATGGGACGAGCGCGGCGGCAAAGACCAGGAAGAAGACGAATGAGAGAAGTCGTAAAGAGACGGGCCTGCGCATGAAGGAAAACTCCTGTCGAACTGGAAGAAGAGCGACCTGCTTGGAAAAGCGCGGATGCAGCAGAATAGACTGCGTGACAGGTAGTGAAATCTCTCCGGGAACGACCTCTTCCAGATGCTTCCAGTTACCTGCGGGAACTAGGCGTGGCTTCCCGCAGGTGGAGGACGACTGGCCATCTCAAAGCGCCAGTGGAAGATCCTGGCAGCTTCTGCGGCGACCGAGTCGAGGCGCTGCATCTGGAGCGTAGGCTCGGGTGCAAAGTGCTGCGGCACAGCGAGGGCCGAGTGCATCGCCACGCAGAGCGGGCAATGATCGTCAGGCGCCGGGCTGTTGTGGCCGGGATTCTGCTGCTTGAGGGCAGAGAACTCAGCGTGCGTATGCGAGACCTGCGCCGTGCTCATGACGGCGACGACCAGCACGCAGAACACCGCCAGCACACGCATCCAGATAGGACGGTGCTCGCGGAGTCCGAGCTGGAAGATACTCTGCATGTTAAAGCGGCTTTAATCTGGTTTAGCACAGCTGGGCTTGAGTGCCAAACCGACGTCTGCATCCCGTTCGAGCGAAAGCCGCGTCTAAACCACAGCTTACACTTGTGGAATCAGTCCGTATGGATAAGACGAAGCCGATGATCACAAAGTTTGCGCTCGTGTTGCTTTTGTTTGCCGGTGTGTCTGCGACACAGCAGGCGCAGCAGCCTCTGCCTTCGGCGGATGCGACCGCGCCGCATCGTACGCGGCTGATTATGAAGGACGGAAGCTACCAGATCGTGATGAGCTATCGCGTCGACGGCAAGATGGTCCGCTATGTCTCGGCCGAGCGCGGCGGCCAGGAGGAAGAGGTTCCGATTGAGCTGGTGGACTTCGAGGCGACGAAACGCTGGGAGCAGCGACACGCGGCTGCCAAGGAAGGCGAAGGTGCTGCGCCGACGATCGATCCGGAGCTGCTAAAGGAGGAGGCCGAGCGAGCGTCGCTGACTCCTGAGGTTGCGAAGGACCTGCGGCTTCCGGATCTCGATAACGTGCTGGCGCTCGATACGTATCGCGGCGATCCGCAGCTGGTTCCGCTGCCGCAGTCCGATGGCGAGCTGAACCACAATACGGCGCACAACATCCTGAAGGCGGTGGTGAATCCGCTGTCGAGCTCGCACCAACTGGTGCAGCTGAAGGGCGATCGCTCGGCGGTGCAGCTGCACGTCGATCAGCCGGTGATCTATGTGCGGATCGGCGAGGCGACGGCGACTCCGAGCGGCTCGACGCCGCTGACGGTGGACACGTACGGCGCCTCGCAGGCGATGACGGAGAAACATCCGGGCGATCCGCTGGCGAGCCGGTATGTGATTGTGCAGGCGGACGTTCGGACGAACTCGCGGATCGTTTCCAGTTTCAAGATCAGCGCGCTGGGCACGGTTCAGCAGCAGTCGGATGTGATCGCGACGACGACGGAGGTGCTTCCGGGCGGACACTGGATGAAGCTGACGCCGAAGCAGCCGCTGGGCTTTGGCGAGTATGCGCTGATGGAGGTTCTCTCGGACAAGGAGGTGAACCTCGGGGTCTGGGACTTCGGCGTTCATCCGACGGCTTCTGCGAACCGGGATGCGATTCTGCCGCAGCCGAAGCGGCCGTTTGCTCTGGCGCCCCGCAGGCCGGAGTAGCGTACCCCTCCCCCTTACCTTGTTTTGTAAGCCCTTTTTTTGTTTGTGTGTTTTATGCATTTTCTGCAGGGCAAAATATTGAAAACAAGCTGTTTAAGTATCAAAATATTGATTTCAAAAGAGATAAACCGAGGGGTTCTTATGCTCCTCGGCCTCTTTTCTTATCTATTTCCAGTTTAGTGAGATGAGGGTAATTAATCGGCGTTTTTTTGAAATTTATCTTTTGGGTATAAGTGATTTGGATTGTTTTAGTTATGTGATTTTTGAGTTGGCGTGTGGGCTTGACATCGGATTTTTTGGGTTGCTCGGAGCCGATTGCCCCGAGTCAACAAGTGCCCAAGGCTAAAAGCCCTTATTCTGACGCGGCATATAGAGGGCAAAGCCTGAAAGTAGAGGGCCAAGCCTTCAAGGGGGTACTGAAAAAGTGGCTCGCGAGCGAAAAGCGTGACCCCAGCGGCTAAAGCCGCATTCATAACAAGGCAGTTACGGCACGGCTGAAGCCGTGCCCTTAAGCAAAACAGAGTTTTTCAGCATCCTCTTTCAAGGCTTGGCGTACCCAGAGGCAAAGGCCGGCTCGCTGAGGATGCTCGCAGGGTGGGTGGGGGTGGCGGGTGTTCAGCGGGAGGAGCGGGAGGCGGCCAGGGGGAGGCGGTCCATGAGGAGGCCGCGGCCGGCTACGGCTACGTTGTCGCGGGTGATTTTGGCCTCGTACATCATGGTGTCGGCGGCGCGGAGGATGTCGGCTACGGTGGCTCCGTCTTCGGGGAAGGTGGCGAGGCCGAAGCTTCCGGAGATGGATAGGGAGAGGCCGTCGCCTTCGAGGAAGTGGGCGCGGCGGAGGTCTTCGCAGAGGGCGAGGGTGGTTCCGGTAGCGGCGGCCTTGCCCATGCCGGGGAGCAGGGCGACGAACTCGTCTCCGCCGTAACGGAAGGCGGCGTTGGCGGGGCCGAGGGCACGGCGCAGGAGGTTGCCGACCTCGGCGAGCAGGCGGCTGCCGACGAGGTGGCCGTGGGTGTCGTTGACGGATTTGAAGCGGTCGAGATCGACGAAGAGGAGGCTGAACTCGGCGCCCTTGCATACCTGCTCGTCGAGCATGGTGTAGAGGTGGCGGGCGTTGAAGAGGCCGGTGCAGTCGTCGGTGATGGTGAGCTCCTGGATGAGGGTCATGGAGCGGGCGTTCTGGATCGCGATGGCGGCGTAGTCGCAGAGGATGCGGAGGAAGGAGATGGAGTACTCACTCAGCAGGTCGAGCTTGGAGTTGAGGAGCTGGATGACGCCGAGGGTTTTGTCGCCGGAGCGGACGGGGACGCAGGCGATGGACTGGATGTTGAGGTCGGCGTGCTTGGAGGCGAAGACGGACCAGTGGGGGTCGAGGCGGACGTCGGGGACGACGAGGGGATTGCCGGTCTTGGCGACCCAGCCAGCGACACCTTCGCCCAGGGGGACGCGGAGGCCTCGGAGGCTCTCGGCGTTTTCGCCGACGGCGATGACGTAGAAGAGGTTGTTGCCGGAGTCATCGACCATGAGCATGGACCAACGCTCGGGACCGAAGAACTGGGCCATCTTGTTCATGATGGCGGAGAGGATCTCTTCGAGTTCGAGCGAGGAGGTGAGGGCGCGCGCGACGTCATGGAAGACCCGGATCTGGTCCATCTGGCGGCTCTCAATGACTTCGAACTTTTGGCGATCCTTCAAGCACAGATCCTTAGAAGCTGAATCGGCAGAGATTGATAGCGGAACAGGAGTTGCGATGGTTGTACTTCAAAGAGAGGACTGAGGTTTGCTTAACTCGGTGTCCGTGACAAAAGTTGCTTTCAACCACAAAAATTTGCTTTCAACCACCGATATGAACCATGTTTCGTGAAGGTTTCTCGAAGCCGGGCTCTCCAATGTGGTGACGGGCTTCTTTTCGCATAACGATTTGACGGATATACGCAGCGAGCTGGCGGTCGGTTCCTCCGCGGAGCATCTCGCCGTAGAGATCGTGGTCGGACTGGGAGAAGAGGCAGGTGCGGATCTTTCCGTCGGAGGTGAGGCGGACTCGGCTGCAGTGACCGCAGAAGGGCCGGGAGACGGGGGCAATGATGCCGATCTCGCCGAGGCCGTCGTCGAAGGTGAAGCGCCTGGCGGTCTCGCTGGCGGCGTTGGGTGGCAGCTCGACGAGGGGGCGGAAGGCGTTGAAGCGTTGGACGAGCTCGTCCATGGGGATGACGATGTCGGGCGTCCATGTACGGCCCTCTTCAAGGGGCATGAATTCGATGAAGCGGACGATGACGTTCTCTTCGCGGGAGAACTGAGCGAAGCGCTCGATCTCGTGGTCGTTGAAGCCGCGGAGGAGGACGCAGTTGATCTTGACGGGCGAGAGGCCGACCTGCTGCGCCTTGCGGACTCCGGCGAGGACGCGGTGGAAGCTGCGGGGGACGCGGGTGATGGCGGCGAAGGTCTCGGGATCGACGGCGTCCATGGAGACGGTGACGCGGTGGAGGCCGGCGTCCTTGAGGGGCTGGGCGAGGGATTCGAGGAGGTGGCCGTTGGTGGTGAGGGCTATGTCGAGGGGGTGGCCGTTGTCGGTGGGGTCGCCGTCGGGGGTGTAGGCGGTGCGGTAGTGCGAGAGCTCCTGGACCATCTCGACGAGGCCGCGGCGGAGGAGAGGCTCGCCGCCGGTGAGGCGGATTTTTTCAATGCCGAGGGAGACGAAGATGCGGACCATGCGGAGGTAGTCGTCGATGGCCAGCTCGGTGTACTGGGCTCCCTCGTTGCCGGTGCGGCAGTAGACGCACTTGTAGTTGCAGCGGTCGGTGACGGAGACGCGGAGATCGGTGATGGCGCGGCCGTGGCTGTCGCGCAGGCGTTCGGGATGCGCGGAGGCCCCGAGGGACTCGTCGCTGATTGGCACAGGAGGAGAGATAGTTGCCATAGCCCTTTTGGTCGATGACGGCTTTTTGCGCTGGCAGAAGTGGAGCAAGTGGTGCAGGCTTCAGTATAGCTTGCCTGGCCAAGCTGAGAGTGGCTGAATGTGGGGGATTTGTGGTCCACCCATGCCGCGATGGGCTGCGGCGTGGGTGGGAACTGGCGGGGTGTAGTCGGGGGGGGAATGCGGGTCCTTCGACTGCGGTTGGCGCAAAATGGCGCCAACCGCCGCTCAGGATGACAGTTCAGTGATGCGCGCTCAGGATGACAGTGGTGTTGCGGATCAGCCTCGTTGTCCTTAGCCTTTTGCGGCTTTGATGGCTTTGGTAAGTTCGGGGACGATCTCGAAGAGGTCGCCTGCGACGCCGTAGTCGGCGACCTCGAAGATGGGGGCGTTCTCGTCCTTGTTGATGGCGATGACGGCCTTGGAGCCCTTCATGCCGACGAGGTGCTGGATGGCTCCGGAGATGCCTACGGCGAGGTAGAGCTTGGGGGAGACTGTTTGCCCCGAAGACCCGACCTGGCGCTCCATGGGGAGCCAGCCGTTGTCGCAGATGGGGCGGGAGGCGGCGAGCTCGGCGCCGAGGGCCTGGGCTAGCTCTTCGACGAGGGGGAGGTTGTCCTGCTCGCCGATGCCGCGGCCGACGGAGACGATGACGGGGGCGGCGGTGAGGTCGACGGTCTGCCCAGACTCGCGGAAGCGCTCGCCGGGTTTGTTGCGGATCTGCGCGGGGGTTAGCTCGGGGGTGAAGGTCTCGGGGGTGACGGTCGTGCC
This sequence comes from Edaphobacter aggregans DSM 19364, assembly GCF_000745965.1. GTDB lineage: Bacteria > Acidobacteriota > Terriglobia > Terriglobales > Acidobacteriaceae > Edaphobacter > Edaphobacter aggregans. The sequence goes on along the minus strand of NZ_JQKI01000018.1, from coordinate 111,939 downwards.
GGATTCGGTCTCGGCGCGGAAGCTGCCGGCCTGGATCGAGATGAAGCAGGGGCCGGAGGCGGTTTGGCGGTAGTCGGCGTTGAGCTTGCCCTGGAGGAGCTGGCGGACGAAGACTGGCCCATCGTGGATGGCGATGACGTCGCTGATGAGGACCTGCTTGAAGCGCGTGGCGAGCGCGGGGGCGAAGTCTCGGACCTGGTAGGTGTGGGGGAAGAGAACGTACGCGGGGCCGAGCTTTTTGATGAGCTGCTCGAGGGCGATGACGTAGGCGTCGGAGGTGTAGGGCTCGAGGAGTTCGTGCTCGACGAGGTAGGCGGCGCTGGGCGCGCGGCCGTGCGCTTCGAAGCCGTCGGCGGAGAAGTCTTTGCCGGCGGGCGCGGCGAGGGTGAGGGGGAGGTTTGTTTTTTCGGCGAGCTGCTGGGCGGCGGCGACGGCCTCGAAGCTCATGCGATTCCAGGTGCCGGAGCGCTGCTCCAGAATGACGAGTACTCCGCTCATATGACCCTCACTTCGAACTTGAGTTTTTCAACGATCTTGTTGGCGACCTCGGCGGGTGAGCCGGTGAGCATCTCGGTCTTCTTCTGTTTTTCGGGGAGGTAGACGCGCTCGAGGGTGATGGCTGGGGTGGCGGAGGTTGCAGAGGCGGCGACGGTCTTCAGTTCTTTGGTTTTGGCTTTTTTGATTCCCATGAGGGTGGCGTAGCGGAGCTTGTTGCCGCCGGACTGGATCGTGAGGAGCGCGGGGAGGGGCATCTCAACGTGTTGGAACCAGCCGTCCTCGAGCTCGCGCTTTACCTTCAGGCCGCTGCCGGTGGGTTCGACGTGCATGATGATGGTGGCGTGTGGGATGTTGAGGACTTCGGCGAGGACTACTCCGGTCTGGCCGAGGCCGAGGTCGTCGGACTGGAGGCCGGTGAGGATGAGGTCGGGGGACTCGGGCTTGATGGCGTCGGCGAGGATCTGGGCGATGCCGAGGGTGTCGAGTCCGGTGAGGTCGTCGGCTTCGATGTGGATGGCGCGGTCGGCGCCCTTGGCGAGCGCTTCGCGCAGGGTGGACTGGACGCGCTCAGGGCCGGCGCAGACGACGATGACCTCGCCAGAGCCGTTGCGCTCTTTGAGCTGCAGGGCCTCTTCGAGAGCGTAGGCGTCGGGCTCGTTGATGGTGTAGTTGAGGTCGGCGTCGTCGATCCACTTGCCGTCAGAGGCGATGTGGATGGGAGCGTCGCGCTCGGGGACCTGTTTGATGGCTACTACGATCTTCAATTGGTTCCTCCTGAAGCTGGTGGTTGCGATGCCGGCAGAGCGCGGGCGGTGAGCTGGGCGATGTCGAGAAGCTGAGGTGGGGCTTCGGTGACGGCGGTGAGGGCGTCGCGAAACATGGTATTGCAGAAGGGGCAGGCGGTGCCGACGATCTGGGCGCCTGTGCCTGCAAGCTCTTTGGCGCGGACGTGGCTTACGCGCTCGCCCTTCTCTTCGCCGAGGAAGGCTAGTCCGCCGCCGGCTCCGCAGCAGAAGCTGCGCTCGTGCGAACGTGGGGCTTCGACGAGGGTGCCGGCTTGCGCAACGACGGCGCGGGGTTCTTCGTAGATGTTCTGGTAGCGGCCCAGGTAGCAGGGGTCGTGGTAGACGATGCTCTCGCCGGACTGTTTGGGCAGGCGGTCGCGGTGGCGGGCCATGAACTCGGAGTGGTGTTCGATTTCGGGGGCGATGCCGAACTCGCGCCAGTCGGTGGCGATGGTGCGGACGCAGTGCGGGCAGATGGCGACGATCTTCCGAACCTTGGCGGTCTCGAAGGACTTGAGGCCGGATTCGGCGAGGGTCTGGAAGACGAGATCGTTGCCGAGGCGGCGCGCGGGGTCGCCGGCGCACTTCTCTTTTTTGAGGACGCCGAAGGTGGTGCCGAGGTGCTGCATGACGCGGGCGAAGTCGGCGATGATCTCGCGGCCCTTGGGGTCGTAGCCTCCCATGCAGCCTAGCCAGAGGCAGTACTCCTGGGTGCCGTCGAAGATGGGGAAGGCCTGCTTCTGGATGAACTTGTCCCGCTCGGTGGCGGAGAGGCCGAGGGCGTTGCCGTTCTTTTCGAGGGCGAGGAAGAGCTTTGTGCCGTAGTCGTCCTCCCAGACGCCGGTGTTGGTGGCTCCGCGGCGTAGGCCGACGATGATGGGGACGTGCTGGATGCCGACGGGGCACTGGTACTCGCAGGAGCCGCAGGTGGTGCACTGGAAGGCGGCCTCCATGCTGAGGTAGGGAAGGGGCGGGTTGTCGGGGGAAGCGATGCGCTGGGGTGGACGCTGTTCGGCCAGGAGCGGAGTGTTGGAGGCGGGGCCGAACTCGTTGAGGTAGGTGCGGATGCCGAGGGCGATCTCTTTGGGGTTGAGGATCTTTCCTGTGGTGGTGGCGGGACAGTGCTCGGTGCAGCGGCCGCACTCGACGCAGCTGTAGGTCTGGAGCGAGATGAGCTGGGTGATGTCCTTGCCGACGACGAGGCCGAAGTCTTCGTCACCGGCGAGCGGAGGGATTTTGGAGAAGCCGTCGCGCTTGAAGAAGATGGTGATGGGCGAGAGCACGAGGTGGAGGTGCTTGGTGTGCGGGATGAGGGGCAGGAAGACGAGGAGTGCGAGGGTGTGGGTCCACCAGAGGGCCTTGATCTGCGGGCTGCCTTCGGGGACGAAGAAGGCTCCGAGGTAGGTGACCATCAGGAGGAAGATGAGGAAGGCGATGAAGCCGGACTCGTAGGAGACCTTTTTTCCGAGCCAGATGGGGCGGACGAAGAAGCGGCGGATGAAGAGGCCGGTGATCGCGACGGCGACTAACAGTGCCCATGCGGCGGCGAAGTAGAAGTAGAAGCCGCCGATGATGCTTGCCGGGGGAAGGAAGCCGAGGTTGAGGCCGGTGGCGAAGTGGTTGAGGCTGACGAGGGCGAATGCGAGGAATCCCCAGAAGACGAAGGCGTGGGCGAGGCCGGGGAGCGGGCGCTGGCGGATGACCTTCGCCTGGCAGAGGACCTCCCAGAAGAAGTCCCAGACGCGGCGGCCAATGGGGTGGAGGGAGAAGTCGGCGTCTTTTTTGGAGCGGAGGATGTTGCGGAGGATGGGGCCGAAGCGCCAGAAGAAGAGCCCGGCGGAGAGGAGCGTCAGGAGGAGGAGCGCGACGGATTCAGGCGCGGAGAAGTGCGCCGGCTCGGCGAGCGTGGCCGAGAGGCGAAGACCTCCTTGCTGGAGAAAAAAGATTGTTCCCGTTAGACCACGGGTGCTGATCGCCGCCACGCTTGCCCCTCGAACCATCCGAACCTATCCGCGTGGTCGCCCTCTTGGAGGTCTTCACCCGCTCTTTCGAACAATCTTCCGAGGCCGTACGAGCTAGTAGCTGATGAACTCGTTCGAGCCGCGGCGCAGACGAAGACCGATGGAAAGAAACGTCAGGGCAAGTATGCCTGTGATGCAGTCCCAATAGAACATGGGATGCGCCCAGCCCGGCGAGAGCGTGATGTCCTGGCCGGCCCACACCGTCACGAGCGTGCAGACGATGAGGCACTGGAAGCCCATCACCAGGAAGAGCTGGCCGCGACGGCGGCGCTTGTCCAGCAGTTCGACCTGGTCGGGGGTCAGGATCCGTTCTTCGATGGGCAGCAGCGTATTTGCCATGGCTTGAGTACTTATCTCCTGCGTGTTGTTCCGGTTCGAGAAGGGCCGCGGCCTGAGGCGTTGGCTTTGAGCACTATTAAAACACAGTGCCTTCCTTTTGGAGTCACAGCGCGAAGAGATGCGGTCTTCGTCGAGCAGGCGGAAGCATAAATGAATAGTCGTTCATTCGTAAAGTGGGGGTTGGGGAGTGCCCTCATGAAGCGAAACCGCAGATCCTTCGACTCCGCTGCGCTCCGCTCAGGATGACACTCTTTGGTTGGTGGCCGAAGAGGATCTTTGTGGATTCCGATTAGAGAAAGGCGACGGACTGGATGCCGGCTACCTCGAAGCGTTTGCGGCAGCGGACGTTTTTGCAGCCGACGAGGTCGTCGCGACGCACCATGTAGCTCTGGGCTTTGGCGAAGCGTGCGCGGTCGCGGTCGTCGGCTCCTCGGGGCAGCTGATTTTTTTTCCTGCGGACGATCCAGCTGAGCTCGTACTCGGCCTGCTGGCCGCAGTGCGGGCAGGTCATCGTGTGCGTGCGCTGCTCGGGCCGCTCGTCGAAAAAATCACGTTCTTCCATTTCCTGCACCTCGCCGGGCTGCGGTTGGTGTTGCGCATCCCGTGCCGATCCGGGGGGGGTACCGAACCACACGAAGAAGAGTATTGCATAATCGCAGAGGGCTTCGCAGCAGTCTTATGGCTGTGCCCCGAGGCGCGGATGAGCAGAGTGAAGAAGAAAATTTTTTCAAAGGTGACGGCGGCGAAGTCGAATGCGCGCGACCGCGTGGGGACGCCGCCGCCGGAGCGCGTTCTGCCGGACCCGAAGCAGAAGCTCGCCGTAAAACCGAAGCATAAAGAGACGTTGGCTGATCTGATCAACAAGACAGGAGAAGAGGTATGAATTCGATTCGCATGAGTGCGCTTGTCGTTATGTTCGTTGCACTGCCGGTTGTTGTGAGCGCGCAGACGAGCTTTGCCCAGACGATTCAGGTGAACAAGGAGAATCGCACGATTGCGATTACGGCGACCGACAAGGTGACCGCGATTGCGGACCAGGCGACGCTGCACATCGGCTTCGTCGCGTATGGGCCGGACAGCAATACGGCGTATGCGAGCGGCTCGCGCGTGTCGAACGCGATTGTGAAGGCGCTGACGGCGAGCGGCGTTGCGAAGGAGACGATCCAGAGCGAGAGCCAGCAGTTGCAGCCTGTGCAGAACTACCAGGTAGAGAAACTGACTCCGGCGGAGCGGGCGCAGCGACAGTTCCAGGTGTCGCAGAGTTGGACGGTGAAGACGGAGGCAGACGCGGCGGCGAAGATTCTGGACACGGCGGTAAAGGCGGGGGCGAACAATTCGGGACAGATCGAGTGGGGGTTCAAGGATGAGAACACTCCTGATGCGCAGGCGGCGTCGAAGGCGCTGAAGCGGGCGCGGGCCCAGGCGGAGCAGATGGCGGCGGGCCTGAGCGCGAAGCTGGGTGCGCTGCTGTATGCGAGCAACGAGGTGCAGGTGGTGCCGCGGCCTGTGATGTATGGGAGGGCATCCGCTGCGCCGATGGACAAGGTTGAGCCGTTGGCGATCAATCCGCGGGAGATCGAGAAGTCGGCTACGGTGTATGCGGTGTTTGCCATCGAGTAAGATTGCAGGCGGCCTACCCAGTTTTGTGAAAGCGAGTGAGATGCCATGGCCCAGTACAAGTATCGCGAGTTGAAGCCGACGCCGGAGGCTGAGGCGATCTATCGCCGATGGCTGGCGCACCTGAACGACGAGTTCACGCGGCACCAGTCGTTCGACCGGCGTGCCGACATTGTTCGCGACGAGCTCTTTCAGATGTATCTGGGCAGGCCGCATGGCGGGCGCATGAACGCGATGCTGGATACCGAGCTTGCCACGAATGTGCTGACGGAGTCTTTCGACCCGCGCAATATCACGCTGGAGCCGGAGTACTACGGCGATGTGGACGCGGAGAAGTATGCGGTGCGCAAGCCGCTGATCTTCTTCTGGCAGATGTTCGACCGCTCGCCGCTGGGGCTGAACCACTGGCTGGGGTTCAAGTTTCGCTGCATGCTGGGGAAACACATCTTCAGGCAGATGGGCAAGGGCGTGAAGATCTTTCACAACGTGGAGTTTACGTTCGGGTACAACCTGACGATCGAGGACAACTGCACGGTCCACAAGAACGTGATGCTGGACGATCGTGGGGAGATCATTCTGCATGAGGGGACGAGCGTCTCGGACTACGCGAACATCTACTCGCACACGCACGACATCAACGTGCAGGCGGATGTGACGAACAAGCCGACGGAGCTTGGTCCGCGCGCTCGCATTACGTATCACGCGACGGTGCTGGCGGGGGCGAACGTTGGGGAGAACGCGATGCTCGGCGCGATGGGACTGGCGACCAAGGCGGTTCCTCCGGCGACGGTGGCGGTGGGGATTCCGGCGAAGGTGAAGCTGCAGAAGGACCCAGGTGCTTCTGCGGAACACTGAGAGTTACGTGCGGTCAGCTTTGCTGCGACGTGCGGAAGCCGGTGTATCGCCGTGGCCTAGAAGTGGACGAGGTATTTGTCCATGTAGGCGTGGAGCAGTTCGCGGTGGGTGGACCGGTAAGCTGCGTAGTCCTGGGCGATTCCGGCATCGGCTTGGTTGAGCAGGATCCAACACTCGAGCATGCCGTCTTTGTCGAGGGCGACAAGGGTTTTCAACGTCGCATCTAATTTGTCTTCCGGAATCTTCTGCTCGCGAATGACGGCGATGACGGATCGCAGGCCTTCGGCCTCTTCTGCGAGCGAGTGCCGGTAGACCTTCTCCTGAGGGTAGTGCTTGTGGAACTCGGTCTTGTGCCACAGTGTGGGATTCATCTGGTAGACGAGCCATGCTCCTGAGGTCGGGCTGCCAAGCGTGGAGGCGTCGATCGACACGTTGACATTTCCCTTTTCGTCGGGAACGGGCCGCGCCGGCAGGGTGATTGGGGGAAAAACAAGCTTCGCGTGGATGGCATTAGCCCATTGCTGAAGCCCGATCCAGGGCGCCCTGGTGTAGGGCTCTGCGATGACGGCATCCGTGAACTTGCTCTGCGCTTGTTTTTGATCGCCCTTGTGCATTAGCACGTCGCCCCAGTAACGATAGGCTGTCTCGCGATTGGTATTGATGGCGATCGCTTTGGCGTACCAGACTCCCGCCTCGTCATAGTTTTTGAGCTTGTATTCGGCATCACCAGCAAACAGCGGCGCTTCATACATCTTTGGGTCTTCCTGAGCGGCCTGTTTGTAGAGCACGAGGGAGCCGGCAAGGTCGCCGCTGGCGAATGCCTTTTCTGCTTTGGCAAGTGTCTCTTCGGCAGGAGACTTTGGGGCAGGAGGTGTTGGGTTGGGTGCGGCGCTGGGTCCCAGCTTTTCCAGGAGAATCTGGAGCAGACCGCTATTGTCGCCGGAGGCCTGGGCTTCTTGTAGGAGAGTTCTGACGCTATCGCGCATCTTTGCGGCCTCTTCGGGAGGCAACGTTGCGGTCTTGGCGAGTCGGCACAGCGCAAGCTGCTCGCGGTAAAGGTTGCTGTTCGGCCGCTGATGGTAGAGGTCCTCGTAGAGGGGGAGCGCCGCAACCAGATTCTGCTGCTCGACGAGGGCAGCCGCCTGGCGGTCTTCCTGCGCTATCTCGGCGTCGGTCTTTGCGGGGACGCCAGTTTGAGCGAAACCTTGGAAAGAAGATAAGAGAAGCAGACAGACCTTCAGGCCGGAAATAACGCGCATGAACTCTCCAAAAATATCTCCCTGTTAATCGCAGACGGCCCGGTTTTTAGCAAGTAAATAAGCGAGGCATTAGGCGTAGGGGATCGCCGATGGGGAATCCGGATGGGTGCCGAGAATATGTCGTGGGACTTTTCGATAAGCTATAGGGATGAACCAGGACATCGTCCTTATCCTCTTCCAGATCGTTGCGTTGATTCTTGCTTTCAGCGTGCACGAGTGTGCGCATGCGTGGACGGCCTGGAAGTTGGGAGATCCTACGGCGCGGATGCTGGGCCGCGTGACGCTGAATCCGATGAAGCATCTTGATCCGTTTGGGTCGGTGCTGATGCCGCTGATTGCGCTGGTGTACCACTGGCCGCTGATCGGCTGGGCGAAGCCGACTCCGGTGACCGCGAGGAACTTTCAGAACTACAAGCGCGACGACATTCTGGTGACGCTGGCTGGGCCGGCGAGCAATCTGCTGCTGGCTACCGGGGCGCTCATCCTGCTGCTGGTCATTAAGCATGCGGTGCCGGGTGGAGCGGTTGCCGTGTTTACGGCGATGGCGCTGGCGATGCACTATCCGGGTGTTTCGACGGAGAACCTGCCGGCGCTGTTTCCCATCGCTCTGCTGCTCTACTTCATCATCCTGATCAACCTGCTGCTGTTTGTCTTCAACCTGATTCCGTTTCCTCCGCTGGACGGCAGCCGGATTTTGCGGCATTACCTGCCGTACAACGCGCTGGCGATCTACGATCGCATGGGCATCTTTGCGCTGTGGATCTTCATGCTGTTGGCGGGCGGGTTTATCTTCCGGACGTTTCTGTATCCGCTGCAGTTCACGTTTGACCGCATACTCGCCAGCCTCTAGCGCGGGCGTTTCCCGTATCATCTCTAGTTGAACGTAAATGACCGAATCGACCTCTACCACATCACGTCCGCGCGTTCTGAGCGGGATGCGTCCTACGGGCAAGCTGCACCTGGGCAACTACATGGGTGCGTTGCATAACTGGGTGAAGCTGCAGCACGAGTACGAGTGCTACTTCTTCATCGCGGATTACCATGCCCTGACGACGGACTACGCCGACACGAGCACGCTCAAAGAGAACATCCGGCAGGTCGCGCTGGACTTTCTTGCTGCCGGTCTTGACCCCAAGGTGTGTACCATCTTCGTGCAGAGCAAGGTTCCGGCGCACTTTGCGCTCAACGACCTGCTGGCGATGATTACTCCCCTGAGCCTGCTTGAGAGGGTTCCGACGTATAAGGACCAGCAGGAGCAGCTGAAGGAGAAGGACCTCGCAACCTACGGCTTTCTTGGCTATCCCTTGCTGCAGTCGGCTGACATTCTCATCTACCAGGCTTCGTTTGTGCCGGTGGGGCAGGACCAGGCAGCGCACGTCGAGCTGACGCGCGAGGTTGCGCGCCGGTTCAACCAGTTCTTTCCCGGTGAGTTTGTGCTTGCTCCCAATGCGGCGCCGTGGGAGATGGAGGCCATCAAGGAGAAGGCTCGCAAGCTGGCCGGAGACAAGACGAAGAACGTCTTTTCGGCGCATGAGCTGTACGAGGCGGCGTTGCAGACGAAGAAGCTGTCAGGGTTCTGCCGCCGCGAGGTGCTGCCCGAGCCGCAGGTTCTGCTGACGCCCGCGCCCAAGTTGCCGGGAACCGATGGCCGCAAGATGTCCAAGAGCTATCGCAATACGATTCTGATCTCGGACCCTGAGCCGGAGATTCGATCGAAGCTCAAGACGATGGTCACCGATCCGGCGCGCGTCCGCCGAGAAGACCCGGGTAATCCCGAGGTGTGCCCGGTGGGTGATCTGCACAAGATCTTTTCGACCGAGGAGACGCGCAACAACGTATGGCAGGGGTGCACGACGGCCGGCATTGGCTGCATTGAGTGCAAGGGCTGGCTTGCCGACGCGGTCGTTCGAGAGCTTGCGCCTATCCGGGAACGACGTGCGTACTTTGAAGCGAACCCGGCAGAAGTCAACGCCATTCTTGCTGACGGCAACGCCCGTGCCAATGAGCGCGCCAATATTACGATGCGCGAGGTTCGCGCCACGGTAGGACTCGAGTAGCCTATGCCTGAAGAGATCCGCAATCCCGAAAGTCCCGAAGACGAGAGCCGTTCGCAGCCTGAGGAAGCGGCTCGCCCCGACGGTGTTGGGGAACCGGATGCCTCGACCGAGGCAACGGGAGAACCAACCGTAGAGCCGATAGCCGCGATCGAAGCTCACGAGCCGTTTGAGCTGAAGCACCCGGTTCCGGCGGCTGCGCCTGAGCCGAAGCGCGCTCCGGCGAAAGAGAAGGAGAAGGAAGAGGCATCGCAGTCGCCGTTTTCGGTGACGGTGGGGCAGGTGTATGACGGGCCGCTCGACCTTCTGCTGGACCTGATCCGCAAGCAGAACATCGACATCTACGACATTCCGATTGCGCGGATCACGGAGCAGTTTCTTGCCTACACGCAGCACCTGAAGCAGACTGATGTGGATTCGGCGGGCGAGTTCATTTACATGGCCTCGCTGCTGATTCACATCAAGTCGAAGATGCTGCTGCCGCGCGATCCGTCGGATGTTGCGGGCGCGGATTCCGAGGACCCGCGCCGCGAGCTGGTGGAGAGGCTGCTTGAGCACGAGCGATTCAAGGCCGCCGCGCAGATGCTGCTGCAGAAACAGCAGATCGAAGAGGCGACGTGGACGAACCCGGGGATTCGCGAGTTTCGCGAGTCGGCCGACGCGGAGCGCGAGATCGCAGCCGATACGGTGGATCTGGTGCGGGTCTTTCAGGACATCCTGGGGCGCCTGCGGAAGCGGCCTGTGCTCGACGTGGACGAGGAGTCGGTGACGGTCGCGCAGATGATCGACTACGTGAAGCGCCGGTTGGTGATGGAGGACAAGCCCGTCTCGCTGCGCCGGATGCTGCACAACACGCACACGGAGCGCGCGCTGATCTGCATGTTCCTGGCGATGCTGGAGCTGGTGCGCCTGCAGGCGGTACTGCTGCATCAGCCGATGCAGGAGGGCGACATTCTTATCAAGAAGACGGAGAACTTCGACCAGGTGTTTGCCGACCAGCAGCAGGCCCGCGACGACTGGCGCTAGGAGACTCGACGTTGAGACAGTAAAGCCCCGGCGAGCCGGGGCTTTTGTTTGCTGGGCCGGTGAACTTAGCGCTTCGCCCGTCGACGAATCGTGCCTGCAAGCGCCGTCATGCCGGTGCCCATCAGAGCGAGGGAGCCGGGCTCGGGAGCCTGCGATGTGGTGGGTGGCAGGGTTCCGGTGAACTCATCGTTGTGGACCTCGCCGGTCTGGCCGATCGCGGCCGCGATAAAGTTGCCTCCCATCTGCGCGCTGCCGGTGAGCATGGCGAAGGGAGCGAGGAGCGAGGCGTTGAACTGGCCGTTGATGGCGACTGTCTGCGCATCGGCGAAGTTGAAGAGGATGTTGTCGCTGAGGCTCGAGTCGCCGGAGTTCTGACTCTGGTTGTAGTAGATGCCGGTTCCGAGGGTGAGATGGGTTCCGGTGACGTTGATGATGATGGTGGAGCCGGCGGGCGCCTGGATGTCGATGGGGTGGTTGGTATCGGCGAACTCGGCTGCCGTGATGGTGAAGACGTTCAGGATGGAGCTGGTCCCTTTGAGGACGAAGAAGGAAGGATTGACGCCGGGCTGATTGGTTCCGAGGACGTCGCCGATGGCGGTCAGGGCGGCGAGCGCGAGCGACTGGGCGTCGAGCGTGGTGCGCAACGTATTGAAGTCGATGCCTGAGGAGCCGCTGGTCACGCGGTGGCCGCCGCCGTTGAAGTTGAACGAGCCGTTCGCTCCGGGGGCGTAGGCGTTGCCGTGGCTGTTGATGTTGAACTGCTCGCCGGAGTTCAGGCCGCCGGTGGAGACGAGGTCGTTGCTTGCGAGTGAGCCCCAGGGATCGGCGTTGAGCGAACTGCCAATGGTGGTGCCGCTGAGCACCATGCCGGCTGCGGCGACGCGTCCTGTAACGTCTGCACTGGTGCTGATGTTGCCGGCGATCAGGGTGTTTCCGTGCGAATCGACCGTACCGAGAGCCACGAGGTTATACGCGCTGGCTACGCCGAAGGGTGCAACGCCGTCGGCTTTGCACACGGAGGGAAGGGCAGCAAGTGCTGCAAGGGAGAGAACAAGGGGCCTGAGTTTCATTTGCTTGTCTCTCTGCACGTTCAGGACCACGTGCGAGGGTCGCGGCTGTGCCGCGATTTCCGGAAAACTGGCTGTGCAGAGCGAGCCAACTATGCACGATTTTGCATGTACACGCTAAGTTGCTTCCATTTTGGCGACGAAGGTGGGCTCTATTTTTATGTCGCTGTAATGCTGTGTTTGTAATTTCCACCTATGGTCGTCGACACGGACGCCGCAATTTCAAGGTGACCATATGGCGACACCAGCTACTCTTCCCTCCGGCTCTCTCCTTGATGAAAAGCTGAAGAAGTCTTCGCCCGGAAAGATGGGGATGATCATCTTCGGTTTGATGCTGATCGGTGGCGTCATCTACATCGTTAACTGGCTTTGGAACGATCTTTCGATCGTCCATACGGGTTCGATCTTCCCGTATTTCCTGCTCGGTATTGCGCTGCTGATCGCGCTGGGCTTTGAGTTCGTCAACGGGTTCCATGACACGGCGAACGCGGTGGCCACGGTGATCTACACGCACTCGCTGGAGCCGCACGTCGCTGTGGTCTGGTCGGGGTTGTGGAACTTTATCGGCGTGCTGACCAGTTCGGGAGCCGTGGCGTACTCGGTCATCACACTGCTTCCGGTGGAGCTGATCCTGAAGGTGAGCAAGGGCTCGGGCTTCGCGATGGTCTTTGCTCTGCTGGTGGCGGCGATCCTGTGGAACCTGGCGACGTGGTATCGCGGGCTGCCGGCCTCGAGCTCGCATACGATGATCGGCTCGATCATCGGCGTCGGCATCACCAACCAGATCCTGCACGGCGCAAGCGGCGTGACGGCGTGGAATGGGAGCAGGTGACGAAGGTCTTCAAGGCGCTGCTGTTTTCTCCAATCGTCGGCTTTATCGGTGCGGCGCTATTGTTTGTGCTGTTCAAGGTGGCGTTGCGCGATCCGCGGCTCTATGAGGCGCCGAAGGGCGCGGCACCGCCGCCGTTCTACATTCGGGCGCTGCTGGTGCTTACGTGCACGGGAGTCAGCTTCGCGCACGGATCGAACGACGGGCAGAAGGGCATGGGCCTGATCATGCTGATCCTGGTGGGCACGGTGCCGACGGCCTATGCGCTGAACCACGCGGTGAGCGCGTCGCAGGTGGAGACCTTCGTAGCGGTATCGCATGAGGTGCAAGATACGATCTCGCACTACGTCGATCCCAACGCGGTGATATCAGACGCCCAGCCGGAGTTGGAGAACTTCGTCTCCAAGCACCAGTTCACGCCAAACACGATGCTGGCGCTGCGGCAGACGGTCAACGACATCCAGAACGAGGTGACGCGGTACGGCACCCTGAGCAAGGTTCCCTCGGAGATGCAGGCCAACGTGCGCAACCAGATGTACCTGGTGAGCGAGACGATGCGCCTGGTACCGAAGTATGGGCCGAAGCTCTCCGACGATGACAAAAAGGTCTTCGCCAACTACAAGACCTTCCTCGATCGCTATACGAAGTTCATCCCGTCGTGGGTGAAGGTGGCGGTGGCGCTGGCGCTGGGTCTGGGCACGATGGTGGGCTGGAAGCGCATTATCGTCACGGTCGGCGAGAAGATCGGCAAGACGCATCTGACGTATGCGCAGGGCGCCTCGGCCGAGCTGGTGGCCATGTGCACCATCCTAGCCGCCGACAACTACGGTCTGCCGGTGAGTACGACGCATGTGCTGTCGTCCGGCATAGCTGGAACCATGGCGGCGAACAAGAGCGGCTTGCAGACCTCGACGCTGCGCGACATTGCGCTGGCCTGGGTCTTCACGCTGCCGGCTGCGGCTGTGCTGTCGGGCGTCCTGTACTGGCTCTTCAATCTGCTGGCGACGTAGGCGCTTGCTTTTGAGTCGCCGTGACAGAACGTTGCGGCGGCTCGAGCTTGCGCCTCGGGTTGTGCAAAACGCGTCCCAAACCCCTGCGGAGACAGGTTCATGCTGGCGCCGCGCTCTTATACACTCAAAGGGGAATGAGTCTTAAAGCCAAGATCGAAGCCGTCATCTACGCGTCGGAAGAACCGGTAACGCTTGCCCAGCTGATGGGACTGCTTGGGCACGAGGCCCAGGCCGAGCTTGACCAGATCGCCGCCGCCCAGCAGGCGCTCGCGCTGAGCCAGAACGAGGAGGGCGACGCGCAAGGCATCGATCCCGATGCTCTGAACGCCGAGGTGCTCGAAGGCCCCGTCGAGGCGGCTGCGGCAGAGCAGCCGAACGCCGCGAGCGAAGGCGCGGCCGTCGAGAGTTCTCCGGCGGAGGAGGCGCCCGCCCAGCAGGCAGAACCCGCCCAGGAAGAGGATGCTGAGAAGCGGTCTGCCCGCGAGGCGAAGGAGGAGAAGGAGAAGACGCGCCGCCTGCGCGAGTACTTCCGCACCATGCTCGACCAGTTGATCGCCGACTATGCGAACGGCGACCGCGGCCTGGAGATTCGCGAGGTCGCCAGCGGCTACCGGCTGGCCACCAAGCCCGAGTATCACGACGCTGTGCGGGGCTTTGTGAAGTCGCTGAAGCCGCCGCTGAAGCTCTCGCTGCAGGCGCTTGAGACCCTCGCGGTGGTCGCGTACAAACAGCCGATTACGGCACCTGAGGTCTCCGAGATTCGCGGCGTCGACTCGGGCGGTGTTCTGGGCAGCCTGATGTCGCGCAAGCTGGTGACGACGGCCGGCCGCAAGCAGGTGATCGGACGGCCGATCCTCTACAAGACGACGAAGGATTTTCTTCTGCGCTTCGGCTTGAAGGACATCAACGAGCTTCCTTCGATCGAGGAGTTCGAGAAGATGGCCGGCGAGCTGGCGGAGCAGGAGGAGATCCCAATGGAGCAGGCGCCGGAGCACCAGGCGCCGGAGCACCAGACGCCGGAGCACCACGCGCCGGAGACTCCGGACGAGCTTCAGGCCGAGCGCCACACGCACCTGCCCCAGGCCGACGGCAGCCCCGACCCGGTCGATGATCCGCTGGACGATCAGCTGCCCGACGAACCGGAGACCGAGGCGGAGGCGAAGGTCGAGGCGGAGCCGGTCGAGTAGGTCTTCAGGAGCTCTCTGCTAAGCTGGTGTGCTGGCGCAGCGCCAGCGTGCTGCGGGAGTTGAAGATTCTATGCCGCCAATCAGGACCCTTGAGGTCTTCGGAGAGAAGATCGATGTTCTTGTCGACGGAGCGATGTCGAACGGAGCAGCCTTTGTGATGGTGCAGACGACGCCGCCCGGGGGCGGCCCTCCTCCGCACAGCCACAGCCGCGAGGATGAGACGTTCACCGTGCTTGAAGGTGACTTCGAGCTGCTGAAAGATGGGCAGTGGGTCAAGGCGCCGGTGGGGGAGATCCTGTTTGCTCCGCGCGGCAATGTTCATGCCTTCCGCAACGCCGGCCAGACGACGGGCAGGATTGCTGTCTTTATCGCGCCGGCAGGACTAGAGACTTTCTTTGAGAAACTCTCCGGGCTCTCGCCGGCTACAGATATGCCGCGAATTCTGGAGTTGTTCGCGGAGTACGGCCTGTCGCTGCATCTGCCGACGTCATAGACCCCAAACGCCTGGCGCCGTGAGCCGGTACACTTGAAGAGCAGTATCTCCCGACCGCGATGAGCAGCTCCGCAGTCAGAAAGCCGGCATCCATGTCGAAGTCCGTCCGCAATCCTGAACATTCTGAACCAACCCCCACCGGCGAGCGTCTGCAGAAGATTCTCGCGCAGGCCGGTATCGCCAGCCGCCGCAAGGCCGAGCAGTTGATCCTCGAAGGCCGTGTGCAGGTCAACGGCCAGGTGATCACCGAGCTGGGAACCCGCGCCGATATCGAGCGCGACCACATCCGCGTCGACGGCAAGCTGCTCCACGGGCGGGAACAGCAGCGCTACTACATGCTCAACAAGCCGCGCGGCTACGTGACGACGCTCGCGGACCCGGAGAAGCGCCCGACGGTGATGGAGCTGATGGCTCGGCAGAAGGGGCCTCACGGCGACCACGTCCGTCTCTATCCGGTCGGTCGGCTCGACTACCTGAGCGAGGGCCTGCTGCTGATGACCAACGACGGCGATCTGGCCAACAAGCTGTCGAAGGCCGCCGCCGGCGTCGAGAAGACCTACCTGGTGAAGGTCTCGGGCGTGCCGTCGAATGAGAGCATCGACCAGCTGCGCCGAGGCATCATGATCGACCGCGGACGGCTCAACGAGGTGCGCAGCGGACGCCGCGACCGCGTCATCACGGCGTCGGCGAAGGTGGAGCAGGTGCGCGGCGGCGACAATCCCTGGTACGAGCTGACCCTAACGGAGGGCCGGAATCGGCAGATTCGGAAGATGTTCGAGGAGATCGGGCATCACGTCGAGAAGATCCGCCGCATCGGCTACGGGGCCCTTCGCCTGGACGTCGCGCCGGGTGAGTTTCGCGAGCTGACCCCGGGCGAGGTTACGGCGCTGGGCCGTGCGGCCCGCGGTCTGAAGGTCGTCCCGAAGCAGAAGACGCCTGAGTTTGCGCAGCTCAAGAAGCCGGTCCCGCCGAAGACCAGCAAGCGCCGGACGTTCACCAAAACGGGGCCTGGCCGACGCGGTTAGGTTTGGTGATCGCGTGAATCTTGCTTGATACCCCCGGAAAAATCTTCTCGATCTTCCGCCGCTCCGGCTTGCAGTAACGTTTCTTTTACATCCCCCCAAAAGTTTCCACATTCCCCCATTGACACATCTTGATTCGCGCGCACAGAATACTCGCGCTATTCATCTTGCGGGGGATGACAAACGACCCCGGAAGAGCATCCAATAGGCGTGGCTGCAAATCGAGTCAGGCCGCAGCGCAACCCGTAACAGGGCCGTAGTAAGCAGCAAAGGAGCAACACGAGTGGCAATCGAAAAGACAACATTTGGAGCAGGATGTTTCTGGGGAGTTGAAGCAAGGTTCAACGAGATCACAGGAGTCATCGACACAGCCGTAGGCTACGAAGGCGGAGACCTCGAGCACCCAACTTACAAGGATGTCTGTACCGACCGCACCGGCCATGCGGAGGTCGTTCAAATCACCTTTGACAACTCCCGTTTATCGTACGAATCCCTGCTGGATGCTTTCTTCGCGATGCACGATCCGACGCAGGTGAACCGGCAGGGTCCGGACTGGGGCTCTCAGTACCGCAGCGTCATCTTTACTCACTCCGATCGGCAGTATGCCGAGGCGCGCGCCAGGATCGCCGAACTGAATGCCTCCGGAACCTACCGCAATCCCATCGCAACCGAGGTCCGTCCGAGCCGCATCTTCTGGAAGGCGGAGGAGTACCACCAGCGTTACCTTGAGAAGCGCGGCATGGTGAGCTGCCACATCTAGCAGAAAACGAAGCGATTGATGAACCAGAACGGTCCTGTTTGAGCCAGCATTCTTCAGGCAGGGCCGTTTTGTTTGTGGTGGGTGTGCTATTCTAAGGATGCGCAGGTTGAAAACCATCGCTGCGCAACAGCATCGCAGGCAAAGAATCCGCCGTGGAACTTGGAGATCTGGCCAGAGACTGCGATCGCTTCTCCCCACCGCGGGTCTTCCCGAAGTAACGGAAGCTGCGTTGGTTGCTCTGGCTAGAGGCCGCGTCAACGGACACGAGCCTCGCCGTGCAGCAGCAGCCCTTTCGGAGTACGAGAGCCATGCTGAATCCAAACCATGACGGCGCCCACGGCGCCCCTGCATTTCTTCGCGCTTGACTCACCCAAAGGAAATTTCTTGACGATCGCAACTCTTGAGCAGTCCCCAGCCGCCCAGGCTGATACCCAAACCTCATCCAATCGCTTCACCGACTTCAACATCTCCGACTCCCTGAAGAGCCGGCTCACTAACGCGGGCTTCGTCACGCCTACACCCGTGCAGGCCGGAGCCATCCCGCCGGCGCTCGAAGGCCGCGATATCCTCGCGACCGCCTCCACCGGCACCGGCAAGACGCTCAGCTTTCTGGTCCCCATCCTTGAGCGGCTGGACACGACCTCGCAGCCCAGTACACGCGGCAAGCGCAACCCTATCCGCGCGCTGATTCTTCTTCCGACGCGCGAATTGGCCATGCAGGTGCTCGAGGCCTACTGGAAGCTGATGCCCGGCGCGAAGCACGACGCCGCGCTCGTCTGCGGAGGACTGTCGGAGAACACTCAGTTCGACAACCTCGACCGCGGCCCGCGCCTTGTGGTCGCCACTCCTGGCCGGCTTGAGGACTTCCTGCGCCGCCGCGAGATCGATCTCTCGAAGGTCGACATGTTCGTGCTCGACGAGGTGGACCGGATGCTCGACATGGGCTTCCTGCCGGCGATCCGCCGCATCGTCACCGCGGTTCCGCGCACGCGCCAGACGATGTGCTACTCGGCTACGCTCGACGCCAACATTCAGGAGATCGTTCGCGACTACGTGAAGAACCCGGTCCGCATCGAGATCGGCACGACGTCGAAGCCGTCGGATCGCGTTGAGCTGCGCGCCTACACGGTGATGCAGGACCAGAAGCTCGGCCTGCTGACCCAGATGCTTAATGAGGAGCAGGGAACTTTCCTGGTCTTCTCGCGCACTAAGCACGGCGCCGACCGCATCTCGCGCAAGCTGGAGAAGCTGGGTCACGACTCGAACGCCATCCACGGCGACCGCTCGCAGTCGCAGCGCACCGCTGCGCTCAAGGGCTTCGCCAATGGCAAGCATCGCGTGCTGGTCGCGACCGACGTCGCGGCGCGCGGTATCGACGTCTCGGACATCGCGCACGTGGTGAACTACGACCTTCCGAACGCGAGCGAGGACTTCGTCCACCGCATCGGCCGGACGGGCCGCGCAGGCGCCAAGGGCGTTGCGACGACGTTCGTGATGCCGCAGGAGCGCCACGAGGCGCGCAAGCTCGAACGGAGCCTGAACATAAAGTTCGACTGGCGCGAGGCCGATAAGAATCTTGAGAAAGAGGAGCGCAACAAACCCCTCGATCTCAACGCTCTCCCGGCAGCCCAGGGTTCATCGGACGCCGCTCTCGAGGCACTGCTGGCGCTCGAGACCCGCGCCTGGCGCGGCGATTCAGCGTCAGGCCAGTCCGGCGCACCGTCTAACGGTGGACGCGGCCGTCGCAAGGGCCATGGCCACGGCAATCGCCCGCAGGGCAACTCTGCTCACGGTAACGGCGGCAACGCGCATCCTGGCCGGAACGCCTCGCATCCGCGCGGCGGCAACTCAGGTTCCCGGCCCAGCCGAGGCAACCGGGGCCGCTGACAAGTTCCTCTAGCAAGCCTCCGCCTGATGGCCAACCAGCCTCAGGCGGAGCTTTGTTTGTACCCATCACAACGGTCCCATCATCCAAGATCAAAAAACATGTCGACCAACATTCCCAATCTGACCGAGATCAACGAGATCGCTGCCGACGATAAGAATTTTGTCCTCCAGATCGTGCAGCCGGGGCTCGCCGGGCTGATGGACGGCTCGGTCTCCACGCTGGCGCCGATCTTCGCCACGGCGTTTGCCACGCACAACTCACGTACGGTCTTTCTCATCGGCCTGGCGACCGCAGTCGGCGCGGGAATCTCGATGGCCTTCTCCGAGGGTCTGTCCGACGACGGCTCGCTTACCGGACGCGGCAACCCGGTCTTTCGTGGAATCGTCACCGGCCTGATGACCTTTATCGGCGGCTTTCTACACACGCTTCCGTTTCTTATCTCGAACGTTCACCGCGCGCTTACGCTGGCGTATGTGGTCGTCGGGATCGAGCTGATCGTCATCGCCTTTATCCGCCATCGCTACTTCAAGACAAGCTTCGCGCTCTCCTGCATGCAGGTGATCGTGGGCGGCGGACTTGTCTTCGCGGCAGGTGTGCTTATCGGGCAGTCCTGACGCGCGCTCTGCCGTCGCGCGACGTAAACCTGGATGCAGGCTGTCATTCAAGCCATAGGGATGCGCGAATCCCTGTAAAATAAAAGGAATCCCATGATCTCAGTCTCCAATGTCACCATGCGTTACGGCTCGAAGCTCCTCTTTGAGGATGTTTCGGTCACCTTCACTACAGGCCGCCGCTACGGCCTCACCGGGCCGAATGGCGCCGGCAAATCCACCTTCATGAAGGTGCTCACTGGCGAGATCGACGCCCAGAAGGGCTCGGTCGTCCGCCCGAAGAAGATCGGCGTCCTCAAGCAGAACCAGTATGAGTTCGACGCCTACCGCGTCATCGACACCGTCATCATGGGCAACAAGGGCCTGTGGGCGGCGCTTGAGGAGCGCGAGCGTATCTACGAGAAGCCCGAGCTGACCGACGAGGATGGATCGCGCCTCGGCGAGCTCGAGGGCATCGTCGGCGATGAGGACGGCTACGAGGCGGAGTCCAACGCCGCCGTGCTGCTGCAGGGGCTCGACATCCCCGACGAGGTGCACGAGCGCAAGATGAGCGAGCTGCAGGGCGGCCAGAAGGTGCGCGTGCTGCTCGCCCAGGCTCTCTTCGGTAACCCCGAAGCGCTGCTGCTCGACGAGCCGACGAACTACCTCGACCTTGATTCGATCCACTGGCTCGAGAACTTCCTCAACCGCTACAACGGCACGGTCATCACCATCTCGCACGACCGCCACTTCCTCAACTCGGTCTGCACGCACATCGCCGACATCGATTACGAGACGATCATCACCTACACCGGTGGCTACGACGACATGGTGCTGCAGAAGACGCAGGTTCGCGCGCGCATCGAGAGTCAGAACGAGCAGCGCGAGAAGAAGATCGCCCAGCTCAACGACTTCATCGCGCGCTTCTCTGCCGGTACGCGCAGCTCGCAGGTCAACTCGCGCAAGAAGGAGGTTGAGCGCCTGGCCACGACCGAACTCGCGCGCTCGAACATCCAGCGCCCATACATCCGCTTCGACATGCTGCGTCCCTCGGGCAAGCACCTGCTCGAGGTCGAGGGCATCAACAAGTCGTACACGCAGCCCGATGGCAAGACCGAGCACGTCATCAGGAACTTTTCTGCTGCCGTCATGCGGGGCGACAAGGTCGTGCTGATCGGTCGCAACGGACAGGGCAAGACGACGATGCTCAAGGCGCTGCTGGCCAACGCCGGGCTCGATGAGTCCGAGTCGTCGGCCATCGACTCCGGCACCGTCAAGTGGGGGCACGAGGCGCAGATCGGGTACTTCGCGCAGGATCACAAGGGCTCCATTCAGCTCGGTATGACTGCCGCCGACTGGCTGCATCAGTTTGATCCGCAGGCCACCAAGGAAGACATTCGCGGCATCCTCGGCCAGATGCTCTTCCGCGGCGAGGAGGGCATGAAGAAGACCGACGCGCTCTCAGGAGGCGAGGCCGCGCGCCTGCTCTTCTGCAAGCTGATGCTGCAGAAGCCCAACGTGCTTGTACTCGACGAGCCGACGAACCACCTCGATCTCGAGAGCATCAATGCGCTCAACCAGGCGCTGCAGAAGTACGAGGGAACCGTCTTCCTCGTCACTCACGACCAGGACCTGATCGAAGAGGCCGGCACGCGCATCTGGAACTTCGAGGGCGGCCCAAACGACTTCCGAATCACCGACCACAAGGGACCCTACGAGGAGTATCAGCAGCAGCTTGCTCTTGCCGCGAAGTGAGGTGACGGAGACAAGCTTCGCGCGCAGACGCCGCTGTTGTCTTCCTGTCTCACCCACGCTAAACGATATGCCGCAGCTGCGCCGCATCGAGTATCACTGTCTCAGGACCTCCAGCGATTGTTGATGACCAACCGTATGACGCAACACGGCGCAGATCGCCTGATTCAGAGGCATATGCCCGAGCTCGACGTTCTGCGCGGCTGCGCGATCCTCGCCGTGCTGCTCTATCACGGCCTGTACTGGTCGATTGACAGCTCGCCGAATCGCGTCTTCAATGTCCTGGTAAAGGCGACGGTCGGAGGCTGGCTTGGCGTCAACCTCTTCTTCGTCCTGTCCGGCTTTCTGATCACCGGCATTTTGATCGATACGAAGGGAAGGCCGGACTACTACCGGCGTTTCTATCTTCGCCGCGTTCTTCGCATCCTGCCCGCCTACGTCGCCATGCTGGTCGTGCTCCTGCTTGTGCGGTGGCTTACGCTGAAGTCGGCGCTGCTTTGCCTCTTGTTTCTAGCGAACTATGAAGGGCTGTATCGCTACTTTCATCTGGGCACTTACGGTCCCTTCTGGTCTCTGTCGGTGGAGGAGCAGTTCTACCTCATCTGGCCTGCGATCGTTGCGCGGGTCAGTGTGCGCGGGCTGGCGTTTCTGTCGCTTGCGCTCTGCCTTGTTGAACCCCTGCTTCGCTTGCTCAGCGCATCGTCGCTTCTGCCGCTGGGCAACGTTCACACGGCCACCTATCTGATCGCCGACAACCTCGCCATCGGTGCGCTGGCGGCGATCTTTGCGAGGTCCAGATACGGCACGCTCTCGAACGGGATCAAAGCGGGGCTCGGCCTCTGCCTCGCCGGAGCGATGATCTTTGCGGTCGGCTATCCCTTTGGGATCACTCACCGGACCAATCTCGTCGGAGACAGCCTGCAGACGGTGCCGTGGAACATCATCTTCACCGGCGTGCTTCTTCTGCTGCTTGGACTGCGAAGCCCGTTCTTCTCCGGCCGTCTTGCGGCACCCCTGCGTTTCTTCGGAGATATCAGCTATGGGCTGTATCTGATTCATGTCATGATCTTCGTGCGGTATGACGACATGGTCCGCCTCCTGCCTGCTGCATCGTGGAAACACGCTCTGCGGCAGCCGCTGACTCGCCTTTTTCTCTGCGCTGGACTATCCGTGTTGCTGGCATGGCTCTCGAGACGCTTCTACGAAGAACGCTTCCTGAGAATGGGACGAGCGCCGGTGGAGCCGAAGGTCTTGGAAGAGGCCGTGAAATAATAGGGCGAAGAGAGGCATCCCAAGCTCTCGAATCACGCTCAGGCGGTCGAAATGGCAAGCCCACTTCTGCACAGCGACACAGCGGACGATCTCTCTCACGGCAACACCACCTCGCGCCTCATCGCGCTTGAGGACAGGTACGGCGCGCACAACTACAAGCCTTTAAACGTCGTGGTCGAGCGCGCCTCCGGCGTCTGGGTCTACGACGTCGAAGGCCGGCGCTACCTTGATTTGCTTGCCGCCTACTCAGCGGTCAACCAGGGCCACTGCCACCCGCGCATCCTCGCCGCCATGCTCGAACAGGCGCAGCGCGTCACGCTGACCTCGCGCGCCTTTCGCAACGATCAGCTTCCTCTCTTCTACAAGGAGCTTACCGAGCTGACGGGCTTTGAGATGGTGCTGCCGATGAACTCCGGCACCGAGGCTGTCGAGTCCGCGCTCAAGCTCGCCCGCAAGTGGGGCTACACCGTCAAAGGCATTCCTGACGGCAAGGCCGAGATCATCGTCTGCGCGAACAACTTCCACGGCCGCACCATCTCGATCATCAGCTTCTCCACCGAGGAGCAGTACCGCGAGGGCTTCGGTCCGTATCTCTCGGGTTTCAAGATCATTCCCTTCGGCGATGCCGCGGCTCTGCGCGCGGCGATCACGCCGAACACCGCGGCCTTCCTCGTCGAACCCATCCAGGGCGAGGCCGGCGTGCTCATTCCTCCGGACGGCTTCCTGCGCGAGGCCGCTGCGATCTGCCGCGAGAACAACGTCCTCTTCATGGCCGACGAGATCCAGTCCGGCCTCGGACGCACTGGCAAGCTCTTCGCCTGCGATCACGAAGGAGTAAAGCCGGACGTGCTCATCGTCGGCAAAGCGCTCGCGGGCGGCTTCTATCCCGTCTCCGCTGTCCTCTCATCGCACGAGGTCATCGGCGTTCTGCATCCTGGCGATCACGGCAGCACCTTCGGGGGCAACCCGATGGCCTGCGCGGTCGCGCGCGCCTCGCTGCGCGTCATCGTCGAGGAGCGCCTCTCGGAGCGTTCCGCCGAACTCGGACAGCTTCTGATGGAACGGCTGCGCCAGGTCCGCAGCCCGCACATTCGCGAGATCCGCGGCAAGGGCCTCTGGGTCGCCATCGAGCTCAACGGCGCGGCACGCCCCATCTGCGAAGCCCTTATGCGCGAAGGCCTGCTCTGCAAGGAGACGCACGACAACGTCATCCGGCTCGCGCCTCCGCTGGTCATTGAGCGGCAGGATCTGCTGTGGGCGTGCGACCGCATTCAGAGCGTGCTCGAAAACCTCTAGCTACTTCGCCTTTCTGGCTCAACACGAAACGCTGCGAACGCGCGCTCCAGGCCATCGCGCGTCGAGATCAGCGGACGCCAGCCGATGCTCTTCAGCTTCGCGTTGCTGAACTGGTTGCCGCCCCACATCGCGCGCGTCTTGTATGGAGTGAAGATCGCCGGAAGCTGTCCGCGCGAGCGCTCGCTGTAGCGCTCCACCATGCGCGAGCCCCACATCAGCGCGAAGTAGGGAACAGGCACCGATCGGACAGGCTTTACGTTCTTCTTGTAGAGCGACAGATACTGCGCCGACGTCACCAGGTCGTCGTCCACTACGTTATAGACCTGTCCGTCCGCTCCCTCGTGCAGCGCGGCGACCACAATCGCCTCGGCGCAGTTGTCCACGTAGGTCAAGGGAAGCAGGTTCTTCCCGCCCAGGTGCAGAAACCTGCCGAAGAGGCTCAGTCCGACGCGGTTGGAGAAGTGTCCTCCGCCGGGTCCGTAGATCACGCCCGGCCGCAGCACAACCAGTTCGAAGCCGTACTTGTCGCGATACTCCCAGAAGAGCTGCTCCTGCCGCAGCTTCGAGTGCGAGTAAACATCGCGCTTCTCAGGATGCCGCTCAAGCGGAACGCTCTCATCGACCATCGCGCCGCGCTCCAGCTCCGCCACGCCCATCGCACCGAAGGAGCTGACCAGCACCACGCGCATCGGCCGCACCTCATTGACGATCGCCTCCAATAGGTTGCGCGAGGCCACCACCGAGTCCATGAACATCTCCGCGGGAGATCCCTTCAACGCCGCAGCGGCGTGGATCACCATCTCGCAACCGGCGACGGCAGGGCCGATCTCGGCCAGGTTCCGAAGGTTCACCGTGATGAACTCAAGCTGCGCACCCGGATACCGCGCCGCAATCTCCTGAAGTCCGCGCGCCTTCGAGGTGTCGCGCAGCATGCAGCGCAGGTCCATCTCGCCGTGCGCGAGCAGACGTTCCACAATCGCTTTGCCGAGAAATCCGCCGGCCCCGGTCACAAGAATCTTCATCGCACGCCTCCCGCCAGCAGGGAAGCGTGCGCAGCCGGATACACCTGTTCGATAACGCGATCCATCACCTCGTTCACGCGCAGGACCTCAGTGTAGGGAATCGGCGGCGTTCCATTATTGCGAATGCCGGCATAGAACTCCTCCAGCAGCTTCGACATTCCGGCAAAGAAGTGAAACTCGCTGCGGCGAAACTGATTTACGTTTTTCTTCGCCTCCGCCATGTAGCGTCCGGCCATCTGGAACGGCGGCACCAGTCGTCCCACCGCGCTCGGATACCGTTGCGAGGCCGCGGTCACCACAGTGCGACTGTTGAAGTCCACCTCGACCGTCGCTTTGGTTCCATACACCTTCAACGTATTCGCCACTGGGCGCGCATGTGAGCACAGGGTCCCATACGCCGTGACTCCGCCGCCGCGCAGAAACATCCGCAGCTCATCGAGCATGGCGTCAGTCGCGTCTCCGCGAACCGCCTCGCGCCGCTTGAATGCGAACGCGTGCACCTCCGGCTCCACGTCCGGAAGCAGTGGAACGATGCGATTGACGATGTGGTCCATCATGTTCTGGAAGAGCTTGCCCGGAAGGCGATGCACCCAGTGCCCGGCATCGCTCATCAGCGCCTGCCCGTAGGCTCCCGCGAGATCGTATCCGATGAACGCCTCCACGTGCACCGGCTCTCCCACCACGCCCTCGGCCAGCATCTTTCTGAACTGGATCGCAGGCGGATCGAAGTTGGGCCAGTAGTTGATCGTCATCTGCCGCCCGCCTGCAACCACGGTATCAATCAGCTGCTTTGCTTCAGGTGCAGTCAGCGCCAGCGGCTTTTCGAGAAACACATGCGCTCCCGCTACAACGCACTGCCGCGTTAGCGCGAGATGCACTCCCGGAGGAGTCGTGATGTGCACGACGTCCAGCCGCTCGCGCGCCAGCATCTCGCCCGTGTCGCCATACCAGGCCGGCACGCCGTAGCGAACGGCGAGCTGTTCTGCCAGCAGCGGTTCGCGGTCGCACACCGCCGCAAGCTCTGCCCCCGCAAGATGCTTCACAACCTCGGCATGTCCGTCGGCGATCTTTCCGCAGCCTACAATCCCAATCCGCAGCTTCCTCAAATCAGTCATTCTCCATAGCCTATCGAATCGGGCCGCACATGGCCGATCCCCCGTTCAGGGATTGGCGTACCGTACCGCCGCGAACACTCCGTCACCCGGATGCGATTCCATGGGTTCTCCTCCTCGCGGGCTCTTCGTAAAAGTGGGATACTTATTCATCCGTGCAAGAGAATCAAGCAAACCCAATGCAAGAGATGACGAGTCGGCCCGATGCCAAGCACTGAACCTATCAAGGAACCTGTTAAAGCCCGAGGCAGAAACGTCCTCGGCCAGCCGCTCGAGGTCTGCGGCTGCGAACCCATGACCGGTTTCTACCGCACCGGCTGCTGCGAGACCGGCCCCGACGATTTTGGCGTCCACACCATCTGTTGCATCGTCAACGAGGAGTTTCTGCGCGTCTCCAAGCAATTGGGGAACGACCTTTCCACTCCGATGCCGCAGTTCGGCTTCGCGGGCCTCAAGCCCGGCGACCGCTGGTGTGTCTGCGCCGCGCGCTGGTTCCAGGTGCAGCAGGCCGGCGCCGGCTGCCCCGTCGTGCTCGAAGCTACCCACGAGGCCACGCTCGCCATCGTGCCCTTCGAGATTCTCATTCAGTACGCTGTGATTCCCGATACGCTTCACTAAAGACTCAAACGTCGTCGCGAGGTGTCAACCGCAGCATTTTGCGAGACTTTGACATATCTCATCTTGACAGCGCCGCCATTTAGACCGACCGTAGAAGTATTACTAATTTTCAATTTTGAGCGGTATCTGAACCAGGTCCGGCAGACAGCACAACCGGAGTACACCGGTTCAACACCCATTTCGCACACCCTATTTACCGGTGTCGTTCTTTCAGGAGCCAGGAATAGATGAGCCTCATCCCTTCACCCAAACGCCTCTTCCTAACCGCTGTGCTGGCCGCTTCCGTGGCCATCTCCGCGCCCGCACAGACCGCGGCAACCGGAACCATCTCCGGTACGATTACCGACGCCTCCGGCGCCGTCGTGCCGAACGCCTCGGTCACCGTCATCAATACCGACACCGGTGCGACGCGTGCGCTGAGCAGCAACGACTCGGGTGGGTTCAGTTCCACCTTCCTGCAGCCCGGCCATTACGAGGTCATCGCCTCCGGCGCTGGTTTTGGTAAGGTCGACCGCAAAAACCTGATCCTCACCGTCGGCCAGGTGCTCTCTGTCGATGTCGCGCTGCCCGCTGCCTCAGCCACCACTGAGGTTACCGTCACCGATGTCTCTCCCCTGATCGACACGGAAAAGACCCAGGTCTCGCAGACGATCGACCAGCAGATGGTCTCGAACCTGCCGGTCAACGGCCGTCGCTACGATAACTTTGTGCTGCTCACCACCAACGTGGTCCCTGACGGCAACTCCGGCCTGATCTCCTACCGTGGCATCTCGGGCATGTACAACACGAACCTGATCGACGGCGCCAACAACCAGCAAGCCTTCTTCTCCGAGGCTCGCGGCCGCGCTATCGGTGCTCCCTACGTCTTTTCGCAGGATTCCATCAAGGAGTTCGAGTCCTCGGCATCGGGTTACTCAGCCGAATTCGGCCAGGCCGCCGGCGGACAGATCAACGCGATCTCCAAGAACGGCACTAATGCCATCCATGGCGACCTCTTCTACTACCTGCGTTATCCCTCGCTGAATGCGCTCGACCCCCTCACGAAGTACCAGGGGCGTCAGCCAGGAGCGAATCCTGCCCTGCTGCAACCGGCCATACGCCAGCAGCAGCAGTTCGGTGGTTCGGTGGGCGGTCCCATCATCAAAGACAAGCTCTTTTACTTCTTCACCTACGATGGCTTCCGTCGCGTCGCTCCGCTGCTCTACTCGAGCGGCGTGACTCCGGCTACCGTCAACGCGTACACCTGCCCTTCGCCGATCAGCGCGGACCAGTGCGCCACTGCCAAGGCGTATATCAACGGACTCTCGGGCCCGGCGCCCCGCGTCCTCAAGCAGGACATTCTATTTCCTCGCGTCGATTATCAGCTCAACGGCAACAACCACATCAGCGCAGAGTTCCTCTTCCAGAACTACAAGCTGCCGAACGGCTATACCACCTCCGCAACCGCCACCAACTCCTCGGCCAGCACGAATGGACGCGCGGACTTCCATGAGCGCTACCTGATCGTCAACTGGGAGTCGGTGATCTCGAGCTCCCTGACCAATGCCGCCCGCTTCCAGTGGGGACGCGATCTTGAGGTTACGTCGGCCAACGCTCCTGGACCTTCGGTGACGATCTCCGGGCTGCAGGGCTACGGCATGCCCAACGCTCTGCCGCGCCTGGCTTTCCCGGATGAGCACCGCTGGCAGCTGGCCGACACGCTTTCCAAGGCCATGGGGCGGCACATTATCAAGGCGGGCATCGACGTCAACCTGGTCCATGAGTACCTTGCCAATCTCTTCCAGGGCGGCGGCGTCTACTCCTATGCCTCGCTCAATGCACAGTGCGCTAACCCCGCGGATCAGGGAATCTTCCCCTGCGTCGCTCCCTCGGCAACCAATCCCAATCCTGCCCATCCCACCGTTGCCAACGCCACGCTCGGCGCCTTCCAGAACTGGGTGCAGGACCTGTATGGCGTCAATGGCGGACAGCACTGGACGAGCTTCCAGCAGGTCAACGACCCCATCACTCACATTGGCGCCGACGACTTCTGGAGCAAGAACTTCGCCGGGTTCCTAGAAGACTCGTGGAAGATCTCGCAGGACCTCACGATGAACCTGGGCGTCCGCTACGATGTGCAGCTCACGCCCCAGCCTCCGCGCCCTTACACGACCAGCTTCAACGGCGCGGCTTCTCCGCTAGGCAACTACTACACGAGGACCATCAAGAACAACCTGAAGATGATTCAGCCGCGTATTGGTTTTGCCTGGTCGCCTTATAAGGGCACCGTGTTCCGCGGCGGTTATGGAACCTTCTACGGACTGACGTCAAACTCGACCTTCTACGCCACCCGTGTTGAAAATGGCGTCTACCAGCAGGCCTACTCGCTCAGTGTCACGCAGTCGACCGGCTCTTCCACCGTTCCAACTTCCTATACCTATGCGGCCGGAGCTCCCAGAAACATCGGCGTTCTCTTCACGCCTCCAGGCCTTCCGCTGGCAGCCCCTTTCGCGGGTGCGCCTGCTCCTACCGTCAACGGATCGGCCGGTCTCCAGAAACTCTCCTTCCGCGGACAGGACCCCAGCTTCTCCAACCCCTATACCCACTCCTTTGACCTCGCCGTCGAACAGGCTCTGCCCGGAAACTTCAGCCTGACGATCGCCTACGTCGGCACTCGTGGCATGCGCCTGCCCTACTTCATTGATGCAAACCTGCCACGCACGAACCTGACCCGTACCTACACCTACACCACGCCCAGCGGATCCACCGGCAACATCACTGTGCCGTTCTACTCCAACACCCTTCAGCGTCCGTCGCCCAACGATGGCGGTATTCTGGTCGGCTTTAGCGGGGTAAACTCGTGGTATCACTCGGGGGCATTCACGATCCGCAAGCCCTTCAGCCACCAGGTCGAGCTTCTGCTCAACTACACCTGGGCCAAGGCGATGGACATGAGCCAGGTCCCCGGCCAGTTCGGCACCTTCAACGGAACCGACACTATCCTCGATCCCTACAACCTCAAGAACCCTGGCACGCTCTCGGAATGGAGTCGTTCGGACCTCGATATGCGCAGCCGGTTCGTCGGCAGCATCGTCTGGTCTCCGAGGGTCGCGCTCTCCAACATGCTCGCGCGCTACGCCGTCAACGGCTGGTCCCTCTCCGGGACAGCAACCGAGGCCTCTGGCCTCCCGCTCACCGCAAACATGACCGGCAATGCCTCCGGCGGAATCGAGGGCGGCGTAACCGGCGGTTCGGTGGGCAACAGCCCGTCGCCTGCCAATGGCCGTGCTCCGATGTTCAAGCGCAACTCGTTCCCATCGAACGGCGTTCGCAACATCGACGCTCGCGTCTCCCGCGATTTCACCATCCGTGAGGGCATCAAGTTCCAGATCTTTGCCGAAGCCTTCAACCTGGTCAACCGTAAGCAGGCTCTCGGGTACTACACAACGGCGTACCAGTACGGTGGCACAACCTCCATCATCCCGTTCACGGGCCCAACTTCGCTAGGAAATATCAGCTCAACCTCGAGCACGCTCTATGGTCCTCGCCAGATGCAGTTCACGGCGAAGCTGTTCTTCTAATCCTGAATCTCAACCAACCTTCTGACGAGACCTGGAGGGGCTCCCTACAAGGTGGCCCCTCTTCTTTTTGCGTTGGTCGCAGAGCCGTCAAACAGACCGCACTGGAGATCCACATTTCGCAGGATGTTGGGAAGGGAAATGGTGCGCCCGAGAAGATTCGAACTTCTGACCTACAGCTTCGGAGGCTGCCGCTCTATCCAGCTGAGCTACGGGCGCGTACCTCTAGCGTAGCACGTCCGCGCGGCCGTTTGACAGCCATCCACGCGCAGTTCAGCATCGTAAAGTCGTAGATTCAGCATCTCAAAACGCTCCACGAAAGAGAGGTCCCATGCTGCACCGTCCTATCGTATCGCTCGCCTGTACGCTCGTTCTCGCCGCCTCCAGCCTTGCTCAGGGCAACAAGCCTGTAGCCAGCCCGCCCGAGACCGCCACCGTCACGCTCAACGGTCACACCGTCACCGTCAAGTACGGAGCCCCCTCCATGCGCGGTCGAAAGATCATGGGAAACCTCGTCCCCTACGATAAGGTCTGGCGCACAGGCGCGAACGAGGCGACCGCCCTGGCAACCAATACCATCCTGAAGATCGGCGACGCCAGCGTTCCCGCCGGCACCTACACCCTCTACACCCTTCCGGGCGCCTCGCAATGGATGCTCATCATCAGCAAGCAGAGCGGCCAGTGGGGAACCGAGTATCACCAGGAACAGGACCTCGCCCGCGTCCCCATGAAGTCGGCCAAACTCTCTTCGCCGCAGGAGAAGATGTCCATCACCTTCGAGAACACCAGCGGCAACTCCACCGAGCTGCACCTCAAGTGGGAGAACACCGACCAGTCCGTCCCCGTCACCGCGCAGTAGCTACTGCTTCTCCGTGGCCTCGCGCTCGGCGCGAAGCTTGTCCATCACCGCCGAGACCAGCTCCTTCGCCCCGTTCAGATTCGCCATCACAGCCTGCAGGTCGAGCGCCGGAACCCTAGGGTTCCGGTTGCTCGTGCAGTACACGCCATGCTGGCCCACCAGGATCAGCGCGTCCGTCAGGCAGTCCATGCTGGCAGCGAGCCTTCCCCTCGCCTCGCCCATCATGAACTCATACCTCTCAAGCTCCGCCCGTCGATCGTCGCCCAGGTAGCGAAAGTCTGTCACGCTACCACTCCTTCGCGGCAGTATCCGGCGTCAACGCATTCGAATCCGCCGTGCCGTTGGGCACAGGCTTCCAGCGCAGGATCGGCTTGCGCGCCGCCGTCGTCTCGTCCAGACGCCGCAGCCGCGTCGTATGCGGGGAGGTCGTCACCACCTCGGGATTCTCCTCGGCCTCGCGCGCAATCTGCTTCAGTGCATCGATCAACAGATCAAGCTCCTCGCGGCTCTCGCTCTCCGTCGGCTCGATCATCATCGCGCCCTGCACCACCAGCGGGAACGAGACCGTATACGCGTGGAAACCGTAGTCGATCAACCGCTTTCCCATATCGCCGGTCTTCACGCCGTTCTTCGCCTGCCGCCTGTCCGAGAACACAACCTCGTGGAGCGACGGAGCTTTGTACGGCAGATCAAACGTGTCCGCAAGCTTCGCGCGAATGTAGTTCGCGTTCAGCACCGCGTCCTCGGTCGTCTGCCGCAGACCATCCGGCCCATTCGCCAGAATGTACGCGAGCGCCCGAACAAACATCCCGAAGTTGCCATAGAACATGCGTACGCGCCCGATGCTCTGCGGGCGGTCGTAGTCGAGCGCGAGTGAGCCATCAGCCTTTGTGACGACCACAGGCTTCGGCAAAAACGGCTCCAGAATCTTCTTGCACGCCACCGGCCCCGACCCTGGGCCACCGCCTCCATGCGGCGTCGAGAAGGTCTTGTGCAGGTTCAGGTGCATCACGTCCACACCAAAGTCGCCCGGCCGCGTCTTGCCCACCAGCGCGTTCATGTTCGCGCCGTCCATGTACAGCAGCGCGCCTTTCGCATGCAGAATGTCGGCAATCTTGTGAATTTCGCTCTCAAACACTCCAATCGTCGAAGGATTCGTCAGCATCAGCGCGGCGGTATCCTCATCCACCATGCGCTCCAGCTCCGCAATATCCACCATGCCCTGCGCATTCGACTTCAGGTTCGCCACCTGGTAGCCGCAGACCGCGGCGGTCGCCGGGTTCGTGCCATGTGCCGAATCCGGAATCAGAATCTTCTTCCGCGCATTGCCCTGTGCCTCGTGATACGCGCGCGCCAGCAGGATGCCCGTGAACTCGCCATGCGCTCCAGCCGCCGGCTGCAGCGTGATCGTGTCCATGCCCGTAATCTCGATCAGGCACTCGCTCAGCAGCTTCATGATGCCCAGCGCGCCCTGCGACAGCGACTCGGGCTGATAAGGATGCGCCTCGGCGATCCCCTCGAGGCGGGACACCAACTCGTTCACCCGCGGGTTGTACTTCATCGTGCAGCTTCCCAACGGATACATGCCGAGATCAATCGCATAGTTCCACGTCGAGAGCCGCGTGAAGTGGCGCACAATCTCAATCTCGCTCAGCTCTGGCATCACGCCCAGGTCCGTTCGCACCGCATCGCCCAGCAGCCCAGCGGCATCCACCGCAGGAACATCGAGCTCCGCCAGACGGTAAGCCTTCTTGCCCGGCGAAGACTTCTCAAACATCAGGT
The DNA here is from genome assembly GCF_000745965.1 of Edaphobacter aggregans DSM 19364. GTDB lineage: Bacteria > Acidobacteriota > Terriglobia > Terriglobales > Acidobacteriaceae > Edaphobacter > Edaphobacter aggregans. The sequence goes on along the minus strand of NZ_JQKI01000018.1, from coordinate 79,369 downwards.
CTTCGTTCTGATTGACGTGCGTCGTTACCTTCTTCGGCGTTCCTATGAACTTTGTCTCTGCCATTCGTCTCTCACCTGCCAAAACCGTCATTCTGAGCGGAGCGAAGAACCCCGCATTTCGTCCGCGGCGCCACGCATTTTCGCGCCGCTAAAACTCCATCTGATCTGCAACGGAGCCCGTGGGCGAATACGCCCCCGCCTCCGGCCCATCCAGATCTTCTTCACGCAACGACAGCGCAATCACCGTGTCGTTCTCAAACTTCAGCGTCAGCGAATCGCCTACCTCCAGCGTCGCCTCCTCAACCTTCTCGCCGATCAGCGAGCACAGCGCATTCCGATACTCCGGCTCGCCATACGCAATCGAAAACTCACTGAGCAAAACATGCGGCCACGAATACAGCGTCAGCAGAGGCGTGTCGAAGCGAAGCTGCAGATAGTCCTGCACAAACTCCACTGCAACCAGCTCCTCGCCGACGATGCCGGAAATATCCAAGACTGAACCTTCTAAAGGGTTATAAGTCCACGATCCTCATAAACGGACCAAGTGCTATGAACGACCTTTGCCGCCTCATCCATTTGTGCGCGAGTTGTCAGTTCGGTGGCGCACCAAAGCGTCGCATTGGAACCAAGTTCGGGGTACCACTTCGCCAGCGGCAGACCCCCTATGATCTTCTTCTCAAGCAGCAATTCATTTAGCTTCTCTGCATCTGCTGAGGATGTCTGGAGAACAAATTCATGAAATTGCGGTGCGCCATCAAATAAAGATTTTGCAGCTTGACTCCCCGTCAAGACCTTTTTCAGGTAGCTCGCCTTCGCCAGGTTCTGCACTGCAAGGTCCTTCATGCCTTCTCTGCCATACACCGTCAGGAAGACTGTCGTCATCATCGCCACCAGTGCCTGGTTGGTGCAGATGTTCGAGGTCGCCTTCTCGCGGCGAATATGCTGCTCGCGCGTCGACAGCGTCAGAACGAAACCGCGCTTGCCGTCCATGTCCTTCGTCTCGCCCACGATACGTCCCGGCATCTGCCGCAGGAACTTCTCCTTGCACGCAATCACGCCGCAGAACGGCCCGCCGTAGCTCGGCGCAACACCAAAGCTCTGCGCCTCGAGCGACACAATATCCGCCTCAGCCGGCGGCCTCACGATGCCCAGCGAGACAGCCTCTGCAATCGAGACGATCAGTAGCGCGCCCTTCTTATGAGCAATGTCTGCAATCGCCGCAACATCCTCAATCGTTCCAAAGAAGTTCGGCGACTGAATCAGCACGCAGGCCGTGTTGTCCGTAATCGCCGCATCCAGAGCGGCCAGATCAACGCGGCCGTTCTCCCCATACCCAACCTCGGTCGTCGGAATCTCCTGGTGCAGCGCATACGTCGCGACGACTTCGCGATACTCCGGATGCACCGTGCGCGCAATCACTGCGCCATCGCGTCCAGTTACTCGCACCGCCATCATGATCGCTTCAGCCGCGCCAGTCGAGCCGTCGTACATCGACGCGTTCGCGATCTCCATCCCCGTCAGCTCGCAGATCATCGTCTGGAACTCGAACATCGCCTGCAGGGTTCCCTGCGAGATCTCCGGCTGGTAAGGCGTGTAGCTGGTCAGAAACTCGCCCCGCGAGACAACCGTATCGATCAACACCGGCCGATAGTGGCGGTACACGCCCGCGCCGAGAAAGCTCGCATAGCCCGTGGCATTCTGGTTCGCGTACTCGCGAAACTTGTCGATAATCTCCGACTCGCCATGCTGGCGGGGAATCGCAAGATCGCGCTTGAACTGGTACTCCGCAGGAATCGTCGAAAAAAGATCGTCGATCGACGCCACGCCGATCTCGGCGAGCATCTCCTGGCGGTCCGCAGGGGACTTCGGCAAATAACGCATCTCTTAGTGTCCGGTCTCTTCGCTGATGAACTTCTCGTAGTCGGCCGCCGACAGCAGGCCTTCCAACTCCGCCGGATTCGTCACGTCCAGCTTTAGCATCCAGGTCGTGTTCGCATCGGCGTTGATCTTCTCCGGCGCATCCTTCAGCGCCTCGTTGATCTCCGTCACCGTCCCGCTCACCGGCGAGTACAGGTCCGAGACCGCTTTCACCGACTCCACGGAGCCGAAGGTCTTTCCGGCCTCAAGCATGTCGCCCACCTTTGGCAGGTCGACAAACACAATGTCGCCCAGCGAGTTCTGCGCGTAGTCCGTAATGCCGACTAGGGCCTTCGCGCCGTTGAGGTCAATCCACTCGTGTTCCTTCGTGTACTTGTAGTTCGCAGGATAAGCCATGTCTTGGGTGTCTCTCCTTTTCCATTGTATTGCGTCTTTTGCGGAAAACTCTACGAAACTCAGGCGTTTCAGCGAGGCCCGAACGCCGGATAGGGCTCGAGCGCCGTGAACACCACAATCTCCAGCATCCCGAGCTGCGCCAGCGGCAGGCTCGCCACCGCGGCCCGCGCCTCGTCCTCGCTCGCAGCCTCAATCACCATCACCGCCCCGGGCATATCCTTGCGCCGCCATATCGTCCGAACCACGCCGGCGACATACAGCTCCCGCACGCGCTGCGCCTCGGCCTCCAGCAGCTCCTGTGTCCAAGCCTCAGGGGGAAACGCCTCCGTCCGGCGTCTGCTTACAGAAAGAAATTGCACTCGTCGCTCCTTATTTCTTCGCCCGCTTGTAGAACGGCGTCGGAACCACCTTCGCCTTCACCATCTGCCCGCGAATCTCCACCGCAACCTCGGTGTCCGGCGCCGAGCTCTCCACTGGCACATACGCCAGCGCGACGTTCTTCTTCAAAAACGGTGCGGGCGACCCGCTCGTAATCTCTCCCAGCCGCTTGCCGTCGAGTGAGAACACCGGATATCCGTCGCGGCCAATCCCGCGCTCGATCATCTCCAGCCCCACAAGCTTCCGCTTCGGCCCGCCCTCTTCCTGAATCTTCACCAGCGCATCGCGGCCCACAAAGTCGCCCTTGTCGAGCTTCGCATAGCGCCCCAGCCCCGCCTCCCACACGTTGATCGTGTCCGAGATCTCGTGCTCGTACAGCGCCATCGCCGCCTCCAGCCGCAGCGTATTCCGCGCTCCCAGGCCGCAGGCCAGAATCCCGAACTCCTTGCCCGCCTCCAGCACCTCGCCCCAAACGCGCGCGCTCGTCGGCTCATCGCTCGGGATGTAGATTTCAAAGCCATCCTCGCCGGTATAGCCGGTGCGCGCGATCATCACGTTATACAGCCCACACACCTGCCCCCACGTGAACCAGTAGTTCTTGATCTGCGACAGGTCCACCGGAGTTAGCTTCTTGAGCGTCTCCGCCGCCCGAGGCCCCTGGATCGCAATCTGTGTGTAGTAGTCGCTGAAGTCGTTCACGTGCACGCCCGGCATCGATCCAATCTGCGACCGCACCCACTGCACATCCTTCTCGCGCGTCCCCGCATTGATCACGATCAGGTAGTCGTTGTCAGAAAGTTTATGGACTATGACGTCATCAACAAAAGTGCCATTCGGATACAGCATCGCCGAATAGTGCGCCTGACCAACCTGCAGCTTCGACGCATCATTCATGCAAAGCTTCTGCACCGCCGCCAGTGACCCCGGCCCGCGCAGCTGAATATCGCCCATGTGCGACACGTCGAAGACGCCCACCGCCGTGCGCACGGCCATATGCTCGGCCGTCAAACCGCAGCAGTCCACCGGCATATCCCAGCCGCCAAAGTCCACCATCTTCGCCTTCGCGGCGCGATGCACGGCGTTCAAAGCAGTCTTGCGAAGCTCTATCGTCTCAGCCATAGTCGGTTCCTTCAAAACATCAACCCACAAACTTCAACGATAGCACCTGAGCCGCTCAAATATCTGGACCCGTGGGCCCCCGACTAGACGTCACCGTAGTCCCTACACCACCACGGTCTCCCGATACTCCCCAAACACCCCGCGCAGCACATCCGCAATCTCCCCCACCGTCGCGTACGCCTCCACCGCCGCCACGATCCGCGGCATCAGGTTCTCCCCTCCACGAGCCGCATCCTCCACGCCCTTCAGCGACGCTGCATGACCCCCCCCATCGCGCCTCACCCGCAGAGCCCTCACCCGCTCCACCTGCCGCTGCTCCAGCGCCTCATCGATCCTCTGGATCGGCACCGCAGCCTCCTGCTCGTTCACAAACTCATTCACCGCCACGACAACCGCCTCGTGTGAGTCCACCGCTCGCTGGTACGCGTACGCCGCATTCTGAATCTCGCGCTGCACATACCCCTGCTCGATCGCCCGCAGCATCCCATATTTGCCGCCGAGGTCGAACCGAGCAATCGTCGTCATGTACTCATCCGCGCGAGCTTCAATCTCGTTCGTCAGCGTCTCCACGAAGTACGACCCCGCCAGCGGATCCACCGTCTCCGCCACTCCACTCTCGTGCGCCAGAATCTGCTGCGTCCTTAGCGCAATCCTCGCCGCCTGCTCCGTCGGCAGCGCCAGCGCCTCGTCGAACCCGTTCGTGTGCAGCGACTGCGTCCCGCCCAGCACCGACGCCAGCGCCTGCACCGTCGTCCGCACGATATTGTTCTCCGGCTGCTGCGCCGTCAGCGTCGACCCCGCCGTCTGCGTATGAAACCGCAGCATCCAGCTCCGCGGATTCTTCGCGCCGAAGTGCTCCCGCATAATCCGCGCCCACATCCTGCGCGCCGCGCGAAACTTCGCTACTTCTTCCAGCAGGTTGTTATGCGCATTGAAGAAGAAGCTCAGCCGCGGCGCGAACCCATCCACGTCCAGCCCCGCATCGATCGCCGCCTGCACGTACGTCATCCCATCGGCCAGCGTAAACGCCACCTCCTGCACCGCGGTGCACCCCGCCTCCCGCATGTGGTAGCCCGAGATCGAGATCGTATTCCACTCCGGAACCTCATCCGCCGCCCATGCAAAGATGTCCGTCACCAGCCGCATCGCGTGCTTCACCGGATAGATGTACGTCCCCCGCGCGATGTACTCCTTCAGGATGTCGTTCTGCACCGTCCCGCTCAGCTTCTTCACGTCCGCGCCCTGCCGCTTCGCCACCGCAACATACAGCGCCAGCAGAATCGACGCGGTCGCATTGATCGTCATCGAGGTCGAGATTCCATCCAGCCGAATCCCATCGAACAGCCGCTCCATGTCCTCGATCGAATCGATCGCCACCCCGACCTTGCCCACCTCGCCCAGCGCCAGCGGCGAGTCCGAGTCATACCCGATCTGCGTCGGCAGATCGAACGCGACACTCAGTCCTTTCGTGCCGTGCGCAAGCAGAAACCTGTACCGCCGGTTCGACTCCTCGGCGTCCCCCATGCCCGCGTACTGCCGCATCGTCCACAGCCGCCCGCGATACATCGTCGGCTGAATCCCGCGCGTAAACGGATACTGCCCCGGCTCACCCAGCCGCACAGAAGGATCGAATCCCTCCATGCTCTCCGGCCCATACACAAGCTCCACCGGAATCCCCGAGCTCGTCTCGCTCTGCCTCACCGTACTCTGCTTTGCCGTCTTCGACATGACGCTCAAGTGTAACCGCACGCGACGGGGTTGTTGATGAGACCTACTATCGCTAGCGTCCCCGCCTGCCCGCACGCACAAAGCTGGTCACGCAGAAGTACCCAAACAGCAGCGCCATCCCCGCCGCCATCAGGAAGTGCATGTGCATATCGTGATTCGTCGCCGTCTCGCGCCACTCTGCGCGCAGCTTCCAGGCTCCGCCTCCCGCATACGCCGCGAAGATCCCGAAGAAGACCCCCGTGAACTCCAGCCACAACACCCCCGACAGCTTTACGAGCGGCCGCCACACCGCTTCACCGAACCGCTTTCCTCCCTGCGCCACTCCCGCCGTCGCCTGCCGGGCCTGAGCCGCCGTGCGAACCACCTGCTGCGCCACCGCAGCCGAACCGCTCTGCGCCGCGGGCCTCGACGAAGCTCCGGTATTCGGCTTCTGCGCCGAAGGATTCGGCGAGGCCGCCGCATCCACCGCCGTCAGCAATGTCTTCGCGGCCGCCCGCGCACCCACTCCCAGCGCACGGCCAAAACGTACCGAGTCCATTCCACAAGTGTAGCCGCTTGGCCTTTGCGGCGGAAGCCGCCGCCATCAAACGCCCCACCGCCTGCGAGCATCTTAGGAGACAGGACGCGATACGTGACTGGCAGTCCCAAGGGGGGATAGATGAAGGAAATTCTTTGGATGGTCGCCGGATTCTGCGCGGCGGCCGTTGGGTTAATCGTCTGGGGGCCGCAGCGCACCCGTCCTGTTCAGGATCTCGCCCGCCGGCTCGAAGTCGCCTGGTCCGATCACCATACTGTCGCCTGATCGTCCGACCTGAAGGCGCACTTTTTCTTCGCATCTGCGCTGGTTCAAATTCGTTGCGGCAACGACCCTCTGGGGTTATGCTGTAGCGAGTTGGTAGCAGTCCTCGCAATGCCGTTCCCCGCCGGTCTTAATCAGCCGGGAATACCCGCTGCGCGGTACTTCGATATCCAGGCAGCCCGGAGGTGGCATTGAATCAAAAAGTCAAAAATCTCATCCAGAAGCTCGGCGAGGCCATCCACGAGACCGTCTCCGAATCCGAAGACATCGCCGTCGTCGTCAAGAACATTCGCGAGCAGGGCTTCGACGTCCTCCTCATGCTCGAGGCCACCATCGGCCTCAATGAGGTCGAGGCCAGCCACGAAGACGCCGCTGAAGATACCGTCGAGGCCGGCGGCCCCTTCACCTCGAGCGACCTCAATTTTCTCAAGTCGCTCCGCATCAGTGTCAGCGAGACCGAGGACGGCCGAGAGGCATAGCCTCCGCCTCTCCCGTCGCTCGCCGCCTGCTGCCATAGCGGGCAGTCCGTTCTTGCTGTCATGCGAAGCAAGTTCAACCTCCACGTGGTAGACTCGCGTTTCGTCTTCGGCAACGCACAGGGCTTTGTGCATCCGAAGAGATAAGCCCTATCGGGCCAGCCTGTCTGAGGGAGTCCCATGATGAGAGATACGCTTGGTGTTCTGCTTGCCGGTGGTGCCGGTGAACGTCTTTTTCCCCTCACCCGCGATCGCGCCAAGCCAGCCGTGCCCTTCGCCGGCCAGTACCGCATCATCGACATCACCCTCTCCAACTGCATCAACTCCGATCTGCGCCGCGTCTACATCCTCACCCAGTACAAGGCGCTCTCGCTGAACCGCCACATCCGCGAGGGCTGGGGCTCCGTCGTCGGCTCCGAACTCGGTGAGTTCATCGAGATCCTCCCGCCCATGCAGCGCGTCTCCAAGTCCTGGTACCAGGGAACCGCCGACGCCGTCTACCAGAACATCTACTCCATCGGCTCCGAGCAGCCGCGCCACGTCCTCATCCTCTCCGGCGACCACATCTACAAGATGAACTACGCCCGCATGCTCGAGCAGCACGTGGACTCCGGCGCCGACGTCACCCTCGCCACCCTTCCCATCTCCCCCTCCGAGGTCTCCGCCTTCGGTGTCGTCGAGGTCGCCCGCAATGGCGAGGTCATCGGCTTCATCGAAAAGCCCAAAGAGACCCAGCTCCGTTCGCCCTTCAACCCCGACATGGTCGACGTCTCCATGGGCATCTACCTCTTCAACACCGACGTCCTGCTCCCTGAGCTGATCAAGGACGCCGAAGACCCCAAGTCCAAGCACGACTTCGGTCACGACATCCTTCCCAAGCTCCTCGGCCGCTTCAGAATGCTGGCCTACAACTTCGTCGACGAGAACAAGCAGAAGGCCCTCTACTGGCGCGACGTCGGAACCCTCGAGGCCTACTACGAGGCCAACATGGACGTCGCCGGCGTCACCCCAATCTTCAACCTCTACGACAAGTCCTGGCCCATGCGCACACGTCCCTACCAGTACCCGCCCGCCAAGTTCGTCTTCGGCGAGCCTGGACGCACCGGCATGGGCATCAACTCCATCGTCTCGGCCGGCTCCATCGTCTCCGGAGCCGTCGTCCGAAACTCCGTCCTCTCTCAGGACGTCCGCGTCAACTCCTACGCCGACGTCGACTCCTCCATCGTCTTCTCCCACGTCAACATCGGCCGCCACTGCCGCATCCGTCGCGCCATCATCGACCGCGACGTCCACATCCCCGACGGCTGCGTCATCGGCTACGACCCCATCGAGGACCGTAAAAACTACTTCGTCTCCTCCGGCGGCCTCACCGTCGTCACCCGCGACTACTCCGTCTACGAAAACCCCGTCTCCCCAGGCTTCCTCCAGCAGGGCAACGGAAGCTAAAGGCGGTGAGCAGGGAGTAGGGAAATAGAAAGCACAGCCAAAGCACAAAGGTCGTCATTCTGGGCCGAAGGCGAAGAATCTCAGTAGTTCGCTGTATAGCCGCGAACCCAAACCATAAGCAAAGAGCGGGCGCTCACATTGAGCGCCCGCTCGCTTTCTACTCCCTACTCCCTGCCTTTATCGTTTCCCAATCCGGTAAACCACACCCCCAGAGATCGCAAAAAACTCCCGCGTCTCCGTACCGAAGTGCTCCAGGATCAGGTCCGGCGACAGCCGTATCGCCCAGTTCTTCGACTTGTTGATGTCCACGCTCCCGCCCAGCGCCGCCATCGGCTTCATGCGGTTCGTGTACATCCCCAGCGTCGTCGGGTCGTCGGTCGTGTAGTCGAACTTGCCGTACATCGCGCCGAAGTAGCCGTGAAAGTTCAGCGCCGCATACTGGTTCTTCGGCCCGCGATACTGCGCCCCGGCCAGTGCGCCGTTCAGCGAAGCCAGCGCCCGGCCGTTGAAGACAATGTTCGGCTTCACCGGCGTCGTTCCCCACTCGCCGCGCCACTCCGCGCCCAGGCCCCACTTCGGCGTGATCCAGTACGTCCCCAGCACCTCGCCGCCGCCCAGATTCATGAGCTTGGGAAGGTCCTGGCCCGCCTGGAAGTTCATATAGTTGATGCCGCCGTAAATCTCCCATTTGTTGTCGTAGGTCACCGGAGCCGACTGCCCAAACCTCGTCTTCTTCGGCGTCGGAGGCTGCGTATCCGGGGTCGTCTGCGTAGGCTGTGTCGTCTGTGCAGGGGGTTGCGTCGTCTGTGCGTTCTGCGCAACGGCCCCTGCGGAAGCGGCCCCCAGCACGGCGGCGGTAAGCATTCCCATCAGCGCGTTACGTCCTCGCGCTCCCCTCGTCTTTTCCGGCAACAAAAATCCCTTCGTCTTCTTCTCCAACATCCACTCCTGCTTTTCGCTTACTTATTCAAGATATAACGTCCCGCGCGCCTCTGCGTCCTTGCCCCGCTCCAGGAACTGTCATTTCGAGCGGAGCGATGGACAGCTTTTTCGTCCATCGCGCAGGGGAGAAACCTGCTTCTCGCACTCCGCCGGGTGCCCCATCCCTGCGGCTTCATCGCGGATGAGTGGGAACATTCGCGAAAGCGCGAACCGCTTCTGGGTACGCCAGGCCTTCAGGCCTGGCCCTCTCTGCCGCCCCAGAATCAAAGGGGCTTTCAGCCCCTGGGGTATGCCCTCGGCCTGCCCGCGAAAGAAACGCGCATAACCCGTTCGTCCCACTCCAGCCCTCCCCTTCCTATGCGACAATAGCGGTACCGCCGCCAGCTCCCCAAAACCGAGCACGGCGACGCAAGGGAGACTTCTGTATGGGCGAGCTATTTCAACCGACGCATCTCATCGTTCTCGCAATTATCGTGCTCATCCTCTTCGGAGGCAAAAAGCTGCCTGAGCTCGGCAAGGGACTCGGCGAGGGCCTTCGTGGCTTCAAGGAAGGCATGAAGGGCGTCACCGACGAGGTCAACAAGCCTGCCGACACCCAGACCGCCGCGAAGCCCGAGCAGACGGTCAAGTAGAACGACACTCCGCACGCGGGAGCGCCCTGACCACTCGCACAGCGCTCCCACTGTTCCCCCCGCAATCTCCGTCCTCCGAAAGCCCAGCCCACCGCATGAAGATCAAGTCGCCGCACGTCGTCAGGCCCAACGCAAAGGTCAAACTCTCGCGCTTCTCTACCGACGAGACCGGCGGCTTCAAGAGCCAGCAGGACGCCGAGCCTGTCCTCGCGAAGCACCGCAAAACGCTCATCGACATGCAGGACGTCTTCTACGCCTCCCAGAAGAAGACTCTGCTCATCGTCCTCCAGGGCATGGACACCGCCGGCAAAGACGGCACCATCAGCCACATCTCCTCCGGAGTCAATCCGCAGGGCTGCACTGTCACCTCCTTCAAGGTCCCAACCCCGCTCGAAGCCCGCCACGACTTCCTCTGGCGCGCCCACGCCGCCGTCCCGCCCCGCGGAATGGTCGGCATCTTCAACCGCTCCCATTACGAGGACATTCTCGTCCCCTACGTTCACAAGCTCTCCTCGAAGAAGACGATTCGCCAGCACATCGCCGACATCCTCGAGTTCGAGTCCATGCTCGCCGACAACGACGTCGTCATCCTCAAATTCTTCCTCCACATCTCCCACGAGGAGCAGACCCGCCGCCTCCAGTCCCGCATCGACGACCCCGACAAGCACTGGAAGCTCTCCGAGTCCGACTTCCGCGAGCGCAAGTTCTGGGACGATTACACGGACGCCTACGAACTCCTCCTCCCCGCCACCAGCCGTCCTCACGCCCCCTGGTTCGTCATCCCTTCCGACCACAAGGGCTACCGCAACGTCGCCATCTCCAGCATCCTCGTCGACGTCATGAAGAGCCTCAACCTCAAATACCCCAAGCCCACCATGGACCCCACCAAAATCCAGCTCTAATCCATCCAGCTCTAATCCGCCGCCGCCAGTCATTCTGATCCTGAGCGCAGCCGAAGGGGAAGAATCGCAGTAGTTGCCTTTGCTTTTTGCTTTGCCGGATACCAGCAGTCGGGGTGCCCCATCCTTCGCAGTCGTATCGCGAAGGGTTGGGAAGAACCATCTTCGCCCTAAGCGACGGTGTCATCCTCAGCGAAGCCACGCGCGGCTTTATCGCGAGTGGCGCAGTCGAAGGACCTGCATTTCTTCGCAGGGTGGCGAGCCGTGACCACCCAAACCCTCACCTCCGCACCGCCCCACGCACCATCTCCCTCGCATCCAGCCTCTCTCCGTGCCCCAGCAACTCTTCGGTAAACACGTGAAAGAAAGCCCCCGCCATCAGCATCCGCGCCGCGACCTTCGCATCAACCTCGCCTGAGATCCTCCCCAACCCTTGCTCCTCAGAAATGTAATTGGCCAGCGTCCGAATCCCCCTCTCCGGTCCGTGCCCCTGCGTCCCCAATCGCTCGCGAAACCGCGCCCGCAGCTCCGCCTCCGTCACCAGCGAGCACAGCATCCCCACCACCCTCTCCTGAAACCGCACCAGCCCCTCCACCGCGACCGTCAGGTTCTTCTCCACGGTCCCCCTACCCACCTTCTCCCTCAGCGCGTGCAGAGGAACCAGCATCTCCGGCAAGCTCTCCTCCAATACCGCCAGAATCAGCTCCAGCCTGTCCTCGAAGTGAACATAGATCGCCCCCTCCGAGCACGGAACCCTCTCCGCGATCGCCCGCGTCGTCACCCCCTGCAAGCCCCGCTCCCGCAGCAGCCCCGCTGCCGCGGCAACGATCTCTGTTCGACGACTCTTCCTGCCGCCTCTACGTCCGGGCTGTTCCTTTTTTTCTGAGATCACGGAAACGATTTTGCCAGCCAACCGTCTCCATAGTAAAGTGAGCACTTACTCACTTAGTCACGAAGCGAGGCACACCATGAACCGAATCCTCACCGGCAAACTCCTCCTCACCTTCGTCCTCCTCGGCGGAGCCATCATGTCCTTCCTCCTCGACTGGAGCCCCAACCACCTCCTCAACCCCCTCTGGCACCCCCACGCCCGCTACCACTCCGCCATCCTCCTCTTCCTTTTCGCCGGTGTTGCCCTCACCGCCACCTGGCTCCTCTGGCGCCGCACCCAGGAGCCCACCGCCGCCTTTACCGCCGCCGCCCTCGTCTCCCTCGCCTACTGGACCCCCTTCTTCTACGTCCCCACCCTCCTGCCCATCTCCTCCTACTGGGCCGGAATCCCCGGCCACGAACCCCACTTCCGCGGCCTCCTCATCTACCCCAACCTCGTCGTGGTAGCTCTCTTCGCCCTCCTCACTATCACCGGCTGGTGGCTAGGCCAGGCCGGATCAGCGCCAAAAACGTGTCAAGCCCCCCAAAACACCATCTCTTGAATTTAGAACGAACAAAACAAAATACTTAACTACCAAAAATAACCTCCGCAAAAGCGCCGATTGATTCCCTTCAATCCGCTATCCTGTAAATAGACAGAACAGACCGACAAGCCCCGGCAACTGCCGGGGCTTGTCCACTTAACCCAAAAAGATGGAATACTTTGCCGCTACCAACCCGAAAAATCAACACTTTCGACGCCAGGTACAAACCTAAGTCGCAATTTTTTAATACTTTGCACGAAAAGCAGGGGAGGGGAGGCACCCTCAAACCGTAATCATCACCACCGCAGCCGCAGCCACCAGCATCCCCACCCCCTGCCGCCGCGTAGGCCGCTCATGCAGCGTCCACGCCGCCAGCAGGATCGTCGACGCCGGATAAAGCGAAGCCAGCACTGAGGCCACATCCAGCCGTCCCGCTCGCGTCGCCGCCATAAACAAAATGTTCCCGGTGGTATCCCCCAGTGCCGTAGCCAGCGACCACAACACTGCCCGCCGAGGCAGCCACCTGCCGTCACGGGTGCCCGAACCTAGCGTCATGGCCAGCAGCATCGCCGAGCACTCCGTCAGACTGCCGATCCTGGCCGTAGCCATCGGCCACACCAGTCCGGCGGCGGCAGCATACTTCAGAGCCACAAAGTAAACCCCAAACCCGACACCCGCGCCGATTGCCAGCCACATCGTTCCCGCCGAGGCCGGCACCGCCTCCGGATTCTCGCCCGCCGCGATCATCCAGATCGCGCACCCCGCCACGACAAAGCCAACGATCCGCAGCCACCCCGGCGAGCCCTCGCGGACGATCGACACCGCCGAGGGAATCGCCGCCGCCAACAGCCCGCTGATCGCCGCCGAGGCCCCCATCGCCCCCCGCGACAGCGCAACATAGAATCCAGTCAGCGAAAGCCCGCCCATCACCCCAGCCATCAGCCCCCAGTACAGAGGAGCGCCGGAAGGGAAGCGGTCGCCCCGCACCAGCGCAATCGAGGCCAGCATGCAAAAACTAGCAGCGTGGCTCGTCAGCACCACCCGCAGCGCGCCGCGCATCGAGCCGCCCGCAGACTTGACCCCCATACCGCCAAAGAAGTCGCCGCCGCCCCACAAAACGGCAGACGCCAGCGCCAGCAATGCATTCGCTTCGAGCATTCCTCCCGCTGCCCAGCTAGTTCTGAGGAGGCGCTGCAGCGGCTGGCTTCGCCGGAGTCACGGTGTTGGCCGGTACAGAATCACTCGCCGTTGGGTAGTAGCCCTTCTTGGCGATCACGGTCAGATTCGGCCGCAGCACGCGAACGTCGATCGTCCGGAACTTGCCGTCGATAAACGGCTCGTGCGTGTAGTAGCCGATCGTGTACTGCGTGCGGACCTCTTCGAAGATCTTCTGGAAGCTCTCCTCGATGCCCTTCTGCCGGAACTCCGCATCCGTGTTCCCGCCCGTCGCCGTCGTGTACGCCGGCAGAACGTTGTCCCGCATCGTCATGGGAAGGTGAATCTTGTCGAGGAAGCCGATCACCGGCAGCGACGAGTCGCCCACCAGCGTGCCGTATACCGCGATCTTGTTCTGCTGCAGGTAGTGAATCACGTCCTTGGTCTTCGCCTTCGAGCCGTACTCCTTGCCGTCGCTGATCACGTACACGATGCGCCGGCGGCCCTTGCCCGCCTTGGTCGTCGCCTTGGCGGCCTCGAGGATCGCGTCGTTCAGCGTATGCACTTCCTTCGGGACCTTCAGCTCCATCTGCGGGCTGTTGCGGATCGGCGACGTATTTGGATCGAAGTTCCTCCCGTTGATCACCGTCGTCTGGGCCAGCGGTCCGCCCATGTTCATGTAGGGTTCGCGTCCGGTTGTCTTCAGGTTCGTCAGGGCAAAGTTCAGCCGGGCGCTCTGCGATCCCGTGAACTCCGTCCGCAGCTGCGGTCCGTTGTTGTAGGTATAGACCGCCACCTCGTCATACGGCGCAAAGGCGCCCTGCAGCGCGTTCAGGGAGTTGTTGACCTTCGCCATATTGTCGAAGGTCAGGCTCTGATCGATCACAATCGCGACCGAGAGCGGAAACGGATCGACCGTGAAGTTGGTGATGCGCTGCGGCAGGTTGTTCTCGTAGACCCGAACCTCGCGCCACTGAATTGCCGGAACCAGTCGCTGCTTATTGTCCTTCACGGTGAACGGAACCTCGACGAAGTTCGTCCGCACCACCAGCCTGAAGGCGTCGGCCCCAACCTCCGGCGGCGGCCCATCGTCCAGCTTTTGCGTCTCCGAGGGCGCAGAGGGCGCCGAAGGCTGGCTCGGAGGCGGAGCCTGATCCTGACCCGCGGGCGGCTGGTCGCCGTTCGAGATCGGCGTCGTCCCCATCCCCGGCTTCAGCGAATTGACCGTAGGCAGATCGACCTGCGGTCGAGGCGAGTCAGGGATCTGCTGCTGCGCCGCCGAGGCCTCCTCGGTCGCCTTCTGCCCCTGCTGGCCCAGCGCAAGAAACGCCAGTGCTCCCGCCAATACGCTTTGCCGAACCACGCGATACCCCCACAAAATCTTCCACCCAGCGGCCACGGCGGCGCTGAGTTTGCAGCTACTAGAGTACCAGTGCCGGGATGCGAACGGCTATCTCCAACCGGCACCCTCTTGCTGAATTTAAGACGAACCCGGACCCCGGACGTTGTGCCTCCCCGGAAGCCACGGCCCTCAAGATGCCTGGATTTCTCCAAGGCGCGGGGATTTTCGCTGACCTCGAGCGCTCTTCGCCCGTCTAATAGAGTCATGCGTTCCCTCGTCTTATCTCCCGCGGTCCTTCTCGCCGCCTGCCTCGCCCTTACGCCCGCCCTCCATGCACAGGAAGCCCCCTCCCCCGGCGGCCCTCCCCCTGCCAGCTCCGCCGCCGGTGAGCAGCCCGTCGATATCGGCGACGTCCAGACCCTCAAGGTCAACGTCAACCTGGTGAATGTCTACTTTTCCGTGCGCGACAAGAACGGCTACATCACCAACCTGCATAAGGACGACTGCCAGATCTTCGAAGACAAGGCGCCCCAGAAGACCAAGAACTTCACCCAGGAGAAGAACCTGCCGCTCACCATCGGCATCCTGCTCGACACCAGCGGCAGCATGCAGAGCGTCCTCCCCATGGAGCAGGAGGCCGGCGCCGAGTTCCTCAAGGGCGTCCTCACCCCCAAGGACGAGGCCTTCCTCATCTCCTTTGACATCAACGTCGACCTCCTGGCCGACTACACCAACTCTCCCCGCGAGCTCAAGCGCGCCCTCGACAAGGCCAGCATCAACACCGGAGCCGGCACCGGTTCGGTCACCGGCAACAGCACGCCCCGTGGAACCCTGCTCTACGATGCCGTCTACCTCGCCGCCCACGACAAGCTGCACCAGGAGGCCGGCCGAAAGATCCTCGTCCTGCTCACCGATGGTCAGGACTATGGCTCCCAGGAGACGATCAAGACCGCCGTTGAAGCTGCCCAGAAGGCCAACGCCATCATCTACGTCATCCTCATCGCCGACCGCGGCTTCTACGGCGGCTTCGGTTACTCCGGCGCCGGCGAGATGGACAAGCTCGCAAAGGAGACCGGCGGCCGCGTCATCGACGTCGGCAACAACGGCAAGAAGCTGCAGGAGGCCTTCTACCAGATCCAGGACGAGCTGCGCACCCAGTACCTCGCCAGCTACACGCCAACGAATCTGAAGGCCGACGGAGCCTTCCGCACTCTGAACATCACTTGCGGCAAGGACATGAAGGTGCAGGCGCGCAAGGGCTACTACGCTCTGGCAGATAGCAGCGGCAGCGAGTGAGCGCGCAAGTTAGCCTGCAAAGAATGAGTTTTCGCCGACTCGCCGACTCGCGGACTCGCTGACTTGCTGACTCGCTCTCAAGCCTCCATCGCCCCGGAGTACACCGCCATCCCCGCCACGGCATCGACCCCCATCGCCTCGAGCGCATCCACCTCCGCGCGATCCTTGATGCCCCCGGCGACGATCAACTGCTTCGCCGTCGTCGCCCGCAGGATCGCCGCAACGTCAATCGGGAAGCCCGTCATCGTGCCCTCGGTATCGACATGCGTGTAGAGAAACGCAGCGCAGTAGTCCTCGAGCCAGGTCACCGCCTCCTCCGGAGTCAGTGCGACGCTCTCCTTCCAACCGCGCACAGCGACCTGTCCCCCCTTGGTATCGACCGAGAACACCAGCTGCTCCTCACCCAGCTCATCCCGCAGCTTCTGTGCAAAGTCGAGATTGATCATCGGATGCCGCTTGCGATCAACCTCGTTATCGCCGCCGAACAGCGAAGAGCCATAGATCACCCGCTTCGCTCCAAGGTCGAGCATCCGCTTGCCGTCCTCCGCAGTGCGCAAACCACCACCAACCTGGCAGGGAAGCTTCGACGTAAACTGCGAGATCAACTCCGCGTTCGACCCCTGCCGCATCGCCGCGTCAAGATCGATCAACTGCACCAACGTATATTTGCTGAACCGTCCGATCCAGTAGTCAAAATCATCAAAGGCCAGCTTAAGCTTCTCGCCCTGAACAAGCTGGACGATACGGCCGCCCATAAGGTCGATGGATGGAATGAGCATTAGGTAATCTCTACGCACTCAATTTGAGTGCTCATTTTTTTGAGGCTGGAGGCACGTAGACTACAGCGTCGAGCACAAACTCAACAAATTGGTCGTATGGTCCTCCTTCCGATTCATGGAAATAGGCGCCTCGGCTGTTAATGAAGAAGCGGCCCCCCGTCGATCGATGCATTAGATATATGTCTGCAATTTCGGCGAGTTTGGGGAATTGACTGCGTAGGTAAAATCTATCGTTGGGTTTAGTCCATCCCCATGTCACAAAGGGGTAGACCTCACCATGGGGCTCCGTGCTGAAAGTTGCGCACCAATCTAAACGGTCTTTGAGTTGGCAAGCGCGGAACAAGCTCAGATCGTGAGCAGATAGGCGTATACGTTTCACTGGTTTGTTTTGGAAATCAGGTTAACACGGCATCCGTACGCTCACGCCAACTTTTTGAAGCTCCGCCTTCAACTCGCGCGAGTCCGTCACGCCGAAGTGAAAGATACTCGCAGCCAGCGCAGCATCCGCCTTACCGCGCGAAAACACCTCCGCAAAGTGCGCCGCGCTTCCCGCTCCACCGCTCGCAATGACGGGAATCTGCACCGCCTCCGAGACCCGCGCCGTCAGCTCGCAGTCGAAGCCAGAGCGCATGCCGTCAGTGTCCATGCTGGTCAGCAGAATCTCGCCGGCACCGCGTTCCTCAGCCTCGCGCGCCCACTCAATCACCTTGCGGCCCGTAGGCTTGCGTCCGCCCGCAACGTAGACCTCGGCCTCGCCGACAGGGTCAGCGGAGTTCACCGCACGTCGAGCATCGATCGCCACAATCACAGCTTGCGCCCCAAAGCTCGAACCGATCACGCCGATCAGCTCCGGCCGCGCAATCGCGGATGAATTGATGCTCACCTTATCCGCGCCTGCATCAAAGACTGCCGCAGCATCTTCCGCGCTGCGAATTCCCCCACCTACCGTGAACGGCACAAACAGCTCCGCCGCCGTACGCTTCACCGTGTCGAGCAGAGTGCCGCGCCCCTCGTGCGTCGCCGTGATGTCGAGCAGAACAATCTCGTCCGCGCCCGCTGCAGCATGGCGATGAGCAAGCTCCGCCGGATCGCCGGCGTCGATGATGTCGACAAACCGCACGCCCTTCACGACGCGCCCGTCACGCACGTCTAAGCAGGCGATGATTCTCTTCGTCAGCAAGTGATGTTCCTCCCGCGCTTAGCGTCTAGGCAGGCGATGATGCGTTTCGTCAGCATGGCTGCGCAAACCTCGCAGGGGTGACGGAGGAGACAGGCCGCTCGGCGCCCTCCGCGACGATGCGCGCCAAGGCAAAGTCTGGATCAACCAACTCGCCGCTGTGAAGGAACCACTCCACCAGCAGCCCCTGCAGCGGCGCCCGCAGATGAAACTCAGCCGCACCGTCCGAGAGCACGGCGAGGTTTTGGCCGGTCCCAACCAGCGTTCCCTCAGGAACAAGCTGCTGCACCAGCGTGTACTCCGGCTGCGGAGTCTCCTCGGCGAGCGTCAGTTCATAAACAAATGGCATCCTATAGCTCCAGAAAGTTCGTCAAAATCCGCAGTCCGGTGGCGCTCGACTTCTCCGGATGAAACTGCACGCCCATCACGTTGTCGCGCTCCACAGCCGCCGTAAACCGCCCGCCGTACTCCGTAGTCGCAGCCGTGTCCGCACCAACCGGCGCACGCCACGAGTGCGTGTAGTACACAAAACTCCCACTCTCGACACCCCGCAGCAGCCGCGAGTCTTGGCGAATCTCCTCAAGCGAGTTCCACCCCACATGAGGCGACTTCAGCTCCGCGCCATTGTAGGCAGCAGGGAAGCGCTCGCACTTCGAAGCAAAGTGGCAGAGCCCATCCGTCGACTCCGCCTCGGTCGACCCCTCATAGAGCCACTGCAACCCCACGCAGATCCCCAAAAACGGAACCCCACGCGCAATCGCCTCCCGCGTAGCCTCGGTGAGCCGAAGATCATGCAGCAACTGCGTCGCCTGAAAGTGACCCACACCCGGCAACACAATCTTGCTTGCTCTCCGCACGTCATCAGGCGACTGCGTGACATGAGTCTCCGCGCCAAGATAGTTCAGCGCTTTGAGTACGCTCGTCAGATTTCCCGCTTTGTAGTCGATGACTTCGATCATTGCCCTAACCTACAAATCACCTCGGATGAATTGCTGCGCTTCCCTACCGTGGATTATGTTTGGCCATAGCCAATGAAATAGCGGCTGCCAAACGATAAGCAGCAGAATGTTAGTAGCAATTGCATGTTAGTAGCAATTGCGATATTTCGTTTCCAGCCTTCCCCGAAGAAACTCAGAGATAGTGCTAGAAGAAAAAGAAAGCATCCCACGCACGCCCATAAGCCGAGATTCCTGAGATTGCCGCGCTCAATTCCGCCAATCACTCTCCAAAAGAAATTGGTTGTCCCGTACATTGCAAATGAAACAAATGTCGTGATAACCGACGCACAGAAAAGGCGATAGCGACGCACGGTGAAGTCAGACATTTAGAGCAATCCCTTGGTGCTGGGCAGAATCTCCGCCATCCGCTCATCCCGCGAGCAAGCCCCGCGCAGCGCCCGTGCAAACGCCTTGAAGATCGCCTCGATCTTGTGATGATTCGACCGCCCATACATCGTCTTCACATGCACATTTGCCTTCGCGCCACGAGCAAACCCATCAAAGAAATCCGCCAGCAGCTCCGACTGAAAGTCTCCAACCAGCCGCACCTTCACTTTGTCATCGACCACATAAGCAACACGGCCCGAAAGATCGACCGCCGCCACCGCCAGCGTCTCATCCATAGCCATCACAAAGTACCCGGCGCGCAGAATCCCCTTCTTATCGCCAAGCGCCTTGTTGAACGCCTCGCCCAGCGCAATGCCGACGTCCTCCACCGTGTGGTGCTGATCGACGTCAAGGTCCCCCTTGCACGCAAGCGTCAGGTCGAAGCCCCCATGCCGCGTGAAGAGCTCCAACATGTGATCGAAGAACCGTATCCCCGTCGTCACCTTGTAGACGCCCGTTCCGTCGATATTCAGCTTCAGCGCAATCTGCGTCTCCGTAGTGTCGCGCTTAATCGTTGCCGTCCGCGCCTTCGCCATTACTCGAACTCCCTCTCTCCGCTGACCTGCTGGCTCGCTGACTCGCTGACTCGCTCCCTCTTCCAGCCGATCTCGTTGAGCGAGGCCCTCAAAGCCTCAAGTCCTCGCGTCACCTGATCTCCCACCCCGATCGTGATCCGCACATAGCCATCGCAGCCAGGGTCAGCCGACCGGTCGCGAACCAGCACGCCGTTCCTGCGCATCGCCGCAGCCAGCTCCGCGTGCTTCGGCCCAATCTTCATGAGCACAAAGTTCGCCGCGCTGGGAAAGTAAGAGACGCCCAGCTCATCCAGCCCGCCCATCATGCGCTCGCGTCCCACACGAATCTGGTCGGCGTACCACGTGATGTAAGCATCGTCCTCAATCGCCACCGAGAGACAATCCAGCGCAACGCCATTCACGTTGTACGGCGAGCTGACCTTGCGCAAGTACTTCAACAATTCCGCATTTCCGGCCAACAGCCCGATGCGCAGGTTCGCCAGCCCATACACCTTCGAAAACGTGCGTGCAACAATCAGGTTCGGCGTCGTCGCGGTGTCGCCGATCACTGTCTCGCCGTGAAAGTGAAAGTACGCCTCATCGGCCATCAGCACGGCATGCGGAGCTGCATTCGCGACCGCCAGCAACTGCGCACGGCTGGCTGTCGCGCCGGTCGGGTTATTGGGCGAGGGGATGATAATCAGCTTCGTCCGCTCGGAGATCGCAGCCAGCACGCGCTCAAAGGGAAACTCCAGCGTCTCGTCGGCCTGCACCTTCACCAGTCCGCGCGTCATCATGCGGATGTTCACGTCGTACATGAAGAACGAAGGTGTAGCGATCAGCGCTTCATCTCCCTCATCCAGAAACGCGCAGCACATCAGGTGAATCGCCTCGTCGACACCGTTGGTCAACAAAACCTGGGCCGGCTCAAGCCCCAGGTGCGCCGCCACCTTGCGTTCGACGGGCTCGCGCTCCGGATACTTCGTCAGGCCTTCCGCTGTGATCTGCTTCAGCCGGTCCATCACCAACGGCGAAGGCGCCAGCGTGTTCTCGTTGAAGTCCAGCCGCAGTACATCGCGTCCCGCAAGCGGCGGATGATACTCCGGCATCTCCAGAACGGCGCGGCGCGGTTTCACGGTTGCTGTTTCGATGGCTATGCTCATGCTCACCTCATCCTTACTTGCACGCTCTCAGCATGGCCGGTCAGTCCCTCTGCCGTTGCCAGTGCAATCGCGTGGGGACCCAGTTTACCCAGTCCTTTGCGGCTGTACTCCTGCACGGTAATAATTTTTACGAAGTCCAGAACACTCAGGCCGCCGCGAACGCGGCCCACGCGTCCGGTGGGCAAGACATGGTTCGGCCCGGAGACGTAGTCGCCCATCGACTGCGGTGCATAGTCGCCGACAAAGACACTACCCGCGTTCTGCACCCACTTCAAGTCCGCAGGCGAGTCCACAGTCAGGTGCTCGGGCGCCAGACGATTCGTCAGCTCGCGGGCCCCGGCAACCGTCTCCGCGATCAAGATCGCTCCCTGAGCCGCGAGCGACTGCTTCGCGACGTTGTTATCTCGCGCCTGCACCTTCACTTCGGCGGCGACAGACTTCGCAAGAGCCTCGTTGCTCGTAATCAACACCGCAAGCGTCTCAGGATCGTGCTCAGCCTGCGCGACCAGGTCAGCCGCAATCCCCGCAGCCGAGCCGCGCTCGCTGGTGACGACGATCTCCGTCGGCCCCGCGGGCATATCGATCCCGCACTCGGAAGAGACCAGCATCTTTGCCGCAGTCACATACAGATTGCCCGGCCCAACGATCTTGTTCACTGGTGCGATCGTCTCCGTCCCATAGGCGAGCGCTGCAATCGCCTGCGCGCCGCCCACGCGATAGAACTCCGTCACGCCCGCCAGCCACGCCGCGGCAAGCGTCTCGCGCGCAGGCTTAGGCGAACACACTACGATGCGCTCCACACCCGCGACCTGCGCAGGCGTCGCCGTCATCAACAGCGTGGAAGGCAGCGGATAGCGGCCTCCCGGCACATAACAGCCAACGCTCCCCAAGGGGCGAACGATCTGACCGGTGCCAACACCGTCCGCCGGCGAGATCATCCACTCCTTCGGCATCTGCGCCTCGGCGAACGCAAGGATGTTGCCACGCGCAATCATCATCGCCGCCTGCAACTCAGGCGATGTGGCGTGCCACGCCGTCTCCATCTCTTCGCGAGAGACCAGCAGAGTCTGCGTCTTTTGAAGTCCGTCGAACTTCGCGGCATATCTGCGCAGCGCAGCGTCGCCGCCCTTGCGAATGTCGGCAAGAATCTTCCGCACCACAGGCTCAACCTTCGCCGTCGAGACGGCGCCGCGCTGTTCAATCGACCTGATCAGCGCGGCGGCAGCCTTCGCGGTGCGGCCATATGTCTTCACCAGCTTCATCGAACAAGCTCCCGTCCAGCAGCTACAGAACAACCCCGCAGCTACAGAACAACTTTGCTCAGCGGATACTCCACGATCCCTGTCGCGCCTGCTGCCTTAAGCTTGGGGATGACATCGCGCACCTCAGCCTCGTCGAGAATCGTGTTCAGCGCAACCCATTCAGGATCGCTGAGGTGCGATACGGTGGGCGAGTTGAGAGCAGGCAGGACCGCAAGAACCAGCTTCAGGTCGTCCTTCCGCGCATTCAGCATCAAACCCACGCGACCCTGCGCCGCAATCGCCGCATTCAGCATCAGCGAGATGTTGTTGATCTTCGCCTTCTTCCATTCGTTCTTGTACGCTTCCTTGTTCGCGATCAGCTGCGTCTCGCTCTCCATCAGCGTCTCGATGATGCGCAGCCGATTCGCCCGCAGCGAGCTCCCCGTCTCCGTCACTTCGACGATCGCATCGGCCAGCATCGGAGGCTTCACCTCGGTCGCGCCCCAGCTGAACTCCACCGTCACCGGAATATTCTTCGCAGCGAAGTAGCGCTTCGTAAACTCCACCAACTCCGTCGCGATGATCTTTCCCGCCAGGTCCTCCGGTTTCTGAAACGGCGAATCCTCCGGCACCGCAAGCACCCACTTCACCTTCTGCCGGCTCTGCTTGGAATAAGTCAGGCTCGTGACATACTCCACGTCCTTCTCGTTCTCGAGCACCCAGTCGTTGCCCGTCAGCCCGGCGTCCAGAGCGCCGTGCTCCACGTAGCGCGCCATCTCCTGCGCGCGCACCAGCATGCACTCGATCTCCGCGTCGTCGATAGCAGGGAAGTAGCTCCGTCCGCTCGCGAAGATGTTCCACCCTGCACGCTCGAACAGCGCAATCGTCGCATCCTGCAGGCTGCCCTTCGGGATCCCCAGCCTCAGCTTCTTCGGTGAGTCGCTTATCACTTCGTTCCTTTCACAATCGGTTTGGTGAAGCAGCTCACCGTGCCCTCGTGGCACACCAGCCCGTCGCCTTCCACCTCCACGCGAAAGAGCAGGGCATCGTTATCGCAGTCGGTCGAGGCCTCAATCACGCGCAGCCGGTTGCCGCTGGTCTCGCCCTTCATCCACAGCTTGGCGCGCGTGCGGCTCCAGAAGGTGACGAAGCCCGTTTCGAGCGTCTTCTGGTAGCTCGTCTCGTTCAGGAAGCCAAGCATCAGCATCTCGCCCGTCTTCCAATCCTGCACGATCCCCGGAACCAGTCCGTCCATCTTGGCAAAGTCGATCTTTACAGCGTCAGCCATCGCAATCTCCCGTTCTCTCTGATGCATGAAACGTAAAAAGGCCCGCTCGCGGAGTGCGCGTTGAGCGGGCCTTTCAGAATCCTTGTGGTCTGCGTTTCTTCTACTTCACCACACCGGACACAGCCGCCAACACGCTCTGCGCATGATGATGGTGATGATGCCAGTGATGGAGGTTCAGCGAACGCATCGCAATTCCAGACTAGCGTTGGCCGCGCAGGAAGTCAAACCGGCCGCGCACTTCTTGATCGGGCCAATTGACGCAACCCAAATGCTCTCGTACTCTTCCCGTGAACCTGCCGTCATCTCAAAGGAGTTCCAGTCCCGCAATGGGCATCCTTCGCCGCACGCTCCTCGCCGCCACACTCCTCGCGACCATTCCGCTCTCCCTCGCAGCCCAGAAGGCCCCCGCCTCCAAGCCTGCCACGAACGCCACTGCCGCGACGACCGACAAGATCGACATCAACACCGCCACCCCCGACCAACTCAAGGCCATCCCCGGCATCGGCGACGCCTACTCCAAACGCATCATCGACGGCCGCCCCTACTCCGCGAAGAACCAGCTCGTCTCCTGCCCCAGGGCGCCTACGACAAGATCAAGGACCAGATCATCGCCAACAAGCCTGCAAAGAAGTAGCCAACATCCCTGCTGAAAACCCCGGCTGGCTGCTACCATGCAGCCAGCCTTTTTCTACTCCTATGCTGCAGCGATCTGCACGTCTTCAGTACCTGCTTCTCGCGCTCGTAGCCTTCTTCGCGCTCACCCACTTCGTCCTGGGCACGCGACAGAACTTCAACATGCAGAAAAACGGCACCTCGTTGACGCGCTCGCCGTTCTTCAACGGCTTCCGTGGCAGCGCCATCAATATGGTCCTGCCCGAGGCGAAAGAGGCCGGCCTCCAGCCCGGCGACGTCATCCTCACCGTCAATCAGCGCAACTACACGGGACTGAACGTCCTCGTTCAGGAGCTTCGCCGCAGCCGCCCCAACCAGACCATGACATTCGGCTATCTTCGGGCGGACGAATATATCCCTCTCGATCACGTCGCCCTGCGCACGGCAACCGTAGTGCTCCGTCCGATGCACGCCGTGCCTACGCCGCTGTGGGCCTGGATCGTCTGGCTCGTCGTCACCACCGCCTCCTTCTTCTGCCTCGCCACCGGCCTCTACGTCGTCTTTGCTCGTCCTCTCAATCCTCACGCCTGGCTCATCCTCGGAATCCTCGCCTACTTCAACTCGCTCTTCACCTCGGTCTACTATCTCCTCAGTCCGCTCAAGCCCGTGGCGCTGTTCTGGTCCGCCATCGCGCAGACCGCGATGCCGCTCTGTCTCATGGCCTTCGGCATCTACTTCCCCGACCGCTCCAAAATCGACATCCGCTATCCATGGATCAAATGGCTCTTCATCGCGCCGATCCTCCTGCTGTTGCCAATCGACCTCCTTCAGGAGTTTGGCCGTCCGTACAACTTCGCCCTCTGCAACTGGCTCACCCCCTACGCCGTCGGCATCAATACCTTCGAAACCATCGTCAGCTTTTCTGCCATCTCTTACTTCTTCATTTGCCTCGCGCCAAAGGTCCGCACAGCAACCGGCGATGCGCGCCGCCGCCTGCGCATCCTCTTCGCCGGAACCTCCATCGGACTCACGCCCTTCTTCATCCTTGCCATCATCGCGCTCTTCCGCAAAACCGACGTCGGCCAGGACGTGCCGGAGTGGATCGTCCTCACCGCAGTCGGCATCCTCTTCCTCTTCCCGCTCGCACTGGCCTATGTGGTCGTCGTTCAGCGTGCGATGGACCTGCGCATCCTCATCCGGCAGGGAACCAAGTACGCCTTTGCCCGCCGCTCCATCGGCATCATCACAGTCCTGCTCGCGGTCTGGATGGCCTTCTCGCTTCGCCAATTCCTCCGCGAAGGGCCCGGCCATCATCACATCGACGACATCGTCAAGATACTCGCCGTCGTCGGCATCTTCATCGCCTTTCGCTTCGGGCTCGCACGGCGGCTCCAGCAGAAGCTCGACCAGCGCTTCTTCCGCGAGGCCTACTCCTCCGAACGAATCCTCTCCGAGCTCTCCGAAGAGGCTCGCAACTTCACCGAAGTCACGCCGCTGCTCAACACCATCACCCAGCGCATCGGCGACGCACTCCACATCGAGCGCATCGCCGTCTTCCTTCGCTCCGGCGACAGCTACCGCCTCCAGTTCGCCACCGGCATTTCCGTCGCTCCCACGATGTCGCCCACCCTCGGCTCCTTCTCTCTCGCCGCCACCTCTGCCACCATTACCGCGCTCACCAACGGCCACGCCCCCGCCAGCGTCTATCGTGACGACCCCTCAAGCTGGCTGGTCGACGCCTCCGAAGCCGAGCGCGCCACGCTCAACGACCTCTCCACCGAGCTGCTCGTCCCGCTCCCCGGCCGGAACCGCCTCGCCGGCGTCATGGCACTCGGCCCCAAGCTCTCAGAGGAGCCCTACTCCCGCACCGACCGCCAGCTCCTCCAGTCCGTCGCCACCCAGACCGGCCTCGCCCTCGAGAACGCCGAGCTCTTCGAGAGCCTCTCCACCGAGATCGCCCACCGCGAGCGCGTCTCCCGCGAGATCGAGATCGCCCGCGAGGTGCAGCAGCGCCTCTTCCCCCAGGTCTATCCCCAACTCGCCAGCGTCGACCTCGCCGGCTACTGCCGTCCCGCTCAGGAAGTTGGCGGCGACTACTACGACTTCTTCCTTCTCCCCAACAGCTCCAGCGATGGCGACCGTCTCGCCCTTGCTCTCGGCGACATCTCCGGCAAAGGCATCTCCTCCGCACTCTTGATGGCGAGCCTTCGCGCCAGCCTCCGCTCAGCCGCCCAGCTCCAGCCCGGCGACCTCGCCACGCTGATGCGTCACGTCAACCGCCTCGTCTACGAGTCCTCCACATCCAACCGCTACGCCACCTTCTTCTACGCCGAGTACGACCCCCACACCCGCATCCTCACCTACGTCAACGCTGGCCACAACCCGCCCATCATCCTCCGCGGCAACGAGAGCATTCTTCTTGAGGCCACAGGAACCGTCATCGGCATTCTCCCCGACGTCTGTTACACGCGCGCCAACGCCGTCCTTCGCCCCGGAGACATCCTCATCGCCTTCACCGACGGAATCTCCGAGGCCATGAACTCCGCAGACGAAGAGTGGGGTGAGGACAACATGGTCGCCGCCGCGCGCACGCTCGTCGGTAAGCCCGGCTGCACCGCCGACCAGCTGCTTCACTGCATCCTCAATGCCGCCGACCGCTTCACTGCCGGAGCCCCGCAGCACGACGACATGACGCTGCTCATCTCCATCATCCGCTAGCTACTTCAGCGCCATCACCACAATCCGCCCATCCGAATGAAAGCTCCCGCCCGTCGCGGTCCTCGCCTCCAACAGAGGATTCGTCGGCGTCACATACGCCGCGCTCGAAAACGCTCCCGCCGCATCGAAGCTCTGCAGCAGATACTCCCGCTCCTTGTCGATCTCCGGGTCGATCTTGTGCGTCACATTGCCGTTCCTCTGGTCCTCTTCAAAGCCGACATCGTGCGTCGCCGACCCCACCCACAGCGGCCGCCCACCGATCGTCCTGTCCGTCTGCCACACCCGCAGATGGTGCCGCTCCGCCGCAACCATCAGAGGATCGCCGCGCGCAAACGACATGTCCTGCGGCCTGCCGAAGAGATACAGCGTGCTCATCGGCATCTCCGTGTACGCCTCCTTGTTCAGCGTCTTCAGCAGCCCGTTCAGGATCGCCTCCTCCACCGACTTGTCCACCGCGACCCATCCCGCGGCCTTGAACGCGGACTCCACCTGCTCCTTCGTTCCCACCAGCGCGAAGTTCACCATGTCGCCCGGATTCGCCCGCGCCGTCGTGCTGTCGGAGACCCGCCGCGGAATCCCCGTGAACACATCCGGCCCAATCAGCGTGCTGATCGCAGCTGCCGGAACGGCAGAAGCGCTCTTCGCATCCACCTTCGGTGCAGGCGAAAACTTCACCTTCACCTTGTAGCTCCCCGTAAACGTCAGGTCGCTGCTCGTATTCACCCGCAGGTACAACTTTCCGGTAGTTGGCATAGGTACCTCATCCGAGGCTCCAATAGAGAAGGGAACGGAGGCGCCCATATCGCTCACGCGGCCAATCAACGCACCCACCTTCGCCTGGTTCAGAGGAAACTGCCGGAGAAGGTCCTTCCATCCGCGGTCGATTCCGTCCGCCGAGGCCGTGCGTCCATCCGCCATCTCCACGTCGCCCGTCGCCGTAAACTTCGCCACCTCGCCCGCCCCCAGGACAACGCCAGTGTCCATCCAGTCGTCGTCCTTCACCGTAAACTCGTAGCTCCGCTTGTGCGCGGGAACAGCGGCTGCGCTCTTTGGGTCCTTGTCGCGCATGCTGACGATCGCCTCCACCCGCGGGCCAACCACCGGCGTCACGCCCGACGGAGCGACCACAGGAGCCACCACCGGCGTCGTCACCGGGGGAGCCGGCGGAACCACCGTGCTCGTCTGCCCCTCGCCCTTCCCTCCGGTAACGCTCAGCTCCACACCCAGAACCAGTATCGACAACAGTACCGCTCTCGATGGCACGCGATTCCGCCATCGCCCACCCCCTTGAAATCGTTTAGAGTGTTTCATATTGATTCCCCGACTTAAGATGCTGAACACGGCCCAGCCGCGTATGTCGCTCCACGTCCTCGCCAAAAAAGCTGTCTCTTTGACGGCTGCAGCGGCGTGTGCCCTCATCCTCTCCGGCTGCCAGGGAATCGTCTCCAGCCTCACAGGCTCCCAGGTCCGCATCATCGACGCCTCGCCCGACGCCCCGGGGCTGGACATCTACCAGAACAACGCGGCCATCGCCTACAACCTCGGCTTCGGAACCATCACGTCCTACGTCCCCATCGACCCCGGCATCTACACCACGAGCGCCACGACAGCCGGAACCAAGCAGATTCTGACCTCGTCCAAGGCAACCTTCACTACGGGAAGTCAATACACCGTGCTGATCGGAAACCTCGCCGCCAACCTCCAGCAGCTGATTCTCAAGGACCAGAGCCAGCCCGCCCCGTTGGGCCAGATCGCTCTCCGCTTCATCGACCAGGCCACCCGCATCGGCGCTCTCGACATCTATCTCGTGCCACCCGGCAAGAAGCTCACCGACGTCACGCCCCTCACCACCAACATCAACTTCAACACCAACACCGGCTACCTATACATCCCCACCGGGACCTACACGCTCGTTATGGTTCCCACCGGAACCATCCCCGCCAGCGACACCATCGCCACCTACACCGGAGCGCAGGTCACCTACTCAGCGGGCTCAGCCACCACCATCATCCTCATCGACCAACAGCTGGTGACGACGCCAGGCATGCAGGTCATCATCGCACCCGACTACGTCTCCCCCACCGCCGCCAGCTAAGCTGCCGCAAAGTCGTTGCCTCTGCTGCACCCAAGCCCCCGTCGCTGTCTCTGCTGCCCCCACGCTCCCGTCGCTGTCTGGGATGCCCCACGCTCCCGTCGCTCCATCTTCCCTACACCGTCATTCTGAGCGCAGCGAAGAATCTCAGTAGTTCGCTCGGAGCGCCACCGATGCCGGGTGCCCCGTTCCTGCGGCTTCATCGCATAAGTAGGACATTCGAGCGAAGCTCGAACCGCCCTTGCTGTTGCTTCTGAGGTAGCCCGGGGCTTTAGCCCCGGGTCTCTAACGCTCCAGAAGAAAAGGGGCTTTAGCCCCTGGGGTATGCCCTCTCACCATCCCCCGCCACCAAATACCTCAAAAAACCCAGCAAAATCGTCCGTCAAGTCCAGAAATGGCCTAAATACCTGAAACAAAAAGAAATACAAGTTGCCGATTAATTACCTTCGACTTGATAAGCTAAATACAGAAGTAGAAAAGAGCCCGGGCACTCATCCCGGGCTCTTTCTTTTCAAAGCGATAAGTCCGTTATTTTCTATATTTTGATGCTTAAACCCTTTGAATGGAATATTTTGCCCTGCTAAAAACGCATAAGCCATTCATTCAAAAGAATTAAAGAAAAACACCCAGAGGGGCCCTGGGTGTTCCAGTCTCGTTTCGAACAGCTCTTAGTACCGGTACTGCTCCGACTTGTAAGGCCCTTCCACCGCAATGCCGAGGTAATCTGCCTGCTTCTTCGAGAGCGTCGTCAGCTTCACGCCGATCTTCTCAAGATGCAGCCGCGCAACCTCCTCGTCGAGCTTCTTCGGAAGGATGTAGACGCCCGGTTTGTACGTGTCCTTATTCGCCCAGAGATCCAGCGCTGCCAGCGTCTGGTTCGAGAAGCTGTTCGACATCACGAAGCTCGGGTGTCCCGTCGCGCAGCCCAGGTTGACGAGACGGCCCTCAGCCAGCACGAAGATGCTGTTGCCGCCGGGAAGCGTATACTTGTCCACCTGCGGCTTAATGTTCAGCTTCTTCACGCCCGCAGCCGAGTTCAGCGCGTCCATCTGGATCTCGTTGTCGAAGTGCCCGATGTTGCAGACGATCGCCTGATCCTTCATCGCCTGCATGTGCTCATACGTGATCACGTCGAGATTGCCTGTGCACGTGACGTAGATGTCGCCGATGCCCAGTGTCTCCTCGATCGTCGTGACCTCGTAGCCCTCCATCGCAGCCTGCAGAGCGTTGATCGGATCGATCTCGGTCACGATCACGCGAGCGCCCAGTCCGCGCAGCGAGCGCGACGAGCCCTTGCCCACGTCGCCGTAGCCGCAAACAACAGCAACCTTGCCAGCAATCATCACGTCCGTCGCGCGCTTGATGCCGTCGACCAGAGACTCGCGGCAGCCGTACAGATTGTCGAACTTCGACTTGGTCACCGAGTCGTTGACGTTGATCGCCGGAACCAGCAGCTTGCCCTGCTCCATCATCTTGTAGAGCCGGTGAACGCCCGTCGTCGTCTCTTCTGCAACGCCCTTCCACTCCTTCGCAATCTTCTGGAAGTGCGTCGGATCTTCGGCGTGAATCTTCTTGAGCAGGTTCTTGATCACCTGCTCCTCCTGATTGCCCGAAGGAGTGTTGACCCAGCCGTCGCCCTTCTCAAGGTCGACGCCCTTGTGGATCAGCAGCGTCACGTCGCCGCCGTCGTCGATCACGATCTGCGGCCCAAGCCCGCCCTTGTGGCGCAGCGCCTGGTCCGTGCACCACCAGTACTCTTCCAGAGTCTCGCCCTTCCAGGCGAAGACCGGAACACCCGCAGCAGCGATCGCCGCCGCAGCATGGTCCTGCGTCGAGAAGATGTTGCAGCTCGCCCAGCGAACGTCGGCGCCGAGAGCAACCATCGTCTCGATCAGCACGGCCGTCTGAATCGTCATGTGCAGCGACCCGGTCACGCGAACGCCGGCCAGCGGCTTCGAAGGAGCGTACTTGTTGCGGATGGACATCAGTCCCGGCATCTCCTGCTCGGCGATGTCGATCTCCTTGCGTCCAAACTCTGCCAGCGAGAGATCGGCGATCTTGTACTCCGCCGCTACCTTGTCGATGGTTGCTGTTGCCATAAAGGCACCTCGTTTTCTTATGGAAAATGTTGAGGATTCAGGAACCGAACCCTCTTTTAAGAATATCATTTCCGACCCGCGTTCAGCCGTTACTCTAACTGCGCTCATACGACGCGCGCGGCCTTCTTCTCGGCCTCAAGCAGCCTCCGCTTGCGCTCGACGCCCCAGCGGAATCCAGTCAGCGAACCATTCTTGCCGACGACGCGATGGCATGGCACGATCACCGCAATCGGATTCGCCGCGCAGGCGCCTGCGACAGCCCGCGTCGCCGACGGCGCGCCTAACTCCGCAGCCAGTCCCGAGTAAGTCCGCGTCTCGCCGCGCGGAATCTCCTGCAGCGCCTTCCACACACGCTGCTGGAACGCAGTAGCACGCACGTCCAGCGGAAAGGTAGCAGCAAGAGGATGCTCGCTCATCTGGCTCGTAACGAACGCGACTGCCTCAGCAAGCCAGCCGCTCTTCGCATCTTCGGCGGCCAGCATTGCATTCGGGAAGCGGCTCCGAAGAACGTCCTCGACCTCGGCATCGTCCTCGCCAAACGCAATCGTGCAGACGCCCTTGTCCGTTGCGGCAACCAGCATGCGCCCGAGCGGGCTGTCGGCGGTGGCATAGTGAACCTCAACGCCAGCCGCGCCGTTTCGCATCTCCCGCGGAGTCATACCCAGCCGCGCGCTGCTGTTCTCATACAACCGGCTGCTCGAGCCAAATCCAGCATCGTAAATCGCATCGGTAACCCGCATCGTCGGCTGCTTTACCTTGTCCTTGAACTTCTCCATGCGCTGCGCCTTGGCATATTGCCCCGGACTCACGCCGAACACGCGCTTGAATCCGCGCAGAATCGTCAGCCGTCCAACGCCAGTTGCCTTCGCCACATCGGTCAGCTTCACCCGCTCGTCAGCGTGCTCCTGCAGGTATTTGGTCACCTGCGCGATCACCTTCGCCTGTGGATCGGCCTTCGGAGCCGTTCGCTCTGGCTCGCACCGCTTGCACGGCCGATACCCTGCCGCCTGCGCCGCTGCCAGTGTCGGGAAGAACTGCACCTGCTTCCGCGTCGGCCTGCGGCTCGGACAGCTCGGCTTGCAGACGATTCGCGTCGACTTCACCGCGTAGAAGAACTGCCCATCGGCGCGCGCGTCCCGCTCCAGCACCTGCTGCCACTGCTTGCCGGAGAAGACGCTCGGTACGGAATTCGCTGTTGTCGTCCTGCTCATGGTCTCAATCATGTCAGTATCCTCCCACCAGCGGATTACCGCCACACTCCGTTCTGTTCATTCAAAGTGGAAGGGATAGTCCGAACTAACGAACACGCGCAGAAGGTTACTCGACCACCGGTTCAGGCATTGCACTTCTGATGGCCGACGCGATTGGAAGAGGAACCTTCTCTCCCGCCGCATCCACCTCATTGCTCTCGACATAAAAGTGCGTCAGATTTGCCGCACCGAAGCTCGTCGTCAGCGCCACATCCGTCGCGTCGCGCCCCGTTGCCATCAGCAGCCGTCCGATGCGCGGCGTGTTGTGACGCGCATCCATCGTCCACCAACGGCCGCCAAGATAAACCTCGTACCATGCGCTGAAATCGCCGGGACCGCCATACGGCACGCGAATGTCTCCGAGATATCCCGTAGCGTAGCGCGCTGGAATGTTCATCGCCCGCGACAGAGTGATGGCGAGATGCTGAAAGTCACGGCAGACGCCGACCCGCTCCGTGAAGAGATCGAGAGCTGTCTTCGTAGGGCGCGCTGCATTGTAGTCGAATCGCACGTGGTCATGGACCCAGTCGCGAATCCTGGTCGCCCGCTCCCATCCCGTCGGAGTCGACCCGAAGAGCTCGCAGGCAATCTGCGACATCTTGTCGACCTCGCAGTAGCGGCTGCTCAACAGGAATTGCAGCACATCAGCGGGCAGCTCTTCCACAGGATGCTGAACGGCTCCTGCGCCCGTCTCGTCGGGCTCCTCGCACCACTCAACCATGCTCGAACCGCACAGCCGCAACGCTCCCATCGGCGCGGTGAAGCGCTGGCATCGGTTTCCGAAGCCGTCGATGTATTCCGTGGCCTCGAGGACTCTCCTGGTCTCCAAGTCGATCTGTTCGATCGTCAGCGTCTCCGGTTCGCGGATCGCAAAGTCGAGAATGGGATGAAGTCGCAGCATCGCTACGACGGTCAACGGGGCCGGAAGATGAAACTGAATGTCATACTCGGAGCGGATCAGCATAATCGAGGAGTCTCAAATACAGTCGGCGGGCGATTCTACTGAGGTTTTAGATGCAATCCGGATGTCTCCCCGTTGTGCCTCGCAAAGGGTCGATTCCGGGCCACAACAGTAAGGGGCGAGCCCGAAGGGCTCGCCCCTTACTCATTCTTCGTTC
Organism: Edaphobacter aggregans DSM 19364; assembly: GCF_000745965.1. GTDB lineage: Bacteria > Acidobacteriota > Terriglobia > Terriglobales > Acidobacteriaceae > Edaphobacter > Edaphobacter aggregans. The sequence goes on along the minus strand of NZ_JQKI01000018.1, from coordinate 46,031 downwards.
TGGTGCAATTACTTCGCCACGAGTTCCGCAGCCTGCTCCTTGAGAGCAGCAGCCTTGTCGGTCGCCTCCCAAGTGAAGCTCTCGCCCTTGCGGCCGAAGTGGCCGTACGCAGCAGTCGCCTTGAAGATCGGACGGCGCAGCTGCAGGCTCTCGATGATGCCCTTCGGAGTGAGCGAGAAGTTCTTGCGCACCAGCTCCTCGAGCTTCGTCTCATCGACCTTGCCGGTGCCGAAGGTATCGACCAGCACGCTGACCGGCTCGGCGACGCCGATGGCGTAGGCAAGCTGAACCTCGCAGCGGTCGGCCAGACCGGCGGCGACGATGTTCTTGGCCACGTAGCGCGCCATGTAGGCAGCCGAACGGTCCACCTTGGTAGCGTCCTTGCCGCTGAAGGCTCCGCCGCCGTGACGGCCCATGCCTCCGTACGTGTCGACGATGATCTTGCGTCCCGTCAGGCCGGTATCGCCCATCGGTCCACCCACAACGAAGCGTCCGGTCGGGTTGATGTGGTACTTGGTGTTCTCGTCCAGCAGCTCGGCGGGAATGACGGCCTGGATGACGTTCTTCAGGATATCGGCGCGCAGCTCGTCGTTGCCGACGGTCTCAGCGTGCTGAGTAGAGATGACGACAGCATCCACGCGCACAGGCTTGCTATTCGCGTCGTACTCCACCGTGACCTGGCTCTTGCCGTCGGGACGAAGGTAAGCCATCGTGCCGTTCTTGCGCACCTCGCTGAGCTTCAGAGCGAGGCGGTGCGCAAGCGAGATCGGCGTTGGCATCAGCTCCGGGGTCTCGTTGGTCGCGTAGCCGAACATCATGCCCTGGTCGCCGGCGCCGCCGGTATCGACGCCCATCGCGATGTCGCCCGACTGCTTGTTGATCGTCGAGATCACCGCGCAGGTGTTCGAGTCGAAGCCGTACAGCGCGTTGTCGTACCCGATCGCCGCGACGGTACCGCGGACCAGGCTCTGGAAGTCGACATAAGCCTTCGTGGTGATCTCACCGGCGATGACGACCAGGCCGGTGCAAGTCAGCGTCTCGCACGCCACGCGGCTGTAGGGGTCCTGCGAAAGGCAGGCATCGAGAATGGCATCAGAGATCTGGTCGGCGATCTTGTCCGGGTGACCCTCGGTGACAGACTCGCTGGTGAAAAGGAAACGCTCGCGTGTAGCCAAAAGAAACTCCTTCAGGGAAGGCTGCGGACAGGGAACCCCGTCCGCGCTTTGGGATAACTCATTTATTTTACCTGCGGGTGCGCGACGTATCAAAGGCGAACAGGCACGTGCACCGTTCCGCGGTCCAATGGCGAAATCTCGCAGCGAATGGCGCGTGCCTTTGCGAAGAGTGTTCTGGCGGCGAACCCAGACTGCGATGGAGCGCCAACAGCTAAAGGAACAGCCGGCCGTGCAGGACAAACTTCCACACGCTCCATCCCAGCACGACAAGCATGACCACCATCATGGCGACGCCCATCCAGCGGGAGCTGGTGCCGGGCTTTACTCCGCTTCTGTTTCGTCGGACGTTCTCGGCAAACTCGACCCAGTCGTTGTCATCCGTCGACGGAATCGTACCGATCTCGCGCAGGGTCGTCTCAAACCGCTGCAACCATGCAGCCTCGTCAAGACCCACCGCACCGAGATAGCTGCGGACGATTCCCTTACGGAAGACTCCGCCCGGTAGGTCGGAGTATTTCCCTTCCTCAAGAGCTTCCAGATGGCGGATCGAAACTTTCGTTACCGCGCAGATAGTTTCGAGCGTAACCTGCCTCCGCTCGCGCTCTATCCGCAACTCGTCGCCGAATCGTTCCATTCTGCTTCGCTCTAGCTGCTCCAGGACAGTTTGTTTGTGACCCATGCACAGATTCTGCACGGTTTCCGGCAGAATAGAACTGGGCTCGAGTGAAGTCAAAGCCACAGCCCTGCCTGTTACCGGCCGGAACCAAACTAGTATCTACCGCAACTCTAATCGTTCCAGTCATTTGTTTCACGGAATCGTGGTGATCCCACTTCGAGGCAGATGGAGCGACAGTCCGAGTGTCCCTGGTCTTCTTTGACGCGACTGGAAGCCCCTTCTATGATCAAGGCTTGATCGGCATTCGGCCCTCCAGGATGCTCTTGAAACCCAGTTACTCCTGAGATCTGACAGTGTCAGTCGGCTGATCGACAAGAGAGATCGAGTGCGCCTTCCCTTTCCAGCACACATCCCGCTCAGGCACTTGGTCTGTTTTGCCATTGTGCTGTTTGCGGTGCAGCTCTTTCAGGGGACGACGCCTCTCTTTGCGGTCTGCTGCTTCCTGTTTCTTGTTATCGCGGGAATCGCCTTCAATCTGGCAGGTGGTTTCTCACGCCCTTCGGGCGCGTATGTCTTTTTTTATGCGGTCCTCGGAGTCATCGTGGGCCTTTGCTGGAAGGCAGTTCTCGGAGAACCGGCCGACTCCAACCTGGTTGCTCCGCTTCAGACCATGAAGGTGTATGTAGGCGGTATCACCGCGATGTTGATCGCAGTGTTTTTCAGCACTAAGCTCACCCTTCGGCGTCCCCTCCTTGGGAGTTTAGTGACGGATGCCAACCTGCAGAACGCAACGGTCGGCTGCCTGGTCACAGGTCTGGTGGTGACCGCAGCTCTTACCTTCCTTTCCCGCGAGAATGGCGGCTTCCTGAGCGCGTTAGCCCAGATTAACCGCTTTCTTCCCATGGCGATGATTCTGGGCGTCATTCATCAAATACGCCGGAGCGGCGGTAGAAGCAGCATGGGTTTGCCGGTGCTCATCTCCGGCGCATCTATCCTTGCCCTTGGGCTCCTGGGCTTTTCCAAGGAGGGAATCTTTACTCCAGTCGCATGCTGGCTGGTGGCTGCCGGCTCGCAGGGTTATCGGATGTCGCGTCTTCAGGTCGCTAGTGTTGTTTTGGTGATCTTCCTCATGGTTCGTTACTTTGTGCCTTATTCGCAATTCGGAAAGAACGTCACCGTTGACACTGTATCGGGCCGGGCGAAGGTATCGTTGGAACTTCTGGGCAATCTCGAAGACGTTCGAAACAAGTACACACTCATGGCGCAGGATGACTACTCAAACCGAATCCAGGGCTACTTCAATACTCCGCAGGGATTTGGCGATCGCCTTCAGATGATCTCAGTGGATGATTCCCTTGTCGACCTTACGGATAAGAAGGGAACCTTTGGACTCTCACCCGTAACCATGGGATTTGCAAACCTCCTTCCGCGGTTTATATGGCCAAATAAGCCATCTCTCAACTTCGGTAATCTGTACGCCCACGAGACGGGCGGCCTCGCTGACGATGACGTCACGACGGGCATCTCCTTCAGTCCCACCGGCGAGGCTTACCACATGGCCCGGTGGCTGGGTATCTTTCTTATCGCACCGTTGCTCTGGATCATGCTCTTCACCGTCTTCGATTCGCTCTGCGGAGATACACGAACATCTCCCTGGGGGCTGTTGATGATCGCTTTCTTTGCCCACATTGCGCCGGAGGGGATGCTGAGCGGCATCATCTACGCGCTTGGCTACATGAGCTTCGGACTCATCGTGGCAGCGCTGTCGGCAACGTATCTCATGCCGATCTTCGGGACCCTTGCGAAGGGACCCGAACAGGTTACCGTTCGCCGCATCGCACCCATCCGCAGCATACCGCGGCGTAACCGGCCTGCTCCGTCGCAAAGCATCGGCCAGTAACTGCCCCGCTGCCATACACTGGAACCAGCATGAATAAACTTGTCATCGGCAATCTTGTCCACCGGCCCCTCCGTTCCCTCATCAGCGCGCTTGCCATTGCCATCGAGGTGATCATGATTCTCTCGATCACGGCGATCCTGCTGGGCAAGATCAGCGGCTTCAAGGCGCGGCAGAACGGCATCGGCATGGACATGATCGTCCGGCCGGCGACGACGAATAATTTTCTGGGGATGAGCTCGGCGGCCGCGTCAATCAAGGTCGCCGATGTGGTCGCGAAGATTCCTCATGTGGCAGTGGCCGCGCCTGTGAACATCCAGCTGAATGCGTCGCTCGACAGCATCTACGGCGTCGACTACAAGAGCTTCAACGATCTTCAGCCGTTCACCTTCATCTCCGGCGGACCGTTTCAAGGGCCGGATGACGTGATCGTGGATGACTTCAGCGCGACCGGCAAGAAGGTCGGGGACACGATCTCGATCCTCAATCATACCTTCCGCATCAGCGGCATCGTTGAGCACGGCAAGGGAGGGCGCAAGTTTGTTCCAATCGACACGATGGGCAACCTGACAGGGACCCAGGGCAAGGCCTCGCTGTTTTATCTGAGAACAGACGATCCTCCGAAGTACCAAGAGGATGTCCGCAAAGCCATTCTCGCGACCCCTGGGATGAGCCAGTACAACGTGGCGACCGCCGAGGAGTATCTCTCCGCCATCTCGCCGACCAGGCTGCCGTACATGAGCACGGCCATCAATGTGGTGGTGGGTATCGCGCTGGTGATTGGATTTCTCGTGATCTTCCAGTCGATGTACACGGCGGTGATGGAGCGAACGCGCGAGATCGGCATCCTGAAGTCTCTGGGAGCGTCCCGTCTCTACATCATTGCGCTGGTGCTTCGCGAGACCGGCACGATCGCAGCGGTTGGCATCGCGCTCGGTGTCGTGGGCAGCTATGCCCTTAGCGCGGGGCTTGAGGCGCGCTTCCCAACGCTGGATTTCGTGATCAACCTGCCATGGGTATGGAAGGCCGTCGTGATTGCGTTTACCGGCGCATTGCTGGGGGCTGTCTACCCGGCATACAAGGCGGCCAGCAAAGACCCGATCGACGCACTAGCCTACGAATAGACCGCCGGGGTAAGCCGCTTCATAAGTTAGTCTTGCACCCTCGATGCTTTCGACTTACCCTTGTTACGGGCAGTCACCTGCGGGCCCCGCACGCGTCACCCGGTACGCGTATGGATCGGCAGGGAAGCAGGCCATGAAGCCTTGATCTGCCCCAATTTTCGTGCTCCGAGTTCTGAACTGCATGTCGCTGATTCACCTGTGGCAGTGCAGTACTTTTTCTGCATCATGTCTGAACTGTTTCAGGTTTGCATTGTCCATGACACGGCCCACATCGGCTCCTTCCATCCCGGCCCAGCGAGCGACCGAATTCTCCAGCGCAAGTAAGCTCGTGGAGTTCCTTCTACTTGTTGCGGCAGCCTGTTTCTTCGTTCTGCATGCTGTCCATCTCCGTGCGGACTTCCCGAATCACTCCCCCTGGATGGACTGGTCTAAATACACGGATGAGGGCTGGTACGGCGACGCCGCGATTCGCCACTTCCAGCGCGGGCACTGGTACGTTCCCGGCGACTTCAATCCCGCTGCCGCTCTTCCGGTCTGGCCGCTGGTCGAATCCGTCGTCTTCGGTTTCACCGGGGTCAACGTCGTCGCCGCGCGTGCTCTCGCGGTCGGCATCTTCGCCCTGATCCTGGTCAGCGTCTACCTTCTTGTCCGCCGCTGGCAGGCCCTTGCGTTCGATCGAGAGCGTCGGCGCAGCCCTTCGCTTGCTGCCGCCATCGCCGTGCTTCTGCTCGCGGTCAGTCCCTTCTGCTACGCCTTCAGCAGGCTCGCCATCCTGGAGCCGATGCTGATTCTGCTTACGCTGCTGGCGCTGCTGGCTTCGTCTTATGTCGTAGCAGACGAAGGAAGGCCGATCTCATGGCCGCCTCGCCTGCGACGCATCGCGCCCATCGTGGCCCTCGGGCTTCTGCTGCCCCTGATGGTCCTCACCAAGACCACAGCCGTCTTTCTGTTTCCGTCTGTCGCGTGGATATTGTTTGCGCGCGCCGGATATCGACTACGGCCCTTCCTGAGGATCGGAGTTCCGGCTCTCGGGCTGGCTGCCGTGGCGTGGGCCGCCTACTATGGCCTCATCGTCCGGCCACATTTTCTCAGCGACTACAAGTATCTGTTCAGCGCGAACGCCTACACCGGAATTACCGGCGAAAACGCCTTCGAGGTGCTGCGGGACACCTTCGTCGATGGCATATGGATTGGGCGCCTTCTCTATCCGCTCTCGCTTCTGGCAGTCGTCATGGCGTTATTCTTCAAGCCGCGTTTGCTTCGGAACCCTTTGGTTCCCGCGCTCCTGCTCTGGGCGGCTGGCTATGCCGCGTTTCTCGCTTATCACAACAATCTGCAGCCGCGGTACTACCTCGTCGTCGCAGTCCCTCTGACATTGCTGGCTGCGATCGTCTTCGAGAGCATCTGGAACCGTCGCGATCTGATCGCACCACTGCACCATCTGGCCGCTTGCATAGCGGTGGTCGCCGTGGCAGTGGTCGCGATTGCCGACGCGCGCCAGACCATTCACTACGCCGTCCATCCGGAGTACACCTTCGCCGATGCCGCCGATCGTATTCGCGAGATCGTCTCCACGGACCACACGCATAGTTCTCTGGTGCTCTCGATCAGCGGCTCCGACCTCTCGCTGATGACGGGGTTGCCGTCGATCTGTGACGACTTCGGAACGCTGGAGTTGTCCGACCGCGTGCGCCAGTACCAGCCCGGCTGGTACGTCGCCTGGAACCAGGTCGACGACGACAAGATGGATGCGCTCACGCCCCTCTACCGCCTGCAGCGGGTCGCCTCCTTCCCCGCAATGGATGACCCGGAGCGCAATCTGCTCATTCTTTACCGGCTCGATCCGGCGACCTCCCCCGCGCCGCGCCGACGTCGCCCCAAGCCGATTCCAAAACTGCTGCAGACCAGCTTCGGTCAGCAGCCAAGCCCCGTCCAACTCGAACACTGATGCAGCGTTCCATGACTCATTTCGTACGTGATCGCGCCATCGCGACGTGTCGAAGGGGGACTAATGTATCCTCTGAATTGTCAGCCACCTGCATGATGCGCAGACGATGACCCCGGGGTGTTGCTCCGATGGAGTGAATCCCGGCACACTGATTCTCAAGGAGTGCTATGCCGAGCCAGCAGGAGGTCCGATGGTCGCAGTTGAAGATAGGCGTCATTGTCCTGGTGGCTTCGATCATCCTGGTCGCACTGCTGTTCCTGATGACAAGCTCGGCCGGCCTTGGAATCTTCTCGCGTAAGCTGACCATTGTGACCTACTTTGAGAACTCCGCCGGTCTGAAGCCGGGCGCGGCGGTCAATCTGCAGGGCGTAACGATCGGCACCGTAAAGACCGTCACCGTCGTCTCGACGCCGGAGCGTAAGCTGACGCCCGTGCGTGTCGTCATGAAGCTGAATGAGAAGTACGCAGAGGAACTTAGGAAGGATTCGAAGGCATCGCTGACAACGGTCGGTGTCCTCGGAGATACGGTGGTCGACATCAACAGTCAGTTCGCCGTCGGTCCGCCTCTGCGCGACGGCGATGAGTTGAGGACGCTCGAGACCCCGAGCCTGACCGATGTCGTCAAGGCGAGCCAGGGAACCATCGAGAGCCTTAATGTGATTCTGGCCAAGATGAACACGATCGTCGACAACCTTCAATCCGGCAAGGGGTCGATCGGCCAGCTGATCAACAGTCCCGACTTCTACAACAAAGTCAACGGCACCGTCGACGAACTGCACAAGCTGACGGTCAACGTGAACAACGGCAGGGGAACCATCGGCAAGCTGGTGAGCGACGATGCGCTGTACAACCGTTTGAACGACACGGCGGCGAGGCTTGACAACATCGCCAACGAGCTCGACAGCGGGAAAGGAACGGCGGGCAAGCTGCTCAAGGATCCCTCGCTGTTCGACAACCTGAACTCGACGCTGAAGCACGCCAACTCTCTGATGGCCGATGCGGATGCGGGTAAGGGAGGGCTTGGTTACATCGCCAAGGATCCCCAGTTCCGCCAGCAGTTGCAGAACACCGTCACGCAGGTCGACCAGCTGGTTACGGGCATCAATCAGGGCAAGGGCACGCTGGGCAAGCTGGCCACTGAGGACTCCCTGCACACGAACATGAACAATCTTATGATCAACAGCTCGGACCTGGTAACGGCCATTCGCAAGGATCCAAAGAAATATCTGACGATCCATATGAAGATCTTTTAGGTAAGGCGCCTGGATGCGTCACAATCGCTCCAATCTTCCAGCTTTTGTCTTTTTTTGTGACGAGCCGCTAACCATGCAGCACTGGAGAGCCTCATCCTCTCTCTGTAGAAGACGTCTTTTCTTTTACCCTTACAGCAGGGTTTAACTTTCTGTAACAGAGTTGAATCGTTTCATTTGAGGAGCGTCATGAACGTCAATTCGTTGAAGTCCGTTGTCCCTGCCTTGATGCTGGCCGCTGGCCTGTTGTCTGCCGTTTCGCCAGCAGAAGATGTTTCGGGTCCGAAGTCCGCGCCGAAGAAGCCCATCATCATGGATCTCTCTGCGATCGATACCACCGCCGATCCGTGCACCGACTTCTATAAGTACGCCTGCGGGAACTGGTTAAAAAACAATCCAATTCCGTCCGACCAGGTCCGCTGGGGCCGCTTCAACGAGCTGTCGGAGTACAACAACTATCTGCTCTACTCGGAGCTGAAGGCCGCGGCTGACGCGCCCAAGACAACGTTGCAGAAGAAGTACGGCGACTACTTCGCCGCCTGCATGAATGCCGACCTGGCGAACAAGCTGGGGGCGAAGCCGATCGAGCCCGTGCTGAAGACGATCGCCGAGTGGAACGATCGGAAGAAGCTGGCTACGCTGCTGGGCACGACGGAGGATAAATATGGTGTGGACTACTTCTTCGGCTTCGGGTCAGGCCAGGATCAGAAGGACTCCACCAAGCAGATCGGTGAGCTGGATCAGGCAGGCCTTGGACTGCCCGACAGGGACTACTATCTCAACTCGGACGAGCGCTCCAGGAAGCTTCGCGAACAGTATGTCGCTCATGTGACGAAGATGTTCGTGTTGTTGGGCGACACTCCCGAGCAGGCCGCAAAGGAAGCGCAGAGCGTTCTTGCGATCGAGACGGCACTGGCCGAGGCGTCGATGTCGCGCGTCGATCGTCGCACGCCCGCCAATGTTTACCACATCAAGACCATCGCCGAGGCGCAGGCGCTGACGCCGGACTTCGACTGGAAGGTGTATCTCGCTGCCAAGAAGCAGGGCAGTCTCACGACGGTCAATGTGATCGCGCCCGAGTTCTTCAAGGCGCTGAATCACCAGATCGATACAGCGGACGTGAATGCGTTGAAGAGTTATCTTCGCTGGCACACAGTCCATCGCTTCGCCCCCAATCTGAGCGATCCCTATGTCGAGGAGAACTTCAACTTCTACGCGGCGACGCTGGCCGGGCAGAAGGAGCAGACTCCGCGATGGAAGCGTTGCACCGCTGCAACCGATCGCGCGCTGGGCGAGGCAGTCGGGCAGGACTGGGTAGCCAAGAACTTTCCACCCGCCGCCAAAGACAACATGGAGAAGCTCGTGACGGCGCTCGAGAAGGCGCTTGCCGAGGACATCAGGCAGCTCGATTGGATGAGCGAAGAGACGAAGGTCGAGGCACAGAAGAAGCTCGACGCCTTCCGGCGCAACATCGGCTATCCGGAGAAGTGGCGTGACTACTCGTCGGTGACGATCAAGCGCGAAGACCCCATCGGCAACGTGCAGCAGGTCGCCGCCTTCAACGATCGCCGCGATCTTGCCAAGATCGGCAAGCCCGTGGACGAGAAGGAATGGGGCATGACGCCTCCAACGGTTAACGCCTACTATCGGCCGTCGATGAACGACATCAACTTCCCGGCGGGAATTCTGCAGCCGCCGTTCTACGACTTCAAGATCGATCCGGCGGTGAACTTCGGTGGCATCGGCGTCGTCATCGGTCACGAGATGACGCACGGCTTCGACGACCAGGGCAGCCAGTTCGATCCGCAGGGCAACGTCAGGATGTGGTGGACCGCCGACGATCGCAAGAAGTTCGAGGAGCGCACCGACTGCGAGGTGAAGGAGTATTCGGGTTTCGAGGTCGCTCCCGGGCAGAACCTCAACGGCAAGCTGACGCTCGGCGAGAACACCGCCGACAACGGCGGCCTGCGCATCGCGTACAAGGCGTTGATGGATTCACTCGCCGAGCAGAACGCGTCGACCACCGAGAAGATCGACGGCTACACTCCGGCGCAGCGGTTCTTTCTCAGCTTCGGACAGGTGTGGTGCCAGAACCAGACCGAACAGTCGGCGCGGCTGCGGGCGAAGACCGATCCGCACTCCTCCGGCGAATGGCGTGCCAACGGCTCGGTGCAGAACTTCGATGAGTTCGGCAAGGCCTTTGGGTGCAAGGTGGGTCAGCCGATGATGCCGGCAAACGCTTGCCGCGTCTGGTAACAGAGGAACCGCTCCATCTCCGATACAAAGCCCGGGCTTCGGTCCGGGCTTTCCGTCGGAAACTTGCCCTCGAAGACAGACTCTCGGCGCCGAAGAGCATGGTGGAATGGAGGATTCCATGACCCGAAGGTGGCACAAACTCCTCTCTCCTTCTACAATTGGCAGAGGAATTTATCCCTAAAGAGTTTGCTCGCAACAGGCGGCGCAGGAAGCCGGCGCCGGCGAGGATTAAGGAAGCGCATGAGGTTGAGCAGGATTGGCCGGGTTTCAATGGCCTTGGTAGTGTCCGTTGCAATGGGTCTGGGCATGACGGCGTGCGGCGGTGGCACGATCGCATTCATCTGGGTTCTCGGCACGCAGTACAACCAGATCGGCGGATTCAAAGTCGACGACTTCACCGGCAACCTCACGCAGGTCGTACGCTCGCCCTTCAGCTCCAACGGAACCAATCCCGTCTCCATCGCCCTCAAGCCAGGCGGCCGATACGTGTACATCGTCAATAAGGGCGACGCCACGACTGGCGGCAATATCTCGCTCTACAGCGTGGGCGGCGACGGTGTTCTGACCTTCCAGCAGTCCTTCACCAGTCGCGGATCGACTCCTGTGTGGGCGACGGTCGACTCGACCGGCGGCTTCCTCTACGTGCTCGACACGCTCTATCCGGACACGCCGGAGTATCCGAATCCGAATGGACTGGGCGACATCACGGTTTTTGCCATCGACCAGAATACGGGCCGCCTGCAGTTGGTTCCCAATCAGCAGATCAAGGACAGCAACCAGACGCAGCTGACCTTCTTCCCGGTTGGACCCAAGCCTCTGATGATGCGCGTCTCCGGCGGCTGCGTCTTTACCGTCGACTCGGGTAATCAGACCGTCTTCCCCTATGCCGTAGGCTCGAACGGGCAGCTTACGCTAACGGCGAACTCGACCATCACGACCGGCGCCGGCAACCTGACCTCGATCAGCACCAGCGGGAACTACGTCTATCTCACCGATGCCGCGCCGACGTCTGATAGCCCGGGCGGCCGCATCCTGCCCTACACCGTGGGAACAGGATCAGCGGCATGTTCGCTGAACACCCTGACCGGAGGACCTGTCAACAACCTTCCGCTCACCTCGAACCCGGTCTACTCGATGGCGGACAACAAGGGCAAGACGCTTTATGTGCTGAACGAGTCGTCGCTCGACCCACAGAACAAGACCAGCTCCATCTCGGCCTTCACCATCGATGCGACGACCGGCAAGGTCTTTCCGCTCGGTACCGGAGGAAGCCCCTCTGCGGGCAATCCGTATGCTGTCGGCGCAGGGCCGATGTGCATGGTCGAGGATCCGACTAATCAGTACGTGTACACCTCGAACAATATTGATGGAACGCTCACTGGTAGGCGAATCGATTCCAACACCGGCGAGCTGAGAGAACTGACGCGTGGCTCTTCGTTCCCGACGGTTGGGCAGCCAACCTGCCTGACGCTCAGCGGAAACGTCAACTAGCCGGGGCAGATCAACGGAACAGCACAGTGCCGCAGCCTTGGCTTGGGAATCAGCCAGGGTCTGTGGAGATGATCGGCAATTGGAGTAAGGGAATCGCATGACGTTGAAGACAGTGGGCCAAAGAGCGATAGCCTCGATTGTGTCCGTGGCGATGGGGCTCGGCCTGACGGCGTGCGGCCGCGACTACACGGTCGGCTATGTCTACGCCACCACGGCGCAGTCTACGGCCGGCCTCGTCAACGGCTACAAGGTTGACTACCAGCAGGGCTCCTTGGTGCAGCTCGCCAACTCCCCCATCCCCTCGGGCGGAAAGAATCCCGTGACCGTGGTCGCCTCGCCGGACAACCTCTCCATCTACGTGATCCATCGCGACGACTCCAGCGTCGTTCACTTCCTCATCGGAACCGACGGCAAGATCTACCCGCAGAAGACCTACAACATCACCGGCAGCTTTGCCACGGATGCCTCCATCGACGCCGCGGGCAAGTTCCTCTACGTCACCTTCACCTACCAGAACACGATCCTTCCTGACGGCTCGCTGCAGCAGCTCTACACTCCGGCGAATCCCGGTCCCGGCGGCGTGACCATCTTCCCAATCAATAGTGACGGCTCGCTCGGCTCGCCTTCGACGTTCAATCTGGGGCGCAATCCGGTGAAGATCACCGCCACCAGCAAGAATCACTTCGTCTACGTCATCGCGCAGGACTCCGCGACCACGGCGAACCTCTTCGGCTTCTCGGCGAACACGAGTAATGGCATGCTGACTCCGCTGCCTGGCGTGACCATCAATCCGGGCAACGTGCCCTCGACCGGATTCCAGTCCGGCGTGAACGCCGCGGGAATCATCATCGATGCAGCGGCGAGCCATCTCTACGTGACTGACAGTGCCTCGAACGCGGTCATAGGCTACTCGATTGCCGCCGACGGCGTACCCAGCCTGATCGCGACGGCGAAGACTGACTCCGCGCCCGCGGGCATGACGATCGACATGAGCGGCAAGTATCTCTACGTCGCAAGCTACAGTGCGGGGTCGATCAACGGATACACCTTTGCTGCCAACGGCGCACCGGTTCCGTCCAGCGTTGCCACGAGCGTACAGGTCGGTACTGGCCCGACGTGCTTGTCGATCATCGGCGCTCCCAGCACGGGCTCGCCGACGCATGCCATCTATCTTTATGCCTCCAACCAGTTGAGCAACTCCGTCTCGGGAACGCAGTTGAGCGCGTCCGATGGAAGCCTGAGGCAGATTCAGAACACGCCCTTTACGGCGAACCTTTTACCCTCCTGCCTGGTGACGGTGCCGGCCATTCCGGGACGTTGATCCGGTAGCAGAGTGTGACGTTAGACTTGATGGAAGACGGCGGGCGAAACCGCCGGGATGAAGGAAACAGATGAGTTTGACAGGAAAGATCTTCGGATCGATGTCCAGAGGGAAGGCCGCAACGCCGGCCTCCGTGATCGCACGGTCTGCCTCGGCGGCGCTGCTGAGCGCGGTGGTTGGCCTCACCGCATGCACCCGCGACTACACGGTCGCCTACGTCTATGCAACGTCGTCCAGTGGCATCAACGAATACGCTGCCGACTATCAGTCCGGCGCTCTGGTCCCCTTGCCGGGATCGCCGGTCGCAGCTGGCAACACTCCCGTCGCCATCATTACCGCTCCCGCGGGCTTCTTCCTCTATGTGATCAACCAGGGCGACTCGACCGTGCAGGTGTTCGCTGTTGCCAGCGACGGAAAGCTGACCTCGAAGAACACCTACAATACGGGAAGCCATCCGACGGCCGCGGCCATCGACCCGGCGGGCAAGTTCCTATACGTCACCTATACCTATCAGACCGGGTATTCGGCGGCGAATCCTGGTCCGGGCGGAGTCAACATCTTCCCCGTCAACTCGGATAACTCGCTGGGCACGCCCGCGAATCTGCTTCTGGGCAACAATCCGGTGGGAGTCGTCGCCAGCGACTTCAACAACTTCGTCTACGTGATCGATGCGGAGCCTGCGGTCGGCTCGGCCTCGCCGTTCGGACAGCTTCTGGCGTTCTCGCAGAACTCCACCTCCGGAGCGCTGACTCCGATTGGGCCCACGACGATCTCGACCGATGCAAGCGGAAGGACGGTTGCAAAAGGCTACGGAGCAGGAACGGTTCCGAGCGCGATCGCCGAAGACCCGACCTCGCGCTTCGTCTACGTCACGGATCGCGCGACCAATCAGCTCTACGCCAGCGTCGTCCTTGCGGGCGGCATCCTGCAGGCCATGCAGAACTCGCCGTTCGCCACCGGACTGCTTCCGGTTGCGGTGACGGTCGATCCGCGGGGCAAGTTCCTGTATGTCTCCAACTTCAACGACAACACGGTCAGTGCGTATGCCATCGATCAGCCGACTGGAGCTCCGGTCGGCTCGGTTGGCTCGGGTTCCACCAAGGTGGGAACTGGACCTACGTGCCTCGCGATCGAGCCGGCGCTGGGAATCTACCTCTACTCGTCGAACAACCTCGACAACACGACCACCGGCCTGCAGCTGGATCCGCACAACGGAACGCTGAAGAACGTCCAGAACACGCCGTTTCCGGCGACCGGAACTCCAAGCTGTGTTGTTGCAGTCGCAAACGGCGCGCATGCAACGCAGGTCGTCAATCCATAAGCTCCTGACAAACTCAAAAACGAAAGGCCTCGCTTCGGAAGCGAGGCCTTTCCGCATCTCCCGAAGCAACTCCTGCTTCAGGCAGGCCTGCGCGAGGCAGGAGGGAAGAGGCGCAGCAGCGTCTTTCGTGCAGGGTTCTCGACGAAGCGGTAGACGACGATTGAGAGCACGATGAGCGCTGCGTAAGAGATCCACGGGTCGAGCGCCGCGACATGCAGCCGTTCCGGCAGACGGTACATGTGGATCAGCTGAAAGACGTTGAAGTGGAGCAGGTAAAGACAGTAGCTGCTCTCGCCGATCAGCAGAAGCGGTCCCCACGAGAAGACGGACGAGATTGCATGCGGTCCGCTGAGTCCGAAGACGAGCGCGGCGAAGAGCGGCAGCAGCAGTCCTCCGTGAATGATGAGATACGGAACGTGCGGTGACACCAGATAGAAGAAGAGGAAGAGCGCAGTGAGAGCCGCCGCGGCCATCGCAAGGCGCTGGCGTTCTGTGACTGTTGTCGTCAGCTGCAGGCGCGAGAGTGCGACTCCTGCGAGGAAGGTTGCAGCGTAGGGCAGCGGCGTGTACTTCAGGAAGCGGATCAGCGTGGTCGAGGTGTATCGCGTGATCGGCTCAGTCAGATGATCTGGGTTGCGCAGCATGTAGAGCACAGCCGGAGCGAGGTTCACGATCCAGAGCGCGAGGATCAGCAGGATGAGGCGCGATGGCTTGCGCGGCCACGGAAGGCGAATCAACCAGGGAAAGGCAGCGTAGAAGGCGACCTCGCAGGAGAGCGTCCACGCAACGGTGTTCCAGAAGGTGGCCAGCGACGGGCTCCAGCCTTGCAGCAGCAGTGGCGAGAGGACGAGGCCTTGCCAGAACTCGGTGTGCGAGCGCGCGTACCATTCGTTCTCGAGCATCCTGAAGGAGAGGATCAGGACCAGCAGATAGACAGGATAGAGGCGCGAGAAGCGGGCGAACCAGAAGTCGCGTTTGTTCAGGTTTGCGCCGCGATCGAAGTAGTTATACGAGAGGATGAAGCCTGAGATCAGGAAGAAGACGTTGACGAAGACGAATCCGTGTTCGACGAAGGGGCGAATCGGGCCGAGATGAGGAGGCGTGAAGTGAAAGAGGACGATGTTGAACGCGAGCAGCGTGCGAATGCCTGTAAGTGCAGGCAGCGGCGGCTTGCGTGCCGGCTTGACCAGCGGCGTCGTTGCGGTGGAGGCCAAAGTTCGATCCTGTATGTTTAGGACGCGCTTCCGATGGCGTTTGATGCGGAGAATCGAAGAACGCGGAGCGTGTTTTTCAGGCAGTGACGAGCGAGCCGATCTTTTCGCCGGAGACGACGCGGACGATGTTGCCCTGCTCGCGCATGCTGAAGACCATCATGGGCATGTTGTTATCGCGGCAGAGCGAGACGGCTGTCGTATCCATGACGCCTAGATTGAGGCGCAGAATGTCGTTGTAAGTGATCTGCGGAAAGCGCTCGGCATCGGGCACTTTCTTGGGATCGGCCGAATAGATTCCGTCGACCGAGGTTGCCTTGAGCAGAATATCGGCCTTGATCTCCATGGCACGCAGCGCGGCTGCGGTGTCGGTAGAAAAGAACGGGTTTCCAGTGCCAGCGGCGAAGACGACGATGCGGCCTTTTTCGAAGTGGCGAATGGCGCGGCGGCGAATGTACGGCTCGCTTACCTGATGCATCTCGATGGCGCTCATGACGCGGCAGTAGATGCCTCGTTTTTCGATGGCGTCCTGCAGGGCAATGGCGTTGATGACCGTGGAGAGCATTCCCATGTGGTCGGCGGCGACGCGATCCATGTCAATGGCCTGCTGGGCGACGCCGCGGAAGAAGTTACCTCCTCCGACGACGATTCCGACCTGGCAGCCGAGGGCATGAACGGCTGCGAGTTCTTCGGCTACTTTGTGGATGAAAACGGCGTCGATACCGAAGCCTCGGCCTGCGGCCAGAGCTTCGCCTGAGAGCTTGAGGAGGACTCTTTTGTACATGCTATGTACAAGTATCGCATGGCGTGGATAGGCCTTAAATGACGCTGTCTGTTCGAGTTCGAGGCGCTTGCCCGAACTGACTGTTGGGGGACCCCCCCCAAGGGTATATTTGCAAGCCTCATGTTTTCATGAACTTATGTGATTTCCACAAGGTAAAATCTTCAAAGATAAGGGTTTATGGGTAAAAATATTGAAACGAAATGGCTTATGAGCAGATAAAAAGAGCCCGGCACATTGGCCGGGCTCTTTTCTTGCCTACAAATCCAGTGTGGCAGGTGGAGCGTAATTAATCGGCACTTTATATCTCGTTTGGTTTCATACAGATATGCCAAATTGGGCCTTGACAGGCGATTTTGCTGGGTTTTTTGGGGAATGGCGGCGGATAGGAGGGCATACCTCAGGGGCTAAAAGCCCTCTTATTGCAGGGATCCTTAGAGGCCCGGGCTACCTCAGAAGCAACGGCAACAGCAACAAAGGCAAAGGCAGAATACTGGGATTCTTCGCTTCGCAGTGGCTGGGCAGAGATGCCCGGCCCCTCTTTTCGGAAGAGTCAATCCTTGTAGGGATCGAAGTCGTTGGATCCAGCCATCGCTACTCCGAGGGGAGTGAGCGTGTGCAGGACGCGGATGGTTGAGCCGTGTGCTGCGAGCACCTCGGGGAGGCGCTTGTAGCAGTGCGCCGATTCCAGGCTTGATGAGGCCCTCGCGCTTGACCTCGCCGGTCTTGCGATCGATGACGCCGGTGGCCTGCTTGAGTCGAAGATGTTTTCTGTTGCTGCGTCAATCGATGGTGCCTCATCATAAGAGGCATGAAGGTACGATCGATGGTCCTCGCAGGCCTCCTATCGACTTTGGCGAGTGTTACACCGTGCTCAGCAAAGGACAATGCATGGAACGCTACATGGAAGCTCAACGTCGCGAAGAGTCCGCGAATAGGGCCAACCTTCACGATGACGATTCTCAGCAGAACGGTTACGAGATCGACAATGGAAATTACAGTTATCGATTTTTCTGTGACGGCAAAAAATATCCGAAGATTGATCGCATTACCGTCACGTGCACTCGGGCAACGGCGACAGAATTGGATACGATGTTGAAAGAAAACGGCAAGATTGGCGCGAAATCGCACCAAGAGATTTCTTCAGATGGGAAGACGCTAACGCAAACTTCAACCCGAATCCATGAGGACGGCACGAAGGAAACCAAAACCATCACCTTTGTGCGCACGTCTGGTCTACAGGATTCGCCGGTGGTTGGAAAAGCACGGCAGCGTCGACCACAGAACATGAGACCTTAGTAACAAGTATTTCAGGGTCAACTCTCCGCGTGGAGTTCCCACAGGTACAGCAGTACACGGAAATGAATCTGGACGGCTCTGACGCACTCACGCACGGTAAGGTCCCGGCAGGAGCGACGCTATCTGCTAAACCGAACGGACCTCTTCGGCTCCTAATCAGACAAGTTTACGAAAGACAGACAGTAGAATGATCGGTCCTTTTACCTGTGCAAAAAGAAGAGCCCGGGCTGTCGCCCGGGCTCGTTGAATCCTGCGGATTCGGAGGTTGGCTTATGCCGTTGGCTCTTCCGACGCGGTCTGGGCGGTGGTGGCGACGGTCCAGTTGGGGTCGCCTACCTTGAAGCGCGCGAAGCGGCGGACGGAGATGTTCTCGCCGAGCTTGGCGACGCGGGTGGAGATGATCTGCGCGATGGTGTGCGACTGCTCCTTGATGAAGGGCTGGTCGAGCAGGCAGACCTCCTCGTAGAACTTGCTCATCTTGCCCTCGAGCATCTTCTCGATGATCGCGGGTGGCTTGCCGGTGGAGGCAGCCTGGGCGCGGTAGATCTCCTTCTCGCGCTCGATGTCCTCGGCCGTGACGTCCTCGCGGCGGACGTAGCGCGGATCGGCGGCGGCGATGTGCATGGCGATGTCGCGGAGCAGCTCCTGGAAGTCAGGGGTGCGGGCGACGAAGTCGGACTCGCAGTTAAGCTCGACGAGGACGCCGATCTTTCCGCCGGCGTGGATGTAGGTTCCGACCGAGCCCTCGTTGGTGGTGCGCGAGGCCTTCTTGGCGGCCGATGCCATGCCGCGCTTGCGGAGGACGACGAAGGCTTCTTCCATGTCGCCCTTGGCCTCCTGGAGCGCCTTCAGACAGTCGCCCATGGGGGCACCGGACTTCTCGCGGAGTTCCTTGACGAGTTTTGCATCGATCTTCACAGCGGTCTCAGACATTGATGTTTCCCTTCTTGGTGTAGAGCGTGATTCAGGAAAAGGGGGCGCGGGATCTGTCCCGCGCCCCCTTGATGAAACCAGATGACGGTTACGGCACTGCAAATACGGTGCCTGGGGGCTTAGGCTCCTGCGTCGGCGATGGCGGTGTCGGGCTCGTCGACGGAGGCAGCGGCTGGCGCCTTGCGGATGTTGCCACCGAGGACGGCGGCGAGGTCGACGTTGTCGTCCTCATCGGCATCGGCGGCGGTGATGGAGGCCTGAACCTCGGCAAGCTCGCCCTCTTCGCCGATGTGCTCGGGCGAGAGTTCGGCCTGCTGGACGTCGGCGACCTCGTCGGAGAAGGCGCGCTCGGAGACCATCTGGGCTCCCTCGTAGGCCGAGTCGGCGATCTTCGTGGTGAAGAGGCGGATGGCGCGGAGAGCGTCGTCGTTGCCGGGGATGACGTAGTCGACAACGGTCGGGTCGCAGTTGGTGTCAACGACGGCGACGACCGGGATGCCGAGCTTGCGGGCCTCGGAGACGGCGATGGCTTCGTTGTTGGAGTCGATGACGAAGATCGCGTCGGGAAGGCGCTTCATGCTCTTGATGCCGGCGAGATTCGTCGAGAGGTGCTTGCGCTCGCGCTCGAGCTTGATGACTTCCTTCTTCGTGAGCAGCTCGTAGCGGCCGTCGGTCGACATGTCGTCGAGCTCCTGCAGGCGCTTGACCGACTTCTGCACGGTGACCCAGTTGGTGAGCAGGCCGCCGAGCCAGCGCGAGTTGATGTACGGCATGCCCGCGCGGTTGGCCTCTTCGGCGACGGCATCCTGCGCCTGGCGCTTGGTGCCGACGAAGAGGATGAGCTTGCCCTGAGCGGTGAGGTCGGTGACGAACTTCGAAGCCTCTTTGAACATCTTGAGGGTCTTCTGGAGGTCGATGATGTAAATTCCATTGCGCTCGCCGAAGATGTACTCCTTCATCTTCGGGTTCCAGCGCTTGGTCTGATGCCCGAAGTGAACGCCAGCTTCGAGCAGTTCTTTCATCGTGATGTTTGCCAAATTGAGCTCCTTGGTTGAGGCCCTTGTCGGAGTGTGCACATCCGGGACCCGGATTTATCCCCCGCAGGGGAGATTGGACTCCTTGCCGCAGGTGAGGCCCGTCCCGCGGGTGATGCGAACAGGAGCCCGATCGTGCAGATCAGGCCCCTGCCAAAGCGATTGTTCTCAGAGGCGAAGGGCACCAGCAGAAGAATCCGCTGGAAAGCTCTCTTAGCGCTTCGAGAACTGGAACCGTGCGCGAGCGCCCTTCTGTCCGTACTTCTTGCGCTCCTTGGCGCGCGAGTCACGAGTGACGAGGCCTTCGCTCTTGAGCGCCTTGCGGAGCTCGGGGTTGAACTGCATGAGCGCGCGGGCGATGCCGAGCTTGACGGCGTCGGCCTGACCCATCACGCCTCCACCGCGAACGGTGGTGATGACGTCGAAGGTCTCGCCGATGTCGTTGATGCCGAGCGAACGCTTGGCGGCGGCGCGCTGCTGCGCGGTAACGAAGTAGACGTCAACGTCCTTCTTGTTGACGGAAAATTTGCCGCTGCCCGGGCGCAGGAAGACGCGCGCGATCGAGCTCTTGCGGCGGCCGGTGCCATAGTACTGGACGAGATCTGCCATGATGCTCCTTGAACCTTCTAGAACCTCAGGGGCTATAAAGCCCCATCGTTGATTCAAAACTCTCTCGGCACGGCTGAAGCCGTGCCCTTAACAAAACTTAGGCGGTCACTGCGAGCGGCTCTGGCTTCTGGGCCAGGTGCGGGTGCTTGTCGCCCTTGTAGACTTTCAGCTTGGTGGCCATCTGGCGGCCGAGCTTCGACTTCGGCAGCATGCCCTTGACGGCCTGCTCGACGATGGCCTCGGGGCGGCGCTCGAGCAGCTTGACGAAGGACTCTTCGCGAAGACCGCCGGGGAAGCCGGTGTAGCGGCGATAGAGCTTCTGGTCAGCCTTGAGCCCCGTGAGAACGATCTTCTCGGCGTTGATGATCACGACGTGGTCGCCGGTGTCGATGTAGGGCGTGTAGAGCGGGTTGAGCTTGCCGGACAGCACGTTCGCTGCCTGGGTGGCGAGGCGGCCAAGCGTCTTGCCGCTGGCGTCGAGGACAAACCACTTGCGCTGAATCTCTTTCGCGCTCGGAATCCTGGTGGACATCGTCTTGTTTACTCCTTACTTCTGCCGTCTTCCTTGTTCGGCGTGCTGCGGAAGAATGGTGGAACGAATGGGTGCTGCCTGTTTGAAGCGAAAGCCTGTAACGAACCGAAAAACGTCCCTAACGAAAGGAATCTGCGACAGGGAGATGATGTTCTCCCAAACACGTGAAAGCCGATCGTCTGAGGCTGCGCACAGAGCCTTGGTTTCGGGGCCTGAGGTGTGGGTGCTTTGGGGGCGAATTACCTGCCCCAGGTGGATCCACCACGATATCCCGCCGCGACCGGAGGCGTACTACCCCCACAGTCGTGCAGACGCGAGACTGCGCGAGATTTAAGAATAGCCGAGGACGGATGGGGAGTCAACGAGGTTCTTGCTGAGGAGCGAGAGTTCGAGAGTTAAGGTATGGCGGACCAGAAGATGCGGGTCGCAGGGGGCCCCGCTAGCTATGGCTGGCGGCCGCCAGCGGTTCGGGAGCCGTCTCGGTGGGCAGGGTGGCTTCGGGGGAGGATGCAATGCGCCCGACGGATGCCGCCAGCAGCCATCCGTAGCCGGCCGCGAGCAGAATCTGAAGCCCCAGAAAGACGAGATAGGTCGGTTGGCCGGAGAGTAGGCCCTGGTGGAGCTCCTGCGCAGTGAGCTCGTGTAGAAGGGAGGCCCAGTAGCTGTGCTCGATGACGGCGACGAGGCTGAAGAAGACGAAGCCCAGGGTCTGGACCCTGCGCCGGACATCGACCAGCAGGCAGATTGGGAAGAACGAGAGCATCAGGTAGGGTGGCCAGGACTTCTTCGAGAACAGGAGCAGGGCTAGGGTCACAGCTGCGGTGGCAAAGGCGATGACGCGCAGCCGTGCGGGCGCGCCGGAGTTGCGGCTGGCACGGACGACGACGAGGAAGATTCCAGCAAAGACAGCGAGCAAAAGCGCATCCCAGAGCCGCGAGGGAAGCGTGACCCCGAAGACTGACTCGACCAGAAAGGGAAGGTTGCCAGCGCTCTTGATGTTTCCTTCCAGCCGGAGAGGCGTGAAGATGGGCAGGCGCATCGCCGTAAACGCCCCGTAGACGGCGAGGACGGGGAGAAGGAAGCCTGCCGCCCAGCGCCACCGGCGAGGTATAGCCAGAAAGAAGGCAGGGGCGTAGATGAGAGGGAGGAACTTGATGGCGGCGACGGCTGTGCCGACGGAGGCTCCTGAGAAGAGCGTCCGCTGCTTTGCGAGGTGATAGAGAGCGAGGGTGAGCAGAACGCCGATGATGACCGTGTCCTGACCGTCGATGGTGACGAACTGGAGGCTAACGGCGCTGGCGAGGTAGAGCAGGGCGCCCGTGCGCAGCTGCTGCTCGGCCAGCAGCGTGCGCCCGAAGCGGAGCCAGAGCGGAAGAAGCGCGGCCTCGATCAGGATTGCGAGAAGGATGATGACGAGCGGAGTGTGCCAGAGGGCGATGGTCAGGCTGTCGAGGTAGGGGTGCAGCGGGGCGTAGCTGGAAGCGAAGTCGCGATAGGGAAGCAGGCCCTCCTGTACATTGCGGGCTTCGGTCCAGTAGTAGGCCGGGATGTCGCCGCGGGGCGTGAGGCGGAAGACGAGAAAGATGATCGAGAATAGGCCGAGGCGGCTGACGAGGAAGGCCGCGGTCACGACGCGGTCGAAGCGAGGGGCGGTGAGGCGCTGGAGGCGGGGGCTGGAGAGGGCTGCAAAGGAGGACGCGCCGGCAAGGACACCGAGGGCTGCGCGAGCGATGAGGGTCTGTTGGCCGGTCAAACGAGGAGGTCTCCTAGAAGGAGTTTATGGCATCGGCACCACATCCATCCTCGGCGACGACGATGGCGAGGGCTGTCTCGCGGCCGTGGGTCAGAGAGAGCGAGAGGCGCCGGATGCCGAGCTCCGAGGCGCGCTCGAGTGCGCGTCCACTGAGGTGGAGCGTGGGGCGGCCGCTCGGCTCGCGACGCACCTCAAGCTCCTTCCAGCTGATGCCGCGGCTGATGCCGGTGCCGAGTGCCTTGGCACCGGCCTCCTTGGCGGCGAAGCGCGCGGCGAAGCTTTCGGCGGCGTGCTTCTTCTTGCGCTGGCAGTAGGCGATTTCTTCAGGCGTGTAGACACGATCGAGAAACCGCTGACCGAACTGGCGGATGCTCTCCTCGATCCTCGCGATCTCGATCATGTCCGTGCCCAGCCCAAGAACCATCTGTCCGCCTCCGTTTGCGTGTCTTTGAATTGCGCGTCTGTGATCTGCGCATCGTTGTCCTGCGCATCCGTCACATGACCACCGTACCGCGGCGATCATCACGGTTCAAGCCCCGGTCTCCGATGAAGAGCGTAATGACGCATGACTCCAAGCCCGGCAGCCAGAAGCCTTTCCTGCCAACGCTCGACCTCCAGAGCTTCAGTTACGACGACCGCGCCAATGTGCTTCCTGACGTTCTCGGCGCGCTGGCAGACTGCGGCGGCTGGGTGCTCGACCGGCGCACGCTCTCGGCGAGCGCCGTTGAGTTCCGTGTGGAGGTGCAGCTTCGCTCTATCGTCGATCTCTACGGCTCCATCATCGCCGCGGGGCTTGAGCTGACGCGCGCCTCGCCCCTTGCCCTCACGGACCAGTGCAACTGCCGGAAGAACGCAGCAACGGTGGCCGACCTGGGCCAGATCCTGACGCTGCGGTTGGAGATCAGTTTTATTGAGGACCTGACGCTTCACTCGCTACTCTCGGCGGGCAGCGCTCCGGCTTGAGCGCAAAAAAAAGGCGATGGAGCATCGCCCAATGCATACTCCATCGCCAAAAGAACGGAAAACCTGTGCAGGAACAAGGTCGTCCTCTCTCCGCAACGGGGAGGAGAGTCGCACTTACCCAGCGACGAAACCACACTAGCCTCGCCGCGACGGATAAGTGTCACGGAGTTGTCATCAGATTGTGATTTTCCCTGTCTTCCGATGTTTCCCCGGCTGCTTGAGCCACAGGAAACGCGTCGCGGTTCAGTACACGCGGGCTTTGGGTTTCCACAGCGCGCGGCGGAACGGGAGTCCAACCGAGAACTGGAGGTTAGGAGTGTCCGGCGTCAGTCCCACGCCGAAGCTCAGGTCGATGGTCCTGCCTGGCGCATAGAGGTACGAGGCACCGAGACGCAGCGAGCCCTCGACGAGATACGACGCAGGAATGTTCTGCCCGTTCAGAGTCGTCGAACGGGTGAAGCGCTGGTCCCAGCCGATGGTCATCGAGGTCTCCGGGTTCAATGCAAGGATCGACCCGAGCTGGAAGCCGACCGAGTCGCCCGGTTCAAAGTGACCGGGGATCTTCAGATCGGGATTGTTCGGATCGTTCGCAGAGACCGTGTGGGTTCCGTTCAGGTTCGCCGTGTAGGAGAGGTTTCCGAAGAAGACGACCGGGTCGTTGGACTTGGCCGCGGTGAGGTTGCCCTGTACGGCGTAGAAGCCCGTTCCCAGGGCGGTCTGGCTGCTGCTGAGGTTGAAACTGTCGACGCCGGTGGTCGTCTTGAAGCGCACGTTTGCCAGCAGGTCAGGCCATTTGGTGTGTTCGAAGACAAGCTGCCGCGAGAGCCCGAAGGTGAGATCGCCAAGCCCGAAGGTGCTCTGCGAGGTCTGCAGATTGTTGGCATCGACCGTGCGAAAGACCTCATAACCGTAGGGGACGTAGGCCTCGAACTGCAGCCGGTAGGGCAGGCCCAGGCGCGTGCTGAAGGTGGGCAGCAGCAGGTCCTTGCGGATGCGCTGCGACGCGATATCGCCGACGACGAGGACGGGCAGAATAGCGAAGCCGTTGATGTTGATGCGGTCCGAGGACGAGTTAAAGTACGAGGTCGAGTGGTCGATCTCCAACGTTCCGTTGGGCAGCAGAAGGCCGCCGCGCACGATCAGCGCCTGGTCGAGCGCCTGTGTCGCCTGCCGTTCCTCGGCGTCATAGCCAGAGTTGGTGACCACGGAGGTCACCGATGACGACGCTCCCACGCGCACGGCCGGGCTGTTCGAGCCTGGCTGGCCGCTCGCTCCCGGATTCACCGCCATCATATCCTTCGGTGAGGTGGTGAAGCCTCCATTCACCCTCCACTCCAGTTCCTGCACGCGCTCCAGCAGATTGCGGATGATGGCGTCGCGTTCGCGCAGAGCATCCTGGAGACGCTGATTGATGGCGACGGCCATCGGATCCTGTATCCGCGCCGGGGCCTGAGCGGAGGTCTGCTGGGCCTGCGCCGGCGCCTGCTGCGCCTGTGCCACCTGCTGTGCCTGTGCCACCTCGACCTGTGCAGTGTGCTCTGCCTGGGGGCTCTGTCCGCCCTCGCCCGCCTGTTCCGCCGATGCGATGCCTGCGGCCCACAGCAATACCGCGACGCACAACAGCCTCGCGCCGTATCTTCTCACCCGTTGTTGCGACATCGAGCCCGCCTTTCCCCTGTTGAAGACTGCACCGAGACTCTGCATGACGGAACTGCGTTTTGCTAATAGAGCATGTTGGCCGGGAGTGCCGTCCCGATGCCCCGCTGAATAATGGTTGCGTCCGGAACGATCTGCGAGGACATCAGGGGCTTCTGTTCGGTCATCATCAGATCGCTCGGAGGATGCACGATGAAGACGATCCCCTCCTTCCACAACGTCTGGAAGCGATCGACACGCATCGTGATGTTGCCGAAGCCCGGGTCCGCGATATCCACGCGACCGTCGGCGATGCCTCGGACGACGACGAAGTGATCGAAGCCTTTAATCCGTATGGGAACGATGACGGAGGACTTCTCGGCTGCAAGCTCCTCCATCGACATGCCGGTGAAGCCCTCGGCGGTGTAGCCGCGGGCCTGTGCGAAGCGTTTGAGGTCGAGCAGCGAGAAGCCGCCGCGCGCTCTTACCCGCACCGGATCTACGCGATGCAGAATCCACACGACGATCGCGGTCTCCGGTGTGTTGTCTTTGAACTCGTAGGTCAGCAACGTGCTCAATGCGGCGGCTCCGCAGCTCATCTCCCACTTCTGCCGCACGACACGCTCGCCGCGAATCTCTTTCATGCTGCGAACCTTCTTGGTAGCCCCAAGAACTCCCGCGTCGGCCCTGGTTTGAGCCGGCGCGGAAGAAGGGCAAAGGGAGACGCCCGCCATCAGGATGACGAGCGTCCCGGTCAAGCCCTTGAACCAATGAGACGGAAAGTGCATCAGTGTATTCCCTTCAGGTTCGACTGCGTGAGCGTACCCACGGTCGAGTTGATGTTGATGTTGAAATTCATCAGGACGTTGATCTTCGAGTTCACTGCGTTGATGTTCACCAGCGAGCTCAGATTCTGCTGTGCGTTGCCGCTGATGCTCAGCGTACCGGTGGTGGTGTTGGTGATGGAGCTGCCCTGAAGAGCAAGCGAACCGCTGCTCGAGACCAGCCCGTTCGGTGTCGGTGTCTGCCCCTGGAACTTCACTACGCCGTCCGAGACACCGGCCGAGACGGTTCCGGCCGTTACCTTGTCCAGCGCAGCGTCGCTCATCGGCATGGGTTTGGCCCTGGTCTGAGCCCCGACCGGAACCCTGGTTGGGGTCGCGGTCTGGGCGAGGCCCGCCGAACTCAGCAGCATCACGCCCGCTATCACGAGAATTCGTCGCATAACCACTCCTTGAATCCAGTGAAGAGCAGCGAACGGGTGTGAGAGGCGATCTGCCTCGCACACCCGCCTCGCGTTAGCGGGTCTGGCTGATGGTGTTGGTCTGGCAGATCGACGGAGAATAGTTCATGTTCGCCGTACGGGCCACGTTGACGCCGTTGGCAACCATGCCGCCAGCTGCGTTGACGATGTTGATCGCCTTGGCGTCCTGCATCGCGCTGCCAGAGAGATCAACCGTGTAGGTGTTGGTCGCCGTCACTGTCGATCCATCCACGGCAATGTTCTTGCCATATATGGAATCGACGGAGACTGCACCGGCAACGTCAAGCGTGGCGTCCAGGCTCTTGACCGAGTGGCTGTCAAACGACTTCGACTTGGACTTCGAGAGGCTCGCGGAGAAAGTGGAGCTCTTGCTGTCGGTCGCGGCCGCGGTGTCGTGGGTGGACTTGCTTGCGTCCAGGCTCGCCGATTTGCTGCTCGAGTTGGTCTTCGAGAAGGCTTTATCCGACGAAAACGAGGCATCGAGGGAAGCCGACTTGCTGGCCGACTTGCTGGACGAAGCATCCAGCGAGGCCGACTTGTCATGCGACTTGCTGAACGAGGCGTCCAGCGAGGCGTCAAACGAGTCGGGGGACTTCGAAGCCGATGCGGACAACGACGCATCCGTCGACTTGTTGTTGGTGGCTGAAGCGGACAGAGACTTGTCCGACGACTTGTCGAAGCTCTTGCTCGCGCTCAGGGAAGCCGACTTGCTCGAGGTCTTATCCAGCGACGAGTCGTGGCTGGAGCTGAAGTCGGTCGACAGGCTCGCAGTCTTCTCGTGGCTGAGAGTCAGGCTCTTATCATGCGTCTTCGACGCGTCGACGGACGTATCGAGGCTGCTGCTGCTCGAGAAGCTCTTCGTAACGTCGGAAGACTTCGAGAGCGTTGCGTGGATATTGGCTCCGCGGGTGTAGCCTTTGATCTTCGCCGTCTGCGCGCTGTCCTGGGAGATGTCGTTGCTCTGGCTAACGTCAGCACCACCAGCGGTAGCGCTGACTACGTTAACGCCATTGGCGACCAAGGCGTCGGAGGAGTTGACGATATTGATGCCAGCAGCTCCTTGCAATACGCTTCCACCTACGGTCACGGATCCGGTATTGGTCTCCGTCACGGTGGAGTTGTTGGCTGCCGCCGCCGTATTTTCCTCGCCGGCCGCAGTCACGCGATCCATCTGGTTGTCACGCAGGGCTTTGGTCTTGCTCTGCTTCTTCGCCGTACCTGCGTTGGAATTGCTCTGACCATACGACGTGCCAGAGACGACTAAGGCTGCAACTAGTGTGATAACAAGTTTTCTCACTTCTGCCTCCAGGGCTTGGTTGACGAAGCTCCACCGTCTATGCGGCGCGTGCCGCATAGTGGCCAATCCGATGCCCAGCAAAACGCCGCTGTATTCCGCATGGAACATTTGCGGCAGGGCATCGCGTGTCTGGATCTGCTTCAGGGCTTCAACTCAAGGAAACCGGAAAAGAGCAAAACAGCAGGCAACCGGCAAATTGCAATCAGTTGCGTTCGTAATCCCAGTCGTGCCAGAAGCCCTTCAAGGTATTCATTTGTCGTGTCGTCTCCACGTCGCATCCAGCCCGAGGTCGTCGTGGAATGAGCCCGTACAGCACGGGGACCGTTAAGTGCAATTGCTATGCCAATCATGGCCCTTTGAAATGTGGAGGATGCAGCGCTAAGTCGCTTCAATTCGCAATCTTTTGCAGAAAAAAAGAAATCTCTCTCGTTTTTTGTGTCTCTACATTGTCAACGGAACTGAGGGCAGAGCGTCGCTTAGAGCCGCAACGGGACGATGACGAGGGGGTGCAGCAGGCTGTCGGGGCCTCCGATCACCAGTGCGCCGGGCAGGCCGCGGCCATGGGTGAAGACCAGCCCGAGGCCCGTGGCATCCTGTGGCACCTTGAACACCGGCTGGCTCATGACTGAGCCCCGCGGAGCGACGGTTGCCGTCAGCCGCACGCCCTCCAGTCCTGGAACCTCGTGCCAGCTGCGGCCCTGCGCGTCGATCAGGTACGCGCGCAGTCCGGTATCGCGGCGCGCCCTCACGGCGGACCGATTGGTCATCCGGACCGTCGCCCGCACCACGCGCTCGCCGTTCTGTGCCAGGTAGCCCGGCATCACGTCCGTCTTCACGACGGCAAGGCATATCTCGTGGAAGCACTGATCCTTTCCGTCTGCCACTTCGCGAGGTCGGGCGGTCAGCGATACGGTCAGGAGCATCGCCAGGTACAGGAGCCAGACGGCCGCTATCCAGCCCATGTGCCTCTTCGCTTGGGTGCGCTCTCCCCGCGCCAACGACACGGTAACTCCCAGCGCTCCCACCGCGGTCCAGGCGGCGAGCGCCAGCAGGAAAAGCTCGCCCCAGCTCATTCCCATCATCATCAAAGGGTTCCACTCACGATAAACTCAAGGTAACTCATGGCAACCCCCACCACGACTCCGCCGCAAGCCCCGAACACCAGAACAGCAATCGCAATCGAACCCATCATCGTCGCTCGGGAGATCGGCAAGACCTACCGATCCGGCAAGCTTGAGGTCCCGGCGCTGCGCAAGGTCAGCTTCTCCGTGACGCCGGGTGAGTTCGTCGCCATCGTCGGCCCGTCAGGCTCAGGCAAATCAACCCTCTTCTACATTCTCGGTGGACTCACATCGGCGACCTCGGGCTCCCTTCTCATCGACGGCGCGGACTTCTCCCGGCTCTCCGACCTCGAGCGCACGCGCATGCGTCGCGCCAAGATCGGCTTCGTCTTCCAGCGCTTCAACCTTCTGCCCACGCTCTCGGCAATGGGCAACATCGAGATCGCGCAAGACATCGCCAACCTCGGCAAGCAGTCGAAGCAGCCCATCGACCGCGCCCTGCTGGACCACCTCACCGAGATTCTCGGCATTCAGGGCCGGCTCGACCATCGGCCCAGCGAGCTCTCCGGCGGCGAGCAGCAGCGCGTCGCCATCGCCCGCGCGCTGATCTCGCGCCCGGCCATCGTCCTGGCCGACGAGCCCACCGGCAACCTCGACACGAAGAACTCCGACGCCGTGCTCGACATGCTGCGCCGCTCCAGCCGCGAACTCAATCAGACCGTGCTGATGATCACCCACAACCCCGAGGCCGCGCAGATCGCCGACCGCATCCTGCACATGCGCGACGGCCAGATCACGCACATCGAGTCGGGGCAGGGAGCCGTGGTTCACGAATGCTGATTGCGTCCGGCGGCCGGGCTCAACCGGCTCTGCTCGCCCGGAACGGCACAAGAATGGAAAGATACTCGCTATGCCCTGGTACCAGCTTGAAGACCTGCACGATCCCCGGCTCGATGAGCTCGCACGCCAGTACAACCTTCACCCGCTGCACGTCGAAGACGTGCGCAGCCAGGACGAGAGCGTCAAGGTTGACAGCGGCGCGCTCTACACCTTCGCCGTCTTCAAGCCCGTATTTCTGCACCCCGATCCCGATAACCCCGGTGAAGAGATGCCAGCCTTCTCGACGATCGACGTCTTCGCCGGCAAGGACTTCCTCATCACCGTCGTCGATGATCCTGACTGCCCTGCGACCCGCGAGGCTCTCGAGCGCGCACGCCGCGACGGCGACGATGCACATCCGGCGCGCCTGCTCTACCTGATCCTAGACACCATCGTCGACCACTACTTCACGGCGATCGATCACTTCGACGAGTACATCGACAAACTTGAGGATGCAGTCTTCGACTCGCCCTCGCCCGAAATTCTGAACCGGGTCTTCGCCCTCAAGCGGGATCTGATCGATCTGCGCCGCGTGCTCGTCAATACACGCGACGCCAGCCTGCACCTGCAGCGCGACCCCAACACCATCATCGACGCCGAGCATCAACTGTATATTCGCGACACCTACGACCACGTCGCGCGCCTTCTCGACTCGGTCGAGACACAGCGCGACATGCTCAACAACACGCTCGATATCTATCTGTCGTCGGTCTCGAATCGCACCAACGCAGTGATGAAGGTGCTCACCGTGCTCGGCACCATCGCCCTGCCGGCGCTCGCCATCTCAGGCATCTACGGCATGAACCTCAAAGGCCTTCCCTTTGAGGATTCTCCGCACGCCGCGCTCTACGTCAGCGGGCTCATCGTCGTCTCGACGGTCGCCCTGCTGCTGATTCTCCGCCGAATGAAGTGGCTGTGATCGCTACCAGAGCACTCCATCCACCGGATTTTCCTCAGGAGGAAGCTCCGTCTCGCCCAGCATCTGCCGCAGATTGATCTCGATCGTCCGGCACATCGCCGTTAGCGGAATATCGTGGAGGGTATTGTCGAAGGGATCTTCCAGATCGCGCCCGATCTTGTCGAGCGCAAGGAAGATGAAGCCCACCAGGGTTGAGCCCAGCGGCGTGAACCACCCCAGGGCGGATACCATCACCAGCGGAAGCAGAAAGCAGAATACCTGCGTGCAAAGCTGGGGAAGATAATCGTACTGTCGCGGCATGGGAGTGTTCTTGATGCGCTCGGCGCCGCCCTGCGCGTCGACCAGATCATTGAGACTCTGGTTCATCGCATGCCACTGGGCCATGTCGATCCAGCCGACATCGAGTGCTCTCCGCAGCAGCAGGCTCTGTCTCTGCTGGATCGCTACGGGTACGTTCTTTTGCCCTCGCAGCTCGTCGATCTGCTCCGGTGTGAGCACTCCGGCAATCTCCCCCCACGGCTCGAGAAGCCTCAGGTGCTGGCGCAGCGCATGAACCCACGCAATCTGGTAGTAGACCATCTGCCTTCGAACCTGTGCGAATTCGCGATCGCCATCCCCGCACATCACCGTGGTCACAGCGCGCGCCCAGCTGCGCGAGTTGTTCACGATGGACCCCCAGAGTGTGCGCGCCTCCCACCATCGTCCGTACGATGAGCTGTTGCGGAAGGCAAGAATGAGGCCGATCACCGAGCCGAACAGCGACAGCGGAATCTGCTCGAGCGCCGTCCACTTCAGGTATCCCGCTTGGTACAGGATCACGATCGCCACATCGTACGCAACGAGGCCAAGCAGCTGCAGACCGACGTACTTTATCGTGAGGAAGACGAGCCGCCTGGTCTGCGGAACGATCATGCCTTCGAGCTCTCTTTCGAGACGGAGCGAAAGGTTCGCTCACCGTTCTCGGAGATGCGTACTTCACCGGTCCCGATGTCGTAGATCCATCCGGAGAGCGTGAGCTCTTCGCGCGCTACGGCACCGGCGACCGAAGGGTGGGTTCTGAGGTGCTGCACCTGGAGCAGCACGTTCTCTTCGGTCAGCCTCTGCAGGCGCTCGCTCGGTTTCTCATCCGGCACGGCCAGCGAGTCGGCCACGCTCAGCGCCGCCTCGGCGTTGCGCATCCAGCGCTTCACCGTGGCCATCTGCTCCAGGCTCTCCGGATGCTGCAGCGCCTTCATCGCGCCGCAGTCGCTGTGGCCGCAGACGGCGATGTGCTTCACC
Source organism: Edaphobacter aggregans DSM 19364 (assembly GCF_000745965.1). Classification (GTDB taxonomy): domain Bacteria; phylum Acidobacteriota; class Terriglobia; order Terriglobales; family Acidobacteriaceae; genus Edaphobacter; species Edaphobacter aggregans. The sequence continues at coordinate 14,184 of NZ_JQKI01000018.1, read as the reverse complement.
TTCAGCGCGCTGACGGCGTACTCCACCACCGCGCTGACGCCGCCCATCATCTCGCCGTATGCGGGGACGAGGTTGCCAATGTTGCGCGTCACGAAGAGCTCACCGGGGCCGGTCTGCGTAATCAGCTCCGGGTCGATCCTCGAGTCCGCGCAGGTCACAAACAGCGCCGCCGGCCGCTGCGGCTCACGCGCCGCCTTGCGGTAGGTCTCCGCCTGCTCCGGATAGACCTCAGACTGAAATCGCAGAATTCCTTCCTTCAGCTTCTCCAGCACAGTGTCCATAGCGTCTCCGCTCCTATTCCTTCCACTTGATATTGCATCCTACGGCGAACCGCTGGTTCGGGTCGGGCCGCTTGCCTACAAGCACAGCATCGATCGCCGCGCGCAGGTCCTTGCCGGTTACAGGAATGTCGTTGCCATAGTCCCCACGACGCGGCCGGCTGTCGTCCAGCTGTCCGCGATAGACCAGCTTCATCTCGCCGTCGAACAGAAACAGGTCCGGCGTGCACGCTGCATCGTACTCGCGCGCCACCTCCTGCGTCTCGTCGTACAGGTAAGGGAAACGGAAGTCCAGCCGCTCAGCCTGCTTCTTCATCTCCTCGGGCGAGTCCTGCGGATACGCCACGACATCGTTCGACGAGATGGCAACGATGCCGATCTTTCCTTCGTAGTCGCGCCCGATCCTCGCGAGCTCCTCTTCCACGTGCTTCACGTACGGGCAGTGCACGCAGAGGAACATCACCAGCAGCCCGCGCATCTCTCCTGCGACGTCGTCGCGCCCCACGGCCTTGCCGGTTACCACATCCCTCAGCTCAAAAGGCGGAGCCACCGTTCCCAACTCCACCATCGTCGATTGCGTCCTCGACATAGGCCCTCTCTGCTGTTCAAGAATTCGTTCGACCCATTCTAAGCGGAGCCTCGTTACACTGGCGTCATGGTCATTCACACCTTCGCCTTTCGTTGGAAGCCCGGAGTCACTTCAGACCAGAAAGAGCACGCGATCCGGGAGATACAGTCGCTTCAAGGGCAGATTCCCGGCCTCGTCGAGACGCTGGTCGGACCCAACATCTCTCCCCGCTCGCAGGGATAAGAGCTTGGGGGCGTCATGAAGTTCGCCGATCGGGCGAGCTTCGAGGCCTGCAACGACCATCCCGTCCACCGGAAGCTGCTGGCTTGGCTGATGCCCCTCATCGATCCTCTTGAGGTCGACTTCGAGGTCTGACTCTATCCTGAGATCCATGCGCCTCCCCCGCACACTCGCCGGCGGCCGAGCCTCGCGGCATGAGCTCCCCACCGGCCCCAACGGCCTGCCGCTCTGCCGCTGGTGCGATCTCGAGATCCTCGCCAAGCGCCGCCGAACCTTCTGCAGCGACTACTGCGTTCACCAGTGGCGCCTGCGCACCGACCCCGGCTACCTCCGCGATCAGGTCTTCGCCCGCGACCGCGGCCGCTGCGCCGTCTGCCACATCGACACCGTCGCCGCCTACGCCGCGCTCAAGCGCGCACGCGGTCCTGCGCGGGCCGCCGGCCTTCGCCTCTACGGCATGAAGACCGTCACCAGCCGCCGCAGCCTGTGGGACGCCGACCACATCCTTCCCGTTGCCGAGGGCGGCGGCCAGTGCGACCTCGACAACATCCGCACTCTCTGCCTGCTCTGCCACCGTGAGGCGACCGCGCAGCTTCGCGCACGCATGAAGAGACAGAACAGCCCCGGCCGCACAGAAATTTTCATCCGCGCAACCGGGGCAACTGGGCCCTTGGAGGGTAAAGCAGGAACCTAGGCGTGCAAGGAGAAATGCGGATGTCCAAAGCAATGAGGTCTATCACTCTAACTCTGGCTTGCTTCATCATGCTCGGGTGTTGGGATCATCGTCTCGAAAAGAGCTTCTTCGATAAGCCGGCATGCGACCGAGTTAGCCGCCTGCGCCAATACCCCTTGGCTGATCAATACAAAATATTCAGATACGGAAATGATGTTAAAGAGCTGCCCGCTACGGAACTGGCGCGGCCGATTGCGGAGAGGGGAGCGTCGGCGGTGCCTTTCCTGACGGATCAGCTAAACGCCAGTGCAGACGATATCGCCATCAGGGACATTCTGTTGATCTTTGAGAGTATGGAGGCTTCGGGGAGCTACGATGTCAGGGCCAATGCGGCTCTGATGGGAGTGCTCACCTCGAAGGTTTCTGGAATGAAAGACAAGGACTGGCAGGCTATCTGCCGTAAGATGCTCCAACGCATTAAGGACTAACGCCACCAAGTATAGAAACGTGGCTCCTGCTAGTGAAACACGGGCGGTGCAAGATAGTCCAGATCTTCCACGCCTCAGCGTTACTGCGGCGGTACGTGCCATGCTGCGCATGCGCATCCCCCTGGTATCGTTCCTTAATTCTTGCTCTCCTTTTCTCCTGGGCCCACAGAACTCCTCCCGTGCTCCTCCGTTCTCATCAGCGAACGTAAGGCAGCATGCATCCTTTTCAAGGAGCGTTCATGGCAAAGCCAGACGGCCGCACGATCAATCCCAACATCCTCGAGGAGCAGCTGCGCGACGAGGCCGCGCGCGACTACTGCGTTCGTCTCGCCCAGGAGATGCGCGCACACGAGGCGTACAAGCTCCTCACCGCCGCGGAGAAAGTTGCTTTCACCTCCGCCTGGATTCAGGCTTTTCGCGATGAGCCCGTCGAGGCCACTGCCACTACCGAGCAGATCGCCGTCCTTCTCTACCGCTATCCTCATGCGCAGGCCCGCATCGCCACGCTCATCGAATACCCGCCGGGCAAGTGGCTCCTCGAGCAGGAGCTCGCCGCACTCGGCAGATGGCCGCCCGAAGACTCCGCCAAGGACGCCTACGCTGTCGCCGCGGAACTCAAGCTCAGCGGAATCTGCTTCTCCGGAGGAGGAATTCGCAGCGCCACGTTCAATCTCGGCATCCTTCAGGGCCTCGCCTCCGTCAACCGACTCAAGTCCTTCGACTATCTCTCAACCGTCTCCGGAGGAGGCTACATCCACCAGTTCCTCGCCTCGTGGATCTCCTGCGAGAACATCGAAAAGGTTAAGGAGCAGTTGGAGCCGCTGCCCGGCCCTCCCTCAAAGCGCGACTTCTGGCCCGAGCCTCTCCGTTGGCTCAGGCGCTACTCTAACTACCTCACTCCGCAGGTCGGCCTCTTTAGCGCCGACACCTGGGTCGCCTTCGCCATCTGGCTGCGCAACACCTTCCTCAACCAGATCGTGCTCATCGCGTCGCTACTGCTCGTTCTTCTCATACCCCACTTCTACCTCAGTTCGCGCGGCCGGTTTGCGCACTTCCTGCTCGACCACGGCTTCGTCACGGCGTCCATCATCTTCGTCGGCTTCCTCTTCGCCTCCGGAGTCATCTTCTTCACGCAGATGACGCACCCTCCCGCAGCGCACTGCAATCCGCAGGAGGAGCGTGGCCTCGGGCAGATTGGAGTCATGGGCCTCGTCTATCTCCCCATCGTCATCTCCGTCCTCGCCCTCTGCCCGTACCTCTACCGAGCTTCCTTCTGGAGCGGCGTCCGCCTGCCGGACTTCGACGCTCGCGTCGTCGACATCGTGGACTGGCCGCGCAACACCGGCATCGTTCCGGCCAGCACGCGCCACTACATCAGCCACCTTCATCGACTCGCTCCGAAGACCGCGCCGAAGACGACCGACCCCGCCAAGCCCACACTCCCGCCGCCCGGAGAACCCGATGCGCTCGACAACCTCCGCGCATGGCAGAGCGCCTACTCCTTCCACTGGTGGAGCATCCTCCATCACTTCGATGAGGACACCTCCACCTCCTGGGTCTTTACCTCCATGCTGGCCGGCATCGCGTTGCTCGTGCTCTCCGCAGCGCGCTCCATCCCGCGAAACTGGAGGCGGCTGATCGTCCTGCTCGGCATGGCCGGGGCCGTGGGCTGCGCCTACGTGCTGATCAATCTCTCGCGCCTCGTCATCTTCGTGGCCTCCTTCTTCCTTCCGCTCGAAGACGTCACCCGCGCGGCCATCCCTCTGCTTCCCTGGGCCGGAGTCACCGTCGTCTTCGTTTCGATCGAGATCGCCGGCGGCCTCGTCGGCAACCTCGTCGACGAGTCCGTTCGCGAGTGGTTCGCCCGCCTGCGCGCCTGGAGCTTCCTCACCTGCATCGTCTGGTTCGCCTTCACCGGAAGCTCGCTCCTGGGCCCCGGCCTCGTCTCCTGGCTCTTTCACGTCGCCCACGTCGGCAAGCCGCTCTGGCTCGGATGGATCGGCACAACGCTCGCCAGCGTACTGGCCGGCAAGAGCAGCTTGACCAGCGGAACCGCGGGAAAGGGCGGACAACAGCGGCCGACGCTCACTGCCGTGCTCGACAAGCTCATCCTTATCGGGCCTCCGGTCTTCATCGCCGGCCTCGTCCTCACACTCTCCTGGGTAGTCGAGAAGGCGCTCCTGGTGATCGAAGCACGCCTCGGCAACCAGATCCTGCCGCACTTCGATTTCCTCGTCCTTCTCGGTGTCCTCGCCGGCGCGGCTGTCCTCTTCGGCTGGCGCATCGACATCAACGAGTTCTCGCTCCACGCCTTCTACCGCGACCGCATCGCACGCTGCTACGCCGGCGCCAGCAACCCCGATCGCCGCGCCAACCGCTTCACTGGATTCGCCGCCAGCGACAAACGCTTTCGCCTCGTCGATCTTCTCCCCGTCCGCTTCAACGCGCCTGCCCTTCGCTCCCTCTGGGCGCCGTCCTGCGGCCCTAACCCCCGCCTCCCCGAACCCCAGCCGCCCACCTACGAAGGACCGTTCCCCATCTTCAACACCACCCTCAACCTCTCCTTCGGCCAGGACCTCGCCTACCAGGAGCGCAAAGGCGCATCCTTCATCTTCACCCCGCTCTACTGCGGCTACGACGTAGGCTGGACCGAGACCGACTCCGACCGCATCCAGTTCAACGGCTTCACCCCCACCCGCAGCTTCGCCTACCAGGACGGAGGCCCGCGCATGGCCACCGCTGTCGCCACCTCCGGCGCCGCCATGAGCCCCAACTGGGGGTTTCACTCCAGCCCGACCATGGCCTTCCTGCTGACCATCTTTAACGTCCGGCTCGGCCTCTGGATTCGCAACCCGCGCCACAAACGCTTCCGCCTGCGCGCCCGCCTCAGCAATCCCTCCTCGCCGTGGTTCGGACTCTTCTATCTCGCCGCCGAGCTATTCGGCACGGTCAACGACGCGGCCGCCTTCGTCTACCTCACCGACGGTGGCCACTTCGAAAACATGGGGCTGTACGAACTCGTGCGCCGCCACTGCTCCACCATCGTCATCTGCGACGCCGAGCAGGACGCTGACCTCTCCTTCCAGGGCATCGGCATGGCCATCCGCAAGTGCCGCATCGACCACGGCGCCGAGATCACCATCGACCTCACGCTGCTCGAGCCCACAGGCGACCCCCCGGCCAGCCCCCAGAACTGCATCGCCGGAACCATCCGCTACTCCAACGGAGCCACTGGCCAAGTCCTCTACATCAAGTCCGCCTACACCCGCGACCTCCCCGCCGACCTCGTCAACTTCCGCAAAGAGAACCCCACCTTCCCCAACACCTCCACCGCCGACCAGTGGTTCTCCGAGTCCCAGTTCGAAAGCTACCGCCGCCTCGGCCAACACTACGCCCGCTCCGAACGAGTCCTCGCCTGGCTCGACCGCCACGTGCCGGAACGGCCGAAAACCTCGCCGCCGCAAAATCGGCCCTAGGTCGATCCTGCGAAGAGGGTGGCACGCAGTTATGTCCCGTTTTTCCACCCCTTCCACCCCCATCCACAGGCTCTGCACTACTCCTGCGCCTTGCGGTTTACCCCTCCGGCCCCTACCCTTAACAAGTGCACCGAAAGCTGTACCCGTTGGCCGGAAAATCCCTGCAAAAAGACGTCGCCGATTCCCGCCCCAAAAGCGCCGATTTCGCGACTTCCACAGCAGAATCATGGATTTCCGTCGATTCTTTTCAATGAACACCGTGTAAACAGGGGTATTCCCACAGCCAACACTACATGTTGTGCTTTATACTTGACACACCCCATAAGGGGCGGTACTTTCACGACTGCAAGGGGAGACGTAGGCACCATAGAAGTACCCCGCCAACCCCGAAAGCAGTTCCGCATGACTTCAGCCCGTTCGACTCAGGTCGCCGCCAGCTTCCCGGCCGGCCTCAACCAGCCAGCGCTCTGGAGCCCAAAATTTTAGATTTCGCCCCGCTCTCGCGCTCTCACCTTGATCGTGAGTCTGGGCCAGCACCCCCCGGAGGATCTGCCGCTCCGGGCATCCAATTCAGAACGAGAAGGAGAAACCTCCCCATGGCGACCATTCCCAACCAGACCACCAGCGCCCAAGCCTCTTACCAGACCTCCACCTCCGCCAAGCGCGCTCCGGGACTTACCTTCTCGCGCCACTTCACTCGCCCCGGCGTCTCGCCCTTCGACGAGATCGTCTGGGAGCTTCGCGACGCCGTCATCCAGGACTTCAAGGGCAAGGTCATCTTCGAGCAGAAGAACGTCGAGGTCCCCGCCGACTGGTCCATGACCGCGACCAACATCGTCGCCTCCAAGTATCTCCACGGTCAGCTCGGCACCGACGAGCGCGAGACCGGCGTCCGCCAGCTCGTCATCCGCGTCGCCGAGTCCATCCGCGACTGGGGCATGGAGGGCGGCTACTTTGCCTCGACCGCCGACGCCGACACCTTCTACGCTGAGCTCTGTCACCTCCTGCTCAACCAGAAGGTCGCCTTCAACTCGCCCGTCTGGTTCAACGTCGGCTGCGATCGCCTCGAGCCCAACTCAGACGCGCAGAACTGGCACTGGAACCCGCACACCTGCGCCGTCGAGTTCTCCGTCACCGGCTACAAGAAGCCGCAGTGCTCGGCCTGCTTCATCAACTCGGTGAATGACTCGCTCGACTCCATCCTCAACCTCGCCAAGACCGAGGGCATGCTCTTCAAGTGGGGATCGGGCACTGGCTCCAACCTCTCCAGCATCCGCGGATCAATGGAGACCCTCTCCGGTGGTGGCACCGCCTCCGGCCCGCTTTCCTTCATGCGCGGCTTCGACGCCTTCGCCGGCGTCATCAAGTCCGGCGGCAAGACGCGCCGCGCCGCCAAGATGGTCATCCTCAACGTCGACCATCCCGACATCCTCGACTTCATCGAGTGCAAGCAGAAGGAAGAGGCCAAGGCCTACACCCTGATCCAGGCAGGTTACGACGGCTCCGGCCCTGACTCCGAGGCCTACAGCTCTATCTTCTTCCAGAACGCCAACAACTCCGTGCGCGTCACCGACGAGTTCATGACCGCCGTCGAGGCCGACGCCACCTTCGTCACCCGCACCGTCAAGCACCGCACTCCCGTCAAGGAGTACCGCGCCCGCGACATCATGAACAAAATCGCCGAGGCCACCTGGCAGTGCGGCGACCCTGGCATGCAGTACGACACCACCATCAACCGCTGGCACACGAGCAAGAACTCGGGCCGCATCAACGCCTCCAATCCCTGCTCCGAGTACATGTTCCTCGACGACTCGGCCTGCAACCTCGCGTCGTTCAATCTCCTGAAGTTCCTCACTCCGGGAGGCCAGTTCGACATCGCCAGCTACCGTCACGGCATCGCCATCGTCACCACCGCGATGGAGATCATCGTCGACGCCGCCGGCTACCCCACCGAGTCCATCGCCAAGAACTCGCACGACTACCGCCCACTCGGCCTCGGCTACGCCAACCTCGGCGCGCTCCTGATGGCCTTCGGCCTGCCGTATGACTCCGACGCCGGCCGCGACTTCGCCGCCACCGTCACCTCCATCCTCTGCGGCGACGCCTACTGGCAGTCCTCGCGCATTGCCGAACTCTGCCCGCCGCTCGGAGCAGCCACGCCGCTCACCCAGCAGGCGCACATCGCCGGAGGTGCCTGCCCCGGCTTCTACGTCAACCGCGAGCCCTTCCTCGACGTCATCCGCATGCATCGCGCCGAGGTCAACCGCATCGGCGCCTCCTTCGACTCCGCCGAGCCCTTCGTCGCTCCGCAGCTCGACGAGCTCATCGAAGCCTCGCGCGACTCCTGGGACGGAGGCCTCGCCCACGGCGAGCGCTTCGGCTACCGCAACTCCCAGGTCACCGTCCTCGCCCCCACCGGCACCATCGGCTTCATGATGGACTGCGACACCACCGGCATCGAGCCCGACCTCGCCCTCGTCAAGTTCAAGAAGCTCGTCGGCGGCGGCATGATCAAGATCGTCAACAACACCGTCCCCTCGGCCCTCTTCAAGCTCGGCTACTCGAACGCTGAGGTCGACGCCATCGTCTCCTACATCGACGCCACCGGAACCATCGAGGGCGCGCCCGGCGTTCGCCCCGAGCACCTCGCCGTCTTCGACTGCTCCTTCAAGGCCTCCAAGGGCACTCGCTCCATCCACTACATGGGCCACATCAAGATGATGGCCGCCACCCAGCCCTTCCTCTCCGGAGCCATCTCGAAGACCGTCAACCTCCCCCAGGACGCGTCTGTGGATGACATTGCAGAGGCCTACATCGAGTCCTGGCGCCAGGGCCTCAAGGCCGTCGCCATCTACCGCGACAACTCCAAGGGCTCCCAGCCGCTCAACGTCTCCGGCGCCGATGGCAAGGCCCAGAAGGAGAACGCCACCGCCTCGCCCGTAGCTGCCGGCACCGTTGAAATCGAAGAAGCTGTCGCCGCCGCCAAGGCAGCCGCGCAGCAGCGCATCAACGCTCTCGAGCAGCAGATCCTCGCCATCACCGAGGCCGCCAGCCAGAACGCCGACGCCGCCGACGCCCAGGCTCCGCCCCGCGCCGTCCGTCACCGTCTCCCCGCCGAGCGCGCCTCCATCACCCACAAGTTCGGCCTCTCCGGACACGAGGGCTACATCACCGTCGGCCTCTACCCCAACGGCCAGCCCGGCGAGATCTTCATCCGCATGGCCAAGGAAGGCTCCACCGTCTCCGGACTCATGGACTCCTTCGCCACGGCAGTCTCGCTCGCCCTCCAGCACGGCGTCCCGCTCCGCGTCCTCTGCGAGAAGTTCGCCCACACCCGCTTCGAGCCCTCCGGCTGGACCGGCAACGAGCAGATCGGCTACGCCAAGTCGATCATGGACTACATCTTCCGCTGGCTCCAGATCCGCTTCCTCTCCGGAACCCAGCTCTCCCTCTTCGCCAACCTCGCCCCCCAGCAGCCCGCGACCACAGTTCCCGTCACTGGCCACATCGCCAGCCCGGGCAGCCGAGTCGTCCCATCACTCAACGCCTCCTCCTCGGGTGAGGAAAGAGGTGTCATCCTGAGCGGAGGCGCAGCCGGAGTCGAAGGATCTGCGGTTGACTACTACACCACCAGACCCCCACAGCACGGCATAGCCCCCGACCCAACTAGCAACCTGCAACCTGCAACTGACAACCTGTCTTTAGAGGATCGCGGCGTCTACCACGCAGCCAACGCCATGAAGTCGATGTACGACATGGGAGATGCCCCAAGCTGCTCCACCTGCGGAGCCATCATGACCCGCAACGGAAGCTGCTACCGCTGCATGGAGTGCGGAAGCACCAGCGGCTGCAGCTAGTCCTTCGCGGGACGGCGAAACGCGCTTCGCGCGCAAGAACAGCCCCGCCGTCCGGCGGGGCTTCTTGTTACGACAACGAATAATCGTAAGTGGAGGAATTGATGTCTGAATGGCTCAAGACAATTCTGAGCGTAGGCGTTGGCGTCACACTTGGTCTTATTTCCGCATTTGTTCTCGAACCCATGAAGATACGTCACCTTAGAAGACTAGACGCTAGGAGAGCGGAAGCCTCACTGTATGACGAACTGGGACGAGCTCTTACAATCTTCCGTGTTTTTTCATCGCAAGAGGAAAAACACTGTTGGCCACTAGTGCAAAAGCTCAAATTTGAAAAGTTTGACTACTATTTCACTATTTCAACCAGCGGCGCGAGGTGTTTTACGAAATACCCGAGAATGTTGGCGTTCGGAGTTTACACGGTCAATTTGAGCTGAACCTTCAACGCGGAAGAGAGCAAAAATATTCAGCGAATCATATCGTTATCGAATTGAAACGAGCAATTGAGTACAGCATAAAAGTAGGCGAAGTAAATGGCACCAGAATTGAAGCCGTAGCGCTCGCATACGACGAGGAAAGCAAGAAAAAAGGCCCCGTTGCCTCCGGATTTCAGACAAACTTTTGAATCAACCCATCTTGAACGACATGCAAGTACTTGAGTTGAATAAGCAGCAATCGTTCACGATGTTTCGAAGAATGTATTCGAAACAGAAACTCGTGATTCTTGATCAATGGGTGCAAGAATTTAGTGGACATTTTAAGTATTTCAAAGATGTTTACAAGACGAACTATCAAGAGACGGTTCTTCAACACTTGCTCGACGAAACATTTGTATAAAGGACGGGTGGCCCACATCTAACCCAACCACAGATGGGGTGGCCCATCTTCGGCGCGCAGCGCCTAAGGTGGGCATTCGAGCGAAGCTCGAACCTGGGCCCCCTCAGCAATCCGAAGATCCCTCTCCACCTCAGGCCCAAGCACCGCCAGCGCCTTCTTATAATCCTCACTCTCATACGCAGCCAGAGCGGCCTCGTAGCCAGCAGAGTTAGTTCAAGGCACCTGAGAAGGCTTAGGCGTATAAGGCAACAAATCCAGCGAACGGTCCTGAACCTCGTCCACCAGGTCACCCCATCTCGCCGCCGTCACCTTCTTGATCTCGATCCACTCAGGGTCCGCAAGAAACCTCTTCCACGCCGCGTTCTGCGTATCGCGATCCTTCCATCGCAGCAGATAGACAAACTCCTTGTGCCCGGGCTCTCCCGTCTCGCTCGTGAACACGATATCGAAGCCATAGCGCCGCATGATCGGCATGCACTGCTCGCTGAAGCGTTCGTGGAAGTGCGGCTCATTTCCGGCGTGTAGCTTGTAGATGCGCAGCTGATACACCGGCCTCTGTGCCCACGCCGCCGCGCACCCGAAGACCCACAAACCCGCCATCAACAACGCTCTCAACCACATGAATACCCCCTCGACCGGCCGAGGCAATCCATTAAAACCTGTCAAGCCCCAATATCGCGCAACTCCCTGAAACTAAAAGAGAAACAAGTTGCCGATTAATTACCTCCAATCCGCTACACTTTAAATAAGTAAGAAGAACCACAAAGCCCCGGAGATCCCCGGGGCTTTCGCTATTTAGCACACTTCAAACCCGCAGCCCGAACCGAAGTCGAGACCTAACTCTAAATCTTTGAAGACTTTGCACAAAAAAGTACGGGGGGTAGTGCTTCGCTGCCCCCGATGCAACTAGGGGTTTTACTAGTAGACCTCCCGGGAATGTCCTCCCTAACATTGACATCCCGGGAAGTACTCTCTGCCATTCCGGAAAGCTGGGATCATAGCTTCGAAGGCCCGAAGCCGATCTGGCGAGGGCCGCACTCCGTACGAAGACAGGGGAGGTGCCTATGTATTCGAAGGGCGCAGTGTCCCGATCTGTGTGGACGATTCTCTGCATTCTTGCTCTCTTGCCCGGTGACACCCTCGCATATCAGTCGCCAACTCCGCAGGCCCCTGCATCCGGACGGGTGGCCCACATCTGGCGCTGAACCAACGAACGGGTGCCCCATCTTCGGCGCGAAGCGTCTAAGGTGGGCATTCGAGCGAAGCTCGAACCGCTTCAAGGCACCTGAGACGGCTTAGGCGTATAAGGCAACAGATCCAGCGAGCGGTCGTGAACCTCGTCCACCAGGTCACCCCATCTCGCCGCCGTCACCTTCTTGATCTCGATCCACTCAGGGTCCGCAAGAAACCTCTTCCACGCCGCGTT
>NZ_JQKI01000018.1:1326-2334 GCF_000745965.1 Edaphobacter aggregans DSM 19364 | reverse complement strand
CACCGTTCATCATAAACTTCATATTGCTTGTGCCGCTGGCTTCGTAGCCTGCTGTCGAAATCTGGTTGGAGACGTCACTGGTGGGGATCAGGTGCACGGATGCGGTCCAGTGCAGCGTCAGGACCAGTAAGAGATAGTTCGATCTCATGATTCTTCTACTCGAAACTTCGGCTGAGGTCCGACGGCCCATTGAACTTACCCGACCTGCCCCCTAACTCCGCAGAGGGGACACTATAGATTTAGCCCGCCGCCGGAGCAGTGCCCCGCATCACACGCCGGTTGGCGAGTCCGGTGTCCACTTCCAACGCCAGACACTCCCGCGTAAAGGCATCGACGACGCTCAGCACGCGAATCCCACGTCCTGCGCAAGCACATCGGAACGAAATCCAGGGCCCACTCTTGGTCGGCGCCGCTCAACACCGGCCGCGGCGATCCGACACGCACACAGTGCCTGCGCTTCTTCCGCTTCAGGAGAATCTCGGTGGAGTGATGCTTTCACAGCCCTCTGCGAGTTGCCGATCTATCGTCATTAGATATCCAGATGGTGGTTATGCTGATTGGTCAGCGCCAACTGAGGATGAACCGGACGCTCGGCCTCGCGGCGTATGTCAGAGAGGAGAGCAAATCCGTTGATGAAAAGTTTCGAAACGATTGGCAGCGGAGCGTTATTCGCTCTGCGCGTGATTACAGACGCGTTCCGTGCGCCTTTCGAGCTGTTTTACGTATACCTAGAAGTTGCAGACCAGGGCTGGCGCTCGTTGCCGCTCATCCTTTCGTCCGGTCTGGCCTTGGGACTAGTGATGACACTGCACACGCGTACCCAACTGATCAAGTTTGGTGCGAGTGCCTGGATACCTGCAATACAGTCCCTTTCACTGCCGTCCAAATTAGCAGGAATGGAATTGGACAAAGACTGAAGACATAGGGGTAAAGGGAGAGCGCGAGCGCCTGTTGGAGTTCAGGTAGGGCGCCGGAAACCGGGGGGCGGAAGGGCTCTGGGATTGAGGC
>NZ_JQKI01000018.1:0-1316 GCF_000745965.1 Edaphobacter aggregans DSM 19364 | reverse complement strand
CTCGTCCACCAGGTCACCCCATCTCGCCGCCGTCACCTTCTTGATCTCGATCCACTCAGGGTCCGCAAGAAACCTCTTCCACGCCGCGTTCTGCGCCTCGCGATCCTTCCAGCGCAGCAGATAGACAAACTCCTTGTGCCCGGCCTCTCCTGTCTCGCTCGTAAATACGATATCGAAGCCGTATCGCCGCATGATCGGCATGCACTGCTCGCTGAAGCGTTCGTGGAAGTGCTGCTCATTCCCGGCATGCAGCTTGTAGATGCGCAGCTGATACACCGGCCTCTGACCCAGCGCCGCCACGCAGCCAAAGACATACAAGCTCGCCAGAAATAAGGTTCTCAACCACATGACTCCCCTCAAGCCCCCTCCGCAATCCGAAAATCCGTCTCGCCAGCGCCTTCTCATATAATCCTCATTCTTATACGCCGTCAGAGCAATCTCGTAGCTGTCGAACCTTCGTATGCGCTGTTCGGCAACGCAGCAGTGGTGCGAGTGGTGCGCATCGCGGAGCTAATCGACGATGCACATCCGGCCAAACCTCGTAGCTAACTACATCGGGACGCAGCGAAACGGATATATTCATACCGCCATCTCGCTTTCCGTCGACCAGAGAATGGCGATGGACCGTTTCTTCAGTCCTCAGCTACTTGATGAGGTGCGACTGCTTGTGCTCAATGATGAACGGGCATCCAATCCTGATTTCTACCCAATCCTGCGAGGTATGAGTATTGAGGACTTACCTGACTCATCGACCATGGCGGCGATCACATTCGCCCACTGTGCCGTCTCTCATGGACCTTTCTCTGATGCGTTGCTCCTTCACGAACTTGAGCGCTCGCGCTCCTGTGGAGAGACAGGCTGTGACCTGGTCGCTCAGACTAATAGGTTTATGTAAGTAACTGCCGAGTAACTAATAGATTTACGTAAGGAACTGCTCATATCTGAAGTTATAGAAAATTTCACTGCCGTCCAAATTAGCAGGAATGGAATTGGACAAAGGCTGAAGACATAGGGATAAAGGGAGAGCGCGAGCGCCTGTTGGAGTTCAGGTAGGGCGCCGGAAACCGGGGGGCGGAAGGGCTCTGGGATTGAGGCTGCTGTCTAAGTTATTTGAGGTGGGTAGACTTATTTCTCCGTCGTTCGAGATTGAGTGAAGGTTCTGCTGTCCAAGTTATGTCAAGGATAATGGCAGTTGCTCAAAGGCTGGCGGGGGCGGAGCTGAAAGGGTTGGTCGATCCACAGCCAGAGATCACGGTGGACAAAGAGCTGTTGCCGCAGGAGCGCCAGTAAGTTGGAGAGTACCCAGTTGAACTTGG
>NZ_JQKI01000017.1 GCF_000745965.1 Edaphobacter aggregans DSM 19364 | reverse complement strand
CAGTTGGATCCGAACCTGCCGCTGATACGGCCCATGACCCAGCGCGCGCAATATGACCTGACCATCTCCGGACAAATTCTCTTTGCACGGCTGGCTGGATTCTTCGGCATTTTGGCGATTGTCCTGGTGGCCACTGGGCTTTACGGAACGCTTGCCTATCGCGTGAACATGCGGACGGCCGAAATCGGCGTGCGCATGGCCGTGGGCGCCCGGCGTGAACAAGTGGTCTGGATGATCCTGAAAGACAGCCTATTGCTCACCGCGGCCGGAGTGTTGATGGGCGTTCCTCTTGCAATTCTGGTGGGTCGCGCTCTCGCGTCTTCTCTCTACGGCGTCACGGCACTCGATGCGGTGAGTTATCTTGCCGCCGTCCTGGGAGTGGGAGCGGTTGCATTGGCAGCGAGCGTTGTCCCCGCCGGGCGCGCCGCAGGTGTCGATCCTTTAATAGCACTTCGTGCGGAATAAGAACTCCGAATTCCTCTGGATTGCCCCAAGCAGGATGAAGAGTCGCTTTATCTTGGAAGGCGGTCGGAATGACAGTTTCGGGGGTGGCTAGAGTTTGCGGCGGAGGTTCCAGAGGAGGGTGGCGGTGGCGGCCCAGGCGATGGCCGCGAGTAACAGGGTCAGCCAGGGTGGGGTGGAGAGGAGGAGCCGCCAGACAGTGAGGGCGAAGGCGAGGAGGGCGATGCAGCCCAGCGAGGCTCCGACGGCGTCGGCTGCTGCGGCTGCGCGTCCCCGGCGGGTGCCGTCGTAGCCTGCCTTTTGTTTGCGCTCCTTTTCGTGTTTGGCGATGAGGGTGGCGCCGGCGGGGAAGATGGCGGGGAAGGCGAGGAAGAGTCCGGCCACGACCGGGCCGTACTTTTTGGCGATGAGGCCGGTGGCGACGGTGATGAGGCCGCCGAAGAGGAAGCGGACGGCGTACTCGTGGAGTTTGGTGGTGCGGAGGGAGTCGAGGTTGATCTGGATGCTCATGGTGGTTTTGTAGCGGCTGTTTTTCGGCCTTGCAGCTCCGGTTTGCGTTGTCGGCGCTTCGAGCGAAATGCGGGGGGGGGGGTCCTCGCTGCGCTCGGAATGACGCCCATTAATAAGTTGCTGCGCTCAGGAATGACGCCACAAAAAGTGCTCCGCTCAGAATGACGTCTGGTTAAGTGCTGCTCATTGACTTCCTCTCAGGAAGACGGCCCAGAGTCCGAAGGCTGTGGCGAACCAGACGGGCATGAGGCCGATGGTGGGTCTCCAGGTGGGTGGGCGGTAGCGCATGAGGACGAAGCTGACGATGGAGACGTAGAGGAAGAAGGCTGCGGCTCCGGCGAGCATGGAGCGAGCCTCGATGGCGGCGTATTCGCGGCCGTGGCTGGCGACGGTGAGGCCGAGGGTGGCAAGGGCGATGGAGGGCGCGGCTCCGAAGAGTCCGGCGAAGGATTTGGGCCGGAAGATGTCGCCGAGGATGGCGAAGAGGCTGACGACCGTTCCGCCGATGAGGAAACGAAGCAGGAGGTCACGCATGGTCAGGCCGCCTTCTCGGCTTTTTTGACGAAGGCGAGCGCGGCGGCGGAGCCCTTGGAGCCGAGGAGCTTGTACTCCTTTCCTTCGAGGTGGTGGTAGTTGACGAAGAAGGCCTCGAGCTCGTTGAGGAAGCGTTGGGGCAGGTCCTCGGGCTTCCGGACGTTGGCGTAGAGGTGGGTGGCGTCGGCTACGGCGAGGAGGCGGTCGTTGCGGATGCGCTTTTTGCCTTCGATCTGCTCGCCCTCGATGACTCCGATGAGACGGGAGCAGATGAGACAGCCGGGAACGGCGGGTTCGTCCATGAGGACGAGGACGTCGATGGGGTCGCCGTCGCCGGCGAGGGTGCGGGGGAGAAAGCCGAAGTCGTAGGGGAAGGTCATGCCGGCGGGGAGGACCTTGCGGAGGGTGAAGATCTGCTGGTCGGGGTCGAAGGCGTACTTGTTGCGGCTGTTCCGAGGGGTCTCGACGATGACCTGGAAGAGGTTGCTCTTTTTGTCGATGGGACTGAGATGGGTGGGGTCGGAAAGGGATCTTTTCTGCACGAGGTCTCCGGTGTCGAATGTTAAAGGACGATGAACATGCGGTTAATGAGAGGGGGCGCGGAGACGTTTCGTTGCTTGATCGGTGTTGAGCGGCGAAGGCTGCAAGGCTTTATCTTGGAAGGCTGAAGGGAGTTTGCGCATGGCGATGGAGAAGGCAGAGCAGGACCGGTTGAAGATGGAGGTGGCCGAGAGGGCGCTGGCACTGGTCAAGCCGGGGATGATGGTGGGGCTGGGGTCGGGGTCGACGGCGACGATGTGGATCCGGCTGCTGGGCGAGAAGGTGCAGCGCGGCGAGCTGAAGCTGGGAGGCGCGATTGCGAGTTCGGAGGACAGCGAGCGGCTGGGGCGGAGCTATGGGATTCCGTTTACGAACTTTGAAGAGACGAAGAGCCTGGACCTTACGGTGGATGGAGCGGATGAGGTTGCGCCGGGGCTGGCTCTGGGCTTCGCTCTGATTAAGGGCGGTGGAGGGAAGCTGCTGCGGGAGAAGATTGTGGCGAGCGCGTCGAAGCGGTTTGTGGTGGTGGTGGACGAGTCGAAGGTGGTGGAGAAGCTGGGGAGGTTTCCGCTGCCGGTGGAGGTGATTCCGATGGCGGAGCCGCTGGTTCGGCGGGAGCTGGAGGGGATTGGATTCACGCCGAAGGTGCGGGGGAACAAGGATGGGTCGCAGTACATCACGGATGAGGGGAACCTGATTCTGGACTGCTCGGGGGTGATGATTGAAGACCCGGCGGCGATGGCGAAGAAGCTGGATGGGATTGTTGGTGTGGTGGAGCATGGGTTGTTTCTGGGGTATGCGGAGATGGTGTT
Source organism: Edaphobacter aggregans DSM 19364 (assembly GCF_000745965.1). Taxonomy (GTDB): domain Bacteria; phylum Acidobacteriota; class Terriglobia; order Terriglobales; family Acidobacteriaceae; genus Edaphobacter; species Edaphobacter aggregans. Next base: position 129,884 of record NZ_JQKI01000017.1, on the reverse strand, counting down.
GATTGCGGGTGAGGGTGGGGTGCGGGAGCGCGGGCGGTAGCTGCGTGGGCCGAGCGCTGCTGCCTGGGGTGGGAGCAACACGGGGGTGGCAAAAAGTTGCGCGCAACCGGTCGATTGAATGAGTGTTCAGTGTGGATGTAGTGAGGAGGTTGGTATGAAGGCCACTCTGAAGTCGATGGTTGCGAAGGTGATGATGGCTGGGCTTCTCGGCGGCGCGATTGCGCTGGCGGGAGGGGCGAAGGCGCAGGCGCAGACGTGGAGCGTTGGCGTGCAGGTGGGAACTCCTGCATACGGATATGCCGCTCCGGCGTATGGGTATGGGTACGGTCCTGACTACTATGCTCGGCTTCGCTATGAGCGGGAACGGCGCGAGGCCTACGAACGGCGTCAGGCTTGGCTGGAGCATGAGCGGCGCGAGGCGTGGGAGCGTGAACATCGCTATCGCCACGACGGATGGCGCGATCGTGACTGGAATCGCCGGTAAGGTTTTTTGAGCGGTTGAAGTGGGCCGGTTGCGGAGGGATCCGCGCCGGCCCCTTTGTGTGCTTCCGGACTATGGCAGCGGGAGGTAGTAGCGGGCTTCGGGGGCGGCGCAGGACTGGCAGAGGATCTCGCCGGTGGGGGTGGTGGCGTTGCGGTCGTAGTTGATGCCCTCGCCGCAGAGGGCGCAGGCGATGCGCGGGGATTTGTAGCCGGGCATCTCGCGGGGGTGGAGGGGGACGCGGACCCATTGTTCGGCGAAGAGGTCGGAGTCGGGGAGATTGCGGTAGGCGAGCATCTGCTGCTGGTTCTTGTGTTCGATGTGGGGGTAGAGTTCGCGGGCTCGCTGCTTGGAAGATTCGAGCGCGGCGATGCGGATGCCTTTGTAGGTGGGGGTGGTGTCTGCGAGGGGTCCGGGTGCTGCGTTCAGGTCTGTCAGCGGAGAGGCCAAGTCGACGAAGGTGGCGGCCATTTTTCCCCAGTCGCGGAACTTGAGGGCTCGCTTGCCGAGGCGGCAGCCGGTGACGACGGCGATGGCGTCGGTGGCGCAGCGGTCGATCTCGATGAAGGTGACGAGGCGCCTGCGGTCGGTGGTGCGGGGTTCGGAGATGCCGAGGCGCTGGCAGCCCAGCATGGCGAGGCGGACGCCGAGGATCTGTCCGGCGCAGAGGTGGCCGTGGGCGAGCTCGGCCTGGCGAAGGAGGTCGTCGAAGGAGTCCATGGGGCGATGATACGGCGCGGCGGAGATACCGGGCGACGGGCGGCGGCGGGCGAATGTGCGGTATGGTTGCAGGGAGTTTTGATTGCGGTTGAGCGGAGGACCCTGTGGGGGTATTGTGGGAGCACTTTGCGCTTGGCTTCAGCGCGCTGTTGCCGGTGGTGAATCCATTCGGCACGGCTCTGGTGTTTCTTGGCCTGGTGGGGCTTCAGCCGCCTGCGGTCTATAAGTCGCTGGCGCGGCAGATTGCGATCAACATGGTGCTGTTCTTTGCCGTGATCGAGCTGATCGGATCGTACCTGCTGTCGTTCTTTGGGGTGTCGATCTCGATTGTGCAGTTTGCGGGAGGTATGGTGGTGGCTTCGATCGGCTGGTCGATGCTGAACCAGCCGGACAGCGATAAGGAGAAGGAGACGGCAGGGGCGCAGGCCGCTAGTCAGGATGGCTCAGAGAGCTGGTCGACGAAGACGTTTTACCCACTGATGTTTCCGATAACGGCGGGGCCGGGGTGCCTGGTGGTGATGCTGACGCTGAGCGCGCATGCGGGGGGCTCTACGTTGACGGAGAATGTTCTGGCGCGTACGGGGCTGATGATTGCGGTGCTGGTGCTGGCGGTGCTGGTGTATTGGTGCTACGGGTATGCTCCGCAGATCACCAGCAAGATTGCGCCTTCAACCGTGCAGGGGATTCAGCGGGTGATTGCGTTCATCCTGCTGTGCATCGGGGTGCAGATCTCGTGGAACGGGCTGGAGAAGCTGCTGAAGCCGCTGATCGATCATCATGCGTGATGGTGATGCTCAGGCGGCGGGAGGGTTGACGGTGACGACGACCTTGCCGTGGCCGGGGATCTGGGTGGTGTAGGCATCATTGGCCTGGCAGAGCGGAAGGACGGCCTTGACCCAGCTGCGGAGCTTGTAGGTGTCGATGAGGGCGGCGATCTCCATGAGCTGGCGCTGATTGGGCTCGACGATGAAGAAGGCTTTTTTAATGCGCTCGTCGGTGGAGTTCTCATTGGTGGAGGAGACGGTGACGGCGACGCCGCCGGTCTTGAGGAGCGGAAGCGAGCGGAGGAGCATGTCGCCGCCGACGGTGTCGAAGATGATGTTGAAGGGGTCGTGGAGCACGTCTTCGAAGCGGGTGGAGTGATAGTCGATGAGCTGCGGCGCGCCGAGCTCGCGGGCGAAGACGGTGTCGTGTCCGGAGGCGGTGGCGGTGACGTGGGCGCCGTGGAGATGCGCGATCTGGACGGCGAAGAGGCCGACGGAGCCGGCGGCGCCGTGGACGAGGACTCGATGGCCGGGTTGGAGGTGGCCGCGGTCGAAGAGTCCCTGCCAGGCGGTGAGGGCGCTGATGGGAACGGTGGCGGCCTGGGTGGGGGTGAGGGTGCGGGGCGCGGGGGCGATGGCGTTGGGCGTGGTGAGGCAGTACTCGGCGAGAGCGCCTTCGGCGAACCAGTCGTTCATGCCGTAGATGTGCTCATCGAGGGCGAAGTCAGTGACGCCTTCGCCGATGGCGACGACGGTTCCGGCGAACTCGTGGGCGGGGATGGCGTTTTGGCGGGGCTCGCCGGACTTCAGGTGGGTGTGGGGGTACCAGCCTAGCTCGGTGCGGATGGTTCCGGCGGCGGCGACGCGGATGAGGACCTCACCGGAGCCGGGCTGGGGCTGGGGGATGGAGGCTTCGACCAACTTTGGTGACTCGCTGGAATCTGCAAGGCGCATGACCCTCATGTGGGGTTCTCCGTAGTCGTTTTGAGCGTTCGGTGAAGCAGAGCCGAGGGGCTTAGCGGTGACCAAGTGCGCGGTGGATCTTCTGGTCGGTTTTGTACTGACTGAGAGCGTAGACGGCCCAGATGGTGGCGGGTATCCAGCCGAGAAGGGTGATCTGCAGGAAAAGGCACACTACGCCGGCGAAGGGCCGGCCGATGGTGAAGAACGTCAGCCAGGGAAGGATGAAAGCGATGAGGAGTCTCACGAGCGCGTCCTTTCTGCCGGTGTCCATTTATTTTTAGCAGATACGCGGCGCAGCGGGAGCCGATATTGCGGCTTTATCGGGCGGAGTTGAGGAGCTGGGAGATAGGCCCAGGAGAGAAGCGGCCATCTCCCTGGGGTGTTGGTGGACACAGATAGCTAATCTTGTGTCGAGTCACAGGTGGTCGTTACTGCTTGTCGTACACCGCGGTGCTGGATACTTTCTTGCCGGACGAGTCGGTTCCTGTCATGTGTCCTGTGCGCGTCATGCCGTCTGCTGAGACGGTAATGCGACCGCTCATTACCACTTTGCCATCCTTCTTGCTGGCTACGGCCAATGTATGGTCGTCGACCTTTGAGTACGCCCGCGTGTCTACAGAGGGATCGCCGGTGACGGGGTAATCCTTGCCGTCGAACTTGCCCGTCCACTCGGTGTGGAGTGGCTTGCCATCCCTGGTGCCATCCGAGGTCACTTTCACGTCGTCACCCTGGGCCTCGTAGACGAGTGTTGAGTTTTTCATGAGTCCCGCAGCGACCTTCGATTTGGCTTCATTGAATTTCCAGGTGCCCATGTTTGGGTTCTGGGCAAGACACACGGCTGTTGCGATAAAGCACAGCGCCAAAGATAAAAAGAGGGTCCTTGTTTTCATTGTCGTTTCTCCTCTCAGAGTGAGACATCCAAGTGCTACTCACAGCAGCACGAGACTATACGCTCTCAAATCACTACTGCACAGTCGTTTGTCTGGAATAAGCCGATGCGCGAGGAAGAGCTTCCTATGCGCGCGTCACACGGCGTTTCGAAGAGTAAGAGGGGAGCTTCGAGTAAGTCTCGGCAAGCTGGAGGTTGCAGGTTTTCATCGCTGGAATTTCGCGAGCCAGACTGATTGGCGTGGAGATTCGCTGGTCAGTTGGTGTCGTCGTTGTCGCCTTCTTCGACGATGGAGGCGGTGCCGACGACGTCGTAGGTGGTGGCTTCGCCGCCGGTGGGCTGGATGGTGACGCTGAGAGGAAGGCGTTGCCACTTGGCGGGCTGGCAGACGGGGATGAAGTGGTTGGGCTGGGGCCATTTGCCGAGGAGCCTCTGGACGACGGGGCGGCGGGCTCCTAGCTGCGCGACGATGACGTAGAAGTTGGCTCCTTTGGCGGTGGTGGCGGTTCCGCAGTAGGCGGCGTAGTCGTGGAACCAGACGGCGTTGGAGACGACGGGATCGAAGTCGGGCAGGTGGAGCGCGGTGATGTGGCCGGTAACGCGATCGACGGTGATCCAGGGGCCGGGCTGCCAGATCCAGTGCGGCGCGGTGTCGGTGGGCAGGGCGTCGTTGATGTGCAGGGCGCGGCGGATGGCGAAGGTTCGGTCGGTGATCTCGTGCAGCTCGCCGGTGGTCCAGTCGCGCTGGCGGTCGTCGACGAGGAGCGGGCGGACCTTGATGGTGGAGGTCTCGTCGGATTTTTCTTCGGGAGTGGCGTCGGGCTGGGTCCAGGGGACGCGGCGTACGACGCCGAGGGAGACGGTGTGGGTCTTTGGGGCCTTGGTGGCGGCGAAGAGAGGCGTGGTGAGGCTCAGCAGCAGAAGGAGGACTTGGGATTTGGCTGGGGATTTCACGGGGCTCGGAGAGTGTGTGGGCCGGCCCTGCGATTGGTTGCTGCGGGAGCCGGCCTGTGGAAGGAGCGCGCGCGGAGGTTTCCGCGGCCGAATCATGGGAATGCCCATCATGCTACCGGAGGCCGGTGAATCGCGGGTGGGAGCGGGCTGACACTTTTGTGGGGTGGAATAAAAGGGGTTACATGTGGAAGAAAGTTCAAGACGGGTGGAAAGAGCTTCCGGGGAGTATTGAAGAAGGTTCAAATACTGTGGAATTCATTGTGAATCGACGTTAAGGCGTGATGCGGTGCGGAGTAGTATCGTGAAAACAGAGCGTTCTGCCGGCACAGGCGGCGCTTCGAGTGTAGCCCGCAGAGGGGTCATCTCCAGTAGTCAGGAAAGGAAACAGACGAATATGTGGAAACCGAATCAGCCGGGTAGCAATAGCCCCTCAACTCCTGAACCGTCGCGGCCGACTCCCCCGGCGCCGAGCTACGAGGCTCCGCGTACGGCGGCGGCACCCGGCGCAGGAACTGCAGCAGTGCCTACGGGCGAGCAGGCGACGATTGGAAAGTCTCTGGTGGTGAAGGGCGAGGTAACTGGCTCCGAATCGCTGTACATCGACGGCAAAGTGGAGGGCGCGATCAACCTTCCGGGAAACCGTGTGACCGTGGGCCGCAATGGCCAGGTCGCGGCGAACATCGTTGCGCGTGAGGTAGTCGTGCTGGGCAAGGTTCGCGGCAACTGCCAGGCGAGCGATCGCGTGGACATCCGCAGCGAAGGCTCGCTGACGGGCGACGTGATTGCGGCGCGCATCTCGATTGAAGATGGTGCGTTCTTCAAGGGCGGCATCGACATCCGCAAGCCGGGCGGCACGGACCTGAAGGGTGGAACGGCGCAGCCTGCGGCGACGACGCCTGAACCGGTCGCGGTCGAGGCGTAACCAGTAGTAAGTGATGTCACGAACGGTCTCGGCCCGTGTGGGTCGAGGCCGTTTTGTGTCTTTGCGCGAGTCACACAAGCTGGGAACCGCAGATCCTTCGACTGCGCCTCTCGCGGTGAAACTGCGAGAGGCTTCGCTCATGACACTTCATCTACGTACTGCTTATTTTGAGGTGAAATGTGATGCTACCTAAAGATTGCGCGCGACGGTGAAGGCTGCGGCTACTGCGAGCGTCGCGTAGATGGCTGCGCGCGGGGGATGCGGCAGATGGAGCGGTCTGCGTGAAAGGAGGCTTTGATAGCAGGCGGCTGCGTAGAGAAGCGCGACGGGTGTGAGGAGCGTGGTGAGCGCGTTGAGGTGAAGGGCTTCGGCGAGGTTGCCGTGGAGGAGAGCGGCGAGGGCGCGTGTGGCTCCGCAGCCTGGGCAGAGGATGTGAAGGTACTGGTGGATGGGGCAGTGCGGGTAGAAGCCGTAGAGCGCGGGCGGGAAGCGCAGCAGGATCGCGGCTGCAGCGAAGGCGATGGTCAAAGGCACGGCCGCTCGCATGAGTAGAGCGATGCGGCTGTGCGTGGTGGTGGTCACGGTTAGTACCCGCGGTAGGCCATTGCGCGTTTCATCTCGTTGAGGCGGTTGAGGTGGTATTGGAAGTAGAGGCCGCCGAAGAAGAAGGTCATGACGGGGCCGAGGCGAAGGCCGAGCGGCTCGGGGCCGTTGAAGTGCTGCTCGAGCGAGGCCTTCATGGCAAAGCGAAAGAGGATGAGGAGGACAAGGGTAGCCAGGCTGATGAGCGCGGAGACCGGCGAACTGGTTGGGTGGGCTCCATTCATGATGGCTGCGCTGGTACCCATCGATGCTCCGACGTTGAGGAAGGAGCCAATAGCATAGGCGATGAAGTACGGCATGGCCTTGGTCTGGGGCTGGACACGCTTCACCCAGAGGACCTGGACGAGATCCCAGATGACGAAGAAGACTCCGCAGGTGCAGATGCCGATGAGGAGAACGAGCGCCCAGTGGAGATTGGGCGGGTCGGGGTAGGGAGAGGCGGCGTAGGCGGCGGGTTGGATATAAGGCGCTGCCGGCGGGGTGTAGTCGGGGGATATGGGGACGGCCGCGGTCGCGCCTGCTGCGGGGTTGAGGATCTGCGCGACGGGAACCCAGTCGGGAGAGTCGTCGGATTTGGCGAGGTCGGTGAGGAGGACGTTGCCGCTGGCGACGTAGCGCTGGAGATCTTCGAGGGTGTAGGGACCGTAGGTCTGGCCTTCGCGCGCGATGTGATAAGGCATGGCTGGCTCCAATGGGTGCAAACCGATGAAAACACGGAGTAGTGCGAAGTACAAGGGTATCTGATGCGGCTCGTGGGCTGAAGGTACGATAGATGGCGGTGACTAAGAGGATGCTGATGGATCGCCGCGCGCATTGGGAGAACGTTTATCGAGGGCGAGCGGTGACGGCGCTGAGCTGGTACCGGCCGCATCTGGAGGTGTCTTTCGAGGTGATCGAGCGCGTTGCGAGATCGAAGCGGGCGGCGATTCTGGATATCGGCGGAGGCGCTTCAACGCTGGTGGACGATTTGCCGGCTGCGGGGTTTGACGAAGTTTCGGTTCTGGATATTGCGGGCGATGCGCTCGAGGCTTCGCGGCTTCGGCTGGGTGATGCAGCAAAGAGGGTGAAGTGGATTGCTGCGGACTTTCTCGATGCTGAGCTGGAGTTGCAGAGCTACGATCTATGCCATGATCGGGCTGTCTTTCACTTTTTGAGTTCAGCGGAAGAGAAGGCGGCGTACTTCGCGCAGGTGGCGTGCATTCTGAAGCCGCATGGAGCTCTGATCCTGGCGACCTTTGCGCTGGAAGGGCCGGAGCGATGCAGCGGGCTGGAGGTGTCGCGGTACGACGAGGCGGCTCTCAGGAAGGTAATGGGCGGGTGCTTTGAGGTGATGGAGTCGCGTAGAGACAGTCATCGCACGCCGGCTGGGAGCGTGCAGGAGATGATGTACTTCGTGCTGCGTCGAAACGCATCATCTTCTGATTGATCGATAGAAATTTCGGGTGCTTCGGCAAACCGCCGATCCTTCGACTGCGCCTCCCGCGATGAAACTGCGAGAGGCTTCGCTCAGGATGACACCCTTATTCGCTCAGGATGACACCTCTTGTTGGCTCAGGATGACGCGCTAAGAGGGGAAGTCGAAGGGCGTGTTTAGAGCGCCTGGTTGTTCGCGGTTGCGAGCTGTGTGTCCTTGGCAGCGCGGCTGAAGGCGACGCGAAGATCGGTCGCTTTGTTGAGGGCGAAGGCTGCGGGGCTGGTGGGCGCGGTGATGGCGAAGAAGTCGGCGCGGTTGACGTCTTCGAGATAGAAGCTGGGGCGAGCGTCGGCGGCTGCGGGCGCGATCTCGACGTGGCTCATCTCGAGGTTGTTCACGTGGCGGAGGAAGAAGCCCTGCGAGGGTGTGTCTGCGCCGAACATGGGCGGGTCGGGGTACTTCTCGACGTTCTCGGGCAGGACGAGCTTTGCGGTCTCGGCGGTGCCTCCGCCCTGGTGGTGGATGTAGATGTTGGACAGTTTGACGTCCTGGATGGCGTAGTCGGGGATGCCGCTGAGGATCGACGAGATGCGCGAGCCGGTGTTGTAGCTGGAGACGTTGTCGACGAGGATGCGGCGCATGGTGCCGACCTTGGAGGTGTCCTTAGGGCCGCGCAGGCGCGCGCCGAGACGGAAGAAGAGTGGGGCATTGATGACGTCGCGCATGGTGATGTTGGAGATGGCGATGTCTTCGCAGAGAGCGCCGTCTTCGCTTTCGAGCGCGAGGCCCATGCAGCCGTCGAAGACGCAGTTCGAGATGGTGATGTTCTTAAACCCGCCGTTGGATTCGGTGCCGCACTTGATTCGGCCGTTGCGGCGGATCTTGACCTCGGGGCCGAAGGGCTTGCGGGTCCCGTCGAGGAAGGTTCCGAGTTCGTAGCATCCGGCTACGTAGCAGTTGGTGATCGTCACGTTTTGCGTAGCGCGGGCGTAGCCGAGAGCGTAGCTGGACTTGGGGCAGATGCCGTCGTCCCAGGGCGAGTTGACGAAGCAGTTGGAGACGCGGACGTTCCAGCAGCAGTCGATGTCCATGCCGTCGCGGTCGGTGTCGATGGTGAGGTTGTCGATGGTGAGGTTGTCGACGCCGGTGAGGAGAAGGCCGAAGTGTCCGCCCTTGAGGATCGAGAAGTCGCGGAAGAGAACGTTGCGGCAGTTCTTGAGCGCGATGGCCTTGTTGCCCACTCCGGGCTGCTCGGCGACGAAGCCGGTGCGGGTTCCGCGGCTGAGGCCCTTGCCCCAGATGAGCCCCGGGCCGGTGATGGAGACGTCGTCGATGCCCTCGCCCCAGATGAGGGAGTTGTGCCAGTGGTTGTGGCCGTAGTCCTGGTAGGGGGTCCAGGGGTCGTTGGGCTCGGCGGCGTCGTAGGTTCCGCCGTTGTAGCCGGTGGTCTCGCCGGGCTTGGGCGAGTCGGCGGCGAGGATGGTGGCGCCCTGCGAGAGATGCAGGTTGACGTGGCTCTTGAGGCGGATGGAGAAGGTGAGCCAGGTACCGGCGGGGAAGAAGACGGTGCCACCGCCGGCTGCTGCTGCGGCCTCGATGGCCTTGTTGATGGCGGGCGAGTCGACGGTCTTGCCGTCACCGACGGCGCCGTAGGTGCGGACGTCGAAGATGGCTGCTGCGGGGAAGGTGGCAGAGGGTTTTTGGGCGGCGTAGGCGGCGGGCACGGAGGTGGCAGCGGCTGCGGCCAGCCCCATGCCGCTGAGCTTGAGGAGGTCGCGACGAGCGGAGTTGATGGTTTTCATGGCGAGGCCATGCTAGCAGAGGAGAGGTCTGACCAGAAAGAGGATTGTTACCAGAAAAAACGCGTTGTCATTAGAAAAAGCCGTTTTTGCTGGTTGCTTTTCAAACGATGAAACCCGGATGGGCATGATTTTGGTCATGCCATCCGTGTTTATGAAGAGCGTGAGTGGTGTGGAGACCTAATGTGCGGCGGGCACCGGCGCGGTGCGGTCGAGGTCGAGATTGAGTTCGAGGACGTTGACACGGGGCTCGCCGAGGAAGCCAAACTGGCGGCCTTCGGTGTGGCGGGCGATGAGCTCACGGACGGTGGTCTGGGAGAGATTGCGCTCGTAGGCGATGCGCGCGACCTGGAAGTCGGCTCCCGCGGGGGTGATGTGCGGGTCGAGACCGGAGGAGGAGGCGGTGACGAGGTCTACGGGAATCTCGGCGTTGGGGTTATCGGGCTGAAGCGCGGCGGCGTCGGTGGTGACGCGGTCGATGAGCTTCTTGTTCGTCGGCGCATAGTTGGAGCCGGAGGAGTTGGCGGCGTCGTAGCCGCTGCCTGCGGCCGACGGACGCGAATGGAAGTAGGCCGGGCCGGTGAAGGTCTGACCGATGATGCGCGAGCCGATGGTCTGGCCGTTCTGCTGAATGAGTTGGCCGTTCGCCTTGTCGCGGAAGAGGAGCTGCGCGGCGGCGGTGACGACGAGTGGGTAGATGACGCCGAAGAGGACCGTGGTGGCGACGGTGTAGAGGACGGCGGTGGTGATTTGTCGGCGCATGGAGGTTCTTTCTACGGCTTCCGTCTTCGCGGTGGGCGGGACAAAGAGGGGCGACTTCTCGGCCTGAGTTGGTACGGTAGCGTTTCTTTGGAGGATGAGCATCTTCGTCTTCCTTATGCGAGGTGAATCGCGGTGATAAGCATGTCGATGAGCTTGATTCCGACGAACGGGGCGATGATGCCGCCGAGTCCGTAGATGATGAGGTTGCGGCGCAGAAGGGATTCGGCGGACATGGCCTTGTAGCCGACGCCGCGCAGTGCGAGCGGGATGAGGCCGATGATGATGATCGCGTTGAAGATGACGGCCGAGAGGATGGCCGACTGCGGCGTCTTGAGGTGCATGATGTTGAGCGCGCCAAGCACGGGGAAGGTAGCGGCAAACATCGCTGGGATGATGGCGAAGTACTTCGCGACGTCGTTGGCGATGGAGAAGGTGGTGAGCGCGCCGCGCGTCATCAGGAGCTGCTTGCCGATCTCGACGATCTCGATGAGCTTGGTGGGGTTGGAGTCGAGGTCGACCATGTTGCCGGCCTCTTTTGCGGCCTGCGTGCCGGTGTTCATGGCGACGCCTACGTCGGCCTGGGCGAGCGCGGGGGCGTCGTTGGTACCGTCGCCGGTCATGGCGACGAGCTTGCCTTCGGCCTGCTCGCGGCGGATGAGGTCCATCTTGTCCTTGGGCTTGGCCTCGGCGAGGAAGTCGTCGACGCCGGCCTCGCGGGCGATGGCGGCGGCGGTGAGCGGGTTGTCGCCGGTGATCATGATGGTCTTGATGCCCATGGCGCGGAGCTGATGGAAGCGCTCCTTCATGCCGCCCTTGACGATGTCTTTGAGGTGGATAACGCCGAGGGCCTGGCGGTTTTCGGCGACGACGAGCGGGGTGCCTCCGGTACGTGCGACGGTTTCGACTGCGGTGCGGACCTCGTCGGGGAGCTTGCCGCCGTTGTCGTTGAGGAAGCGTGCGATGGCGTCGGCAGCGCCCTTGCGGATGACACGTCCGTCGAGGTTGACGCCGGACATGCGCGTGGTAGCGGAAAAGGGGACGAACTCGGCGTTGAGTTCGTGAAGCTCGCGGCCACGCAGCCCATACTGCTCCTTGGCGAGGACGACGATCGAGCGGCCCTCGGGTGTCTCGTCGGGGAGCGAGGAGAGCTGCGCTGCGTCGGCAAGCTGGTCTTTGCTGACGCCGGGTGCGGGGATGAACTCAGCGGCCTGGCGGTTGCCGAGGGTGATGGTGCCGGTCTTGTCGAGCAGCAGCGTGTTGACGTCGCCTGCGGCCTCGACGGCGCGGCCGGACATAGCGAGGACGTTGTGCTGGACGAGGCGGTCCATGCCGGCGATGCCGATGGCGGAGAGCAGGCCGCCGATGGTGGTGGGGATGAGGCAGACGAGCAGCGAGATGAGCACGAAGATGGTCTGCGGGGCGGTGGAGTAGATGGCGATGGGCTGCAGGGTGACGACGGCGAGCAGGAAGATGATCGTGAGTCCGGCGAGGAGAATGTTGAGCGCGATCTCGTTGGGAGTCTTCTGACGCTCGGCGCCTTCGACGAGGGCGATCATGCGGTCGAGGAAGGTCTCGCCGGGGTTGGAGGTGATGCGGACTTTGATCTCGTCGGAGAGGACGCGCGTGCCTCCGGTGACGGCGGAGCGATCGCCGCCGGCCTCGCGAATGACAGGAGCGGACTCGCCGGTGATGGCGGACTCGTCGACCGAGGCGACGCCTTCGATGATCTCGCCGTCGCCGGGGATCATGTGGCCGGCGACGCAGAGGCAGAGGTCGCCGGCGCGAAGGTCGGAGCTGGGGACGTTCTCGGTGGTGCCGTCGATGCGGAGGCGGACGGCAGTGGTCTCGGCCTTGGCGCGGCGCAGGGCGTCGGCCTGGGCCTTGCCGCGGCCCTCGGCCATGGCCTCGGCGAAGTTGGCAAAGAGCACGGTGAACCAGAGCCAGAGGGTGATCTGGAGATCGAAGCCGAGAGCGTTCTTGTGCGTGGCGAGATCGCGGAAGAGATAGATGGACGTGATGACGCTGCCGATCTCGACGACGAACATCACGGGGTTCTTCATCATCTTGCGCGGGTCGAGCTTGACGAGCGAGTCGACGAGAGCGCGGCGGACGATCTGTGCATCCCAAAGCGAGCGTTTTTTTGTTTGTGACATGTGTGTACTCGGAGTCTTTCTTTGACTAGAAGGTCTTGCCAGCTTGCAGGAGAAGGTGCTCGAGGATGGGACCGAGCGAGAGCGCGGGGAAGAAGGTGAGCGCGCCGACGATGAGGACGACTCCGACGAGCAGCACGGTGAACAGCGGCGTGTGCACGGGGAAGGTTCCGGGCGAGGGTGGGATGTGCTTCTTCTGGGCGAGCGAACCGGCGACGGCGAGCATCGGGACGATCATGAGGAAGCGGCCGACGAGCATCGCGGTGGCGAGCGACAGGTTGTACCAGTGCGTGTTTGCGCTAAGCCCGGCGAAGGCAGAGCCGTTGTTGCCGGTGGCCGAGGTGTAGGCGTAGAGGATCTCAGAGAGTCCGTGCGGGCCGGCGTTGGCGAGCGAGGCGAGGCCGAGGTTTGGCATCATGAGCGCCGCAGCGGAGAAGCCGAGGATCGAGAGCGGGAAGATGAGCACGTAGAGCATGGCCATCTTCACGTCGTAGGCCTCGATCTTCTTGCCCAGGTACTCGGGCGTGCGGCCCACCATGAGGCCGGCGATGAAGACGGCGAGGACGACGAAGATGAGCATGCCGTAGAGGCCTGCGCCGACTCCTCCGAAGATGACCTCGCCGAGCATGATGTTGACAAGTGGAACGAGGCCGCCGAGCGGCATGAACGAGTCGTGCATGCTGTTGACGGCGCCGCAGCTTGCGTCGGTCGTGACGGTGGCGAAGAGCGCGGAGTTGGCGATGCCGAAGCGGACCTCCTTGCCCTCCATGTTGCCTCCGGCCTGGAGCGGCGAGGCGTGCTGGTCGATGTGCATCGCGGCTGAGTGGAGCAGCGGATTGGGCTGCGACTCGGCGTAGTAGGCGACGGCGACGCCGGCGGCGAAGAGGACGGACATCGCGGCGAAGACGGCCCAGCCGTGCGCGGGCGAGCGCGTCATGCGGCCGAGGGTGACGGTGAGGGCCGCGGGGATGAGGAAGATGGAGAGCATCTCGAGCAGGTTCGAGAGCGGCGTGGGGTTCTCAAACGGATGCGAGCTGTTGCCGTTGAAGAAGCCGCCGCCGTTGGTGCCCAGCATCTTGATGGCCTCCTGCGAGGCGACCGGGCCCTGAGCGATGCTCTGCGTGGTGATGGTCTGCGTCGTGGATTTGCCGTCGGCGCCTGTCGTGGTGACCGACTGCGGCTGCACGAGCTTCGCGGTGTCGTAGGGGCGGAAGTTCTGGATGACGCCCTGCGAGACGAGGAGCAGAGCGTAGATGAAGCAGGTGGGGAGCAGGACCCAGAGCGCAGCGCGCGTGGTGTCGACCCAGAAGTTGCCGAGCGTCTTCGACTCGCGCCGCGAGACGCCGCGAACGAGTGCGATGGCGAGCGCGATGCCGACGGCCGCGGAGAAGAAGTTGTGATAGGCGAGCGTGAGCATCTGCGTGAGATAGCTCATGGTCGTCTCGGGCACGTAGGACTGCCAGTTGGTGTTGGTGGTGAACGAGGCAGCGGTGTTGAGCGCGAGGTCGGGGTTTACTGCTGCGAGATGCTGCGGGTTGAGGGGAAGGATGTTCTGCAAGCGCTCGATCGCGTAGGTCGCCACGAGGGTTATGAGGCTGAAGATGAGCATGGCGACGCCGTACTCGGTCCAGCGCATCTCGTGATGCTCATCGATGCCGGTCAGGCGATAGAGGACCTTCTCGATGGGGCGAAGGACGGGGTCAGCGAAGGTGCGCTGGCGCTCGAAGACTCGCGCCATGTAGGTGCCGAGCGGCTTGGCGCATGCGAGGACGAGCAGGAAGAAGAAACAGATTTGAAACCAGCCGTTGGCGGTCATTTTGCAACTTTCTATGGAATTGGGCTTAGAACTTTTCCGGCCGCAGCAGCGCGTAGACCAGGTAGACGAGAAGTGCGGAGGTAACGGCGGCTAGCAGAGTGATCTCCAGCATCAGAGCTTCTCCTTTACTGCAAGGCGATCGCAGCCTGCGATGTAAGCGATGCTGATGAGGAAGAAGGCCGTACTGGCGACGATGCATCCGAGGTCCCACATAAGTGACACGCTCCTGTTTCCGGCGCGCATCTTGGCGCGCCAGTACCTATGGAAGCGGGTTTGGCGTAAAGAGGGGGTAGGGAATTCGTAAAGAAGTCGTAAAGATGATTCGCGCGCCTATCTTTGCGGCGCGCCGGACGGGCAACAGATTTCTCCACTACGCTGCGCTCCGGTCGGAATGACAGGCAAGAGAGTTGGAGTGGCGCTCAGGGCACTACAGATCGTCAGTACCGGTGGGGCGGAAGCGGTAGCCGATCCAGGGCTCGGTGAGGATGTAGCGCGGCTCCTCGGTGGTCTCGATCTTCTTGCGAAGCTGGCCGATGTTGACGCGGAGGTACTCAGGCTGATCGGCATTGGTTCCCCAGACGGCGTGGAGGAGTGCGCGGTGGGTGAGGACCTGGCCGGGGTGGCGGGCGAGGACGGTGAGGAGGTCGAACTGCTTCGGGGTGAGGTGGATCTCTTGCCCACGAACGACGACGCGGTGCTGCGGGAGGTCGACGACGAAGTCGCCGAGCGCGATGACGGACTCGGCGGCGGCGGCAGGGGTGGTGTGGCGGCGGAGCTGCGCGCGGACGCGGGCCTGCAGCTCCTGGATGGAGAAGGGTTTAGTGACGTAGTCGTCGGCGCCGGCATCGAGCGCTTCGATCTTCATGCGGTCCTGGCTGCGGACGGAGAGCACGATGATGGGGACCTGGGAGACGGTGCGCAGCTCGTGGCAGAGCTCGACTCCGTTCATCTCGGGCATAGCGAGGTCGGTGATGACGAGGTCGGGCTTCCACTCGTGCGCCGCCTCAAGGGCCTGGACGCCGTTGCCGGCCACGCGAATCGAGTAGCCCTGCGTGGAGAGCGCGGTGCGCAGCACACGGGTGATCTGCGGTTCGTCATCGACGAGGAGGATCTTCGCTGGCTCGCGTTCGGTTGGGGTCATTCGCGCTCCGGGTGTTGAGTGACGATGTGGACGTCGACGTTGGGGGCCTCGCGGAGGAAGTGCTGGATGGCCCAGTAGTAGAGATACGTCTTGAGGCCGCTGACTGCGGTACGGCCGAAGATGACGTGGGTGATGCGCTTCTCGCGTACAAACTGGGCAATGGCGTGGGGGAGGTTCTTGCCCTTGACGATGAAGACCTGGGCTTCGAGGTTGCGGGCGAACTGGAGGTTGGCGTCGAGCGTGCTCTGTTCCTCCTTGCCGCGGTCGCGATCAGTCTCGACGTGCAGGACGTAGAGTTCGCCATCGACGCCTTCGGCGACGCGTGCTCCGCGGGCGATGAGCATCTGCGACGCGCTGCTGGAGCTGATGCAGACGAGCACGCGCTCGCGCACGGCCCAGTTGTCGCTGATGCGCTTGGCATCCATGTATGCGGTCAGTTTGCGGTCGACGGCCTTGGTGACGTGTTGCAGTGCCAGCTCGCGCAGGGCGATGAGGTTGCCGCGGCGGAAGAAGTTGGCAAGCGCCTTCTCGGCACGGTCGAGGCCGTAGATGTCGCCGCGCCTCATGCGGTTTTGCAGCGCCTCTGGAGTTAGATCGGCCATGACGATCTCGTCGGCGCGCTGGAGGAACCAGTCGGGCACGGTCTCGCGGATCTGGATGCCGGTGACGCTCTGGACGGTGGGCGCGACGCTCTCGATGTGCTGCACGTTCATGGTGGCGAGCACGTCGATGTTGGCGGCGAGCAGCTCGAGCACGTCCTCGTAGCGCTTGCGATGCTTCGAGCCGTCGATGTTGGTGTGGGCGAGCTCGTCGACGAGCACGATCTGCGGCTTGCGCGCGAGGATCGCGTCGACGTCCATCTCTTCGAAGGGGACTCCCTTGTATTCGATGCGGCGGCGGGGGACCTGTTCGATGTGCTGGGCGAGCTCGGCGGTGGGGGCGCGGCCGTGGCTCTCGACGACGCCGATGACGACGTCTTCGCCGCGCTGGTGGCGGCGTATGGCCTCCGAGAGCATGTTGTAGGTCTTGCCCACGCCGGGGGCGTAGCCGAGGAAGAGCTTGAAGGTGCCGCGCATCTTCTCGGGAGCAACCTTCTCGAGCCATTCCTCTGGAGTTCGAGTGGGAGTCTTGACGCCGGGGATGGAGGGTTCGCGTCCTGGCATGGCGTTAGGATAGTTGCGTGCGACGTTCGGTGAAGTGGAGTTTGATTCGGTATGGCATCTCGACGGTTGCGTTAGCTGCCATTGTAGCGGTGTACTTTCGCTGGGCGCATGTCAACGAGACGACGGTGGCGCTGACGCTGCTGATTCTAATTCTGCTGGTCTCGGCCAACTGGGGACTCCGGCAAGCGATTTACCTGTCATTTCTGGCGTCGGCAGCGTTCAACTTCTTCTTCCTGCCGCCGGTGCTGACGCTGACGATCCGCGAAGGACGCAACTGGGTGGCGCTGGCGACGTTTCTGGTGACGGGCATCGTCGCGAGCCAGCTTGCCGAGCGTGCGCGCCAGCAGGCGAAGCTTGCGCGTCGGCGGCAGCGCGAGGCCGAGCGGCTCTATGAGTTCAGCCAGCAGATGCTGGTGAAGGCCAATGTGATCGATCTCGTGAACGATCTGCCGGCGATGATCGCAGGAACCTTCAACCTTGCCGGGGCGGCGATGTACCTGCGGGAGAAAGACCGCGTGTATCGTTCGAGTCCGAACTATATGGACGTTTCTGCCGCTGCGCTGCGCGATGCGGCGTTCTCGCGCGATCACAGGTACGAGGAGGAGCGCGATGTGACGCTGGTGCCAATTCTGCTGGGGACGCGGCCGATCGGTTCGGTGGGGATTACGGGGTCACGTGTCTCGCCCGAGGCGCTGGATGCGGTGTGCGGCCTGGCGGCGATTGCGATCGAGCGGGCCGGGGCGGTGGAGACGCTGACGCGGGTGGAGGCCTCGCGCGAGAGCGAGCGACTGCGCAATGCGCTGCTGGACTCGGTGGCGCACGAGTTGCGCACTCCACTGACCTCAATTACGGCGGCGGTGACAAGCCTGCAGACGGCACCGCTCGACGAAGAGCAGCGCGGCGAGATGATGGAGGTCATCGAGCAGGAGGCCCGGCGTCTGGACCGGCTGGTGGGGCAGGCAATGGAGATGGCCGAGCTCGATGCGCATGAGATTCATCTGGATGTGAAGCCGCACTCGATGCGCGAGGCGGTGGACGAGGCGATGGCGGAGATGGACGGCGGGCTGAAGGTGCATCCGGTGGATGTGAGGCTGCCGGATTCGCTGCCGAAGGTGGAGTTCGATCTTGAGCGAATTGCGAAGGTGGTGCAGCACCTGCTGGAGAACGCGGCGAAGTATTCGCCGGACGGCAGTCCGATCTTCATCAGCGCGGAGGTGGCGAAGAACAGGCTGTGCACGAGCGTGGCGGATCGCGGCTCGGGCGTGGACGACTTCGAGCGGATGATGATCTTCGACAAGTTTTATCGCGGCCAGGGGCAGAGGTATCGGGTGCAGGGGACGGGCATGGGGCTGGCGATCGCGAAGGCGATTGTAGAGGCGCACGGCGGGACGATCGAGGTGACGAGCCAGGCGGGGCACGGGTCGGTATTTACGTTCTGTCTGCCGCTCCAGAAACCTGCATCTTAGGTGGGAGTCGCAGTCAGCTGAGGAGATGGCCGCATGGTGAGACCGTGTTTTCTGGTCGTGGACCGGGAGTTTCCCGGCAGTATCTCGACGCGCAAGCTGGTGCTTGAGACGGCGAAGTTCAACGTGCTGACGGCGTACAGCGGCAGGGAGGCGCTGGAGATGATGCGGCGGTTCCCTGCGATTGACGGCGTGGTAATGGATGGCGAGCTGCATGACCTCCCGGCCGAGCAACTGACGCAGGAGCTGAAGAAGGTTGAGCCGAAGCTTCCGGTGATCGTGATCTGCGCTCCGGGGTTTGTGGACTGCCCGAGCGCAGACGTCTTGCTTGAGTCGTTTCAGCCGGCGAAGCTGCTGGAGACTCTGCGCAAGCTGAAGCCGCGGGAGTCTGCTGAGATCGAGAAGCACGATGAGGACATCAGCACGGAGCCGCTGAACTGAACGCTTTGTCGCGACGGCGCGCCTACTTCTCGGAGGCCAGCGGCTTCCTTGCGAAGTAGTAGAGCGAGTAGGCGAGCAGGCCGAACATGATGACGCTGACGATGTCGTGATGGAGCCAGTTGTGTTCGCTGAAGCGGGGAATGGTTTTTTCGGTGGCGGCTTCGTAGAGCTTGACGCCGACGCCCATGAGGCCGACGATGCCGCCGGCGGCGATGAGGCCGGAGGCGTAGAGGGAGCCGGGGGAGATCTCGGATTCTGCCTCGGACTGCTCGACGCCTGCCTTCGCCAGGGCGCGGTCGACCATCCAGCGCATGACTCCTCCGACGAAGATGGCGAGCGTTGTGCCGATGGAGAGGTAGGCTCCCACGGCGAGGGTCAAGGAGCGGATGCCGAGGAGTTCGACCATGATGACTAGGGCTACTCCGAGCAGCACGAGGGACCAAGGAAGCTTGCGGCTGAGGATTCCGTTGATGACGGTGGCCATCAATCTGCCTTGTGGCGCGGCGGCTTTCTCGCTGCCGATGCCCTGGGTCCACTGGACCTCGATCTGGCCGGTGGCTGGGTTGTAGAGGTACTTGCCGTCGGCGAGGGTGGCGGAGCCGATGGCGTTGAGCAGGATGTAGCTGCGGGCGTGGTCGAGCTCGGTGTGCGCGGCCGAGGGGTTGGAGCTGTCGGTGAGGGCGATGCGGTCGCGGGTGAAGCTGCCCTGGTTCTGCACGCCGTCGGGGAGCGCGGAGAGCGTGATGGCGATGGGCTTGGGCATGCGCTGGAAGGACTCGAGGCCCTTGTTCATGGCGTTGAGCGTGGTGCCGATGGAGAAGACGGAGATGATGACTCCGATCATGATGGCGAGCTGCTGCTTCCACGGAGTTGCGCCGATGAGGTAGCCGGTCTTGAGGTCCTGTGCGGTGTCGCCGGCGTTGGAGGCGGCGATGCAGACGATGCCTCCGATGGTGATGGCGAGGGCTCCGAAGGCGGGGGCGGTCCATCCCTTGACGAGGAAGATGGCGGCGGTGGCCATCAGGGTCGCGATGGTCATTCCGGAGACGGGTGATGCGCTCGAACCGACGATGCCGACGATGCGGGCGGAGACGGTGACGAAGAGGAAGCCGAAGATGACGACCAGGATCGCGGCGGCGAAGTTGGCGAGGGCTCCGACCTGGGCACCGGGGACGGGTTTGAACTGGAGGAAGAACCAGAGGAGGATGACGAGGAGGACGGAGCCTCCGATGACGACGGACCAGGGGAGATCGTGTTCGGTGCGTGGTGGCTGTCCAACCGCAGATCCCTCGACTTCGCTGCGCTCCGCTCGGGATGACACATCTTTCTTTACGGTGCCTTTGTTTTTGCCGATGGATTTGAAACCTTCGGTGAGGGCGGCCAGGATCGTTGGGGCGGTTCGCAT
The DNA here is from genome assembly GCF_000745965.1 of Edaphobacter aggregans DSM 19364. Classification (GTDB taxonomy): domain Bacteria; phylum Acidobacteriota; class Terriglobia; order Terriglobales; family Acidobacteriaceae; genus Edaphobacter; species Edaphobacter aggregans. The sequence continues at coordinate 110,034 of NZ_JQKI01000017.1, read as the reverse complement.
CAGGGTGATGAGGCCGCTGCAGGCTACGGCTCCGGCGCCCATGGGGCGGACGTAGGTTCGCCAGAGGTCCGAGGGGGACATGTCATGGATGGGGACGGTGCCGGGGTAGAGCGGTGTGGCGAGGTGCGAGCCGAAGAAGTAAATGGCCGGCATGAGGACGAGCCAGGAGAAGACTCCGCCGGCGAGCATGACGGCGGCGACGCGCATGCCGATGATGTAGCCGACGCCGAGGTACTCGCTGGTGACGTCGGCGCGGATGGCTCCTCCTTTGAGGAGGTGCTGTTCTCCGATGTCGAAGGAACGGTTCGGCGTGGAGGGGAAGAGGCCGAAGAGATTCTCGTTCTGGAAGAGGGTGTAGAGTCCGCCGAGGCCGAGGCCGAGGAAGACTCGGGAGGCGAAGGAGCCGCCGCGCTCGCCAGCCATGAGGACGTCGGCGCAGGCGGTGCCTTCAGGGTAGGTGAGGGAGCCGTGCTCCTCGACGATGAGCTGGCGGCGGAGCGGGATCATGAAGAGGACGCCGAGCCATCCGCCGAAGAGGGCGAGGGCGAAGATGCGGCTGGATTCGAGATCGAAGCCGAGGAAGATGAGGGCCGGGAGGGTGAAGATGACTCCGGAGGCGATGGACTGGCCGGCGTTGCCGGTGGTCTGGACGATGTTGTTCTCGAGGATGGAGGCGCGGCCGAAGGCGCGGAGGATCGAGATGGAGAGGACCGATATCGGGATGGAGGCGGCGACCGTCAGTCCGGCGCGGAGGCCGACGTAGACGGTGACGGCTCCGAAGAGGATTCCGAAGAAGGCACCGAGGATGAGGGCGCGGGCGGTGAGTTCGGGGCGGGACTCCGTGGCCGGGATGAAGGGGTTGAACGGTGGGCGGGTGACGGTGGCCATGGGGCGGTTCTCTCTTTGCGCGTCGGGTGTTGGGGTCTGAGGCTGGATGGGAGTGTAACAGTCGTGGCGTTGGGGTGTGCGAGTGTGCTTCTGGTGGTTGTCATGGTACCCCTCCCCTCCCCCTTATTGTGTGCAAAGTATTCAAAATATTTGACTTAGGTTGGTACTTCGGTTTTGGGTTGTTTTGTAAGGTATTGAAAATGGCAGTTTGTGTTGGCTGGCTCGTGCAAAGTATTGGATTTGCTTGGGTTAGTGGGATGTGATGGAAAGGTCCGGGCGTTGCGCTGGCCTTTTTGTCTTCTATTTCTATTTTAGTGAGTTGGAGGGAATTAATCGGCAACTTGTGGGTGGTGGGTTAGTGGTTTGGTTTGTTGGGTTTGTGGGTGTTTTTGGGTCTGGTGGGGGTTGACAAGCGGTATTCCGGTCGCTTCGCTCCAATACCTTCGGTTCTCACCCAAAGATGCTATTTTGTGTGGTCGCAATCCCTCGTAACGTGACCTGAACAGAGCGTTCCCATTCCAACGGCTACAAAAAGGCGAAAAGAGGACTCATGTTAGATCAGCGCATCGATGCCACACCATCTTCAGTTCCAGATCCGACTCGCCAAGTCCGGCCTTCCAAGTCGAGTTCTTCTCTATCCTCGGTCGGCGTTCAGAGCATTATCGGCAAATCATTGCTCATTAAAGGGGAGATCACCGGCTCAGAATCCGTTCATATCGAAGGGAAAATTGAGGGTTCTATCGAACTACCGGACGATCGTGTGACGGTGGGGCGCAACGGCCGAGTTTCGGCTAATATCGCAGCGCAGGATATCGTCGTGCTTGGCGAGGTACTGGGCAGTTGTACGGCAAGTGATCTTCTTAATATTCGCAGCGAGGGGTCCTTATATGGAGACGTCGTGGTATCGCGCATCTCCGTTGAGGAGGGAGCCTACATGACAGGGAGCATCGACATACGAAGGGAATCCGCGCTTGAGCCAGGGGAGCACGAGCCAGTTGAATCATTGCACGTGAACTGAGGTCGCGATTTCAGACAGCCGTGCCCGGCGATAGCGGAAGGCGAACTCGAGACCGGGGCCGTCTACAATCTAACCTTCGCCGAGGGGTACACGCGGGCGATTGAGATTGGCGGCCCGTGGGGCCGGGACCCCTTGAAGGCCGTAACCGCTCCGGTTGAAGTGAAGTACCGCATATGGCGACACATGCGCATTAACTGCGTCCGCGTCCTGGACTCCGAGGGTAAAGAAGCTACGTACATATTCTCGACGCGGGCCGACGACCCGAAGCGTACACCGAAAGCCGCTTACGGCCCCGCGCCCGTAAAGGGGAAATAAACCACTCACTTGGCGGGTATAATTTCTGGGTTGATGCTTCTTTTCTATGGATATATTGTCCTGCTAATACTCCTCCCCACGGGGAGCGTCTTCGGCGTCAACGTCAAGTTGCTTGCTTTTCTGCCGCTCCTCTTTGGTGCACTGAACCGTATGGCTCGGGAAGATTATCCCCTTAATTCGATGAGCTGGAACCTGTTCGTTCTGTGCGCATTCTTCGCCTGGGCGTTCTTATATTTGTTTCAGCCCATAAACGAACCCGCTTTGGCTTTCTCTCAATTCAAGGACGTCGTGACGACGCTTGCGGGTTGCTGGATCATCCGATTGTTTGCCACCAGCGACAGGGAGAAGTTCATTAGGGTCTGCATATTCGCAATGGCTTTTGCTGGTTTCCTGAAGGTCTTCATCTTCGGTTATGCGTTCATGGCTGGGATACCGGTAAGCGCCATTGTTGAGGGAATATCAAAGCAATTCGGCGTAGTGTTAATGTCCCTCGATATGGGGGATTTTGGCGGAAGAATCTCCTTCGTTTCAGATACTCTTCTTCCGATCTGCATCTTTGCGTTGCTCTGCCTGCGAAACAGGCTAGGCATTACAGCATTCCAGGCTACTGTTGCTCTAGTCTTTCTGCTTGTCTCTGACCTTTACACCTTCGCCAGATTTACCTGGGGGTATACGGCTGTTGCAATCGCGCTGGCCTTTGTGGTGAGCCAGAAGGACAGAATGCATAAGTGGTATATCGCCGCATGTGTCGCGGTGGTTGCATATTTGAGTCAAGCCATCTTTGCGACGATTGCGTTCCGCTTCTCGCTGGATCTCATGACATCTTCGGATGACTTGCGCGTATGGCAAATCAAGGCACTCAAAGAGTTCTTTTGGGATGCTCCCTTTTTCGGTCACGGACTTGGGAGTCACCCCAACCTTATCCGCTCAGATATAACCCCATATTCCTACGAGGTGCAGATTCTGGCCGTAGTGGGTCAAGTCGGGCTTATTGGCTCTGCCCTGTTCCTGGTGATTCTCTTCAACTATTACCGCAAGTCGTTTAATTTCAGCGAAAACAAGCGTTATCAACTCGCGGTGCTAATACTTATCGTTTGCTTCATTGCCAATGGGTTCTTCAATCCTTCTTTGCTGTCCTCGGCATCCGCCGTGAACTTCGGCCTGCTGTTCATGCTCGCGTCGCTAAACCCCAGAATTTCCATTCCAGGCTCAGGGTTGAGGGTTGACATCGTAACCGTAAGGGAGTGTGAAGAGGCGCAACTTACTCCGGTCGGTTAGTAAACATAGAAAAAGCCCGCCTACTTGGCGGGCCTCTTTCGTTTGTCGGCTTTCTCAACGCCAGTGATAGTTGGTTCTCCGTTAGTGCGCAGAGTCGTTCCATTGGAATTTCAATGTGCGGAGAGTCCCGAACCCCTTTGGCCCTCGAACGAATCACGGGCGCTCGAGCATAGAGTTTCGTACTAGTCGCGTTCAACCGTGCCCTTAGGCCAGCCGGAGTTCGTTTTGCTCGATGAGCCATTCTTTGATGTTGGCGCCGATGACATCGGGATGATCCTCCTGCAGGTAGTGAAGGCCTGAGCTGAGCTGGACGAGCCGGCAGTTCTTCAGGCCTTTCGCAAAGCTCTCGGCGAAGGCGGGCGATATGAGCGCTCCGGGATTGCCTGCGAAGAGCAGCTTTGGGTAAGAGGACTGCGCCAGAACCCGATGTGCCTGCTCTACGGTTGCGTATACGTCAGCCGGTTCTCCAGCGATGGGCAGTTCGTTGGGGAAGCGCCAGGTGGGCCGGCGCGACTCGGGTGTGGGAAATGGTGCTCTGTACACGGACATCTCCTCCTCGGACAGCTTTCGTACGGTCGCGGCGGGAAGAATCCCTTCGACGAATGCGTTGCCTTGAAGGATCATCTCTTCGCCTACTCCGGGCGTTCGGAACTTCTGGAAGGTTTCGATTTGAGCTGGGTGAAAGTCGTTCCACTCGGGCATGGGGCGGATGAACTCCATAAAAGCAAGCCCACGGATGAACTGCGGTCGGCGGGCGCCGAGGTGAAATGCCAGCGCGGTTCCCCAGTCCTGCGCGATGACGAAGGCTGATGAGATTCCAGCGTGATCGAGGAAGGCGTCGAGGTAGCGGATGTGGTCGGCGAAGCGGTACTCGATGTCGGGCTTTCCCGATTGGCCGAAGCCGATGAGGTCGGGTGCGATGCAGTGTGCCACGGGCGCAACGCGCGGAAGGATATTTCGCCGGCGGCTTGAGCCTCGGCGATGCAGGCGGCAAACGGAGCACGCCACTCCTGAAAGATGGCCTCGAGCCTCTGGCGGAGGAGTTCGCTCTGGGAGGTGGCCTCGAGACTGAAATCGCCGATCAGGCAGCCGCGATTCCATTTGTCGGCTTCGAGGAGGCCGCTGATGATGTCGAGATAGCGCTTCAGGCGTTGCCGGGGAGTGAGGGAGTTGTCGCCCAAAGCGTCTTTGACGTGCCCCTGGAGGTTGGCAAAGTAGCGATCCAGCACCTCCTGGGCAAATGCCTCTTTGGAACGGAAGTGATTGGTGAAGGAGCCGTGCGGAGCGCCAGCGGCTGCGCAGATGTCGCGTACGCTCGCCCCGTGGTATCCCGATTGGAACATGACCTTGAGGCCGGCGTGATCAGGTTATGGTTCAGAGACTTCGGGTGAGACTGCGGCGGGTTTGCGGGAGAGGGTGTGGCGGAGGAGGACGGCTATCGCGCAGGCCATGAGGAAGAGCATGGGGCCGGTGAGGAGGAAGCGGTCCTGGGCCCAGCGGGGGTCGAGGAGGGCTGGGGTTTGGGCGTTGAGGGTTCCGAAGAAGCGGGCGATGCGGCCGGAGGTGTTGTTGCCTCCGAGGACGCTGGCATTGCGGGACTGCCAGGTGAGGAAACGGATGAGGAAGGCTACGGTGACGGGGAGCCAGGCCCAGTAGATGGGAGGGATGGGGTCGGGTTCGACGAAGCGGGCGAGGCCGGGGGCAATCTCGGTGACGGCCTTGCCGAGGCGGCCGAAGGGGAGGAGGCCGAGAAGGAAGCCGGCGGCGGCGAAGATGGGGAGGAAGGCGCTGAGGAGGAAGACGAGACGGTTCTGGGTGGTCCAGTGGAACTTGGTGGCGACGGCCCAGGTGGGGAGGACGAAGATCCAGGCGAACTTGATGGAGAGCACGGCTACGAGGGCGTAGAGGAAGAGGCACTTGGCGCACCACGTGATGGCTCGGAACATGGCTTTAGGTTTAGCACAGGTGCGGAGGGAATTGGTTCGCCTGATCAGTCGCTTCTCCCTTCGGGCTTCGCTCCGGCCTTCGGCAGAGCGGTGCGCCGCCTTTGGCGGCGGGCGAGAGAGCCAAGCCTGAAAAGGCTTGGCGTATCCAGAAGCAACGGTTTGGCTTACTGCTTTGGCTTTGCTTAGGGATGACGACCTTTGATTGCGATTCATTGCCGTGGAGCACCTTGCGTGGTGCGGAATTCTTGACTTGCTGTAATGGGGCGGGCTTATACTGCGAGCATTGGTGTGGAAATTGCCCATGCCGCGAGTGAGGTGAGTCTTCAGCCAACGCTGGAATGACAATTCGCTCGATAGGAGAACCGGAGCTCCGCCCGGTCCGCCCGGCGGGCGCGCCGGGGAAAGTTCCGGACGTGTGGAGGAATGGCGCGCTGTTTCCCGGGTGCTGAAGAGTCCGGTCGAGCTTGCACGGACGGTTTTTGAGGATCTGGTAACAACCTTCTTTCCCGGCGATTGCAGTGCCTGTGGGGGGCCGCTGCTCGGTGTTGGGTCCACTTCGTTATGTGATGGATGTATCGACGCGCTGCGGGCGCAGCCGGGGACGCTGTGTGCGCGGTGCGGCGAGGCGCTGGACATCGATGGTGTGCGCTATGAGCGGCAGTTCGGCGCGGGGCCGCTGCTTTGTTCGCCTTGCCGGATGGTTCCGCCGGTGTTTGAGCGCGCGGTGGCCTGGGGTGTGTACGAAGACCAGATGCGCGAGCTGACTCAGATGCTGAAGTATGAGCGGGTGCGGTCGGTCGCGGAGCCGCTGGGGAGGCTGCTGGCACGGGTGATTGAAGGATTGGGCGATGCGGCTGGGGGCGGTGTTGCGATGAGCCGCGATGTGGGGGTGGTGGTGGCGGTGCCGCTGTATCGGGCGAAGCAGCGGCAGAGGGGATTCAATCAGTCGGTGCTGCTGGCGGATGTTGCGCTGCGTGAATTGCGGCGGCGCGGGTCGGCGTGGAGGCTGCGCGAGGCTCATGGGGCGATGCTGCGGACGCGCGATACGGAGAGCCAGTTTGGACTGACGCCGGGTGGGCGGCGGAGGAATCTGCGCGGGGCGTTTGAGGTGATCGATCCGGCGGCGGTGGCGGGGCGCGAGGTTCTGCTGGTGGATGACATTTATACGACGGGCGCGACGGCGCGGGAGTGTGCGCGGGTGTTGCGTCAGGCGGGGGCGGAGAGGGTTTGGGTTGCGACGGTCTCGCGCGCGCAGCGGGAGATGGTGGCGGCCTGGGATGCAGGGAACGCGGCAGAGACCGCGGTTTGGGATGCAGGATGAGTTGTTAGAAGAGAAGGACCTGGCAGAGGCGAACGATTTGGACCGGAGGGCAGTGAAGATGCAATCGGGCAAGATGCGGAAGCAAGGATTGACGGGAAAGCGGCACGCGGGACATCTGCCGGGGCATGCGATGCGCGTGGCAGAGGATCCTCGTGCGGGTGTGTTTCGACAACCGGTGATGCAGATGCCGGTGCTGGTGCTGAATGCGTCGTATGAGCCGATCAATATCTGCGGGGCGAGGCGGGCGCTGGTGCTGGTGCTGAAGGGAGTGGCGCGCACGGAGGAGGAGCAGGGTCAGGTGTTGCATGCGGCGCGGATGCGGGTGGCGATGCCGAGCGTGATCCGGCTGCTGGAGTACAGGAGGATTCCGCACCAGACGCGGGCACTGTCGAGGAAGAATATTTTGCTGCGGGACAGGAACTGCTGCCAGTACTGCGATATGGTGCTGACGGCGGCGGAGCTTACGCTGGACCATGTGATTCCGCGGTCGCGGGGCGGGACGTCGTCGTGGGAGAACCTGGTGGCTTGTTGTCATTCGTGCAATCGGAAGAAGGGGAATGCGATGCTGCATGAGCTGACGGACATGAAGCTGAAGAGGGAGCCGAGGCCGTTCTCGCTGCATACGTCGCGGCACATTATGCGGATGATTGGGAGCGCGGACGCGGCGTGGAGGAAGTATCTGTACTTTGAGCACAACGAGCCGGCGGCGTGAGGTGGCTTGTCGCTCGCGCAATGGTGGCGAGGATGAGAACTACTGAGATTCTTCGCCTTCGGCTCAGAATGACGGCGTCTATCTGGGTGTGAGGATGGTGATTGCGCCGTAGGTGGCGCGTGGGGTGTAGTGGGTGCGGATGTAGTCGTCGAGGGCGGTGACGCCGCTGGAGAAGCGGCTCTCGTTGGGCTCGACGTTGTCGTCCCAGGTGGAGTTGAGGACGACGACTTTGGGTGGGGTGCGGCGCATGGCGTCGACGATCTCGTTCTGGATGGGGAGCGTGGTCTGGACGCCGGGGTGGAGATCGTACCAAGGGGTGATGGAGGAGCGTCCGGAGAGGAAGTAGAGGCGGACGTCGTTCCAGAAGAGACGGTCGTGGCGACCGGCGCCGACGTAGATCTTGTCGTCGGGGGCGGTGCGGCGCTGGATGTCTTCGATGGCGGCGAGTTCTTCGGGGTCGAGGATGAGGCAGCGCGCGCGGCTGAGGTTCGCGGGAGGGTTGCAGGTGCGGGAGATGGAGTTGGGGGCCTCGGGGTGGAGGAGGTCGTTGAGGTTGTTGCGCGTGTAGGGGAGGAGATGGAAGGCGAGGGGATAGGAGCAGAGGACAAGATAGAGGGTTGAGACGTAGAGGGCGAGGCGGGAGCGCGTTCCGAAGCGGGAGAGGTGGCCGAGCAGGACGGCGAGGACGATGACGGAGACGACGATGCTCTGCATCATCTGCAGGGGGCTGACGCGGATGAGTCCCTTGAGGAAGAAGAGGGCGCCGAGGAGGAAGAGCAGGGCGAAGGTTCGTCGCTGCCAGACGGTGTCGAAGATGCGTTTGTGGGACCGGCGGGTGGAGACGAGGCAAAGAAGGGCGGAGAGGATGGCGAGGATGGGGAAGAAGACGATGAAGGACTCGAGCCCGAGGCGGCCTTCCCAACCGAAGAAGTGGTGGAGGAGCTTGAGGGCTTCGGGGTCGATGAAGGGGAGGTTGCGGACCCTGGGGTAGACGACTCCGGGAACGTAGAGGAGGTCGTAGAAGAGATTGTGTGCGCCGGCTTTGACGAGGAGCGCGAGGAAGACGGGCAGAGCGATTACCAAGACTCCGGCGAGATAGAGGAGGGCGAGGCGGATGAAGCGTGCGAGTGACTCGCGGGGTGGTGCTGGAGGCGCTGCTGCGATGGCGGGGCGATAGAGGACGGTGATCCAGGCGAGCATGAGCAGCTGCGAGGCGCAGATGTAGAAGCCGGAGTCGTGGCGGATGATGGTGGTGATGCTGACGAGGAGTCCGGACGAGAAGAGTGCGCGGAGGTCTGAGGTGTCGCGGAGGAAGCGGGCGAAGACGAGGCAGCTGAGGAGCGAGAAGAGGAGCGCGGCGTAGGCGGGAAAGTTGTAGGCGGGGTAGTGGATGCAGGTGAGCCAGACGAGGACGACGGCGAAGGCCACGGCGGCCCAGCGTCGCGGAGCCAGCGTAGCGACGAGCGAGTAGGAGACGCAGGCGAGTCCGGCGCGGATGAGCGCGTCCGAGAGGCGGCCCACGAGCGCGTTGACGCCGAAGAGCTTGAAGAGCGCGGCGATGGCGTAGAACTGGGCCGGACCGTACATGGTCCAGAAGTCGCGATAGGGGACGCCGCCGTGGAGGACGCGGTCGGCGCCGTAGAGGGAGAGGAACTCGTCGTACGCACCGGTGGTGCGGCGGATGGCGAGGAACTGAACGAGCAGGGCGAGAAGGAAGAGTGCCCCTGGGATGAGGAATCTTTGAGGGCTCGTTTGCTGACTGCTGTCAGGCTTCACCATTTCTTGCGTGCTGTCAGGCTTCACCATTTCTATCGAGAGCAATGAGGTCAAGAGGCAAGCTCCAGCTGTTGTTTTGCTGTTGCGGCGACGGCGGTGGAGATGGCGTGCGCCATGGACCGGCCGAGGCGGACGCTCTCGGCGATTCCGCGGTCCTCAGGGTAGTAGAAGCAGGTGTCGGCGATCTGCAGACCCTCGATGGGGGTCTGTACGGGCGGGATCTTTGAGGCGAACCCGGGTTCGCAGATGGGCTGGCCGTAGCGGAGTCGAGCGACCTTGGTGGCGATGATGTCGCCGGGACGAAGGGCGGGGTTGAGCATCTGCAGGCAGCCGAAGGCCTCGTCGAGGAGGCGCTGATCGGGCCAGGAGAATTTTTCGTTGGTAGTGGGCATGTAGTAGGGGACGTAGACGATGGAGCTGTCGAGTTCTTTGCGGAGGTTGGAGAGCTCGACGACACCGGGAATGGTGAGATCAGGAACGGAGACGTTGACCCAGAAGTGCGGTGTGACCTGGCGGTGGAGTTTGAAGATGACGCAGATGACTCCGATGTTGTTAATGGCGCGATACTTCTGCTTCCAGTCATCGGGGAGGTCGGGGACCATATCGGCGACATAGGGGGTGGGGGTAGTGGAGATGACGAAGTCGGCGGGAAAGTGGTGCGCGGCGGTAGTGGCTCCGGTGACGCGGTTGTCGCGCGTGGTGACACTGTGGATGGGCGAGCCGTAGTGCAGACGTCCGCCGTGCGACTCGATGGACTGGACGAGTGCGTCGACGAGGGACTGGGATCCGCCTTCGATGTAGCCGAGTTGCTCCTGCATGAGGGAGGAGCGGGAGCGTCCGATGCGGCGGATGCGAGTCCAGATCCAGGCGGCGGAGATGTCGTCGGCGTACTCGTAGAACTTGTAGTCGAGCAGCGATCTCCAGAATTTTTGATAGCCGTCTTCGCCGCACCAGCGGATGATCCAGTCTTTGGCGGATCGATCTTCGAGTTCGGGCCAGCTGTCGCGCCGCACGCTGATGAAGGCGAGGAGGCCGTAGCGGAGCCTGGAGATGAGGCTTGTGCGGGGAAGGCTGAGCAGGGCGAGGGGATTTCCCCAGGGGTGGAGGCGGCCATCGGCGTAGAAGCCCATGGTGGTGGGCTTCCAGCGGAGGCGGTCTTCCATGCCGAGCTCGCGGAGCAGGTCGAAGGTTGGGTAGTCGGTGCGGCAGACGAAGTGGTAGAAGCGTTCGACGGAGTCGCCGTCGAAGTCAAAGTGAGCGGCCATACCTCCGGGTTCGGATGCAGCCTCTACGACGTCGACCTGGTGGCCGTCGCGAACAGCCTGCCAGGCGGATGCCAAACCCATAACTCCTGCGCCGATGACGAGAACCTTTGCCATAGAAAGAGCGTGACCTCGAGGGGAGGATCGAAGTAGTGAACGTTTGTGGATAGGGAGGTTGTATCACGTGCGTTCCGGGGACGCCGTTGTTCCCGATCTGGAGTTGGATGCAGGGAACAAACGCCGGTTTGCCCGGTGGGCCCAGAGAAGGGGGAAGGTTATGATGGTCGAGACAAAGCATCACGCGACACACGAGTTACGGCGGAGGAGTGCATGGAGGCGAAGAAGAGACAGCTGGTTGGGTCCATTGTCTTTAGCGTGGCGGTGATCGTTCTGGTGTGGCACTACCAGGCTCCGACGGAGGCCGACGCGGTGATGGCGGCGTCGAAGCTGGCCGCGACGGGACCGGGGATCGCGGGCGGTGCGGGGCCGACTCCGGTGACGGGGCCGCGGATCGCGGGCTGCCCGGTGTTTCCTGCCGACAATGTGTGGAATACGCCGATCGACACGCTGAAGAAGGACAAGCGCTCGGAGGACTACATACAGCGGATGGGGCCTGCGCTTGTGCTGCATCCGAACTTCGGTTCGGATCCGAACAACGGCATTCCGATCACGATCATCAAGTCGAACCGAGCACGGCTGCCGATCTCGTTTACGTATGGGGATGAGAGCGATCCGGGGCACTATCCGACTCCGGAGGGGGCGCTGGTGGAGGGCGGATGGAACTCGCCGCTGGACTCGGACCGGCACATCATCATGATCGATGAGGCGCGCTGCCTGTTGACGGAGCTGGGTGGCGTGGTGAAGCAGAAGGACGGAAGCTGGTCGGGGGGCGCGGGGATCAAGATGGACCTGACGAGCAACGCGCTGCGTCAGCCGGATAAGACGTCGACGGATGCGGCGGGACTGGCGGTGCTGCCGGGGCTGCTGCGCTACGACGAGATTGTGGCGGGCGAGGTGAGGCACGCGATCCGGTTTACGACTCCGAAGACGCAGAAGGCTTATGTCTGGCCGGCGCGGCATAGGGCTTCTCCGAGAGAAGACCCGACATATCCTCCGATGGGGGAGCGGTTCCGGCTGAAGGCGGACTACGACATCTCGAAGTTCTCGAAGGAGAACCAGGTGATTCTGAAGGGGCTGAAGAAGTACGGAATGATCCTGTCGGACAACGGCGGCCCGTGGTTCATTATCGGCGAGCCGGACAAGCGGTGGAGCGACGTGGACCTGGCGAGGCTCAAGACGCTGAAGGGCGAGGACTTTGAGGCGGTGGACGAGTCGGACTGGCAGATGCTGGCGGATTCCGGCCGCGTGGACCCGGTGGCGCTGCGTTGAAACAGGCAATTTATTCAATGAGAGTGCGATAATTTTCGTAGACAGTCGGAGAGGGCAATGTCTTACAGCGAGAGCTATACGTGTGATGTTTGCGGCAAGAAGAAGGGCGTGGATGAGAGCTGGTGGCTCGCGTGGGTGGACTGCTTTCCCGGAAGGGCGCCGGAGGAGGATCAGCCGCTGATCAAGCTGACGCGATGGCAGACGTACCATGCGCACTCGGATGGGGTGAAGCATCTGTGCGGCGCGCGATGCGCGGGGACGCTGATGGACCGGTGGATGATGGATCAGCATGCTGATCCGGATGCTCATTGCGAGACGGTGTAGGGCGTCGGGCTGTCGCGCGCTGTCTTGCCGGGGTTAGACGAAAAGCGAAATACAGGGGGCTCTCCACGGTGGCGCGACTAAAGTCGCGCCACCGGTCGAGATGACGTTTGTGAAGAGCGCTATTTAGGTGGAGCGGCGGGAGCGGTCTGCTGCTGGGGCTGCTGCGGCTGTTTGTTCTGGTCGCTGTCGGGGGCTCGATTGTTGGTGATGTCCTGGCCGTCGTAGATGATGCGGCTGGTGGCGCGGAACTGCTTGTAGTCCGTGTACTTGACGATGTTCTTCATGTGGACGTCCTGCGCCATCCCGCCGTTTCCGCCGGGAAAGTGGAGGACGCCTTCAGCCTTGGTGTAGGTGGGGAACCAGTATTTGCCGTCGATCTGCTCGTAGTAGGTGGTGAAGGGGGGCTGCAGGTCTTCGTGTCCTTTGCGGGTGTCCTGGGGGACGGTCTGGCCGTTGATTAGGACGATCTGGAAGTCCTGCTGATCGACCCAGACCTTGCCCTGGAAGTAGCGCTTTCCCTTGACGAGGGTCTTGGGTCCGGCGGAGAAGACGTAGGTTTCGAGATCGTCGACCTTCTGGCGGCCGAGGTACTGGATGTCGTACTGGGGCATCTCCTCGGCGGTGAGGACGAAGGGGAGGCGGTGCTCAATCTCCTCGAAGTCGGCGGTGGTCATCTGGACGCGCTCGAGGGTGTTCTGGGGGGCGAAGACGACGCGCTCGCTGCGCTTGCCCTGCTTGTCGAAGGTGATGTCGGTGACCTGGAGGTACTCGCCGTCGGGGCGGCCGTTGTCTTCGGAGAGGGTCTGGACGCGGACGGTCTGGCGGAAGATGTAGTTCTCGCGGGCGCGGCTGAACTCGGACTCGCGCTCACCGAATTTTTTGATGACCTCGGCGACGGTGATGCCGGAGGGGGGCGCGGGGTCGAGGGGGCCGAAGCCGGCGATGTTCTGCGACTGGGCGGCGCCGTCTGGATTCAGGACAGCGGCGAAGGCTACGGCGGGTGAGGCCGATAGCGGGACAAGAGATGCTGCGAGAAGTCCGGCTGCGATGGCTGAGCGATTCATCTGAGTTCGGTGCTCCAGGCACTGTGAGGCAAGGCTACGCCTTTCCTCTGATACAGGATAGACGCGGCGGCGGGAGGTTTGGTTGATGCTGGCGGAATGGCAGAGGGCGGTGCCGCAGGCGGCGCACGGTTCGACCGGGCTGCATGCGGCGTATAGTGCGCTGATTTTGGAGCTGATGGCGATTTTGGCGCTGGCGGCCGCGATGTGGATGATGTGGCGGAGGCTGCTGGCCGCAGGCGCGGAGCGTGATCGCGAACGGCGAGGGCGCGAGGAGATGGAGGCGTATACGCGCCTGGGCCGCGACGGCGACGTGGCTCTGCTGGGGCGGAGAGTCTGCGGCGTGGTGGCGGCGCGAACCTCGTTCGGGCGCGTGGCGATGCTGGCTCGCGACGCCGAAGGAAATCTGTACGTGGCGGCGAGCGAGGGCATGGACGCGGCGACGGTGGCCGCCGTGGAGACGTGGGCGTCGCGCGCGGTGGAGCGTGAGCGCACGGGCGGCGCGGGGATGAGCGGTGGTGTGCGTCTGGGAGCGCGGAGCCTGGTGGTTCCGCTGGGGGAGCTCGGGAAGGCGGTCGTGGTTCCGCTGGGGACGACGAGCGGCCGCATGATGGGGGCGCTGGTGGTTCGCGCCGACAGCGTGATGCAGGTCCGCAGGCGCGTGGCGGAGGAGGCGGTTGCTGCGCTGGAGGCTCTGGGAACGAAGCTGGGCCGGGCGATGGAGAATGCGGAGCTGGCGGAGCGGTTGCTGCGGGCGGAGAAGCTGGCAGGGCTGGGGATGCTGGCGGGAGGCGTGGCTCATGCGCTGAACAATCCTCTGACGGCGGTGATGGGATTTGCGGAGCTGATTCGCGAGACGGCAGTGGAGCCGAGGGTTCGAAGGGACGCGGGCACGATCGTGGATGGGCGAAGCGGATGCGGGAGACGGTGCAGCGGCTGCTGGACTTCTGGCGGCCTCCGGTACAGCGCGAGGAGGCGGTGGATGTGGGCTCTCTGATACGGGAGCTGGCGGAGGCGTGCGAGGCGAAGCTGGCGGCGCGCGGAGTGCGGCTGACGATGCAGGTGGCCGAGGACGCTCCTGCCGTGCGGGGAAGCCGCGACCGGCTGCGGCAGATGCTGGAACATCTGCTGAACAACGCGGCGCAGGCGATTGGAGCGGCCGAGCAGCCAGGAGGAGATGGGCTGCGAGACGATGCGATCCGGATAACAGTGGGGCACGATGCGCGAGCGGTCCAGATGATTGTGAGCGACACGGGGCCGCGGTTTCGCGAGCCGGGGCGGGTGTTCGATCTGTTCTACACGACGCAGGCGCCAGGCGACGGCGACGGGCTGGGGTTGAGCATCTGCTACGGGATTGTGCGCGAGCATGGAGGGGAGATCAGCGCGTTCAACCTGCATCCGCAAGGAGCGGCGGTGGTGGTGGAGCTTCCGATCGACAAGGTGGTGCGCGAGGAGACGAGGGTGGCTTGAAGGCAGGGAGTAGGGAGTAGGGAGTAGAAGACGAGGGAACTGGTTTGGTTCGGCCTTGCGTTGGCTCCGGGTTTTGGAGGAGTAGACTGGCGCGGGAGTGAGGCCGATGAGGATACTTGCGGGTCTGCTTGTGGGGCTGGTGGCCGGGGGTGTGGGGCTGGGACAGGGAGTGGGTTCCGGTGGGAGTGCGACGAGTGGGGTTGCGTTTGCGGGTGCGGCTGCTACGCGCGCGGCGGTGAGCCAGGAGACTGGGAGACGGGCGGGGGTGAGCCAGAATGCCGCTCAGGATGCGGACGAGAGTGCAGGCAGGCGGCCGATGATGTTTGCGGATCTGCAGAGGATGAAGCGGCTGAGCGATCCGCAGATCTCGACGTCAGGGACATGGGTGATGTTCTCGGCGATGGATGTGGACCTCGCCGCGAATACGAAGATCTCGCACTTGTGGGTCGTTCCGCTGGCCGGGGGACGGGAGCGGCAGCTGACGTTCTGGAAGGAGGGCGAGGCGAATGGGAGGTTCTCGCCGGATGGGAAGCGTCTGATGTTTGTGTCGGCGGATGGAGGGATGTCGTCGCAGATCTACCTGGCGGACTGGAATGAGGTCGAGGGAAAGATGGGGACGCCGAAGCAGCTGACGCATGTGAGCACGGAGGCGGATGGCGCGGTGTGGTCTCCGGACTCGAAGCGGATTCTTTTTGTGTCGCGGGTGTATCCGGAGTGCAGCGATGAGGAGTCGTGGCATGAGGAAGACAACTGCAACAGGCGAAGAGACGACGCCGCGGCGAAGAGCCAGGTGAAGGCGATGGTGTTCGACCATCTGCTGTACCGGCACTGGAACAGCTATGTGGGGGCGAAGCGAAGTCATGTGCTGGTGGTGAGCGCGACGGACGGCAACCTGGTTCGCGACCTGACTCCGCGGAAAGATATCGGCGATGCGGAGGCCCCGGTGTTTTCGCTGGGGGGCCCGGTGGGATATGCGTGGGCTCCGGACTCGAAGGAGATTGCGTATGTGACGAACCTCGATGCGGTTCGGGCTGCGAGCACGAACAACGATGTGATTACTCTGCGGTTGGATGAACAGAGAGCGCGGCCGGTGCGGATCTCGACGAGTTCGGGGAGCGATAATGCGCCGGCTTACTCGCCGGATGGGCGATGGCTGGCGTTTCGTTCGCAGGCGCGGGCGGGATATGAGAGCGACCAGTTCCGGCTGATGGTGTTTGACAGAAGCAAGTCAGCGAGTCAGCAAGTCAGCGAGTCAGCGGGGCAACAAGTCGGCAAGTCGGCGGGGCAGAAAAACAGTCGTGCGGCGGCGAGCAGGGCTGCTGAGGAGGGGCCACTGCGGGAGCTTCTGCCTCGGTTCGATCTCTGGGTGGAGGAGTTCCGGTGGGCGCCGGACTCGAAGACGATTTATTTTGTCAGTGGTGAGCTGGGTGATGCCAATGTGCTGTCGGTGGGCGTGGATCTGCCGGAGGCTACGGCGATTGCCAACAGGGCGGAGTATGGTGATCTGCAGATCTCGCGGGACGGGCGGACGATTGTGACGTCGATGATGACGGTGCGGAGTCCGGCGGCGATCTCGGCGATACCGCTGGACACGGAGGGGCATGGCGGCGCGCCGGTGGCGCGGCTGACGCACATGAATGACGCGCTGCTGACGCAGCTGGATCTGCCGCGGATGGAGAGTTTCATGTTTCCGGGGGCAGAGAACACGACGGTGCAGGGATTCCTGCTGCGGCCGCCGGGGTTCGATGCGACGAAGAAGTATCCGGTGAAGTTTCTGATTCACGGCGGGCCGGAAGGGGCGTGGGGGAATGCGTGGAGCTATCGCTGGAATCCGGAGCTGATGGCGGCGAGCGGGTATGTGGTGGTGATGGTGAATCCGCGCGGGTCGACGGGGTATGGGCAGGCGTTTATCGACGGCGTGAACGGCGACTGGGGAGGCAAGGCGTACATCGATCTGATGAAGGGCCTGGACTACGCGGAGCAGCACTACGGCTTTATCGATAAGACGCGCGAGTGTGCACTGGGCGCGAGCTATGGCGGGTACATGGCGAACTGGATCCTGACGCATACGAATCGGTTTGCGTGCATTGTGACGCATGATGGGATGTTCAATCCGCAGAGCGCGTATGGGACGACGGAGGAGCTGTGGTTCAACGAGTGGGAGTTCCGCGCGCCGGGAGACAAAGAGCCGGGGCAGCCGTGGCGGTACTTCGACCGGCCGGTGGCGACGGACCCTTTCCGGAAGTGGTCGCCGATGCTCTCGATCAGGAATGCGAAGACGCCGACGCTGGTGATTCATGGCCAGCGTGATTACAGGCTGGATGTGAGCGAGGGGTTTCAGTTGTTCACGGCGCTGCAGCGGCTGAATGTGCCTTCGCGGATGCTGTACTTTCCGGACGAGGGGCACTGGGTGCTGAAGCCGCAGAACTCGCAGCGATGGTATGAGGAGGTGGGGGAGTGGTGCGACCGGTGGACGCGCTCGAACACCTACTCGGGTACAGTGCAGTAATGGCGTTTGGACGGGCGAAGAAGAAGAGAGAGCCGCTGGGTGAGGCGGCGCTGTTTGAATATGCGGTCGGCGTGCTGGCTCGGAAGATGCGCTCGGTGCGCGACCTGAAGCGGCTGATGCGGACGCGTGCGGAAGAGGGCGAGGCGGGGGAGAAGGCGATGGATCGCGTGGTGGCTCGGCTGAAGGAGCTGAACTATCTGAGCGATACGCGGTTTGCGGCGGACTATACGCGGCTGCGCAAGGAGAACGAGAAGTTTGGCCGCAGGCGCGTGCACCAGGACCTGGTGCAGAAGGGTGTGCACAAGGAGCTGGTTGCATCGACGATTGCGGAGGTGTACGAAGATGTGGATGAGGTGGCGCTGGCGCGGGAGTACCTCGCGCGCAAGCGGATGAAGAAGCCTGAGGGTGAGGATGCGAAGAAGCAGGCGGCGCGGGTGATGGGACGGCTGATGCGCGCGGGGTTTTCGGCGGCGGCGATCTTCAAGGTCCTGCGGGAGTGGGACGTTGAGGTGGATGAGGTGGAAGAGCCTTTGACGGACGTGGACGAGGAGTCCTAGGCGAGCGAGAAAATAATTTTGTTTGTGCGGGAACCTTTTGTGTCCTGATGATGTATACAGTGTATACATGACGGAGAGATCCACCTCGGAGAAGATCGCCTCGGCGGCGCGCAGGCTGCTGGACCGCGAGGGCGCGGATGCGATAACGATGCGGCGCGTTGCAGAGGCCGTGGGGATTACGGCGATGGCGGTGTATCGACACTATCCGAATCGCGCGGGGCTTTTGAATGGACTGGCAGATGAGGGATTTGCGGAGCTAACGTTGCGGTTGGAGGGTTTGCGGCCATCGGGGGATGTGAAGCGGCGTCTGGAGCGTGTGATGGATGTTTTTCTGGATCATGCGCTGGAGCGGCCGCGGATGTTTGAGCTGATGTTTCTGAAACCGCGGGAAGGAGCGCGACGGTTTCCGGAGGACTTCAGAGCGGGCAGGTCGCCGACGGCGAATCCGAGTGCGGCGATTCTGCGCGAGGGGATGGAGGAGGGTGTGCTGCGCGAGGACGATGTTTGGGAGATCGTCTTTGAGATGGGAGCGCTGCTGCAGGGTCTGATCATGCTGTACCTGGGCGGGCGCATGTCGATGTCGGAGAAGGAATTTCGGAAGTTCTGTCGCAGATCGTTTGAGAGGTACATGCATGGCATCTGCAGATAGGGCTGGATGGATAGAGGCAGCGTTGGCCGTGGTGGTAGCGGCGACGCTGAACTGGTTCGGCAATGGGCTGAATCCGGTGTGGCCGCTGATGTGGTCCGCGATGCTGCCGGTGCTTTGGTTCGCGTTGCGTGGCTCCCAATGGGCGACTGCGGTTGCGGCGGTGGCGTCGACGCTGCTCGGTGGTTTGAGCATGTGGCACTACCTGCACAGTGTGCTGGGCGCGCCGGCTGTGGTGTGGATTGCGGCGTATGGGCTCGGGGCGGTGGTGATGGCGGCGGCTGTGCTGCTGTTTC
The DNA here is from genome assembly GCF_000745965.1 of Edaphobacter aggregans DSM 19364. Lineage (GTDB taxonomy): Bacteria > Acidobacteriota > Terriglobia > Terriglobales > Acidobacteriaceae > Edaphobacter > Edaphobacter aggregans. The sequence goes on along the minus strand of NZ_JQKI01000017.1, from coordinate 91,266 downwards.
GCGCGCTGGTGCGGCGCGGGCGTGTGTGGAGCGCGCTGGTGGCGGTGCCGGCGATGTGGGTGACGTGCGAGTATGTGCGCAACCTCGTGACTCCGCACGGATCGGCGGGGAGCTTTGCTTATACGCAGCTGAGGTTTTTGCCGTTTCTGCAGCTGGCTTCGGCGACGGGGCCTTGGGGGATGACGTTCTTTCTGCTGTTGTTTCAGAGTGCGGTCGCGATTGGGATATTTCTGTGGGGGACGGAGCGGAGGTTGGCGCTGCGCGTGGTTGGCGTGGGAGTTGGAGCTGTTGTGGCGGTGTTGGTGTTTGGTGCGGTGCGATTGGCGGCTCCGCAGGGGAAGACGATTCGTGTGGGGCTGATCTCGTCGGACGAGCGCGCGTTTGCGACGGTGGCGGATGAGGGTGCGCCGATGGAACAGTTGTTTCGCGCGTATGCAGCTGAGGCGGAGAAGCTGGCGGCACAGGGCGCGCAGGCGATTGTGATGCCGGAGAAGCTCGGTGTGGTAATTGAGCCGGAGATGAGTGCGATGGATGGCGTGCTGCAGGCGACGGCGGACAAGACGGGAGTGGCGATCGTTGCGGGAGTGGTGCGCGTGGCGAAACCACTCAAGTACAACGAGGCGCGGGTGTATGTTCCGCACGTGCAGGTGGCGAGCTACGACAAGGAGCATATGCTGCCTCCGTTTGAGTCCGACCTTGAGCCGGGTACGTCGCTGACGATGCTGCCCCGAGAGCGTGGGGCGATCGGCGTGGCGATCTGCAAGGACATGGACTTTGCGCGGCCGGCGCGGAGTTATGGCGAGGCGGGCGCGGGAGTGTTGCTGGTGCCGGCGTGGGATTTCTTCGTGGACGATGCGTGGCATGGACACATCGCAGTGATGCGCGGTGTGGAGGATGGGTTCAGCGTGGTTCGCTCGGCGAAGGGAGGTTTTCTGACGGTGAGCGATTGGCGTGGGCGGATCGTTGCGGAGGCTCGGAGCAATTCGGCTCCGTTTGCGACGCTGATTGCTGATGTTCCGGCGGAGCATCACGCGACGGTTTATCAGCGGCGGGGGGACTGGTTTGCTTGGGTTTCGGTGGGCCTGCTGGTGTTTGTTTTGCTGCGGGTGTGGCTCTAGATAGCGCGGAGCACGCGGCCAGGGAGGGAGAAGAGCGCGGCGATGAGATCGAAGGTTCCGCCGATCGCGATTCCTACAAGCCGGAAGGGCAGGAGCACGAGCCAGATGAGCGGGTAGAGGATGACCGCGGCGATGGCGAGGGGCCAGCAGGTTACGAGGAGAATGCAGAAGAGGAGCAGCTTGAGCATTGGGGGTTTTCTCTCCTGCGTGAGATACGAAGGCGTGTGCGGGAAAGTTCCTGCGAGTGGGATGATGGTGGGATGGAGCTGGAGCGCGTCGTTGCGGTGGACTGGTCCGGGAGGGTGGATGTTGCGGGTCAGCGGCGGCATATCTGGGCTGGAGTGTGGGCTGCGGGCGAGGTGATGCTGGAGGCGGGGCGGACGCGCGAGGAGCTGGTGGAGTGGCTGATCGCGATGTCGCGGGAGACTCCGCGGATGGTGGTGAGTTTGGATTGCTGCTTCAGCTTTCCGGCGTGGTTCCTGGCTGAGCATGCGTGTGAGACGGTGTTTGAGTTTTGGCGCAAGGTGGCGGAGGGGCAGGGTGAGCGGTGGCTGGCGCGGGAGTGCGAGGAGGTGGCTCGCGATGTGCGGTTTTGGGGGGCTCCGCATAAGCGGCCAGAGGAGTTGTGCGGGGAGAACTTTCATCGCGGTTTGCGGTTGACGGATATGGACAACAAGGTGACGCCGAAGATGGTGGGGGAGGATCCGGAGAGGGCCGCGAAGGTGAGGGGGATTACGCCGAAGTCGCCGTTTCAGATCGGTGGGTCGGGCAGCGTGGGGACGGGGAGCCTGCGGGCGATGCCGTTTCTGCTGCGCATGTGGGAGGCGGGGTTTCGGGTGTGGCCGTATGAGTCGGCGCAGCTGAAAGACGCGAGGCCTAGGCCGCTGCTGGTGGAGATGTATACGCGGCTGATGACGGGTGCGGTGGCGAAGAGTAATGAGTCGGCGCGGAGGAGGTATCTCGCGGCGAAGAAGAGGAAGAGCGATGCGCTGTATGCCGGATTGGGACGTGGGGTTCTGATGAAGGCGCAGGGGAGCGAGGATGCGTTTGATGCGCTGGTGAGCTGTCTGGAGATGGTTCGGTGGAAGGGTGAGTTTGCAGGTTTGAAGGCTACGGAGGATGAGGTGCTGCGGCTGGAGGGGATTACCTGGAGGCCGGGGATTCAGGAAAGCTAGATATTTGCGATCAGGGACTTGAGTTCGCGCAGGGTCATCTTGAAGGGGTTTATGAAGTCCACTCCTTCGAGGGATCGCCCATCCTGAAAATCTTCTGTCAGCAGGACGTGGCAACCAGCGCGCTTGGCTGTTGCCCATAGGAGGGCATCGAAGAAGGACAGGTTATGTGATTGTTGTGCGCGAACCGCAGCAAACAGATCCTCTGTCAGAGGCGATACGATAGGGAATGACTTTTCGTGATATTGGAGAATTTTCACGAGCTGCGAAGCAGCCATCAATCGTTTGCGTGTTACCACAGCAGCAAATTCATTGAGAGATTGCAGCATGAGCGGCTGTCTCATGATCGCGGCACGCACCAGGAGCTTCCCGGCAAGCGTATGCTTGTTGCCCTGACTTGAGTCGATCGCGTAGATCAGGATGTTGGTGTCCAGAGTGAACTTATCGGCCACGGCTATATAGCTCGTCGCGGTCTACGCGCACTCCTCCAAGATCGATCCCTTTCTTCAGAAAGCCTTCGAGTTCGTGAACAGCCGCTTCGTGCTTGAGGTCGCGCTCTTCATGCTCGGCATAAGGCACGATTCTGGCGACAGGCTTGCCGCGTCTCACGAGAACGAGGCTCTCGCCCGATTCGACCTCGGCGATGCAGGACGAGAATTTTTGGTTTGCTTCTCGCAGCGAGACTCGACGCATTGGTTGATTCCTTACAGAAATTGTACTACGTACTACATTATACCGCTTACGGTTGCGGTTCGACGGTCAGGGTCATCTGGCGCATTCCGGTGTAGGTGATCTCGAAGGAGTCGTTGGGGTGGTAGTAGGTGGCTTCCTTGACGGCGAAGTCTTTCTGGTCGGCTTTGATGGTGACGGTTAGGCCCGGGAGGGTCCACTTGTTGGCGGTGATGTCCGCGCGTTTGGCTCCGGCGGCTTTGAGGCGGAAGGTGACGTTGCCTATGGCAACGATTTGCATTGAGGTCTTGTCGACGATGGCGTCGATCTTTGGGGCTTGCGAGACGTAGAACCAGCCGATGCTCTTTGCGGGTGTGCGCCACTGGACGGTGGCGGGGTGGTATTGGGTGGGATTGGGCGCGTCTTTGGTTAGGTTGGTGAACTCGCCGCCGAGGATGACCTTGTCGCCGATCCATGCGGTGGCGCGGCGGTCGCTGGTGATCTGGCGCTTGACGGCGTGCTCGCCGGAGAAGGTTTGGATTTTAGAGAGAGCTTCGGCGGGCGGGTTGGCGCCGAGGATGACGACCTGCGGGGCGAACCAGAGGTCGGGGAGGTGGTCGGTGTGTAGTGTGGGGATGGGCAGGGGGGCTTTGCTGGCGGGAAGGAGCGTTCGCATCCAGACGCCGGTGAAGGCGACGTAGGTCTCCATGTCCATGCCGTAGGAGCGGTCGTAGGGGCCGGCGATGTTGCGGAGGCCTGGGTGGTAGAAGTCGGCGATGTCGCTCCAGAGGGTGGCTTCGATTTTGGTGCCGAGGTCGCGTATCTCGCTGGTTGAGCCGTAGGATCGCCAGAGGGCGAGGCCGTAGAGATCGACACCGTAGTAGGTGGGCGAGTTGTACTCGTTGAAGGCGTTGTGCTCGTGGAAGTACTTGCCGACGGTCGTGATCCAGAGGGCGGACTGCTTCTTCCAGTCTGTGCTGTTGTCGTGGGTGGCGGCGAAGTCCAAGAGGGCGCCGTACATGAGGGCGACGTTGGAGTAGTTGGGGAGGAGGCGGCCCTGCTTCATCTCGCCGACGATGGCGCGGTCGATGGCGCCGTACATGCGGCTGGCGAGCTCGCGCGAGATGCGGTCGGGGTACTCGATGAGGATCATCTGGAAGGTGGTTCCAATGAACTCGCGCCAGTTGGGGTCGTAGTGGCGCCACATCGTTGTGTTGTCGCCGGAGGGTTCGGGCTCTTCGGGGGTGCGGCGGAAGGTTCCGTACCAGGGCTTGCCCTGGTCGGTGAACTGCTCTTTGATGACGGCTTCGAGGGCTTCGGCGGCGCGGGCGCGGTCGCCCTTGGCGTCGCGCATGAGGAGGCCGAGCGCGTAGCAGCTGGTCTCGCGGACCATGTACTTTGCGTGGTGGCTGGAGTCGTGGTCGATGGGGGCCGCCGGAGTGAGAACCAGGTGGGCTTTGGGGTCCCATGCGGCGTCCATCGACCTCATGGCAGCGGTGAAGAGTTGGCGGGCGTTGGGGTCGAGCTTTGCCGGCGTGATGTTGCGGGGCGCGGCGGCTTGGGCGAGGGCGAGAGGAGCGAGGGCCATTGCGAGTGCAATGGCCCTGGTGTTTTGAAGGAGCATGTGCGGTCCTTGTGGTGAAATATGGTGCGTTGGTTAGAACGTCAGTTTGCCACCGAGTTGCAGGGTCCGGTTCGCTCCGTTGGTGGAGGTGATTGTGCCGACAGTCCTGGTGTTGGTGATTGCTGTAGCGGGAAGGGCGAAGGTTGGGTGATTGAAGACGTTGAAGGCATCCACACGAATCTGGAGATTGACGTTTTCGTGAAGGCGAGTGTTCTTCGCAACGGCGGTGTCCCAGTTCTGGTAGCGTGGGCCCCACATCATGTTGTATGCGGAGTTGCCGTACTGGAAGTCAGAGGAGTAGAAGGCGGCTGGGTTGAACCACTGGTTGATCGTCTTGTTGCCGGGGTAGAGAGCGACTCCGGGACGGCGGTTGGCGCGACAAGTTGAACCGGCACAGGAGATACCGCCCTGAAGACTCGACACCTGCGTGACGGAGAAGGGCGCGCCGGACTGGAAGGTGGTGATTCCGGAGATGGCCCAGCCGCTGATCAGCGCGTTGGTGAAGCCGCTTGCATCGCCGAAGAACGCCTTGTTCTTGCCGAACGGCAGGTCGTACAGGTAGCTGACGACGAGCTGATGCGGACGGATGATGCCGATGTTGCCGTAGGAGTCGTTGGTGTGGAGCGAGTCCTGGAAGTTTTCGTTGCCCAGGACGCGGATGTACTGGTATTCGGCGTTGAGGATGAGGCCATTCGAGTAGGCCTTGTGAAGGCCGATCTGCGCGGCGTTGGAGTTCATGGAGAAGATGGGCGCGTCGTACCAGAAGATGTTGGAGAAGGGTTGGATGGGGCGGCGGGGCTGTACGTTGCCCGGCGCAGGCACGACGGCGTTGAGGTCAGGGTTGACGTTGCCGCCGCCGTGGTAGTTGTTCTGCTTGAGCGAGCGTGAGCCGACGTAGCCGAGGCGCAGACCGAAGTTCCCGGGAAGCTGACGCTCGACGGCGAGGTTCCACTGCTCCTGGTAGGGAGTGACGGGCGAGTTCTCGGTGTTGGCGACAGGATTGGTCGCGACGGTCCCGGAGCCCGGGAAGGGGTTGCTCATGGTGATGGAGGGCACTCTGCCGGTGGGCTGGGAGTATGTCTGCACGGAGTAGAAGGGAAGGCCGGTGAAGACGGGGTTGGCTGTGTCGAGGGTGGGGAAGAGGTTGAAGAAGACGCCGAAGGCTCCGCGGACGACGGTCTTCGGTGTGGGCTGATAGGCGAAGCCGAAGCGGGGCGCGACGTTGTTGGTGTCCTGGCCGAGGTAGCTCCAGATGTTCGAAGGCAGCCCGACGTTCTTTGCAAGCACGACGGGTACGGCTGCTGCCACAGAGGGTAGCGTGGCGGTGGGGAACTCCTTGTTGAAGACGACGACCTGCTTGAGCGACGGGACGTACATCGAGTTCAGGCCATAGGGGTTCTCCTGCTGCCACTGCAGGTCGTAACGGATGCCGAGGTTGAGGGTGAGTTGCGGAGTGACGCGCCAGTCGTCCTGGATGAACATGGCGTACTGCGGCTGCAGGATACGGATCGTTGAGGCGGGAGGATTGGCCTTCTGGGTCTGCGTGGGATAGCCGAGCAGGAAGTCCGCGTAGGCGTTGCCGGAGTACTGACCGTTGAAGTTGTAGGCGCCGCGCTGCGGTGACAGTACGGCCTGGTTCCAGTGATTGGAGCGAAGGAACGCGAAGCCGGTCTTGATGTTGTGGTTGTGCAGGACTTTGGTGAGGACGAAGGAGAGCTGGAAGGTCTGGTCGAGGTCCCTCGATCCCTGTTCGGCGACGGTGGTGATGTTGGTGACGGTGAGCTGCGGTGCGCCTTCGAGGGGTTGAGGTCCGAGGCCGGGGATGATGGAGGCGAAGTCGGTGCCTACATTCTGCGGCGTGCGATAGATGGGAACGTGGTTATAGGAGCCGGTGAACTGCGAGAGCAGCGTCGGCGAGAAGATGTGTGTCCAGCCGACGATGGTGTTCATGTTGCGCTCGCCGATGCCGGCCATTCCGCCGAACTTGCTCGTGCCTGAGCCTTGATTCGCGACAGACGGGTTCGGCCCGAAGAGACCAGCGATGTAGGTGGCGAAGAGCGTGTCCTTGGAGGTGAGTCGATGATCGAGCCTGAAGGCATAGCGGTCGACGTCTTCGGCAAGGGGAACGTTTTCAATCAGGTTGACGCCGGTGCCGGGGCGGTTAGGAAGCGGGTAAAGGGAGTTCTGGAGCGCTACAGAGACCGAGTTCTGGCGCGAGGCGGGAATCTTGTTTCCTTGGAATGGTGTCTGCGTGATCGGGTCGATGATTGGCGTGGTGAATTCGGAGAAATCACCGTTGCGCTGGAGGCTGGTCGGCATCTGGCTGGAGAGCGTGACGGCCTGGCGGCGGCGGAAGCCTTCGTAGTTGAAGAAGAAAAAGGAGCGGTCGCGTCCGTTGTAGAGATGCGGAATGAGGATGGGGCCGGAGATGTTTCCACCGAACTCATTGCGGTTGTACTTGGGCAGAGGGCTGGCTCCGGCGAAGTAATTCTTCGCTGCGGTAACGCGGTTGCGGTTGATCGCAAGCAGCATGCCGTGGAAGCCGTTGGTGCCTCCGCGGCTGACGACGATGACCTGCGTGGGCTGCGCGAACTCAGCCTGAGCACCGGTGGTGATGGTCTTGAACTCGCGGATGCCGTCGAGCGGGGGATACTCGCCGTAGCCGCGCTGAAGGAAGGCGCTGGTGTTGGTGGCGCCGTCGATGGTGAAGCCAGCCGAGCCGTACGCTGACGCTCCGCCGACCGACGGAGTGATTCCGAAGACGGGGATGGAGTCCTGCGCGCCGGGGTTCTGGATGCCGGGGGCGAGGGCCATGAGGCCAGTGATGTTGAGGCGTCCGTTGAGCGGCGTGTTGACGATGGTTGCGCTGTCGATGACGAGGCCGACGGAGGAGTCCTCGGTCTGGATGGGCGGGGCCTCGGCGGTAACGGTGACCTTGTCGTTCTGCGAGCCAATCTGGAGGGCGGCGTGGATCTCGACCTTCTGGTTGATCTCGAGGGTCAGCTCCTGCTCGAAGGTCTTGAAGGAGGCCATCTCGACGGTGACGCGATAGCGTCCGGGCTGGAGCAGGGGAATGATGAACTCGCCGGTATCGTTCGTGGTGGCGACTCGGTCTTCGTTGGTGTCGAGGCGTTTTGCGGTGACCTGCGCGTTGGCGACGACTCCGCCGGTCGCGTCGGTGACGACGCCCGTGATGGTGGCGGTGATGCCCTGTGCGTGAGCGAGGGTTGGAGTCAGGAAGGCGAGTGCGATGAAGGCTAGGAGCAGAAGTGGGGAGAGTCGGGCGCGCATTGTGGTCCTCCGAAAGGGGGCAGTCAATTGAGCCTGTGCTTGTTCCGAAAGCGGTAACTTTTCGCGGAAATTTGTTTTTACCTGTTCAGGTCGGGCTACGACTGTAGGCGGGAGGAAAAATGTTGTCAAGGCGAAGCCTGGAACCGGGATTTGCTTCATAAACCTCACCGTACGGGGCAGAGGTGCGCGATTTTGGTGTGCCAATGAGAAGGTTTTAGGCGATCGCGTGAGACGGGTCTCGCTGCGTGGCGCTGATAGACTTAAAAGTTATGAACTACAGGTCAGGCAGCCAGATTCGGGAAGATTTTCTGCGGTTTTTTGAAGGTAAAGAGCACCGCCGTGTGCACTCGTCATCGCTGGTTCCGGCGAACGATCCTACGCTGCTGTTTACCAATGCGGGAATGAACCAGTTCAAGGACGTCTTCCTGGGCCTGGAGAAGCGCGACTACTCGCGCGCGGCGAGCTCGCAGAAGTGCGTGCGTGCGGGCGGCAAGCACAATGACCTGGAGAATGTGGGGTTTACGCGGCGTCATCATACGTTCTTCGAGATGCTGGGGAACTTCAGCTTCGGCGACTACTTCAAGAAGGACGCGATTGCGTATGCGTGGGAGTTGCTGACCTCGAAGGAGTGGTTCGGGATCGACCCCTCGCGGCTGTACTGCACGATCTTTGAAGGAGATGAGTCGGTTCCGCGCGATGCGGAGGCGTATCAGTACTGGCTGGATGTGGGCGTGCCTGCGGAGCGCATCTTCGAGCTGGGCGCGAAGGACAACTTCTGGGCGATGGGCGACACGGGGCCGTGCGGGCCTTGCAGCGAGATCTACTACGACCTGGGGGTTGAGGCGGGCGAGGATCCTTCGGTCGATCGGCCGTTTGGCGAGGATGAGCAGCGCCACGTGGAGATATGGAACCTGGTGTTCATGCAGTTCGATCGCACGGTGACGCCGGGCGGGCCGCTGCTGACTCCGCTGCCGAAGCCTTCGATCGATACGGGCATGGGGCTGGAGCGCATTGCGTGCGTGCTGCAGGGAGTGCTGTCGAACTTCGAGACGGATCTGTTCACGCCGCTGATCAAGCGCGCCGAGCAGCTGACGGGGCACAAAGTTGAGCCGGATCACGAGATCGATGCGCGGTCGCAGGCGAGCCTGCGGATCATCGCGGATCACTCGCGGGCGGCGACGTTTCTGATCTCCGATGGCGTGCTGCCGGCGAATGAAGGACGCGGATATGTTCTGCGCAAAATCATGCGGCGCGGGATTCGGCACGGGAGGCTGCTGGGGCAGGAGAAGCCCTTCATGCACGAGATGGTCTACGCGGTGCGCGATGAGATGAGCGCGGCGTATCCGGAGCTGAAGGAGTCAGCCGATCGCGTGGCGAAGGTGGTGCTGGCGGAGGAGCAGCAGTTTGCACGCACGTTGGAGCTTGGCCTGCGGCAGATGAACGAGGAGACATTGCGCTCGGGCGCGGCGGCGTTCCGGCTGTACGAGACGTTCGGTATGCCGCTCGACTTTATGGTCGATGCTGCGCGTGATGCGGGCATCGCGTTTGACATGGCGGGATTTGAGAAGGCCAAGGAAGAGGAACAGGCGCGGGCGCGGGCTTCGTGGAAGGGCGGGTCGCAGAAGACGGCGGCTCCGGTGTATCGCGAGCTGGCGAAGACGGAGTTTGAGGGCTACTCGGCGCTGAAGGTTGAGGGGGCGAAGGTGCTGGCGCTGGTGAAGGACGGCGTGGGGGTGCCGGAGCTGAAGGCCGGGGAGCAGGGCGAGGTCGTGCTGGATGCGACGAGCTTCTATGCGGACTCGGGCGGTCAGGTGGGCGATATCGGCTGGCTGTACTCGGACGATCACAACACGGTCGTGGCCGATGTGCTGGGCGCGACCAGGCCGGTGCAGGGAGTGTTTGCGCACAAGGTGAAGTCGCGCGAGACGATTGCTGTCGGCGATACCGTGGACACGGTGGTGAATGCGGAGAACCGGCACGCGACGGAGAGGAATCACACGGGAACGCACCTGCTGCATGCGGCGCTGCGCGAGGTGCTGGGCAAGCATGTGAAGCAGGCAGGGTCGCTGAACGATGCGACGCGGCTGCGCTTCGACTTCTCGCACTTTACTGGCGTGGCCGAGGAGGAGATGCAGCAGATCGAGGACATCGTGAACGAACAGGTGCTCCGGAACACGAAGGTCGAGACGCTGGTGGATGTGCCGATCGACGTGGCGGTGAACGAGCTGGGCGCGATGGCGCTGTTCGGCGAGAAGTATGGCGAGCGCGTGCGCGTGGTGAAGATTGGGGACTTCTCGACGGAGCTTTGCGGCGGCACGCACACGGCGGCGACGGGAGAGATTGGTCTGCTGAAGCTGGTAGGCGAGGGGTCGGTCTCGAGCGGCATACGGCGTGTGGAGGCGGTGAGCGGGACGGGCGCACTGAGCGAGTTCCGCAGGGACTTCGATGTGGCGCGTGTTGTGGGGCAGATGGTTGGGGCGAGTGATGTGGCTCCGGCGGATGCGCTGCGGCAGAGGATCGCCGCGCAGGAAGAGGAGATGAAGAAGCTGCGGCGGGAGCTGGAGCAGGTGCGGATGAAGTCGGCCTCGGCTGCGGTGGCGGATGCTGCTTCGTCGGCCATCGAGGTCAAGGGCGTGAAGGTGCTGGCGCAGAGGGTCGACGCGCTGGACAAGAGCCAGATGCGAAACCTCGTTGATGAGCTGCGTGGCAAGCTTGGCTCGGGTGTTGTGGTGCTGGGCGCGGCGAACGAGGGCAAGGTTTCGCTGATTGTCGGTGTGACGAAGGACCTGACCGGTAAGGTGCAGGCAGGCAGGATCGTCGGGCAGGTGGCGGCGCTGGTTGGAGGCAAGGGCGGCGGACGGCCGGATCTTGCGGAGGCGGGTGGGAGCGATGCCGGTGCTCTGGATGGTGCGCTGGGGAAGGCTGCTTCGGTGGTCGAAGGGTTGCTGTAAGGGGGTCGAGAGTCGTCATAGACCGTGGAACGGAGAGGCCTGCTCTCTCCGTTTTGCTTTGGGATTCATAAAATCGTTGGCACCATGTGGGGGTATCGCGGGGAGTACCGGGCGAGTTTTCACAGGGTTGCGGGGTGGGTGGGGCTCTTAAACTGGCGGTGTATGGTTGTGTGCAACCGACTGCGAGGTCTCGGGGCTTGGTGCGCCTTCTGCGCGGTCGGGTTGGTCTGTACGGCTGCGGGGGCGGCTACTCCTTCGAGGCCAAAGGGATCGGGCCAGAAGCATGTGATGGAGATGTCGCCGTGGGAGCAGGCGACGCGCGGGCGCGAGGTGCTGGAGGCGATCCCGAACGCCAGCCGGACGAAGGCTGACTACGCGAAAGCGCTCGACGGGTATCGCGCGATCTATCATGACGAGCCGCAGAGCAGGTATGCGGCCGCGGCGGTGAATGCTGTGGCGGAGCTGCTTGCCGAGCAGGGCCGCGATCTTGGCGATGCGAAGAATCTGAAGGCTGCGGTGGGGCAGTATGAGTTTCTGCGGACGCAGTATCCGGGTAGCTCGCTGCGCGTGGGCGCTCTGCTGGCCGAGGGGCAGATCTACGAGAATGACCTCCACGATGCGGCTGCGGCGAGGGCGATGTATTCGCAGCTGGTGAAGCAGTATCCGCGCAGCTCGCAAGCTGAGGAGGCGCGGGCGGGGCTGTCGTCGCTCGAGCAGGCTCCGAAGCAGCAGGGTGTAGCGAGTAAAGAGAAGACAGCAGCTATATCCAGAGAGACTCTTACATCCAGAGAGACTCTTACGGCGCGGGCTGCCTCCGATGCGCCTGCCACGCAGCCCGCGCCTGTCACGCAGCCTGCGCGTCCTGCGAGCGGGAGTGCTCTTGCTCCGATGCCGACGACCGGGGGGGATGGGGGCGCGGAGCGGCGAGGGACGGCGGCGCCAGTGGACGCGGGCCTGGAGGATGATGCGCAGGCGGCTGCTCCTGCTGATGGTCAGAGGACGGCGCATGTTGCGAAGGCGGCGTCAGGCAGGCGTCCGGGCGCGCTGGCGAAGGTGACGGGGATTCGTCACTGGTCGACGCCGAACTATACGCGCGTGGCGATCGACCTGGGCGACGATGTGACGTACGAGGCGGCGCGGGTTCCGAATCCTGACCGCATCTACTTCGACCTGCATGGGACGCGGCTGGCGCAGGAGCTTGTGGGCAGGAGCTTCACGGTTACGGACGATGGGTTTCTGAAGCGGATTCGCGCGGCGCAGTTCTCGAACGACATGACGCGCGTGGTACTGGATGTGAATGATGTTACGGAGTACTCGGCGTTTCTGCTGCCGAATCCTTATCGGCTGATTATTGATATACACGGCGGGCCGAGTTCGCAGCAGCAGGTTGCCGGCGCGGGGCAGAGGGAGGTGCCGGAGGCTCCGGCGCCGCGGGCGTCGGCGGAGTCGAAGCCCTCGAGCCGGCCGGTTCCGAATACGGTGGCGACGAGAAGCGCGGGCTCGGCGAGTGAGGTTGCGGCGGTGAGCGATCAGCCGGGGAAGGTGGAGGCGACGAGCGTTCCGACCTCGCAGCCGATTGCTGCTGTGGTTCCTTCGGCGAAGGGCAGTGATTCTGGAGCGAAGGACGCTGATTCTGTTGCAAGCACTTCGCCTGCTTCTTCTTCTGCTTCTTCTTCGCGGAAGTCGCGGAAGGAGAAGGCGGATTCGGCGGCTCCGGCGCGGGCGGCGGTGCCTACGGCGGATGGGCAGACTTCGCTGGTGCGTGCGTTGGGGCTGAAGATCGGGCGCATCGTGATCGATGCAGGGCATGGCGGGCATGACTCGGGCACGATCGGCGTTGACGGCATCGAGGAGAAGGACGTGGTGCTCGACGTGGCGCTGCGGCTGGGCAAGATGCTGCACGAGCGGCTGGGCGCGGAGATCATCTATACGCGTTCGGACAACACGTTTATTCCGCTCGAGACCAGGACGGCGATTGCGAACAAGGCTCAGGCGGATCTGTTTCTTTCGATTCATGCGAACTCGTCGAACGATCCGACGGCTCGGGGGGTGGAGACGTACTACCTGAACTTTACCTCGCAGCCGGATGCGCTGGAGGTGGCGGCGCGCGAGAACGCGGTGAGCGATCAATCGGTCTATCAGTTGAGCGATCTGGTGAAGAAGATCGCGCTGAAGGAGAAGATCGACGAGTCGCGCGAGTTCGCGATGGACGTCGAGACGAGCCTGTTCGCGGGGCTTCAGCGAGGAAATGCCGGGCTGAAGAACCGCGGGGTGAAGAAGGCTCCGTTCGTGGTGCTGATCGGGGCGAATATGCCTTCGATCCTTGCGGAGATCTCGTTTGTGACGAACCCGAAGGACGCCAGGCAGCTTAGCCAGCCGGAGTACCGGGAGCGGGTGGCGGAGAGCCTGTATAAGGGCGTCGCGAAGTACGAAGAGGGACTGAGCGCGACGAAGGGTCCGATGGAGCGGGCCAGCACGAAGTAGCATTTTCCGCTTTCGATTATGCGCACTGCTGTCTCCAGGACCTCGTCGCGGCGTTGCGCGATGCCCTGAATCGTGGGGTGGACGACGATGTCGGGCACGATGCCGATGCGCTGGGTTGGGCGATGGACGGGATAAAAGATTCCGAGGCCGCTGATCATGGTGCTGAGTCCTCCGGGAAGCGGGATTGAGGAGACGTCTCCGTCGGCTCCGGCGGTGGTGCTGCCGACGATCGTTGCGTTGGGCATAGCTCGCAGGGCCATGGCGGTGTATTCGGACTGGCTGATGGAGGTCTGGTCGACGAGGATGACGATCTTGCCTTTGTAGTGAATGGGGCCGGGCTCGATGACGGAGCCGTCTTCAAAGTGGAAGGCGCCGGGATTTGCGAGGTCTGCCCGGGTCAAGCTGGCGAAGGGCGTGGGGTTGGTGGCGAGATAGGCGCCCATGGCGAAGGGCATGAATGCGGAGGGGTAGTTGCGGATGTCGACGATGAGTCCGCGGGTATCGATGGCCTTTGCGAAGTAGTCAGGCAGGTCGCCGGCTTTGATGCTGGAGAGCTTGATATAGGCGACGCTGGGCGAAAGAAGACGAAAGGTGTCTCCGGGCAGATCGTGGGTCGAGGATGCTGGGTTGAACTGGGTGCGGCTCGCGGAGATCTTCAGGAGCGCGCCCGCGCGGGTGATTTCGAGGGAGACGATGCCGCAGGCGCCGCGTGTGAGGAAGCGGGCAAGGTCACGCTGACGCGCGGCGTCATTGGAGTCGGCATAGTAGCGGGCGATGTTTTCAATGAGAGCCGCCGTGGAGACTCCGTCGAGGGAGTTGAGGATGTCTCCCGGCATAAGCTGACTGCTGTTGGCGGGATCGGTTCGATAGACGACAGCTTTGTCATCGACAAAGCGCAGATCGACGGGCAGGGCGCAGTCTCCCGTGGGCGGACGAACGGAGAGCGAGCTCCAGAGATTGGCGTGGGTGTCGTTGGCCTTGGCAACGAGCTCGAAGAGGGTGAGCTGATAGGAGTCCTTGTTGTTGGCAAGGGCTATCTTCGGGATGAACCCGGCGAGGGTGGCCTCCCAGTCCTGACCGGCGACGGAGCGATACGGCGCCCAGTACTGAAGGATGTTCCACCAGCGGAAGAGAGCCAGAAGCTGGTAGCCGGAGTCGGGGAGTTTGATCTGCGGGTAGGCAGGTTCGTGATCGAAGGACGGATTGTCAACGCTGGCAACCAGAGAGACAAAGAACTGTTTGCCGGTTCGATTGGCATAGATTGACTCGAGGCGTTGGCTTAGGGGCGCGCCGAGTGAAGTGTGGTCGTGAATCCAGCTGAGGTCCGGCTTTAGATCGAACTCCCCCGAAGGAGCAGAGGCGCAGGGATTGCAGTTGGGTATAGGAGCAAGCCTGTCGATCCAGGCGAGGATTGCATCGTTGGCCTGTTTGCGATCGGGTGCGGCGAGGACGGCGGGCAGGACGCGGAAGCGGTCGTAATCCCAGTGGCGCTGGCCGGAGATGACGGCGGGATGGTGGTACTTGAGGAATCCCCAAACGCGCGCGAGCGTGACCAGATTCGAGATCTGCGTGGGGGAGAGAGTGGTGAGAGCGATTCGGGAGCCGGAGTCGAACTCGTGGTCGGCGGGGAGGCTGATGCGAGGCGGGGCAGCGGGAGCCTGGGCGATGGGCTTGCCGTCGACAAGGAGCTCGAGATCGTCGGCCTACAGCGTGCCGGAGCCGGAGAGGAGGACTCCGAAGTAGAGTTGCTGGGCCTTGGGATTGAGGGGGAGCGTGATGTGGTACTGCGCCCAGTCGCTGGTGCCCTTGACCTGCTGGGACTGCATGTTCTCAAGCGACAGGCTTTGACCGTCGGCGTCCTGGCGGAGCCAGAGGCCAGTGTAGTTTGTAACGTCCTTGAGGCGCAGGTAGCCGCGAAGCTCAACGGAGGTTCCCTGGAAGTCGATGGGCAGAGATCGCGTGATAACGGAGAAGCTGGAGGACTGCGGGTTGAGCTGGAGGCGCGCGGACGAGCGTCCACTATGAGCGATTTCGTTGTCGATCTGGCCGGACTCTTGAGGGTATGTGCGCCAGCCGGTGAGCGCGGGTCCCGTTTGATCTTCGAATCCGAGCGATTGTTGGAGGGTGGCGCGTGGCTGGGGCGATTGTGCCGGTGAGGAGGTCACGGCGAGGGTAAGGAAGATCGCGACGAAGCGAATTTTCATGAACGACGAATGGCCTCAGCGAAGACCTGATCATGGTATCAACTGAACTGGATTGGCCTGGCTATTTCAGTAGCTGCGCTGATACATGCGGGAGATGCGGTCGTGCCAGCCGAGGCGGTCTTCGTCGAGGAATGACCAGAGGAGGCCGAGGCCGAAGGGGGCGGCGGAGAGCATGAGGGCGAAGATGCGGCGGCGCATGGCCTGGCGGGTCGGGTTGTTGTCGGAGAAGGTACAGAGGCCGATGCGGGCGTAGCGCATTCCCGGGGTGGCGTCGGAGAAGGTAAAGAAGACGTAATGGTAGAGGACTCCGAGCAGGACGATGATGCCGGCGCCGGAGAGGGCCGCGGTCTGCAGGCTCATGTGAAGGCCTTCGGGGACGAAGTGTGAGATGGCGAGCACGAAGACCGCGCTGAAGACGAGGAAGCCGGCGAGGACGGCTAGGGTGTCGACTGCGGCGGACATGAGGCGCAGTTCGAGCGGAGCGACGTGGAAGGGGACGGCGTAGAGGTGCCGGGTCTCGGGGGTGGGGTAGAGGTGTTGGGCGGCGTCGGGTGAGGCGGCCGGGGCGTACTCGGCGGGCTGGTGCTCAGGAGCGTAGACGTGTGGGGTGGCCGGGTAGGCGTGGGTGGAGTAGTAGCCGTGGGCTGCGGGCTCGGCGTGGAGCGGGCGGGGGTGGGCGTCGAGGAGGATGGAGGTCCACTCGGGGGCGGAGGCGTCGGAGGCGGGGGCGGAGGAGATCTGCTCGGCCTCGACCTCGAAGATGCGGAGCTGGGAGGGGTCGTGGTGCTGCTCGGCCTCTTCGCGGAGGGGCCCTTCGGCGAGGCGGGGGCGGGCGCGACGGGAGGCGACGAGCTGGCGGGGGAACTCGATGAGGTTGGCGGGGATCCCGACGGGAGGCTCGACGGGCTCGAAGACGGGGGCCTGGCGGAAGGCGATCTCCTCGTCGAGGGAGAGGGTCTCTTCAGGGTTGGTGGGCGAGGTGGTCAGGGGCTCTTCGATGGGCTGGTGGGCGGCGGAGGTGCGGCGGGCGCGGCGCGCGGCGGGGTCGGGTGCGGGGAGGCGGATTTCGGAGGCGAGACGGACGGTGAGGTCGGCGGGGGAGAAGGTGGGTTCGGGGGTGAGGTTGAGCTGGGCGGTGGCGGGGATGACGGTGGCGATGCGGGCAAGATGCGGGGGTTCTTCGGTCGACCCGCCCGATGGGTGGGTCTCCCTCAGAATGACGGAGGCTGGGGCTGTCTCGACGGGGTGCGGACTGTCGGCGGCGTAGCCGTCGAGTTCGGCGAGGAGGTCGTACTGGACCTGGGCCAGGGCCTGGGCGTTGCGCTGGGCGATCTCGGCGGCGGCTTCGGCCTGGCGGGCGGCGGCTTCAGCCTCGCGGACGGCTCGCTCGGCCTCTTCGGCGAGGAAGTCGCGGTAGCTCTTGGAGTGGGCGTAGCGCTCGGCGACGGCGGCTGCTATGCGTGAGGTTCGGGCGAGAGGTGTGGAGGCAGAGGTGTGCGCGGCGGCGTCGGGGGAGGCTCCGGCGCGTCGGGCGCGGTGCGCGGCCAGGCGCTCGGCGACCTGTTGCTTGAGGACGAAGGGCTCGAGGGGAGTGGTCTCGACGGCGGCTGCTGTGGAGGCTTCGTCCAGTGGGTGAATCTTTCGCTCGGCGCTCATGGTGCTTTGAAAACCTCAGACCCGCTCGGGGTGAAATTCGGTTAGCCTCAATAGAGTGGTGGTACGTCTGACACGTTTCGATCCAAAGGAACCGGATGCAAGGGCCCAGGGGCTGTGCCAGGCCGAGGGTCGTGCCTTTGAAGGCGGCGACGGGGCTGGCGTTCGCAGAGGCCGGGGGCGGTGGAGCCGACGGATCCTGCGAAGTGTTTACCTTTTGACAACTATCACGCTGGGGGCGGCGAGTCATCCACAGTTGCGGGCTCAGGAGGTGTCGAATCAGGCACCTGCGGCGAGCGGGGGCCAGTCTTCGAGCCTGGCGCAGCCTTCGAGCTCGGCGGAGCTTCCGGCGGGGCCGGAGGAGACGGCGCGGCGGTATCCGGATGCGATTGTGGAGCCTGCGCAGGACGATGGGTCGACGGTGGTGATCGAGAGCTCGGGCCCGCAGGCGAAGACGGGGTCGAAGTACACGCTGGATGGGGACGTGGTGATCACGTACAAGGACCGCAAGGTGGAGGCGGACCACATCGACTACGACGCGGAGACGGGCGACCTGAATGCGAGCGGGCATTTGAAGGTGACGGGCGGGGAGAACAACGAGAGCATCTCGGCCAGCCACGGGACGATGAATCTGAAGACGGAGACGGGGCGGTTCTTTGACGTGTCGGGCTCGGTGGGGCTGAGGTCCTCGGGGCTGAAGGCGGCGGGGCGGAGGCCGGTGTACGACAACGGGCAGCCGTTTCTGTTCGAGGGCAAGGTGGTGGTGAAGACGGGGCCGAAGGAGTACGACGTGTATGGGGGATCGGTGACGTCGTGTCAGCTTCCGCATCCGGACTGGCAGCTGTTTGCGGGGAAGTTCAGCGTGACGGAGGAGAAGGCGACGGCGCGGAATACGGTGTTTCGCGTGATGGACATTCCGCTGGTGTATCTGCCGTATGTGTCGCACCCGGTGGGGGACGAGCAGCGGCAGACGGGGTTCATGATTCCGGTGATCGGGCAATCGTCCACGAAGGGACTGGTGCTGGGCGAGCAGATTTATGTAGTGCTGGGCCGAAGCACGGACATGACGGTGGGGGCGGAGTATTTTTCGAAGCGCGGATGGCAGCAGTCGGCGACGTTGCGGTACCGGGGGCTGGGGAACGACTTTGCGCTGGCGCACTACAACGGGCTGCAGGACCGCGGGTTTTATTCGGGCGGGCAGTATGTGAACCAGGGCGGAGAGGACGTGGTGTTCTCGGGGCGTCATGACTGGACGAGCCAGACGCGGGTAGTGGCGGATGTGGAGTATCTGAGCTCGTATCCGTACCGCGAGGCGTTTACGGAGAACTTCAACCAGGCGGTGTCGAGCGACATTCTGTCGGAGGCGTATGCGGTGCACCAGACGGATGGGTACTCGTGGGCGCTGCGCGCGGATCGCTACCAGGGGCTGAAGCAGGCGGCGACACCGACGACGGCTGAGCAGCAGATCCGCATCTTTCATGCGCCGTCGCTGGATCTGGCGACAACGGAGCACAGGCTGGGGGATGCGAGCGCTCTGTGGAGCGTCCAGAGCACGGCGGCGGGATTGAAGCGTGTGCAGCCGGACTTTTCGACGACGGGGCTGACGGAGCGGTTCGATCTGAGGCCGGAGATTGCGCTGCCACTGAACGCGGGAGGGTGGAGGTTCCGGTCGTCGCTGGCGCTGCGGGAGACGATCTACTCGCGGAGCCGGGAGCCTTCTCTGTCGCCGGTTCCGGTCGAGAGCGGGGAGGCGGTGAACCGCGCGGACCTAGAGGTTGGAGTGGAGGCGCGGGCTCCGGTGCTGGAGAGGACGTTTCGGTCGCCGCTGGTGGGGAAGCTGTTCGGCGCGGATGCGGTGAAGCATACGATCGAGCCGATGGCGGCGTACCTGTATGTGACCGGCATACACAACTTCAACGAGGTGCTGCGCTTCGACGATGTCGATGTGGTGAGCAACACGAACGAGGTGGAGTACGGGGTGACGCAGCGGCTGTTTCTTCGTCCGAAGAAGAGTGCGCCGTGCGAGACGCCGGATACGGATGCCGCGGCAGGGAGCGGGGCGTGGACGGGCGCGGCGGCTCCGGGCGCGATGGGCGGCGTGGGAGGCAATGTGGCCTCGGATGCGGGCTACACGGCGGCGTCAGGAGGATGCGGCAGCCGGGAGCTTCTGAGCTGGAGAGTGACGCAGAAGTATTTTTTCAATCCGTCCTTCGGCGGGGCGGTGGTGACGGGGAGGAGGAACATCTTCACGACGACGCTGGCGCTTTCGGGGGTGGCGTTTCTGACGGAGCCGAGGGAGATCTCGCCTCTGATCTCGCGGCTGCGGTGGAGGACCTCGGACCACTTCGATGTGGAGTGGGACTGGGACCTGGATACCGGAGCGAAGAAGTTCACGTCGAATAATGTGCTGGTGAACTTTCATGAGGGGAATGTGTTTTCGGGGTTGAGTTATGCGCGGCTGAATGCTCCGGGGCGGTTCAATATTGCGGGCTTCTCGTCGGCGGTCTCGGACTTCAAGCAGCTGAGGGTTCTGCTGGGCTACGGCGGGCCGACGAAGCGCGGGTTTGGAGTGGCGGCGAATGCTGGGCTCGACCTGAACAGTACCCAGGTGCAGTACGGCGCGCTTCAGGTGCAGTACAACTGGGACTGCTGCGGATTGAGCGTGGAGTACCGGAAGTATGAGCTGGGGTCGGTTCGCAACGAGAACGTGTACCGGTTCAACTTTACGCTGGCCAATATCGGGACGGCGGGGAACCTGCGACGGGCGGAGAGGCTGTTTTGAAGCAGGGAGTAGGGAATAGGGTGTAGGGGGTAGAAAGCGGGTTGGGGGCGGGTGGCTGTGGTATGCGTGAGATAATCGGGGGTATTGTGCTGAATGCTGTCCGTCTGCTTCGTCCCTTTGCTTTTTTCCTGATGCTGGCCGCGGCCGGCTGCCACGCCCAGAGCGCTTCGGAGGGCGGAGGGAAGCTGCCGCCGGAGCTGGCGCGAAGGGTGGAGATTCTGATCCGCTCGAAGACCAGTCTGCCGCCGAACTACGACGTGGTGATCGGCCCGCGGGCGCATAGCGACGTTCCGGGCTTCGACGAGATCGTGGTGCTGTTTTCGGCGGAGGGCAAGACGTCGAAGCCGATGACGTTTCTGCTGTCGACCGACGGCAAGACGCTGGCGCAGTTCTCGAAGTTCGACATCAGCAAGGACCCCAAGGAGCTGGTAAGCGCAGAGGGGCGACCGGCGCGCGGAGGCCCGGCGAACGCACCGGTGGTGATCGTGGGGTATGACGACCTGGAGTGCCCGTTCTGCGCGAAGATGCACGCGCAGATATTTCCGGCGCTGACGGAGCGGTACAAGGACCAGGTTCGGATCGTGTATCGCGACTTTCCTCTGGACCAGCATCCGTGGGCGGTGCGCGCGGCGGTGGACGCGAACTGCCTGGCGGCGCAGAGTGCTCCCGGCTACTGGAACCTGGTGGACTACATCCACGCGCACGCGGCGGATATGGGTGGGGCGGAGAAGACACTGGCCAAGGCGAACGAGACGCTGGACACGCTGACAAAAGAAGAGGGCAAGCGTCAGAAGGTAAACGAGGCCGCGCTGAATGCGTGCATCGAGAAGCAGGACGACACGGCGGTGAAGGTGTCGGTCAAGCAGGCGACGGACCTGGGGGTGGACTCGACGCCGGCGCTGTTTATCAACGGCGAGCGGCTGGAGGGCGCGGTTCCGATGGAGTATGTGTACCGTATGATCGACAAGGCGCTTGTGGCGGCCGGGCAGACTCCACCGCCGCCGTCTTCGCCGGCACCGCAGAGCGCTCCCGCAGCCGGGACGCCGGGTCAGCCGGTGCCGCCGGCGGGCAGCCACCAGTGAGAGAAGAACGAGGGGGAAGGTTCGAAGTGAAGAACGTGTCGACTGCGGCAGAGGGTTTGATCTCGACGCGCCGCCTGTTTCGGGCATCACATCCTGCCGTGCTGATCGTGGCTGCCGCCCTGGCGGGCTGCAATCATGCTCACAACGCCGACGTGATGGCCACGGTGAACAGCAAGCCGATCATGAAGGCCGAGATGGACAAGGCGTACCAGGCGCAGCTGGGCGATGCGCAGCAGCAGCAACAGCAGACGCCGACGCGGGAGCAGGCCGATTCGCTACGGCTGAACGTGCTGCGGCAGCTGATCGACGAGGAGATCGTGGAGCAGCGCGCGACGAAGATGAACCTGACCGCGACCAACGAAGAGGTGGACGCGAAGCTGGCCGAGATGAAGGCTCCGTACACCGAGGATCAGTTCAACGAGAAGCTGAAGGCGAGCAACCACACGCTGGACGACGTGAAGCACGACATACGGCGCACGCTGACGATCAACAAGCTTCTGTCGAAGGAGATCGACTCGAAGATCACGGTGACGGACGCGGATGTGGCGAACTACTTCAACGCGCACAAGGCGGAGTTCAACCTGATCGAGACACAGTATCACCTGGCGCAGATTCAGGTGACGAGCGTTCCTTCGGCGCAGCCCGGCAATCTGCAGAACAGCAAGGCGACGAACGACGCCGAGGCGAAGAAGAAGATTCAGGCGCTGAAGAACCGCCTGGACTCGGGCGAGGACTTTGGGGCGCTGGCGATGAACTTCTCCGAGCGTCCAGAGACGTCGTCGAGCGGCGGCGACATCGGGTTTGTCTCGGAGTCGCAGATGAAGGCGGACCCGGCGATCTACACCATGGTGACGAAGCTGAAGGCGGGGCAGATCACCGATATCCTTCCGCTGCTGGACGGGCAGACGAAGAAGCCGGCGGGTTACGCGATCTATAAGCTGATCTCGCGGGAGCCGGCAGGGCAGCGCGAGCTGAGCGATCCTCGGGTGCAGCAGGCGATCCGGCAGCAGCTTCTCAACGGACGTTCGCAGCTGCTGAAGAGCGCGTTCTTCGAGATGCTGCGCGACCAGGCGAAGGTGGAGAACTTCTACGCTGAGCAGATCTTCAAGAACGAAGCGCATTAGTCTTATCAACGAACAACACAGCCGAACTTCCTCCCCGCGGCTGGCCGAGAGCTGTATGCGATCGCTGCCGTAGACTGCATCCCCTAACCGCTTTTTCTGAGGAGACAGTGTATGAACGCACCTGTTCGCTTTGCGATTCTCGGCTTCGGCCATCATGCGGTGCGGCGGCTTCTTCCGGCGTTTGCCCGCTCGGAGAAGACGCAGCTGGTGGGGATGTGGAGGCGCGATCAGAACGCGGCGAAGCAGAACTGCGCGGCGTATCACATCGCGCAGAACTTCCGGACGCTGGAGGAGCTGTGCGGCTCGGCTGAAGTGGATGCGGTGTTTATCACCTCGCCGGATGCGATGCACCGCGCGGACACACTGCTGGCGGTGAAGCACGGCAAGGCGGTGCTATGCGAGAAGCCGGTGGCGATGAACGCCGCCGAGGCTCGCGAGATGGAGGATGCGGCGAAGGCCGCGGGCGTGCTCTACGGGGTGGCGCAGAACTTTCGCTACAACCGCAGCCTGAACTGGATGCGCGAGCAGATTCGCGCGGGGAAGATCGGCAGGCCGCAGCTGGCGGCTGCGGAGTTCGCGTATCCGGCTGAGCTGGCGCCGCGGAAGTGGATCATGGACCCGACGCTGGCGGCGGGCGGCCCGATCGCCGACGTTGGAGTGCACTGCATCGATGCTCTGCGCTATGTTCTGGGCGAGGAGGTGGAGAGCGTGAGCACGCTGGCCACGAAGTCGCGCCCGCAGGACCAGGTGGAGGCGACGGCGTCGCTGCAGATAGAGATGACCGGCGGCGTGATTGGGAACGTGACGGTGAGCGCGCGGGCGCCGTATCGCACATTGATCGAGATCACGGGAAGCGATGGCGTTCTGGTGGCCGAGAACGGCCTGACGGTGGATCGCCCGGTCGACGTTGTGCTGCGGAGAGCGGGCGAGGCGATCGAGACGACGACGCTGGACAACGGGGACGGCTACACGCGGATGCTCGACAGCTTTGCGCTGGCGATGCGCGGGGGTGCAGCGTTTGCCGCGAGTGGAGAGGATGGGGTGCGGAACATGGCCGCGCTCGATGCGGCGTTCCGGAGCTGGAAGACGGGTCGGCGCGAGAAGTTGTGAGTTGCTGGGTTTAGCGGATGGCGGTGGCGAGGGCGGCGGTGCTGCTGTGGGATGTGGCCAGGTCGCGGCTGGGAGCGGGGGTTGAGGGCGTGTACTTTTTGTAGACGCTGATGTGGAAGCAGGCCTGCTGGAACTCCTCTTCGACGTCGATGCGGCCCTGCTGGATGAGAGGAAGAAGATAGCCGCGGAGCCAGGCGATCTCGGTGAGTGAGAGGCCGTGCTTGGCGATGTCGATGGCCTGGCCGGTGAGATGGGGCGAGGCGGTCTCGCCCTCGGCGGGAGCGGCGTTGCCGTTGGTGCGCTGCAGGCGCTGCTGGAACTCGACGGTGCGGACGGCGGAGTTGACCTGAAGCGGGGTGTGGAAGCGTGCGTAGTGGGCGCGGGAGAGCGTGGCGAGGAACTGCGCGGTCCAGGGGCGGCAGTAGCGGCGGTCCGCCGGCAGGCGGTCATCAACGTCGAGCGCCTTGCTGACGGGCAGGGCGACGAGGAGGTGCTGGTTGCGCATGCGGATCAGGTCGGCGTCGTCCTCGATGCGGTCGAGGCCGTCGCGGTCGGCGACGCGATTCTGGCGGACGAGGATCTCGTGCGAGCCCTTGAGTGGCCTGGGGACGATGAGGCGTCCACGCTTGTTGTAAAGCGCGGGAAGGATGACCGGGGTTGCGGCCTCCTCGGAGACGTCGTCGAGCTGCGGTGCGGGCGCGTGGGCGCGCGTTACGCTGACGACGGGCGCGGGTTGGGAGGCGTCTGCGTCTGGCGCGGTGGTGATGGGAGCAGGGGAATCGACGGTGCTGCGGGGTGCGCTGAGGCTGGCCTGGGTGGTGTTGCGGCCGGATGCGCCGGCGGCATCGAGGAAGTCCTGGGAGGTGGCTTTGCGGTGCTCCGGGGTTATGAGGGAGGCAGCGCTGGGAGCGGTCTGCTGGGGCGTGGCCGCGTCGCGTCGCGTGGCCGGCCTGGCCTTCGCGGAACGGGGAGCGGTGTGGACGCGCTGGACGGTGATGCGGTCAGGAGCGTCGTCTGCGGTGCGCTTGCGTGGCTGCTTGCGGTGGCTGTTGCGCGGGGCGCGGGTCACGGAAGCGTCGTCGGCCGACTTCCTGCGGGTGCGCTTTTTGGGCGCGGCGACCGGCGTGGGGGATTTGGGCGCAGCCACGCGATGCGTCGGCCGCGTGGCGGCAGTGAGTGAGGCAGGCCCGAGCAACGAGACAGCGAGAGCCAGGAGGGCTGTGATGGGGGCGTTCAGACGCATCCTGTTTGTGAGAGGCGCGGAACGCCAGAGCAACTTCTACCTTATCGGCAGGTTGTACCCAGTGTAAGTGGCGAGGAGGGTTCCGTATACTCTTCGATTAATAACGGAGGATGGATGAGGAAGATTCTGCTGGGGGTGGGCGTTGCTGCGATGGTGGCTGGGGGTTGGGGGCTGGGAGCGCCGGGGGTAAGGGCGGCTGCGGATGATGAGGCCGCGAAGCCTGAGTTCTACACGACGAAGGTAAAGCCGATCTTTGAAGCGAATTGCTATCGCTGCCACGCGGGGATGAACCATCGCGGTGGGCTGACGCTGTCGACGAAGGCCGGGATGATGAAGGGCGGCAAGGACGGCACGGTCCTGGTCCCCGGCGACTCGTCGGCGAGCCTGCTGGTAAAGCTGATACGGCACGCGGGGCCGGTGAACGACCCGAAGCCGATGCCTCCAAAGGCTAAGCTTACGGACGCAGACGTCGCGACAGTGGAGCGGTGGGTGCGTGCCGGGGCGGTGATGCCGGAGGATGCTCCTCCACAGTAGGGAACCGGGCGGCGGAAGTAGCGGTCCCGTCTCGGAACGAGTCCTCACAACAGATTCAGGTTCCGGGGCGTCTAAGTGGTATGGACCCTATGGATGCTGCGGGGATCGGCTGGGGCGATTTAATGCGAAGGGCCTGTGGCTGGGCCCTGATGGTATTGGGCATCGCGGGATGCGTTCTGCCGGTGATTCCCGGGATTCCGCTCCTGATTGCGGGACTGATCATTCTGGGGCGCGACTATGAGTGGGCACGCAGCGCACTGCACCGCGTGAAGCAGTGGGTGGAGACCCGGCGAAAGGCGAGCGCGAAGCGGGCGGCGGCAGTTGCGCGCTCTCGAGCAGGAGTGAGCGACAAAGGTGTGGGAGAGGCCTAAGCGGCGGCCTCGCGCAGGTGGCGGCGATATACCGTGAGTGCAAGATGGCAGCGGTGGAGGAAGGCTTTGGTCAGGGGCGAAGAGCCGCCGAGCCTGTTGCTTGCGATGTCGGCGAGCACGAGCCAGTCGTGCCAGTGACCGCCCGCCTCCTGGACGGACTCGAATGCGGCGGCGAGCCGGCGCGGCGTCTTGGCGGATTTCGGAGCGTTCTCGGCGATGTAACGCGCCAGTTTGGCGTTTTTGCGCAGGGCGTGGAGATGGTCCGGGTCGTCGGGGTTGCTGTCTGGCTCGGGCGGCGTGTTGTTTGCGAACCAGTCGCGGGCGAGTGTGGTGAGCTGGGAGGGCGAGAGGGCAAGCCTCTGGACGGGCTCGAGGGTTTCGAGCAGCGACTCGAGCAGATTGGCGACATCCGCCTGCCGGCGGCGAAGCTTGCGGAGCAGCTTGTCGGCGGCGGCATCTCTCTGATCTTCCAGTGCTGAGATGAGCTCGGCGGAGTCCCGCTCGAGTGAGGGGGAGGCCTTGTCCGGCGTGATGCTGCGAATGAGGTCGAGTTGCACGTCGAGGTCGCGGACGCGGCCGGCGGCGCGACGAAGCTGCTTGAGAGTTCGCTGGGCCTTGCGCGCGAGCTTGTCGTGCTCCGGAATCTGGGGGAGGAGAGCGAGCATGGCGAACTGTCCTTCGATGCGTCGCGTGGTCGTGCGCAGCCGATGGACGGAGCGAGGCCTGGGGTCGGCGAGGCAGAGGGTGATGGCCGCCTCAAGCGCGGTGACGTGCTCGCGAAGGGTTCGGATTGGGTGCGCCGAAGCCGAGGTCGTCATGGGAGTTGGATGCCCTCCGAGAGATGCGGACTGTTGCTATGGCCCCTGATTGTACGCCCGTCTGCCTGCGCTAAAAGTGAGTGCATCTCTCTGGGGCTTGCTGTCATATTCGGCTTAGTACGGATTGATCACGGATCATATGATTAAGCTTTCTGAGTTCTATGTCCCTTTACGAGCTATTGAAGAAATGCGCCTAAGACCTCCCTCGACATCGTCGCTTCATAAGCACCCAAAAAGAACTTTTCTGCTTCTTTCAGGTGTCCTGGTTCTGTTTCTTTACTGGCGAGCCTTTACGTCTCCATTCATTTACGACGATCTAGATCAGGTTCTTAATAATCCAGATCTTGAATCCTGGAGTCTCCTGGTACAACGTTTTTTTCTGCATCCGGTTGCACTTACAAACTCCTTTTTAGGCTACACAGGCTCAATATATCGCCCACTATTCTGGATTTCTCTGTTCATCGACCGCGCCATGTGGGGACTCCATGCTGGTGGCTTTCACGCAACGAATGTCGCTCTCCACTTTGTAAACGGCAACCTGGCCTTCGCTCTTCTCAGGCGGCTGAAGATGCCTGTCCTTTCAGCCGCTGTCGTGGCTCTGCTGTGGCTCTCGTTGCCGATCGATACGGAAGTCGTGGCATGGATCAGCTCACGATCCTATGCATTGTGCAGTATGTTCATCATGATCTGCCTCCTTTCCGCCTTGAAACGTATCCGCGCAGGAGGATTCATGTGGGGTTTCGCATGCTTTGCAGCCGCTGTTTGTGGCGTCCTCTCACACGAACTCGGGATCGTAATCCTGCCTCTCCTATTTCTGGTCGTACTCATCACAAACCTGCAATATTCAAAGAACTTGCTTGAAACGCTCGGGATCGTTTGCCTTGCTGAGATCAGCGTTGAGGCTTTGCGCTTCGCAATTGGCGTGAAGACCTTCTCCTCAGTTGCTTCGCTCAAGTGGGTAAGTCTTGCGCTCCGGCAATATGTGGTTCTCACGCTCTTTCCGTTGCACATGAGCGTGGAACGTTCCACTACCATTTCCCCAAGCCAGCCATATCGATGGCTGATTGTTGGGATGTTGTGCTTTGCCCTTACGCTTAGTTATGCCGTGCTCCGCCGTCGGAGCAATCCTGCGCTTCTTGGCGGCCTCACATGGTTCGCAATTTGCATCGCGCCTTTTTGCCTGCTCATGAGCTATCAGGGGGTGGCGGAGCGCTTCACCTATCTCGCCTCAATCGGAATCGTCACAGCCGTTATTGCCGTGTGCTCCATTCCAAGTCAGCCACGACTTCGCAATCTCTTGATGATGTTCATAGCGGTCTGGGGCGTATGGAATATTTACAGGACTACGCTGCGGGTGGCAGATTGGTCCGACCCAGTCCGCCTTTACCAGAACTCGTTGCAGGCGACGCCACAAAGTCCATCCGTTCGATACAATCTCGCTTTCTCGCTGCGTGAGCGAGGAGACCTCCATGGAGCGCTTACAGAGTACAACCGCGTACTTCAGGTGGACAGAAATTTCCCTCATGCCTTCGCAAGCCTGGGAGATGTCTACCTACAGCTTGATTTATTCCAGGCTGCCCAGGCGGCGTACAAGCAGGCTCTCGTACAGAATCCGAAAGATATTGCCGTCCTGTTGAACAGTGGGGCAGCTTACCAGGGCGCCGGCGCTTTGAGCGAGGCAGAAACTACATACCAACGGGTGCTACAACTCGATCCGGCCAGTAGTGCAGCCCATGTGAATCTAGGCGTGCTCTACCTCAAAGAGAAAAGATCGAACGACGCTGCACACCAATTTGCATCGGCAATCGATTTGAAGAGCAAAGACCCTGTTCCTTACTATGATCTTGCCATGCTTTTCCAACAGGCAGGTCGCGGGGATCTTGCCCTTGTTCTCTACAAGAAAGTCCTCGAACTGAAGCCGAACGATGAAGACACACTGCAAAATATAAAGACCCTCGGGCAGGCTCATTGAGCTTTGGGTCCTAAGCCCAGGAAAATATTGTTGGGCGACATCTTTGCTATGGTTACAGTCAGTGTTCCCGTTAGATTTCGGCCATGATTGAGGAATATTGTCTGAATCAATTCAAAAAGGCTCTGGAGGCGGCGACGAGCGTGTCTGCGCGGGTGATGGGGCTTGGCGGGAGCGAAGGACGGTCGAGGTTGGGAAATGCGCCGATATGGTTTTGCTGGATGCCGATCCGCTGGCTGACATCCACAACATGAGACGCATCGTAAAGAGTATCGAGGGCGGAGCAGTCTACGATCCCGCTCCGCTGTGGGAGTCGGTTGGGTTCAAGCCTTAGTCGTTCCAAGCCTTAGTACTGTTGCTTTCCTGCCTTGTTCTATTGTTGATCTAGGAGCTTTGGAGCGAGACAACTGATGAAGAATCTCTTTCGTGTATGCGTCGTAGCGGTTTTTGCAGGCCAGTTTGTTCTTGCGCAGACGGCGAGTCACAAGTCGAAGACGGCAGCGAAGCCGGCGGCGGGAGCGGCGGCGTGGACGCCCGACGTGCAGCAGTATCTTGGAGTCCAGCAGGGCAGCTTTACGATGGTGGGGTTGAACCGTCTGTCGAAGGCTCAGCTGGATGCGCTGGTGAATGCGGCGAAGATTGGGACGGCGGGCGATCCGCGCAAGCATCCGCTGACGTGCGGGCCGGCGACGCCGGGGCAGGCGGGGCGTGTGCGGGTTCTGGTGACCGTTGCGGGGGACGATCCGCAGGGGCAGCGGGCGGACGAGATTCGCCAGGCGGTCGGCGCGCTGAGCGGCGTGGACGTGGTGGATGCCGCGGCGAACGCAGACCGCGTGCTGCATGTCGTGATCCAGGAGCAGACGCTGGGGAAGAGGACGATCGGATACACGGCTTCTTACGTCACGGCGACTCCGTGCGTGGATGGAGCGGGCGGAAAGAATGCGGAGGCTGAGCTCAAGGGACAGCTTGGAACGTACACACAGCCGAAGGGGCCGGCTCTGGCTCAGGATCTGGCGAGCATGCTGGATAAGGATGTGCAGCCGCTGCGAGGGTCGCGATAGTTCTGTTGAGGCTGGGCGCCTTGGTACGGCAAGCTAGCTTGAAGTTTCGGGGTGGTGGGTGAAGAGGTCGTAGAGCTTTTCTTCGCCGAGGACGCGGCGAAGCTCGCGGAAGGCGAAGAGAGGAAGGAAGGCGCAGAGGATGATGATGGAGCGGGCGATGAGCTGGTCCCACTCCATCTCGTGGAGGACGGTTCCGGCTGGTTTGTGGTGGATGAGGCGCTTGATGAACTCCTCGAGGATGTGGAAGGCGAAGACGAAGAGGGCGAAGACGAGCGATTTGAGAAGAACGGACTGGTAGAGCGGGCGGCTTTCGGCACTCTTGCCGAGGTGCATCATCTCGCCGATGAGGATGACCTTGCCGATGACCAGCGCGTTGATGATGGCGAAGGTGTAGTTGAGGGTGGCGGGGTCGTCGTAGCGTTGCACGAGGAGGTTGGTGTAGGTGATGACGGCGCAGAAGAGGACGGCCAGGTAGGCGGAGACGATGGCGAAGTCCTTGAGCTCGTGGGCGGCGCGCTGCTTGAAGCCGGGAGCTGCGGATGCTGTTGGGGTGGGTGGATTCCTGCTGGTCATGTGGGGCCTTCCTGGCTGCGGCGACGTCGGTCGCTTCGCGGTGGTTTTGCTTCGGAGCCCAGCGGTGTGGATGATTCTACTGTCGGATGCTTCCCGGCGTCGAGGTGGCGTTCGAGCGGGCGGTGATTAACCCTCCCCCCTCCCCCTTGTTTTGCGCAAAGTATTCATTTTTCTTGGTTTAGGCTGGTACTTTGGTTGCAAAGCGCTGTATTTACAGGGGGGCTATGCCTGTAAAGTATTCGAAGCACATGGTTTATGGGACAGAAATGCCTCGGCGTGGGCCGAGGCTGTTTGTTTTTTCTGACTCTATTTCTATTGTAGCGGGTGGAGGGGGATTGATCGGCACTTGTATGTTGCTGGTGGAGCATGGGTTATTAGGTTTATGGGCTTGACAAGGGTTTTTGCTGGAGTTTCTAGGGTGTTTGGGTGTAAGTAATGGGTGGGGCTGGGGTTATGGGTTGGGGTTATGGGCTGGGTTCAGGGATCGTTTCGGCGCTCTTCGCTCGGATGACGTCGTGGGTGGGCGAGGTTAGTGCTGGTAGCGTCCGGTTGTTTGGCCGTGGGCGAGGATATGGCCGGTCATGGCGTCAAGGAGCTGCCTTCTTGTAGCTCCTGCAGGGAGGTTCAGTCTGGCGTCGAGGGCGTAGAGATCGAAGACGTAGCGGTGGGAGGAGGAGCGTAAGGGCGGGCATGGGCCGTCGTAGCCAATCTCTCCGAAGTCGTTGAGGCCCTGACGGGAGCCGTTGGGGAGCTCTTCGGCCTTTCGGATTGCCTGGGGGAGCTCGCGCATGTCCGGGGGAAGGTTGTAGAGGATCCAGTGGGCGAAGGTGCCGATGGGGGCGTCGCTGTCGGTGACGATGAGGGCGAGGCTCTGGGTGCGGGCGGGCGGGGCCTGCCAGGAGAGCTCGGGGGAGTCGTTGACCTGGCCCTCGCAGGAGGAGAACTGGTTGGGGATGGTTCCGGAGAAGCTGGAGCTTTTGAGCTCGAGGGAGGGGAGTTCCGGGGGGAGCTTTGCGCGGTCGCAGGCGAGTTGGGTAGTGGTGAGGGCGAAGATGAGCGTGGCTCGTAAGGAGAGATGCATGGTGTTGTGAGGTGTCATTTGGCCGGCCAGCCTCTCGATGCGAGATAGAAGGTATCTGAAGTGTGGCGTTTGCGCAATTTGAGGGTTTGATTCGCGCTTTGCGCGAATGACCCACTCATCGCGGTATCCCACGGAATAGTTATTGCGTCGAGAGGTGGCTGACGGTAAGCTTCCTCTACTCCCCCATATTGATTTTGAAGGACTTTTGATGATCCGCTCGTGGACTGCCTGCACGTTGGTTTGCCTTCTCGCCTTTTCCGAATCCCTTACAGCACAACAAACAGCAGTAGCTTCGACAGCCGTTTCCGCTGCCGTTGTCACTCCTGCGGCTGCGACGACTGCTCCGGTGCCATCCGGGCCTGACGCTGCGGGGAAGTACAAGTTGCGTGAGGGTGAAGATGTAAGCCTGCAATTCGCGCAAGACCTGAGTTCAAAGACGGCTGCGGAGGGCGACCCTGTCGCTCTGACGCTGGTGGATGACCTCAAGGTGGGTGGCGTTGTAGTGGCGAAGGCCGGAAGCAAGGCCTTCGGAGAAGTGAGCAAGGCTGAAAAATCCGGAATGATGGGCAAGGCCGGCGAGCTGAGTATTCGACTCAACTACCTGAAGGTGGGGGAAGAGAAGATCAGGCTACGCGGCACCAAAGGCAAAGAGGGTGAGAGCGGTGTTACCAGCACGGTTGTCCTTACCGTTCTCTTTGGTCCGATCGGTTTGATCAAACATGGCAAGAATGTGGAGATCAAACAAGGACAGGCTCTACATGCCTATGTTGCAGACGATATCTCGC
Source organism: Edaphobacter aggregans DSM 19364 (assembly GCF_000745965.1). GTDB lineage: Bacteria > Acidobacteriota > Terriglobia > Terriglobales > Acidobacteriaceae > Edaphobacter > Edaphobacter aggregans. The sequence goes on along the minus strand of NZ_JQKI01000017.1, from coordinate 59,567 downwards.
TCTTGCCTGTCTCTTAGAAGTTGGCCGTCGTGGTGAGGCGGTCTTCGTTTTCGCGAAGATTGCCTACTCATCTGCGATGAATGGGGCACCCAGCGTGCTTGGATTTGAGGTATGGGCCACCCCGTCCCTATCACGTAAGTTACGCACTATTGATGAGGGCTCGTGCGAATTGAAAGTGTTTCCATCAAGAACCTTCGCTGCATCAAGGATGCGGCAGTAAACCTCGACAATTACACTTGTTTTGTTGGACCTAACGGTGCCGGTAAATCGACTGTCCTCTGTGCTCTTAACATCTTCTTTCGAAATCTAGAAAGCGCGCCGACAGACTTAGCATCGCTAGCGGCGGAAGACTTTCACCTTCAAGACATCTCCAAGCCGATTGAGATTACTGTTACGTTTAAAGATCTTTCTGATGAAGCAAAAAAAGAATTGAGTGATTATGTCCGTCAAGATCGGTTGATTGTTACGACGGAAGCAGTATTTGATCCTAAGACAGGCAAAGCCGAAGTTAAACAATATGGACAAAGGATGGGGATGAAGGATTTTTCCCCATTCTTTAAGAAAATGGGTGACAACGCTACGGCTGGGGAATTGAAAACCATTTTTCAAGAAATTGAAAAGAATAATCCCGAGCTTGCTGCACTCAAATTGAAAACTACCAAAGATGGAATGGCGGATGGCCTCCGGTCTTTTGAGGCAGCACATTCAGATCTTTGCGTACCTCTTAGAAGCGATGATCAGTTCTACGGAGTAAGTGGCGGGAAGGACAAACTCTCGAATTATATTCAATGGATATATATTCCAGCTGTTAAAAATGCCAGTGAAGAGCAAATTGGCACCCGAAATAGTGCTCTGGGGAAACTACTGACAAGAACCGTTAGTGCGCAAACCAATTTTCAATCTTCTATCGAGACAATTGCCGCAGACGCCAGACAAAAGTATCAAACGATGCTAGATGCCAATCAGGGCGCACTCGATGGCATCTCGGTTTCACTACAAAAGAAATTGAGCGAGTGGGCACATCCCGACACAACTCTTCGTATTGAATGGGAACAAGATTCTAACGCAGCAGTTAAAGTTCAACCTCCATTGGCCAGTGTTGTGGCTGGTGAAAACGGATTTGAAGGCAAGTTGGCGCGGTTAGGCCATGGCTTACAGCGCAGCTTTCTTCTTGCCCTTCTTCAGGAACTTTCTACGTTTGATTCCAAGGATGCTCCAACATTGATTCTTGGCTGTGAGGAGCCAGAGCTGTATCAACATCCTCCGCAAGGCAAACATCTTGCAGGAGTCTTTGAACGCCTCGCTGGCGACAATTCACAAATTCTAGTAACGACTCACAGCCCATATTTCATATCTGGAGAAAATTTCGAAAGCGTTCGAATGGTACGTCGAGATCAGCAGAAGATGTCCGCAAACATTCACCAATATACGTTTGAAGCTCTCGCTAAGAAATTTTCTGATCTTACTAACAAACCAATCAAGAACGTCACGGCTACAACCGCTAAGTTGCACCAAGCTCTCCAACCATCACTTTCAGAAATGTTTTTCACGCGGAAGCTGGTTTTAGTAGAAGGTTTGGAGGACGTTGCATATCTCCAAACTTGGATGATTCTGTCAAATCGCTGGGAGGAATACAGGCGATCAGGGGTGCACATAGTCCACGTCAATGGAAAGAGTGAACTCATACGCCCCGCGATTATTGCGAAGGGACTAAATATTCCGTTGCTTGTGATCCTTGATGCGGATGGTGACAAGCTCATGAAGATGAACAAAGTCACCAATCACAAGGAGCTCTGCCCATCTCTAACCGCGGACCACAAGCGAGATAACTTAGCAATGCTCAAGCTTTTCGAAGAAGACGAAACGCAAGTCTTTCCATCAGGGGTTCTATCTTTAGAGAATTTAATCATTTGGCCTTCTGACCTAGCAGACATTGTCGAACGTGAATCTATTGTTGCTTTAGGTATTCAAGGCGCAGAACAGTGGGGATCCATGGTTGAAAAAGCTATTGCGGACACAGGCCATGCAGGTGATCTGCATAAAAACACAATCTATGTCAGCCATCTTCTGCAAAGATTGGCCGAAGCAAAAGCGATTCCGCCCTCATTGGACAGAGCGTGCGAAAAAATTGTGGCATTCGCAACTAGCTGAATGAAACTCCTACTGCAATAATCCCTGCTCTGGTTCTGACTTAGATTCGTCGGGTGGGATGACTACGGCGGCGGCTACCTTGTCGTCGGATTCGAGGTTTAGGAGTTTGACTCCCTGGGTGGAGCGGCCGGCGGCACGGATGGACTTGGTGTCGATGCGGATGATCTTTCCGAACTGGCTGATGGCCATCAGCTCGCTGGTGTCGTTGACGAGCTGGACGGAAGAGACCTTGCCGGTCTTGGTGGTGGTCTTCATGTTGATGACGCCGGAGCCTCCGCGGTGGGTGAGGCGGTACTCCTCGACGTTGGTGCGCTTGCCGAATCCGCTCTCGGTGACGGAGAGGATGAGGCAGGGGCTGAGGCCGAGCTTCTCGTCGAGGACGTCGCGCTTCTCGTAGGCGTCGTCGCGGCGCTTGCGGGCGGCCTTGGTGGCCTCGGTCTCCTTTTCGCCGTTGGAGGCCTCGCGGGCCTTCAGCAGGGCTGCGTCGGCGGCGTCGATCTCGGCGTGGACTTTGGCGAGGTCCTTGACGAGGCTGGTCTCGACGGCGAGCTCGTCGCGGCGGTTGTCGCGGTACTCGGCGGAGGGAGTGACGGCGGTGCCGATGACGTAGTCGCCCTTGCGGAGGGTGATGCCCTTGTTTCCGGCGGCGTTGCGGCCCATGGGGCGCAGGCCTCCGGACTTTTCGGGATCGTAGGCCTCGGAGAAGCGGATGGCCATGCCTTCGTGGGTGGCGAGGAAGATGACGTCGTCGCCGGTGGTGGTGCGGGCGGCGATGAGCTCGTCGTCCTTGTCGATGCTGATGGCGATGATGCCGCGGGCCATGACGTTGGAGAAGTCGGGCAGCGGGGTCTTCTTGACGGTGCCGTTGCGGGTGGCGAAGAAGATGAACTTGCCGTCTTCGGTGAGGTCGCGGATGCCGAGGATGGTGACGACCTTTTCGCCGGGCTGGAGGGCGATGAGGGAGGCCATGGCCTTGCCCTTGCCGGCGGCTCCGACGTCGGGGATCTCGTAGATCTTGAGCCAGTAGACGCGGCCGGTGTTGGTGAAGCAGAGCAGGTAGGCGTGGGTGGAGTCGACGATGAGCTGGGCGACGAAGTCCTCTTCGCGGGTCTTCATGCCGAGGCGGCCGGTTCCACCGCGGCGTTGCTGGCGGTAGGTGGAGATAGGCGTGCGCTTGAGGTAGCCGGTGTTGGAGATGGTGACGGCGACCTGCTCGTCGGCGATGAGGTCTTCGAGCTGGATCTCGGTGGTCTCGTCGACGATCTGGGTGCGGCGTGCGTCGCCGTAGCGGTCGCGGACCTCTTCGAGCTCCTTGACGATGACGCGGCGGAGTTTCTTCTCGGAGGCGAGGATGGACTCGAACTCGGCGATGTTGTCGCGGACGGCTTTGAGCTCGTTCAACAGCTCGTCGATGGAGAGCTGGGTGAGGCGGTAGAGCTGCAGCTCTAGGATGGCGTCGACCTGGCGGTAGGAGAGGATGAGGGTGCCGGTGGTCGAGAAGGTCAAGTCGACGTTGTACTTGGCGGGGTCGAGCTTGACTCCTGCGAGCTCGGTGCCGCGCAGGTTGATGCGCTTGTTCGAGAAGTAGGCGAAGAGGTTCTCGCGGGCGTCGGCGCGGCTCGAGGACTGCCGGATGATCTTGATGACGTTGTCGAGGTGGTCGAGCGCGATCTGGTAGCCGAGCAGGATGTGCTCGCGGTCGCGGGCCTTGCCGAGGAGGAACGCGGTGCGGCGGCGGACGACTTCAATGCGGTGCTCGAGGAAGGCGCGGATGGCGTGGTCGAGCGGGAGGACCTTCGGCTGGCCGTTGTGGACGGCGAGGAAGATCATGGAGAAGCTCTCCTGCATGGGGGTGTGCTTGAAGAGCTGGTTGAGGACGATCTGCTGCTCGGCGCCGCGCTTGAGCTCGATGACGATGCGCATGCCGTCGCGGTCGGACTCGTCGCGGACGTCGGAGATGTCGTCGATGATCTTTTCGTTGGCGAGCTCGGCGATGCGCTTGATGAGGTTGGCCTTGTTGACCTGATAGGGGATCTCGGTGACGATGATCGCCTGGCGGCCGCCGGAGATGTTCTCGGTGCCGACCTTGGCGCGCATGATGAAGCGTCCGCGGCCGGTGTTGTAGGTCTGGGCGATTCCGGCGCGGCCGTAGAGGTAGCCGCCGGTGGGGAAGTCGGGACCCTTGACGTGCTCGAGGACGAGGGCGATGTCGAGGCGGTTGTCGGACTTCTCTTTATTGATAAGCGCGATGCAGGCGTTGATGACCTCGGTGAGGTTGTGCGGCGGGATGTTGGTCGCCATGCCGACGGCGATTCCGCCACCACCATTAATGATGAGGTTGGGGATGCGCGCGGGGAGGACGGTGGGCTCGAGCGTTGACTCGTCGTAGTTGGGGGAGAAGTCGACGGTGTCGGAGTCGATGTCAGCGAGCATTTCGCCGGCGATGCGGGTAAGGCGGGACTCGGTGTAACGCATGGCGGCGGGCGGATCGCCGTCGATGGAGCCGAAGTTTCCCTGGCCGTCTACGAGGGTGTAGCGGAGGGAGAAGTCCTGCGCGAGGCGGACCATGGTGTCGTAGATGGCGGAGTCGCCGTGGGGGTGGTAGTTGCCCATGACATGGCCGACGACCTTGGCGGATTTGGTGTACTTCTTGTTGTACTGGAGGCCCATCTCCTGCATGCCGAAGAGGATGCGGCGGTGGACGGGCTTGAGTCCGTCGCGGACGTCAGGCAGGGCGCGTCCGATGATGACGGACATCGAGTAGTCGAGATACGACCGGCGCATCTCGTCTTCAATATTGATGGGGAGCAACAGCGCCGCACCGGGGCCCCTCATGGTGTTGTCTGAGCCGTTTGGGTTGTCTGGGTTGGTACCGAGCGGGAGCTGGGGGTTCTGATCGTCTGCCATGGTTTCTAACCTCCATTATAGAGGTTTCGCGGGGGTCTGGCCCCATCGGCGTGTGTTGAAGGGTTGACGGAGCGGAGACCCTTGGCGATGGGCGGCAGGCTGCCTGATCTGCCAAGGAGGGTAATTCACAGTCTTCAAGTGCAGAACGATGGTATGAAAAATGCTTTGGAGTCGCATTTTTTGCCACAACTTTTTGTAGGTGCATGTGTCTAAAGCACGACCTACCCTAAGTTAATGCCTATTTTCAGGAATATTATTTTTTGAAGAATGTCGTCCCGAAAATGGAATTGCTAGTTTCCGGTGTGCGAATAGCGCCCATGACAGGCGATTAATAAAGGTTTTATAAAGAGTGATTTGTCCCACTTTGGAGCTGCTTGTCGGAAATGGTCGCTGAAATGCATCGGCAAGTGTGTCCGTCGTCATACAGATTTTGGGGCCCCTCGCTGCAAGCAAGGAAGAGCGCCCGGGTGTGGTGCGCGGCAGAAGGGGGAGCTTCGATCGATGAAGAGATTTGTTGCGCTTGTGTTGGTGCTGTTGTCGGTGACGGCGTTCAGCGTGGGTCAGGCCGTTTCGGTAAACGGAGGTTCGATTCAGGGTGCTATTACTGACTCGACCGGCGCCGTTGTTCCGAACTCGAAGGTACTAATCAAAAACACAGATATGGGTACGGCCCGCGAGATCACGACTGACTCGTCGGGTTATTACAGTGTCGGGCCTCTGACGCCTGGCAACTACACCATTACGGTTAGCGCGCCGGGGTTCCAGACGCTGTCGGTAAACACGGTGGTGAAGACCGGAACGGTGACCAGCGGCAGCTACCACCTTTCGATTGGCTCGTCGAATACGACGGTGGAGGTGAACGCGGGCGCGGTTCAGGTGAACACGGACCAGGCGGGCGTCTCCGACGTGATCTCTCGGGAGCAGATTGACTCGCTTCCGATCAACGGGCGCAACGTTCTGGATGCGGCGCAGCTGCAGCCGGGCGTGATTCTGCAGAGCGGCGACAACTTCGATCCGACGAAGGCTGGATTTTCGGCGATCTCGGTGGGCGGAGTCTCGGGCCGCACGACGCGTATCCTTCTGGACGGCCAGGACGTGACCGACGAGACTGTCGGCACGACACTCTTCAACATTCCGGTGGGGGCAGTGGACGAGTTCCAGCTGAACCGCTCGACGCAGGACGTCTCGGGCGAGGTGACTTCGACCGGGCAGGTTCTGATGGCGACGCGTTCGGGCACGAACGGCATTCACGGACAACTCTTCTATAACTTTCAGGATCACAGCGTGGGCTTTGCGCGGACGACGAACGGCTTCGATGCGCCGTTCCAGCGCAATAACTTCGGCGGCAGCGTGGGCGGACCGATCATCAAGGACAAGCTGTTCTTCTTCGGCGCGGTGGAGCGCGTGAAGCAGGATGAGCAGGCCTCGGCGACGACCAGCCCGATCTTCTCCTCGATCACGACCCAGCATCCGTTCACTCCGGCGCCGTTCCGCGATACGTACTCGACGGCCCGCCTGGATTACAACGGACCCAAGGGCGTTCACTACTTCGTTCGCGGCGTTTACAACGTGAATGCCGACACCTCGAACTACTCGCAGCTTTATTCGCTGTTCAAGTCGCGCAACAACACGCCTGCGATCGTAGGCGGCGCTGACTTTGTCACCGGCCGGTTCACGCACTCGATCCGCGGCGGCTATGAGAAGTTCCACAACATTCTCGGCGACGGAACGGGCGGGCTGACTTCGATCTACAACCCGCTTCCGACTGTTGGCGGCGGCGTGACGCTGTATGACACGGTGGACAACTTCTATGCCGGCCCGAACTACCTTGCACCGCAGGGAACGTTCCAGTCGGACAAGCAGCTTCGCTATGACGGCACGTGGACGAAGGGCACGCACACGCTGAAGTTCGGCGCGAGCATGAACCGGATTCTGGGTGGCGGCTTTGCGGAGTTCTACGGAGCATCGCTGTTCACGCGATTCAGCTCGGCGAATCAGCTGGCGAACTGCGGCGGCGTTACCGGTGCGGGTCCTTGCGCGGGCGATCCGATCAATGGTTATTCGGCTCGCTACTTTACGCTGGGCAACGGCAACGGGTTCTTTAGCGAGAGGTCGGGCTTCGGCCTGAAGGGCGGCGGCCAGCAAGACTGGCGTTCGGGCGCCTACATCGCCGATACGTGGAAGGCTACGTCGTATCTGACGCTGACCGCCGGCGTGCGCTGGAGCGTGGACACCGACCGTGCGAACCAGGACCTTTCGACACCGTTGTGCTCGAGCGTCGATCCTTCGATGCAGTTCACGGGTTGCACGGGCAACACGCCTCTGTTCGATCAGTTCCAGCAGGGTCTGGGCAAGAAGACGCACCAGCCGTGGGCGAACTTTGGACCACAGGCTGGATTCGTGTTCAGCCCCGGGGATCACAAGACTTCGATCCGCGGCGGCATGGGCATCTTCTACGAGAGCGATGTGTTCAACAATTCGTCGAACGCTCGCAGCTCAGTGGTGAACGTGAACGGCAACTACTGGAACGACGTGCGCGTGTGCGGCGGCATCAATGTGATTACCCTGCCGGACGGAACCAACATCAACTCGGTGGATGGCGTCTCGCTGTCGACGATCTGCAATCAGCCGATTGCGCAGGCAGCTCCGCAGATTGCGAAGCTGAAGGCGATGTACCAGGCGGCTTCGCAGACGGGTGGACCGAATCCCGCTTACATCGGTTCGAGCGGCGGCGGCCTGTATGCCAACGGCATCTACGGCGCTCCGTTTGTCAGCCCGTACTCGATCCAGATCAACGGCGGTATCCAGCGTGAGATTGCGCGTGGAACGATCCTGAGCGTGGACTATGTGCACAATGCAACGCTGAAGGTTCCGATGCTGATCGACGTGAACCACGTCGGCGCGGCGCGGTTCCTGAACCAGACGGCGGCGCAGTCTGCGATTGCCGCGACGACGGCTCAGTTTGGCTGCTCGGGCGGCTTTACGACTGCGGCGATCAATTGCGCGATCAACAAAGGCGCTGTGATTGACGACTTCTCGGGCAACGGGCTGGATTCGCTGAACCAGGTCACGGGCGGCTACTCCGCTTCAAACGCCGGTGTTCCGCAGGTTGCGTTTGGCGGAGCGAACCCGAACGTGGGTACAGGCCTGTTCATCCTTCCGGTAGGGCGCTCGGCGTACGACGCTCTGCAGATTGTGCTGAAGCAGCAGGTCACGCATCCTATGCCGGGCGTCACCAGCTCGGTGTTCCAGATTTCGTACTCGCTGTCGCAGGCCGTGAACCCGATCAGCGGCTCGAGCTCGGGCGACCAGTTCTTCAGCTCGTATCCGTATGACTACGACAATCCGAACCAGTACATGGGGCGGTCGGAGCTTGACCACTCGAACCAGATCAGCTTCGGCGGCACGCTTGCGGTGAAGTATGGTCTGAACGTTGGCATGCAGGGTCACTTCTACTCGGCTGGCGCGACGTCGCTGACGCTGGACAACACGTCGGGCGCTCCGGGCGAGATCTTCCGCACGGACGTGACGGGTGACGGTACGACGGGCGACCTGATTCCGGGAACGAATCCGGGTGCTTACATGCACGACGTGAAGGGCGCGGGTCTGGAGAAGCTGATCGGCAACTACAACTCGACGCACGCGGGTCAGCTGACGCCGGCCGGTCAGGCTCTGGTGAACGCGGGCCTGATGACTCCGGCGCAGCTGAAGGCGCTGAACGCGGTGCAGCAGCCGATTGCCGACGCTCCGCGCAACCCGATCAGCAACCCGGCGTTCCGCTCGTTCGACGCGCAACTGTCGTACCCGATCAAGCTGAGCCGCATCCGCGAGGGTGTGAGCCTGGTTCCGACGGTGGCGATGTACAACGTGTTCAACATGGCCAACTTTAGCCGGTTGACCGGTACGCTGGCGCAGGGCAGCGGTCCAGGGACGACGGAGAATTACCTGAACGGACCGAACAATGATGCTGTGCAGAATGGTTTGCGCACGCAGCGTGGTTCGGGAACGTTCTCGTCAGGGGCTCCACGCACGACGGAGTTCCAATTGAAGCTGAATTTCTGACTTGGTTGATTCCTCTTGCTAGAGGAGCGGCGGAGAGCTTGATGCTCTCCGCCGTTTTGTTTTGCTAGTTGAGGCTAGTTCGCTCGAACTCGCGGATGTAGTCGATGACGGCCTCGCTGAAGCCGTCGATGTGGGTCCACGGGCCGTAGCCGACTCCGTTGCGGGCGCTGGCTACGTTGATCATGTAGCCGCGTCCGCGGGGCGCTCCGACACGGTCGTGCGACTGCTCATCAGAGATGACGATGATGCGGTCGTACGGCTCGCGGATGGAGTCGAGCGCGGCGCCAAGCATGGTTCCGCTGTGGCGCTGCGAGAGCTCCATCGCGTTGCGCAGGGCGAATCCGCGGCGAGGCGGAATCGCGACGCAGGTGTTGGAGAAGGTGTAGATGCTGACCTTCTCTGCGACCTCGCTGAGCAGCACTGCTAGGCCATAGGCCGCGTCGGTGCGCAGCATCGTCGAGCGAGCCGAGAGCGGCGCGACCATGCTTCCGGAGACGTCGACGAGCAGGACGGTTCGTCCGACAAGCCGAGGTGCTTCCTCGAGCGAGCGGAACATTGCGCGTTCGAGGCTCGGCTCCCACTCGGGAGCGTGACGCGCCGCGGCGAGGAAGCGAAACGGGAGCACGCGGTCGGTGCGCATCGTCTCGAGCGCAGCGGCGATGTAGTCCTCGCTGACTCCGGCGTCCTTCATGTTGCGAAGGTTGCGCAGGAGGGCGAGGGCGCCGAGGCGTCCTTCGATGAGCAACCGCTCCCAGTGCGCACGCTTGTCTCCACCCGAGGAGAGCGCGACCTCCCAGGTGTCGGGAGTGCGCAGCTCTCCGGCTGCGAGACGCTTCCACAACTCCGCCTGCGCGGCGTCGCGGGGACGCGCGTGTGAGAGGAAGAGGACGTCGCGCAGACGCACTGCTCCGGCGCGGTCGTACTTCGCGAGCGCGTACTCGTCGAAGCCGGTGAAGGCGGCGGCGAGGCCCTTCTTCACCGATGCGGCGAGCGGCGTGCGACCGTCGGCCCAGTAGATGGCGACGAACTCGGCGAGTTCGTCGGCGCGCTGGATGACGCGCACGAGCGTCTCGGCGACGAGAGCGCGGTGCGCGGCGTAGCGGGCCATCTCACGCACGAGCAGAAGCGGCGCGTGACGCAGCTTCATGGCGGTGCGGGCCTCAACGGCGAGCGCGGCGACGACGGCGGGTTCGACCTGGGGGACGAGTGCCCGGATGCGCGCGGCGATGGTCTCGCCGGACTCGTAGAACTCGTTCTCCCAGAGCATGCAGGCGAGCACGCTGCGGCGCAGCGCGGCCTCCGGAGAGATGGGTACGGCGGGCGCTCCCTCGTGGGTGCGGGGGCGCGCCAGCAGGCTCAGCTTGAGTACGTTCAGTCTCATCTCGCACCTCCTTTCAAAGTGCGTTTGGTTTTCGCCGGGGAATGGTCGACGGCGGTTCCCATGAGCCGGTGAGGCTCAAGGCAGGATTCGAACCTGCGTGGCATCCGTCGAAGTAGCCGCTGTCTTCGCCACCGGCGAATGGATTTGGTCAGTAGCTTTGGTTGGTGCGAACCTATGGGGATGAGGGTCGGCACAAACCTAAGAAATACTGAGATTCTTCGCTGTGCTCAGAATGACGGACCTGAGGGGGTCGTTCAGGGCGAGCGATGCGTTAGTCTTCATCGGCGTCTGCGAGGAATCCGGCTCCGACCTTGAAGCCGACGGGCTTGAGCGGCGCGGTGGTGACGTCGATCGCCAGCTTCGTCATCTGCTCCCAGTCGGGACGGTTCTTGTCGTAGTAGCCGGTGCAGTCGTAGATCGAGAACGGTACGACGACGTTCGGATTGACCTCGTTGCAGATGGTGACCATCTCTGACGCGCGATAGCCGCGCATAATGTGTGCGTTACTGCAGGTTCTGCACCGCGACTCGGAGCCGACCGGGGTTCCGCCCTTGATGTATGGCCTGCTCATGGTGAGGCTCCTTTCTGCCAGCGAGTGAGCTGGAGGTTTATGGCCGCGTCGAAGTAACTGCGATCTACACCACCGGCCGAGTTGTGAGTTACAACGATGCTTCGCCAGGGAACTATCGAGTAGAGTTTCGGAGTAAGTGCAACAAGGAACCTTGTAAGTCGAGGTGACGACTCCGTCCTTAACTGTCTTTGCTCCTGCAGGGTTTCTATCCCTGCCGTTCGGGCAGAAGAAGTAACTCTGCTCTATCACCACTGGCGGTTTTGCCATTGCAGGCGCAGATTCGCGGCTGCGCGGGCAGGCGCATCGTGCCGGCGCAGTTGGCGCCGGAGGGCTTACTGAGGGAACGGGCGAGAACAGTGGTTTGATCGATGACAGTCGAAGTAACTGTGCTCTTCACCACTCAGTAAGTTGAGATACGGATCAACGTAGGAGCCGAACTTGGGAGTTATAGCCAGGTAGGATAGAGCGCCCGGCGATCACCCGCGACGAATTGAATCGTCTCCGGGGACCTACGCATCGTGTTGTGCGATGTTACTTTCATCGGGCTAACTCCTACGTGCTGACTAGAGTGACATGGTTAGTGGAAGAAAGCAAGGTTATTTATGGAAATTGTCAAAGCTTTTCGATGAATGAACGACTTACTTGATAGCGAATTATGTATCTAACGCATTAGCGACTCCAGTGCGTGAAGGCTGGTGGGTACGGAGGCGTGAGGGAGTGTGACGGCCTGATGTGTCCGAATACCGACCAAAATCCGATATCAGACTGGATTTGTCGCATATTTTGATTGATCTCGGACTGCTCTTGTCTTATATTCAATTTAACAAGAATTTTGGGGGCTTTGCGCGAGGATCTGGCGGGTCTTTCGCGGTTCGCGAGGAGCTCTGGAGTGGAAGAGAGGCCAGACCCCCGCGGATTTATCTCTTGGCGGAGGCCGCGAGGATCTGGGGTCTACGGTCCATTAGGACGGTAGAGTTGTCTGCGATTATAGGGCGCGCTTCAACTGTTTCAAAGCGAATGCGCCGATCGTTCTCGCTCCATTCCTAACATCACGGTTTGCTGGTGCTTGCGGCGGCCTGAACTGCCGCCGCGGGGCTGGCTTTGAGCGGTCAATGCCTCATTGCGCGCTTTTTTCGGTGCTTTGGGAGGAGAAGAGGCGATGAAGAAGGACCAGAGGCGGGAGAGCCTGCGGAGACGATTTGCCGGATCACGAAGCTGGCTGGCGGTGGGGACGCTGGCGGCTTATACGGTGATGGGGTCGAGCCGGCAGTCGCTGGCGGCGGTGAAGCCGGGCAGCGAGGTTTCTCCCGGGCCGGGCGGACCGGTGGCGAATCTTCCGGTGAAGCGCTTCAACATCGCAGCGGGTGGGCTGGAGGATGGCATCAAGGCGTACGAGCAGGCGACGGGGCTCACGGTGAGGGTGGAGCTTCCGGGCGGAACGCTGGCAGGGTTTCAGACGAAGGGCGTGACGGGGCTGCATACGGTGGAGGAGGGCATGCGGCTTCTGCTGGAGGACACGGGGCTGAGCTATGCGGTGCAGGGCTCGTCGACGATGGTGGTGGGGCTGAAGCGGTCGGAGTCGGTGGAGGTGACGGCGTCGCTGCCGGATACGGTCTCGATGAACAAGTTTACGCAGCCGCTGATCGATACTCCGCAGACGGTGGCGGTTGTTCCGCAGTTTGTGCTGCACGAGCAGCAGAACACGACGCTTCGCGATGCTCTGAGAAATGTTCCCGGCATCAGCATGGCGGCGGGCGAGGCCGGCGCGCAGGGCGACAACCTGACGATTCGCGGATTTACGGCGCGCAACGACATCTTTCTGGACGGCATTCGCGACTTCGGAAGCTACTACCGCGACAGCTTCAACTATGAGCAGGTGGAGGTGCTGGAGGGACCGGCGGGCGTGCAGTTCGGGCGCGGATCGACGGGAGGCATCATCAACCAGAGCACGAAGGTTCCTGCTGCCGATAAGTTCATTCATGTGCAGACGCAGTTTGGGACGGACGCGACGCGGAGGATCTCCGCGGACGTGAATGAGCCGCTGAAGGACTTTGCTGCGGGCTCGGCTGTTCGTGTGAACGCGGTGGGAGTTGCCGGCGGGGTTGCGGGCAGGCCTTATGCGGAGAACAAGCACTATGGCGTTGCGCCTTCGATCAGCTTTGGGATGAACTCTGCGACGCCGGGAACGATCGGGTACTTCCACGTGACGGAGAGCGATACGCCGGACTACGGCCTGCCGTGGCTGTTCAACAAGCTTGCGCCGGCGAACCGTCATGCGTACTTCGGGTTTCCGGACTCGAACAATCTGCATGCGGATGTGGATGTGGTGACCGGGAGGCTGGCGCATAGTTTCAACGAGCATCTGCAGCTGCACAGCATTGCACGCTGGGCGAACTACCAGCGCAAGGCGCAGATTACGGAGCCGCAGATCTGCTCGAATGCGTCGCAGGCGATTCCGGTGGGCAGGTATGTGAGCGCGCTGCCGACGAGCTCGGTGACGGGCGCGCCGTGCACGTATACGCCGGCGACTCCGGCGGATCTGATTGCGGTGAATCGCAATCAGATTGCAATCAAGAGTGTTGAGAGCGACCTGTGGGACCAGACAGAGCTGACGGCACGGTTCAAGGTGCTGGGCGTGCGGAACGATTTTGTGGGCGGCGTTGAGGGCGGGCAGGAGACGTCGAATCCTGTGCGCACGACGTACAAGAATGTGACGCCGACGAACCTGGCGAACCCGAATCCGCACGATGCCTTCACGGGGACGGGAACGGTGTCATCGGTGACGCATGTGAAGTCGCAGAGTGTGGGGCTGTACTTTGTCGACACGGTACACCTGGGGCGCATGTTCGACCTGAGCGGCGGCGTGCGGTGGGACTACTTCGACACGCGGTACAGCCTGTATGTTCCGAACACGACGACTCCTGCGACGCTGGCCTCGCAGGATGTGACCAAGCCGACGTATCGCGCGGCGTTTGTGTATAAGCCGAACGCGCACGGCAGCGTTTACTTCGACTACGGGACGAGCTTCAACCCCTCGGCGGAGTCGTTGAGTCTGAGCGTGTCGACGAGCGTGCTGCCTCCGGAGGAGAACGAGACGTACGAGGTGGGCGCGAAGTACAGCCTACTGAATGACCGGCTGCTGCTGGACGGCGCGTGGTTCCGGACGACGAAGCTGAATGCTCGCGAGACGGACCCGACGAACTCGAACAACATCGTGCTGGCAGGAAACCAGCGTGTAAAGGGCGTGCAGGCGAGCGCCGTAGGCCGGCTGCCGCAGGGCATGGACCTGGTGCTGGGATATGCGTATCTGAAGAGCGAGGTGTTGAGCTCGAAGTTCTTCCCGACGTCGGTGGGATACCCGTTGGCGAATGTTCCGAAGCAGACGTTCAATGCGTTTGTGACGCGGAATGTTGTGGCGCATATCAAGGCCGGGCTGGGCGCGAACTATGTTGCGGCGCGAACGGCGAGCTCGACGGTGCCGTTTACGCCGCTGACGTTCGGGCCGCTGACGACGTATATCGATCCGGCGACGGGGACGCAGAAGAAGGGCTACCAGGTGCTTTCGACGGGCATTAAGCAGGTGCCGGGATACTGGGTCTTCAACGCGATGATCTCGCGGCCGGTGACGGACCGGATCGAGCTGCAGGCGAACATCTTCAACCTGGCGAATCGTTTTTATATTGACCAGCCGCATCCGAGCCACCTGATTCCGGGGGCGGGGCTGAGCGCGCTGTTCGGGGTGAACTTCAAGTTCTAGCGGCTGAAGAGAATTTGTAACGGAGATAGATACAGATGTTGATTACGATTCCCGATGTGTTGACTGCCGAGCAGGTGAGGCAGATGCGCGCGAAGCTGGACGTCGCGGACTGGGTGGACGGCAAGGTGACGGCCGGCTATCAGGCGCAGAGGGTGAAGGACAATCAGCAGCTTCCGGAGGGCTCGCCGCTGGCGGCGGAGCTGGGCGAGGTGGTTCTGGGTGGACTGGCGCGGTCGCCGCTGTTTATGTCGGCGGCGCTTCCTCTGCGGGTGTTTCCTCCGATGTTCAATCGCTATGCGGGAGGCGGTCAGTTTGGCACGCATGTGGACACCGCGATTCGCCAACTCGTAACGACAGGGCAGAGGATCAGGACGGATGTTTCGGCGACGCTGTTTCTGACGGCTCCTGAGGAGTACGACGGCGGCGAGCTGATCGTGGAGGACACCTATGGCGCGCACAGCGTGAAGCTGCCGGCGGGCCACATGGTGCTGTATCCGGCGACGAGTCTGCATCGCGTGGAGCCGGTGACGCGCGGGGCGCGAGTGTCGAGTTTCTTCTGGATCCAGAGCATGATTCGCAGCGATGGAGACCGAGCGATGCTGTTCGATCTCGATCGGTCAATCCAGAGGCTAGCCTTGGATCTGCCGGGAAGCCCCGTGGGAGTGGAGCTGACGGGGGTGTATCACAACCTGCTGCGGCGCTGGACGGAGATGTAGGCGCGAGCGATCCTGTTGCGCATGAGGGGGATGCGGCTGGGGATGAAGTAATTGTGTCGCGGTGATCGCGACGTAGTCTAATGTGTAAGTGTTCCTCCGACAGGAGGGGTATATGGTTGCCACCTCATATCGCCCGATTTCCATACGCGGGCCGATTCCTTCACGCATTCATTCGTCCTGTGACTTCGTTCAGGCCTTGATGAAGCTGCAGCGCGCCGCCCAACTGATTACATCGACCCTGGACATTGATGCCCTGCTCGACCGGGTCGTCAACGATATTGCAGCTACGCTCGGTTGTGTGGAGGTCTCGGTGTGGCTGCGCGACCCTGAGACCGACGAGATGGTTCTGCATGGCGTTCGCGGCTGCACGGTGTACTGCACAGGCGCGCGGTTGAAGATCGGCAAACAGGGGATGGTGGGCCATGTGGCCGCGACGGGCAAGATGCGCTATGCGACGGATGTGACCCTGGACCCGTACTACATTGCATGCGAGCCCGACACCCGCTCCTCGGCAACTTTTCCCCTGAAGGTGCGGGGCGAGGTCATCGGCGTGCTTGCGATCGACCATCGTGAGACGAATGCTTTTACCAAGCAGCAGTTGCAGATCTTCCAGGCTCTGGCTGGGCATATTACGGTCGGAATTGAAAACGCGCGCGCGTTTCAGCGAGAACGTGTGGAGCGAGACCGGATGCAGCGTGAGGCCGACGATGCTCGTGTAGTTCAGCAGGCGCTGTTTCCGAAGGTCTATCCCCTGGTGCCCGGGTTTGCGTTCGAGACGGCGTGGCACCCGGCGGGAAGCCTGGCGGGGGACTGGTTCGACTTCATCGATCTGGGTGAGGACCGCTACGGGATCGTGCTTGCCGATGTCTCAGGCAAGGGTATGCCGGCGGCGCTGCTGATGTCGGCAACGCGAGCGATTCTGCGCACCGTGGCGAAGCTGGACTCGTCGCCGAGCGAGACGCTGGTGCGGGTGAACCAGGCGCTGATGGAAGACTTTCCGATGGGGAAGTTTGTGACGATGATCTATGCCGTGCTCGATGCGAAGTCGCGGGAGATGACCTTCGCCAGCGCGGGTCACCTGCGGCCGCTGGTGATCAACGGCGAGAGCGCGTTTCTGGAGGTCGATACGGGCCTTCCGCTGGGGCTGGGCGCGTCCTCGTACCCGGAGCACAGGATACACATGAAGCCGGGGACGCGGGTGCTCTTCTATACCGACGGGATCACCGAGGCTGAGGATGCCGACGGCGAGGAGTTTGGACCGGCTCGGCTGAGCGAACATTTTCTGCGGCCGGATGCATGCGTGGGGGGTCTGATCGAAGCGGTGCAGCGCCATGGAAAGGGTGCGATTCGCTCCGACGATGCGACAGCGGTGCTGATTCGCAGCCGGTGAGCCTTAGAGCTCGGCGTTCTCGACGCAGGGAAGGAAGAGCGAGAAGATGGTTCCATGGTGGACCGGGTGCTGGGTGCTGCGCAGGCTGATCCGGCCCTGATGCCGCGTGACGATGCCGTGCGAGATCCAGAGGCCGAGGCCGGTGCCGTTGAGTTCCTTGGTGGTGTAGAAGGGCTCGAAGATGCGGGCGCGAACGTCGGGTGACATGCCGTGGCCGGTGTCGGCGATGGTGATGCGGATGCCCCGGCGGACACCGGCGCCGTCGCAGGCGTGGTCGGTGGCGTCGTGGGCGCGGACCAGCAGGCGGCCTCCGGTCTGCCGCATGGCGTCCAAGGCATTGGCGATGAGGTTGTTGAGGACCTGCCGGATGTCGTTTTCGAAGCAAAGGATATGGCTCGAACTGGAGAAGCTGGTCTCGACGCGGATCCCGGAGTTGGCCAGCCGCCCCTGGTAGAGATTGAGGACGGCTTCGACGAGATCCTGTGCGGCGACGTGAGTGGCGCTGACGGCCTGGCGGTGAAAGCGCAGGGTCTGGGTTGCGATCTGGCAGACGCGGGAGAGTTCGCTCTGCGCGGTCTGGACGTAGTCGGCGAGGCTGGTGGGGAGTTCGTCGGAGGTGGCGATGAGGTAGAGAAGATTGGTGATCGCCTCGAGCGGATTGTTGATCTCGTGCGAGATGGAACTGGCGAGGCGGCCGACTGCGGCGAGCTTTTCGCTCTGCACTAGGGCCTGTTCCGCCTTCTTCTGGTGGGTGATCTCCTGGATGACGGCGGCGATGGCTTCAACGTGGCCGTCGGAGCCCTGGATGGGCGAGTAGTTGAGGTTCCAGTAGCGATACTCGCCGGGACGCGTGGGCAGTTCGCCTTCGAGGAGATGGTTGCGGACGGTGCCGCCGGCGGCGACCTGGCGGAAGAGATCTTCGATTCCCTCGAGGGGTGCGAGCTCGGTGACGCGGCGGCCCAGTATCTCTTCGCGTGGCAGGCCGAGGGTCTCTGTCTGGCGATCGTTGACGCGCAGGTAGCGGAACTCCACGGGATCGAAGAGGGCGAGTCCGACGGGCGAGGTGCGGTAGATGGTCTCGAGCTCGGCGCGCTGGCGCTCGGTCTCTTCCTGTCGCTGCTGGAGGGTGTCGGCGAAGGTCTTGCGGTCGTCAATGTCGATGTTGACGCCGATCCAGTGGAGGATCTTTCCCTGCTCGTCGCGGAGGGGCTGGGCGCGGATCCACCACCAGCGGGCGCGGCCGTCGCGGGCTCGGATCATGCGCGCTTCGAGATCGTAGTCGGTGCCAGTTGCGACGGAGTGACTCGAGGCCATGCGCACGCGCTCGCGATCGTCGGGGTGAAAGGCCTTCAGCCAGGTATCTTCTTGGAGATCCTCTTCGGTGAAGCCGAGGTAGTCGAGCAGGATCTGATTGGCGTACGTGAGGTGGCCGTCGGGTGCTGCCATCCAGATGCACTGCGGGTTCAGATCGGTGAGGATACGGTAGCGTTCCTCGCTGGTGGCCAGGGCCTCTTCATTGCGCTTGCGGTCGGTGATGTCGATGGAGAGGCCGCGCAGACGGGTGGGGACGCCGTCGACCATGAGTGCCTGAGCGCGATTCTCGACCCAGAGGATAGAGCCGTCGGCGGCACGGATGGGGAAGTCGGCTACGATCATCTCGCCAGTCTCGCTAGTTCGGCGGATGAAATCGCCGAGGACCGGGAAGTATTCAGGGAGCAGGAACTTCGTGAAGGCCTGGAGGTCGGGCAGCTCGCTGTGAGGGTGACCGAAGACAGGATAGGAGCCGTCGCCCACGGAGATCTTGCCGGTGGCGAGATCGACATCCCAGGTTGCGACGAGGGCAGTTTCCTGAACGACGGCGAGGAGCTCCTGCTGCTGCCTGAGGGCGATGTCGTACTGGCGGCGCGCGGTGATGTCGCGGAAGAAGATAACCATGCCCTCGTCGGAGGGGCGCATCTGGACGGAGAGCCAGAGATTGAGGGGCTCGGGGTAGAAGTCCTCGAACTCACCTGGGAGCCCGTCGTTCATGGCTCGGGTGTAGTAGTTGAGATATTGCCCGTGTCCTCTGACGAAGGGGAATTCGTGCCAGATATTTTTGCCGACCAGGTCGCCTTTGATCGCGAGCAGCTCGCGGGCGCGCCGGTTCAGGAAGGTGAACTTTCCCTCGCGGTTGATGCTGACGACCGCGTCGCTGGTGGCTTCAAGGACCTGGAGGAGCTGGCGCGAGGCGGAGTCGCGAAGAAGCTCGGCGCCCTTGCGGTCGGTAATGTCGCGAAAGTAGATGGTGATGCCCTCTGCGGTGGGAATCACATGGCTGTCGAGCCAGACGTCGCGGAGATCGCAGAAGGATTCGAAGTGGGCGCATTCGCCGGTCTCCATGACCCTGCGGTAGATGCGATCCATCTCCGTACCGATCTTCTCGGGGAAGATCTCCCAGTGGTTCATCGTGCTCATCTGCTCGGGGGTGAGGTGCAGCAGCCCGACGGCCGCGGGATTGGCAAAGGTAATGCGCCAGTCCCGGTCGCAGCAGAGGACGCCGTCGGGCATCTGGTTGAGGAGGCGGCTCAGGCTCTCGTTGAGTGCGTCGCTCTGCCGCCGTCCGAAGCCTCTGCGTCCGGGGGAGATGTCGAGTTGGGGAGCAAGCGGGTTCGACACGGTTGACATAGGCACTCTGAGCTTGGGAAACGATCATCTCACAGGCGTCAAGAGGCAGGGATGAGATTGTTATGACGCCTCGGCCTCCAGGCGTTCGATCCGGGCCTGCAAGGCCTGCAGTGTGGAGGAGAGCGCTGCCAGCTCAGCCTCGATCTCTGCAAAGCGCTGGGCAGCGGAGCCATCGCCGGTCGTCTGGACAGCGGGTAACGGGGCGGCTGCGGGGACGACTGCTTCGCCGGAGAGCAGATGGGTGTAGCGGGCCTCGCGCGAGCCGGGCTGGCGGGGCAGGACAGCGGTAAGGGGGCCCGTGGAGGACGGGGAGGACTCGGAGGCCGGTTCGCGGGCGGCGAGGCGGTCGAGCGTGGTCTGCACGGCGGAGAGGTCGTCGAAGGCATAGAGGCGCTCGGAGCGGCTGCGAAGCTCGCCCGGGGTCTGCGGGCCGCGGAGCATCAGCAGGCAGAGGACGGCGGTCTCGTCGCGGCGCAGGTTCAGCACAGTGCGGATGCGGTGCTCGTACTTGGGGACGCGGGCGTCGTGCAGAGTGCTGACCAGGTCCTGGTCCTCGAGGGCGTGGAGCGCCTGACGGACCTCGTCTTCGGCGAGGCTCAACACAGGCTCGCGGCTGGACTTCTGGTTGCACGCGTTGACCAGAGCGTTGAGGGAGAGCGGGTACGCCTCCGGTGTGGTGATCTCCTTTTCGATAAGGGAGCCGAGGACGCGGGTCTGGACGGGGTCGAGCACCATGCCTCTAGTCTATAAGGCGGCCGCTACTGAGGCTTGGATTTTGCCGCTCGTGGCAGAGTTTGGACGAGGTTTCGCCAGGCGGTTTCTGTTACACAAAAGTTACATGCGAGGCTCCGCTCTAACGTGGTTCTCGGGGGAATAGTCCGGTAAACTGGAACGAGGTAAATGGCGAACGTCGAATCGCATTTGCGACTGCCCATTTATCCGAAGATCGTCCCCCGGGAGTTGGAATAATGACAGGAATCAGGCTGCGCGTTGCGGCAGCGGTAACGGCAGTGGCGCTGCTTGGGCTGAGTGGAGTCTCCCGGGCGAACGATGCGGCGAACGTCGCCGGCGCGGGGGAGCAGTACCGGTTGAAGCTGCACCATCTGCATACGGGCGAGAACATCGACGTGGTGTACCGGGTGGGCGATATCTACCTGCCGGATGCGATTGCGAAGCTGAACTACTTCCTGCGCGACCATCGGACCCAGGCGGAGAACAGCTACGACCCGAAGGAGTTCGACCTGCTGCACGCTCTGTTGGAGAAGCTGGGCAGACCGAACGGCGAGATCGACATCGTCTGCGGGTACCGGACGCCGTGGAGCAATAGCCTTCTGCGGTCGCGGTCGGCGAACTCCGGCGTGGCGCAGCACAGCCAGCACATGCTGGCCAAGGCGATCGACATCCGCGTTCCCGGTGTGGCGACGACGACCCTGCGCGATGCGGCGCTGAGCCTGCACGCGGGCGGCGTGGGGTACTATCCGGTGAACGAGTTCGTGCATGTGGACGTGGGACCAGTGCGGCAGTGGCAGTACGGCCATGCGGCCGGCGAGACGCGCACGGTGGCGAAGTCGACGCGCCGTAGCCCGCACCACGCGGCATCTGCCGTTAGCGGCGAGTAAAGATTGCAATATCAGTGACGAAGGGCTCCGGTTGCGGAGCCTTTCGCAGCTAAGGCTGGTTCGGTATCGGATACACTGCGGTCACCGACTATGAGCCGCGAATATCTTTCGAGCAACCCTGACTCGCCCTTCTCCGATGCCGTGCTGGTGGACGGCAAGACCCTCTATCTTTCAGGCCGCATCGGGCTGATTCCCGGAACGACGACCGTTCCTGAGACCGCCGAGGAAGAGGCGCACCTGGTGATGCAGGAGATTCAGCGCATACTGGCGATGGCCGGGATGACGATGGACAACCTGGTATCGCTGCAGATCTTCGCGAGCGACGTCTCGCTGTGGGAGAGGTTCAACGCGGTCTACCGGACGTACTTCACCGGAAAGCTTCCGGCGCGGGCGTTTCTGGGCTCGGGGACACTGCTGTTTGGGGCGCGGTTTGAGCTGCAGGGAATTGCAGTAAAGGATTAGCGCTTCTCTGGAGAGATGCGGTGAACAGCCTGGCACGGTCACTCAGCGAAGGGCGGTGGGGACTGGAGCGGGCGCGCGAGATGGCGCGTGAGGTGGTGTCGCGGCGCGGCGCGGTAAAGGCTCTGGTCAGCACGATGTTCGCCGAGGAGGCGGAACTACGCAAGAGAGCCTCTGACGTTGCGCGCCGGGTAACGGACATCGATGTGGCGCTGCTGCGACCCTATGCGGACGAGCTCGCCGGTCTGCTGGCGGAGACGCCGCCGGAAGAATCCCGGACGCTATGGCACCTGGGGCTGGTGGTTTCGCGTACGGCGCATACGCGCGAGCAGCGGCTGCGGGCTGCCAGGATGATGCAGGTGCAGCTTGAGAACGAGAGCAATGTTGCCCGCTGCGCTGGGGTGGAAGGGATCGGTTTGCTGGCGAGCGAGGAGCCAGAGCTTTACGAGATCGCCGGCGAACTGATCGAAAAGGCGCTGAGGGACGGTACGCTCGCGATGAAGGCCCGGGCGCGGCACGCGAAGCGGCGGTTGGAAAAAGCACGGAAGCGGGCTGGAGATTTGGGATAAATGGCTGCGTCTGAGGGAGGAATCTGGGCTAGACTCGCCCCATGCCAAAGTGGCTTGTTTCTGTCGGTCGCGCCTTCTACGCTGTCGGCCTGATTTCAATCGGGCTCGAGCATTTCTTCTTCACGAACTTTATTCCAGTGATCCTTCCGGAGTTTCCGGCTTGGATACCGCTGCGGACGCTCTGGGTGTTTGCAGTCGGTGCGGCGCTGATTGGCTCCGGCATCTGCATCCTCTTCGACTGGAAGGGACGGAAGGTAGCGGCCTGGACAGGCGCGATGCTAGTGATCCTGGTGCTGATCGCGCATCTTCCGAATCAGCTTACGGGAGCGTTTGCGGCCGTGCTCGGCGCGTGGACGAATGTGTTCAAGGAGCTGACGCTGGCGGGTGGGGCGTGGATCGCCGCGCTGTCGTTTGCGGAGGGAAGACCGGAGTTGCCGAAGTGGCTGGAGAGGGTTTTGCCGCTTGGACGATACTTCTTCGCGATAACCCTGATCGTCTTCGGCATCGACCACTTCCTGTACCCGAAGTTCGTGGCATCGCTGGTTCCGGCGTGGATTGGCGCGCAGATGTTCTGGACGTACTTTGCCGCCGTTGCTCTGATTGCGGGCGGCTTGGGGATCATGGTGAAGCGCGTGGCTCGGCTGGCTTCGCTGCTGGTGGGAGTGATGATCTTCTTGTGGCTGATCATGCTCCATATTCCCAGGGCAATTGCAGACCCTTATACGAATGTGGGGAACGAGTGGACGAGTGTCTTTGAGGCGCTAGCGTTCAGCGGGATGGCGTTCATGCTGGCCACGCTATCCGGGGCCAGCATGAACGCCGGGATCGATACGAGAGATGCGGCGGCGGGGATGAGCGCTTCTGGGCCATCGGATAGCAAGGATTCCACCCTTTCAAAACGTTGAAAAACGGTGTATCGTACGGGCGCATAGAGTTTGTGGGGAGATGCACGCTCGTAAAGCTTGGCAAGGAGGTTGTCTCCCCAAGGGCCCCGGTTGTGTGAGGACGGCATTCCATGAATGGGAACGCTACCCCCAGGGCGATGCAGCTCCTCCGCTCGATGGAGCGGATATTCCTGATTGCAGGCCTCTTTATGGTCTGCAGCTACGCCGCAGTGCGCCTGTATAGCTTTGTGGCGGCGCGTACCGTCATCGCAGCGTTCAAGCAGACGTCTGCGAGTGTCTTCCCGGCACATGCCGGCAGTGATACGGCTGGGGGAGCTGCCGGTGTCGATACAAGTCTTTGGAGCGACAAGCGGATTCGCGCCTACAACACCAGCCTGGGCCATGCCTTCGGCACGCCTCTGGCCGTGTTGACCATTCCTAAGATTCATCTTGAGGTGCCTGTCTTTGAGGGCACCGACGATCTTACGCTGGACCGCGGCGTGGGACGCATTGTTGGGACGGCTCATCCTGGCCAGCCTGGAAACCTCGGAATCGCGGGGCACCGGGATGGCTTCTTTCGTGGCCTGAAAGAGATCGCTCCAGGCGATGAGATCAAGCTCGTTCTCCCCGATGCAGTAGCAACGTACGAAGTCGATCAGATAACCGTAGTGACCCCCCAGGATGTCTCTGTCCTTCAACCCGGGCCCGTCTCCTCAATCACTCTGGTTACTTGTTTCCCGTTCTATTTTGTCGGGAGCGCGCCGGAGCGGTACATCGTCTCTGCGTCATTGCGAGCAGATGCACAGCCAGCCGCACGCGGAAATGCGCGGCCTAACCCCTAAGGAGGATCTATGGCAATTGCACATTGGAATATCAGAAGCAGATGGATCGTACGCGCAGCGCTGTGCACATTTGGCTGCGCCATGTTGTCCTCGGGTGTCCGGGCCCAGGATACTAGCTCGACAACAACCCAGAAAGGGCCGGCGCAGTATGAGAGCGTAGTGAAGGGCGGCACCGTGATCTATGTATCCGGCAATGACGTTGTGGTGAAGATGGACGGCACCGGAGAGGTGAAGCACTTCACTGTACCTGACAGCCAGACGTTCACTGAGAATGGCAAGACGATGAACGTTCACCAACTCAAGGTTGGCACCCACTTAACACAAACGGTCACAACGAAGACGGTTCCCACAACGGTAAAGACGGTACGGACGATCGACGGCAAGGTCTGGTACGTGAACCCTCCAAGCATGGTGATCCTCACGCTGCCCGATGGAACGAACAAGGAGTACAAGGTTCCAAAGGGGCAGATGTTCAACATCGACGGCACGCAGCAGTCGGTGTTCCATCTGAAGAAGGGGATGACTGTAAGTGCGACCGTGGTGACGGAAGCGCCGACAACGGTGGTTACGCAGCAGAAGTTGGTCGCAGGCGTTGCGCCCCCGCCGCCACCTCCTCCTGCGCAACCGATGCCGGATACAGTGGACGTGCTGCTGATCGAGACTTCGAACCCTGCGCCTCAGCCAACGCAGACTGCTGCGGCTGAACCAACCCCAGCGGCACTGCCAAAGACGGGCAGCGAGTGGCCGCTGGTTGGGCTGCTCGGGCTTGGCAGTCTGGCAGCGGGAATGCTGACACGCCGGATTCGGATGGCGTTGAAGTAACTTCGGGTCAACAGCTAAAAAGAAGAAGGCCGCCAGCGATGGCGGCCTTTCTACTGATCTGAAGCGGTTGATCTTGGAGCTGAGCCTGGAGAAGCTGGCTCTGAAGGACATCGCCCCGTGGGGCACATACTCGTAACGATCGGAATCGAACTCGCAAAATTGCAGCTGCGTTCTACGCAGACCCTAATTCGACCAGATCAGGCTTGCAACGGAGGCACTCGATTCTGTTCAGGAGGTCATCGATCATGATCTGCAAGCGCTCATTTTCTGCTGCTAACACAGCGATCGCGCCATGCAGGGATAAAGAATAATCGCCGGTCGTCGCATCCCGATAGTAGGTTATCTCTCCCATCTTCGCGTCCCTTTCCATGAGATTCATCACGGCCGTCTCCTTGTTTCATCCAATCAAGCACCTGGGATTTGTGTACTTCGAATACTTTCTCACCGTGCCTTCAAGGACACATCCCCAGAAGGAAGACTTTTGGGATAGCGGGGAAGGCTTGCGGCTGAGTAACACTTTTGGGGGTGGCCGAGATTGGAATTGCGGCCGGAGCGCCTGTTTGCGAGCGTAAAAAGGCCGCCATTGCTGGCGGCCTTTCTTTTACCAGGAAAAAGGGTTAGTCGCCAGCGACAGTCTCTTCGGACTGGACCTTCGCGGGTGCCGGGGCTGTCTTGATCTCGCCGAGCGAGATGAAGCCGGGCTGCTCCTGCTCCTTGAGGATCTCCTTGCGGTAGAGCTTGGCCATCTTCGCGTTCTCGGCGTCCTGCTTGATCTTCGCGTCGCGCGCCCGGATCTTCTCCTCGCGGGCGTTCTTGGCGATGCCGCTCTTGTCGAAGGTGTCGTTGGCAGCAGCGTTGACGTGGGCCTCGTTCAGGACCAGGTCATACTTCTCCTGCTTCTCGATACCGACCTTCTTACCGCCGGCGAAGATCTCATGACGGCCGTGCTCCTCGTACCACTTGGTGAGGGTAGCGGTCATGTGCATCTTCTCGATGATGTTGCGCCAGCCCACGCCGGTGTTGTACGCGCAGAAGCTGATCTCGCCTTCCTGGGTGGCGTAGGGGATGATGCACTGCTCGGTGCGGCGGAAGTCGTAGTTGAAGAGGTCCTGGAACCACATGCCGGCGATGAAGAGGAAGTTCCAGCGGTCGCCGCGGCGCTTCTCGATATCGGCCATGGTGCGGTCAGCGGTCACCTTGCCGTAGTTGCGGCCGGTGGCGCCGAAGCACTTGTCGAACTTCTGGAGCAGGTCAACGATCTTGAAGTGCGTAGGGGCCTTGGTGGGATCGTAGTTGCGCAGCAGCGCGAGCGAGACGCCGAGGATGGAGAGGAACTTGCCACGGGCGGCGTCGTTGACGCGGGCGACGTCCTTGGCCAGCTGCACGGCGTCGAGGAATGCGGTGACGGGAACGGCTTCCTTGGTCTCCTTGTCGATCATCAGCGCCATGCCGATGCCGCAGTTCGGGTGGCATCCGCAGGAGAGCTGGCCCCAGTCGTGATCCGGTCCGTGTACGAGGTCGGCCCAGTCAGAGAAGGTGCTCATGAAGGAGATGGGGAACCAGTCGCGGGTCGATTCGCCGAGGCCGGTCTGGTTGCGGATGTCGTGCGCGAGGTGCGAGAGGGTGTAACGCTGTGCGGCGCGGCGCTCGTCGGAGACCTCTTCGTCGCGGCCGGTGAAGGAGACGGGCTGGAAGGAGAGGAAGTTGATCTTCTTCGGGTTGTCGAGCGCGAACTCGATGATGCGGCCAACCTGCTCGTTGTTGATGCCGTTGACGATCGTCGTTACGGGAACGATGTCGACGCCGGCCTCGTGCAGGTTGTGGATGGCCTGGAGCTTCACGTCGAATGCGTTGCCGACCTTGCGGTGCGAGTTGGCAGCGTTGCCGATGCCGTCGAACTGCAGGTAGGCGTAGCGCAGACCGGCCTCAGCGGCGGCCTTGGCGAACTCCTTGGACTTCGCGAACTCGATGCCGTTGGTCGCGGCCTGCACGGAGTTGTAACCAACCTTGCGGGAGTAGGCGACGGCGTCGAGGAAGTAGGGGCTCAGCGTGGGCTCGCCACCGGAGAACTGAACGCTCATCTGACGACGCGGCTTGATGGTGATCGCGTTGTCGAGCATGGTTTTGATCTCGTCCCACGTCAGCTCGTGGACGAAGCCGACCTGGTTGGCGTCCATGAAGCAGGGGTCGCACATCATGTTGCAGCGGTTGGTCAGGTCGATGGTCAGAACCGAACCGCGGCCGTGCGTCACGGTCGAAGTACCGTGGTTGTGGAGCTTCTCGTCGTTGTGGGCGCGGATGTCGCGGCCGGGGAAGACGTCTTCGAGGTGCTTCATCATCGGCGGGTCGATGGACATAACGTCCTCGAAGTGGCCGTGGATGGGGCAGTCCTTGACCATCAGGATCTGGCCGTCGCGCTCGATGATCTGCGCCTTGATCTCGCCGACCTTCTCGTTGAGCAGGATCTCGTGGGGCAGCTTGCCATCTACGATCTGCTGGCGGATCTCAGGGACGCACTTGGGGCAGAGGGAGTCGGTGGTGCGGGGCCAGCCTAGCGGGGGCTTCTCTTTCTGGTAACTCTTCAGGAGGGGCTTGTCGCTCCACTTGGGGGTGAAGCTCGGGTTGGGCGAGATCGAGTTCAGCTTGTCGAACACTGCCCAGGCGGCCTTTGCGCCGTAGGTGAGCGCCTTTTCAGCTAACTTCGCGGACTTTGCCATATGCGTTTTCTGTCTCCTGATGGTTTCCGTCTTCGGAAAAACTTGTTTGAAGCCTGAACTTCGATCGTATCGGGCCCGGGGTGCTGCCGGAAGTAGACACCCTGATTCTGCCCCACGGCGCTGCACGGATAAGTCGATGCAGGCAATGGGCTTGAGTCCAGTTAAGACTACGCAGATCGGGGGCGGAATCGAAGGTCGGACAAGCGAACGGGGAAATTCTGCATTGAACGGCGACAGCTGATGGCTGAGCGGAAGGGTGAAAAAAGATGCAAAAGCCCGCGACGGGGAATATGGGAGACTACAGGCTGCCTTGGTTGGCGGCGATCTTGTTCAGGATTTGCTGAACGAAGATGATGCGGACGTGAACGTGTTTGGCGACGTCGGGCAGAAACTCGTTGATGACGTTGTTGACCGGGTCAAGCGCGAGGCCGGTGACGATGCGCTCGGCGGTGGAGGCGCCGTCGCTCTCGATGCCGGGGACGTAGAGGTTCGATATCTCGGCGGCGACGAGGTACCCGCCGAGGACGCCGTAGTTGGGGATGGTCTTGCCGGAGTCGCTGCGCGAGATGTAGCTGCGCGTGAGGGAGTAGATCAGCCGCTTGGGGAAGGGAGCGTGGGGCATGCGGTAGTAGCGTGGGTCCTGGTGGGTGAGGGCGGGGATGGCGAAGGTGCCGAAGAACTCTCCGGTGGTGTTCTGGAGCATGCTCACTCCGGCGAGCCCGCCGAAGCCCTCCAGTCCGGGCCCATAGGCGGTATGCGAGTCGGCGGCGATGCTGATGGCCGAGATGCCGATGATGGTTCCGAGCGTAGCGGGATCGGTGGCATTGTGCAGCGCCAGGTAGCCCTTCTGCTTCCGGGTGAGCGGAATGATGACGTTGGTGTCGAGGAAGCGCTGGTAGGGGTAGACGAGTTCGCTGCAGGGAGGAGGAGGCTGATCGACCTTGTTGGGATCGTAGGTAATCATCCAGAGGGCGTGCCGGGGACTGCAGGCGCCGGGCTTTTTGCCGCTGGCCTTGAGCGAGGCCTCACCGACGGAGACGACGTCCGCCTGGCGGCGCGCGACAACACCGGGGGAATCCGGCAGCTTGCCGGAGGAGCTGTCTGCGTTGGCGGCACTCGACTGTGCGGCCGCCGTCGTCTCTGGTCCAGGAGTCTTCTCCGGTCCAGGGGTCCTGGTAAGTGGTGGCTCAGTTGTCTGGGCTACAGCCGTTCCTAGGGAGAGCAATAGCCCCAGTATGAAAACCCTGTCCATGTTCACCCGTTCTTCCCTTCCTAAGGTTCAGACGCAGGAAATCGGGAAGGATTATTCGTATTTTCCGAGGCGCAGCCAGCCGATCACCTGGCCGCCGAACTCACTCACAAGAGATCCGAGGGCTGAGCCGCCCAGCGAGGTGGCCCAGGTTTGAAAGACTTTGCCGGTCGTCTGATTGCGCTCGGGATAGTAGGTACGGGTGAGCGCCGCCGCGCCGCCGGTTCCAAGGATAAAGGCATAGTTGGGGATCGTCTTTCCGCTGTCGGTGCGTCCGACGATGGGCCGGGTTCCTGCATAGAGAGCGCGATTGATGAATTTGTGGCTCTTGCCGAGCTGGTAGTACCGCGGATCCTGGTGGAAGGCCGTCGCCAGGACGGCGTCCGAGAAGATCTCCTTGCTCGTGCCGAGAGCCGCAGCCGCCCCGAGGCGCTGGGCAAAGGCCTGGCTATTGGTTCCGTAGTTCGGCATACCGTCGATCAGCTGTGACCAGCCGGCCGAGAAGACCCAGCCCAGCATACTGAACGGAGTCACCGACTCGCGCAGTCCCAGCAGGATCTTGTCGTGCGCCTCCTGCTTTGGCACCGGCTGCCCAGCATAGATGAGTTTCACGCGGGGAAGCGCCATCGGCTTGGTGCTTGTCCCAGTGGCCTGCCCGGCAAACCCGGCCTGGCCGGTAGCTTCGGCAGTCAAGGAGCTGGAGTCGAGCGGGGAAGAGAGCATCGCTCCCGGCGAATCCGGAAGCGTAACCGCGGGCGGGTCAGTGCTCGGCGATTCGACCACATATCCAAAAGCACGATAAGTTGCAGGCAAGGTGAGAAGCGCCAACAGCAAGGGCAAAGAGAAACGGGAGAGTGGTGTCGTCACTGGAGAACCTCACGAAAGAACTTACGGTCTCGCGTTCTCTCCAAAAAAAGAAGCGGCGAATACCCGGGGCCCTACGCCACTGGAGTATTTGGCGTCTGCCTCTAATAGAAAAGACGCCTGCGAAGAGCCGTACGTTGCGCTGGTCGGTGCGATTTATCCGTTATCTTCATGACGTTACCACCTCGGCACCATATGTGGAATCGCCGCGGGAACGATTGACCCGCCGTTTTCCTCATTTCGATAATGAAGGGTGGAGACGTGTCGGTCATGGCCAACGAGAATCCAAGGCGTCCATGGGAGGAGCGGCGGCACGAAGCGGGCGCCCGCATCGAAGAGGATGTGCGCGACTTTGTTCGCTACTTCAACGACGAGATCGTTCCCGACATCCGTAAGAACGGATCCGAGGCTCTGCGCGCCGCGGCGCGCGAGCTGAACCGGCTGGCCCAGCGGATGGATGAGCGGGCCGGGAGAACGCCTCCCTCACCAGGCGAAGCCCCGGAAGACCCAAAGGATGAGCCGAAGCCGTGAAGCGCGCGCGCCTCGCGTCCACCGCACTGGTGACGGCGCTTGCGCTGGCGGCGAGCGGCTGCCATAAGAAGACGGCGCGCGCCTATCATCCGCCGCCTCCCCCTGCCGCCGGCTCGGGAACCTACGCGAAGCCGGATACGCGCCCGGCATCGCCGGGTTCGAGCAAGTCATCGGCAGCAAACGCGCCGTCGCTGCCTGCGCCTCCGCCCGATGTTCGCGGAAAGCCTTCCCTGGTGGAGACCGGCCTGGCCAGTTGGTACGGCCCGCCCTATGCCGGCCGCAAAGGAGCCGACGGCAAGGTCTACGACCAGAACGCCATGACGGCGGCACATCTGACGCTGCCGTTGGGCTCGATGGTGCGGGTGACGAACCTGACGACGAATCAGTCGGCGATGGTGAAGATCACCGACCGCGGGCCGTTTGTACACGGCCGGATCATCGACCTTTCGCTGGCCGCCGCCAAGGCCACGGGCCTCTATCGCATGGGTGTGGCGAAGGTACGGGTCGAGGCGTGGACTCCGGGGCCGAGCACCAGCCCGAGCGCGATCCCCGGCGGCCGATGGTGCGTCCAGGTGGGCGCGTTCCAAACTGAGAAAGACGCGGTGAAGCTGAAGAACGAATTGATGCGCCGCTACACGACCGCGAAGGTGATCGAGTTTCCGGGCCCGACGGGGCACTGGGTGCGGATCAATCTGGCGAGGCCGGATAAGGCTCACGCCACCGAGGTCGCCGACAGCATTCACGTCTCCGGCGCCGAGCCCTATCTCATACGGACTGACTAACCGCTAGCGGAAGACGCGCTTTCCGGTCCGCCGCTCCAGCTCCTTGCGGAACTGCTCGGAGGCGCTGTGATTCCAGGTATGCGTGATGGTGACGCGGTTGTCGCCCAGCACGCGAGTCATTCGCCCGGCGCCGATGATCTGGATGCTCATCACCTCGCCGTACCGGATGGTCTTGTCGCTACGCAGCCAGAAGCGCTGCACCAATGCGGTCGGGGTCAGCACGATGGTGCCGGGCATCTGGTAAAGGATCAGCGCGACCAGCGCCACGATGAACAGCGGCAGCCACAGGGGGATGTTATGCCGGGACTGCCACATCGGCCAAGCGAAGAGCGCGAAGTAGAGCGGGAGCACGATGCCGCGGCTCCACACCACGAGCGGCTTCAGAGGAAAGGCCAGACCCTCGGCGGTCTCGCGCGGCGAGCCCTTCACCATGCGTCCGGCGTAGAGCATGGCGAAGAGAGCGGCGAGAATGAACAGCTGCAGCGTCTTCAGATCAACAGGCATCTCGTTCGGTCCTTTGTCGTTTGCGCGTTTACTTCGTCGCCGGCGGCGGCGGGTAGTAAGGGAGCTTCTGCTGCTCCTCGGTCGCGCGCTTCACGCCGATGTCGCCGAAGAGCAGGCTGGGCACGATGGTCGTCTGGGGCAGGGTGCCGAGCGAGTCGTTGACATAAGGATCGTCGCCGGCGGCGAGGATCTCCGAGCGCAGACTGCGGTTGTCCAGCTCGTCGAAGGCGGCTCCGCGCACCAGCTGCCGCGTGCCGTCGGGGTGAACGAGATACAGCAGCCGCGGGATATCGCCGCCCATCGTCTCTACGGCATAGACGTCGCGTTTCTGCTCCTTCGCCATCGCCAGCAGGCGCTGGCGAAGCTCGGCTACCGGGACCGGGTTGCTTGGCTTGAAGATCATGACGCCGCTGCGCGAGTGGGCGGGCGCTCCCGGTGCTGCGCGGCCGTGGCCGTTGGAACTGGGGAAGTCCCTCACGGGTTCGCGGCCGATCAGATAGTTGTCGAGCCTGCCGTTGGAGACGACAGGCACAGCGTGCGCTGGAACGCCCTCATCATCGACCTGGTAGGTGCCGACGACCGACCGGCCGGCGAAGGTCGACTCTGCCGGGTTGTCGATGACGCTGAAGAACGCAGGCAGAACGCGCGCCTTGTAGCTGGAGTTGTAGATCCCTGTGGTGCGCGCCGTTGTTCCCAGCTCGGGACGGTCGGCCTCGACGTTCGGTACAAAGAACCGGTTCATCACATCGGAGGCTGCGTCTCCGGAGAAGAGCACGGGGCCGTGATAGTCCTCGGCATCGACGACCGGGGCGTTGCGCAGAGCCTCGAGGCTCTTCAGGTCGTCGATGACGCGCTTGCGGAACGCGGGCCAGCTCTCAAGCTCTGCTGCCGTCACTGCGACGGAGCCGTTGTCACGCGCGAGGCGCATGCCGTCGGACGCCTGGCCGCCGACGCTGATGGCGTTCGTGTATCCGCTCAGGCTGTAGCGCAGCGTGGTGCCCTCGGTGTTGACCAGGTAGCGGTTGAGGACCATGGCGCGAACGTTCGCGGTCGAGTATTGCACCTGATCGGCGGAGGCGCAAACCTCGGGCGCGGTGGCATAGAGGCCGCTGGCCTCGACGATGCGCCGCTTCCACTCGGCGCGATCGATCTCCAGCCTGCGGAGCGGCTCGATGAGAACCACCGGCTTCTCCTGGGAGAAGTCCTTCTCGGCGCGCGACTGCTGGAACCGCTCGAGCGTCGCCCGCTTGGTCGAGTAGGCGCGGAGCGCGTTCTTGTACGCATCGTCGGTGGCGATCCACAGCGCATAGCGCAGGGCGTCGGGGTTGTTGTCCTGCGGGGCCATCTGTACGGTGCCGTCGCCGCGGCCCGAACTCGAGTCGGTGGTGTAGCTGCCGATCCGCACGGTGACGCGAACCACGCGTTGGCGGCCTTCCTCTTCGCGCGTCAGTGCGCCGTAGTTGGCCACGGCCTCATAGCTCGAAAAATCGTCCAGGCGGTACTCGATAAAGTACGGCTGCTGCATCCCGGGAATCACAAGCTGCGTCTTCTCGCGATT
Source organism: Edaphobacter aggregans DSM 19364 (assembly GCF_000745965.1). Taxonomy (GTDB): domain Bacteria; phylum Acidobacteriota; class Terriglobia; order Terriglobales; family Acidobacteriaceae; genus Edaphobacter; species Edaphobacter aggregans. The sequence continues at coordinate 26,568 of NZ_JQKI01000017.1, read as the reverse complement.
CAGCTCCTCCTGCATCGCCTTCAGCATGGGGTCATCTGTTTGGGCCGCGCAGATCCTTGTAACCGATACCGTGACAAATAGCGCCGCAACGGACAGCGCGCTGCGGAGGGAGGGCCGGAGCCTCGGATGGGAAAGAGAGGTCTTCATTATTTGTTCTCCTTTCCGGATCCGCTTACCGGCGGCGGCGGAAGAATCGGCGGACGCGTCGTGCCTTGCGCCTGGCGCTGGGTCTCGATCTCGCTGACGAGCATCGCCGGGGCCACAGCGCTGACCGGAATGCTGCCGGACTCGGCCCCGCAGATGCCGTTGAAGACGTCCTGTTTGTTGCTCGTTGCGACGATGCGGTTGAGCGCCGCCTGCGGCGTGCCGACGATCGAGACGCCGCGCACCAGCTCATCAGGTCGCCCATCGACGTAAACCCGGTAGACCACCAGCGGGATCACCTGGAAGGCCTGCGGCGAGCGCCGCGTCGTGACCGCGAAGCCCGAGGAGATGTCCTCGAAGTAGAGCCCGTAGGTCTTGCCCTGCTTCTTCGCCTCGTCGATCAGCATCTGGCGCAGCTCCTTGTCGCTGACCGTCTTGGTCGAGCTGACGATCAGGTTGCCCTGCCGCCCCGTGGGCATGCGGCCCGTCTCGGCGCGACCGTGGCCGTTCGAGTTCGAGAAGCTGGCGATCGGTAGCCGCGACATCAGGAAGGTATCGAGCACGCCGTCCTTGATCAGGTCCACGCGGCGCGCCTGCTGGCCCTCGTCGTCGTAGTTGTAGTGGCCGCTCAGGGGCTGCCCGTCGAAGGTCTTGAGCGTCGGGTCGTCCGTAACGCTGATAAAGCTGGGAAGAATCTGCTTACCCAGCAGCTTGGTGAAGGTCTGGCCCTCGTCATCGCCGCGCTGGCGCTGGCCCTCCAGGCGATGGCCCAGGACCTCGTGGAAGAAGACAGCCGAGGCGCGGCCGCTGAGGATCGCCGGCCCGTTGAAGGGTTCGGTGACCGGCGCGGTGCGCAGCGCGACCAGGTTCTTGGCCATCGTCGTCGTCTTCTCGACCAGCGTCTTCTGGTCCGGCAGGTGCGCCAGCGTATCAGCCTCGAAGGTCTCCGTACGGAAGAGGTCCATGCCGTCGGCGGCACGGGTGCGGGCGACGATGACCAGCCGCGCTACTTGGTTCGGCGAAGCCACCTTTGTTCCCTCCGACGAGAGGAAGTACGCGGTCTCCGTGGTGGCCTGCACCACAACGTTGTTGAAGAAGATGTCCGGGTACTGGCGGAAGACGCCGGAGAGATCGCACAGACGGCTCTCCCATGCAGCCTTGTCGACGGCGAGCGGCGACGAGGCGGGAAGCACGGCCGCCTTTGGCTGCTCCGCTGAGAAGTCAGCGGAGCCGTCCTCCTCTTTGGCGCGCACCTGCTGCTCGGTCTTGACCTTCAGGTAGCTGTCGAGCGCCTTGGCATAGTCGCGGTTGGTGGCGAACCAGAGACTGCGGGCGATCGCCTCGCGGTCGTCGGTGAGAGGCAGCGGAATCGTCGTCAGTGCGCTGCTGCGATGGTCGCCGTGGGTGTTGTCTTCCTGGGGCGTCCCGATGCGCAGCTGCACGTCGGCGGTGCGGCGGCGGCTCTGGTTGTTCTGAACGATCGCGCCGTACTGCGCGGTCATGTTGAAGCTGTCTGAGTCGCTAACCGCATAGCTCAGGAAGTAGGGCTTTGGCTGGCCGTTCTCGCCCGTACTGCCCAGCGAGGACATTGCGCGATGCAGCTCGGCATCCATCGCGTCCATCAGGACTATGTTGGCCTGCGGCCGCGGAGGTGTCGTATCCGTCGCGCGGCTCAGGGGACAGAGAACGATCAAGGCAAGGCCGGTGAGGCCGGAAGGAACTGCACGGAATCGCATCATCGAAGGAGAGCTCGTTTCACCTGCGGGAATCTGACTAGGCCGAGTGTATCGAAAGTGCCTCGGCGGTGCTTGGTCGAGAGGTTCTCGACAGGGGACGCTCGACTTGGCTCTTGGGCGCGACTGGCTGTTGGACGAAGCATGAGTGGATTTAGCTTCGCAGATACCCAAGGGCCAATCCTCTTCGGCCCACCAGCGAGAATAGATTGCAGTCCGCGAGGCGATCGTGCAAACTGACTCAACCTCAAGCATAGAAAGACTCCGCATGCGCACCCGTATCCTTGTTGTTCTCTTCCTCGTCTGTGCCGCCGTTCTCGCGGCTTTGCCGCTTTATGGCCAGGCTCCTCCGCAGCCCGAATCGCAATCCCAAGCGCAAGCCCAGACCCAGCAGCCGCCGGAGGCGTCGACCGCCAAGCCCGCCTACTCGCTACCGCCGGAGAAGCTCCAGCAAGCGATCGACTACTCGCGCATTCGCGTCATCCTCGACTTTCTTGGCAGCGGCTGGGGCATCCTGCAGCTCATCCTTCTGCTGGCGCTCGGTGTGATCGCCCGCATGCGCAACGTCGCGGTCAATCTCAGCAAGAGCCGCTGGGTCCAGGGATTCACCTTCATTCTCCTGCTCCTGCTGGCGAGCACGCTGCTCGATCTCCCGCTGGACCTCTACGGCCACCACGCCGCGGTCGCCTACGGCCAGTCCGTGCAGGGGTGGGGAAGCTGGGCCTGGGACGCGGCTAAGAGCCTTCTGCTCACCTTCGTCTTCGGTGGCCTTCTGGTGATGCTGCTCTTCTGGGTCATCCGCAGATCGCCCACGCGCTGGTGGTTCTGGTTCTGGATTCCGGCCATGGTCTTCGTGCTGCTCTCGGTCTTTGTGGCGCCGGTGCTGATCGACCCGCTCTTCAACAAATTCGAGCCACTCGCAAAGACTAACCCCGCGCTGGTCGATCGGCTGGAGCAGGTCGTCGCCCGCGGCGGCATCGAGATTCCGGCGGAGCGCATGTTTCTGATGAAGGCCAGTGAGAAGGTCACCACGCTGAACGCCTACGTCACCGGCTACGGAGCCTCCAAGCGCGTCGTCGTCTGGGACAACTCCATCACGAAGGCCACGCCGGACGAGATCAGCTTTATCTTCGGCCACGAGATGGGCCACTACGTGCTGAACCATATCCCGCAGACCCTTGTCTTCCTCGGGGTCCTGCTGCTGGTCGAGTTCTACCTCGGCTACCGCGGTATTCAGTGGCTCATCGCGCGATACGGCGCACGCTGGCGCATCCCTTCGCAGAACGACTGGGGCGCGCTGGTGGTTCTCCTGCTGGTGCTAGCCGTGCTTTCCTTCTTCTCTGAACCCATCGTCAACGGCTACAGCCGAATGCACGAGCACGAGGCCGACGTCTACGGCCAGGAGGCCATTCACGGCATCGTCGCCGACCCGCAAACTACTGCGCAGCAGTCTTTCCAGCTATTGGGCGAGATGTCGCTCACCGATCCCAACCCTAACCCCTTTGTTGAATTCTGGACCTTCAGCCATCCCTCCGTTTCGAGCCGCGCGGCCTTCGCGGCCGCATACAACCCATGGTCTCCGGGCCAGCATCCGAAGTACTTCGCGAAGTGAAGTTTTGCAGCGAAAAATGAGCACCTGACAGTACAAAAAAATGCACACTGACTGCTTGTTCTGCAAGATTCTCGCTGGTGAAATCCCTGCAAACCGCATCTACGAGGACGAGTTCTGCATCGGATTTCCCGACATCAATCCGCAGGCCCCTACGCATCTGCTCATCGTTCCCAAGGAGCACATCGCATCCCAGGCCAAGGCGCTCGCCGAGCACAAGCCTCTGCTCGGCCACCTCGTGGCGACCGCCGCCAACCTCGCACGCGATCAGAAGCTCGACAAGGGCTACCGCGTCGTGATCAACACCGGCGAAGATGGCGGTCAGACCGTGCATCACCTCCATCTGCATCTGCTGGGTGGCCGACCCATGAAGTGGCCTCCCGGCTAACCTCGCCGGCGACGCGTTTGTACAGCATGTTTTGCGAATATCTTGTACCGCCGCGGCGGTACAACTTCGTCCCACAGCGGCCATCGGCCGAGCGAAGTCAGAGCATGCTTCATGTAGCGCGGATCATTGCTGTTGCGCAGCTCAATCGAGAGTTCGTGATGAATTCGGGCCTCGATCCTCCGCCTCCAGATCGCTCTCTCAAGTCCTGACCGATCCTCAAGCAGAGTGTGATCCATCAGGTCCAGCATCCCTTTGGCGTATCGGATGTGGTTGTTCGTCGCGTTGCCATCCCACTGGCGATAGAGAAGCAGGCTCTCCGGCAGCTCGTGAAAGGCTGCGGCCGAGTGCTTCCTGACCAGCCGGAACCTAGGTCCCAATCCTCAATGAAGACCTTGCGAAATCCTCCTGCCGCCAGAAGCACGCTCCGCCGAATTGTCGCCGTCGAAGGCAGGACCGGGGAGCGGTAGCGCAGAGCAGGCCAAAGCTCACGCGCCGGAAACACAGGAAAGAAGATGCGTGTGCCGTCCTCGTTCAAATAGTCGAAGGCCGAGTAGACGACGACCAGGTGCGGGTTCGCCTCGATCGCCTCCGTCGCGCGGCGAAGACGATCCGGCAGAAATATCGTCGCTGTCCAACGGAGCAATCCATTCTCCGGTCGCGGCGTGAATGCCTGTGTTCCGTGCGATCGCCTGTCCCTGGTTCTCCTGCCGGAGATAACGAACCGCATTGCCGTACCTGCGGACGACCTCTGCCGTGTCATCGGTCGAGCCATCGTCGACCACAATGATCTCGTGGGCCGGACAGCTCTGTGCGAGCACGCTGTCAAGCGTTTCGCCTATCAGCGAACCGGCGTTATACGCGGGGATGACTACACTGATCGTGACCGAACTGTGTTCGTTCGCCATCCGCTTACAGGCCTTCGTCACAGGTGGTGGAATCCGTAGTCCCTACTGGTTGTAGTTGTTGTCGTCCTCTTCGATGGTGCCGTAGCGGCGCAGAAGGTTCGGCAGGTTTTGCGAGAACGCTGCGCGCGGCATCACCGTGTCGCAGCCTACCTCGACGGCCTTGGCTTTCAGGTCGCCCTGAACGTGCGACAGGAAGCCGACGATCGAAGTGCCCTTCTTCAGCTTCGCCTTCAGCTTGGGAATCAGCGTCAGCGGCTTGGCGCTCGCATTGTTCAGATCGAACACGATCAGTCCCGGACGGTCCTCTTCCTCGCCGCCGGTCAGCTGCGCGAAGACCTCCTTGTCGTTCTTCACGAAGGCGACCTTCACTCCCAGCTTGCGCGCGGTCTCCTGGATCTTCGCCAGGAAGAACAGGTCTTCGATAAAGAAGAAGATCTTCGTCGGCGCGTCCTCGGGAATGGGAATTGCGCGGCCCTGCGAGTAGTCGATCGGCTGCGAGTCGCTGACATACTGGCGACCGCCATTCGAGCGGCGGAAGTTGCCCGTCTCAATCGTCGAGGGAGGAGCGTCGGCGAAGTTGCCGTTCACCTCGCGGTAGCTGTGGTCCATCGGACCCACAAAGCTGCGCGGGCCGCGCTGCTGCTGCTTTCCGCCCTTGGAACGCTTGTAGGCGTTGTTGCCCGGCTGGTGCGTCTCACCGCCGCGGAAGCCGCTGCCGCCGTTGAAGTCGGCGACGTTGCCGGGATTCTGCTGCGCGTGCGAGCCCCGCTGCCGGTCGCGGTCACGGAACCTCTTCTTCCAGCGCTTGCCTCCGCCGGAGCCCTGCTGTTGCTGGCCACCGCCCTGGTAGGGCTGGCCGGAGGGCTGCTGAAATCCCTGCGATGGCGCCGCCGCCTGAATCGCGGGGACCTGGCCGCTCTGCTCAGCTCCGGGCTGGGTTGCGGGAGCGCCGGCATCGATACCTTTGTTCTTCCGCTTGCGCCTCCGCCGGCGGCTGCTCTTGGACTGGCCCATGCCGTGGGGAATCTGTGCCCCGGTGTACTGCGACTCGCCATCCTCGATGGGCGCCGCCGAGGAACCCTGGTGCGACTGCACGTCGGGCATATTCTGCTCTGAAGTCATGCTTCCACTTCCTGTTGCGCCGGAGCGCAATTAGCGATTTACTCCCACGACAACGAGTACATCCGTCTTCGTCGAGACAACGAAGCGCGAACCAAACTCGAATTGCAGCGTCGGAGAAACCGGTCTCAAGTTGTACTCAAAACGGACGTCTAAATTGCCGCTACTCGCTCCCCGGCCGGCTGGCCTGCCAAGCCTGGGCAGCACGGAACGCCTGATATGGCCGTTCCTTTCACCCTCTCATCCTTTGCAACATTGCCCGACCACGCCAGTGCACTGTAACGAATGCCTCCACCACTCCCAAACTTCGTCGGTGGTTATGCAGGATCGGCACCCACAGCCGGTTCTCGAGGCAAGACACAGGGTACGCGCAAAGCCTTATGCTTTGCAAGCACTCTCTTCAGAGTCATCCTTATTTTACATCGAAGGGGGTAGAGCGTCTATCCCGACCGGCCTCGTCTGCCCTGATCCCCGTTTGGCACCTGGGTTGCTTGGATTATGCGGACCTAAAATTAAAAGACCGAAAAAGACGAATCAATGAGCAATATCTATATCTATAAGGATGGCAGCCGCTTCCAGGGAAGAAAGCGGCCGATGCTCCTAGGGCCAGTCACTGGCCTCCCAGAAAAGTGACTCCCGGGCGGGAATCCCAACGACCGACTCACGGCTGTCCGTCATGGGAGCAGCTTCTTTCGGGCCGGCAGTTGGTGTAGCGAACTGGACTTCAGGGGCCTCCCAGGCACGCGACACGACTAAGGCGAAAGCAATCCTGAGGCCAAATAAATTTGTTCCATCTTCCGCGACTTTACGCCCTTTTTGGGGTCGAGCCGTCCAAAAACAGGAGACCGTCACTCAAAGGTTCCATATTTTGGGATTAGCCACGACGCCTGAAGGGTTTTGTTTGACCCGCCTCTGGCCCGGACCTATAATCGGACCTGTTCTGGCAGCCCTCTCGCTCCCTGTCGGCGAAAACGTAATTTCGCCGGATGGTCGAGGCACAGGTGGTCCACTCTCGAAGGGTGCATCATCGAGCGGATGCAGGGCCATTGGCTCGGAAGGTCGCGATGCTGCACCTACGGCCGGATGATTTCTTGGACGATCCCCGAAGGAGTACCAAACACCGCATGAATCGCTCCCTTGTTCTTGTCTCCGCCCTTAGTGCGGGACTGTCGACTGCCGCTGCGATGGCGCAGACGGCTGCAACGCCCGCTCCCGCTGCCGCTGCACCCGCCGCCGCTCCTGCAGCCAACACGCCGCCCCTGCCGCCGCAGGCCGTGCCCGCAAAGATCGCTCTCATCGCCTTTGAGCAGTGTGTCTTCGCCACGAACGAGGGCCAGAGGGCCGTTCAGGAAGTTCAGAAGAAGTACGAGCCCAAGAAGGCCCAGATCGACACCCTCGCGCAGGAGGTCGATTCGCTCAAGAAGCAGCTTCAGAGCGCCCCTGCAACTCTCAGCGATGAAGAGCGCGCCAACCGCCTGAAGAGCATCGACACCAAGGAAAAGCAGCTTAACCGCGACGCCGAAGATGCCAACAACGCCTACCAGGCGGATCTGCAGGAGGCCTATGCCAAGGTCGCCCGCAAGGTCTCGGGCACGGTGCAGAGCTACGTCGCGCAGAACGGCTACACGCTGCTGCTTGACGTCAGCAACCAGCAGAACAGCAACGTCATGTGGGCCAGCCAGAACCCAAACATCGACATCACCCTGGCGGTCGTGAATGCCTACAACGCCTCGTCGGGTGTCGCGGCTCCTCCGCCGTCCGCTCCGTCGGCCGGTGCGCCCGGGGCACGTCCGCGCACGACCCCCCCGGCCGCGACCAGGCCCGCACCCCCCAAACAGTAAGGGCTGATCAACCAGCCTCACGAATACGCTATCTGGAGGCTCTCATTGAGCTTCCAGATAGCTGTTTAAGTTTTTCTCTGATCAAGGCCATTTCTGTGGAAAACCTGTGCATCCTGTGCCAGGCACTTTTCCGCGGTCCGTTTCGGAGGACCATTTGTTAAGATGTCGCAATAAATTGCCGGATCGTAACATACGGAAAATACAGTAGGTTGTGCGACTTGGTCTGCGTTGCAGACCAGACCAAGTCCCCTCTCGCGCCAAATAACCCGATTTCAGGGGTTTCCACAGATAAAAGTTACTGTCGTGTTAATCGAAACCGCCGATAGCAACTGAGCCCCGGTAGTTTAGAGCGATCCGCCCAAGGGTCGAGATTATTCTTCGCCGACCTTCAGGACCGCCAGGAAGGCCTCCTGCGGAATGTCGACCTTGCCGATCCGCTTCATCCGCTTCTTGCCTTCCTTTTGCTTCTCCAGCAGCTTGCGCTTGCGGCTAATGTCGCCGCCGTAGCACTTCGCGATCACGTTTTTGCGGATCGCCGAGACCGTCTCGCGCGCGATGATCTTCGACCCGATCGCTGCCTGGATCGCCACCTCGAACATCTGACGCGGAATCAGTTCCCGCATCTTCGCCACCAGAGCCTTGCCGCGATCGTAGGCGAAGTCGCGATGCACGATGATCGACAGCGCATCCACGGGCTCGCCCGAAACAAGGATGTCCATCTTCACCATCGGCGAGACCCACGACCCCGCAAGGTGGTAGTCCAGCGAAGCATAGCCGCGCGAGACCGACTTCAGCCGGTCGTAGAAGTCCAGCACGATCTCGTTCAGCGGAAGCTCATAGGTCAGCATCACGCGCGTCTCGCTCACATACTCGAAGTTCTGCTGGCGCCCGCGCTTGTCCTCGACCAGCTTCAGGATGCCGCCGACGTACTCTTCGTTCGTCAGGATCTTCGCCGTGATCACCGGCTCTTCGATCGTCTCGATCTCGCTCGGGTCAGGCCAGCGCGAAGGGTTGTCCACTTCGACGACGGAGCCGTCCGTCAGCGTGATCTTGTAGCGCACGCCCGGCGCAGTGGTGATCAGGTCGAGGTTGTACTCGCGCTCCAGCCGCTCCTGAATGATCTCCAGGTGCAGCAGCCCCAGAAAGCCGCAGCGGAAGCCGAAGCCAAGCGCCACCGACGACTCCGGCTCGAAGTTGAACGAGCTGTCGTTCAGCCGCAGCTTCTCGAGCGCATCGCGGAGCATGCCGTGCTCGTGTGAGTCCACGGTGTACAGCCCGGCGAAGACCATGCTCTTGATGTCTTCAAAGCCCGGTAGCGCCTCCGCACACGGCCGCTCGACGTCGGTGATCGTGTCGCCCACCTTCGTATCCGCGACGTTCTTGATCGTAGCGACGAAGAACCCGACCTCACCTGCGCTCAACTCTTCCAACTCCACAGGCTTCGGAGTCATCACGCCCATGCTCTCGATATCGAAGACCTTGCCGTTCGACATCAGCTTGATGCGCTGCCCCTTGCGCATGCGTCCGTTGATCACGCGCGCCAGCACGATCACACCGCGATACGGGTCAAACCACGAGTCGAAGATCAGCGCCTGCAGCGGAGCGTCCGCGTCGCCCTTCGGCGGAGGCAGCAGGTGCACGACGGCCTCAAGAATCTCATCGACGTTCTGCCCGGTCTTCGCGGAGACGGGAATCGCGTCGTCCGCCGGCAGCCCGACAGACTTCTCGATCATCTCCTTGGTGCGCGGAATATCGGCGCTCGGCAGGTCGATCTTGTTGATGATCGGAATGATCTCAAGCCCGTTTGAGATGGCGAGATACGCATTAGCCAGCGTCTGTGCCTCGACGCCCTGCGAGGCGTCCACCACCAGCAGCGCACCCTCGCACGAGGCCAGCGAGCGCGAGACCTCGTAGCTGAAGTCCACGTGGCCCGGCGTGTCGATCAGGTTCAGCTGATACGTCTCGCCGTCCTTCGACTTGTACACCATGCGGACCGTGTGGGCCTTGATGGTGATGCCGCGCTCGCGCTCCAGGTCCATCGCGTCCAGCACCTGCGCCTGCATCTCGCGCGAGGTCAGCGAGCCGGTCAGCTCAAGCAGCCGGTCCGACAGGGTGGACTTGCCGTGGTCGATATGCGCGATGATCGCGAAGTTGCGGATGTGACTGGGATCCATACGGTGTGACGCGACGCCTCAATCTTCAATGATACCAGCGCATCTCTAACGTCCGCGCCACACTCTCTAACATCTGCTCAGGTTTCTGAGCCCCACGCGTCATACAATGAGCAGGAACGATGCATCGGCCAAATCGATACAACCTTGCGCGGCGGTGGGCACTGATGGCGGTGTGCATGCCGCTGGTTCTGCTCACCGGCTGTCCGCAGGACAAGACCGCGCAGACCGGAGCGCCGGGCAAGGTTCCCGCTCAGGCCACAGCGCCCTCTGCCGGCACCGCCGCTGCTGCAAGCGCCTCGCAGACCCCGCAACCATCCACAGCGCAGACCGTGCAGGACGCGGCCGCCGCCTACAAGTCGCAGCAGCTCATCAATCGCGTGGAGCAGACCTACCGCAGCGGCGTGGACAACTACCGCGCCGGCCATCTCGAGGCTGCGCGCGCCGACTTCGACTCCGCCGTCGACCTGATGCTCACCAGCGGCCTTGACCTCAAGCACGATCCGCAGCTCTCCGATGAGTTCGAACATCTGCTCGATGCCATCAACTCGCTCGAGATCGCCGCGCTCAAGCAGGGCAATGGCCTCTCGCCCGCCATCGAGGCCGCGCCGCTCGACGCCGCCAGCGAAGTCACCTTTCCCGCCAACGCCGAGCTCACCGCCAAACTCGCCGCCGAGCTGAAGACCACGCAGTCCGACTTTCCTCTCGTCGTCAACGACTACGTCGCCGGCTTCATCAGCTACTTCTCCAATTCGCCCGGCGGCCATGCCCATCTGCTGCGTTCGCTCGAGCGCGCCGGCAAATACAAGGACATGATCTCCCGGTACCTGCGCGAAGAGGGCGTGCCGCAGGACCTCATCTACCTCGCCGTCGCCGAGTCCGGCTTCCAGCCGCAGGCCCTCAACGCGCGCTCCGGCGCCGGAGGCATGTGGCAGTTCATGCCCTTCGCCGGAGCCTACGGCCTCACCCGCAACGGATGGTTTGACGAGCGCTTCGACCCCGAGAAGTCCTCGCGCGCCTACGCCCGCTACATGAAGGAGCTCTACAACCAGTTCGGCGACTGGTATCTCGCCATGGCCGCCTACAACTGGGGTCCAGGCAACGTGCAGCGCGCCGTCATGAGGACCGGCTACGCCGACTTCTGGGAGCTCTATCGCCGCAACGTGCTGCCCGGCGAGACCAAGAACTACGTTCCCGGCATCATAGCCGCCATCATCATGGCAAAGAACCCGACGCAGTATGGGCTCGACAACCTCGTCCCCGACGCGCCGGTGTTGTTTGACACCGTCACGATCGACTACGCCATCGACCTGCGTCTCGTCGCCGACGTCACCAACGCGTCTCTCCAGGAGATCGTCGCCCTCAACCCGAGCCTACTGCGCATGAGCACGCCAAACGATGTTCCCCTTGACCTGCATCTTCCTGTCGGCACGCACGACGCCTATCTCGCGCGTATCAAGGAGATCCCCGAAGAGAAGCGCTCCAGCTGGCGCTTCCATGTCGTCCGCGCCGGAGAATCCCTCGACGCCATCGCCGCCATGATGCACGCGCGCGCCTCCGAGATCGCCGAGACCAACAGCATCGCTCCCGGCGAATCGCTCGACGAGGGCGACGAGCTCGTCATCCCTGTTGCGACCGCTACGAGCTCGCACGCGCAGCGCTACACCGTGCGCCGCGGCGACACGCTCATCACCGTTGCCGATCGCTTCGGCGTGTCGGTAGAGGATCTGCGGCGCTGGAACCATCTCTCCTCCAACACAGTCGCATCTGGCCGTACGCTCACAGTTGCCGCGCCCGTAAAGCTCGCGCCCGGCACGCGTGTGCGCGGCAAAAGCTCGCGCGGGAAAGGCGCGCAACGCACGGCGTCCACCTCATCGCTTGCGAAGACGAGCCGTGCCTCGTCAAAGCAGTCCAGTGCGAAGTCTTCTGGAGGCGCCCACGCGAAGACAACATCGTCCAAGTCGAAGGCCTCCTCTTCCAAATCGAAATCGAAAGCTGCACGATAAGCTTCCTTGTCAAAAAGAAAGCTTGCCATTGCTGGCACATAAAGGCATCCTGTTGCTAGAATCTCGTGCGCAGGATTGCAACGAAGATTCAACGTTTGCATCAAAAGGCGATGAAGAGCGATGCAAGCTGTGGGGCCGCAAGAAAACAAGCAGAAGGCTAACGCAGCAAGGGGATGAGTGATCATGATGTTTGATGACGAGACGATCAAGTTCTACGCGACGGCCGCAGACGACCACGACCACGACTACGATGACGATGATGACCTGAGCCATCGCTTTCTCGAGGACGAGGAAGAAGAAGAGGAAGAGGTCCTCGTCTCCTCAGACGACGACGAAGATTCTCTTGACCGCGAGGACAGCGACGCGGGCGCGGAGGCTTTGGGAGCCGAAGAGACCGAGCGCGAGGATCACGCGGAGGACGCGCAGATCTTTGCTCCACCACCGACTACGACCGAGCCCTACACGCCTCCCACCCGTGAGTCGGAGCTCCCTGTGAGTAGCGTTCCGACCCCGGCAGTAGTGAAGGCCCCGGCAAAGAAGGCGCTCGCAACGAAGGCCGCCCTGAAGAAAGCAGTCAAGAAGGCGGTCTTGAAGAAGGCCGTTAAGGTTGCGGTGAAGAAGGCGGTTGCCAAAAAGGCCGTCAAAAAGGCCGCAGCGAAGAAGACATTGAAATCTGCCGCGAAGAAGACCGGGGCCCAGCGCGGCGGTAAGGTCGCTCCTAAAAAAGCGGCCGGTAAAAAGGGCACCTCAAGCACCACAAAACCTAAGAAGAGAGGTATCACCTTGGCAACGAAGAAAGCAGCGAAAAAGGCAATCAAGAAGGCAGTTGTGAAGAAGGCCATCAAGCGGGCAGCCGTCAAGAAGGCCGTCAAGAAGGCCATCGTCAAGAAGGCCCTCAAGCGGGCCATCGTGAAGAAGGCCATTAAGCGAGCCATCGTCAAGAAGGCCATCGCTAAGAAGATGGTCTAACTTAACCGCAACTCAACCATTCTAGGCAAGCAAAAAGGCCCGGTCTGCTCCCCGTGAGCGCCCGGGCCTTTTTGCGTCTGCAGAAAATCGCTTCTGCTTTGAAGCGTTACTTCTTGTTCGCCGCGATCTCCGCCAGCACCTCTTCGCTGTGCGTCTGCACGTCGACCTTCGGCCAGAACTTCACCACCTTGCCCTCCGGCGAGATCAGAAACGTCTGCCGCGCCGCAAACTTCATGTCGCCATGCGAAGCCACCGGAACGCCGTACATGTCCACTACCTTGTGGTCCGGATCGGCCAGCAGCTTGAAGCTGAAGGTGTCCTTCGCGCACCAAGCCTTGTGACCCTCCACCGTATCCAGGCTCACGCCCAGCACTACTGCATTGGCGGCGTCGTACTTCGGCATATCGCGCTGGAAGTTGTGCGCCTCAATCGTGCAGCCCGTCGTCTGGTCCTTCGGGTAGAAGTACAGCACCACCCACTTGCCCTTGTAGTCCTTCAGGCTTACCGGCTTGTCTTCCTGCGAAGGCAACGTAAAGTTCGGCGCTGCCGCGCCCACTGCCGGTGCATCCGAGGCGGCTTTCGCCTTCAACCCAAAGCCGCACGCCATTACTACTGCAACTAGAACCGCAGTCCACATCCCTTTGCGCATCATCGTTCCCCTTCTGTTAGTAGAGCTTCAATCTATATACGAGTATCAGGCCGGTAAGACGCGCGCCCTCGCTGGCGCACCGCAATTTTACTCCGCCGAAACCTGCACGCGACAAACCGGTGACAAACATCGCTCGCGCAGCTACTCCGCGACGATGGCGATCCCCGCAGCGTCGGCAGCCGTAACGATCGCCGCCGGATCAAACATCAGCGTCCTCCCGGCCTCGAGCGCAAGGCACGTTGCGCCCGCCTGCTGCATCGTCCGAATCGTTGGGACCCCAACCACCGGAACATCGAAGCGCATGTCCTGGTTCGGCTTGGCCACCTTGACTACCGTCAGTGCGCGCCGCAGCGTCGTGCCCTCGTTCGCTCCTTCGCGCACGGCGTCCTCGGCCTCCAGTGAGCGGAACAGTGCCCCGGCGCGCTCAATCGTCGCGTCGGTCCCCTCCATCGCCTCCACGGCCACGCACGCCTGCCCCGCGATCACCACCGTCTGTCCCAGGTCGTAGCCCGCAATCGCGCGCGCGACCATCCGCCCGTACGTGATGTCCTTCTGCTCGTGTTCATCCGGAGAGCGTTTCGTCAGCACACCAGCCTTCGCCAGCAGAGGCTCCAGAAACTGCGTCGACGAGATCAGCTCGATCCCCTCGTCGCCCAGCACCTTCGCCACCGCTCCCAGCAGCACATCGGTCGACCGCGTCCGCAGATTCAGTAGCAGCTTCGCCAGCCGCCAGTCGGGCCGTATGCTCGAGAAGATCTGCTTGTGCTTCACCTGCCCGGCCATCACAGCGCGTTTCACACCCTCTCTTTGAAAGGTCTCGATCAGCCGCGACAGCTCACCCAGCGACATCCAGTACACATGCACGTTGGTATCGGCTTTTGCGCGCATGTCCATCGCAGGATCGGTCTCTTCCTTGATCGCCGCAACCACGACCGTAAGCCCATGCGCTCGAGCGGCATCCAGCAGCAGAAAAGGGAAGTGCCCGTTGCCTGCAATCAGACCGAGTTTTGCTCCGTAACTCAAAGGCGCTCTCTCGTCCACGCTACTTAATCACGCCCCGCTCGCTCTTCGCGATGAACTCCGCCAGATACGCCACCTTCTCGCCAAACTCGCCGGACGCAATCTTCTCGCGCATCGCTTGAACGGCCTCCGCCGTGTTCAACTTCGAGCGCTGCAGCACGCGGTACGCCGCGCGCAGCTGCTTGATCTCTTCCGGAGTAAAGCCCTTCCGCTCCAGCCCAACCTTATTGATCCCGTAGGCATGATTATTCCGCTCGATGCTCGTCAGCGAGTAGGGAAGCACGTCCTGCGTAATCGTCGTCCCTCCGCCGATGTACGCATATCTCCCGATCGTGCAGAACTGGTGCACCGGATTCAGCGCGCCCACCACGGCGTAGTCCTCAACCGTCACATGCCCGGCCAGCGTCGCCGCATTGGCCAGAATCACGCCATCGCCAATCACCGAGTCATGCCCAATGTGCGTGTAAGCCATAATCAGGCAGCCCGAGCCAACGCGCGTCACGCCGCCGCCGCCCGCCGTACCGCGCGAGATCGTCACGTATTCGCGAAAGTCGTTCTTGTCGCCGATCACCAGCCGCGTCGGCTCGCCCTTGTACTTCAGGTCCTGCGGCGCGACCCCCAGGCACGCGAACGAAAACACGCGATTGTCCGCGCCCATCGTCAGGTGGCCGTCCAGCACCACGTGCGAGACCAGCTCGCACCGCTCGCCCAGCACGACATTTGCGCCCACCGTGCAGTAAGGCCCCACCGTGCAGCTCTCGGGAATCTTCGCGCCTTCAGCAACGATCGCCGTGGGATGAATGCTCACTCTGGCTTTGCCTCAGGCTTCGCCGCCCGTGGAACCAGCGCGCACATCACCGTCGCCTCGCACACCACCTTGCCCTCGACGGTCGCTATGCCCTGCATCCTTACCGCGCTCGTGCGCCAGTTCAGCACCTTCACCTCGATGCGAACCTGGTCGCCAGGAACCACTGGCCTGCGAAACTTCGCGCTGTCGATCCCGGTAAACACCATCAGCTTCTGCTCGCGGTCCGGAATCTCCGTCAGCAGCAGCGCTCCGCCGGCCTGCGCGATCGCCTCCACCATCAGCACGCCCGGCATAATCGGGTAGTCCGGAAAGTGCCCCTGGAACTGCGGCTCGTTGAACGAGACATTTTTGATGGCAACGATCCGCTGCTTGCGCTCGATCTCCACCACGCGGTCGATCAGCAGAAAAGGATAGCGGTGTGGCAGGATGGACATGATCTCGAGGATGTCCATCGTCTGCTTCGCGGCAGGGGTTCCGGTCGCCGTCGGCGCAACGGCAAGGCTCTCAGTCGATTCACTCATGACAACCTTGAGTATAAACCGCTCAGCTTGCGCTCCGCGCCCGCTCCCGCGCACCTTCAGTATCCCGGCTATTTTTTCTTCAGCAAGTTATCCGGGTTGAACAGCTCCGCCGAAAGCCCCATGTTGTACTCCACCTTCATCAGAAAACGCTGGTTCACCATCTCGCCATTCTTATAACGAGCCACGTTGTACGCCGTCGGTAATCCCTGCACCGTGTGGTAGTCGCTATACGTCTCCGCGTCCTCGTCGAAGTCGTTAAACTGCGGGTTGCGGAACCTGAACGCCCGCCGCAGCGGCAGATGCGTCGCCGCATCCAGCTCGATCGTCACAGCGTCGTTGTCCGCGCTCAGCACCGTCACCTTCTCTGCGATGCGGCGGTCCACCATCGTCGACCCCTCCGACAGAATCATCACCCCCGGAGCCTTCAGCCAGTCGTTCACCACGCTCTCAATCGAGTGCTTCTTCCTCCGCTGATAGTCCTCGACGATCTCCTTCGGCATCGTCGTTCGTCCCTTGTACGTCACCTCGTAGCCGTTATCGGCGGTCCATATCTGCACAATGTCGATCTTCTTGCCCGGCAGAATCATGCTCTTGTCGCTAAGAAATCCAATGCGCTCCGCCCCACCCTGCGTAGCGTCCGGAAACCTCCGCCATCCCGTGTACTCGATCACCGTGCCGTTCGGCTGGCCGCGAAAGAACGCCGCCGTCCGTCCCAAGACCTGCATGTCCTTGCGGTCCTTCCACGCCTGCCCGCCCAGCGCCTCGACCATCTCGTCCAGTAGCTTGCGCCCCTGTTCCTCAGGGCTCCCCGTCGCCTGCGCCGGCGCTGCGCTCGGAATCTCGCGCGCCTGCCCCCACACCCGTCCCGAGCTCACAACCGCCAGCACCACCAGCAGAAGAACAGATCGCCTCATCGCAGCTCCCATCAACCAACCAGCACAGCGCCGCCGTTAACATTGAATATCTCACCCGAGACAAACCCCGCCAGCGGCGTGCACAAAAACAGTATCGGTCCAGCGATCTCCTCTACCCGCGCCGCTCGGCCCAGCGGTATCGTCGCCAGCACCTTCTTGGACGTCTCCGGATGCCTCAGGGCAGCGGCTGACATCTCCGTCTCCACCCATCCCGGAGCCACGCAGTTCGCATAGATCCCCTGCCCGGCCAGTTCGCTCGAGAGGCTCTTCGTCAGGCTCAGCAGCGCGCCCTTGCTCGCCGCATAGTCAGCATGAAACGCCTCGCCCCTCTGCGCTGCCGTCGACGCCACCAGCACGATATGTCCGCGCGCTCCGTCCAGCGGCTGCTGCCGCTGCATCTCGGCGACGCCCGCCCGCACCAGCCCAAACACGCTATCCAGGTTGATCCCCAGCGTCGAGCGCCACTGCGCATCCGTCATCTCGCTGATGGGAGCGTCATGCGGAGGCCACACGCCATGATTCACCACCAGGCAGTCCAGCCGCCCAAACGCCGCTACCGCCGCCTTCACCAGAGCCGCTCCATCCGCCGCCGCCGCCAGCTCCTGATTCACCGCGCGGCAAACCTCCTCGCCACCGCACTCCGCAACCAGCGCGCGAGCCTGCGCCTCCGCCGCTCGATAGCTGAACACAACCCTTGCTCCCGCCCTGCGAAACATCCTTACCGTCGCCGCTCCGATGCCACGCGAGCCTCCGGTCACCAGCGCCACGCGTCCCTCCAGCGAAAGCGCCACTCCTGCCAAATTCATAATTTCCATACGCTGACCCTACCCAAATCCTCTATTATGGTGCAACTTATTCCCCGGGTCTTACGCAGGTCACTCCAACTCCAAAGGAGAACCGCTCGTGAAGATTGCCGTCCTCATCGCCCGCCTCCTCCTCGGCCTCATGTTCACCGTCTTCGGCCTCAACGGCTTCTTGCACTTCATCCCCATGCAGCTTCCGCCCGGCGACGCCGGAACCCTCTTCACCATCATGTTCAAGTACGGATGGTTCACCTTCTTCAGCCTGCTCTATGTCATCGCCGGCGTGTTGCTCCTCATCGGCCGTTACATCGGAGTGGCCCTCACCATCCTCGGCCCCATCCTCGTCGTCATCTTGCTCTACCACATCACCATGGACCCCAAGGGGATCGGCATGGCCCTCTTCGCCGCCCTGCTTGTGATCTTCCTCATCTACGCCCACTGGCACCACTTCGACGCAGTCGTAAGACCCGGCAGGCCGTCTGTGTAGGCGGTCAGCGCTTCGCTGCGGCACGCCTCGCCAGCAGAGCCTTGCGCTCCGCGATCAGCCGCCTGCGCTCGCCCGCTGGCATCGCCAGCACGTCGCGCGTCCGCTTCGGCAGCCTGGCATGAATCAGCGCATGCGCCGCCTCCAGCTCGCTCTGCCACTCACTCGCGCGAAACACATCCCACCGCTCCACCGCCACCCAGTACGCCCGCGCAAGATACGGAGCAGGAATCACGCCGTCACGCTCCACCAGCTCCGCATACCGCTCCGGCCCCGCCGCATACGAGATCACCGGCCCGCCCCTGTCATCCAGGTCCACCAGGGCAAACATCTTCCCGCCAATCGCCTTGTCAGCCACCCAGAAGACAAGGTTCGCGCCCCACTGCATCGTCTCCGCCACATGCGGCAGCTTCAGCAGCATCGCGCGCATCTTCTCCGCATCCATGCGCCAAAGTATAGACGTGAAGTCATGATGCGAGTCTCCGTTGTCACACCAAGGAAGTGTCATCCTGAGCGAAGCGCAGCGAAGTCGAAGGATCTGCGTTTCGCCGTGGGAGCTATACCCTTCTAAGGCGCAATGGCACACTGAACCACGGTTACTACCGCAGCCGCAGCCGCAGATCCCCCTTCGCCCTCTCCGAATCCACCACCCTGCCGTTCTGCATCACCACAATCTTTCCCGCCTTCACCAGCCTCCGCACTGTCTCACGCGTAGGCTGCATCAGCCCCTCCCAGTCGCGACGAGCCGCAGTTCCACCCACCCGCTTCGCCGCCTCCGAAGGACAGATCGTCTTCCCCGCACCTCGCTCCGCCAGCAACTCCAGAATCGCCGCCTCCAGCTCGGCATCCCGCTCACCCTTCGCATACCCGCTGCACACCTGGCTGCAGTACTTCGCCACATCCCAATCCCGCGCCCGAGCCTCGCTCCAGGCAAACGCCCTCCCGCACGTCCTGCAGATCTTCTCCTTCCTCGGAGTCTCCCTCTCGTGCTTCCGCACCCTGTCCGGCATAGCCTCTTTATACTGACCCGTCTTTATACTGAAAGACAGACCATGCCGACATTCCCCTCCGTAGAAGACCAGCTCGACCTCATCACCAAGGGCACCGCCGAGATCATCCCCCTCGACGCACTGAAGGAGCGCATCCAGCAATCCATCGCCTCCGGAAAGCCCATGCGCATCAAGGCCGGCTTCGACCCCACCGCTCCCGACCTCCACCTCGGCCACACCGTCCTCATCCGCAAGCTGCGCCACTTCCAGCAGCTCGGCCACACCGTCATCTTCCTCATCGGCGACTCGACGGCCCTCATCGGCGACCCCACCGGCCGCAACGTCACCCGCAAGCCCCTCACCCGCGAAGAGATCAACCGCAACGCCGAGACCTACAAGGAGCAGGTCTTCAAGATCCTCGACCCTGAAAAAACCGAGGTCCGCTACAACTCCGAGTGGCTCGACAAGCTCTCCTACTACGACCTCGTCAAGCTTCTCGCCCAGTTCACCGTCTCCCAGATGCTCGAGCGCGAGGACTTCCACAAGCGCTTCAACGACGAGCAGCCCATCGCCCTGCACGAGATGATCTACCCCATCGCCCAGGGCTACGACAGCGTTGCGCTCCAGTGCGACGTCGAGCTAGGCGGCACCGACCAGAAGTTCAACCTCATGCGCGGCCGCGATCTCCAGCGCCACTTCGGCCAGCCCCAGCAGATCATCCTCATGAACCCCATCCTCGAGGGCCTCGACGGCATCCAGAAGATGTCGAAGTCCCTCAACAACGCCATCGGGATCCACGAGCCCCCCGCCGAGATGTACGGCAAGCTCATGTCCATCTCCGACGACCTGATGTGGAAGTACTGGACACTCCTCACCGACCTCCGCGGCTCCGAGATCGTGAAGATGCAGGAAGACGTCGCCTCCGGAGCCCTGCACCCCATGCAGGCCAAAAAGAACCTCGCCCACACCATCACCCGCGACTTCCACTCCCAGGCCGCCGCCGCCGCCGCCGCCGAGGGCTGGGCCCGCCAGTTCCAGCAGAAGTCCGTCGCCGAAGACGTTCCCGTCGTCAAAATCCCAAAGTCCGCCGAAGGCCTCTCCGCCTCCCCTGACGGACAACCAGCCGGCCAGCACGTCGAGGCCCTCCGCACCACAAAACTCCTCCAGCTAGCCGGCCTCGCCGCCTCCACCGGCGAAGCCACTCGCAAGCTGTCGGAAAACGCCGTCAGCATCAACGGCGAAAAGTTCTCCGACCGCACCATCGACCTCGAAAAACTGGGCGAATCCCCCATCCTTCGCCTAGGCAAACGCGCCGTCCGCATCGAGTGGACCACCTGAACAATCCAAAGTCGGTGTCCTCGTTTTTGCTGTTGTTATTGCAATTGCCGTTGTTTTTGCCTTTGCTTCTGAGGTAGGCCGGGGCTTTTTAAGCCCCGGCATTACGGTCCCCCCAAAAAGGGGGCTTCAGCCCCTGAGGTATTGCCTCTCCCGCCCCAAAAACCTTGTCAAGCCCCAAAACCGCGCATCTCCCTCATTTAAAAGAAATATAAAGTGCCGATTAATTACCTCCACTTTGCTATCCTTAAATCAGACTTAAAGAAAGAGACACTGGCCTTAAACAGAGCCGGGGACCTTTCCCGTTTAGAATCAATATTGATATCTAAACTGCATAGAATCAATACTTTGCGATCGAAGTGCCAAGATAAGCCATTATAAATCAATATTTTACGCAAAAAGGGGAGGGGGTCCCCTCAATGCGTTACTGACGAATACCGGCCGGTTCGCATCCAACACCACAGAACGAGGTCAAGGGACGTAAATGAGATCTGGCTTACTCGGTTGCACAATTGCTGTCTCGCTTCTTTCCGCTGGTCTGCTTGCATCGGCACAACAAACCAAACAGGACCCGCTCGCTCAAGCCATTGTTCGCAACGCGGTCCAGACTGAGCTGGCCGCAGACCGAGACGACCACTCCCGCTGGCGCTATCGCTCCACAGTCACCAAACCGGAGGGCACCTTCGTCTACGCCGTCGTCGAGACCGATCACGGCTCCGTAAAGAAGAAGATCCAGCAGGATGGCCGGCCGCTCGACTCCGCCCGCCTCAACGAGGAGATGCAGCGGATCGAGTCCTTCGTTCACGATCCTTCCCAGCAGGCCAGGCAGCGCAAGGACAGCCAGCAGGACGACAAGCGAGCTGAAAACATGCTCCGCCTCCTTCCCGACGCCTTCCTCTGGACCGTCAAGAACGATGGCGCGGACGGCATAGCGCTCGCCTTTACGCCCGACCCGAACTTCGATGCCCCATCGATGGAGGCCCGCGTCTTCGCTTCGATGGCCGGCGAGATCGTCGTCTCCAAACCCGGCAATCGCATCCTGAACATCAAGGGCAGGCTCATCCGCGAGGTCAAGTTCGCCTACGGTCTCTTCGGCCATCTCGACGAAGGCGGAACCTTCAACGTCAAGCGCAGCCAGCTGGCGCCAGGTATCTGGCAGATCACCGAGTCGCACATCCACATCACCGGCCGCGCCCTGATCTTCAAGTCCATCGGCGAGCAGGAGGACGAGGTCAAGACCGACTTCCGCCCGACTCCGCCCGCAACCACGCTCGAGCAGGCCGCGAACCTGCTTCGCGGCGAGCCGACCGCTCTCGCAGCGCAGCGCTGACGCTCGCTCGCGTATCCTTGGGTGAATGTCCGGACATCCTTACAAGTTCACCGATCGCGAGCTGATCAACCGCATCGACCGATCCGCCGGACAGCGCGCCGGCTACAAGCAACTCGTCCGCGAGCTCGGCCTCGGCGGCGGCCGCGAGCGTCGCCTGCTGCTCGAGCAGCTCGCCCGCATCACCGCCCGCGGAGCCCTGGTCAAGATCGACGACGACCACTGGAGCCTTCCGTCCGCAGTCCCGGCCAGAACCGCACGCGCTCCGCGGAACTCCAACGCGCTCGAGCCGCACCCCACACGCGAGCGCCTCGTCGCCGGCCGCATCGACCTGCACCGCGACGGCTACGCCTTCGTCCGCCCCAACGGCAGCAGCAACCGTGAAGACGACCTGTTCATTCCTCCGAATGAGCTCAACGGAGCCATGCAAAGCGACGAGGTCCTCGTCGACGAAGCCCCGCGCGGCCGTGACGGACGCCGCTCCGGCCGCGTCGCTCGCGTCCTCACACGCCGCAACCCGACCGTCGTAGGAATCTTCCACTACGCGCGCTCGCACCGCCGCAGCCCGTGGGAAGACCTTCCGCTCGCGAAGGGAAACTACGTCACGCCCTTCGACGACCGCATGACGCAGCCGATCCTCATCGCCGAAGGCGACGAGATCGTACCCGAGTCCGCCGCGACGCCGCACCGCGTTCTTGGCGAAGAGGCACAGGAGCAGCAGCGCCGCTGGACCGCAGCCGAGAGCCCGCTGACTCCGCTCGAAGGCCTCGCCGTCGACGTCGAGATCACCGCCTTCCCAACTCCCGGAAGGCCGGCTCGCGGACGCGTCATTGAGGTCCTCGGACCGCCCGACGCCTTCGGAGTCGACGTCGAGATCGTCATCCGCAAGCACCATCTGCCGCACGTCTTCCCGGCCAACGTGCTCGCCGAAGCGGTAGATTCAGCGCAGCAGACCGTCGACAAGCTCGCCGCTGACGAGCTCGCAAGACGCCGCGACTTCCGCCGCCTCCCCATCGTCACCATCGATGGCGAGACCGCGCGCGACTTCGATGACGCCGTCTACGTCGAGCCGCTCGCCAACGGCAACTGGCAGTTGCAGGTCCACATCGCCGACGTCAGCCACTACGTTCGTCCGGGAACGTCGCTCGACCTCGAGGCGCGCCTGCGCGGAACCTCGGTCTACTTTCCCGACCGCGCCATCCCGATGCTGCCCAACGAGCTCTCGAGCGGCCTGTGCAGTCTCCGCCCCGACGAAGACCGCCTCGTACAGAGCTGCCTGATGGAGATCGACGCGCGCGGCGAGATCGTCGGCTTCGAGGTCTGCGAAGGCATCATCCGCAGCGCGCGCCGCATGACCTACACGCAGGTGCAGGCGGTCCTCGACGGCAACCAGGTCGCGAGGTTTGAGTTCAGCGAGCTCGTCCCCGAGTTCGAGCGCATGCACGAGCTTGCATTGAAGCTGAACGCCAAACGCAAACGCCGCGGCTCCATCGACTTCGATCTGCCCGAGCCAGTGGTGCAGTTCGACCCCGAAGGCAACATGCAGGCCATCGTGCGCTCCGAGCGCGGCTGGTCGCATCGTCTGATCGAGGAGTTCATGGTCTCGGCCAACGAGTGCGTCGCGCACTGGATCGAGGCGCAAGGAATTCCCGGCATCTACCGCATTCACGAGACGCCCGACCCCAAGCGCATCGTCGAGTTCGAAGACACCGCCGCGCAGTTCGGCTACACGCTGGGCTTCAGCAACCTGCCCGTGAAGCGTGTGACGACGAAGGGCGACCGGCGCGACGCGCGCAGCTCAGGCCGCAGTGTTCAGACGCACGAGATCCCTGACGCGATCCCGGTCACGCCGCAGATGTATCAGCGTTTGACGGCAAAGATCCAAGGCAAGCCCGAGGAGCGCATCCTCTCGTACCTGATGCTGCGCTCGCTCAAGCAGGCGCGCTATGCAGAGAAGAACGCCGGCCACTTTGCGCTGGCTTCGCCTAGCTACACACACTTCACCTCGCCCATCCGGCGCTATCCGGACCTGATCGTCCACCGGCTTCTGCGCTATCTGCTGCATGCAGGCGCCGACCCGAAAGGCTTCGCGATCCCGAGCACCGAGCCGCAGCCCTGGGGAGAGAAGGCAGCGACTCGTGCACCGCACGGACGACAGGCGAAGGAAGGCCCGCTTCCCGACAGCGAACTCGACTCCATCGCCACCGAGTCCAGCCAGGCCGAGCGCCGCGCCGACGACGCCGAGCGCGAGCTGATCGAGTGGAAGAAGATCCGCTTCATGCAGGACCGCGTCGGCGAGGACTTCACCGGCATCATCCTCTCCTGCACGAAGTACGGCTTCTTCGTCGAGTTGGATGAGCTCTTCATCGAAGGAATGGTTCCCCTCGCCAGCCTTCAGGACGACCGCTACTTCTTCCGCGACACCGATCGCACCATCGTCGGCGCGAGTAACGGACGAGTCTTCAAGATCGGCCAGAAGGTCCACGTCCTGCTCGACCGCATCGACCGCCAGCAGCGCCGCCTGCAGTTCGCGCTGATGCCCTCGGAGTACGAGAACGCGAGCGCGCCGCGGTCGCTCCGAAGGTCCAGAAAGGATGCCACGCACACAAGCCCGGATCGCTCCGGCAAACCAAAATCGAAGGGCAAGACGAAGAGCCGCGCGCGTGACCGAAAGGCAAAGGGAAAGCGCAGGTAAGCGAGTCCCTCGCCGCAGGAACATCGTAGAATAAGGAAGTTTGAAGGAGTGAAGGCGAACAATGGCGCATATGGTGTTCTGCACGAAGTACAAAGCCGAGATGGAGGGTCTGGACGAACCACCGTTCGACTCCGACTTTGGTCAGAAGGTCTACAAGAACGTCTCCAAGAAGGCCTGGGGCGAATGGGTGGAGCGGCAGAAGATGTTGCTGAACGAGTACCGCCTGCAGCCCTGGACCCGCGAGGCACAGGAGTTCCTGGTGGAGCAGATGAACGAGTTCTTCTTCGGCGAAGGCGGAGCGCTGCCAAAGGAATACGTTCCTCCCACCAAGTAACCCGCTCGGTGTACACTTAACGGAACAACCCCGCCGCTGTCCGCTTGGACTGCGCGCAAAGTGTCGGGACGTGGCTCAGCCTGGTAGAGCGCACCCTTGGGGTGGGTGAGGTCGCTAGTTCGAATCTAGTCGTCCCGACCATTAATTCATTTATTTTCAATGGTTAGCCGCGAAACTCTTGATCCGTTTTGGCCAAATTGACACTTTATATTGCCTCTCTCTCCAAAAACTCTTTCAAGCGTGAATCTCCGCGACTTTGAGTCCAAGCTTGGCAGCTCTTTTTCGGAGTAACTGGATTTGTTGTTGGCGGAATCTTTCTTCATAGTACTCAGTCCCTCTGTCGATGTATGTTTGACCGTACTTCAGCATGCGGTAGACAAGTCGGGCGAGTCGATGAGCCATAGCGGTGATGGCCTTGGGAGCGCCTAGCTTGGTACGCAAACGGCGGTATTGAGCACCCAGGTAGCTGCGGCTTCGCATCAGGGTGTTAGCAGCCTGTCGTAGTGCAGTAGCGGCGCGGTTGACCACGCGACGCGTACCTCTGCCCAGCACCTTATCTCCACTGATACGGTTATCCGGGCAAAGCCCCAACCAGGAGGCGAAGTGTGACTCGGTTTTCCACCGACTCATGTCCAGTCCCACTTCGCTGAGCAGCGTCTGGGCGACCATCACGTCTACGCCGTCAATGCGGGTGAGGTCGACGCCTGTGAGCGCTGCAGTTCGCTGCTGAGATCGAAGTGTGGGGCATTCTTGGCTGCTGGCTTCTTTGTCTTGGGCTTTTGTGTCGGGGGTTGGACTGGGAGGGGATGTGTCAAGCTGGCGAGGTGCTACTGCAGTCGCTGGTCGCACTCGGCGATTCGTTTCTGATAGGTGTCGTACATGTCTACTTCCTGTTGCAGCACGAACAGCAGTTCCGGACGCCAGTTGCCCTCCAGGCTTTTGGCGATTTCTTCCTGGCTGGCTTGAACCCGCGGATCACTGAGCGTAGCCAGCTTCCGTGGATTGCGTTCGCCGGCCACGATCGCCCGTATGATCGCCTGTCCGGTCAGCCCGCTTATGTCGCTGATCACGTTGGCTAATTGCACGTTCATCTGCGTCAGGGCTTTTTGCATCCGCTGAATGCAGGTCGCCGCTTGACGCACGTGTTCTCCCCTTTGCCGCCAATAGGTTCGAAGCATCCGAATCTCGGACACGGGTTGGAAGGAGTTGTTCAGTAGCCCATAGGTGTGCAATTTCAGCAACCACTGGCTCTCTTGCACGTCGCTCTTGCGTCCTGGCAGGTTCTTGGTGTGCCGCGCATTGACCAGATAAACCTCCAGGCCACGCTCTTCCAGAATCTCGTAGAGCGGAATCCAATAAACCCCAGTCGACTGCATAGCGACTGTCTTTACTTCACAACTCTGTAGCCAG
This sequence comes from Edaphobacter aggregans DSM 19364, assembly GCF_000745965.1. Classification (GTDB taxonomy): domain Bacteria; phylum Acidobacteriota; class Terriglobia; order Terriglobales; family Acidobacteriaceae; genus Edaphobacter; species Edaphobacter aggregans. The sequence continues at coordinate 394 of NZ_JQKI01000017.1, read as the reverse complement.
TCGGCCAGACGATGCAGGTCCGCCGTAAAACACTCAAACCGGCGTACTGGTTCTGGATCTCGGTCCGGCCGCACCGCGACGTAATGCGCGCTGTTCCCACATCAATCCCCGCGGCGTGCGGATGAACCACCTCCAGGCCTGGGTCCTCCGATTGCAATCGTCGCGCCCATTTCTTTCTCTCCTTCCGGTTTCGCCACAACTTCTTACCTGCCGTCATCGGTCGTCTCCTCGATGGAAAATTAGGATCCGATTCAACCCGGTGACGATAGGTTGAAAAGTCTCTCCAACGGGGTCAAAGGGCTGCCGCTATGACCGCCCTTGCCACCATGCCAGCGATCGCCAGTACCGGAGCCATGCTCTTAATCCGGGCACAAGAGCACCAGTAGGAAGTCGG
>NZ_JQKI01000016.1 GCF_000745965.1 Edaphobacter aggregans DSM 19364 | reverse complement strand
CGCAACTATTCGATTACCGGTCAAAGGCGAGCGCTACCCGATCCCGAGACAGTCAGCCTGAACGAAGCTGCCCGGATATGTAGAGTGAGTCATCGCACCATCGAACGGCTGGTGGAGGCAGGCCTGTTAAAGCGTGAACAGGTCACTCCTCGCGCTCCCTGGGAGATTCGTCGTGCGGATTTGAATAACGAAACAGTTCGGAGCATTATCGACAGGCTTCTCCGCACAGGCAAGCTGGTTCTGCAAGGGGGTAGTTCGGGAAATCCGCCTTCCTTGTTTACTGAAAATGAAGGAGATGATAATGCCAGGCATCATGAGTGAGGGTTCGGAGTGAGCGTCTGTCCCCAGGTGTGCAGAATGGATAAGAAGCCAAGCTGTGCGCCGAGATGCCTGGGATCGGCAGCAACCTCGAGTAGCGAGGCAGCACTGGTTTCGAACAGCAAGGAAAACAACTGCCGCTTGTTCTGCCACATCAATGGCACAAGCGTATGCGGCACGCTGAAGACCAGGTGGTAATAGCCGACAGACAACAGCTCCAGCTGGCGCTTCCGAAGCCACTGATCGCGGGCACCGGTCTGGCACTTGGGGCAGGAGTTATACGAGATGGCCTGATGTCCGCAATCGGCGCACGCATCGCGATGACCGCCGAGCGCAGCGGTACGGCAGCGCACGATCGCATCAAGCACCTTGCGTTGCGGCCAGGTCAGCGAAGCGTTGTACCGTTGCCGGAAGCTGTCACCAGCGATGCGAATTATGTCGGCCACCTCGAAGGGCGGCCGGCTCATCGCTTCCTGCCCTGCTGTCCTGCACGAAACGTGATCTGCTCCAGCGGGTTGACGGCCGCATGGAGGTGACGCCGTGAGAGCTGGAGGTAGACAACCGTGCATCTGCCCTACGGATTCAGCTCGATCAAGATTATGAGTGTGACGAACGGCCGCGCCCAGTTCGGACCGCCGGGCTATGAATGTGACCTTCTGTACATCGCCTGCCTCGCTGCATTAGTCCTGGGTGGCTCTGGCCCCTTCTCGATAGATGGGTATATCAAAGACAGGAAAAACAGCGGGCAGAAGTAACGGCGGTGTGTTCAGAAGGCTAGCCAGAGAAACGAGGAAAATCTATATCCATGTCTGTAACCAAATAGCATGCGTAGGCTTCTTATGTGAAGCAAGTGCACTTACAAAGGCCAAAGAAGGAGTCGCAATATGTTCGATTAGACAATCGTTTGTCTCTTGTTGAACTGATCTACGCTTTTGAGAGTAGAAACTTCTACTCGACATGTCTACAAGGCCGGATAACAGCGGCGTTGTGGGCCTTAGAAAGGCGAATACCACAGTCTGTGAGGGCCCCTTCTCGTGAAATTCAGTCAGGTAGTCAGCCATGTTCTACATCAAGCAGGTAGTGTTCAACGGAGATCAGCGGCGGTGGCAGTACTGGGTCTTGCGGTATGGTGCACGCTGCCGTCCGTCGTTCCAGGCGTAGGTGTGGCGTACGCGCAGAACACCAACGCGACTATTCGGGGACAGGTATTGGATTCTACCGGCGCTCTGGTTCCGGACGCCCACGTCGTCATCCTCAACAAGAACACCGGCGTGACCGTCTTCAACGGGAAGACCGATTCCGCGGGCGCATTCGTCGCGCCCCAAGTCATCCCCGGGACCTACAAAATAACGGTCAGCTCCCCGGGTCTAAGGGACGCGGTGATCGACAACCTCGTCGCGACAGTCGCGCAGGTGGCCTCAGTGGATGTGAATATGCAGATTGGCGAGGCGACGGAAGTCGTCACGGTTGAGTCCAGGGGCGAGGAGCTTGATCGAAGTACATCTGACGTCTCGACGCTGATTGCGCCGCAGCAGGTTCAGAACATTCCATTGCAGCAGCGCGCCACGGAGAATCTGCTGGCGTTCATCCCAGGTGTAGTGCATGGGGGAGCCGGTAATCAGCCATCGACCTCGCAACTCTCGATCAACGGCAGCCGCACTCTGAACACGGAGGTGCTGCTCAATGGCGTTTCGACGATTGTTGCCTCGACCGGAACACCAGCCACGCTGCCTTCGCCGGATGGTGTCGACCAATTCCGTGTCCTGACTACCAATGCACCCGCCGAGTATGGCCGCACCTCGGGCGCCGTGATCTCGGTGAATACGATCTCCGGTACGAACGTCTATCACGGCAATCTGTACTTCCTTCTACGTAATGAAGCGTTTGATGCCAACCAGTACTTCCACAAGAACACCATCAATGCCACAACCGGGGCCGTGCAGCCGCGCAACCGCGATCGATTCTTCCAGGAAGGTGGTTCCTTCGGTGGCCCGATTCGGATTCCTCATCTCTACAACGGACACGACAAAACATTCTTCTTCGTTAACTACGACCGCACGGCCATCCCCAACTCGACGCTTTTGACAGAGACCGTCCCTACTGCCGCACAGCGCAAGGGTGACCTCTCCAACTCACCGCAGCCAATCTTCCAGCCTGGCAGCACCAACTCGCCCGCATTTACGAACAACCAGGTTGGCCCCATCGACCCCGCAGCTGCGAAGATTCTAGCGTTGCTACCTCTTCCGAACACTGTTGGTACCTTCGATAAGGTCAACAACCGCTACACCGGCAACTGGACCTCGCTGCAAAACCTGACGGGGCATGTTCAAAAGATAGTAGTGCGCGTCGATGAAGCCGTAACCCCCAAAGATAGACTCAGCTTCAACGTTTACCGCTACACCAACACGTCGCCACAACCTGTCACCTACAACAGTCCATTGCTGAACACAACCTTCGATTGCAGTTGCACGAACGCATGGTTGCCTTCCGTTGACTACACACGTGTGTGGAGCCCTACTCTGGTGATGGATCTGAATATTGGCTTCTTCCGCAACGTCGTGCTCCGCAACCCCCCGGGCGCTGGCCTGAATGCTGGCCAGCAGCTCGGTATCGCGTCGCTGCCCCTGGATCAGACACCGCAAATCACTAACCCTGGGTTCAGCAACATCGGCGCGGACACCAATACAAATCAGGTTAATATCACTAACACCTTCACTCCTTTTGGCACGGTCACGAAGACCCACGGGCCCCATACCTTCAAGTTCGGCGCTTCGCTTCGAAAGAACCAGTTCAATTCGTACAACCCAGCCACCAGCCCCGAGGGATCGATAGCTTTCGACGGCACGATTACGAATCACGGAGCCCCCGGGAATCCAAACACCGGAATTGCTGATTTCCTCCTCGGCAAGATCAAAACTACGAACTACGAACAGGCCCAGCCCCCGACCGGCAGGCGGAACTATAACTTCGGCGTCTTCGCCCAGGATGACTGGAGGGCTACGCCTAAGCTAACTCTCAACCTGGGGATTCGCTACGAGTTCGAGTCTCCACTGACGATCGCCAACAACATCTACAGCCGTTTCGACCCTAATACCGGAACCTTGTTGGCGGCTGGGCTCAACGGCGTCTCCCATTCGCTCAATATCTCCACACCGAAGTCAGATTTTTCGCCGCGGATCGGCCTGGCATACGCTATCAACGATAAGAACGTCATCCGCGCGGCATTCGGCACCTTCTACGGCACGATCTTCCAGAACCTCGGCGGTCAACTCGCCTATCCGGGATTTGACAATACCATCACCACCAACAACCTGGGGACGGCAGTCGCCCAACCGTTCTCTCTTTCGCAGGGGCTGCCGCTTGCGCCTCCTCCGAACCTGCAGAACCCGTACGCTGCTTTAGTTGGTTCTTCCGCCGCTAACCCGTACAGCCCCCAAATCTCGTTCAACGACCAAAGCCATATGCCACTGGTCCAGCAGTGGAACGTTGGCTTCCAGCGTCAGCTGCCTCTCTTACTTACCCTGGAGGTCAACTACATCGGGAACCATGCTGTCCACCTCTCCTATAACGTGAACCAGAATCAAGTTCCTTTCTCGTCGGTGGATGCGGTAACACTTGCCAACTCTAACGTTGCAACCCAAAATGCACAGCAATTCCCGAATCTCAAATCGTTCACGGTGAACAGCAACATTGGATCTTCCAACTACAACGGATTGCAGGTATCGGTTCGCCGCCAGTTCAACACCCGGCTTGCCGTGCTCTCCAACTACACCTATTCCAAGAGCGAGGATGATGCGAGCAGCATCTACAACTTCTCGGCTCCGAATGGAACGGCAAATTCACAATACCCTGTCGCTGGTCCGAACTTCACTCATGACTTCGCCGTCAGCAACATCGACTCCAAGCATGTGCTGAACATCGCGATGGTCTATACGACTCCCGGTCCGTGGTGGCTACGTTACTGGCACATTTCGCCGGTCTTCGTCGGCCACACCGGTTTGCCCGTCAATATCACGCAGACCAATGAGATCCCGGGCTCGTCGCAGCGCCCCAACGGAGATCCCCGCCGTCTCAAACTGGCGAAGCCTACCCTGAACGGGGCAGCGCTGCAATACTTCGACAGTCCGCAGACCGATCCGAATTTCCCACTGACGGCATCCGGTCCGGTTTACAACACGATTAACGGAGTGCGAACGCGAATTGTCGCTACAGGTTTCGGCAACGTTTCGCGCGACTCTAACCGTGCACCCGGCGAAGTGGACTTTGATGCCTCGGTCTCCAAGGACTTCAAGATACATGAGGCACTGAACTTCCAGTTCCGGGTCGATGCCTTCAATGTCATCAACCATACGAACTTTCAGGCACCCAGTGGTGCGCTCTCGGTGACTGCGGTTGGAACCAACGCGACCTTCGCCACCTCGTCCGGGTTTGGCAAGATCACGGGCACGCAACCGAATCGCCAGATGCAGCTGTCTGCGCGTTTCTTCTTCTGACTCTTATTTTCCAAACGAGCACTGGAACCAAGCTGGTCTTATGCTGTTGGTGTTCATCTCCGCATCGAGAAGAGCGCAGACTTCTTCGCGGCTCCAGACCGTGGGCAGCTTGCGCCGTACCTTGGGCTTGATGACCTCCTGAGGTGGGCGATCAGAAATGATCGTCCCTACCGCGACCTCATTGACCCACAGGCGGCAAGCGAAACCGCCTTCTGCGAGGGAAGGTCTGTGGCTGAGATCAGCAGTTCGTTTGCTTTCATGATCTCGCTGCGCTCCCTCTAAAAAGATAAATATCCCCTCTGGACACCCCTAAAGAGAAAAGAAAAGCCTAGACAAGCGAGAGAGAATCTCTGCGGGGCGGTCTACCTCCTCGCAACGCCCCTCCGCGAAGAACAACGACAACAGCAAAAGCTGCTAAGGGGAGCGGCGCTTCGCCGTCCCCTCATTTTGTTCGTGCGCAAAAATCGCGCTGGGAGAAACCCTTGCTGGTTTCTCCCAGGCCTCATCCCGTCCGACTTCCGGCCCTCGCTCGCCGGCTACGCGCCAGAATGTCGAGTTCCCCCAAGGAATAGCTCAGGGAGCTCCCATTAGCGGTAAATCCATTGTGGCCGCGCCCTTCGCGTCCTCTTCTACCAAAGACACTAGCGGCTCTCTTGAGATTGGGTTTCGTCAGGAAATTTCTGAGGTTCCAATGCCTGCTTCGCTTCCGGGGCCGGGGGCAATTCTTTCAAGCATCTTGCTCGATAGTTGCAAATGTATCGATCGCAATACTGGCGTATGGGAGGTTCTGTACAAGGAAGGTCGCTCTGCGCCGAAGAATACGAAAAAATCCCTGCGATGCCGCGTAATGTCGCGAGTGCTGTGGTGTTTCGATCAAATGTGTTTCGCATCTTCGAACGTTAGATCTGCGCCATGCCGCCATCGACGCAGATTTCGCTTCCGTTCACGAAGCTGGAGTCGTTGGAGGCAAGAAAGAGAGCCGTCGTTGCAATCTCTTCCGGGTGTCCCAGTTCCTTGCGAGGAATTCCTGACAGGAAGTACTCCTTCGCCTCTGCAGGAAGATTCGTGAGAGCGTTGGTAGCGATCGGCCCCGGACTGAGCACGTTCACGCGAATCCTGCGCTCCGCGAGTTCCACCGCCCACGATCGCGCGAACGACCGCAGCGCCGCCTTGCTTCCCGCATAGACACTCAGCCCTTGCATACCTTTGAGGTGAGCGATCGATCCGTTCATAATGATCGATCCGCCGTCTCTCATCAGTGGCAGCGCTTTCTGCACGGTAAAGAGTGTGCCGCGGGTGTTCAGGGAAAAGAGGTTGTCGAACTGCTCTTCTGTGATCTCCCCCAAAGGCGCGCGACCGCCATGACCAGCGCTTGAAAACACTACATCGACATGGCCTTTCTCCCGCTTGACCGTCTCATAGAGCCGGTCAAGATCAGCCAGCTTCGCCGAATCAGCCTGCACTCCAGTCACATTCCGTCCAATCGCTTTGACCGCATCATCCAGGCTCTCTTGCCTCCGGCCCGTGATGAACACGTACGCTCCCTCTTCGACAAACAGCTTTGCCGACGCCAGTGCCATTCCGGAAGTTGCTCCGGTGATTACCGCCACTTTACCGTCCAACTTGCCCATGACCACTCTCCTTCTTATCGGAACTGCTGAAAACAGAATCGCTCATCATAATGAGCGGTCGGCGCGAGTGACCGTCGTGTACGCGGTGCATCGCAGCAATCGGACGGCGCAGGTTCGCGAAAGGTTACAAGATATCGCTTTGATAGTGAGCTTTCGTTCGGCATCTCCAGGGCGGCTCAACGCCACAGAGCAATCATCTGATGCGCCATCTGTGTAAGGTCCGGAGCAATAACGTCAGGTCTGGGAAGCCCACTGACCGGTAATGCGGCATTTCCTGTCCTTGCCACAAATCCTGCGGAGAAGCCTACGCTCTGTGCACCGAGGGTATCCCAGATATGCGCAGCAACGAGACAGATCGCCGAGGGTGGGACGTTCAGGAGTTCGGTGATGAGAAGGTAAACTTCGGGAGCAGGCTTAAACCTGCGTACACTGTCGACACTGAACTGGCGCTCGATGAAATGATCTAGCCCCGTACGTTCCAGGGGCGTGCCGTCATCCGATGGCGGCGAGTTCGTCAATGTCATCAAACGAAAACCTGCTTCTTTAAGAAGCAGGAGCCCTTCAGGGACATCCTTGTGCACCGGCATCGACAGCATGCTGCTCCTCAACTCTTCGAGATCGGCTGGTTGGATCGAGACCCCGTAGATGGTTCCCAACATCTCAAGGACACCCTGCCCAAGAGTGAAGAATGTTTCATAGTACCCAGACAGAGTGATCACGTTGGAATACAGGATCAACTGATTGAACCATTCGCGAAGTACTTTCCGGTCGCCGAATTTTCTCTCGAAAAATGGCCCGATTGATTCGATATCGATGAGGGTTTCATTGACGTCGAAGACAATGATGGAAGGATTGCCCATTGACTTCCAGTTCCTGTTCGGGGCATAGTTCATTCATCTTCGATGCAGTTCAGTCGTCGCACCGAATGCGCCCCTTCGCTATATAGGTTCGCTATCTTAAGAAACGGAAGATGTACAGGTGAGAGAAGAGCTCTGCGGCTACAAGAACCAGAGTAACGACAGCCATCGCGACCTGTGCATTCTCGCTCCAGATCTTCTTACGTGGGATGACCTGTTGCCTCCATTGAGCAGATGGGCGTTTTCTTAGCGAACGAATTCTCCAGATGACATAAAGATTAATGAGCGACCCCACAACCGCAACGATCATCATCGGGATGCGGATCGCGTCTCGGTGAAGACCGCCGGGGGGCACTTGTGCTCCCGCGGTCACGGCGGCAAGTGCTCCGAGCCCTATCAGGACACGAATTCCGCTGATCGCCATCGCAACGGAACAGGCACTTTGCAGGACGATGAACACAAGACTCGTAAGACTGACAAGCCAACCGCGGCTATCGGGTTTATCCACTGACTCTTCGCGCTCATCTTCTCTGTCGGCTATTGCTTGTTCACTACCCACTGAATTTAGACGCATACAATGCCCCGAATGATAAAAAGTCACATCGCCCGGTGTTGCAAGGCGGAATCTCGATTCTATGAGCCCTCGCTGTAACCGAAAAACAGCGTAGGGCTCTAATAGGCGACACACTCCGGTCTATGAGACTCACAGGCCGACTGATAGGTTACAAGTTTATTGAACAATCACCATGGTGCGACTCTTATTGCTATCGGGTCTCCTTTACGGAGCGGCGCATCCCCCTCTTCCAGCACAATCACACATTTCGGCTATGGCCGCCCCCAGGCGAGACGAGCCCTACCGCCAGGTACTGCAAATCGGAGGAGCGGTCATCCAGGTGGATATCCGGATCGGTCAAGGGAGTCTTCGGAATGAGGACATCGTCGCATGGGTGCGCCGGGCAACGGAAGCTGTAGCCGTCTATTACGGCAGGTTTCCCGTCCAGCGGGCCCGCGTCATTGTGAACCAAAACGAGGACAAAGACGAATCGATTCACGGCACGACGTGGGGTGATGTCCAGGGTGTGCAAGGTCTTACCCGCATGCGTCTTGGTTCTGCCGTAACCAAGGCAGACCTGGAGGAAGATTGGACGATCACTCATGAATTGGTCCATATGGCTCTGTCTTCGCTCCCTGACGAATCGCATTGGCTGGAAGAAGGAATCGCTACGTATGTCGAGCCGATCGCCCGAGCTCAAGCGAATCAACTTCCGGTAGAACAGGTGTGGGCTGGCATGGTACGGGGAATGCCTGAGGGGGAGCCGCGACCAGGAGATAAGGGACTAGAGCGGACCCATACATGGGGCCGCACGTATTGGGGCGGCGCCATGTTCTGCCTGGTCGCCGATGTCCAGATCCGAAAAACAACGGGAAATCGCAAGGGGTTGCAGGACGCTCTTCAGGCGATCGTGGCGGCACAAGGCACCATCGATACAGAGTGGCCGCTATCACGAGTTCTCGATACCGGTGATCGAGCGACAGGGACGACCGTTCTCGTTGACTTGTATCGCAAATGGAAGGATGCCCCGATTGTGGTGGACCTCGATCAACTCTGGCAACAGCTGGGTGTGCGAGTCGGTTCGCGTGGGATCGAACTGGATGCGAACGCACCTCTGGTATCGACTCGAAGGGCCATGACAAGCCCGCCCAAGCAGCGATGACCCAGCAGGCGATGTAACCTTCTCGACTCGACGGACTCCAACCTTCAGATAAGGCAACTTGCCTCGAAGGAGCACCATGAATCTTCGGAATGAACTCAATGCGGTAAGACAGACTGTCGCAGAAAAGACACCGCCGCACGTTGTCCCAACGATTGAAGCGATAACACAACGATTGATGGACTCCGGTCTCGTACAGGTGCTCTTCAGCCGGGCCAGATGATCCTGGATTTCGAGCTACCGGATGCGACAGGAAAGCTGGTGAAGAGTTCAGACCTTAGGCAAACCGGGGCTCTACTGATTCTCTTCTATCAAGGCACATGGTGCCCATTCTGTAACCTGACGGTTCAGGCGTATCAGGAGCAGTTGCAGTCGTTTCAGGATCGAGGAGTAACACTCGTCGCGATTTCCCCGCAGACGCCGGATCATTCTTTAGCGCTGCAAGAAAAACACCATCTGAAGTTTCAAGTGTTGTCCGATTCAGGGAATGGCGTTGCTCGTCAGTTCGGAATTGTCTTTCAAATGGATCCGGCTTTGAAGCAAGTTCAGGACCTCTTCGGCGTCGACGTTGCGGCCTACAACGGAGACAGTCGGTATGAACTGCCAGTACCTGCAGCATTTCTCGTCTCAAAGGCTGGCGAGGTCATCAGGTCATACGTCGAGGTGGATTATATGAAACGGTTGGCACCCGAGACAGCACTCCAATGGATCGACGAAATCTTTTAGCTTCTCAGTAGCCGACGAGCTTATTCCACGAAGTGCTCTGTCCTACTTCACATAGTGTCACAAGGATTCCGTTAGAGAGCAGCAATTCCGTTGAAGCCGGGCATTGGTGGGAAGTCCCTCGATGTCTCCAAGTTGGTTCAGAGTTCCATCGGAAATTGATGGTGAAGACGCCGATGACTCCGGCCCCGGACTGGAGGTTGAAGAGATACTTGCCATCGCCGCTGGGGGTGATGTGAAGGTTCCCGGATATCCCGTTTGGCTCGACATCTGTCCGAGCGCCGCGCTTTGGAATCTCGAGCCCACGAAGGTTACTGTCCGGACGAGCTTGAGGTGTTTGATGGGCTTTATGCGGCCGGCTAAAGCTCAGCGGCGGTGTGTGCAGCCAATGGAGTGGAAACGTGCTCGAAATTCATCTATGGCTGGAACACTTTGGTGGCGTCGACTCATAATCGCTCGTGCCTCTCATGACAGCGATCAATTGAGTTGAGCGTTCGATTCCGCGCGCTCCTGCAAAGCTACAAGAAGATATTTTGCATAGATTCCACCGAATCTGGCCCCATCCTGAATCAGCATTGAGAGAACTCGCTCGCCACTTCTATCAATGACGGAAACGCCGTCGAGGTCAATAACGCGACGGCCCACTGACTCCGGATCCTTAGACGCATACCAATTCGAAAGCACTTCAGCTACCGAGTAGTCCGTCAATCGGCCGTGTAGGGTCCATCGCTGTTCCGGGGCGATCTCCCTAACGGTAATTGTTAACCTGTCTCGTATCTCAGATACCTTTCGGTCGGATACTTCCTTCAGAATGGGGTTTTGAACTTTCGTTTTCGTTTCCTCCTTGCGTTTTATGATGACGGATGAGTGACTGTTTGCGACTGTGGCTTGCTTGATGCTTTGTTGCGTTGGGCACGGAACTGCATGAAGGAGCGTCTGTTTCTCACACGAAGGCAGCCCTTCTTTATGGACAAGAGCGCGCTTGGCTTCATTCCGTCGAGAGGTATGCCAGCGCAGTTATGAAGCTGAGAAGGGCTTCAGTGTGTCTCTCCTAGGAAACTGTGGATCGAGTCTCGAAACTAGAGTTTCTCGGCAACGATATCCGCGGGCTTGATTTCGGGATGGATGAACGACAAACAACTCTTCATCGCGCGCGAAGAGTGCCTTGGCTATCTCACCCTTGAAGTGAGCGTTTCTTCCATCCTCATCCCTGAAGGTATCGAATATGCCAAACGTTGCGGTCGCGACTTTGAAACGCGAACCACGTTGTTGTCACTGTTTCTGCCTCTACCAGTGGCCCAGTTGACCACAAGAACTCCTCCACATCTGCCTCTTTACCGGGACGGGCCTGCAACGTTGCTAGTATTCCGACTTTTGTTCACGTAATGTCTCCTTCGTTGGTTGTGCGAACCACATCGTTTGACTCGCCTCGAATGCGTCCTTGATGGAAGTCGATCAGCCGATTTGAGCCCATAGATGTTATTTCCTGCGAGGGGTCACACTGACCATTAGAAGCAGAAGCGCCTTGAAGGTTACAGGCACCGCTCACAAATGAGTAAGTTCATCCCGCCAGAGGGCAGCGCGCTCTCTATCTCCGATACACTGGACGCGGCGCCGGATTCCTCGTGCCCCATTGGCTGGGACACCTTACTTCGGTCGCGAGGTCTAATGTTACATCCTGGTGAAATTGTGACAATGAATTCTTCTTCTGTAATTCGTGTTGCGATCGCCCAAGCGGGACCTGTATATCACAACAAGAGCGCAAGCCTCGAAAAGGCTCTCGAACTCATTCGAAGGGCCTCCGGCCAGGGAGCCAGTTTCATTGCGTTCGGTGAGACCTGGATTCCTGGATATCCCGTTTGGCTCGACATCTGCCCCGGCGCCGCGCTTTGGAATCACGCGCCGACGAAAGAGATCTTTGCCGAACTTCGAGAGAACAGTATCTCCATCGATGGCCCCGAAGTCGCTCAGTTGTCGGAAATTGCACGCGACCTCCAGATGGGCGTTGTCATCGGGATCAATGAACGGATTGAGCGGGGACCTGGTGCTAAGACGCTCTATAACAGCCTTCTTACGTTTTCACCCGATGGACGCCTGGCAAACCATCATCCCAAACTCGTACCCACATTCACAGAACGTCTTGTGTGGGGGGCCGGTGATGGCCGCGGGCTGAAGTCAGTTGATATCGGTCAAGCACGTGTAGGGGGACTGATTTGCTGGGAGCATTGGATGCCCCTGGCGCGAATGGCTATGCACCAGGCTGGAGAACACATACATGTCGCTGTTTGGCCTACCGTGAACGAGATGGCACAGCTCGCGAGTCGTCACTATGCCTTCGAAGGCCGATGCTTCGTGATGTCCGTTGGTCTCATGATGCCTGCCGCCGAAGTTCCGCGCCAACTGCCTCATGAGGTCACAGACAAATGGGTAGAACGCGGAGGAAGTTGTATCATTGCGCCCGACTCGACCTACGTTGTGGAGCCTGTTTTCGATCGCGAGGATCTCATCATCGCAGATTTGGATCTCGCGAAGATTGACCGGGAAAGTATGGCTCTTGACGTGACAGGTCACTACGCTCGTCCCGATGTCTTTCGCTTCTCACATTCGGAGATCAGCCCGTCAGAGTAACTCACGGGCTGATGCTCAGGAAACATCGACAACAAGCGTTCATATCCTTTGCTGCTGCACGGCTCCGCATACGCGAGCGACTTCTTCGCCGCCAAATAATTCTTCGATGCGAAGGTTACGCGTACTTCCAGATTAGCGGGGTGGAGGCTTCTTCTTTGTGATGACCGCGACGTACGTCAACAGGCAAACTCTCCACGATGCTCCGGTCGGCAGTAATCCCGCAAGGGTGAGTACGCTTTAGCCAATTAAGATTGGGCGCTCCGCACGCAGCAGACGGAAGCACATCGCGGAAAATATCATGTGTGATCTGCGTTAGACACTTTTTCAGCTATTGTTGTAGCTTTCGTCACTCCGTTCATTCTTACTGTCAGGCAATCTCGTGAAGCCCGACCATTCCTTCAGGTCACAAGCCAATCTAGATTCGATCGTGATGGTTTGCACTTTGGCGCCGGGGGCTTGTGGAGATGACCGGATAGTTGGGTGTTGCGCTCAACACCTCTGGAAACGAACATCGGTCATTTAATAAGTGATGCCGCTGCCAATGTCCCAAACAAGCGCATGTCGAGAGGCGTCCTCGAATGATGAGTGTGCCGCTAATAAGGTTGGTAGTCGCATGTTTAGCACACGTCCCCGTTATTAGAGATTTTAACTCCAGATAAGTTACAACTGTCTTGCTGATTGGACTACACCTCTCAGAGTCGGCTTAGTGAAAGTATAAAAAGTGCGAATATGAGCGGATTTATTGTAACTATTCAGGCGCCCGTCATTCTCACTGGCACACGATTTAGGCGTAGAGACATTCACTCACTCAACACCTCATCGTGTAAGCCTCTCAAATCGAAGGAGTCCAACAATGGCTACCAATCCTCGTATGTCTTTCCCTCTCGGGAATGACCTGAATGTGGCCGCTCTGCGGTCGCGCTTATTCTCCTCCAGCAAGCTACTCATCTTGGCCAGTGCGACGATGATGAGTGGTCTCGTACCATCAACGGCCTTCGCGCAAAAAACTGCGGCAGCTAAGCCACCCGTGTCTCCTGAGGTGCTGGCCGTGCACAGCAATGCAAAACGTCCAGTGGCAACGACTCCGGCAACGACACCTGCCACTACGTCGGGCACTGGCGCTTCGACTGGCTTCAACTCGGAGCAGGGCTTTGGCGGAACTGCACGACAGAGCCCTGGGCCTGGATGTAATCTATTCCCTGCGCCCGCCTCTACCGGCGCCGCTGTTGGTCTGTCATACTTTGGGCCACCTCCATCCACCGTTAATCCGAGCTTAGTCGGACCTGTTCAACTCTTGAACTCAGGCACGGTCGATGCTTTGAACGGGACTATCACCCTGCCGCTTTACAAAGGTACTGTTAGGGGCAAAACCGTTTGGTACATTCTCACAGACGTTTCCGACCAGGGAATCGCCAACGAACTCGGGCTGAACTTTTCGGCCAAGCTGGGGTTCGCGGAGAATGCTGCCAGAACCGGCACACTCGATGCAAACGGAAACATTGTCTTCGATGCAGGAACTGTGGATTTCAGTCCCCAACGGAACATCGTGCCGGGGCCCGCTGGACAGGAATTTCCGCCGAAGTCGTTCGCTCCGGGGGAAATTGGAGACAAGAACTATAGTCCGTTTGTAACCATCACGAATGCTGGCAACGTGGTCTATAACGCTCCAATGATTGCATACAATGTCGACGAGAATGAGATCAATTTCCCCAACGGAAATGTTGATTATTCGAAGGTCCACGATGCGGTGGCTGCCATCGATACAGTCAAGATGACGGTGACGCTGAACCTGGTTAACGGCTTCAGCTTCGGCAGACCCGTTTGGTACATCTCCATGGACGCAAGCATCCCTCTGGCGGCGGCGATCGAACACAACACCTACGCACCTTTGATGGCTAACCTTCTTTTGGGCCACGACGACGGTGCCTTCAGCCCGATCGAGCGCATCTTTATTGCAACGAACGGTCCGGAGGCCGGAAGCTGCAACAACCCTCTGCGCCAGGGTCTTTCTGCAGACTTCGCGGATGGATTCAGGCCAAACAACACACTCGGCGGTATTCCCACGATCGCACTGGACTACAGCCCGGCGTGGGATGCCAACCTTTACGAGTGGACTCAGGACGCTATCAACCAGGGATACCGGGGTCAACTTCGCGAGGAGTTTCAGATATTGACCTTCGTCCAGGATGGTCTGTTGACCGGTCCAGGCGGAGCACCGTTCGGCAGTTCTGGCTTCTCCATCAATTGCCCAATCGTCCAAAGATTGGATTAATCAACAGGACTGTTCCTTGTGGGGTTGTTCAAACGCGACATCGTTGGGTTTGAACAACCCCCTCTTTTTAATGGCACTTGTGACCAGGCATCTTGATCCCTTAAGAGGTTAGATTTGCGCTCGAACACCGGCTTAGGGCGTGTTATTCACCAGTAGAAAGTAGATGAGCGCTGTAACTTTTCTAAGAGACTGGAAACGCTCTCTCCGCATAAGGGAGACATCATCCGTCCTATGTAACAACATCCTAGACGTTTCATGACAGCTTAATCCCAGCGGTGCATCTCTTTCCCGCATCAATTGAGTGGTTGTCGCATTGGTCGCTGTAACCTTTTACCGGATCTCAACTCTAACGGTCGAGGTCGGATTCGCGTCTGCCCGATTTCGGTCGCGCTCGACCGATTGCGATCTAACTAACGACCCTGCGCGCCGAAACTGAGGCGCGCGGCTTAACCAATCGCGAGGGAAAAATCAGATGAATAAAGTTGGTATTTTGGCGACATTGCAGGCACGTACAGGTAAGGAGGAAGACGTCGAACAATTTCTTAGTTCGGCGACTCCCCTCGTAGCAGCTGAGGTTGGCACGACGGCTTGGTTCGCATTCAAGATTGGGTCGGCGACGTTTGGCATCTTTGACACCTTCAAGGATGACGAAGGACGTAATGCACATGTAACCGGTGAGGTGGCAAAAGCTCTCTTTGCTCGTGCCGAAGAGCTATTCGTCTCTGCGCCGCAGATTCAGATGGTCGACATCCTCGCGGAAAAGCTCTGAATCAAAGATCTAAGTCCTTGGCTAGAGTGGGCGTTCGATAAAGCAGCATTTGAACTTGGGACGATCCGCGCAGAGCCGACGATCACTCACGCGACGCACTTTTCGAAGACGAGGGGTGAAGGGCCGGTAAAACCGTTACGAGGTCGCCGCAAAGAATCCTTTGCGGCGACCTTCTTCCAATTTCTCCTTCATGTAGGTCCAGAGTTCAGGACAGCCGTTCTCGATCTCTGGGCCGACTCGTCCGACGACGCGCTCATAGGTCACACCGTTCTCCAGCCAGCTTCCGCCTTGATGGCTCAGATTCAGCAAGACCGGCATGCATCGGTCGATGGCTTTTGCGAAACGGGCTTCCGAAGTTCCGCCCCCATCGAACTCTTTCCATAACGTGATCAGCCAATCGGCCACCTTTAATGGGGCGATATCACAGATTCGCTCGACGGCGCGAAGCTCGACAACCTTGCGGTCTTCCCAACCATCCTGCGCGAAGACGAATTTATCTCCTGCATCGATCTCCCCGAGATCATGCACGAGAAGCATCGCAATCACCCGGTTGACATCGACTGATATCTCCACGACCTGTTCGAGGGAGAGTGCAAATAATGCGATCTGCCAGCTATGTTCGGCGGTGTTTTCGTAGCGGTCTTCTCCCGTAGGCTTGACCTTACGCAGGACTCCCTTGAGTTTGTCGATCTCAAGGACGAATCGAATGATGTCGGAGATGCCCTCAGTGTTGCCTGCCTGGATCATGTTGAGGCCCTGCCTTTCCGGATGCGGTGAGTCCATCACGATTATTGCTACGTCCCGTTTTGCCGAATGGCATCGAGCACGATGCCCCGCGTCAGCAGCTCCGGCAGAACGTGGCTATCGCCATCCGCGTGGCCGGAGAACACGACGTAGGTTGGGACACCGCTACGACCGACTTTGTTCAGTGCGCTTGTAATCTCCGGATCATAGCGAGTCCAATCAGCGCGTAGCAGAACGTAATGTCGCCGAAGAAGCTCTTGCTCCACGCTCTTGTCCTGCAGCACGGCCTTCTCATTGACCTGGCAGGAAAGGCACCACGCCGCGGTGAAGTCAACGAAGACCGGCTTGCCCTGACTCTGGGCCGCCGCGAGCGCTGCATTGGAAAAGGGCCCCCATTGCAGCTGGTCAGAATGACTGCCTGAAAGTGGAACGGCGAAACCCGCAGCCGCGATGAGTAGTGCCGCGAGGTAGGCCCATCGGCGCGCGGGCCAACGCGCAAGAATCCAGCCTGCGATCGCGAGGACGACGAGCCCAACCAGCAGGCGGGCGATATGGTCAGAGCTATCGCCCGGCGCGCCTCCACTCAAGCGTCCGTATACCCAGATAAGCCAAACTGTCGTCAAAAAGAGAGGGATGGCGGTGAGCTGTTTCAACGTCTCCATCCAGCGGCCAGGCCGCGGCAGCTTGTTCGCCCAGCCGGGCACAAGGGTCAGAAGCAGGTACGGCACGGCCAGACCGAGCGCGAGGGCCGTGAATACCGTAAACGTCACAATCGCACTCTGAGAGAGGGCGAAGCCAATCGCCGCTCCCATGAGCGGCGCTGTGCAGGGAGTCGCAACGATGGTGGCCAGTACTCCGGTAAAGAAGGAACCGGTGTAGCCATCCTTGCGCGTGAGGCTGTCTCCGGCGCTTGTCAGTGTCAGGCCAAGATCGAACATCCCGGCCAGCGAGAGTCCCATAAAGAAAAGCAGGAAGGTCATGGCGACGACAAAGCCTGGGGACTGAAGCTGGAAGCCCCAGCCCGCTTGCTTCCCGACGAGGCGCAGTGTCAACAGGACGGCGACGATGACCCAGAAAGAGAAAAGTATCCCGGCTGTATAGGCCATTCCATGACGCCGCTGCCGCGAGGTGCTTTCGTTTGCGCTGTTGACCAGCGAGAGAGCCTTCAAGAAGAGTACCGGGAAGACACATGGCATCAGATTCAGGATGATGCCACCAGCGAATGCGAGAACAATGGCGAAGAAGAGTCCGGGCTCGCCGCTTGAGGCTGTCTGCGCTACGAGTGCTCCGACAGGAACATCGAAGGTATAAGATCGGCCTCCACTCAGCTTCAGAAGTCCTTTGATCTGCTTGGGAAGGGTGTCCGAGGTCTCCGCACGTTCAGTGACGAGCTTCGCCCCTTGCGGGGTGGGCTCGACCTTCTGCTCAGCTGCGTTACGAATCGAGTCGTCGTCGAGAGGATAGTATTCAAGTGCTGTCTCCCTGTGGCCGGTTTCGACGTCCACTGTGAGAAGGCTGCGGGTGGCAATCACGTGAACTTTGACGGAACTCGGCAACGGAAGCGGCTCAGCATGAAGCGCCGCGTCGATCAGTGCATTCGTTGCCGAAGGCGCAGTCGGTGCGACCTTCAGATTCAGCCCAAGAAAAGCCTTGCCTGGGAGGCATATCTCCCGGCACACCAGCCACTGCACATGCGCTTTCAGCAACGTCGTGCCGAGAGGGAGTTGCTGCGATGCCGTCAGGCTAAAGGGAAAGATTGCCGTTCCCTCATATCCGTAGTCCATCAACGGCCCGAGAGGAAGCCGGGAGGGCGCGGGATATTGCATCGGACCCAGCACGATTCCTTGCGGCGCGGACCACGCGACGCTCGGAGCCTCGCCTGAGTCGCCGGCATAGACCCAGTAGACGTGCCAGCCGGGCTCAAGCGTCAAGGACAGTGCGACATGACTCGTGCCGCCCGGCGAGATCGTGCCAGAGTCGGCGATCAACTCGGCGGTCAGATGTGGAGCCTGAATTGGTCCTGGAATCCCCGTTCCCACTTCATGGATCTGAGCAACGGCGGATACGGACAGCATCAGAAGCGCGAGAAACGACAGAAGATGGTAGCGGAGGGTTCGCATGACATGACCTGGGGAACGAAGAATAAAGAGGCTGCGCCGGAATCCGGACGCAGCCAGGAGCGACTACTTCGTCGCGAACTGGTCGAGGGCATCCTGTGCGGACAAGCGATCCCCGTGACTGTGACTGATCTTCTCGAAAAGAACTGTCTGATTTTTGTCGAGAATGAACGTCGACGGATAGGCCGTCTCATGCGGGGCATCCCAACGTAGGCCGTACGAATTGGTCATCGTGTAATCCGGATCGGTAACCAGAACGATGTTGGAGGGCAACTCCGACTGCTTCGCAAGAAAGTCTTTGGCGTGCTGATCCAGGTCCGCGGGAGGTCCGGGGTAGACAAGGAGAACCTTTACGTTCTTCGCCGCAAAGTCGGCTGCATGATCCACGAAATCGTGAACCTGTTTGACGCAGTACGGGCACTGATAGCCGGGGAAACCTCGTAGCACAACCAGTACCAAATCGTGCCCATGCAGTTCCTTGGACATCTGTACGGTTTTGCCCGTAGGGGTCGAAAGGGTAAAGTCGGGGGCCTTGGCCCCGACAGCGGGGGTCTCGGCTAACAAAGCTGTTCCGAAGAACACTGCCGATAGAGCCACGAAGACGCGAAACAGCTTATGAAATCGATTGAAGCTATAGACCTGCATACGGGCACTCCTTACCAAGATGCTCATGAGACAAAGGAACTCCGAAATGGTTACAGGATTTGCTTAGGGAGAAGATCTTTTCAGACGGTCGATCCCAAAGCCATCGAACTGCACCCCGGCGATCAGAATGCAATAGACCACGGATTACGCCAGTTGAATGCTTACGGTTGGCCAGCCTTCGCGCAACGCCGATCCAAACATGGGATCAGCATGAGGATCGAGCCGCGCGCAACGCGCGTCGAGTCTCCAGCCCAAACAGAACGGCCCCACCCACAAGGGCTTCAAAGATCGGAAGGACGTATAAGAAGTCATACACGCTCCATGGCGGCAGAGGGGTCTTCGCGAACATAGGAACCAGCGATTCGGGAAACTGTGAAGGCCCTTTATCCAGCGTACGACTCCATGCAGTCAGATGTTCAGTCCAAGGGTGACTCGCAAGAGCCCGTATGCGCGAGATACATTCACGCTCCACGATCTTGCTCTTTGGACATGAACGCTTCCTTCCCGGCCTACATCACTAGGTCTGGCAGTTCCATGTTGGCTAGTGGGCATAGCCATCCGAGTTGCGAAGCATGCGCGAAGCTCTCCTGCAACAGAGTGGCCTGTGCGTCCGGTGTCAGCTTCGATTTCGCAAAGGCCTGAGAAACGGCCACCGCAACGGACGCGCCTGCCCGTAGTCCTCTCAACAAGAGGAACGTTTCTTTTTCCAGTCGGCGGTAGTAGACAGAGTCATCGTAGCGATGCACAGCGAGAAACACTGCCTCTCTTTTTATCGGCGGTATCTTCTCGCGATCTCGAGCATCGCGTTGCATGGCTGCACTGCTTACGATGTCGACCTCGGGCGTTTCCTTCTTCACGGCCAACACCAGATTGTCCACCGGGTAGGCTAGTTCGAGAAGTTGCAAGTGCGGTTGCAGGGAAAGCCGCGAGTCCGGTCCGATGACCTGCGCCTCTTCCGTCGTCAAAGGATCGAGGTGCTTTCCATCAAACGCATCGACATACGCCAACTCCAGATTTGCAACGTCGACTGCAAGGCGATGGCGGCGACCGCTGAACTCCGGATGGGCTGTCAGGAATGCTGGGAGCTTTGCACCCAGGTCGCGCAAGGTCCATGAGGCCGATGGGTGCTCACCAAGATAAGCAAGGATCAGAGCATCGAATCGCTTCGTGCCAAGTACAGCGTTAAGCGTCAGATAGTCCTCAGAGACTGCGGTGATCAGGCGGAACCAGTACTGGCGGTTGTAGATCTCCAGACGTTCGAATGACGTGAGCCGATTATTGGGGCTGATATAGCTTGCGGCAATGTCTGAGGTCGGAGTGCCATCATCCGTCGTCCTTTGCATCTCGTAATCGGCAGTGAGTGGCCGGCGCACGTCCTCTGCCATGCGACGCTGAAGCTCAAGCAGGTTCATACATGGGCCTCCTCGAGAACTTCAACACCGCTACTCGTCGCCACCTCGGCCGCAAGGAGGAAGCGATTCGCCTTGAGCGCTTCGGCATGTACCTCGTCGAAGGAGGGAATGTTGTCATCCCACTCCAGCAGAGTGGCTGTCGGTCCGGAACGCTCGATGGCGCGCTCGTACAGTTTCCAAACAGGGTCAAGAACCGGGTGATCGTGCGTGTCGAGGATGTACTTCTCGAACTTCGAATGGCCAGCGATGTGGATCTGCGCGACGCGCTCCGCCGGGATGCTGTTGACGTAGTCCATGGGATCGAACTCATGGTTCTGCGACGACACGTAGATGTTATTAACGTCGAGCAGGATGCCGCAATCGGCGGTATGGACCACCTCATTCAGAAACTCCCACTCGGTCATTTGGGAGTCGTTATATGCCGCATAGCTGCTGACGTTTTCGACAGCGACAGGAATTTCGAGGTAGTCCTGCACTATACGAATCCGTTCGGCTGTCGCCCGCACAGCCTCGAATGTATACGGCAGCGGCAGAAGGTCGTGGGTATAGCGCCCGTCCACGCTGCCCCAGCAAAGATGATCGGAGAGCCAGGGAGTCTTGGTGCGCTTGGTCAGCTCCTTGATGCGCCGGAGGTGGTCCCGGTTCAACGGCTGTGCGCTACCGAAGTACATGGAGACCCCATGTTGGACCACTCGATACTGGTCGAGGATCTGGTCGAGAATCTTGAGCGGACGCCCACCGTCGACCATGTAGTTCTCCGAGATGATCTCAAACCAGTCCACGAGCGGCTTCTTCGAGAGAATGTGGTCGTAGTGAGGAACTCTCAGGCCAATACCGACTCCGCAGTCGGTATATCCGTTGAAGCGATTGGCAGACATAGAAGCTCCGATCCGGGTGAGGCGGCGTAATCGGCAGGAGGCTCATGCTTGCATACACAAGCCTCCCACGCGGGTCGAGATTAGTGCTTGGAGCCGTCGGTCGCGCAGGCACCTTGTCCTTTGCAGTCGTTCTTGCCAGCATGCTTCTTGTCGCCGCCGCCCTGTCCCTTGCAGTCGTTCTGTCCCTTGCAGGCATGCTTGGGGAGCGCCTTCTGGCCATCTTCAGCCATCACACCAGTGATAGCCGGCGAGACGCTTGAGATGCCCGTGTGGCCGGCGAGGGGTTGAGCATTGAGACGGACAGCGGTGCCGCCCAGGAGGCCCGCGAAAGCTGCGGCCAGTGCGAGGTTGCTTACGGTGTTGGTCTTCATGAAGAGTTCCTTTCTTCGGTTGGGCCAGGTGTTTCCACCTGGAGGTTTGGGGTCATGACCCGGAGGCCGGGAAGAGCGTCATCTACGACCTGGGAGGCTGCTCTTCCCATGCCGCCTGTTTGAGGTGCGAAAGCAAGGTTGGTTACAAGAGAAGAAAAGAATCTTGACATGGATACTTCAGAGGGATGCCGTGGCAGCTCCCAGAATCGTCCCCTGATGCGCTTCCTGTACGAAAAGGACGAGGTGGTGTCCCGGACCGGCCGTCACTTGAAAGCCCTCCGGGAGCGATAAATGGATGGACTTTTCGGCATCTCCTGCCACCGTGGCAACCTTGGTCAGAGATCGAGCGACCGAGACATGCTGCAGGAGTCTGCCCGAGTTTTCTCCCCGCAGGACATTCGAGCGGTCCGCGTCATCGGTGAGGACTGCGACAACATCCAGGGGCTTGGAGGTGTGGCCTGAGAAGGAAAACTTCACATCGACGCCATCCGCTGAAAGCGTCGAGGTTATGATCCGCAGATCAAAATGTGTCCGCTTTGTGTCGTCGAGGAGCGCGCGCTCAAGAGCACCGCCATCGCTCCCTACGAACTGATCCCGCCCGTTCAATACCATCTGCGGCGTGTAGGAGCCCTCCGCGGACAGGCGGGATGCGTAGACACTCTGCCTTTCCGTGAAGACCGGCAAAGAATAAGGATCTCGCCATCCCAGATTGTTCCAATAGGTGACATGCTCACTGATGCCGACGATGAGCTGCCCGGCGTTTGTCTGCTTCAGATTGATCTGACGCAGCAATGCATCGGCGGGCGGACAACTCGAACATCCCTCAGAAGTGAACAGCTCTACGATTGCGACGGAAGCAGGTTTGCTCGCGGATACATCCTGGGCAAACGCTGAAGACGGTACCGCATGAGTGACGAGAAGAGCACACGAAGCGGTGAGCAGAACACGAAAATGCATAATCAACCTCCAGCCAGACAGCGTTCATCTGACGTGCGTTTGGCTTAAGAGTTACAGCCAGAACTTCTTAAATCGTTTGTAACCGGAGCGTACCCCGTGACTCTAACGATGCGATAAGGCATTCCCGCTATGAATAAGCGGCTCAGCCGCCAGATGAGGAGTATATGGCTCAAATCTTACGCATCTATCATCGTGCCGTGTCTGCACTCGCTTCACTTCAATCTCCGATGCTGCTCGCAGTTCGGCTTTACTGGGGCTTTCAGTTTGCCCAGACCGGATGGGGCAAGCTGCATCATCTGGCAAAGATCACAGGCTTCTTCGCCAGCCTCAATATCCCGTTTCCGGGTTTCAACGCGCCGTTCATTGCGTCGCTGGAGTTTGTTGGCGGTATTCTGATGATGCTTGGTCTCTTCTCCAGGCCGATCGCTTTCCTTCTGGCCTGCAACATGTTCGTTGCATACTGGACCGCCGATCGGGAGGCGCTGACCGCGATCTTCTCCGATCCAGAAAAGTTCTACGTGGCCGATCCATATACCTTCCTGTTCGCATCTTTGATGATCCTGATCTTCGGGGCCGGCCTGTTCTCGATCGATGCTCTTATTTCCAAACGGCTGCAGGTCACAAAACAGCGATGACCGCTGAGACTTCAACTCGTTCTGAGGCGGGAATGATTGCCGCGATCCTCGCCGGGGACACCCAGCTCTATCACGAGTTGATCCGTCCCTACGAACGAAGTGTGTATTTGATGGCTTTGTCGTACATCAAGAATGAGGCCGATGCGGAGGATGTTGCTCAGGAAGCCTTTGTGAAAGCCTTCCGGAGTCTCTCAACGTTTCGCGCGGAGGCGAAGTTCAGCACGTGGCTTATCAGCATTACCCTAAATGAAGCGCGCAGCCGACTTCGCAGACAGTCTGTCATCCGAATGCAATCGCTGGATGGGCCTGCTGACGACAACAGTGGTGTTTCACCGGCGCTCTTACGCGATTGGCGCGAAATACCGTCAGAGGTCGTGGAGCGAGCAGAAATACGGCAACTGATTCAACACGCAGTTGAAAGTCTTCCTGACATTTATCGCGAGGTCTTTCTTTTGCGGGATGTCCAGGAGCTCAATGTCAATGAAACTGCCGAGGCACTGGGCATTAACATTCCTAATGTGAAGGTCCGATTGCATCGTGCCCGTATGATGCTGCAAAAACAACTGGCCCCTCAGCTGAAAACAATAAACAAAACATTGAAACGGAGGTGGCTCCCATGGTCATAGATTGCAAACACGTCTGGAACTACATCTATGGCTATCTGGATGACGATCTGCCGGAGGAGACTCGCGACATAGTTCAGAAGCACCTCGATCATTGTGAGATCTGCTCAGCGATTCTGGACTCGACACGAAACATCATCATTCTCACTGCCGACGATCGTGTCTTTGAACTGCCGGTTGGGTTCAGTGATCGGCTTCATGCACGCATCGACCTTGAGCTGATGAAAGCTGGATCGTGAGAGGAAATTGCAAAATAGATATCGAGATAAGCAGCAGTACCGATTCGAATTGAATATGCAACGGGCAAAGATATTGGCGACGGTAAAACGGCTAGATCGGGAAATTTTCATCAAGCATTTAGTGATGTCGACGTTGCCAAAAAAGACTCCTAACAACGGATCTTGCCGGGCTCGCTTTCGATCAGTGGTTTGCAGACATCTTGTGTCCCTATTCCGACGCTAACGGGCGAACGTCAACCTTGAGCGTCTTCAGGCCAGCGGTGGCCTGAAGGGCGGCAATTGCAGTTTGAAGAGTCTGATATTGCCGGCCTGCTAGCTCCATGTCCTGCCCCTGTTCATGATTGCAGCTTGTTCACGTAAACGTGAACAAGCTGATTTTGTGAACAAGAACACGAGGCTCTCAAGCTAAATAGGCAAAGAAAATGGGCTGAACCCCAACGGTCAGCCCACGCCCACTGGTTAGAAAAGTTGATGCCAATTTGATGCCAAACAGAGCCCGGAATACCGGTTTTTGCGGGTTCTACCGGCTATTAACTCCTTTAGAATGTTTAGCCGTCCACCGTTCGTACACCTTCACACGATGGAAGTCGACGCAGTTTGGCGTTTTCGATCAAGAACTGGCAGATCGTAGCGAAGACATCGCTAAGATTGCTGTAGTCTTCCAAACCGTTCTGTCCACGACCAGGCGTTCAGAAGCGTTTTGAACGATGTTCGTTTCAACAGCAAGTCATCTGCTGTCGAGAAACTTCACCGAATTCTTCAACGTTGGATTCGACCTATGAGCCTCGATCCAATTGACCTGCGGTCGGCGATCTCCTCGTTCGCGGTTCCGAGTTTGGCGTGAGCCAACTCGTGAACCACGATCCTCCCCGAGAAGGGAAGCGACCTCTCACCGTGGGGTGGTTCAGGCGGCGAACGCGTCTTCTAGTGCCTCTCGCTTAGACTGATGATCCAGATGGGCATATCGCGCGGTCATCTTGATATCTCGGTGACCGGCAAGCTCCTGAACAACCTTTAAGCTCTTCCCGGCTTGGACTAGCCGGGAACAGAACGTGTGTCGGTTATCGTGCCATCGATAGTTCTTCACCTTTGCCTCCTTCAACACGGCAGCCCACCACTTCTTCGGATCTGCCAGAGCGAAGCAGCAGCCTTCCGGTGATTGATTCGGCTCTCCCTCTCTCCTGTCCTTCCTCTGGAGCTTCATCATCTTTAGAGTTTGGAATGACTGGACGACCTCGGGAAGCATTGGGATGTAGCGTTCGGTGCCGTTCTTCGACTCCTTCACGTGGATCTGTTTGTGTTTGAAGTCGACTTCGGCCCAGTTTAGTCCGTATTGCTCCCCTCGGCGCATTCCGGTTTGCAGGGAGATGACGAACTCGCACAGATGATGTTGTTCCCAATTCCCCTCCTGATGATGACCGGCTTTGTCACAATCATCGATACGCTTCTGGATGGCCGCGCGGATAGCTTTCTCCTCTTCCGGCTTGAGCCAGCGGATCACGCCATTCTTGAGTTTGCGCTGGGACGTACCCTTGACCGGATTGTCCGTAACCTTCTCGTTCTTGATGCCGCGCTTGTACGAGGCGCTGAGCATGACTCGGTATCTGTTGACGGAAGCGTCGGCGAGCGGCTTCCCTTTGTCCTTGGCTTTCTGGGTGTGTCCATTGGTGAGTCCGTCCAGCCAAGCCTCGACCTCGCGCGGCTTGAGGCCAGCAGCGTGTCGACCTCCGAGACCTGCCTTGATCCGATCAAGGCGCCTAGGTGGATTGACCTGATCTTTGTATTGAGTGGGATGCTTGGCGATGTAGTCCTTGAGATCGTCGCATAGCTCCCCGACGGTCACGCCGCTGGCCTTTTCGTCTCGCAGTGCCTTCTTTTCCGCCATGGTAAGGATCGGTTCTGTTGCCTTTACGGGCAGCGCGTCAGCACCTTCTTTGCGCTTCAGGGACCGGGCATCCTCCAACCATGCAATAGCCTGTTGTCGGTCTTCCGGGTTTGGTCCGAAAACCTTACGCACTAACTTACCGTTTGCCCGGTACTGTGCGGCCCAGGCATTGCGATCCTCGCGCCAGTACACCCCACGAATCTTCTGCGGTTTTGGTCCCCTTGCCACAGATCCCCCTTTGTCTTCCGTATCGCCATCATAGCCGCTTGGGGATACTTTGGGGATACTTTTAAGTGGAGTTTAGGGCGTCTGTGTGCAACGATTGGCGTCTAGCTGATTCCAGTAAGTAGCTGTAAATAGTTATGTTAACCGTCATTATGCGTTCCTGTGCGAATCGGTGCAAAACTTCATTGAACGCACTCCTAACGCGAAGGTCGCAGGTTGGACTCCTGCCCGGGCCACCAGATTTCATTTCTTATCAGCAAGATATAAGAGCATCGGCAAGAAGCCGATCCGGGTCCTCCTGGAATTGGGATACTTTGGGATACTTTCACGAAAATACTTTTTTCGTGTCAGCGCCGCATGCTAATGCATGGAAGCGCACCCGCACGAACACCGACGTTGAGCGCCTGCTCAACACAGTCTGTTCAGCAATTGTTTGGAGCAGGAAAGGCCTCTGCGCGACCTGCTACACGTGACGTCACAACCAGGAAAAGCAAAGGAGGCAAGAGAAAGGCTGGACACTGCTGAAAACGCAGTATCCAGCCTCGGGTGGTACAGACTGTTAATAGGAAAGACGGAGGGCGAGCTGCATCACGCGGGGGTCGCCTGAAAGCGTGGTGATCTGGCCGGCCGCACCGCTGGAGAAGTTATTGTTGGGTTGGCCAAAGAGAGGTGTGTTGCTGACGTTGAAGACCTCCCAACGGAACTCAAGGTTGGCTATTTCGTGGATTGGGAATTCGCGCAGGAGCGCAGCGTCGAAAACGTTGGTGTGCGGACCCCGGAGCGTGTTGCGACCACTGTTGCCAATGACGCCGGGAGCCGTGAGCGAAAAGGCATCAGTGAGGTTGGGAGCGTTGGCGCGGCACTGCGGGTTTTGCGCGGCGTAGAACCAACAGTCCGTATTGTGGACCAGCGTGGGCTTGCCGATCAGGTTGACAGTGGCGGTGGCTGCCCCGTATGGATCTAGTGCCGTGCCGAGCCATCCACCGCCGTTGACGGTGAAAGGATGACCGCTGTAGTAGGTGTAGACGCCCGAGGTGCGGAAACCGCCGAGGATGGAGCTGAGAATTCCGTGGTTGGCGAAGGTCTTGCCCTTGCCGAAGGGCAACTCGTAAACGTAGTTTGCGGAAATGCGATGCGGGATGTCGAAGTCGCTGAGGCTGTACCAGGCAGCGTAGTTTCTCCCATCGGGGGGGTGCTCCGGAGTTGCTCTCAAGCTCCTGCGGTGTATTGTCGAGGCTGCGGGAGTAGGTGTAAGCAGTGCGGAAGCTGAAGCCACTGGCGAAGCGGCGAGTTAGCGTCGCCTCGAGGCCGTTATAGTTTCCGAATCCGATCGAGTTGGTGTATTCGATGTAGCCGAAGTTAGCGAAAGGAACCTTGCTGGGTGCGCTAGGGGAGGCGATGCTGGGCTGATTGAGATCGCTGATGACGTCGAGATGGGTGGACTTGGTGCCAACGTAGTTTACCTCGACGGTAAGTTTGCTGGGCAGATCACGCTGGAAGCCGAAGCGCCACTGCTGCACGTTCGGAGCCGGGCGTGCGGGTTCATCGTGCGGAGATGGAAGGCCTGAAGCTGCGACAGATTGATCGTCGAGGGATCCAGGAAGTTTGCGGAAAGCCATTCTGGGTAATCAGAGCTGGAGTCGTAGAGTTTGAGGCAACCGCCGGCGCCTTGTTGATAAGGAAGGGCGGGTTGAGTGCGAGCTGGTTCTCGCTGCCGAAGCGCTCAAACATCGAGTAATAGTAGCCATATCCGGCTCGAATGACAGTCTTCGTATCCGGAGAATAGGAGATGCCGAGGCGTGGGCCGAAGTTCTTGTAGTTGGGGTTGATCAGCGCGCGGTCCTTGAGAGAGCCGCTCTTGGCAAAGACTAGTCCGCCGGCGCCTCCGTTGGCAGTGGGGTCGAAGTTGGCCTGTTGGTTCTTGCCTTCCAGGGCCGGGGTAGCGAAGTCGTAACGGAGCCCAAGGTTGACGGTGAGATTTGGCAGCAGCTTCCAATCGTCCTGCGCGAAGCCCGAGACCATCCAGAGCCGCTGGTCCACGAATTGTACGTTGGTCAGCTGCGTCGACTGTGCGAGGCCGAGCAGTCCGTCCGCGTAAGAGAGGCCGGGCGCAAGGCAGTGATTGCTCGCACCGCCGCGCCGGCAACTGAAGATGCCGGTGAAGCCAAGATCGCCGCGAGTGCCGGCTCATCCTGGAAGATGTTGCGCATGGGAGCGTAGAGGGTGCCGCCTAGCTTGAGTGAATGCTTGCCCAGTGCAAGTGAGACCGTGTCGACCCACTGAATCTGCTGGGGCGTCTGAGATTTGGGCAGGAAGTCGGGCGAGCCGATGAAGGTGAAGTTGGCGAATTGAGTCAACGGAACGCCACCGGCGACGGCTGGGTTGTTGGGGATGCCAGGAACAAATTCGTCCGCAGCGTTCAAGCCGAAGGGATCCTGCTGGGCAATCGACCGATTTCGGATGAAGCCCAGATGAAATTCGTTGAGAATGTTGGGAGAGAGAATGTGGGTCCAGCCGAGGACTGCGCTGTGGGAGTAAATCTTCTGGCGGCCAAATGCGGAGGTCGAGGTGCCGTCGGCGATGCCTCCGTAGTTACCGGGGATGAAGCGCGAGCGGCTGATATAGCTGTAGCGGACGAAAAGGTTGTCGGTTTTGGAGGCGGTCCAGTCAACCCGGCCGTCATAGCTGTCGTTGTTGTCGCTCAGGCCGGCGTTGCGAAAGTAATTGTTGAGCTGACCCCGGCCGGTTAGGCTGCGGAAAGAGAGCGATGATGCCCTGCATGGCATTGTCTGAGCCGCGTGGCAGGAATCTGATTGTTGGGGAAGGTTTGTTGGTGAGGGGGTCGTAGATGGTGGGATATTTCACGCCGAGTAAAGCCGCGGTAGCGGGGCTGAAGTCGCCGATGCGCTCATTCGGCAGAGGCACGGTCGATGTGCGGGAGACGCCTTGCTTGATGCGGGTGCCTTCGTAGTTGAAGAAGGCGAAGAGGCGATCGTGGATGATGGGGCCGCTGACGCTTCCGCCAAACTGGTGCTGATTGTTTTGTGCCTTGCGAGTTTGACTGCGCTTGGTGAAGTAGTCCGTCGCATCGAAAAAGTCGTTACGGAGATATTCGAAGGCAAGGAGATGAAAGCGGTTGTTGCCGCCCATCGTGTTGACAGAGAGAG
The DNA here is from genome assembly GCF_000745965.1 of Edaphobacter aggregans DSM 19364. Taxonomy (GTDB): domain Bacteria; phylum Acidobacteriota; class Terriglobia; order Terriglobales; family Acidobacteriaceae; genus Edaphobacter; species Edaphobacter aggregans. The sequence goes on along the minus strand of NZ_JQKI01000016.1, from coordinate 106,036 downwards.
CTGCTCCGGGCGCGCGGCCATACTCGGCCGAATAGGGATTCGTGACGATGGTGAACTGTTGGATTGTGTCAACGGACGGATGCGGGGCCTGCGTGCTTAACTCCTGAACGTTTTCAGAGATTGTGTTGTCCAGCGTACCGGGACGCACGGGGAAAATGCGCCTGACGGTAGTTGCAGCCAGAGCGCAACGCGCAGAGTTCCTTACACAGCGACATATTCCTTCTATGAAGCGGGGCAATGATCAGAACATTGCGCTCGTAGCTAGAGGGCAAGGGCATTGGCAGCGGCCTCCATCCTGAATTTAGATTTCGAGAACACGTCGAAGCTATTTATTTGCGCCGGGAATAAAAACAGTGGCGCCGTGTTCTTCACCACCAGTGATTAACTTCGAGGCAACTTGTCGTGAGCAACAAGAGCAGGGAACACAGGGGAACAGTGAGAACACACCGTAGGAAAACAAAGATTTCAGACCGCGGCAATATCCTCGTGTTTGATAAGGGCGTTGGTCTGGATCTGCGAAACGAACCGCAGCTGCATGCACCACGCCAACTGATAGAGGCAGAGAGGATGTCGGCAATCGGCAGGATGGCATGCTCGATATCCCACGATATGCGCCACTCGCTCACGGCGATCTATGCGAACGCCGAGTTCCTCGAGCGCCACGATTTATGTGCGGGCGCGCGGGCTGATCTGCTGCTCGAAATTCAAGAAGCAGTGCTCGCGATGACGGACCGCATCGATTCATTACTGCAATTCGGTAGTAGCGGACGGAAAAATCCGCTTGTCCATGCGCGCGTTTCCTTGGTAGTTGAGAAAGCTGTTGCGGCAGTGAAGTTTCATCCAGACGGACAGAACGTTTCCATCACAGTTGGCAAGTTACCGCCGGCGGAAGCAGACATCGATGCGAGGAATCTTGAAAGTGCCATATATAACTTGCTGCTCAATGCCTGCCAAGCTGCGACACGCTCAACTCGTGTGCCTGAGGTGAAGGTCCACCTGACGGAAGTCGATGAACGGATCTACCTCACAATCGTGGACAATGGTCCCGGCATACCTGCCTCTGTCCGGAGTACGTTGTTCGATCCATTCGTGACCGCAGGAAAACCCAACGGAACAGGCCTGGGGCTCACCCTGGCTCGTCGAATAGCTGAAGAGCACGGTGGTAGTGTCTGCCTCGAGGAATTGAATCGAGAGAGGACGGTATTCACGCTGAGTCTGACGAAGAACAGATGATTACCTTTAGAAGGGCTGAAGAGTGGCAGAGCGGCTTCGGAGCCTGCAGCAATGGATCTGCGAACTGCTCTTAAAGAATCAACGAACTGAGATGGGCACTCACGGAAATTAAGGAGCTTCCCCGGGTGCAGAATGCGGCGTTTGGTTCATCCCCGCCTCCCACCCACCTTCAATCGACGATCTTCAAAGAGACAGAACGCGAGTTCATCGTGATGTTGACAAGAGACTATTCCTCGCACGATCAAGCCAGGACGCCGCAGACCGCCGACGCGCAGGGCGGTAGAGGCGGAGTCGGATTCAGCAACTCGTGTTACCTCGGGTCGCAGCCGAAAACCACCCCTCATACAAGTACCGGTAAAGGTATCGGTGTTGGGGTAAGGCCCTACTCAACTTACATCATTGAGACCTCGATGAGTGGCAGCGGGTGGGCACCCACACATAAAGATACCTGCTCTAAGTGATCGGCCGCGAACCGATGATGAGGATCTGCACGAGTCTTCTTGCGCTTTGCTGCCAGTCTGGCGCGGACGCCACGTTGGAGACGCCGATAAGAGCCCGAAGCAGATCGAGGGGGGCAAGATCGGAACGTATGTCGCCGCTCTTGATAGCGCGTTCCACCAGAGCGTTGATCGCTCCTATGATTTGGGCGCCTGATGCTTCAAACACCTTACAGTGTTCTCCGACAAGAGTATTCAGTGCCGGTGCGATGATCTGCTTGGTCGCAATATAGTCGACGAAGAGCAACATCCAGGCCTGCAATGCCTCGATGGGTGGCATCGTCCTGGCAAACTCCCTCTCTGCCGCCGCTAGCTTTTCTACTTCGGTGCGATAGACCTCCTCAAGGAGTGCCTCGCGGGTGGGGAAATGGCGATACAAAGTTCCCGCACCAACGCCTGCCCTCTTGGCGACATCGTCCAGGCTGATGTTTGCGCCTGACCGGGTGAAAGCTTTCTTCGCTATTTCCAGAATGCGCTCCCGGTTGCGCTGCGCATCTGCGCGGGGCTTCCGACTAACGAGTTGTGAATGTTTTGTGGTCATGCCCAAAATATTTGCAACCGGAGGCCGTCTCCGATTATCGTAGTCTTTTACGGAGTCACTCTCCGTTTTATTCCCAGCCGAGAGCGACAGTCAATATCGGTGCGCAAGCACACGCCTGGAACGGCTGGTTCAAGGAGGAAGAGAATGGCGAACGTGTTTGGTGCGACCTCAACAACGGAAGATGTGCTGTCTGGCGTAAATTTACAGGGCAAACGGATTCTCGTTACGGGAGTTTCAGCTGGGCTTGGTATCGAGACTGCGCGGGCTCTGGCTGCGCATGGTGCGCAGGTGGTTGGCGCGGCGCGAGATTTGACTAAGGCTGAAGCGGCGACCGCCCAGGTACGAACGGACGCTGCGGCCTCCGGTGGAAGCTTCGGGCTCGTTGAACTAGACCTCGCCAGCCTTAAGAGCGTGCGAGCCTGCGCCGACGGACTGTTAGCAAAAGGTGAACCCTTCGACGTGGTCATCGCGAACGCGGGAGTGATGGCCACACCGTTCGGACATACGGCAGACGGTTTTGAAACACAGTTCGGCACCAACCACCTGGGCCACTTTGTCTTCGTCAATCGGATTGCGCCGCTTATTGGTAGCGGAGGGCGGCTGGTCGATCTGTCTTCTTCGGGGCATCGCTTCGCCAACGTCGACCTGGACGATCCCAACTTTGAGCGCACACCCTATGACCCCTTCGTCGCTTATGGCCGATCGAAGACGGCAAACATTCTCTTTGCTGTAGCTTTCGATCAACGGCATCGCGGGCGTGGCGTACGTGCCGCAGCCGTGCATCCTGGCGGTATACAGACCGAGTTGGCCCGCCACATGGATCCGAGCCACCTGCAAGCCATGGTCGACCAGATGAGTAAGCAGCTTGAAGCAGAGGGTAAAGGACCCTTCCAATTCAAGACGGTCCCTCAGGGAGCCGCAACTTCCGTGTGGGCGGGTGTCGTCGCCTCGGCTGGAGAGATTGGTGGCCAGTATTGCGAGAACTGTCATGTCGGCAAGATCGTATCGGACGACGTGACCATCAGCGCTATTAGCGAAGGAGTACGCGGATATGCGCTTGATCCCAACAATGCCGAGGCGCTCTGGAAGAAGAGCGAAGAAATGGTTGGCGAGTCTTTTAGCGATCAGCCTTTAGCTATGAAGTTTCACTAGGTTGTTGTCCATCTGACCGAGAACGAAGAAGCTGATTGTGACGAGCAATGAGTGACTTCGGAGGTCAGATGGACTACCACTATCATGCCCGTGAGACGGCGCGTGGTCGAGAGCAGTTGATGAAGAAGGTGCTGGACGACCAGCTGCACCAGCCAGTTGACGCGGCGCAAGCCACGCAGCTTGACTTGGTGGAGCGCGCGGTCCAGCTTGGCCCAGCCGAAGACCTTCTCCACCAGCTTGCGCTTCTGCTGACTCAGCCGGAAGCCGTCGCTCGAGCGCTCGGCCTCGGTCAGCAAGTTTTGGTCCACTTGGGGTTCGGTGCATACTCGGCGACGTGCGGCACCACCTGCCGGGTGCGTATCTGCTCGAGGAACGACTCGTGCTGATAGCTCTTGTCTGCCCCCAGCGTCATCGAGCCAGACGGTCTCCTTCGTTGCCGGTGCAGGTTGATCATGCGCAGCGCCGCGTCTCGCTCGGCGGTGGTGCTGGACGGAGTGGCCAGCGCCTGCACGACCAGGCCGTTGCGGTTCTCCGTCAGCACATGGCCCAGATAGCTCGGCACCACCGCGGCGGAGGAGCTCTTGCGGTACAGCCGCGCCTCCCGATCGGTGGCCGACTCATGGGTGGTGTCGCGCAGCAGCTTGCGCCCGCGCGCTCCCGTGCCGCGATCCGGCGGGTCCTGCTTCTCCCGGAAGCTGCGCCGGCTTGCCCAGGCCTGGATCAACGTGCCATCCACGGTGAAGTGTTCTTCGCTCAACAGCTGTTGGGCATGCGCCTGCTCGACGACGGCCAGCAGCCGCTCGACCACCTCGCCCTTCATCAGACGCTGGCGGTTCTTGGTGAACACGGTCACATCCCAGATGGTGTCGTCCATGTTCAGGCCCACGAACCAGCGGAACAGAAGGTTGTAATCCAGCTGCTCCATCAACTGCCGCTCGCTGCGCACCGAGTACAGCGCCTGCAGCAGAAGCGCACGCACCAGCTTCTCCGGCGCAATGGAGGGACGCCCACCGACGGCATACAGCGTCGTGTCGAAGTGCGCCGACAGCTCCGACAGCGCAGCATCTGTCATCGGCCGAATCGCTCGTAGCGGATGGTCCGGCGGAACCCGCTGCTCCGCACTGATATAGCTGAACACTGCGCCTTGCTGAAGATCGTCGCCTCGCAATCTCCTCTTTTACCAATTTAAAAACTCAGAGAGTTTTTCCGCAGCCTGTAAAGCCGTGCCCATAAGCAAAACACAGTTTTTCAGCATCCTCTGAAGCCCCGCTCTACCTCAGAGACAACAGCAAGGGCATCGGGCGTAAGGCAAGGTGCCGGCTGACCGGACTTTGTACCCCAAAAACTTTGTTTTTGGGGTACGTTGCGCTAGGAGGGGTGGGCTTCAGCGATCGGAGCTGGTGGTTGCGGCGGCTTCGAGGTTGGAGTTCTGGGAGGGGCCGAGGCCTAGCTTGATGATGGCGCGGGAGTCGGGCATCAGCTTGGTCTGCCAGCCGTTGTCGGACTGGAACTTGCGCATGGCGCTCTCGGTGGCCGAATCCCAGTGGCCGCTGGGCTCGGTCATGTAGCCGGAGCGGACGAGGGCGTCCTGGATCTCGGTGGCGCGGTTGTCGTCGATGGAGCGTTGGCCGGAGGTGTGCTTGGCGGTGGGCTTCCGTTTGGTGGGCGAGGTGGGTCCGCGGCGGGGGTGCGTCATCGCGATACAAGGGGTCAGGGCGGTTGCCAGAAGAAGGGCGGAGGTAAGGAGTCGGCCTGGCCGCATGGAGTTGTGAGACCTCGCGTGAGCAGTATGATGCAGATGGCCGGGGAGCCTACTGTCAAATCATTACTATCGTATAAGGGTATCCCGAGAGTAAAGGGGATGCAAGAAAAGGTTGACAGTGTGGTACAGCTTTTTGGGGAGGCGGATATGGATATAGGGAGAGACCCGGGGGATGAGGAGGGTGCTGAAAAGTGCTCCGCGGGCGAAAATCGTAACCTCGGCGGCTAAATCCTCCTTGAAAACAGGAGACTTGCGGCACGGCTGAAGCCGTTGCCTTGAAGCAAGACGGATCATTGGCGTCCGCGAAAGCCTCTTGTTTATGAGGGTTGGGGTTTACCCCTGAACCCGGTCCGGCATTACTACTGCGCTCCGTCCTCGGAGATTACGGCAGGGGCCGGAAGAAATGCGGGTCCTTCGACTCCGCTGGGCTCCGCTCAGGATGACACATCGTAGAGGACTGAAGATGGAAAAAGGGAGTGGCTGGGCCACTCCCCTTAGTTTCTCGAAGGTTTCCAGTGGAGGGCCTACGGGAGGGTTCCTCCAACGTAGGAGTTTCCGCCGCCCTTTTGCAGGGGCGAGTGGACGACGAAGACCACATCATCCTTGGACTTGAGGGCGGTGACGATGGCCCGGTAGGAGGCCTCATCGGTGACGGGTTTCTTGTTGATCTCAGTGATGATGGTTCCCTTGACAAGGTTGATCTCGTCAGCGAAGGAGCCGGGGCGGACGTTGGTAACGATGACCCCCTTGGAGATCCCGGTCTTCTGGGCGACGGTGGGTGGGATGGCTGAGACGGTGATGCCGAGCTTGCTCTGGCCGGCGTCAGACTCCTGCGGGCTGTTGTCGTCGTCGTCGTTGTTCCCGGCGAGATCGGCGTAGGTCTTGTTGCGGTCGCCAATGGCGACGTTGGCGGTGTTCTGTTTGCCGTCGCGGAGGTAGCCGAGCTTGACGGTGGTGCCGACCTTGCGGGCGGAGATGTCGTTGACGAGGTCGTCGCCGTCCTTAATCTCGCGGCCGTCGATGGAGACGATGACGTCGCCGGGCTGGATGCCGGCCTTGGCGGCTCCGCCGGTGGGCGTAACGGTGGAGACGATGACTCCGTTCTTGAAGCCGTACATGCGGCCGACTGCGGAGCTGAGCGAGGACTGGAAGGAGATTCCGATGGAACCGCGGACGACCTTATGCTCCGGCCCGATGAGGCTGTTGTAGACGTTGACGATGATGTTGGAGGGCATGGCGAAGCCGACGCCCTGGGAGCCCATGGACTGGGTGTAGATGGCGGTGTTCATGCCGATGACCTGGCCTGCCATGTCGACGAGCGGACCGCCGGAGTTGCCGGGGTTGATGGCGGCGTCAGTCTGGATGAACTTCTGGAACTGCGACTGGGAGACGCCGGAGGGCGTGGGCTCGTCGATGGAGCGGTTCTTGGCGGAGACGATGCCGGCGGAGACGGTCTGGGAGAGGCCGAAGGGGCTGCCGACGGCGAGGACCCAGTCACCGACCTGCGCGCCGTCGGAGTTGCCTAGCTTGACGGAGGGCAGAGGCTTGTCGGTGTCGATCTTGATGACGGCGATGTCGGTGTCCTTGTCGGTTCCGATGACCGTGGCGGGACGGCCTTCAGTGTCGGGGCCGCCGTCAGGGTCGGTGGAGAGCTTGACGTAGATCTTGTCGGCCTTGTCGACGACGTGGTTGTTGGTGATGATGTAGCCACGGGAATCGACGATGAAGCCGGAGCCGAGGGCGCGGCGCTCGCTGGGACCGAACTGGCCGTCATCGTCACCGCCGCCAGGGTTTCCGAAGAAGCGGTTGAAGAAGTCCTGCATGTCGCCCTGGTCGTCGCCGCTGGGAGGACGCTGGCCGGGACGACGGCGGCCCTTGGTGGTGGACTGCTTGGGGAGCGACTCGGTGTTGATGTTGACGACGGCGGGACCGACCTGTTTGGCGATCTGGGAGAAGCCGTTGGAGAGGGAGGCGGCCGCGGGGACGACGAGCGGCTTGGCGTCGGAGGTATCGACGCGGGTCTGTTCCTTGCCGCTGACGCCGCGGGTCAGGATGGAGCCTGCGAGGATGCCGGCGGAGAGCGTGGCCAGGAGTGCGAAGGTCGTGCTGAGTCGGTGTGTGCGCAGCCGCTCGAGCCAGCTTGGGTTGGTGCTTGTCGGTGTGTCCATCGGTAAATGAGACCTCTTTCGATTGCTTCCTGTCGCCCGGACACCGGGGAGCGGGCGGAGTCTTAAGTATAGTCTTTGTCCGGATTCGCTGGTGAGAGCGATTAGGGAGTCATCCGGTTGATTAGACGCGAAGGATTGGCAAAGGTGGTCTCCCCAATGGGATGGGTATCTGACGGAGGAAGATGAGGATCGGATGGATGGAGTTCAGGATGGGTGCGTGGGAGTTGGGGCGGATGTGGGTAGGAGTTCGGTGAAGAGGATGCCAGTGAGGATGAGCGCTGCTCCTGCGAGGGAGCGAGGGCTGAGGCGCTCGTGGAGGAAGAGGAAGGAGATGAGCCAGGCGAAGACTGGTTCGAGGGTGAGGAGCAGTGCGGTGTGCGTGGGAGGGAGATGCTGCTGGGCCCAGCTCTGAATAGTGAAGGCGGCGGCGGTGGCGAGCAGGCTGGTGATGGCGAGGGCCGTGATGAGGCGTGGGGTGAGGGTGAGATAGATGGGGCCTCCGAAGGAGAGTGTGAGGAGCATGAAGGCGGCGGCGAAGGTGATCTGCAGGGTGGCTAGCTGGGGGATTGGGATCTGGGAGGAGGTGTGGGCGAGAGAGAGGAGGTGTCCGGCGAAGGCGATGGCGCAGAGGAGGGTGAGGAGGTCGCCGAGGCTGATGGAGGTGAAGATGTTTGAGGCAGTGGTTCCGGCGGGTGCGGTGAGGAGGAGGAGGCCGGCGAAGGCGAGGAGTGCTCCGAGGTATGCGGCCGCGCGCGGAGGGTGCGCGCTGGCGGGGCGGATCGCGGGGATGGCGGTCAACAGAGGGACGAAGACGACGACGAGTCCGGTGATGAAGGCGGATTTGGCGGCGGTGGTGCGAGCGAGGCCGGCGGTCTGAAGCTGATAGCCAGCGGCGAGGAAGAGGCCGACGACGGCTGAGGCGGCGAGGGTGGTGCGAGGGATGGAGCGGAGTTGGCGACGATTGATGAGGGCGAGTGCGATGGCGGCGAGGGTCATTCGCAGGAGATTGAAGAGGAGCGGGGAGGCGTCGCGGAGGGCGTCCTTGATGAGCGCGAAGGTGGCTCCCCAGACGGCGACGACGGCGAGGAGCAGGAGGTGGGCGATGGTGGATGGGGATAGGCGGGGCAAGTGATTGGGCGGTGCTCGGTGGTGGAGAAGCGGCTCTCTCTGCTCCGCTGCGCTCGGGTCGAGATGACAACGCTGTGGAATTGAGTCTAGGCGAAGTTATTTTGGCGCTGTATAGACGGTTTCGCCGTTGACGATGGTTTGAAGGACGCGGGTGTGGAGGAGCTGCTGCGGGGTGGCGGTGGTGATGTCGCGGTCGAGGACGATGAAGTCGGCCAAGAAGCCGGGCTCGAGACGGCCTTTTTCTTTTTCGCGGAAGTCGGCGAAGGCGGAGCCCTGGGTGTAGGCGTAGAGGGCTTCGTTGAAGGTTAGTTTTTCCTGGGGTTCGTAGGTGCGTGTGCCGGCTTCGTTCTGGCGGGTGATGGCGGCGTAGAGGCCGCGGAAGGGATTGATGGACTCGACGGGGTAGTCGGTGCCGAAGGCCAAGACGACATTATGGTCGAGGAAGGAGCGCCAGGCGTAGGAGTATTTGGCGCGGTCGGGGCCGAGGCGGTCGCCAGCCCAGTTCATGTCGGTGAGGAGGTGGGAGGGCTGCATGGAGGCGATGATGCCGAGCTTGGAGTAGGTGTCGAAGTCGGCGGGGAGGAGGACCTGGGAGTGCTCGATGCGGAAGCGAGGGTCGTCGGATTTAGGCATGAGCCGTGTGCCAAGGTTGGCTTCGGCGCGAGCGGTGGCCTCCTTTTGCTGCTGGGAACGGGCGTTGATGGCGAGTTGGAAGGCTTCGAGGGCCATGTGGTTGGCGCGGTCACCAATGGCATGGAAGCCGAGTTGAAAGCCCGCTTCGGCGCGCTCGATGGCCATGGCGTTCAATTTGTCCTGATCGTAGCGGGGGATGCCGGAGTTCTTGGAGTCATCGGAGTAGGGGGCGGCGAGGGCGGCTGTACGGGAGCCGAGTGAGCCGTCCATGTAGCCCTTGAGCATGCCGGTGTGGAGGAACGGGTCAGTGTAACCGGGTACTCCGGGTGTGCGGCGCTCGAAGAGAGTATCGAGTGGGGTGTCGTAGGCGAGCCACTCGCTGATGCGGAGGTGGAGCTGGTTTTTACTGCGGAGATCCTGGAGAACGAAGTAATCGTCCCAGGAGGAGAGGTCTTCGACGGAGGTGACGCCGTTGGCGAGGGCATCATTGATGGCAAGGAGTAAGGCCTTGCGGCGTTGTTCCGGCGTGGGTGGGGGGACGATGTTGAAGAGCAGCGAGGTGGCGGGGCCTTCGCGGACGATGCCTGTGGGGTCGCCCTTGGCGTCGCGGTCGATCTTGCCGCCTGCGGGGTCGGGGGTGTCGCGGGTGATGTGTGCGGCGGCGAGGGCGGCGGAGTTGGCGACGAGGATGTGGCCATCAGTGCGCTCGAGGACTGCGGGGTGGCCAGCCGTGACGGCGTCGATGTCCTGGCGGGTGGGGAGAGTCTTGGTGGGCCACTTGGTCTGGTCCCAGCCTCCACCCTGGAGCCAGGCGCCGGGCTGCTGTTTGGCGGCGTAGTCGCGGATGCGCTGCTGCATATCAGTGAGTGATTTGGTGCCGTCCAGGTCGATCGTCAGCTTCTGCTGACCGGCTCCGGCGATGTGGGTGTGGGCGTCGATGAAACCGGGCATGACGAAGGCGCCGTGGAGGTCGATGATCTTCGTATTCGCGGTTTTGCGAAAGAGCACAGCCGAGTCTTCGCCGACAGCGGTAATCGCGCCGCTTCCCCCGATAGCGATTGCGGAGACGCGCGCGGGTGTCGGCGAGGGGTCGTCGGGCCGCAGATGCGCGCCGGTGAGGATGTTTCCGTTGATGTAGATGGTGCTGATCGTGAGGGGCGGCGGGATGGGTTGAGGCACGGACTGGGCGTGCGCCGCGGCGGCGAGCAGGAGAATGACTGCGATGGGGGCTTTCACGCGCTTGAGTGTATCGCAGGAAATCTTCGTTCTAGCAAAGGATTCGCTCCGCTCGAATGATCCCAGGTCTCAGAAGCGACCCATTCGACTGCGCTCAGGGCAGGTCCTGGGGCACCGGCACCCGGCTCAGGAGACGGTTGCGGAGGATTCCTGCTTTGATTCGGCGGCGAGCTTGGGAGCGATCTGGGTGGCGGCGAGCAGGAGAAGGAGGATGCGGCGGAGAGCGGTCTCGCGACCGGTGGGGTCGTACCACTCCTCGATGGTGTGGATGTTGCCTCCGATGCCTCCGGTGCCGATGGCGAGGGCGGGGATGCCGAGGGAGAGGGGGAGGTTGGCGTCGGTGGAGCCGAGGCGCTGCTCCGTGGAGAGGTTGAGGTGGCGGTCGACGGCGCGGAGGGTGGAGAGGAGGGCGGAGTTGTCGGGAAGAGAAGCGGCTGGGCGGTCGCCGATGGTCTCGATGTGATGCGTTGCGGGGTTGGACGTGGCTGCGAGCGGAGCCATGAGTTCGTCGAAGATTCGTTGGATCTCACGGGTGGCGATGTGAAGGTGCTCGGAGTGGGTGGAGCGGAGTTCGATGAGCGCGGTGGCGGAGGAGGGGATGGAGTTGACGGAGGTTCCGCCGGAGATGTGGCCGACGTTGAGGGTGGTGACGGGCGAGGTGGAGAGGGGAAGGTCTGCGATGGCTGCGAGGCCTCGGCTGAGGAGAAGGATGGGGTTGGGTGCTCCGGCGTCGGACCAGGAGTGGCCGCCGGGACCGGTGATGGTGACGCGGAAGCGAACGCTGCCGAGTGCGCGGGTGACGACGGTTGAGGTTCCGCTGCCCTCGAGCGCGATGGCGGCGGCGATGCGCCCGCGATAGGTGCCGTGCTCGAAGAGGTAGCGACTGCCGCGGAGGTCGCCTTCGCCCTCTTCGCCTACGTTTGCGGCGAAGAGGATGGTTGCGGGCGGGTTGATGCGGGCGTAGCGCAGTGCAGCGGCGATGGCGAGGAGCGCGGAGAGGCCGGCACCGTTGTCGCAGATGCCGGGGCAGTGAATGCGCTGGGTGTCGGTGCGCTCGACGGGTTCGCAATGGGTGCCTGGGGGGAAGACGGTGTCGAGGTGTGCGGAGAGCAGGATGACGGGGTGATCGGAGGTGTGGTCCTCGGGGGTGAGTTCGGCGAGGGCGTTGCCCTCTTCGTCGGCGTGGACGTTGGAGAGACCGAGGGAGCGGAAGCGGTCGAGGAAGAACTCGGCACGTTGCTGTTCGTGGAAGGGGGGAGCGGGAATGCGGACGGTGTCTAGGAGCCAGTGGCGGATCTGCGGCTGATGGAGATGAAGCCAGTGGAAGGCACGATGGACCGCGGTGAGGGTCGCAAGCTGCGTGATGCGCTGATGGTTGGCGGCAGACATGGCTTCTAGGAAGAGTAGCGCGATTTTGGGTTTGGGTTTGTGGAGTGTGATCGAGGGGATGGCGGAAGACTGGGATTTATGCCGGCGAGAGCGGTGTTTAATGCGGGGGTTCTTCCCCTTCGACTTCGCTCAGGGTCGGAATGACGCTTCTACTAAACGTCAGTAGTCGACTTCAACGAGAAAGAGGCCTTGCGGTGGGGCAGTGGGGCCGGCGGCGGTGCGGGAGCGGGCAGCGATGATGGTGGGGACGAGGCCGGGGGCGGTGCGTCCGCGGCCCACGTCGACGAAGGTTCCGACGAGGTTGCGGACCATGTGGTGAAGGAAGCCGGAGCCGGTGACGCGGTAGAAGAGCAGGTCGCCGTCGCGGTGCCAGGTGGAGGCGAAGATGGTGCGGATGGCGGTCTTTGCGGGCCCGTCAGACGAGGTGTTGTCGTCTTCATCTGATTCATCTGAGGCATTGCGGTTGGCGAGGTCGGGATCGGTGGCGGCGAAGGAGGTGAAATCGTGGGTTCCGATGACGTGTGCGGCGCCTTGCTGCATGTCGGTGAGCGAGAGGGGCCATGTGCAGTTCCAGACGAAGGGAGCGAGCGTGGGCGGGCAGATGGGCTGGGTGGCGATGCGGTACTCGTAGGTCTTGCGGCGGGCGCTGTGGCGGGCGTGGAAGTCAGCGGGGGCTTCTTCAAGGGAGACGATGCGGATGCTGGCGGGGAGGATGTGGTTGAGGGCGCGCTGGAGATTGGACGCGGGGATGGGGGATTGGAGGGAGACGCTGGCGACCTGTCCGAGGGCGTGGACGCCGGTGTCGGTGCGGCCGGAGCCCTGGGGGAGAACGATCTCGCCCGTGATGTGGTGGAGGGCGCGGGCGAGGGTTCCCTGGACGGTGGGGAGGCCGGGCTGAATCTGCCATCCGTTGTAGGACGAGCCGTCGTAGGCGACTGTGAGCTTCCAGTGAGGCATGGGGATAGATGGACGGTAACATGCGAGCGTGGGGGACGTGAATGAGGTGAGAGTGTTGGTTCCCCGGGCTCGGTTGAGGGGAGTAACGGATGGGGGTTGATATACTTAGCGCGTTGCGAATCGGGGAAAATTTGCGGAGTCGGTGGGAACGAAGCGGCAGGTGTGTGCGTATCAGAGCCAAGCCGCAGCCTTCCGGTTGGATTGGTCTGCAGGGAAGGTCTCCTGCAGGTCATCATCATCTTTATGAGTCCTTGGGAACATGCTGCGCGTCTTAGAGAGCTACTGAGAGAGAAAGAGCCGTTGTGACTTGGCGCGGGTTGTGCCGGGTTTAGCAAGCAAGAGGGAAGTTCCGGCAAATTGCCCAGGTGTAGGGAAGTGCCCGTCTGGGCATGACACGGGAGCATGACACAAGGAAGAGTTGGAGAGCGCATCGTGAGATTAAGGGATATGCAGGCGGCGGCGAGCATCGGATTGCTGCTGATGAGCGTGAGCACACAACCGGTGGTGGCGCAGCAGGCGAACCCTCAGCCGCAGACTCAGACCAATCCCACGGCACCGGCGCCGCAGCAGCCGGTGGTGACGGACACGACAGGGACCCCTGGGCTGCCGCAGGCTCCGGCGCCGAAGCCGACCGAGCCGCTGTATCTGCGGGACACGAATGTGGATTACACGAAGCCGAAGAGCCATATTTGGAATCCGCTTGCGCCGTATACGGCGACGAACGTTCCTGAGACACGGCTGGGCAACTCGCCGCAACTGGCTCAGCTGCTGCGCGACGGCAAGATTTATCTGAGCCTGTCGGATGCGGTGATGCTTGCACTGCAGAACAACTACGACATCGAGATTGCGCGCATCAACCTGGATATTGCAGACACGGATATTCTGCGTACGAAGGCTGGTGGAACAATCCGCGGTGTTTCGACGGGTCTGGTGACGAACACCATTGGCGGAACCACATCCACGATCACGGGCGGCGGTGGTCCGGGCGGAACGACGACCGGCGCGGGTGGCGGAGCTGCCGGCGCTACGGGTATCGTGCTGAGCACCAACGGCGGTGGACCGCTGCCGATCAACCGTGATCCGGTGCTGACAGGCACGCTGCAGTACGAATCGGCAAGCACGCAGCAGTCCACGACGTTCCTTACTGGAACCAATACGCTTAACCAGAACACTGGTACTTACAACTTCGGCTATCAACAGGGCTTTGTCACGGGCACCCTGCTGAATTTCAGCTTCAATAATTCGCGGACGACCACGAACAGCATCCGAGCGACCTACAGCCCGCAGGTGAACTCGTTCTTCCAGATCAGGGGAACGCAGCACCTGCTGCAGGGCTTCGGACCGTGGCTGAACACGCGCTTGCTTCTGCAGGCGAAGAATGACCGGCGGATTACGGATTCCGCGTTCCGGCAGCAACTGCTGTTCACGGTGACCCAGGTGGAGAACATCTACATTGGTCTGGTGAGCGCGTATGAGGACGAGCAGGCGAAGACGCGCGCTCTGGCCCAGTCGACGCAGCTGACCTCGGATAACCGCAAGCAGCTGGAGATTGGAACGCTGGCTCCGCTGGATGTGGTGAACTCGGACGCGCAGGTGGCGACGGACAAGCAGGCCCTGGTGGCCTCGCAGACGAACCTTGAGTATCAACAGCTGCTGATGAAGCAGGCGATCGCGCGGAACCTGAATGATCCGACGCTGTCGGCTGCTCCAGTGATTCCAACCGACCGCGTGGGCCTGGAACGGCTGCCGGAAGAGGACATGCCGACGGAAGATCTCGTGCGGCAGGCGTATGCGAACAATCCGCAGATCGAACAGGCCGTGCTGAACATGAAGAACAACGAGATCACGATCAAGGCGTTCAAGAACAATCTGCTGCCGACGGTGGATGCGTATGGCTTCTACGGTGGATCGGGGCTGGGTGGCCCTCAAAATCCGAATCTGAACTGTGCACTGGCTGGTCCGGGAGTCTGCCCCGTTCCAACGACGGGTTACGGAGATGTGCTCAGCAACACCTTCAACAACAACTTCCCGGACAAGGGTGTGGGCGTGAGCATCAATATTCCGCTGCGGAACCGGATTGCGCAGGCGGACCAGGCGCGGTCGCAGATGGAGTACCGCCAGTCGGAGATGCGTTTGCAGCAGCTCTATACGCAGATTCGCATCAATGTGATCAACGGGCAGTATGCGTTGACCAACGACCGGGCGCAGGTGCAGGCGGCGCAGGCCTCGCGCGACTTTGCGGCGCAGAGCCTTGACGCTGAGCAGAAGAAGTACCGGCTGGGTGCTTCGACGACCGCACTGGTTCTGCAGCAGCAGCGGAACCTGGCGACGGCCGATAATAACCTGATCTCGGCGCTGGCGGCTTACGCAAAGGATCGCGTTGCGCTGGGGCAGCTGCTTTCGAATCTGCTGGACAAGTACGGAATCAGGATTGAGGATGCGGCCACGGGCAACATCACGCGGCCACCCGTGATTCCGGGACTGACGACGCCGAAGGCTCCTGAAGCGCCGAAGCCGATTCCGGGGACTCCGACAGGTCCTCCTCCGCAGTAGTCTGGATTTCAACGCATGCAAGGCAGGTCCGGGCTTCGGTCCGGGCCTTGCTGTTTGCCGATGAGATAGAGTGTTGCGGGGATTTAGGGAGCGCGCTGCAATACACTGGTGATTATGAGTGACGGACAGAAAACGGAGCAGTGGAACGCCCTGGCGAAGGCGGCCTCAGCATACCTTCGGTCTGCGATGCATCAGCCGGTGGAGTGGCATGAGTGGAGTGAAGAGGCGTTTGCCAGAGCGAAGTCTGAGGACAAGCCGGTCCTGCTGGATATTGGAGCGGTGTGGTGCCACTGGTGCCACGTGATGGATCGCGAGTCGTATGAGAACGCGGAGACGGCGAAGCTGATCAACGAGCACTTTATCGCGGTGAAGGTGGACCGGGACGAGAGGCCGGACGTCGATACGCGCTACCAGGCTGCGGTAGCGGCGATCAGTGGACAAGGAGGCTGGCCGTTGACGGCGTTTCTCACGCCGGAGGGCAAGCCCTACTTTGGAGGGACGTATTTTCCGCCGGACGACAGGCATGGCAGACCGGGCTTTCCGCGCGTGCTGCTGACGATGGCCGAGGCCTTCCAGAAGCGGCGCGAGGAGGTGAACGACTCGGCGGGCAGCGTGATGGCGGCGATTGAGCACAACGAGTCGTTTGTGGGTCGGGCAGGGAATCCGGGGCCGGAGCTGGTAGCGAAGCTGGTGGGATCGGCGCTGAAGCAGTTCGATGCGCGCTCGGGCGGCTTCGGGTCGCAGCCGAAGTTTCCGCACTCGGGAGCGATCGACCTTCTGCTGGATGCGTCGTCGCGGGTATGGGTGGGGGCTGGAGAGCAGGTGGGCGAGGACGCGAAGACGGCCGCGATGGTGACGCTCGAAAAGATGTCGCGCGGGGGAATCTACGATCATCTGGCCGGCGGGTTTCATCGCTACTCAGTGGATGAGCGATGGGTGGTGCCGCACTTCGAGAAGATGGCGTACGACAACAGCGAACTGCTGAAGAACTATGTGCACGCCTTCCAGACGTTCGTCGAACCGGAGTGCGCGCGTGTGGCGCGAGAGATCATCCGGTGGATGGACGAGTGGTTGAGCGACCGCGAGCGCGGAGGATTCTATGCCTCGCAGGACGCGGACTTTTCCCTCGACGACGATGGCGACTACTTTACATGGACCTTGGATGAGGCGGCTGCGGTGCTGACGCCCGAGGAGCTTGCGGTTGCGAGCGCCTACTACGACATCGGCGATATCGGGGACATGCATCACAATCCTGCGAAGAACGTGCTGCACGTGCGCGGGACGCTGGAGGGAGTGGCGAAGTCGAATGGCATCTCTCCGGAGACGGCCAGGGAACTGCTGACGGTTGCGAAGAGAAAGATGTACGCGGCGCGGCTGAAGAGGCCGACGCCGTATGTGGATAAGACGGTATACGTGGGCTGGAACGGGATGTGCATCTCGGCATACCTTGAGGCCGGGCGTGTGCTCGATATGCCGGAGGTGCGGGAGTTTGCCCTGAAATCGCTGGACCGCGTGCTGAAGAGCGCGTGGGACGGCGATGCCGGCATGGCGCATGTCGTGGCGTATGGCGAAGGACAGAGTCCGGGGCAGCGCGTCGCTGGAGTTCTCGAAGACTATGGGTTCATGGGTAATGCAGCGCTCGATGCCTGGGAGGCGACTGGGGAGATTCGCTACTACGATGCCGCGGAGGCGATTGCCCGGGCGGTGGTCAGGCGGTTCTACGATCCGGTTGGCGGAGGGTTCTTCGACACCGAGGCAGCTGCGGGTGGAGAGCAACGCCTAGGCGCTTTGACGGTGCGGAGAAAGCCTCTGCAGGACTCGCCGACGCCGGCGGGGAACTCCGTAGCGGCGACGCTGCTGCTGCGCCTGGAGGCTCTGAACGGCCGCGAGGACGATGCGGTGAAGGCGCAGGAGACGCTGGAGACGTTTGCGGGGATCGTGGAGCACTTCGGGCTGTATGCGGCGAGCTACGGGCTGGCGCTGCAGCGCATGGTGCAGCGGCCTGTTCAGGTCTGCGTGATCGGCGACGACGCGGAGGCCCGCAGGCTTGAGGCGGTTGCGCTGGCTCGGTACGCGGTGAACAAGAGCGTGATCCGCTTCCGGCGGGAGGAGCTTGCAGCGCTGCCGCCGACGCTCGCGGAGACGCTTCCGCATCTGCCGTGGTTGAAGGACGAATCGTCGGGCAGCTTTGCGGTGGTCTGCACAGGCAAGGGATGCCTGCCTCCGGTCGGAACCGTGGATGAGCTGATTGCGGCGATGAACCAGGCGCTGTAGCGACTATTCATGCGCCGATGGTTGGCGGGGCCGGTGGGGCGGTGGGGTCCGGCTTCTGCTGCATGACGAGCATGTTGGAGGAGGTTCCCAGGGGGATTCCATCCTTCTCGAAGGCGAGGATGATGCGGCGGCGCAACTCGCGGAGGACGCCGTCGCGCTGGTTGGCGCGGACGCGGATGCTGATCGGGTAGATGATCTCGCGGCCGCGGATGTCGTTGACGCCGGCGATGTCGGGGTCGGCGACGGCGATGTCTTTGAATGCAGGATCGTTGCGGACCTCGGTGGCGACGCGGCGGAGGAGTGCCATGACCTTGTCGGGATTCGCGGTGGCGTCGACGGAGACTGGTAGCGAGGCGATGGAGAAGTCGCGCGACTGGTTGGAGACAGTGGCGATCTGGCTGTTGGGGATGAGGTGGAGGGTTCCGTCGCCGTCGCGGAGGCGGGTACTGCGGAGGGAGAGATCCTCAACAGTGCCCTTGAGACCGGCGATAGTGATGACCTTGTACTGATCTTCGAGCAGGATAAAGATACCGTTGAGCATGTCCTTGAAGATGGACTGGGCTCCGAGTCCGATGCCGACGCCGAGGATGCCGGCCGAGGCCAGCAGCGGTTGATAGGGAATGTTGAAGATGGTGAGGACCTGCAGGAAGGCGAGGAATCCGAGGACGCCAAAGGAGGTGGCTCGGAGGATAGAGGCCATGGTTCGGAGCTGAGCGGCGCGGTGGAAGTTGCCAACCTGCAGTTCGGCATGCTTGCGTAGCCGGTTGACGAAGAAGATTACGATGCGCCAGACGATGAAGGTGAGGACGAGGACGACGATGAGCTTCGGCAGTTTCTCGTGAAGGAAGACGGATATGTCCTGGTTCCACTCCCGGGCGAGGAGCTGGGAGAGACGTTCTTCCGGGGGAGGTTCTTGCAGGGCCTGGGCCAGAAGGAGCATGATACTGGCATCTCGCTTTCGCGGTTGAGTTCGGGTTTCCTTCAGAATGCAGTAATTCGTGGATTGGATGCAAAGCCGGAAGGCGAGGAGAGGGGGACACGTGAAGACACGACGGATTTCCCTGATAGGAACGGCGCTGCTGGTGGGCGCGTCGGGTGTGATTGTGCTGGGGCAGCGGCAGAGCAATCCGCAGCCGCCGCCGCCTCCGAGGACGAACTACCCTCCGATGGTTCCGATGTCGCCGATGGGTGGACTCGATTCGTCGGGGGCTCCTGACATGCTGGGAGCGCGGATGGCCGAGCAACAGGCTCGGTCGCGGAACAGCGAGCGGCAGAGGCGGCTGGAGTCGGACACCGAAAAGCTGGTAGGACTGGTGTCGAACTTCAAGGAGCAAGTGCAGAGCGACAAGGGCTTGTCGCCAACCGATCTGAGCAAGAAGGCCGAGGAGATCGAGAAGCTGGCCAAGAGCGTGAAGGACAGAATGAAGGGCTGAGCGTGGCCTCTCTTACGGCTGTTTGAGTGCGTCGGCCGTGTCGATCTCGGGGATTGGCAGAGGTGGGCGTGGGTGTGGTGGCGGTGGAGCGCAGAACGTTGACGGTCTTTGTGGCGTCCCAGTCAGGATGCGCGGCTCGCAGGAGTGCGGCGGCGCCTGCGACGAGCGGAGCCGAGGCGCTGGTTCCGATGGCCTGGACATAGGCAGTGTGTCCGAGGTCGAAACAGCCGAAGCTGTGTCCGGGGTCGGAGGGCACGCCATCGGCCGTGTTGGGAAGGCCGGAGGTGCGGGCTCCGCGAACCCACCCGCTGACGGCCATGTCGGACCCTGAGGGGTAGCTTCCGCCGGGCGCGGCGAGCGCATTGAGGGGCGCTCCGTAGTGCTGTAGTAGGCGAGCGGCGGTGGGCCTGGAACGCAGACGGCTCCGGTGCGGGTGTCCTCCATGCAGTCGGGGTTGGTGGAGGCGGCGATGGCGAGGACGCCGCGGGACTGCGCGGGGATCTCGACGTAGCGTGGGTTCGAGAGGTTGTAGCCGTTGTTGCCCGCTGCCGCGATGACGACCGCTCCCGCCTGGGTGGCCGCGTAGGTGACGCGGTCGAAGGTCGCCTTTATGCCTGCACCGTCGCCAGTGGAGAGATCGATGGTGGCGCCAAGCGACATGGAGATGACGTCGGCGTGGTTGGCGATGGCGTCGTCGATGCCTTGGATGACCCAACTAAGCGCCGGACGCCGCTGGAGTCGCCTGAGGTACAGCGTGCGGCATTGGAGGCTCCGACGATCGCCAGCGGCATGCGCTCGAGGACCTTGATGTTGAGGATGGTTGCGGTGGGAGCGACTCCGACGACGCGGCCTGTGCCGGGGCCGAGAGCGGCGGCGGCGAGCGATGCGGTCCAGGTGCCGTGACCGGCCTGATCCTGCAGGGAGCCGTCGTCGCAGACGCTGGGAAGCACGGTGGGATCGACCTCGGAGACATTGAGGCCGAGATTCGGGGCGATGTCGGGGTGGGCGGCATCGACCCCGCTGTCAATGACGGCGATGCGGACGCCCCGACCGGTGGTCGTGTCCCAGGGGCCCTGCGCTGGACCGCCGGGAGTGTTGCGGCCGTAGCCACCTGCCTGACGGACGGCCCATCCCTGGGGCGAGTTGTAGTAGGTGTCGAAGGCGGCGGCCGGTCCGGAGACGACCGAGAAGGTGGGGTCGAGGGAGCCGGGCACGGGACGGATGCGGAGGCGGTGCGCGGTGACGATGCGGTCGTGCAGGACGAACTCGACGCCGGGTTGCGCGGCGAGCAGGCGAATGATGGCGCGATCGTCTTCCTGAGGTAGTGTGATCTTCGCGGAAAGAGGCGAGGCGGAGTGTTGAAGCGTTTGAACGGTGGCGATGCCGAGACGGTCGTGGCGCTGAACGCGGGCGCCGACGGCCTGCGCGCGGAGTTCGGCGTCACCTCGAATGGAGGCGTTGCGGTAGACGACGATGTAGCGGTTGGGGACGATGTTGTCTGCGCTGGAGGTGGCTGCGGTCTGCGCCTGCAGGCATGGCGCGAGGGAGAGAGCAGAACACAGGGTAAGGCGGAGACAGCGGCGAACATGCACAGGACACCTCGATGATTTGCGCTGTCTTCCTGATCGGCACTTTGGCGAAAAGGCATTAGCGGAGGTGGGCGCCTGTGCTATTACTTTGATTTGTGTATCGGGGCTCAAGTCGTGTTGGCCTGAACCTGTCGATACATTGACCCTGTTTATCGGCACATGCTCTAATTGGCCGCTCTTAGGGCACCGCATCGCGGGCACTTCCGGGAGCACAGTGGATAATCTGCTGGATCTGATGTTGGGCTGATTTCAAGGAGACCTTTGCATGCATGTGGTAAGCCTTCTGGCTATGGCAGTTGGAGAGCAAGTTCCTTATACATCTGCGGTGGGGGATGGCAGCGACGGGCGGATGTGGTTGTGGATTGCGTTGGGGGTGGGCGCGCTGGCGCTGGTGGCTGCGCTGATCCTGGCACGCAAGGTGATCTCGGCCGATACGGGAACGGCGGACATGCAGATGATCTCGAATGCGATCCGCGAAGGGGCGGAGGCGTTCCTGAAGAGGCAGTATCGGACGATCGGGGCGATTGCGCTGGTGCTGGCGGTGGTGCTCTTCATCGGGTATCACATGTCGGAGCGGACGGCGCCTTACGCGCTGAAGACGGTGGTGAGCTTTCTGATGGGAGCGGTCTGCTCGGCGCTGGCGGGCTATACGGGCATGTACTGCTCGATCCGGGCGAACATCCGCACGGCCGCAGCGGCGCGGACGAGCCTGAACCAGGCGCTGCAGATGGCGCTGCGAGGCGGCGCGGTGACGGGCCTGGTGGTCGTGGCGCTGTCGCTGCTGGGCGTCGGTGTGCTGTTCCTGTTCTTCGGAGGGCTTGAGAATCCGCGGGCGGTGCCGTATCAGCTGGTGGGATTTGGATTCGGAGCTTCGCTGGTCGCGCTGTTTGCGCAGCTCGGCGGCGGTATCTATACGAAGGCCGCCGACGTGGGAGCGGACCTCGTGGGCAAGGTGGAGGCGGGGATTCCGGAGGACGATCCGCGTAACCCGGCGGTGATCGCAGACTTGGTGGGTGACAACGTTGGCGACTGCGCAGGCCGCGGCGCCGACCTGTTCGAGTCGACGGCAGCGGAGAACGTGGGCGCGATGATTCTGGGCGCGGCGCTGTATCCGGTGTTCGGGGTGAAGGGGATTCTGTTTCCCCTGATCGTGCATGCGATCAATTTGATTGCGAGCACTGTGGGCGTCTTCGTGGTGAAGACGAATGAGCAGGAAGACCCGATGCATGCGCTGAACCGTGGGTTCTACCTGACGTCAGGGCTGGCGCTGCTTGGGTTTGCCGGTGCGGTGTATACGATGCTCAACGGGCCGATGGTGCAGCCGATATGGCTGCTGGGCTGCGGCGTGATCGGGCTGGCGACGGCGTTTCTGTTCGTGTGGATCACGGAGTACTACACGGAGTCGGTGTATCGGCCGGTGAAGTCGATCGCGGAGGCTTCGCTGACCGGACCGGCGACGAACATCATTAGCGGGCTCGCTGTGGGCATGGAGACTCCGGCGCTGCCGGTGATCGTGATCTCGGCGGCACTGCTGCTGAGCTACTACTTCGGCGTGCGCGGGCTCGCAGCGGTTGCGGGAATCGGCGACTACGAGAAGGGGATCTACGGAACGGCGATCGCCACGATGGGTATGTTGAGCTGCGCGGCTTACATCCTTGCGATGGATACCTTCGGGCCGATTACGGACAACGCCGGTGGCATCATCGAGATGTCGCACCAGCCTCATGAGATTCGCGAGCGCACGGACAAGCTGGATTCGGCTGGCAACACGACGAAGGCGCTGACCAAGGGCTATGCGATCGGGTCGGCCTCGCTGGCGGCGTTCCTGCTGTTCTCGGCGTACCTGGAGGAGATCAAGGCGATCGTGACAGACAAGGTGACGCACGCGGGCGGCTACATGCCGGCGGGATGGAGCTTCACGAACATCAATCTGGCGCAGATTCCGGTGTTTGTGGGTGCGCTGCTGGGCGCGATGCTGACGTATCTGTTCAGCTCGCTCGCGATCAAGGCGGTGGGACGGACGGCGCAGATGGTGGTGCAGGATGTGCGCGCGCAGTTTCGCGAGAACCCGGGCATCATGGAGGGGACGGCGAAGCCGGATTACGCACGCTGCGTCCATATTGTGACCGGCGCTGCACTGAAGGAGATGGTGCTACCGGGAGTCCTTGCAGTCGGCCTGCCGGTGGCGGTCGGGCTGATCTTCCGGCACTTCAGCTCGAGCTATCAGGCAGGGACGGCGAGCTATGCTCCGGGCACGATCCTTCCTGTTCCGGCGATCGCGGGCCACGCGGTGAACTTGGCCGGGGCCGAGGCGGTTGCTGGTCTGCTGATGGTTGGCACGATCGCTGGCGTGCTGCTGGCGATGCTGATGAACAACGGCGGCGGTGCCTGGGACAACGCGAAGAAGTTTATCGAGACCGGGCAGTATGGCGGCAAGAAGAGCGAGGCGCACAAGGCAGCTGTCGTGGGCGACACAGTGGGCGATCCGTTTAAGGACACCGCGGGCCCTAGCCTGCACGTGCTGATCAAGCTGCTCGCCACGATTACGCTGGTGCTGGCTCCGCTGTTCGTTTAGTGCGAGGCGCAGGAACAGGGGCGGCCTGCGGGTTGCCTCTCTTCAGTAGGAGGCATTGACAGTGTGAGTGGAAATTCGCTTGTAGGGGAGCCGTAGGGGCAAGTCAGGTCATGCGGCTTCCCGGTACAATCTTCTTTGGTGGCGCGGGTCCGGCTGCCGCTTCCGAGGTTTGAGGATAAGGCGTATGGCTCGTCAGTCTGGCAGTGGCGTTGTGGAGAAGAAGAAGGCGGAGGGCGGGGTGGCGGAGACGTCGCTGACGCGGGAGCAGCTGGTGGAGTTCTACCGGCTGATGTATCTGTCGCGCAGGACGGACGACCGCGAGATTGTGCTGAAGCGGCAGCAGAAGATCTTCTTCCAGATATCGTGCGCTGGGCACGAGGCCCTGCTGGTGGCCGCAGGCATGGCGATGAAGCCAGGATACGACTGGTTCTTTCCGTACTACCGCGATCGTGCACTCTGTCTGGCGCTCGGAAACACGGTCGAGGAGCAGATGCTGCAGGCCGTCGGCGCGGCGGCCGATCCGGCCAGCGGCGGGCGGCAGATGCCGTCGCACTGGTCGAGTCCGAAGCTGAACATCGTGAGCCCGTCGTCGTCGACGGCGACGCAGTGCCTTCATGCGGTGGGCTGCGCGGAGGGGGGGCGCTACTTCGCAAAGCATCCTGAGGCCGCGGCGAAACATGAGGGCGACTACCGCGAGTTCAAGGACGTGACGTTTCACGGCGATGAGGTGGTGTATGTCTCGATCGGCGAGGGCTCGACGAGCCAGGGCGAGTTCTGGGAGTCGCTGAACACGGCGAGCAACGGCAAGCTGCCAGTGCTGTACGTCGTGGAAGACAACGGCTATGCGATCTCGACGCCAGTGGAGGCGAATACTCCGGGCGGCAACATCTCGCGGCTGGTGGCGAACTTCCCGAACTTCCACTTTGCGGAGATCGACGGAACAGATCCGATTGCGAGCTACAACGCGATGGTGGAGGCGGTGGCATGGTGCCGCGCGGGTAAAGGGCCGGCGCTGGTGCATGGTCATGTGATCCGGCCATACTCGCATTCCTTGAGCGACGACGAGCGGCTATACCGCACACAGGCGGAGCTTGAGGCGGACGCGCTGCGCGATCCGATTTCGCGGATGCAGATGTGGCTTCTGCGTGAGGGGATTCTGGACGCGGAGGCGATCAACCGGCTGGAGCGGCAGGTGGACGACGAGGTGCAACGTGCAGCCGACAAGGCCGTGATGGCGACGCTGCCAGCGCCGGATACGATCCTGCGGCATGTGTATTCGGAGAATCTGGGTCCTATGAACGCGCGTTTCTACAGCGAGCCGGTGGCTACGGCGGACCAGACTGAGCGCACGATGGCGGACCTGATTAATGCATGCCTGAAGGACGAGATGCGGCGCGACGACAGGATCGTCGTCTTCGGCGAAGACGTGGCCGATGCGACGCGCGACGAGCCGCTGCGCGCAGGCAAGCTGAAGGGCAAAGGCGGGGTCTTCAAGCTGACCTCGGGGCTGCAGATGGAGTTCGGCAATGACCGCGTGTGGAACTCTCCGCTGGCCGAAGCGAACATCGTGGGGCGCGCGACCGGCATGGCGGTGCGCGGTCTGAAGCCGGTGGTGGAGATACAGTTCTTCGACTACATCTGGCCGGCGATGCACCAGATGCGCAACGAGCTATCGGTGATGCGGTGGAGGTCGAACAATGGTTTCAGCTGTCCGCTCGTGGTGCGCGTTCCGATCGGCGGCTACCTGACCGGCGGCTCGATCTATCACTCGCAGTCAGGCGAGAGCATTTTTACGCATACGCCTGGTGTGCGCATTGTGATGCCGTCGAACGCGCTCGATGCGCTGGGGCTGCTGCGGACCGCGATCCGCTGCGATGACCCGGTGCTGTTTCTCGAACACAAGCGCCTGTACCGCGAGACCTTCGGCAGGGCAGTGTATCCGGGACCGGAGTACACGATTCCCTTTGGCAAGGCGAAGATCGTCCGCCCAGGAAAGGACCTGACGGTCGTCACCTACGGTGCGGTGGTCCCTCGTGCGCTGCAGGCCGCGCAGAAGATTCATCGTGAAAAGGGAATTGACGTGGAGCTGATCGACCTGCGCAGCCTGACGCCGTACGACTGGGAGGCGATCGCCGAGAGTGTCCGCAAAACCAATCGCGTGATCGTCTCGCACGAGGACATGATGAGCTGGGGCTACGGCGCTGAGATTGCCGCCCGCATCGCCGATGAGCTCTTTCACGATCTCGACGCACCGGTGCGGCGCGTGGCCGCAATGGATGTGTTTGTGGCCTATCAGCCGCTGCTGGAGGACGTGATTCTGCCTCAGCCTGAGGATCTGTACCGCGCGATGGATGATCTGGCCGCGTTTTAGATTCAGAAATATCCGCAACTGCCGTCGGGGATGCGTGTTTGCACAACCGTATGCGGGCTTGCGCGCCGAAAGGAACGACGTATGGATCTGGTGCGACTTTCCGGTGGGCGGGTGAACTCCTCGATCGAGGCGACGATTGCGGCAGTTCTCTGTGTCCTTCTGATTGTGCCTCCGGTTCCGGCGGAGGCATCGGCGAAGAAGAAGCTGGCGTTCCAGGTAGGACAGATCCAGGGCGACGCGCGCTTGCAGCATGCTCTGAACCGGCTGACCTTCGGACCGCGGCCGGGCGACGTTGCGGCAGTGCAGAAGAAGGGCCTCGACCGCTGGTTCGAGCAGCAGCTTCATCCTGAGAAGATAGATGACTCGGCACTCGATGCGCGGCTGGCGATGTTCCCGGCGATGAAGCTCCAGCAGGCCGAGTTGCTGCGGAGGTTCCCGAGCCCGCAGGTTCTGCGGCAGGTGATCCAGCAGCGGCTGCCGATGCCCAGCGATCCTGTGGAGCGGGCGATCTATCGCGACGGCATTGCGCGGTACGAGCAGGCGAAGGCGAAACAGGAGGCCGCACAGTCCGCGCCGATGACGGCCAAGGACATGAACGCTCCGGAGATGGCGAAGGGCTCCGATGCCGCAGCGGCACTGCCGGGCGCCGGCGTCGATCCCGCAGCCCCGGCGATGGCCACGCACGAGGAGCAGTTCTACTCCGGCCTCGAGGCTGTGAAGATCATCAACCTTCCGCCGGACGAGAGGATGAAGCGGATTCTCGCGATGCAGCCTGACGAACTTGCGAGCTTCCGCAAGAGCCTGAGTGCTGCCGAGTTGGCCGCGGCGGCCGAAGGGCTTTCCGCGGAGCAGCGCGAGACCCTGATGGCGCTGGGTGGTGGCTCCAGGATGGCGGGAGCGGAGCTGCTGGGGACACGGCTGCTGCGGGACATCTACAGCCAGCGCCAGCTGGAGGCGGTGATGACCGACTTCTGGCTGAATCACTTCAATGTCTACCTCCGGAAGAACCAGAACGAGCCGTATCTGCTGCCCTCCTACGAGCGCGACACGATCCGGCCTCATGCGCTCGGCCGGTTCGAGGACCTGCTGGTAGCTACGGCCAAGAGTCCGGCGATGCTGGTGTACCTGGATAACGCGCAGAGCATCGGTCCGAGGTCCATGGCGGCGATCCGCGTGGAGCGGCTGAAGGCGCAGATGCCTGACGCGAAGATCGCCAATGGGCTGCCGCAGGGACTGAACGAGAACTACGCGCGCGAGCTGATGGAGTTGCATACGCTCGGCGTCAACGGAGGCTACACCCAGGCCGATGTGACCCAGGTGGCGAAGGTCTTTACGGGCTGGACGGTGGATCAGCCGCTGCGCGGCGGGGGCTTCCTGTTCGAGGAGCGACGGCACGAGCCGGGCTCGAAGACCGTGATGGGAATGACGATTCGTGAGGGCGGCGAACGCGAGGGGCTGCAGGTGCTGCACATGCTGGCGACCAGCCCGGCGACGGCACGGTTCATCTCGAACCAGCTGGCGGTGCGGTTCGTGAGCGATACGCCTCCGCCGATGCTGGTCGACAGGATGGCGAAGGCGTTTCTTGTGAGCGACGGAGACATCGCCACGGTGCTGCGGACGATGTTCGAGTCGGCTGAGTTCTGGTCCCCTGAGGTGTATCGCGCGAAGATCAAGACGCCGATTGAGTTTGTGGTCTCGGCGGTGCGGGCCACAGATACCGAAGTGAACAATCCGTTGCCGCTGGTGCGCTCGCTCGAGAAGCTGGGGATGCCGCTCTACGGCATGCAGACTCCGAACGGATACAGCTGGACGGCAGAGCCCTGGGTGAGCACAGGAGCGCTGGTGAACCGGATGAACTTCGCGGTTGCGCTCAGCTCGAATCGTGTCGGCGGGACCAATGTGAACTGGAGCGCGCTGCTGGACCAGAAGGAACCTGTGCAGACGGTTTCAATAGATCCGACGGCTGGCTCGGCGGCGAAAGAATCGCGGCTGGAGGCGCTTCTGCTGGGGCAGCCGGCGAGCGAGCAGACGCGTGCGACGGTGATCAGGCAGCTTGACGGACAGGCTGCGCAGCGGGAGTTCGGCATTCGGGCCCGTGACGCGGAACCGATGTGGGCCGTCTTGAATGCAGCGACGCCGGCCAGTCCTGTGCGAGCTCCGATCGATCGCGAGGCGGCTGTCATGGCGGGGCTTCTGCTGGGTTCGCCGGAGTTTCAGCGCAGGTAGGTATGGCGTCACGTCCATAGGACTTCATGATTGAAAGGCAGGTCGAGGAGACGACGATGACGAAGATTCAGCCGGAGATTACGAGGCGAGGCTTCATGAAGGGTGGCGCGCTGGCGCTAGTGGGGACCTCGGCGATCCCGAGCTTTCTTGAGCGCAGCGTAATGGCCGAGGCGACGACCGCGGCAGCCAACAATAAGAAGCTCGTCGTGCTGTTTCAGCGCGGCGCGGCGGATGGCCTGAATATCGTGGTGCCGTATCGCGAGAAGAACTACTACGCGATGCGACCGTCGATCGCGATCAAAGAGAACGAGGTTCTGGACCTCGATGGGTTCTTCGGGCTGCATCCTGCGATGGCATCGCTGAAGCCGCTCTACGACCAGGGTCATCTGGCGATGGTGCACGCCTCGGGGTCGCCCGATACGACGCGCTCGCACTTCGATGCGCAGGACTACATGGAGAGCGGGACGCCGGGCGTGAAGATCACCGAAGATGGCTGGCTGAACCGTGCCCTGCAGGCAGAGGCCATCTCGGGCAAGGCCTCGGCGTTTCGCGCCGTCGCGTTGGGAACGCAGGTGCCGCGCACGCTGCAGGGCAAGGTTCCGGCGATCGCGGTCAGTAATCTGGCAGACTTCTCCATCGCCGGCCGCGGCCCCCAGACGTCGGCGATCAGCAACGCCTTCCAGGCGATGTACGACTCAAGTACCGACGCTGTGCTGCATGGCACCGGACAGGAGACCTTCGAAGCGGTGAAGATGCTCAAGGCGGCGAATCCGTCGAAGTATCAGCCGGCCGCCGGGGTGGTGTACCCGAATACCACCTTCGGGAACAGCCTGCGACAGGTGGCTCAGCTATTGAAGGCGAACCTCGGAGTGGAGGCTGCCTTCTCGGAGGTCGGCGGCTGGGACACCCACCAGAATCAGGGCAATACAAGCGGCCAGCTGGCCAACCGGCTACGCGAGTTCTCCGACACCATCGCCGCCTTCTGGACAGACATAGGTAATGATGCCGGTAATATCACTTTAGTTACTATGTCGGAGTTCGGCAGGACGGCCCGGCAGAATGGAACCGGTGGCACCGATCACGGCCATGCGAATGTGATGTTCGTTCTGGGTGGACAGGTGAAGGGTGGAAAGGTCTACGGGCGCTGGCCCGGACTGGCCGACGAACAGTTGAATGAAGGACGTGATCTTGCTGTCACAACCGACTTTAGGCAGGTTCTCGGAGAGGTTACTTATAAGTCGTTGGGCTCAAGAAACCTTGATCTGGTATTTCCCGGGGGAAGAGTCGACCCCGCGATGTTCCTGAAGATTCTCTAAAGTAACCAGGAATTGAATGATTATTCATAATTCTGGTTTTAGAAGAGTTACCCACAGGATTCTTCTAAAAAATGTACAAAACCTAAACAACTTTTCCCCCCCGCGGGCGTCTTATTGGATGTAACACGAAAGCGCCGAAGCTAGCAGTTCCCACAGTTTCGGCTTCACCTATCCGCACGACAACTCCCCACCAAATGTAAGGCCTCCAGTGTATCGGGGGCCTTCTCGCCTTTTGTTTTCAACTGTTTCTGGACAGGTTCCGGATTCCCGTAGGCTCGTCCTGTCAGGCGAACCCGAACTTCCGGTCGAGGGCGCAGCTGCCTGATCCGTAAAAGAAGAGCATCAGGGCGATGACGAAGAGCGCGAGCGAGTACTCCGAGCCGGCATAGCCGTGGTGCCGGGTGACCATGACCAGCGCGACAAGCATGTTGGCGGAGATCAGGAAGGCCGCGAACCGCGTGAAGAGGCCGATGAGTACAAGGATTCCGCCGAGAAACTCAGTCAGCGCGGAGACGATACCGAGCCAGTACGGCAGGCCGAGCGAGGCGACGAAATGGCTATGGTGCTCGAGCGCGGAGAAGGTATTGCCGCCGTGGAATCCGCCGGCCGGGATGACCTTACCGTAGCCGTGATAGATCATTGCGATGCCAAGGACAAGGCGCAGAAAGAGTGCGCCCCAGGGCTGCAGATTGTTCAGTGATTTGGACATGATGTGATTCCTAGCTGAAGTTGAGGGTAGCTCGGATACGAGCCCTTCAGCGCGGGTTTGTCGCGGAGGGTGCCGGAGAAGGCACCAGTTGGCGGGAGGGTTCGGGGAGGTACTGATCGAGGAAGCGGGTGATGGTTTCGTCAAGGAGGGCGCCGGAGCGCGATGTCAGGGTAACGGTGATTTTTGGTTCGGCTGCTCTAGCGAAGGCCTCCGGACGAGGAGCGCTGGAGTCGGTGAGGAGGAGCTTCGGGGTATGTAGGCTGGCCAGCGGAGCGGCGAGAGAAAATCGTTCGTGAAAGAGCAATCCCACTGGCAGAAGACTCGAGCGGGAGTCACGGCGTGCCTCATCGAGCAGGTCGGCATGAGGGGAGTCGAGGATGAGGGCGGGGATCTCAGGGTGCTCCGCGGCGAGATTCGCGGCGAGCGAGGCTCCCACGCCAGTTCCGTAGGGAATGATTTGATGGTTGGGAACGTCGCGCGTAGTCGTGAGGTAGCGCCAAGCGGCCTCCGCATCTTCGGTCATGCGCTGCTGGCTGGGATGGATGTCGGCGCTGCGGCCGTAACCACGATAGTCGAAGGCGAAGACGTTGAGGCCGATGCCGTGAAGTGCCTCAAGCATAGAGGTGGAGTCAGAGAGCGAGCCATCGCCCGCAGGGAGGAACAGGATGGTGAGGCCGCTGTACCGGCTGCCCGGAGATGCAGGATGCCACTCTCCGAGCAGTTGTGGCTGTGCGGACTCTCCGGGGCCGAAACGGACGAGGCTGGCGGACTGAGGCGGCTGGCTGGCGGTGTGAGTTGGGTGAAGGACGATCTGCCACTGGCCCTGATGGTAGAGCAGGCAGAGGCTGAGATAGCTGCACAGCAAAGCTCCGAGCATGACGGCACCGAGCGCCTTGACGAGCCAGCTTACTTTGATGTTCTCTGTGTCGCGGCTGGGTTGGGCTGGTTTGGGTTTGGAGCGTGCCATCGGAGAGCGTCATCTATGACTCTAGCATCGTGCAACCTCGCAAATTGAGGCGGGCGAGATGAAAGCGGTTGGGCAGATTACGATAAAGAGGCGAGGAGAGATTGTGGCGAAGTGGGTGAGGTTGTGCGGGGTCCCCGAGGCCCCTGGGCCGGGAGCTGTGACAGAGGTTGAGGTCGAGGGCGGCGTCGCGATCTGCGTGGCGAACCTGAACGGCGAGCTGTCTGCACTGGACAATGTCTGCCCGCATCGACATGGTCCGCTCGGTCAGGGGTGGCTCGAAGGCGACTGCGTCGTGTGCCCGTGGCACTCGTGGATGTTCCATGCAAAGACCGGCGCGGCGGAGTTTCCGGAGGGTGAGCGGGTCGCGGTCTTTCCGTTGAAGATCGAGGGCGGCGACGTGCTGGTGGAGATCGAGTAGCGCTTTTGTGCGCTGATCCTTCATCTCTTTCATCCTTCATTCATCGTGCTAGCGAAGCGCAGTTCATGGTGCGACGATTCGGCGGGCCGAGCGTCCCCATGCGCCGCAAATGCTGATAGAATCTATTAAATCCACTCCTCGGAGAGGCAATGCAGTCAATCTTGGCGCTCGAAGACGGGCGCATCTTTCGCGGCAAAAGCTTTGGCGCACAGCGGGAGTGTGCCGGCGAAGTGGTCTTCAATACATCTCTGACGGGCTATCAAGAGATATTCACCGACCCTTCATACGCAGGACAGATCGTTGTCCTTACTAATCCCCACATTGGCAACTATGGAACGACACCGCACGATGCGGAGTCGAAGAAGCCTTACATCGAAGGCCTGGTGACGCGCGAGTTCTCGCCGGTGAGCTCGAACTGGCGCTCGACCCAGGTGGCCGATGAGTATCTTGAGCGCTATAACGTTCCGGTGATCGCGGAAGTTGACACGCGTGCGATCGTTCGCCACCTGCGCGCGAACGGCGTGATGCGCGGCGTGATCGCGAGCGGCGATAACCTCGACGTGGATGCGCTGGTCGCAAAGGCACGGTCGATCCCGAAGATGGAAGGCACGGATCTTGCCAGCGTCGTGACGACGAAGGAAGCGTACAAGTGGGACGCGAGCGAGCCGAAGAACCAGACGGGCGATCCGCTGTTGAAGCCTGCCATCGACGGGGAGAACAAGCCGTTGCATGTAGTCGCGTACGACTTCGGCATCAAGGAGAACATCCTGCGCATGCTGGCGCGCGAGAACATCGACGTGACGGTGGTTCCTGCGAAGACGCCTGCCGAAGAGGTGGTTGCGATGAATCCTGACGGCGTTTTCTTCTCGAATGGTCCGGGTGACCCGGAGCCGCTGGACTACGCGATCAAGAACGTGCAGAAGCTTCAGGGCAAGAAGCCGATGTTCGGCATCTGCCTCGGCCACCAGATCTTCGGGCTCGCGCTGGGCGGCAAGACCTACAAGCTGAAGTTCGGCCACCACGGCGGCAATCATCCGATCATGAACCACCAGACCGGCAAGGTCGAGATTACTGCGCAGAACCACAACTTCAACGTCGATCCCGATTCGCTGCCAGACAACGTAGAGAAGACACACACCAACCTGAACGATCAGACGCTGGCGGGTCTGAAGCACAAAACCGACGCGATGTTCAGCGTGCAGTACCACCCCGAGGCCAGCCCCGGACCGCACGACTCGCACTACCTCTTCAAGGACTTCCGCAAGATGATGGAAGAGTGGAAGAGATAACAGTTTTGATTTCGGGCATGTAAACAAAGGGCGCGAAGCAGGCGCCCTTTGAAACGCCGCAAAGTTTCGTAACGAGAAAGACGTAGAGATGCCACGCAGAAATGACATCGCGAAGATTCTTGTGATCGGCTCAGGACCGATCGTGATTGGCCAGTCGGCGGAGTTTGACTACTCCGGCACGCAGGCGTGCAAGGCCCTCAAGGCCGAGGGCTATGAGGTGGTGCTGATCAACTCGAACCCGGCTTCGATCATGACCGACCCCGAGGTCGCCGATCGCACCTACATCGAACCGTTGAGCACGGCCTATCTCGAAGAGGTCATCCGCGCTGAGGCCGCGATGATGAAGCCTGGCTCGGGCAAGTTCGCCGTACTGCCTACGGTGGGCGGTCAGACGGCGCTGAATCTCGCCGTCGATCTCGCCGACTCAGGTTTCCTGGAGAAGCACGGCGTTGAGTTGATAGGCGCGAAGCTCGAGGCCATCAAGAAGGCCGAGGACCGTCTGCTGTTCAAGGACGCGATGAACAAGATCGGTCTCGATATGCCAAAGTCGCAGCTGGTGAACACGGTCAGCGGTGGGCTTGAGTTTGCAGCAAAGATTGGCTTCCCGGCAGTGATTCGTCCGAGCTTCACGCTCGGCGGTTCTGGCGGTGGCATTGCATACAACCGTGAGGAGATGACGGAGATTCTGACGCGCGGACTCGACCTGAGCCCAGTGCACGAGTGCCTTATCGAAGAGAGCGTGCTCGGCTGGAAGGAGTATGAGCTCGAGGTTGTGCGTGACCTGAAGGACAACGTCATCATCATCTGCTCGATCGAGAACTTCGACCCGATGGGCGTGCACACTGGCGACTCGATCACGGTGGCACCCGCGCAGACGCTGACTGATCGCGAGTATCAGGTGATGCGCGATGCAGCGATCAACGTGATCCGCGAGATCGGCGTTGAGACCGGCGGAAGCAACGTGCAGTTTGCCGTGAATCCGATTACGGGGCGCATGACGGTGATCGAGATGAACCCGCGCGTCTCGCGTTCGTCGGCGCTGGCGTCGAAGGCGACGGGCTTTCCGATTGCGAAGATCGCGGCGCGCCTCGCTGTCGGGTATACGCTTGATGAGATTCAGAACGACATCACGAAGGCGACGCCTGCGTGCTTCGAGCCGACGATCGACTACGTGGTGGTGAAGATTCCGAAGTGGCAGTTCGAGAAGTTTCCCGGAGCCGATGAAGGGCTCGGACCGCAGATGAAGTCGGTCGGCGAGGTGATGGCGATCGGCCGCACCTTCAAGGAAGCGATGATGAAGGCGGTCCGCTCGCTCGAGACGGGCAAGAAGGCGACGGCCGATGAGATCGAGCCGCGGCGCCTGACGCAGCGACTGGTGACTCCGCACCCGGAGAGGCTCGCCTATATCCGCTACGCGTTCGAGCGTGGTATGACAGTGCGCGAGGTGGCTCGAACGACCTCGATGGATCCGTGGTTCCTGCACCAGATCAAGCAGATCACCGATGAGATTACGGCCATCGGCGGCGTCGGCATCGACGAGGTGACGGCGGAGCAGCTTCGCGCTGCGAAGCGCATGGGCATCTCCGACGAGCGGCTGGCCGCGGTGTGGGGGCTGACCGGTGCTGAGGGTACGGCGAAGGTTCGCGCGCTGCGCAAGAAGCTTGGCGTGATGCCGGTCTACAAGCTGGTCGATACCTGTGCGGCGGAGTTCGAGAGTTTCACGCCGTACCTCTACAGCTGCTACGACGAAGAGGATGAGGCGCAGCCGACCGCGAAGAAGAAGATTCTGATCCTGGGCAGCGGACCGAACCGCATCGGGCAGGGAATCGAGTTCGACTACTGCTGCTGTCACGCTGCGTTCGCGTTGCGTGAGGACGGCTACGAGACCATCATGATCAACTGCAATCCTGAGACGGTCTCGACGGACTACGACACGAGCGATCGCCTCTACTTCGAGCCGCTGACACTCGAGGATGTGCTTGCGGTGTACGAGCACGAGGTCTCGTGCGGCGCTGAGATCGGGATGATCGTTCAGTTCGGCGGACAGACGCCGCTGAACCTCTCGCTGCCGCTGAAGAAGGCTGGCGTGCCGATCATCGGGACCTCGCCGGAGTCGATCGATCTCGCGGAGGATCGCAAGCGTTTCGGCAAGCTGATAGAAGACCTGAAGATTCCGCAGCCGCAGGGCGCGATGGCGACCAGCGTCGACGAGGCCGTCGCAGGCGCGAATCGCGTGGGCTACCCCGTGCTCGTGCGGCCTTCGTATGTTCTCGGCGGGCGCGCGATGGTGATTGCGTATGATGACGACGCGGTCGTGCGCTACATGACGACAGCGATCGAGTACTCGCAGGAGAGGCCGGTGCTGATCGACCACTTCCTGGAGGACGCAACCGAGGTTGACGTTGACGCGTTGTGCGACGGCGATGATGTTGTGATCGCGGGCATCATGGAGCACATCGAGGAGGCTGGGATTCACTCCGGAGACTCGTCGTGTGTTCTTCCTGCGGTGGACATCGCGCCTGAGGTGCTGGAGACGATTCGTGACTACACGTGCAAGCTGGCGATGTCGCTCGACGTTCGCGGCCTGGTGAACATTCAGTTCGCGATCCAGCGCGGCAAGGTGTATGTCATCGAGGTGAACCCTCGCGCGTCGCGGACGGTTCCGTACGTCTCGAAGGCTACGGGGATTCCGCTGGCGAAGATCGCTTCGCGCATCATGGTGGGGCAGAAGTTGAAGGCGCTGCTGCCGGAGCAGGTGGCCTCGGGGCAGGACCTGGGGACGGGGTCGCACTTCTACGTGAAGTCGCCGGTGTTTCCGTGGGGCAAGTTCCAGGGGGTTGATCCGGTGTTGGGGCCGGAGATGCGCTCGACCGGCGAGGTGATGGGAGTCGCGGACAACTTCGGTGAGGCGTTTGCCAAGGCGCAGATTGCGGCCGGGCAGCAGCTTCCGCTGAAGGGCACCGTGTTTCTGAGTGTGAACGATCACGACAAGCAGGGCGCGGTGTCGCTGGCGCGGCAGTTCGTCGAGATGGGCTTCCATCTGGTGGCGACGCATGGGACGGCTGAGGTGCTGGAGGCGGCTGGGTTGCAGCCGGAGCGTGTTTACAAGGTGAAGGAAGGGCGTCCGAACGTCGTTGATCTGATCAAGGGCGATCGAATTCAGCTGATCGTGAACACACCGCGCGGGCAGGACACGTTCTTTGATGAGAAGGCGATCCGGCGGGCTGCGGTGCAGGCGCGGATTCCGACGATTACGACGCTGGCTGCGGCGCGCGCGGCTGCAGAGGGAATCTCGGCGTTGCAGCGCGGGACGCTAAGCGTGTGCGCGCTGCAGGAGTTGCATGCAAATCGGCAGATGGTGCGCAGTTAGGAGTCGAGGCCAAACCTGGCCCCGACCGCGTAGCCGATCATGGAGAGCGGAACCCAGGTCCCGGCGAGCAGACCATCGCCGGCCATAAGACCGCTGCCGTTCTGGATGGAGAAGAAGGTCCGCCAGAGCTTGTCGACGGCGCCGCAGTTCTCGCAGAGGCCGTTGCCAGTGGGCAGGTCGAGGACCCAGACGCAGACGACAGCGAAGACGACCAGACCGGAGATCCAAACGTAGCCTGCGATATCGTTCTGCTGGCGGCGCGCGACGAGGAAGCCCCCGACCATTGGGACGATGAACGCGAGCACGGTCGCGAGCAGCTTGGGATTCAGCGCGTCGGGATCGGGATGATTCATCGTCATGCCGAAGACGACGGCGCCTAGCAGCAGGAGGGCAATGAAGGTGTGGCTAAGGAAGGAGAACGCCTCACGGCCGAGCTCGCCGACGGATTTTCCCTGCGTGATGTCCTGTGGTCCGATCATGCTGGTTTCCTCTTTGAAGGTTAGCTGAAGCGGCGCGGGCTGGGCCAGCGCAGAAATTACGTCTTTTAGGTTATCTATTCACTTCCTTGAGGCCTCGCTGCTCTGGAGCGCGGGGGGCTCTAAAATAGAGTCATCATGCTGCTTGAGGGAGTACACCTGCCTTTGACGACGCCGTTCTATCCGGACGGGCGTTTGAATCTTCGCAAGATGGAACATAATGTGGATCGCTACTCGCGGACGCCGGTGGGGGCGCTGGTGGCGCTGGCTGAGGTGGGCGAGGTGGCGATGCTGTCGGACGCCGAGTCGCGGGAGCTGCTTGGGGCTGCGATGGGCGCGGCCGCGGAGACGAAGGTGATGATTGCTGGGGTCTCGCGCGGTAGCGTTCGAGGGACGCTGGAGCTTGCTGAGATTGCCGCTGGGCTGCGCTACGATGCGGTGCTGGTGAAGCGTCCTGAGTTTTTGCGCGGCGGACAGGTTCGCGAGGCGCTGACTTATTTTCAGGCGGTGGCGGATCGCTCGCCGGTGCCCGTGGTGCTGTATTCGACGGCTGCGGCTCCGCTCTCGGTGGACGCGGTTGCCGAGCTTGCCTTGCATCCGCAGGTGATTGGGCTGGCGGATGAGGATGTTGCTCGCGTCGGCGATCTGCGAGCCCGGACGGCCGAGGTGCGGCGCGAGGTTACGGTGACGACGGTGTTTGCGGCGGCGACAGGCCGGATGCTGGCCGTGAAGGACACGGGCGGGGCGGCGACGTTTGTCTCGGCCGAGTCGCTGGGGGGCGGGGCGGGGGTAGCGACGGCTCCTCCGAAGCCGGCGGTGAAGACGCGGACGAAGACGGTCGGGTTCCAGATTGTGGCTGCCAGCTCGGCGCGGATGCTCGGAGGGCTGCGGGCCGGGGCGGTGGGCGCGATGCCGGGGTTTGCGGCGTGTGCTCCGCAGGCTTGTTACGAGGTCTTCGCCGCTTGGAAGGACGACGACCAGGCGCTCGCGGACGAGAAGCAGGCTCGGCTGGCTCCGGCGATTGCGCTGGTTGAGGAGGAGCTTGGGGTGCCCGGGTTGCGGTATGGCTGCGACCTGAACGGTTATTTTGGGGGGCGGCCGCGGCTTCCTCTGCTGCCTTTGAGCGGTGATGCCCGGGAGCAAGTGGATGCGGTGATGAAGGGGATCCGGAGTTAGGGTCCCCCGTATTAAGGGTGCAAAGTCTTCGAAAAAGGTACTTTAGGTTGGTACTTCCTGCCGGGGTGTTTTTCTTTTTCTTGGGCTGATTTTAAGCGTAGCCGGTTGAGGGTAATTAATCGGCAACCTGGATCATCTTTGGTTTGTTAGGGTTGGGGGATTTTGGGGCTTGACAGCGTTTTTTTGGCTTGCCGGCTGTGGAGGTCGCTTCGCGACGGCGATTGAGAGCGGGGCTTCAGCTGAAACCCCGCTCTACTTCAAAAAAGCAACGGCAACGACAGAGTGCGTCGTTGTCCTTGAGCATCCTGGAAAAAATGCGGGGGTTCTTCGCGCTTCGCTCAGAATGACGCGCGTGGAAGGGTATGGCTAGCAGGGAGCGTGTGGTGGCATGAAGGAAATGTGGGGGTTCCTCGACTCCGCGGCTGCGCCGCTTCGTCGGAATGACACTTCATTTGATGTGAAGAAGGAAAAGCGGGTACGGGAGGGGGTGGAGGATAGTGCGGAGGGGAAAAAGGTTGCGGATTTAGTGGCGGGGGGTGACTGGGACGCCCATTCCGCTTAGTTTGCTGCGGGCCTGCATGGCTTCGGGGGAGTTGGGGAAGCGCTGGATGAGGGCGCGCAGTTCGCGGACGCCGGCGTCGGTCTGTTTGAGGGCGATGAGGGCCTGGCCTTTGCGGAGGTGGGAGACGGGGACCTTGTTGTTGTCGGGGTACTGCTCGAGGACGCGGTCGTAGTCCTGGATGGCGTCCTGATACTTGCCGGCGCGGTAGGAGATCTCGGCCTGGTAGTAGTAGGAGTTTCCGGCGAGCGGGTGGTCGGGGTAGAACTTGACGACGTCGGAGAACTCAGAGGAGGCCAGCTGGTACTTGGCGCCCATGTAGTCGCCGAGAGCGGTCTTGTAGAGGTCGTCGACGGGCGGGGCGGCCGGGGTGGGCGGCCCGGAGTCGACTGGGGCCGACGACAGCGGGGTTCCAGCAGCAGGCTTGCCTTTGCGGCCCGGTGTGGTGGCGGGGGCTGGGGGGGGCGGCGGGGTGTTGGCGGGAGGAGCGGCGTTGTCAGCGGGAGCGGTACCGGCGGCGGGCATGCTCATGGACATCGACTGCTGCTGGTTCTGGATGTCCTGCATAAGCTTCTCGAGGCGAGCCATACG
Source organism: Edaphobacter aggregans DSM 19364 (assembly GCF_000745965.1). Lineage (GTDB taxonomy): Bacteria > Acidobacteriota > Terriglobia > Terriglobales > Acidobacteriaceae > Edaphobacter > Edaphobacter aggregans. The sequence continues at coordinate 67,448 of NZ_JQKI01000016.1, read as the reverse complement.
GGCCTTCATCTCGTCGAGCGAGTCGTTGAGGGACTGGATCTGGCCGGAGACCTGGTCGGTCTTGGCATTCTGCGCGTCCTGACGGGTGGAGAGCTGCTTCTGGAGAGCATCGATGTTGGAGGACATGCGGTTGACGGAGTCGGCGCTCTGCTGGATGAGATCCTTCATGACGCCCATGCGCTCGTCGTTGGACTGCTGGAGGCGGGCGACTGCGTCCTGAAGTTGCTGGACCTGTGTCTGGAGCTGCACCATCTCCTTGGAGACGGCGAAGGCCGGCGAGGCCGGGAGGATGAGGGCCACGGCGAGGACGGCGGCGGCGAGATTTCGTTTGCGGACGGTCATGACGGGTCTCTCGGTGATGCTGTGGGTTGGACGGTTGAGCCCTCGCGTCCGTTGGGATGCGAGGGCCGGGTTGGATCGTAGCTCAGATCGTGTTACGAAATCGGCCTTGACCAAAGAGCGTTGCAACTTCGATCAAAATGCAGATCCTTCGACTCCTGCTTCGCCTCCGCTCAGGATGACAATTCTAAGGAGGGAGCTGGGTGCCCGGGCTGAAGCCCGGGCCTACCTCAGAAGCAATGCAATGTACGCTGGTTAGCGGTCCATCGAAAACTGGGCACGGCGGTTCTGCTGCCAGCAGCTTTCGTTGGACTCGGTGCAGAACTGCTTCTCCTTGCCGTAGCTGATGACGCGGATGCGGGAGGCGTTGACGCCGGCGTTGACCAGAGCGGTCTTGGCGGCGTTGGCGCGGTTCTCGCCGAGGGCCAGGTTGTACTCGGCCGATCCGCGCTCGTCGCAGTAGCCACCGATCACGATCTTGATCGGGGAGTGCGCGTTGAGGTAGGTGGCAGCGGTCTGGGCCGAGGACTGGGCGTCGGGACGGAGGTCGTAGCTGTCGTAGTCGAAGAAGACGTCCTGAACGTTCTGGTGGAAGGCTGCCTCGGAGCCCATGTCGCCGCTGTCGGCGGGAGCCGTGGGAGCGGTGGGGACGCGGACGGTGACGCGGACGTTGGCCTCAGTGGTTCCACCGTCGCCTTTGGCGGTGAGATGGAAGTTGGTGGAACTGGAGGGAGAGACGGTCTGGGTTCCGTTGGCCGGGACCTCGCCGATGCCGTCGATGGTGACGACGGTCGCGTTCTGGGAGCGCCAGTTGAGGACGACGGACTGGCCGAGGTCGATGGCGGTGGGATCGGCCGTGAGGGTCGCGGTGGGCGCGGCGGCAGGCGTGGGGGGGAGGGAGGCCGGGCTCACCGGCTGTTCCTTCTTGTGGCAGCCGGTGACGGCGCCGAGGGCGGCTGCGAAGGCGACCATGGCGAGGGCTCTGCGAAGACTAGCGTGCGAAACGTTCATCGGAATCTCCTGCTCCTGCTCTTTTGTTATTGAGTGAATCCAAGGTTTAAACCTGCGAGAGCGAATCCATTATCTCGCACGGAAGGGCGACTACTTCCAACTCCAGTTTGGCATGTCGGCTCCGGGACCGGCGAGCGTGCGGCGTCCGGTTCCGTCGGCGAGCATGCTGACGATACGCATCGAAGAGGCGCGGCCGTCGGGCGAATTCGCGAAGACGACGTGGCGGCCGTCGGGAGACCACGAGGGGAAGTCGCAGCGGCCGATGTCGTGGGTGAGCTGAATCCAGCGCTTGGTGGCGACCTCCATGACGTAGATGTCCTGCCCGCCGGGGGCTCCGGGGCCGTACTTACGGTCCCAGGCGAAGGCGAGGAACTGACCGTTGGGCGACCAGGAGGGCGAGGTAGCGTAGCCTCCGTCAGTGAGGCGAGTGACGGCAGAGCCGTCGGCGTCCATGATGTAGAGCTGGGGCAGGCCGGTGCGTCCGCTGATCCAGGCGATCTGCGAGCCGGTCTTGGGATTGAAGACGGGCGAGACGTCGGGACCGCGGAAGCTGGTCACGCGGCGCGGGACTCCGCCGTTGGCGTCGGCGATGTAGATCTCGGGATCGCCGGAGCGCGAGGAGGAGTAGGCGATGTCGTGGCCGTTGGGCGACCAGGCGGGAGAGAGATTGGTTCCGCCGCCGGATGGGAAATTGACCATGCGGTTGAGCAGGATGGAGTACATGCGGATCTGGAAGCCGTCGCGGCCCATCGAGGAGAAGGCGACGCGCGAGTTGTCGGGTGCGATGCGCGGGGAGATGGAGAGGGTTCCGAGGTGCGTGATTTCGTGCTGGTTGGCGCCGTCGTAGTCCATGGCCCAGATCTCTTTGTTTCCGCCGGCGACCTTGACGTAGACGATCTTGGTCTCGGCGATGCCGGGGACGCCGCCGCCGAGGCGGAAGATGATCTCGTCGGCGAAGCGGTGGGCGATCTGGCGGGCCATGTCTTCGGTTGCGTCTTCGCTGTACTGCTTCGCGAGGACCTGCGGGTACTGCGCGTTCTTGGCGTCGAAGAGATAGCCGGAGACGGTGAGGCGTCCGCCGGAGGAGCCGAGCGCGCCGAAGGCGATCATGGCTGCGGAGGCGGGCGCGTTGGACCACTGCTGCAGGTTGATCTCAGCCGGCGCGCCGGGGGTGGTCTGCGGGAGCAGCGACTTCGAGACGACGTCGAAGACGCCGGCGTTGGCGAGGTCGTTGTAGAGCGTGGTGTCGAAGGTGCGCTTCAGCGGCGCGCTCTGCGGATCGACGGCAGAGACGGCCTTGAAGTCGGCGACGGCGAGACGGATGTTGGAGACGCCGGCGGAGGTCTCGGTCTTGAACCAGTCCTGCGCACGCGTCGCGGCAGAGAGGAGCAGGATTGCCGCGCAAAGGAAGAGTTTTGACAGGGATAGAGCGGGACGATGAGTCATTACTTTTATGGTAGACGCAAACAGCGTGTGAATGGCAGCTTATCCGTGAATCAAGGGATGTACTTGGGTAATTTATTTTAGCGGATTACGGCTGGGTGTAGTGGAAGGTGTACTCGACGGTGATGTGGTCTCCGGCGGGCAGTGGGCCGAAGGCGTCTACGCGCTGGACGGCGCGGAGGGCTGACTGGTCGAGCGATGGGGAGCCGCTGCGGGTTTCGATGCGTGCGTTAGAGGGGGCGCCGGAACGGTCGATGTCGAAGAGGACAGTGACGCTCTTGCCGACTGAGGCGCGAGGGTCGGCCTCCTGGGTGAACCAGTTCTGCGCGACGGTGCGGTTGACGATGTTGACGTAGTAAGCGAAGCGAGTGCCGAAGGTGCGATCCTGCACCATGGCGGAGGCGGTTCCGTTCTTGAGCTCGAGCGTGGCCTGCGGGATGCGGATGCCTGCGGTCTCGCCGGTGACTGCCTTGTTGGGCTGCGGGGGCGCAGGCTGGGGATGCTTTGGCGGCGCGGGTGTGGGCTCGGGCGCCTGTTTGATCGGCTTGACCTTCTTCTCGGGTAGCGGAATCTCGTCGGGCTTGGGCGCTTCGATGGTCTCCTGCTTGGTAGTGACGGGTGCGGGGCTGGGGGCCTCGGAGGTGAGGACGCCGGTGTCGAGCTCGCGCTGCTTGGGTGGGAGCGGAAGCGAGGAAACCATGGTGGCCTGGATGGCTCCGGCGGTGGCGGAGTTCTCTCCCCAGCTGTGGCCACGGTGGCTGTACCATGCGAGGCCGACCATCAGAGCGGCTACGGCGCCGTGGAGCGCGAGCGAGCCGAAGAAGTTGCCGCGCAGGTTGTCGCCTGTGGGGTGCTCGTCGTGAATCCAGCGGAGATCGGCCATGATGCTGTTTTATTTTTCGATGGGGCGGGTAACGATGCTGATGTTGGTGATGCCGGCCTGCTTGACAGCATCCATCACGGAGGCGAAGGCGCCGAAGGGCACGCGCTCGTCGGCGCGGAGATAGATGACGCGCTTTGCCGGGTCGCCCTTGCCGGTTGTGCGGAGACGCGCGGGGAGCTCGTTGACGTTGATCGGCTTGTCCTGCAGGAAGACGTTCTGCTCGCGGTCGATGGTGACGACCATGCGCTCCTCCGTGACCTGGTTGACGGTGCGGGTCTTCGGAATCGCGACGTCGATGCCGGACTGCAGCACGGGCGCGGTGAGCATGAAGATGAGCAGGAGCACGAGGACGACGTCGACGAGAGGGGTGATATTGATCTCGGCGAGCGCGGTCTGGGTGCGTCCTTTGGTGGAGAAGGCCATGGCTAGAAGGCCCTCCGGCGCGGCGGCTCCTCGACGGGCGCGTAGGTGGTGGTGGGAGGCTGCGGTGGAGGCGCGACCATGGCGGCGTTTTCGATGGCATTGAGCAACTCGCGGCCGAAGTCGTCCATGCGCGAGCCGAACTCACGCAGGCGCGCGGTGAGCTGGTTATAGCCGATGACGGCGGGGATGGCGACGACGAGGCCGGCGGCGGTGGTGATGAGGGCCTCGGAGATCCCGGGGGCGACGGCGCGCAGCGTGGCGGTGCCGGAGACGCCGAGTCCGTGGAAGGCGTCGATGATGCCCCAGACGGTTCCGAAGAGGCCGATGAAGGGCGCGATGGCGGCGATGGTGGCGAGCCAGGTCATGCGCGACTCCATCGCGGTGAGCGCTTCGGAGGAGGCGGTCTGCGCGGCGCGCTCGAGGGCGACGGGGTTGCGCGGGAGGCCGCGTCCGCCGTTCTGACGCTGGTACTCGTCGTGGATCTCGTTGAAGACGGCGACGAGCGGGCTGGGGCGGAACTGGTCGGCGACGGTGGCGACCTCGCTGAGGCGGCTGGACTTGCGGAAGGCGCGGACGAAGCGCTGGCCCTGTATCTGCGCGCGGCGGAAGCTGGACCACTTGGAGAGCATGATGGCCCAGGAGAAGATGCTGGCGAGCAGGAGGATGACGAGGACCGTGATGGCGACCGGGCCGCTGTTGTGGATCATCTCGGCGAAGGCCGAGCTGCCGTTCGTTGGCGGCGGGGGCGCTAATGCGGCTTCTTCCTGGAAGAAGTGGAGGGCGAGGGCGAGAGTCCAGACCATAGTTATTTGTCCACCAGAGGTTAGTGTAAATCGGGACGGCGCGCGGTTACAGCAGAAACGCATCTGCTGTGGTGCGGACCAATTACCTGCTCAGGATCTGTCCGGGGGCACTATGAGGTTGTCGATCAGCCGCGTGTCACCGATCCATGCAGCCAGCGCGATGAGCGCGCCCGAGCGAACGGAGTCGACGGGCAAGAGTGTCCGGGGGTTCACCACTTCGACGTAGTCCGTCCTGGCGCCGGGCGCCTTTTCGAGCTCTGCGACGGCGAAGGCGCGCAGGGCTGCGGAGTTCGTCTCGCCGCGATCGATCGCATCCTGAATAGAGCGCAGAGCCCGGGAGAGCGCGAGGGCCTGTGTGCGCTGATCGGGAGTGAGATATCGGTTGCGCGAGCTCAAGGCAAGTCCATCGCTCTCACGGAAGATGGGACAGACGGCGATGCGTACCGGGAGATTGAGCTCGCCCACCAGCGCCTGCAGCACCGCGACCTGAGCGGCATCCTTCTGGCCGAAGTACGCGACATCGGGTGCGACAATGTTGAGGAGCTTGGCGACGACGGTGGCGACTCCGCGAAAGTGCCCCGGGCGGGAGGCGCCGTCCAGACGCTCGCTCAGGCCGGCGACCTCGACGAAGGTTGTGGCTCCTTCGGGATACATCTCCTGAACCTCGGGTGCAAAGAGCAGGTCGACCCCGGCACTGTCGAGTTTTTTGCAGTCTTCGTCGAAGGTGCGTGGATAGCGGGCGAAGTCCTCTGTGGGGCCGAACTGCAGCGGGTTTACGAAGATGGACGCAGCCACGAGGCTGCACTCTGTTCTGCCCGCCTCGACCAGAGAGAGATGGCCCTGATGAATCGCCCCCATGGTTGGGATGAGAGCAAGGGTGGAGTCTTCTCCTGCCGCGCGGCGGGCCTGCTTACAGGCAGTGCGCATCTCCTGAACGGTTGTTATGACACGCATGCTGGCAGCTATACCTTTGAGAGTTCCCGACGGGCAGGAAGTTGTTGTTCGGTGTCGGCGTTCGCGGCCAGCTCCTCTTTGGGGAGGTGGTAGCTTTCGCGGTCGCTGGGAAAGGTTCGCGCCTGCACGTCGTCACGGTAGCGGGAGATGCCCTCGCGGAATAGCTGAGCTGCATCGCCGTAGCGGCGGACGAACTTTGCAGGCGGAGAGAAGGTGAGGTTGAAGAGATCGTGAAAGACGAGAATCTGACCGTCGCAGTCGGGTCCGGCTCCGATGCCGATGGTGGGAATGGAGAGTTCTTTTGTAATCTGCGCCGCGAGTTCTCTTGGCATCCCCTCGAGGACCAGTGCGACGGCGCCTGCTCCCTGAAGCGCGATGGCGTCGGAGATCAGTGTCTCCATCGCCGAGGCAGACCTGCCCTGGACCTTGTACCCGCCCATGCGATGAACCGATTGAGGCGTGAGGCCGATATGACCGACGACAGGAATCTCCGCGAGCGTGAGTTGCTCGACGAGCACGGCGCGATGGGAGCCACCCTCGATCTTGACCGCCGCCATTCCGGCTTCTTTGATGAAGCGCAGAGCATTCTCAGTTGCCGTGGCGATGGAGGAGTGATAACTGCCGTAGGGCATGTCGCCCACAAGAAAGGCGGATTGTGCCGCTCGACTGACGGCACGTGCGTGGTGCAGCATCTCCTCCATCGTCACGGGCAGCGTGTTCTGGTAGCCGAGGACAGCCATCCCAAGGGAGTCGCCGACGAGAATCACGTCGATTCCTGCTTCGTCCACCAGGCGGGCGGTGGGGAAGTCGTACGCGGTGAGCGCCGTAATCAGTTGGCCGGATTGCTTTTTGAGAAGGAGAGTGCCGGCGGTTGTCTTTGGTCGGAGAGAAGGTGTACCAGCGGATGGTTGCGTAAGACTCACGTTGTCCCCCAGTGCCGCTCCAGCGAGGCTGGATGAGGCCCGAAATTAGTCAGATTATAAATGGAATTGTTCTGCGTGGGTCGTATGCGAGTTTGCTATTCTCGCCGTACATCGTTCGTTGAGGCCCTGAAGAGATGCTGCTGGAATTACGCGCGGAAAACTATGCTGTGATCGACCGTGCGGTCGCGTCGTTTGGACCGGGGCTGAACCTGATGACGGGTGAGACGGGCGCTGGCAAGTCGATTCTGATTGATGCGCTGGAGATGCTGCTCGGGGGCAAGGCTTCGTCGGACGTGGTGCGGCATGGCGAGGAGAAGGCCGTGGTGTCGTGCGTCTTCGAGATGACTCCGGGGGCCGAGCGTGTGCTTGAGGCCAATGGGATCGACTGCGAGGTGGACGACGTTCTGCTGCGGCGCGAGATCGGGGCCAACGGCAAGGGACGCGTCTTTGTGAATAACCAGCCGGCGACGGTGGGGGTGCTGCGGCAGCTGGCGCCGGAGCTTGCGCTGGTGCACTCGCAGGGCGAGACGCTAGGGTCGTTCGACCAGGCGCAGCAGAGGATGCTGCTGGATCGTTTTGGCGAGATTGCGGCCGATGCGGTGGCTTCGACGTATGAGGAGTGGAAGGCGACGACGGCGAAGCTTGCGGAGCTTGAGGCTGATGAGCAGGATCGTCTGCGCATGGCGGATTTGTGGCGGTTTCAGGCGAAGGAGATCGAACAGGCTGGGCTGACGGCGGACGACGAGGATGTTCAGCTGGAGGCGGAGAAGCGTGTGCTTGCGAACTCCGAGCGGCTGTACACGGCGGCGATGAGCGCGCATGAGCTGCTGTATGAGAGCGAGGGCTCGACAGAGACGACGCTGGGGGCGGCGTTGAAGCACGTCGAGGAGCTGGCGCGTTTTGATGCGCGGTTTGTAGCCCCGGCGCAGCAGCTGGCGACGGCGAAGGCGACGATCGAAGATGTGGACGCCGAGGTGCGGGAGTTTGCCGAGAATGTGAATGCGTCGCCGGGGCGGCTGGAGGAGATCGAAGACCGGCTGGCCGCCCTGGACCGGCTGAAGCGCAAGTACGGGCAGACGCTGGCGGAGGTGATGGCATTTGGCGCGGAGGCGGCGCGAAAACTGGCCGAGGTGGAGAACCGCGACGCTCTGCTAGTGGAACTGAGGGCGAGGCAGGCGAAGGACGCGGAGGCGTATCACGCAGCGGCGGCGAGGCTTACTGCCGTCCGGCAGGAGGCGGCGAAGCGGCTGGAGAAGCTGGCTGTGGCGCAGATCAACGATCTTGCGATGAACACGCGGTTTGAGGTTCGCGTGGCGCCGGACGAGGCAGCGGCGAACTGGACGGCGCATGGGTGGGACACGGTGGAGTATCGGATTGCGACCAACGCGGGGGAGCCGCTGAAGCCGCTGGACGAGATCGCCTCAGGCGGCGAGATGTCGAGAGTGATGCTTGCCCTGAAGGTGACGGTGGAGGAGGGCGTTCAGGGAGGCGCCAGGAAGAAGAAGGCTCCTCTGCCGCGAACGCTCGTGTTCGACGAGATCGACATCGGCATCGGCGGCAGGGCGGCTGAGGCTGTGGGGAAGAAGCTGAAGACGCTCTCGCGCGGCCAGCAAGTGTTGTGTATCACGCATCTGCCGCAGATTGCGGCGTTTGCGGACCAGCATTTTGTGATCGAGAAGACCGAGAAGAAGGGCCGCACTCAGACGGAGATACGACGGATGGACGACGCCGGGCGGGCGCGGGAGATCGCGCGGATGCTGAGCGGGGAGAAGTTGACGGAGACGAGCCTGAAGCACGCCGAACATCTGCTGGCGACGAGCCGGTAGGGCCCGAGGAGGCAGTGAAGGGGCGCACATCCCGCGTCGTGCGAGCTGCATCCGAGTAAGGCTAAAAGGCCTTTTGGGAGGGGCCTTCGCGATGACGACATCGACTCCCCAGAAGTGCGCGAAGGAGGGCTGCAGTTGCATGGCGCAGCCCGGAAGCAAGTACTGTTCGACCCAGTGCGAGGACTCGAAAAAATTCATGACGCTGAAGTGCTTGTGCGGGCATCCGGAGTGCGCAGGATAGACGGCTCGGATGCGGCTGAAGCGTCGACGTGAGGCCTAGTCGCCACGGCAGTAAGTGCCTATATCAGAAGGCCTTTCGTGCGTCAAGGAAACACTATTATATGCGCACCAGCCAAGGTTCCCATTTTAGGGAATTTACCCACCGGACACGATATACTGGATAGGTGACTACTACGACCCTTGATCATGCTGCTGTAACAGAAAGCGGCCCTTCCACCTCAACCAAACGCGTCCTCCTTCTTAAGCCCCGCGGCTTCTGTGCCGGTGTGGTTCGGGCGATCGATATCGTCCGGATCGCGCTTGAGACCTTTGGCGCGCCGATCTACGTCCGCAAAGAGATTGTGCATAACAGCTATGTCGTCAACGACCTGGCGAAGAAGGGCGCGATCTTTGTGAACGAGCTGGACGAAGTTCCGGAGGGCGCGCGGGTGATCTACTCGGCGCACGGCGTCTCGCCGGCGGTGCGGCAGAGGGCGAAGGAGCGCGGGCTGAAGGTGATCGACGCGACCTGTCCGCTGGTGACAAAGGTTCACGTGGAGGCGATCAAGTTCGCCAAGCAAGGCTATTCGCTTGTGCTCGTTGGGCATCGCGATCACGAAGAGGTGGAGGGGACTCAGGGTGAGGCCCCGGAGGTGACCCAGGTCGTCTCGACGGTGGAAGAGGTTGAGGCGCTGGTGGTTCCGGACCCGGACAAGGTGGCGTACCTGACGCAGACGACGCTCTCGCTGGACGAGGCGAAGTACATGATCGATGCGCTGAAGAAGAAGTTCCCCAACATCGTGGGGCCGCACGCGCAGGACATCTGCTATGCGACGGAGAACCGCCAGACGGCGGTGAAGAACGTTGCCCATGGTGCGGATGTGGTGCTGGTGGTGGGGTCGCGCAACAGCTCGAACTCAAACCGTCTGGTGGAGGTCTCGCAGAATCTTGGGACGAGCTCCTTCCTGATCGACAAGGCTGAGGACATCCAGTCGGAGTGGCTGGACGGCGTGGATACCGTGGCAGTGACCGCCGGTGCTTCGGCGCCTGAGGTTCTGGTGCAGGACGTAGTTGGCTATCTGCAGACGAAGGGGTACGGCTCGGTCGATGAGGTCGAGGTGATGCCCGAAAATGTGCGTTTTGGCTTGCCACCTGAGATCGTGCAGGCGATTCAGTCTGCTCCTGCGGCTTCCCGGTAGCTTGGGAAGTCGCGAACAACGTAAGACCGAGAGAGTCAGCAGTAGATGAGCAAAATTTCAAGTAACCCGAAGACGCTGACCCAACCCGCGCAGCCGCGCTTCGGCCGGCTGGACCTGGGTCTGGACAAGGTGTCCGAGGGGATCCGGCGTGCCAAGGATTGGCTGCTGGGCCAGCAGCACGAAGACGGCTACTGGTGCGGTGAACTCGAAGCAGACGTGATGCTCGAGGCGGATTACATCTTCATGCATACGCTGTTGGGGACCGGCGAGCCGGGCAAGATGCAGCGGGCGCTGAACGAGATTCTGCGTCATCAGAACGAGGACGGCGGGTGGAGCCTCAATCCTGGCGGGCCATCGAACATCAACTACGGCGTGAAGTCCTACCTGGCGCTGAAGCTGATGGGCTGGTCGAAGGATCACCCGGTCCTGGTGAAGGCGCGCGAGTGGGTTCTGGCCAACGGCGGCGTGACGGAGTGCAACACCTTCACGAAGATCTACCTGTGCGCGCTGGGCCAGTACGACTACAACGCGGTGCCGGCGGTTCCGCCGGAGATCGTTCTGTTTCCCAACTGGTTCTACTTCAACATCTACGAGATCTCGTCGTGGTCGCGCGGCATTTTGGTTCCGCTGTCGATCATCTACGCCAAGAAGCCGTTCAAGAAGCTTTCGGCCGAGCAGGGCATCGAGGAGTTGTTCGTCGGTGGGCGTCAGAACGCGAACCTTCACCTTAGGTGGGACAGGAAGAGCCTGATCAGCTGGCGGAACTTCTTCCTCTTGACCGACCGGATGGTGCACTGGTTTGAGCGCGTGCACATTCGTCCGCTGCGCAAGATGGCGATCCGTCGGGCGAAGGAGTGGATGCTGGAGCGCTTCGAAAAGTCCGACGGCCTGGGCGCGATCTATCCGGCGATGCTGAACTCGATCGTTGCGCTGCGGTGCCTGGACTACTCGTTCGACGACCCGCAGATGATTCGCGCGATGGACGAGTTCGAGAAACTGGGCATCGACTGCCCGGAGGGAACGCCGGACTACCCGACGCCGACCTTCCGGATGCAGCCATGCTTCCCGCCGGTGTGGGACACCGCGCAGGCGATGTATGCGCTAGGCGAGGCCGGAGTGAGCCGCAACGACCCACGTCTGCTGAAGGCCGCGGACTGGATTATCTCGAAGGAGGTCCGGACCAAGGGCGACTGGGCCGAAAAGGTCAAGAATGTTGAGCCGGGCGGATGGTACTTCGAGTTCAACAATGAGTTTTACCCGGATGTAGATGATACGGGCCAGGTTCTGATGGCGCTGAACTGCGTGGAGAATCCGCGTGAGCGCTACCAGTACGAGGTCTGCCAACGCGCTATCCACTGGGTCTGGGCGATGCAGTGCAAGAACGGCGGCTGGGCCAGCTTCGATAAAGACAACACGAAGATGATCTTTCAGTACATCCCGTTCGCCGACCACAACGCGATGCTGGACCCACCGACGGTTGATATCACGGGCCGCATGCTCGAGATGCTTGCGCAGTATGGCTACACCCGCAAGGACCCGCGCGTGGAGAAGGCGGTGCAGTTCATCCTGAAGGAACAGGAACCGGACGGAAGTTGGTTCGGCCGCTGGGGCGTGAACTACCTGTACGGCACCTTCCTGGTGCTGCGCGGCCTTGAGGCCATGGGGATGTGGAACCACGAACCCGCCATTCAGCAGGCTGCCGAGTGGATCCGCATGGTGCAGAACACCGACGGCGGCTGGGGCGAGACCTGCGGGACCTACGACGACCCCAACCAGCGCGGCATCGGGCCGAGCACGCCGTCGCAGACCGCGTGGGCGGTTCTTGGGTTGCTGGCAGCCGGGGATACGCGGTCTGACTCGGTGGCCAAGGGCGTTCGCTGGCTGATCGAGCGGCAGCACAAGGATGGAAGCTGGGACGAGCTGGTTCCCGGACGCAACGGCGAAAGTTATTACACCGGAACAGGCTTCCCGCGCGTCTTTTATCTGGGGTATCACCTGTACAAGCAGTACTTCCCGCTGCTGGCTTTGACGACATACGAGCGCGCGATGATGCGCGAGGCAGCCGAAGAGGCTGTCGCTTAACAGACTTTTTTCTGGAGGAACCTCCGAATGGCGGTACCGGTTTCACAGGCCTGGACGGTCGCAACGTACGTATTGAAGCAGAAGCTCTCGGGGCGGAAGCGCTACCCGCTGGTGCTGATGCTCGAGCCGCTCTTTCGCTGCAACCTTGCCTGCGCGGGTTGCGGCAAGATTCAGTATCCGGCGCACATCCTGAAGTCCGAGCTCACCCCTGAGGAGTGCTTCAAGGCGGTAGAGGAGTGCGGGGCGCCGATGGTCTCGATCCCCGGCGGCGAGCCGCTGCTGCACCCGCACATGCCGGAGATCGTCGCCGGACTGGTAGCTCGCAAGAAGTACGTCTACATGTGCACGAACGCTCTGCTGCTCAAAGAGAAGCTGCACTTCTTCAAGCCTTCGAAGTATCTCTCGTTCTCGGTGCACGTTGACGGCGAGAAAGAGCATCACGACTTCTCGGTATGCCGCGAGGGCGGACACGACATTGCGATGGAAGGTATTCGCGCCGCGGTGGCTGCGGGCTTCCGCGTGACGACGAACACGACGTTGTTTGACGGAGCCGACCCGAATAGCGTGCGCCGGCACTTTGACCAGCTGATGGCGGCTGGCGTTGAGAGCATGATGGTGTCGCCGGGCTACACGTATGACAAGGCTCCGGACCAAAACCACTTTCTGGGCAAGGCGAAATCGCGCCGGCTCTTCCGCGCGATTCTTTCGAACCGCAAGAAGTCGTGGGAGTTCAACACGCACCCGCTGTTTGCGGAGTTTCTGATGGGCAAGCGAAACTTCGAGTGCACGCCGTGGGGCATGCCGACGTTCTCGATCTTCGGCTGGCAGAAACCCTGCTACCTCCTGCAGGACGGCTACGCCGACTCGTTCCAGGAGCTTATGGAGGCGACCAACTGGGACAACTACGGCGCAAAGAGCGGCAATCCGCAGTGTGCGAACTGCATGGTGCACTCGGGGCATGAGGCCTCGGCGGTGGACTACAACTTCGGCTCGCTGAAGGGCTTCATTGAGACGGCGAAGAGGTACATGTTGCCGTCGCTCTATCCGGACGCTGAAGCGGAGAAGCTGCTGAATGAGTGGAAGCCGGCGCATGCGATGCCGCTGGTGCAGATCCGGAGCGCGAGCAACGATCAACTGCAGCCGGTCTCGGGAGACTAACGACCATGGCAACGGAGCAGCAAGAACATCTGAAGATCCAGCAACTGCGGCAGCAGAACGCCGATGAGATCGAGACTATTGCGGGCCGCGAGAAGGAGAAACTCGAAGGCTGGATTCCGTCACTCGCGTCGGAGGCCGAGGTTCGCGAGGCGCTGGAGAAGGCGTTCGATTATCGCGGCGATGTGACGATCACTCTGAAGAACGGCGAGAAGGTCGAGGGCTACCTCTTCGACCGGCGCTCGGGGGCGTCGCTTGCGGACTCGTTTGTGCGGGTCATTCCGACAAACGCGAAGACCAAGGTGAACGTCAGCTACGCCGACATCGCCGCGCTGGCCTTCACGGGGCGCGATACCGCGGCCGGCAAGACCTTCGAGGCCTGGGTGAAGAAGTACTGGGAGAAGAAGGCGGCCGGCGAGAAGAACATCCAGATTGAGCCGGAGAAGCTGGAGTAGAACGCCGGACAAGCTGGGAAGCTGAGTTGGCAGCTGGTTAAGAATTTTCCTGCACAAAGGAACGATCGACAGTGCGCGTATTCATCACGGGAGCGACAGGCTTCGTGGGCGCCCATGTGGCTCGCAGGTACGCCGCTGAGGGCGCTTCGCTGCGTGTGCTCACTCGCAAGACGAGCCGCCTGGAAGCACTGGCCGGGCTGAATGCGGAGACGGTGGTCGGCGATCTGCGCGAGCCTTCGTCGCTACGCTCAGCGCTTGAAGGATGCGATGCGCTTGTTCATGTGGCCGCCGATTACAGGCTGTGGGTGCGCGAGCCGCGTGAGATGTATGCGGCCAACGTCGACGGCACGCGCGAGTTGTTGGGGATGGCGCGTGAGGCGGGTGTGCAGCGGGTGGTGTACACGTCGAGCGTCGCGACGATGGGGTTCAGGTCAGATGGGACGATCGTGAACGAGGACACGCCGGTCGGGTTGGGCGACATGATCGGGCACTACAAGCGATCGAAGTTTCTCGGCGAGCAGGAGGCGATCAAGGCGGCGCAGGCGGGGCAGCACGTGATGATCCTCAATCCCACGACGCCGATCGGGCCGGGCGATGCGAAGCCTACGCCGACGGGGAGGATCATCGTCGACTTCCTCAATCGCAAATTTCCGGCGTACGTCGATACAGGGTTGAATCTCGTCGATGTCGATGAAGTAGCGCGGATGCATGTGGTGGCGCTGGAGCGTGGGACGCCGGGAGAGCGCTACATCCTGGGCGGAGAGAATCTGACGCTGAAGCAGATCCTCGATCGGATGTCGACGATTACGGGGCTGCCCTCGCCGACAATGAAGGTGCCACACTCCGTTGCGATGGGGTTCGCGTTCTTCGACGAGACCATCACGGGAAGGCTGCGCGGCAAGGAGCCGCGCGCGACAGTCGAGGCGGTGCGGATGGGAAAGAAGATGATGTTTGCCTCGTCCGCCAGGGCGGAGCTCGAGCTTGGCTTCAGGGTGCTGCCGATCTACAACTCGTTGCGGGCGGCGATCGACTGGTTCGTCGAGCACGGATACGCACCTGCGTACGGCGGGCCGAAGGCATGAGGATCGGCATCATCGCTGCACTGCCCGGAGAGCTGAAGCCGCTGGTGCGCGGATGGCAGCGGCAGCGTTCCGGCGTGAAGGGAATCTCGGTGTGGACAACTATTTGCGGCGAAGACGAACTGATTGCAGTCGCCGGTGGCATGGGTGTTGCAGCGGCGACGCGCAGTGTTGCGGCTGCGGAGTTTCTGGGTGCGCTGGATCTGCTGGTTTCCGTCGGCTGGGTGGGGGCGCTCGATGCAATCGTGAAGCCAGGGCAGTGCTACATTCCGTCCGAGATCATCGATGCGCAGACGGGCGAGCGGTTCCTGCTTGCGGATGGAGCGCGCAGGCTCCGTTTAGTAACAACGGTGCAGGTTGCGGGCGCGCAGGAGAAGCAGCGGCTGCGTGAGACCTACGGCGCGGCGATGGTCGATATGGAGGCCGCTGCGGTGGCGCGGCTGGCGCAGATGCGCGGCGTTCCGGTGATCTGCTTCAAGGCGGTCTCGGATACGCAGGACGCGACGTTGCCTGATCTGAACCCATTCATCGATGGGCAGGGACAGATGCAGTTGCTGCCATTTCTTGCGCATGTTGCTGTGCGGCCGCAGTTGTGGGGATCACTGCTGGCGCTGGGAAGTAACAGTTCTGCGGGGGCGAAGGCGATCGCGGAGAGCGTGAACAGATTCCTGGTGGATAAAGACGCGGCGGGCGCCAACAGAACGGGAGCGGTTTGATGATGGAAGTGCCGAAGACGATGCGTGCGGCGGTGTATCGCGGCGTGAATGATGTGCGCGTGGAGACGATTCCCGTGCCGGAGATCGGGCCGGGAGAGGTGCTGGTGAAGATCCACACCTGCGGGATCTGCGGGACGGACTTGAAGAAGATTCATACAGGGTCGCACTCGGCACCGCGTGTCTTCGGGCATGAGATGGCCGGCACGATCGCCGCGGTGGGCGGGGGCGTTACCGACTTTGCGATTGGCGACCGCGTGATGGCGTATCACCACATTCCCTGCGGCGAGTGCTACTACTGCCGCAAGCAGACCTTCGCGCAGTGCGAGACCTACAAGAAGGTCGGTTGTACAGCGGCGTTTATGCCCTCGGGCGGCGGCTTCGCTGAGTACATCCGCGTGATGGATTGGATCGTGCGCAAGGGGCTGGTGAAGATTCCCGACGGCGTCCCGTTCGAGCAGGCCGCGTTTATCGAGCCGGTGAACACGTGCTACAAGGCCGTCGAGATGCTCGCGCTTGAGCCTGACGAGACCGTGCTGGTGATTGGGCAGGGTCCGATTGGGATTTTGCTGGCCGCGCTGGCGAAGCGAACTGGCGCAACCGTGCTGACGAGCGATCTGTACGGGGAGAGACACGCGGTAGCGGCGAAGTTCGGGCTCGATCGTCCGCTGGACGCGCGCGGTGATGTGGTGGCCGCCGCGAAGGCAGCGACGGACGGGCGCGGAACTGATGTCGCGCTGGTTGCGGTGGGCGGGAATGCGCTGATTACGCTGGCGATGAATGCCATCCGGCCCGGCGGGCGCGTGATGCTATTTGCGGCGACGCAGCACGGCGAGGCGCCCTTCGATCCGGCGGCCGTGTGCATGGATGAGAAGACACTGATGGGGTCGTACAGCTCGTCGGTCGCGATCAACGACGAGGTGGCGCAGTTGGTATTGAACGGCTACGGCATGGGCTTTGACCTGACGCAGCTGATCTCGCACCGCTTCTCGATTGAAGATGCGGTTGCAGCGATCGATCTGGCGTCGAATCCGCAGCCGGACTCAATGAAGATTGTGATTCAGCCGGAGTTGTAGGTACTACTCGCGGCTGCGCTTCTTGATTTCGACGTTGAGGCGCTTGATCTTCTGATTGAGTGTGGAGAGCGGGATTCGGAAGTACTCGGCGGCCTCGGTCTGGTTCCAGTGGCAGCGCTCCAGGCGGTCGGCGATGATGCGGCGCTCGATCTCCTCCATCAGGTCGAAGAGCGAGGCATCGGGCTGATGCTCGAGCATCGTGACCGAGTAGGTGCTGCCGGTGAGCTGCGCAGGAAGAAGCTCCGGATGAATGACCCTGCCGGTCGAGAGCACGACGCCGCGCTCCATGGCATTCTCAAGCTCGCGCACATTGCCCGGCCACTCGTAGTCCATCAGGATGCGCATGGCCTCAGGTGAGAGCGTGCGCTCCTCCATGCCGTTCTCATTGGCGTAGAGCTTGAGGAAGTGCGCGGCGAGCAGCGGGATGTCCTCGCGGCGTGAGCGCAGCGGAGGAAGCTCAAGCGTGATGACGTTGAGCCGGTAGTAGAGGTCCTCGCGGAAGCGGCCCGCGCGCACGGCCTCGTGCAGGTTGACGTTGGTGGCGGCGATGATGCGGACGTCGACCTGAATCTCCTGCGTGCCGCCGAGGTGCATGAAGCGGCGGTCCTGCAGGACGCGCAGGATCTTGGCCTGCATGTCCATGGTCATGGTTCCGATCTCGTCGAGGAAGAGCGTGCCGCCGTTGGCCACCTCGAAGAGGCCCTTCTTGGCGGTGACGGCAGAGGTGAAGGCGCCCTTGACGTGGCCGAAGAGCGTGGATTCAAGCAGGTCCGAGGGCACCGCTCCGGTGTTGACCGGCACGAAGGGTCGCTCGCGGCGCGGCGAGTTCGCGTGGATGGCCTTGGCGATCAGTTCCTTGCCGGTGCCGCTCTCGCCTTGAATCAAAACTGTGGAGCGGCTGGGTGCGACCTGCGCGACGAGGTCGAAGAGCTTGAGCATCGGCTCGCTCTTGCCGACGATGTTCTCGAAGTTGTAGCGCTGCTTGAGCGTACGCTTAAGCTGGACAACTTCTTCTTCGGCGCGGTGGCGCGCGATGGCGGCGCGAATGTCGGCGAGCAGCTTCTCGTTGTCCCACGGCTTCTGGACGAAGTTCTCGGCGCCGGCGCGGATGGCATCGACGACGTTGCCCATCGTGCCGAAGGCCGTGATCATGATGACGGGCAGGCTGGGATGCGCTTCGACGATGCGTGGTAGCAGGTCGAGCCCGCTCTCTCCGGGCAGCGCGAGGTCGAGCAGGAGCAGGTCGTACTCGTTGCGGGAGAGCAGGTCCATTCCCGCCGCGCCGTCCGCGGCCATGCTGACCGAGAAGCCCTCGAGCGTCAGCATGGTGTCCAGCGACTCCCGGATGGCGGATTCGTCGTCGATGATGAGGATGCGGGGACTGCCGGCGATGTGTTGGCCGCCGCGATGCCGGCTCTCTGTTGCGACCTCAGCAGGCGCGGATGTTGTTACGTCAGGCATGAATCGTCTTCCTATCGGTTTCCAGTGTCTCGGCAGGACGCGTCGGCGTGGTCAGCGGCCGCGGGCCGGAGACAGGGAACTCAAGCTGGAAGGCAGTTCCGACGCCGACTTCGCTCTCGACGTGAATCTTGCCGGCGTGCTCCTGCATGATGCCGTAGCTAACGGCGAGGCCGAGGCCGGTGCCCTTGTGCCCACCTTCCTGCGGTTTGGTCTTGGTGGTGAAGAATGGATCGTAGATGCGGTGCAGGTGCTCGCGCTCGATGCCGGAGCCGGTGTCCTGGATGCGCACCAGCACGCGTCCCGCGCCGCGGAAGGTGGCGACGCGAAGCGTTGCGTTTGTTGTCCCGAACATCGCGTCCTTGGCATTGAGCAAGAGGTTCAGGATGACCTGCTGGAGCTTGCCGCGATTGCCGTGGATGAAGGGAAGCTGCTCATCAAAATTCGTCTCCACGCGAATCTTTGCGGTCTTGAACTGATGCTCGAGAAGAGTGAGCGTGTCGTGCAGCAACTCGTTCAGGTCGACGTTGGCGAACTCGCTGCCGCTGGTGCGGGAGAAGTTCAGCAGGCCGTTGACGATCTCCGACGCGCGGAAGGTCTGCTGGGTGATCTTCTCGAGCACCGGAGCAAGCCGCTCGTCGTCGCGCATGTGTTTGGACAGCATCTGGGCATAGCTGGAGATGACGGCCAGTGGCGTGTTGACCTCGTGGGCCACGCCGGCGGCCAGCAGACCGATGGAAGATAGCTTCTCGGACTGCGTGAGCTGCGCCTCCATCTGGATGCGGTCGGTGATGTCGTCGACCAGGATGATGCGTCCGATGGCGATGAAGTTCTTGGTGACGAGAGGAGCGATGGCGATGTTGGCGACGCGGGTCTCGCCGGAGGGAAGCCCGAGGCGGAACTTGTAGAGCGTGTGCGTACCCTGCTCGTCGCGGATGGCGTTGAAGCGGTTGACGAACTCGGCAGGGAAGAGCGCGGAGAGCGGCTGGCGGAGGGCCTCAGCGCGGGACTTCGCGAACATGACCTCCATCTGCGCGTTCCAGCTCTCGACGCGGTCGTCGAGATCGACGGCGAAGATGCCGATGTTGATCGACTCGACGATGTTTTCGTTGAACTCCTTGAGCCGCTCGAAGTCAGTGATCTTCTGCTCGAGGCGGCGGTAGAGCTGCGCATTCTGGATCGCAATACCGATGTATCCGGCGAGCGACTCAAGCACTTCCATGTCTTCGCTCGAGAGGAAGTCGCCGTCTTTGGTGCGGCCCAGTCCGATGACCGCGACGGTGCGCGTACCGGAGCCCTCGCGGTTGGCTACGCGGCAGGGCAGGTAGTAGTTCAGGTCGAGCCGGGCGGCGCTCAGACGCTGAGACTCGGGTAGGCGGAGAACCTGCTGGGGATTCTCGAGGAAGAGATGGCTGTTCGCGCCGGGGTGGTCGAAGTCGAGGAAGCGGACATCGAGAGTCTTGAGCTCCGCAGGAAGCAGGTTGGAGAGGCCGTGCGAGGCGGCGAGTTCAAATCTCGGATTGGGCAGCGGGCTCTCGCTCTCAGCCGCGAGGAAGACGGCGACACGCGTGACCAGGAGAGCCTTGGGGAGCTGATCGACGATGGAGTCGAGAAGGGTGCGGAGGTCAGTCTGGGAGTTCAGTCCGCGGCCGAACTCCACTAGGGTCTCGCGGTAGTCGAAGCGCTTGCGGTCAAAGACGCGGTCGACGCGGGCCTGTATGGCGCGCTTGAGAGGATCGAAGAGCAGCCCGGTGATGATGATGGCCAGCAGAAGACCCCAGCTGCGCAGGCTGGGCAGCCGCGCGTGCACCATCTCGGCGGTGACGGCGACGACGGCGAAGTAGAGGCCGACGAGTGACGCCGTCGCCAGCGTGTAGGTGACGCCCCGCTTGAAGATCAGGTCGACGTCCATCAGGCGGTAGCGGACGATAGCCCAGCTGAAGGTCAGCGGAAGGAAGACCAGCGAGAGCCCAGCGAGCTTGGTCAGCAAGCTGGGAACCGCGATGTCAGCCAGGTAGGGAATCGCGTAGAGCACGGTAAACGGCGCGATCGCGAGGAGCGTCCCGCGGGTGAGCCACTTCAGCTGTTGGCGCTCCAGCGCAGACTCCGCGCGGCGGTAGCGGATGCGGAAGACGACCGCAGCGATGACGTAATAGAGCGCCAGGTAGGCCACCGAGATCTGATCGAGCTTATGGCGCAGAATCTCGGTCGCCGACCAGTAACGGATGGCCCAGTACTGCAGACCGACGAGGAAGATTCCAGGAAGGTATAGCGCGGCGCAGAGGATCTGTCGGCGAAGCCTGCCGGAGAGCCTCGGGGAGTAGTCGTCGGAGAAGTTGACCGCAAAGTGGAGGAACAGCGCCGGCTGCAACGCGGCGGCGGCCATATTGCCCCAGTAGATGATCCAGTCGAAGGTGTCGAGCTCGGTGGTGTACTTGAACGAGTACAGCACGAACGAAACCAGGCAGAAGACGTAGAAGTGCGTGGACTTCGGCGCCGTCCAGCGGCGGAAGAGCACGTAGATTCCGATACAAAGGTAGACCACCGCGATGAACCGCAGGCCCTGGTTGATCGAGCGGTCGGTCGGCTCGAGGATCACCTGTATGTCGAGCTTTGCCGCGTCCTTCAGGCCATTGGCGTTCGGGGCGGAGCGCAGAATCGAATAGTTTGCGCGTGCCCAGATCCCGCTGTGGAACATCTCGCGGACCAGCGGCGCCATGCGGGTGACGGGCCTGTCATTGATGCCGACCAGGACGTCGCCGGTACGGATTCCGGCCCGGTCGCCGGGGGAGCCGGAGGGGACGTGCCGCGCGGCCAGACCACCCGTGGTCTCAACCCAGGAGATACCGTCCGTCGGGACCTCAAAGCCGTTCTCGCGCTCCAGGTTCATCAGCGCCAGGACGCAGGCCGCCAGCGTCGCGATGGCGAGGGCGACGGCCAGCATTCGCGTTTGGGAGGCGTTCTTCATCTTTTCCGTCAGGGTTAGCGGAGCACATCGCATGCCAAACCACCGAGATAGGTACATTCAGGGTTTGCACTCATTAAGGTTACAACGACCTATGAAAAATCATAGGCGGTTCCATAATTCAAATGCGTGGAGCGCTTGCATTTACCGAAATTTACTGGTTACACGTGCACCTTCCAGCTTCCTCCTAATACAGGTCGGTTTGCAACATAAATTGAGCAGCGCTGAATTAATCTTCCTGTAACATACTCCTTTGGAGGGTTGGGGAGAGATGCGGATGCGTACTGAAAGACTGACCGAGCTCGAAGAGGCGTTTGTCACGGTCAGGGGAGTCAGGCTGCACTACCAGCGCGCCGGGAACGGCCGGCCGCTGCTTCTGCTGCATGGACTGGTGGGTTCGGCACAGAACTGGCGGCAGAACATCAGCTTTCTGGCACGCCACGCGAACGTCTATGCGGTCGACCTTCTGAACATGGGCGAGTCGGAGCGGGTTCTCGGGGCCGATGCGAGCCTTGAGGCCACGGCAGACCGTCTGGTCGCCTGCATGGACGCGCTTGGATTGCAGGAGGCTGACGTCGCCGGGCACTCCCATGGAGGCGCTATCGCCATGATGCTCGCGGCACGGCATCCTCAGCGCGTGAGGCGCCTGATTCTGTTTGCCCCCGCGAATCCTTACTGCGACCTGGGACGCCAGCTGATCAGTTTCTACCAGACGCCGGTCGGCATCTGGATGGCGCGGCAGATTCCGTGGCTGCCCCGTATGCTCAAGAAGACTGCGCTGAGCCGGATGTACGGAGATCCGCGTCGCGTGGCAGACGATGCCCTGGATGGCTACACCGCCGGACTACGCGTTCCCGGCACGATCGATCACGTGTTGAACATCGTGCGCGGATGGTACTTGGATATGGGCCAGCTGCGCGAGGTACTGGTCAATCTGGCCGAGAAGCCGACACTGCTGATCTGGGGAGACCGCGACCGCACCGTCGGATTGAGCTCGGCCAAGCAGTTGCAGCAGACTCTGCGTCGTTCGCGGCTCGTCGTCCTGCCGGGCGTCGGCCATATCCCCTTCGAAGAGATGCCGGAGACCTGCAATCTCGCGATGCGCGACTGGCTCTCGAGCCCGCTGCCTTCGCGCACATCGGCCCGAGTCCATGAGGCGCTAGCTTTCACTCAACCGGAACGTGTCTTCCAGCCACTGCCGCATGGCGGCCTGCATACGGTCGAGCTTCGCCCCCGGTGACGACGGCGTTCCCTGGAAGAAGTGCTCGGCGCCTTCGATCCAGACGATGCGCTTCGGGTCGCCTACTTGCTCAAGCATCGGCTCGACGAACTCGCGAGGGCCGAACTGGTCTTCGGTTCCGATGATGAAGAGCTTGGGCTGGGTGCAGTGCTCCAGGAACTCGTAGGTGTAGCTGCGGCCTTCGGCGCGGTAGGGAACTCCCAGTCCGATGATGCCTGGGACTCGCGGGTCGCCGCAGCCGGCGCGCATTCCGACGAACGAGCCGAAGGAGAAGCCCACCAGAAGAATCGGAAGCTGCAGCGTTCGGTCCATCCAGTCGAGCGCGGCCCGCGCGTCGTCGAGTTCGCCACGGCCGTGATCGAACTGGCCGTCGCTCAAGCCCACGCCGCGAAAGTTGAAGCGAAGCACCGGCAGTCCGAAGCCCGAGAAGACCTTCATGGCGTGGTAGACCACCTTGTTGTGCATGGTCCCACCGCCCAGCGGATGCGGATGGCAGACCAGTGCGGCAAAGCGCGCATCGGGGCGGCCGCCGTTGAGCACGGCCTCAAGTTTGCCCGCCGGGCCGCGAAGATCGTCGATCGACCGGATGACCGGTCCTGCAGGAGAGCTGGTCGTGTGCGTCATCATCTACAAGTCTATCTGCGGCGCGCGTCCAGCATTCAGGACGGGGTAACGTCTATCGTATGCTGGAGCCATGCCCGTCGATCCGATTCAGCTCACCCGGAAGCTCGTTGATATCGAGTCCACGACCTATCACGAGGGTCCGGCTGGAGCCTTTCTGCACGAGTATCTCGAAGACCAGCGCTACCGCGTGGAGTGCATGGGGGTATTGCAGCCGGACCGCAGCTGTACTCCGGGTGCGGGGGATGGCGAGCGCTTCAATGTGTATGCCGCCATGCCGGGCGTGACGCCCGATGTTGTGCTCTCCACTCACATGGACACGGTCCCGCCGTACTTCGGCAGCAGCGAGGACGACGAGTTTATCTACGGGCGCGGATCGTGCGATGCGAAGGGCATCATCGCCGCGCAGGTCGCTGCGGCCGACCGTCTGCGCGAAGCAGGCGTGAAGGTCGGGCTGCTCTTCGTCGTCGGCGAGGAGCGTGACTCCGCCGGCGCCGCCGTGGCGAATCTTAACCCCAGGGGATCGAAGTTCCTGATCAACGGCGAGCCCACCGACAACCGGCTCGCGCTGGCCTCCAAGGGCGCGCTGCGCTGCGAGCTGCGCGCGAAGGGAAGGATGGCGCACTCCGCCTATCCGGAGCTGGGCGAGTCGGCCATCGACAAGCTCGTCGGCGCGCTGCATGACATCCTCGCCATGCCGCTTCCGGTCGAGCCGGAGATCGGCCCTTCGACCCTGAACATCGGCTTGATCGAAGGGGGCCGCGCGCCGAACGTCATCGCCGACAAGGCCGAGGCACACATCCTGATCCGCCTCGTTGGCCCGGCCGACGAGACCAAGCAGAACATCCTCAGGATCGTCGGCGATCGCGCCGACGTGGAGTTCTCGCTGGAGCTGCCATTCGTCCGCATGCGCAAGGTCGGCAACCTGCCCACGATGGTCGCCAAGTTCACCACCGACATCCCCTCATTGACTGCATGGGGCGAGCCGTTCCTTCTGGGCCCCGGCTCCATCCACGTCGCGCACACGCCCGACGAGAAGATCGCGAAAAAAGAGCTGTTAGAGGCGGTCGATCTGTACTACGACCTGGCGACGAGCCTGGTGAGCTGAGCGGAACCCGGTGAGATGCGTCCAGATTAGGGACGTGTTTTCAACACCGCATCGAGGCTTAACATAGAGGTATGGCCGCTGAGTTTACCCACCTCCATCTGCACACGGACTACTCTCTCCTCGATGGAGCCTGCGATGTCGATAAGCTCGCTGCTCACCTGAGCAAGATCGGCCAGACCGCCGCGGCAATGACCGACCACGGCAACATCTTTGGCGCGGTTCACTTCTTCGACGCGATGAAGAAGAAGAACATCAAGCCCATTCTCGGCTGCGAGCTCTATCTCTCCGAGACTGACGATCACCGCGAACTCTCCGGCGGCTACAACCACTTTCTCGTGCTCGCCGAAAACGAAGAGGGCTACCGCAACCTCGTTCGCCTCACCAGTGAGGCTGCGCTGCACGGCTTCTACCGCAAGCCACGCGTCTCGAAGGAATTTCTCTCGCGCCACACCAAGGGCCTCATCGCCTTCTCCGGCTGCCTTGCGGGCGAGTTGAACCAGCACCTGATGGCAGGGAAGTACGAGGAGGCAAAGAAGACCGCCGGACGCTTCGAGGACATGTTCGGCAAGGGCAACTTCTTCCTCGAGGTGCAGGATCATGGCCTGCAGCCCGACAAGCCCGTCCGCGAGGCGCTCTACAAAATGGAGCGCGAGCTCGGCATCCCGCTGATCGCCACCAACGACAGCCACTACGTCGCAAACGACGACTCGCGCGCCCACGAGATTCTGCTCTGCGTGCAGACCGCGGGCAGCATGAACGACCCCAACCGCTTCAAGTTCGATACGCAGGAGTTCTACATCAAGTCGGCCGACGAGATGCACCAGCTCTTCGCCGACAACCCCGAGGTCTGCACACGCACGATGCAGTTCGTCGAGCGCTGCAACCTGAAGCTCAGCGCCGTCGACAACCCATTCCCGGAGTTTCCCGTCCCCGAGGGTCACACCCTCGACAGCTACTTCGAAAGCGTCTGCCGCGAGGGCCTCAGGAAGCGCCTCGAGACTAACGTAGCGCATCTGCGCGCCAACGGCCTGCTGCGCAAATCCACCGCCGACTACGAAGAGCGGCTGAACCGCGAGCTCGACTGCATCAAGCAGATGAAGTTCCCCGGCTACTTCATGATCGTCTGGGACTTCATCCGCTACGCGAAGGAGCAGGGAATCCCCGTCGGCCCGGGCCGTGGCTCCGCTGCAGGATCGCTCGTCGCCTACGTGATGGAGATCACCGACATCGACCCGCTCCAGAACGAGCTGCTCTTCGAGCGCTTCCTTAATCCCGAGCGCGTGTCGATGCCTGATATCGACATCGACTTCTGCATGAATCGCCGCGGCGAGGTGATCGAGTACGTCAAGCGAAAGTACGGCAACGACCAGGTCGCGCAGATCATCACCTTCAACACCATGGCCGCGAAGGCAGCCATCAAAGACGTAGGCCGCGCGCTCGAGATGCCCTACGGCGAGGTCGATCGCATCGCGAAGATGATCCCCGCGACGATCGGCATCACCATCGATCAGGCGCTCAAGGACAAGGGCCCGCTGGCAACGGCGTACGACTCCGACCCGAAGGTGAAGGAACTGATCGACACCGCGATGCGCCTCGAAGGGCTCGTGCGTGGAGCAGGCGTTCACGCCGCCGGCGTCGTCATCGCGCCCAAGCCGCTTACCGAACTAGTCCCCGTCACGCGCACCAAGGACGAGGCCACCGTCACGGCCTACGACATGAAGGCCGTCGAGAAGATGGGTCTTCTCAAGATGGACTTCCTCGGCCTGACGACCCTCACCGTCATCGACGACTGCCTGAAACTCATCAAGCAGACAACGGGCGAAGAGATTGACATGGCGAAGATCCCGCTCGACGACGCGAAGACCTACGAGCAGGTCTTCCACCGGGCATTGACCTCAGGGGTGTTCCAGTTTGAATCCGGTGGCATGCGCGACGTGCTGCGCCGCTACAAGCCCAACACCGTCGAAGACCTCACCGCTCTCAACGCGCTCTATCGCCCCGGCCCGATCCAGGGCGGCATGATCGACGACTTCATCGAGCGCAAGTGGGGCCGCCGCGCCGTCGAGTACATGTTCCCGGAGCTCGAGCCCATCCTCAAGGAGACGCTCGGCGTCATCGTCTACCAGGAGCAGGTCATGCAGATCAGCTCCGTCATCGGCGGCTACTCGCTCGGCGGCGCCGACCTGCTGCGCCGCGCCATGGGCAAAAAAATCGCCGAGGAGATGGCCAAGCAGCGCGACCTCTTCATGAAGGGAGCGGTCGAGAAGAAGTTCGCCAAGGACAAGGCCGGCCAGCTCTTTGACCTGATGGAGCAGTTCGCCGGATACGGCTTCAACAAATCGCACTCTGCCGCGTACGCTCTGCTCGCATATCACACCGCGTGGCTCAAGACGCACTACCCGGTCGAGTTCATGGCCGCGCTGCTCACCAGCGAAACCTCGAAGCCCGAGAACGTCGTGAAGTACATCGGCGAGTGCCGCGAGATGAACATTCCCGTCGTGCCGCCGAACGTCCAGTTCTCCGATGCAAACTTCACGCCGATCGTCACGGAGACCGGCAAGGCCATCGGCTTCGGTCTTGCTGCAATCAAGAACGTCGGCTTCAACGCCATCGAGTCCATCATCGCCGCACGCAACGAACTGCGTAAGGAAGGGAAGCAGGGCTTTGCCTCGCTGTGGGAGTTCTGCGAGAAGGTGGATCTGAGCCGACTGAACAAGCGCGTGCTCGAGTCGCTCATCAAGGCAGGCGCCATGGACGCCTTCGGCAATCGCGCCCAGACCACCGCCGCGCTCGACCGCGCAATGGAGCGCGCGCAGAAGGCACAGCGAGACGCCGCAGCAGGACAGAGCGGATTCTTTGGAATCTTCGACTCCGACATCTCATCAGGCGCGCAAGCAGAAGACGCGCTGCCCAGCGTGCCCGAGTGGGACGAGCACACGCGCCTGCAGAACGAGAAAGAGGTCCTCGGCTTCTTTGTCTCCGGTCACCCGATGGACAAGTACCGCGAGAAGCTGCGCAACATCAAAGTCGTCGATACCGCCACCGCCGTCGAGATGAAGCCCGAGCCGCAGGTCTTCCGCCGCGGCCGCGACGAGTCACCGCAGAACGAGATTCAGATCGCCGGGGTCATCACCGGCCTCAAGGTCGCCAAGTCCAAGCGCTCCGGCGAGCTCTACGCGCAGGCTGCACTTGAGGACACCACCGGCAAGATCGAGCTGATCGCCTTCCCGCAGTCCTACGAGAAGCTCGCCGAGAAGCTGAAGATCGAGGTGCCGGTGCTCGTGCGCGGCGTTCTGCGCGGCGAAGAGGACTCCGCCCCCAAGCTCGCGATCTCCTCCATCCAGGCGCTCGAAGACGTGAAGATCAAGCTCCCCGAGGCGCTGCGCATCAAAGTCCCGCTGCACAATCCCGACGAGGCGCTGCTGGAGAAGCTGCACGCAATCTTGCTCGCTGCACCGGGCAAGGGAAAGCTTCTGCTCGATCTCGAAGAGCCCGGCGAGTTTTGTGCGGTGCTTGAGCCTAACGGCGTGACGGTCGCAGCGGACCGCCTCTTCATCGACCGCGTCGAGGAGCTGGTCGGCCAGGGCGGTGTCCGCGTCATCGAATAATCGAATCAGTCGCGTCGCCAAGACGCAGAGAGGAGCCGGACGGTACAATCGGAGCGGAGCCTTACTGATTTCCGATATGGCAGAACACCAGACGAGCAAAGCCGGTCCGACTTCCTCCAACGGGTCCCACGTTCCCGCGGCCTGGATCAAGACGGAGCTGGCGCGGCACCCGCAGCGCCCTTACCCCATGGACTTCATCGAAGCGATCTTCACGGACTTCAGCGAGATTCACGGCGATCGCGCCTTCGGCGACGATCAGGCGATGTCTTGCGGCATGGCCTGGTTTCACGGCGAGCCCGTCATGGTCATCGGCAATCTCAAGGGCCGCACCCTCAAGGAGCGCGTCGCCCGCAAGTTCGGCTCGCCTGACCCTGAGGGCTATCGCAAGGCCCTTCGCGCGATGAAGATCGCCGAAAAATTCCAGCGGCCTGTCTTCACCTTCATCGATCTCGCCGGAGCCTACCCCGGCATCGGCGCCGAGGAGCGCGGCCAGGGCGAGGCCATCGCCCGCAACCTGCTCGAGATGTCGCGCCTGCGCGTCCCCACCATCGCAACCATCACCGGCGAGGGAGGTTCCGGCGGTGCCTTAGCGCTGGCTGTGGCCGACCGGGTCCTCATGCTCGAGAACGCCATCTACTCCGTCATCTCGCCCGAGGGCTGCGCCTCCATCATGTGGAAGGACGCCAACAAGAAGCAGCAGGCCGCCGCTGCGTTGAAGTACACCGCCAGCGACGTCGTTGCCCTCGGCTGCGTCGACGATGTTCTCGGAGAACCCGACGGCGGCAGTCAGAACGACCCTGCGGCAGCCTTCGCGACCGTCGACGAGCGCCTGCGGTATCACCTCGCCAGCCTGCGTACGCTCTCCGTCGATCAGATGATCGCAGAGCGCTATCGCAAGTTCCGCAACATCGCGCAGTTCTACACCAGCGACTCCGCCGCCGTTCAGGCCACGGCCTCAACCGGCGTCTAGCGCTTCGCCCACGGAGCATCTACCGTTGTCCGCATCCGATTCGACGACGACGCAAGCCCGCACCAAGCGAACGCTCCAGCTTGCACTCTTCGGCACCTCGATCGCGTGGGCGCTCTCCACTTCGCTGCTCTCGGCAAGCTCCGCTCGCGGCATCACCAATCGCTTCAACGTGGATGCTGCTCTCCCGCTGCTCTCGTCGCTGTTTCTTCTCTTCCTGCTCACCATCGGCTTCTCGCTGCTCCAGACCATCGCGCGCAGGCCGGCCTCGGCGCGCTTCGTGCTCGGACTTCCGAAGCGTCCCACCGCCGGCCACGAGTGGCTCCTCGGCGCCGCGATCGGCTGGGGCATAGTTGTGCTCGCCGTGCTACCGATGGCGCTTACCGGCAGCCTGCACACCAGCTTCTGGACCGAGCCGCGCGCCATCAGGCTGATCGCCGTCAACCTCGCCACTCTCGCCGCCGGCTCGCTTGCCGAGGAGGTCATCTTTCGCGGCTATCCCTTCCGCTGCCTCATCGAGGCCATCGGCCCGGTCGCCGCCACCTTCGGCATGTCGCTGCTCTTCGGCCTCGCCCGCGCCCTCCAAAACGGCGCCAACCGAACCGGCATCTTTCTCGCGATGTTGTCCGGCGTCGTCTTCTCCGTCGCGTGGCTCAGAACACACGGCCTCTGGCTCGCCTGGGGGATGCGCTTTGCCTGGACCGCCAGCATGGGCATCCTCTTCGGCCTCCCGGTCGCGGGCTCGGTCGACTACTCGACGCTCATCCAGACCACGGCCGTCGGCCGTACCTGGCTCACCGGCGGAGACTACGGTCCTGAAGCCGCCGCCTTCATGGCGCTTGCCCTCCTCCTCGGCCTGATCGTGCTGGTCCGCACCACGCGTGACTACGCCTGGGACTACACACACGCCGCCATAGTTCCCGGCGGATACCCCATGGACATCCCCCCTCCCGCCGCCCACACCGCGATGGAGCAGGCCCAGCAGACACGTCCTCCGGCCCTCATCCAGATCCTTCCCACCACGCCGCAGAGCCGTTCCGCCGACACTGAACCGAAGCTCTAACCTCCTCGCGTAGACCATTTGTAAAATCTTTGCATCTCACCAAAAGAGCAAGAGAATGGGCCCGCCAGCCTCTTGTCAAAAGAGAAGAGAAGGCGCAAGCTTGTGTGTAGTCTGAGGTGCTTCGATGGCGACGCGCACGCACAGATGGGCTCTCCTCGCAGGATGTCTCGTACTCTCGGCCGCGTCGGCGCTTCCGGCGCAGGTCTTCGTCGTGGGCGAAAAGACCGCCACCGCCGACATCACCACCAGCTTCACTCCGACCAATCTTCCTCTTCCGACAGACAAGCTCACCGAGCGCGGACGCCGCGATCTGGTCCGCAACCTCGAGGCCGAGCAGGGCTTCGCGCACCGAGCCATTCCGGTCGGCATCATCACTCTCAAGGCCAACGGCGATCTCTCGCCCGAACCCGACAAGTACCGCCGCATGATCTATGAGAAGGGGCAGTCTGCGGCGCCCGGCGACCGCGTCATCATCACTGCCATGAAGATCCAGGGCGATTCGATCACGCTCGATCTCAATGGCGGCCCGTACGCCAAGCACCGCTTCCTTAGCCACATTCAGATCAACAACAACTCCGTCGCGCAGCAGCCCGCCGAGCGTCCCACCGGCGCCCGCATCACGCTGGTCTTTCCCAACGGTGTCCCTGAGATCTCCGCACCCGAGGTCAAGGCGCTGCTTGAGCCCGTGATCGACTTCGGGGTCAAGTCCGGCGAGCAGGCCTACGCCCAGACCCTGCCTCCCAAACTCCGCGACGCCATCGCCGCCCACGAGGTGCTCGTGGGGATGAATCGCCGCATGGTGCTTGCCTCACTCGGCGCGCCCGAGCGCAAGGTCCGCGAGCAGAGCGGCGACGCAAGCGGCGGAACCTACGAGGAGTGGATCTACGGCCACGTGCCCCAGACCGTCAAGTTTGTCCGCTTCAAGGGCGACCGTGTCGCGATGGTCGAGATTGCCGCACTGGGTAAGCCGCTCGAGATTCGCGACAAGAACGAGCTCGAGGACGTGGAGATGCCGGGCAACACCCGCGAGGTCGCCATGGGCGACCGAAAGCCCGGAGTCGAGGGTGAGGACGGCGCCGCACCTGCTCCGCCGCCATCACTCCGCCTGCCCGGCGAGGCGGTAGAGGTCAATAACGCTCCGGGCAAGGTGCAGTTCCCGGACGACAAGAACAAGGATAAGGATAAGGACAAGCGGCTGGACCGCCAGCCCATCCCCGCGGCTCCCGGATCGCCCGCCGACACGACCAACGACCTTCCGCAGTCCACGCGGCCGATCCCGGATGCATCACAGCCCATTCCGCCTTCGCAACCGTCCCAGTATCCCCAGCAGCAGACTCAGACGCCTCGCACCCGCACGAATCCCTGATCCGGGAAGCCGCCCGCACCGTGTCAACTCGTTCGTAATCGTGTAAAATCACAGGGAGCAACAACCGCAGTTCTTCTCCTTCGATTCCGGCCGAAAACTCTGCCCCGGACAATCCTGAGAAGTTCCCGGATGCCTTTCGAGCATCAGGCATCCCAGCGCGCGAGCCGAAACATTCGTAACAGGGAGAACAAGCATTATGGCGAAGATTGCCAAGACCGGCGACCGTAAGAAGGTCATGGATACCCACAAGAGCACCGACTGTCCCAAGTGCTCCAAGCCCACCCGCATCGTCAAGCGCGTCAAGGACCGCGAGCGTGGAACCCCGGGCGGAGTCTACATCTCCTGCTCGACATGCGACTTCTTCGAAAAGCTCTAACGCTACCGCGCACGAACCTCAGGAGAGCCCCGAAAAGGGGCTCTCTTATTGTGTATATGGTTTGGATCGTTTTGTAAGTGTATCCTGAGCGAGCGAAGCGTAGTCGAAGAGCCTCCCCTGAACGAGGCCTAATTGGATCTGCGCCCACATGTCCCAGGCCTAACCCCACGGGACAGCAGTATCTTTCCCTAACTGTAACGAACCAAAGTTGTACAACAAATTCACGTTACCTCACTTGACGGTCGTCCTCTTAGACGGGCAGACTCTAGACCGGAAAGTAGGGACCGTTCCTTATATGAGCCTCACCAGCACCGCGTTTACCAATTCATCTTCCCCCGCACTCGCATCCCTTCCACAGTTCGATCGACCGACCTTCCTGATGTGTCCCCCGGAGTGGTACGACGTCAACTACGTCATCAATCCCTGGATGGCGGGCAATCTGCACCGGCCCTCGCGCGACCGCGCCTTCGAACAGTGGAAGGAGCTGCACCAGCACCTGCAGCGCATCGCCGACGTCCGGCTGATCCACGGCCAGCCCGACTCACCCGACATGGTCTTCGTCGCCCACGCCGCTCTCGTCCAGCACGGCGTGGCCGCAATCTCCAGCTTCGCCCATCCTCAGCGCCAGACCGAGGAACAACACCTCCGCCGCTGGTTCCAGAAGGCCGGCTTCCTCGTCTGGGAGACCCCCCGCGAGACTTGCTTCGAGGGCGAGGGAGACGCGCTCTTCAACAGCGCCGGCGACCACCTGTGGGCCGCGCATGGCGTCCGCACCTGCCGCCAGAGCCACCGCCACGTCGCCGACGCCTGGCACACCACCGTCACCTCGCTCCACCTGGTCGATCCGCGCTTCTACCACCTCGATACCTGCTTCGCCCCGCTCTCCGGCGGCCACCTGCTCTACTTTCCGGGAGCCTTCGACGCTCCGTCGCTTGCCAGGATCGAAGCCGGCTACGCCCCAGAGAACCGCATCGCCGTCACCGAGGCCGAGGCGACCCACTTCGCATGCAACGTCATCAACGTGGGCCAGAGCATCCTGATGGCTGCAGCTGGCAGCGACCTCGCCCAGCGACTCGGACGCCTCGGCTACGAGGTGACGGAGCTCGACCTGAGGGAGTTCATCCGCGGAGGAGGCTCGGCCAAGGCCCTCACCCTCCGCCTCAGCGATTCGAGGATCACCAGCGGCCTGCCCGCGCAGCCATAAAACAAATCTGCTGGAAGCGACGGCTACCAATCGCTTCCCCTAAAGTGTCATCCTGAGCGAAGCCTCTCGCAGCCTTACCGCGAGAGGCGTAGTCGAAGGATCTGCGGTTTGCCCGGCTCATGACAGGACGAGACACAAAAGCTGTCAAGCCCCAAAACGGCGCAACTTATTCAAAGCAAGGCAAATATAGAGTGTCGATTAATTCCAGCCGTTTTGCTAAACTTAAAACAGCATCAGAAAAGGCCCCGTCCACCACGGGGCCTTTTCTCGTTCAGCGATACTTCAAAATCGGAAGTACCAAGCTAAATTATTTTCTTTGAATACTTTGCTCAATTTAGTAGGGGGGAGGGAAGTCAGGCAAAGGCCGACTCGATCTCCCTGAGAACCGCCCGCGCCGCATCGGCAGGATCCTCCGCCCGCGTGATCGGCCGTCCCACCACCAGCATCGAGGCTCCGCGCGCGATCGCCTCCGCCGGGGTCGCAACGCGGCGTTGATCGTTGCTCTCGTTGCCGGCAGGGCGAATCCCCGGAACCACCAGCATTGCCTCCGGCCCCAGTTCCGCGCGCAACGCGGCGACCTCCTCGGCGGAGCAGACCATCCCGTTGATGCCGGCGCGGGTCGCCAGCCGCGCCAGCTGGAGCACCTGCTCGGCCGGCGAGCTGCACACGCCCACGGCGCTCAGCTCCGCGGCATCCATGCTGGTCAAGACCGTCACGGCGAGCAGCCGCGGAGCACCTGGTGTCTTCGCCGCCTCAGCCGCCGCCGTCAGCATCGCACCGCCGCCCGAAGCATGAACGGTCAGCAACTCCGCCCCGGACTTCGCGACCGACTGAACCCCTCCCGCGACCGTGTTGGGAATATCGTGCAGCTTCAGATCGAGGAAGATCCTGTATCCGCGCGAGCGCAACTCATCTAGCAGGGAGTTGCCGGCCGCGTAGTACAGCTCCATTCCGACTTTCACCCAGCGGCAGCTATCTCCAAGGCGATCGACCAGATCTAGCGCAAGCCGCACATCCGGCACATCGAGCGCGACCGCCAGCCGGTCCCTTACATCGACCGCAGTGCCGCTTCTCTCGTCAAGAACCTTCACAGCTCCAGTCTAGCCCGAGAGCAAACTCAGGGCTCGACTGGAGATGAAATTTCTGTGAGGTTACTGAGAAAAACTACAGGCCCTGCGGGCTGATCGGCATGCGTAGCTGCGCAATCAGCTGCATGGCCATCTCCGGATCGCCCGGCCGCAGCGTCTCCAGCTTCACCTTGCCGATTCCGGCCTCGGCGAGCCCGACCGCCTGCGCGGCTCCGTAGGAGAGATCGACGATCCGATTCTCCGGAACCGGCCCCCGGTCATTGACCCGGACAAAGATGGACCTGCGATTCCTCAGGTTCGTCACGCGGATCCAGCTTCCTAGCGGGAGACTGCGGTGCGCACAGGTAAGCCCGTTCATATCGTAGGACTCCCCGTTCGCCGTCTTCTTCCCCTGGAAGTATCTTCCATACCAGGACGCCTGACCGATCTGATACCAGTGGTGTCCCTTGCCGGCCTGATCCTGCTTCTTCTGTGAAGGAGCAGGGTCACTTGCCGACGCTGTAAGGCCAAGTGCGACCAGCAGTGTCACGATGGCAACTCCACGCCTGGTCGAGACATTACCGTCTCTCATCTTCGTAGGAATTAGCTTCATGGCATCTCCATCTGTTTATTGTCCCGGCAGAAACTAGCTAAGTCAATCATGCGCTTGGGGTTAAGCGCAGGAAATGCCTTGATCGAATCCCCTCGATGTGCTAAAGGGAATCCCTTGCTAAGATGTCGATAATCGAGCAGAATTGCCCCATTTTGGGCTGATTTTCGCCCTTTTCGGGACAATTCCCGCCGATCCTGCTAATTTTTCGAAAGTTACAAAAAAAGCCTCAAGACGGCCGTTTTCATCCAAAACTCCGTCTCGCGCATATGCAGACCGTCCTGACCATCGCCGGCTTCGATCCCTCCTCCGGCGCCGGAGTCACGGCCGACCTGATGGTCTTCGCAGCCCACGGCCTCTTTGGAACCTCGGTCATCACCAGTCTCACAGTTCAGTCGACCACCGGAGTTCGCTCTAGTCAGCCAGTAGAAGCCGGGATTTTGCGGCAGACGCTCGACTGTCTCCATGCCGATCTCCCCCCGGCCGGTGTAAAGCTGGGGATGCTGGCGAGCGCGGCGATCGTCGAAGTGGTTGCAGATTATCTGGAAGAGCTGAAGCGGGATTCCCCTCGGCTCCCAGTGGTCCTGGACCCAGTGATTCGATCGAGTTCAGGAAGGGAACTGCTCTCCCCGGACGGACTGGCTCTTCTCCGCGAGCGGCTGCTTCCGCTGGCGTCATGGACGACCCCGAACCTGGCAGAGCTGAGCGCCCTGACCGGCCTTCCAGTGAACCGTCACGATGACCTCGAGCCGGCGACCCGAGCGTTGCAGCACTATTGTCCCGCTCTGAATGTCCTGGCCACAGGCGGTCATCTCGACTCGCCCGACGACCTGCTGCTTACCTCCGAGGGCGACTTCCACTGGCTCGCCGGCGAGCGCATCGAGAGCACCTCCACTCACGGTACCGGCTGCGCCCTCTCGAGTGCCCTACTGAGTCGCCTAGTCCTCGGCGGCAGCGCACTTGAGGCAGCGTGGTCCGCCAAGCACTACGTCGCCGAGGCGATCCGCCGGGCCTCTCCGCTGGGGCATGGGCATGGTCCGCTGAATCACCTCTGGCCTCTGCATCGGCAGGATTAGCGGCAGATTCACTCGGTCCGGAGGACATTACCCCTTCGCTAACCCGGTAATGCTCCGCATCACACCGCCGATAGGAAGGAGGACGGAGGATTCATCTGTGATGTCGACAGCATCCCTCAACAGAACCGCAACAAATCTGGCAGACGGGGGAGAGGCTCTTCCACGGAGCCTCTCGCTCGGCGAATCGCGATATGGCTACCCCGATCTGACGATCCACCGCCTCAGCGCCTCGCACCACGGCGATACGCTGCGAACGCTGGGCCACGCGGCGGAGTACCTGGTCAACTCCCGGCCGTTTTCGCCGGAGATCGAGGAGACCGCCGACGACCGCGAGGCCGTCCGTATCCTGATTCGTCTCAGCCGCGAGGTCTTCGATGAGTAGCTGTGATCACGGCACATCGCCATCCCATCGCCGACTGGATCATGCAGAAGGCAGTCCGTGTCTATGGTGCGGCGTGAGGAGCACAAGCGCCACACCAGGAGCGGCGGCAGGCGCTGGGCGATCGGCTCTGCTACCCTTGAAACATGTCGTTCACCGTTGTCTTGAATGGTCAGTCCCGCGTCTTCTCGACGCTGCCCGAATCTCCGAGCCTGGAAGACCTGGTTCGTGAACTCGGCCTCAAGCTGGATCGTGTCGCCGTCGAGCATAATGGAACGATCGCATCCCGGGCCCAGTGGTCGGAGACACCGCTATCTGACGGCGACAAGCTTGAGATCGTGCATTTTGTTGGTGGTGGAGCGATCTAAGTACCACTTTATCAGACATAAAGCTAAAATTTCTAAGATACTGCTTTAGATATTGACCCGCTGGTTTCGGCAGTGAGCTCATGGAGAAACTGCTCCCAAGAGTCCCCATACTGCTGCCAGCCGCCGAGCATCTGAACCCGAGCCAGCGCAGCCTCGCTCATGCGTTGCTGGAGTGAGCGGTCGTCGCCCAGTTGCTGCATCCGTGTGGTCAGGGCAGCCTGATCGCGAATCGGCACAATGAAGCCTTCGACCCCGTCGGTGAACAGGTCCTCGGCGCCGGTGTTGGTGCTTGCGATGACTGGGCAGCCACAGGCCAGCGCCTGCCCCTGGACCAGGGCGAGGCCCTCCTCGATACTGGGCAGCACCATGACGTGGCTTGTGCTCATCAGATCCGCCATGCGCTCCTGCGAGACCGTTCCCAGGAACTCGACGTTTTTCTGCGGCAGCCGCGCCAGAACATTGCGGATATCAGGCTGGATCGCCCCCGCCACTCGCAGACGCTTCTTCGGATGTGTCAGCTGCGCGAACGCCTCCAGCAGATAGGGAAACCCTTTGCGCAGGCCCACCGAGCCGGCGAACAGCACGTCGAAGCGCTCCGTACTGGGCTCCCCAACGCGCCGGAAGCGCTCGAGTCGTACTCCATAGGGGATCCTCCGGACCTTGTCGGCGGGCAGGCCCATCTCCACAAAGGACCGCGCCGCAAAGCTCGACGGGACCGTGATGGCGTCAGCCGCCTCGTAGATCTCCTCCTCACGGAGGGTGTCGCGGATATCGGTGACGGGCTGGTCGACCCCCCAACGCCGAAACTCCTCC
This sequence comes from Edaphobacter aggregans DSM 19364, assembly GCF_000745965.1. Taxonomy (GTDB): domain Bacteria; phylum Acidobacteriota; class Terriglobia; order Terriglobales; family Acidobacteriaceae; genus Edaphobacter; species Edaphobacter aggregans. The sequence continues at coordinate 30,576 of NZ_JQKI01000016.1, read as the reverse complement.
GAGACGATCCGGTCCTGGTAACGCTGGTGGGTCGAGCCACGGTCGCAGATAAACCGGCCGCCGCGGCGCTGTACCTCGCGGCCCGTCTTCAGGCCGGCACCTGAGATGGCGATAAACGCGTCGCAGGCAGGAATCCGTCGCAGCGTCCAATTATCAAAGGCACGCGCGTTGGTATAGCCCAGCTGGTCATAGAGCCACCGATTGCTGAGTCGGTAGCGCTGTAGAAGAAACTCTGTCGTATGCAGCCAGGGGTAGGTCTCGACCTTGGAGTGAGGCAGGCCTTCGCGCTGGAGGCGCCGCCAGGGAAAGGTGGAGTAGATGACGGAGAGGTGACCCCGGCGGTCCATCTCGCGAGCAAGTTCGAAGTGATGAAAGACGCCGAAGACGGCCTGGACGATTCTCATGAAGAACAGGAAAGAGAGGAGAGCCCCCGGAGTCGATAGTAGCAAACGGGCTCAGAATCCGTGGAAACGCGGGGGCTGGGTGGGGACGGGGCCTCAAATGTCCTGTCCTGTTGGCCACTGTACATAATATGTGTTATCGGACATACCACGTGCGCCGAGAAAGCTGTCCGCAGGCACCTTTGCTGCAGCCCTGGTGTCTCACTAATATCGGTTTACGCCGTCTGATTCGCCAGGAGCCCGCTCTCTTGCCACTTGTTCGGATCTCGCCCGGATATACAAGCGCTCTCGCTGCCCTCTGCCTTCTCTTGGGGATGGCCACGGCATCGTCCGCTGGGCAGATGTCGGGACAGCTTCGCAGCATGAACTCCACAACGACGTCGTCGTCGGCCATGACCTCGGTCTCCGGCGCCGTCCTGAATGCTGCGACCGGTCAACCAGTCCCGCGCGCGCTGGTCAGGCTCAACGATCGGGCGATGCTGACCGATCATGAGGGCAAGTTCGAGTTCGATCAGTTTGCCGCGGCCGGCAACGCGATGCTGCAAGTAAACAAGCCTGGGTTTTACTCCGGCGTCGAGGGTGAGACGATGTCGAACACCACGTTGCGGGCCGACCAGATAGCAGTACCGGTGATCGTGCGGCTTTATCCTGAGGCCCTGCTGACCGGAACCTTGACGGCCTCGGACGGCACGCCACTGCCGCAGGTCATGGTGACGGCCCAGAGGAGCGTCTACAACGAGACGGGACATCAGTGGTACCCGGCGGGTCAGAACATGACCAACTCGCGCGGCGAGTTTCGCGTCGCGGTGCCGCCCGGAGATTACCGGATCGAGACCGCCTTTTCGCCCCGGCTGCGAGGAACCGCGAAGGCCATCCTTCCTCTGAGAGTTCCCTCGGGGACCTCATCCAACGCCTCAGAGACCATCCATATTGGAAGCGGCACCGAGGAGCGCTTTGACCTCCATCCGCGTGTAGCTCCTGCTTACATGGTGTCATTACGCCTGGAACAGTCCGCAGAGGGCGGCTTCCCAACGATTCTGGCCCGCTCCAGCGACGGAACGGTGATTCCACTGAACGTCGCTCGTACGGGGCCGGACAGCGAACTGAGAGTCCAGCTGCCCAGCGGCTCGTTTACTCTGATGGCTACGCTGAACATGGGGGAGATATCGGAGTACGGCGAGACGACCGTAACCGTCGCCGAGCAGAACGTCTCGGGCGTGGTCCTCCGCATGGCAACGATTCCGGCGATTCCGGTGCAAGTGATTCAGGATTCGGGCAGTACGTCCGATAAAGCGCCTCCCATGCCGCAGCAGCTTGGATTAATGATGGAAGACGTCCGGGACTCTTCCTCCAAGCGCGGCAATGGCACTGTAGGGCTGGTCAACTCCCCCGACCACGGCAGCTTCTTCCATGCTCCTCCGGGTGTGTATCGCTTGACTGCGCGCAACTCGGGACAATGGTTCGTGAAGTCCGCGACTTACGGCGCGACCGACCTGCTCCAGCAGGAGTTGTCGATCAGCCCCGGCTCCGGGAACTCTCCAATCGTCATTACGGTGAGCGATCAGACCGGCAGCCTGTACGGAACAACAATGGTGAACGGAAGCCCTGCCTCGGTCTGGCTCTACCTGATCCCGGCAGGCCGCAGCGCGGCTCCGGTCTATACCGCTCGCAGCGGCTCGGATGGCGTCTTCAGCCTTCCTTACCTGCCACCGGGAAGTTATCAGGCGGTCGGGTTTGAGAACCGGCACTTGGCCGACTATCGTGACCCCAAGGCCCTGGCGGCCTACTCGACGTATATTCACTCGGTGACGGTGAATGCAGGCGACAAGACGGAACTCGAGGTGAATGCCGTGCCTTCGGCGGAGATAGTTCCATGATGCGCGTGCTCTCGTCTGGTCTGGCTCTGCTGCTGGCGGCGTCGTACTGTCTCGCAATGCCGCCTGGGCCAGCTCCGGCCCCGCCTACCCCCTACCGGATTACTGGAGTGGTGGTCAGCCGTGTGGATGGAACGCCGATTCCCCACAGCCATCTGACTCCGTCGCTGACCCAGCAGAGGGGACGAGGCCCGGGGCGTCAGTTCCCTGCCGTTCCTGCCGTCGAAGGCTTCGACGCCGACGAGCACGGCCGCTTTTCGATTCCGCTGCCCTCGGCGGGAGCGTGGCAACTGAACGCCGCAGCGCCTGGATATGTCTCGCAAGCCTACGACGAGCATCAAAACTATTCCTCGGCGATCGTCCTCACCGCGGCAGCGCCCACCATCGATCTGCGCTTCCAGCTTTCGCCTGAGGCCAGCATCACAGGAGCGGTTCTGGATGAGGCCGGAGAGCCGGTCCGCAACGCTCGTGTCGGGCTGCTGATGGAGCAGCTCTCGATTCCGGAACGCAAGGCCGACTCCTTTCGTCCACAGACCTTTGCGCAGACCGACGATCGCGGCGTCTATGAGTTCGCCAATCTTGCCCCGGGCCATTACCGTGTGCTGGTCGAGGCGAAACCCTGGTATGCGAGCACCGCCCAGTCGCGTAGATTCAACTCACAGACAAGTTCTGCCCTGTCCGCGCCGCCGGCCGACCCATCACTCGACGTAACGTATCAGCTCTCGTGGTATCCGGGCGTCAACAACGCTGCCGAGGCGGAGACGATCGATCTTCACGGCGGCGACGTTCGACGGGCCGACTTTCACCTTGTTCCAATTCCCGCAGTTCATCTTCGGATTCTTCCTCCACCGCCTGCGGAGCAGTCTGGCGGCCGTGTCGTTCCTGCTTTTCCTGTGCTCGAGCGGATGGATACCGGGATCGCCGGCCTCGGCTTTGCACAGGTTGCGATCACGAACGGTCCACAGGGGCAGGTCGATGTCGGAGGCCTGGCGCCCGGCCCCTACCGTGTGCGGCTCGCACAACAGAACGCGGAGACTCGAACCGCGCTGGTTGAGATATCCGATGGCTCGGCGCGTGTCGTCGACTTCAATGCGGCGGCCTCCTCGCTGGCCAACATCACTGTGAACTTTGACAACGAAGGGACCGAGGAACGGCCCTTCGGCCTCGAACTGATCGATGCCGAGACGGGGCAGCAGTTCTTCCCTTTCGGCGGCAATCACCCGATGCCGGTGGTGATGCGTCGTGGCCCGCAGACACAGCAGCCGCGTGAGAGCGGCTTCGAGATACCGCCGGGGCGATACGAGGCCAACTTTACCGGTAGAGGCGACGCGTATCTCACCGGCATCTCGGCACAGGGAGCGGAGGTCGCCGGCCGCTTCGTCACGTTCCAAGGAGGCGATGCTACGCTAACCCTGCACATGGCCAGCGGCCATGCCACGGTCACTGGCATCGCAACCTTCGATGGCAAGCCGGCAGTCGGAGCTATGGTGCTTCTCGTTCCCGCTGGATTGGACGACCCAGGTTCCTTCACCACAGTGGTCCGCGACCAGACGAACACGGACGGCAGCTTCGATCTACCGAAGATCGTTCCGGGGCAGTACATCCTGATCGCGATCGATCATGGATGGAGCGTGAACTGGAGCGATCCCGCAACGCTTCGAGGTTACCTGACCCAAGGCGTGCCGCTCGAGCCTCGATCCGGCGCGAACCTGAGGCAAGACATCACGGCACAGGCTCCGTGAAGTCATCCCGCCCACTGTGTTAGATTCAAGAAGGCCCGCAAATCGCGGAGAGATGGCCGAGTGGCTGAAGGCGCACGCTTGGAAAGCGTGTATACCGCAAGGTATCCAGGGTTCGAATCCCTGTCTCTCCGCCACACCAACTCGCAAGTTGCTGACCCACTTGCAAATCTTTCAAAACAAGCTATTTGGACGATATGCATATCGCGTATATCGTGCCCATTTTGCACGCAATTCTCTTCTGTCCCCCAGATTTTACTTACAAAGGTCATTCGGCATTACAACGGATTCTCCACCGTCTCCAAGGTTCTTTCTCGGCAGCATTCGTGAAAATACCTTTGCTGCACTTCTCGCCCGCCCTTCCCTTGTCCCTCGTCCATTGCCTGGTAATGCAGTTTTGCATTACAATCAAGTTTGAAGCATGAGGATTTAGCCATGACCACTTTGACGGTAACGGCGCGGGGGCAAGTCACATTCCGTAAGGATGTGCTGCAACATCTTGGCATCGAGCCGGGAGAAAAAATCGAGTTGGACAAGCTGCCGGATGGTCGGGTGACCCTCAGGGCCGTGCGGCCTGCCGGAACGATAGACGGCTTCCTCGGCCTGCTTGCGGGCAAGACCAAGAAGATCGCGACTCTCGATGAACTCAACGAGGCGGCGGCGGCCAACTGGGCCGGGCAGGAATGAAGATCACCCCGGACACGAACATTCTTATCCGCGCTGTGGTGCGTGACGATGTGAAACAGGCCCAGGCTGCAACCAAGCTCCTCAAGGAAGCCGAGCTGATCGCCGTTTCCCTGCCATGCCTCTGCGAGTTCGTCTGGGTGCTGCGTCGGGTTTACAACTTCGGGCTGGGGGATATTTCCGCGGCCCTCGATGCGCTGCTCGATGCCAGCAATGTCGCCGTCAATCGTCCGGCTGTGGATGCCGGATTAGCGATCCTCAATGCTGGCGGAGACTTTGCGGACGGCCTGATCGCCTACGAGGGTAACTGGCTGGGCGCCGAAACCTTCGTTTCCTTCGACAAACGGGCCGTTTCACTGATCACCAAGCAGGGACAGCAGGCTAAGTTGCTGACCTAACGAAAAGTGATAACCGAAGTGGGAATCTAAGGCTCGCGAGATTGTCTCCAGTCTCCACTAATTTGGCAGGAAGCGAAGCCGGTTCCTCGGTACTGGTTTAAGTGCACCATTCGGCTAAAAAGCGAAGAGATGAACACTAGAGCGCGACGACTACGGTAGAGACTGGGAACCTTTTTTGGCCAGCATACTGATCCTCGTTGCCGTTTCGGTCGTTACCTACATCGCGTGATTATCCACAGATAAATTTCGCCAGTCTTGTCGCGAAAAGAACATCGCTTCGCCACTACAAATATAGAGCCATTTGAGGTTTCACCAAATGCCGAACGTCATGGTGAAATTTCGATTCTGCAAGGTTTGGTTAGCATACGAATGGAGACGTCTACTACGCCCACGAACACGCTTCTTTCCGTGCGCGCAGCGCAATACGTGCGCATGTCCACTGAGCACCAGCAGTATTCACCTGAAAATCAACTGGAAGTGATCCGCCAATACGCTGTCTCGCACACGATGGAAATTGGGATTCTGATCTCGCGCCGATCTGCATTGAATCGCATAGAATCCGAAATCGAAGGGACACCATATCGGACACCTTGTGATCAGGGTTTCACCGACTAGTGCCGCATAATCTCCAACAACGTGCTTCTTAGCTTGAGGTGCCGATGCCGCATGGCGCATGGCATATGGTTCGAGTCACCCTCCTCCACAAGAAGTCGCAGATTTGCAAACAATCGGTTGCACCTTATGAAGCGAGACTTGTAAGCCATGGATCTCATGGCTCTGGAACTCGAACCTACAACCATTGGGTTAACAGCTAGACATTTGTCCATTTCGTGATTGCTCATGGTTGTTCTATATCGCTCATCTTCAGTGTCTTACGCAGCTCAATTGTTACAGGAGGACTGCGGGGACTGACCACAATTAACCACTATTTTTAGCCAGTCTACCCACAAAAGTCCCCACAGCGTTTTCGCAGAAGGTCAGGCCTAAATTCAGTTCTGAGAAAAGAAGGCCGAGCCCAACCTTAAGCACGGCCGCAAGCATAATCAGGTCAACCAGCCTACCGATACTCTGCGCCAACTATCGATATCTCGCACCGCTACATCTCCATTCCCTCACCTGAACATTTGTTCAGCGTCATCCTTCGGAGCAGCTTCGGATATCTCACCCAATCCGGACACTCCTATGCGCGACGGTCATTACGGTCCCTGTAGAAAAATGCAGGATGATTACTACCGGCAGGGATGTCGCGCTATCAGGTGTGATGAGGAATCCTCACAGCGTAGGACTTCTGGCTAGCACTCCGACCGCGATTTCGAACGGATGCGGGCTACCTGAACGGCTACGACAACGGTTTACAGGGAATGGTGAAGCGATGAAGGCGACAGCACTGCTAAGGGATCTCGGCCAGAGCCTCTGGCTCGACAATATAACTCGTGACCTGCTGAACAATGGCACACTCGAACACTACATCGACGATCTTTCGATTACGGGACTGACGTCTAACCCGACGATCTTCGACCACGCTGTGAAGAATAGCGCTGCGTATGACTCGGCGATTCTTGATGGCTCGCGTCGCGGTAAAAGTGGGGAGGCGGTATTCTTCGATCTCGCTTTGAAAGACATAACGCGAGCAGCGGATCTTTTTCGACCCGCTTACGATCGCACAAATGGTGTCGATGGTTGGGTATCCTTGGAGGTTCCACCTTCTTTCGCCTATGACATGACAAAGACCCTCGCCGCGGCGAAGGATCTCTTCGCCCGCGCAGCGCGACCGAATGTCTTCATCAAGATTCCCGGCACTGTCGAAGGCCTTCCGGCAATCGAAGAGGCGATCTTTGCGGGGGTGCCCATCAATGTGACCCTACTCTTCTCGTCCGATCAATATGTTGCTGCGGCCGAAGCATACCTCCGCGGAATTGAGCGGCGAATCGCTGCAGGTCTCAAGCCGGTTGTCGAGTCGGTGGCCTCGGTGTTCATTAGCCGTTGGGACGTGGCCGTCGCGAACAAGGTACCGGAGCATCTCAGGGGACAGCTTGGAATAGCGGTTGCCGGCAAAGTATATCGGAGTTACCAGGCGCTGCTGCGCTCGCCGCGCTGGCAACGTGCCTACAACTTTGGCGCCCACGCCCAGCGACTTCTATGGGCAAGCACTGGGACAAAGGATCCGGGGCTGCCGGATACGTACTACGTAAGGGCACTGGCGGCGCCGCTTACTGTGAACACCATGCCCGAAGCAACGCTCATTGCTTTCGGGGATCATGGCGAAGTAGATCGTGCGATGTCACCAGATCAGCCCGATGTCGAAGACGTCCTGCGGCGGTTCTCAGAAGCGGGAATAGACATCGATGCATTGGGCCTCGAGCTTCAAAACGATGGCGCAAAATCGTTCGTTAAGTCCTGGATCGAATTGATGGATGTTATCAGCGCAAAGGGTGCTGAACTGGCGCGGGTCGGATAGGCAACCGGGAGAAATCAATGCATTTCAGGATACACAGGGCTTATGGGAAACCCGACGCGGGCGACGGTATTCGCATCCTCGTTGGTACCGCCCCCATCACCAGCCCATGAGCGGCGCACTCCGGCGCACTATGCACCTAGATAGAACTACAGTATTTGGACTGTGGGATGCGATGTCGCCGCGAAAGAACTTTTCGAACAAAATCGTGGAAGCTGAAGCCAATCCGGCGTCGAGCCGTCGGGTAAAGGCGCCTCCACCGGACGGAATGGATGGACGACCATGAACGAAGACCACGCTGATGAGAGCCTCTTAGTTCTTATTGGAGAATTGCTCTATAAGAACCAGTTACTTCGTGAGGCCATTGCATCGAAGGACGAGGTTATCGAACTGATCATCAACCATTTGATGATTGCGGCCACATCCGCTTGCTCGTGTGGTGTTGCCAACCAACTAACGTTTGTCCGGAATACGGTCAAAGAGCGGGATGTCGAAGTTAGCGCGCCGCAAAAGGTACTGCTTCAACGAATTCTGCAATATTATGAAGCACCCCGATCGACACGGCGCCAAATTCCCCTTGGGACGCGGCGATCAGAGCTGCAGAAAAATAGAGGTTGACCCCTATGATTTCCGCGGTTTCTGAAAAAGGATGCAGATCCTAACATAAGGGCAGTAAAGAGACAAATTACCGAGGAGACAATTCCTATGAAACTGACATGGCACGGCAACAAAGGATGGAGCGGCTACCTTGCAGGCAAGAACTCGACACAGGGAGGTGACCGATGAAGGCGATTGTGGTGACGGATCAGGCTGCGGGAACGGCCGGGATGAAGCTGGTGGAGCGGCCCGAGCCGCAGGGGGAGGGCGCGAACTACGGCGATGTCGTTGTTCAGGTTCATGCGTCGGGATTCACCGGGGATGAGCTGTCGTGGCCCTCGACCTGGATCGACCGCCTCGGCCGTGACCGGACGCCTTCGATCCCCGGCCACGAGCTGGCCGGAGTGGTCACCGCCCTCAGCTATGGAACGACGGGGCTGTCGGTGGGACAACGGGTGTTCGGCCTCACGGACTGGACTCGCGACGGCACGCTGGCGGAGTATGTAGGCGTCGAGGCACGCAATCTCGCGCCGCTGCCGGGCGACGTTGACTTCACGGTGGGCGCGGCCCTCGTGATGCCGGGCCTGACCGCGTGGCAGGGGCTGTTTGAGCACGGCCGCCTTCGTGCGGGGCAGACCGTCCTCGTGCACGGTGCGGCCGGCGTAGTCGGTTCGATGGCGAGCCAGCTTGCACGTGAGGCCGGCGCGTACGTCATCGGCACCGGGCGCGCTGGCGGCCGTCAGACGGCTCTCGACTTCGGCGCGCAGGAGTTCGTCGACCTCGATAACGACGCCCTAGAAGATGTCGGCGGGGTCGATCTGGTTTTCGATGTCCTCGGTGGCGACATCGCGAAGCGGTCCGCGGGCGTGATTCGCGCCGGAGGAACGCTGGTGACCATCACCGGCCCGACCGAGGCGCGGCCCGCTGACGGCCTGACTATCGATTTCGTGGTGGTACCCGATCGCGCCCAATTGAGTGAGGTCGTCCAGCGGGTCCGGCATGGTCGGCTGCGGACAAACATCGGTAACGTGGCTGCCCTCGACGATGCCGTCGCCGCCTTCAACCCGACCGAGCGGATCAAGGGAAAGACGATCATCCGCGTTCGTCAGTGAGGACTCGGGATTGCCCAACGCCCACGCCGTATACTTTCCATCGCTTCGCGAGTGGTGCTTGAGCATCGACGATGCTCAAGCACCACTCGTCAGAGGGCCCAGCCGAGCTTCAGCGGGCACCACCCTCATTCAGAAATCGCCAAGCGTCCGCCAATCCTATTCTTGTGTTGTGCTCCGGCGCCGCCGCTCGATAAGCTGGCGCCAATGTTGCGCGCGCGTTCATACATTCACCTAACCCCATAATGTCCTGGTTCCTTCTCGTGGATGCGTAATACATCGCTTCCTTTGCCGTGGTCGCTAGCAGCGATTATCAGGTCCCGGCCATAGTTAATTTGGATCGTCAATATTGATCCGTCCGAATCGTCTTCTGCCTGAGGCGAGAACACACCCTCTGGGACTTGACTCGTGATCGGCATATCGAGCAAGGCTTTGTGGAGACGATTCTCTGTGGCCCTGGTCGGCGAAAATACCTGAGAAGCAAAGGGTCAACCAAGCGTAGTTTGACTGTTGAAAGACGCGCCTCATTCTTCAATCAGCCCGTGGCCTACTGTTTTCTGCAGTTGCAACTTTGTATTGTTCGAGACCTAAACATTTCTATAGGGAGTCGCGTGCTATCGCGGCTTAGTCTCTTGAAGGTGCGATTCACGCGCCGAAGGAGAGTTTGGATGTCAAACACGATTACACCGACCGTTTTCTATCGCACGCTTAACGTAGAGGGGCTGGAAATATTCTATCGCGAAGCCGGTCCCCGAGATGCTCCCACCGTTCTGCTCTTGCACGGCTTTCCGTCGTCTTCTCATATGTTCCGCAATCTGATTCCCATGCTTGCGGATACATATCATGTCGTTGCCCCAGACTTCCCTGGATATGGCGAAAGCTCAGCACCGTCGGTCAACGATTTCGACTATTCCTTCGAGCGGTTCGCGACTGTGACCGAAAAGGTCACCGAAAAGCTGAATCTTTCTTCATATGCGCTATACCTCTCGGACATAGGTTCATCGGTTGGCTTCCATTTAGCTGTCATGCATCCCGAACGCGTGACCGCTATGATCGTCCAAAACGGGGACGCCCATGTTGAAGCCATAAATAAGGAGTTCTTAAAAACGGGATTACTTGACTATTGGGAAGATCCGAGCCAAAAGAACGCTCAAGTTCTACTCGACTGGCTTCTGACGATTGAAGGAACCAAGTGGCATTATCTGCATGGTGTCAGCGATCCGTCGAAGATCAGCCCTGACAATTGGGTGATCGACCAGGCTTATCAGGACCGACCGGGGAACAAGGATATTCAACTTGCAATCCTCTACAACGCAAAAAGGAATCTGGATGCGTATGCCGATTGGCAGGAGTATTTCCGTAAACAACAGCCCCCCACGCTGATCACTTGGGGCAAAAACGATGGAATCTTTACGGTTGAGGGCGCTGAGCTCTATAAAAGAGAGCTTCCCAACGCAGAACTCCATCTTCTTGACACGGGCCATTTCGCCTTGGAAGAAGAAGTCGATCGGATCGGGTCGTTGATGCATGAGTTTCTCGACCGAACCATAAACGAGAAATAAGTCCTGAAAGGGTGTGCCAAGAGATCTCTTTTGATTTCGAGTCTTCCCACCGGATATGCAATGGAAGGACCCGGCATTGAAAGTTAGATCCAACGCTGCCCTTGGTCACAGCCTGGCTCATGGAGCTGGGAGTTAACCGCACCGGTCTAGAAACAGAAGTGATCGTCAAAGAGAAATGCAAGGAGTTGATTCAATGCCAGAAAATATAGCGCCACAACAACAAAGCGCAAAACATCTCGCCGCACGAGCCGTAATGGCATATCGTGCGGGATTTCCGGTCGCGCTGCTTTCGGTTACTAATAGTAGCGAGCGCCCCAGCGGTATCGTATGCGACTGGAAGGGCCAGCGTGACTCGTTTCACAATGACGCGAAGCTGCTAGGCAGAGCCTTCGCCTTCGTCTACGTCGGATCGATCGTGGACCAGGCAATCAGTGATCCGATTTCGGATGAGTTGCGCAAAGAGCTCGTATCCGACATGTCGAGTGCGCTTGACGCGCGGCAAACTGCGGTTGATTGGGATGTCGCCAAAGCAGTGACAGACACTAATCCCTTTGCGCATGCCGGGTACAAGTTGGCCTCGCGGCTTCTGCGGACGGATCAACCGCTCATCGAATCTCTCGCTCGCGAGTTGAGGTCCCAAGGCACGATTGAAGGCGACGCTCTGAGGAAGTGGTTGGACGCCAATGCAAGCTCGCTCAATTTTGATGAATTGGAAACAAACACGACGTACTGAAAACAACATTGACCGGCTCTATCGCTCCCGGCTAGTCGAAGAGTACCGGAAGACGGTCCGCGGTCTGTACAACACATTACGGTGAAGACGGTTTAAAGAACCCGACCCCAGAGGAGTGGCCGCGGCGATTGAAGGTGTTCTGTGAAGTCGCTCGGATGCAGGCTGTGAGTCACAGTAGAGGAGCACATGCAAGCGGCTCCATGATGATTCCGATTGCCGCTCATACCACTCGGCCGGTGTCCGAGATCGTGGAGTTGAGCGATCAGGCGATCAGATCGTGTCAGCATATCTTGGGATTTGTGAACCCGCTCCTGTGTGATGTAGACATACCTCAAGCAGTCCTCCGCGCTTCGACGGAGCGAGCGAGTGCCTGGGGCGATAGCGCAAGCGTATGGACCATGTCGTTGAGGAGGGCATCACGATCCGTGACGCGATCTAAGGCGCAGATGGTTTAACGCAGGTTGCCAACATCTCCGCCGCAATTGGGAGTACGTGGACCTGGCATCCGATTGTGGAGTTCCTGTGGAATTCGTTCTTGTGATTCAAATTACATCGAAACGCGACTTTCCCGTACTGAAGTAATTTTCCCTCTTTCCTAGAGTCGGAATCATCGCTTTCGGTAAAAACCAATTGTGTTGCCCTGTACAAGCTATGAATCTGGTAAAGTTCCGTGGCTGCACTCGCTGAATGGTTGTTAGGCCTCGATGCTCAACACAATCTTTCCGCGTTTATGCGGAGCACCGGCAAGCATCTCATGAGCAACACGCGCTTTTTCCAGTGGAAGCACCGTTCCCACGTTAGTTATCATCTTTCCGCTATCGAACATTTCGGTGATCTTCTTCAATCGTGCCGTAGTCACATCTACATAAAAGTAGGCTGCACGAATACCAAGGCGTTTTTGTACTTCCTCGGAAACGGGTGAAACGACAGAGACAAGAATCCCCCCAGGCTTTAGGACTTGGAGCGACTCTTGCTGGGTGTCTCCTCCAACCGTATCAAGGACCGCATCCACTCCACTGACGTAGTCCTCAAAACGCTGTTTCTGATAGTCCACAACTTTCTCAGCGCCCAGGCCTCGAACGTAGTCCAGATCGGCAGAACTAGCGCTCGCTACAACATGAACGCCGACTTGCTTCGCCATTTGTACGGCGTACGCTCCAACATTCCCGGCGGCTCCATGGATGAGTACGGTCTGCCCAGCAGTTACACGGGCGTAGTCGAAAAGCATCTGCCAAGCTGAGACAGTCACAATTGGAGCTGAGGCTGCCTCAATGAAGTTAAGTGTGTTCGGCTTATGCGCCATCATTTTGGCGAATGGCTGAGCACATTCTGCATATGCTCCACTGAATTGCTCATTTGTCGCCCCGTATACCTCGTCTCCAACCTTAAATCCAGAAACATCTGGCCCTACCCCTTCGACAATTCCTGAAAGCTCGGCGCCCAAAACGAGAGGCAAAGGTTGGAGTTGAACCTTGCCTTCCCGGATGAGGGCGTCCCAATTACCCACGCCGGCCGCTTTTACCCGGACCAGCAGTTGCCCGGTGCTGGGTTCCGGCTGGGGCAGGTCAGTGTTTGTGATCACACTCGGTGGACCGAATTGTACGATTTGTGCTGCTTTCATATATGTTCTCCTCTGCGGTGTCCTTTCTCCGGGAGCCGGCTTCAGCGTCTCCCGGATCGCGATGGGTTATTTGCTTTCTGCTGCGAATGCCTGATCGATAGGCTCAGGTGCGGGCATTGTCTCTTTACTGAGTGAATCCCAACCGGGAAGCTCACGAGAACCAACGATCAGTCTCACTCCGTCCCGCAAGCGAATGTAGGTACGCGCCCAGGAGGCGAAAACCGAAACGCGATTTCGGAAGCCAATGAGGAAAAATATGTGGACGCCCATCCACGTCAACCACGCAAGAAGTCCGCTCCAGTTCGCTCGAAAAGGCCAGAGAATCTTAGCAACCGCTGCCTTCCGCCCGATCGTCGCAATGTCACCTTTATCGAAGTAGCGGAAGCCGGGAAAGTTCTTGACGACCTCTAGAGCTTGCACAAGGTGCTTAATTCGTCTTCCCGCGTATACACCCATCTGCATAGCGGGCTGCGCGACACCGGGGATCGCATTGCCATCTTGTTCCAGATACGCGAGATCGCCACAGACGAAGACGTTAGGCAATCCTTTAGGGTTCAAGAACTTGTCTACCGGAACCCGACCGCGCTTATCGACGTCAAGGCCGAGCATTCTTCCCAGAGGAGACCCTTGAACTCCAGCGGCCCAAAGCGTACAGGCGCTTTCAATCCTTTCGCTACCGACCATCACATAGCCAGGTCGGACATCTGTGACGTGAAAGCCGGTACGAACCTGAACGCCTAAGGCTTGGAGTTGTTGCACGGCTTTCTGGCGGAGTTCCTCTGGATACGCAGCCAAAATAGAGGTCGAACCTTCGAGGATGCAGACCTCTGTTGACGATGTGTCGATATGCCGGAAGTCTCGCAGCATGTAGAGATTCGCAATATCGGAGATCGCTCCGGCAAGCTCAACCCCCGTGGGACCGCCCCCGATGATGACAAATTTCAGCGGGGCGTGGGAGCCGGTCTCGACCATCTGCCGTTCGGCGAGTTCGTACGCGAGCAGCACCCTTCTGCGGATCTCAGTAGCGTCTTCAATGGTTTTGAGGCCGGGCGCAACGCCTGCCCACTCTTCCTTTCCGAAGTAGCTGTGTGTTGAGCCGGTGGCGATGATCAGAAAGTCGTAAGGAAGTTTGATACCAGTTTTCAAGGCCACAGTTTGAGCGACAACATCAATCTGACAAGCTTCCTCCATGAGCACTTCGACATTATTGTGATTGCTGAGGATGGAACGGATTGGCTGTGCAATATCCCCGGGACTTAACACGGCGAGCGCGACTTGGTAAAGCAACGGGTGAAATGTGTGGTGGTTATTGCGGTCGATGATCGTGACATCGACGTGGGCGCTGCCCAGGGTCTTGACGGCATTCAGCCCCGCAAAACCCGCGCCCAGGACGACCACCTTCGGACGCGATTTGGAACTTTGGGAGTCAGTCATTAGGTCGGCCTCGGAATCGACAATTCAAAATGGGTTATGCGTCAAGACTAGCTTCGACTTTATGGGGAGCAACGCCCAGTTCGACCATTGAGATCGACGGCGGTTCACCTATGGATTTCTCTAGGCTGTTCGACTGATCGAAATACGCCCTATCGGAAAAGACAGTTCGAGCTGATTGGTGCCGGATCTGACTGCGGCGACCGGGGTAAGCAAACCAAACTACAAAGCCTGACTGAATCGAAGTAGAGCCTGAAGATAACTGTAGGAATGCTTCAACTCTGCATTGTGATCTTGGGTCTTGAACGGAACCTGCCTCGGTGTTTTTCGAGTGACGATGCCGTTCAAGGAGAGAACCGTGAACAACGCGAATGCGATTCGCACCCCACAGGCGATCCCATGTCCCGAAGCGACTGACCTCGACCCCGACTACCATCCTTGTGCGAAAACGAATCGCCGAGCCGTCTTGTTGATTACGATCTTGGGTTCGTCTCTCGCGTTCATGGACGGTTCCATTGTGAACATTGCATTGCCAACGCTTCAGCGTACCTTCCATGCTGGTGCGTCATCGGTGCAGTGGGTCGTGCAAAGCTACGCACTCTTCTCTGCCGCACTTCTCCTGTTCAGTGGAGCTCTTGGCGACCAATTTGGCAGAAAGAAGATCTTCGTGCTGGGCGTGGCGTTTTTCACGGCATCTTCTCTTGGCTGTGCCGTTGTGAACTCTCTATCGTTCCTGATCGTATGGCGATCCCTGCAAGGAATAGGAGCCTCGCTTCTCATTCCGCAATCGCTCGCGATCTTATCGGCGGCCTATTCTGCCGAGGATCGTGCCGCAGCCATCGGCACTTGGTCGGCGTGGACCAGCGTCTTCGCAGCCTTGGGGCCAGTGGCCGGAGGGTGGTTGATACAGTCTCTCAATTGGCGCTGGGCATTTGCAATCAACCTGCCAGTTGCCGTTTGGATCTTCTTTCTCCTGCCGAAGCTTCGCGAGAGCGAATCAGATTTCAGCCTCGAAAGTCTAAGGAAGCTTGACCTGAGGGGGACGCTTCTCAATACGCTAGGGCTGGGAGCTGTTGTCTATTCGTTATCGTTCGCTTCGGAATACGGGTGGAACGATCTCCAAATCGGTGGAACCTTCGTATTCGGCCTGCTGCTGATCGTGGCATTTCTTGTGACCCAGTCACGGCAAGAGAACGCACTCATGCCACTCTCGCTGTTCAAGAATCAGCGGTTCCTATCGGTTAACATCCTTACGTTTCTACTCTACGGAGCGTTGGGCGTGACTTTCTATATGACTCCGTTCTTCGCAATTCAAATCAAACATCTGGATGCCGTAGCGACAGGGGCTGCATTTTTGCCAGGCATTTCGGTGATGTTTATTTTTGCGAGCCGCATCGGACGAATGAGTGCCCGCTTCGGCGAGCGGCCATTCCTGATCATTGGGGCTATTGCCTCGGCAGCGGGGATCGCGCTTTTCGCTATCTTTGCTAGGCAGCCGGGCTACGCGACTTCTCTACTGCCGGGAATGGTTGGCCTCGGTGTGGGCATCACGATCGGTCTGGCGCCGCTCACGAATGTCGTTATGACTTCGGTTCCTGACGGCAAGAGCAGTTTGGCCTCCGCTGTAAATAACTCGGTTTCAAGACTCGCGGGGCTACTAGTTTTGTCCGGACTGATTCTTGTTCTGTCTCAAGCATTTGACCATTCCTTCGCTCAAAAATTGTCGGGTTCTTCTTTGCCGTCGAGCGCCAAAGAGAGACTCTATGCGGAACGGTCTCTCATGGCCGCTGCCGAGATTCCAAACACACTCAACAGTAAGGAGAAGCAGACGGCCGCGGCGATTCTCGCAGACTCCTACACGGACGGATACGAATTGGTGATGTACTGCTGCGCTGTTGCCGCTCTGCTTTCGGCCTTGCCTGTTATTCTCTGGTGACGCGGAGCTGGAGAGAACGTGCAAGTAAGAGAAATACGGACAGAGAATCTAGGGCAAAAACGACAGCAGCTCGCGTAGGAGCATTTCTGTTTGTTCTTCGATCACCCAGTGGCGTCCGTTGGTACGGATTTATCGAGAAAGTACAGCTTCCAAAACCGACACGCCTCTCTTTATCTCACTCGCGTTACACCCTGCGAAGCCCAGCGTCAACGCCGGCTTCTGCTCGTACTTCCTGACATATTTGGACATTGGAACAACTTCCAATCCCAGCTGTTCTGCCCGTCGTGTCAACTCCATTTCGGTGACACGTGTTGTGATCCAGGCTACGGTACGCATCCCAGATTGCGCGTGCTCTACATCGAGCAAACCGGAAAGACGCCGATTCGCCTCTTCTGTAAGTAGCTGCGAACGCTCCGAGTAGACCTGCCTCATCTTTCTAACGTGGTGGCCGAAGTGACCTTCGTTGATGAATTCCGTCAGCACGGCCTGATCTAAGGTCGGAGCATGGCGATCAATGAAGCTTCGTGCGATTCTAAATGCTTCGACTAACCGTTCCGGAACAACGATGAACCCAATGCGAAGAGCGTTGAAGAGCATCTTCGTAAATGTTCCAACATAAATGACCGATCCAGATCTATCGAGGCTGTGCAGTGACGCGATCGGCTTCCCGGAATAACGATATTCCGCATCGTATTCGTCTTCGATAATCCATGCCCCCGCACGGGCGGCCCAGGAAAGAAGTTCGACTCGTCTCTCTGCTGACATAACAGATCCAAGGGGAAACTGATTGGCTGGTGTTACATACACCACACGGGCGGCGGGAGATGACTTTATCGCTCTTGCGACATCTATACCGTCCCCATCAACTGGAATGGGAATCACACTCGCGCCAGCGCTCTGAAAGGCTTGAGAAGCTCCAGGGTACCCGGGATCTTCCATCCACACCTCGTCGTCTGGATCGAGAAGCACTCGCGCCAAGAGGTCCAACGCCTGCTGCGCGCCCGATGTCACGATGATCTGTTCAGCGGAACAACGTACTCCGCGGGAATGTCCCACATATTCCGCGATGGCTCTTCGCAGCGGCGGATAACCACCTGCATCACCCTGCCCATACAAAGAACGGGGTGCTTTGCGATAAACGCGCGCCGCAATCCGCGCCCACAAGTCGACTGGAAACAGGTCGATAGCCGGCTCGTAGCCCCTAAACGCCTTACCGATGGAATGCGAAGCTGGCAAGAAAAATGTGGGCTTAAGAAGACTCTGCGTGCGCTTTGCTATCGTCGCTCTGGAGATTACCGGCCGGGAAGATCTTTGTTTAGTCGGAGAGGTCATCTCCCACCCTGGCGCCGGTACGACAAATGTTCCAGCACTCACTTCGGACGAAACGAATCCCTCAGCCTGAAGTTGCTGGAATGCTGCCACGACTGTACCCCGGGCAACGCCGTATTGTGCTGCGAGGTTTCTCGTGGACGGCAATCGTGCTCCAGATTTCAATCGGCCATCAATAATTGCGGAGCGCAGCTCAGTATAGAGCCAGCGCCACATCTCCTGGCCATCCTTCCTTGGTTCTAAGACCAGGTCTTGAAATGTCTCTATCTTCGGCATTTTCAGGCACCTATCATGGACTAGTCATCATGCTAATTATGGACCAGTCGGCTATTCCATTCCAATATAACCTAACTGTGGAAGGAGAATACGTCGTGAAGATGAGATTGGAGCCGGCGAAGGTTTCACCCGCTGCTTACCATGCGATGCTCGGATTAGAGAGCTTCGTAAGTAAGTCATCGAAGCTTGAGGTATCTCTATTGGAACTAGTCAAGATGAGAGCCTCACAGATCAATGGGTGTGCTTTCTACATTGATATGCATTCCAAAAGCGCGCGTATGAATGGTGAGACGGAGCAACGTCTCTACGCCTTGTCTGCATGGCGAGAAACGACCTTCTTTACCAACCGCGAACGCGCGGCTCTCGCATGGACGGAAGCGCTAACCCTTATCACGGAAGGCCGCGCATCGGATGACGTCTACGCCGAAGTCCGGAAGGAGTTTGGCGAAAAAGAACTGGTCAACCTCTCATTGGCGATCATCACGATCAATGGGTGGAATCGACTTGCGATAGGTTTCCGCAAGATCCCAGGTGAGTATCAGCCACACAAGATCGGTTAAGCCGGTTATCGCAGCACATCATCCCCGAAAGGAACAGAACCGATGCGTAACATGAAGAAGCTCATCCTCTCTGTATTTATCTTTACCTTCGGACTTGCCACGGCAACGCATGCCCAGCAAGTGAATACGCTCTTTACGAAACGGCTTCCGGAAGCGCCGGGTAAAGAGATTGAAGTCGTAACTGTCAATTACGCCCCAGGAGCGATCGGCGCAATCCACCGGCATGATGCGCATACGGTTGTCTATGTTCTCGAAGGGAAAGTTGAGATGCAGGTTCGCGGAGGCACGCTTCAGCGGCTCGGTCCCGGGCAGGTATTTTACGAATCACCTGAAGACGTTCATACCGTAAGCCGCAACTCTAGTAAGACAAAACCAGCGAAGTTCGTCGTTTTTTTTATCAAGAATGAAGGAGCACCGATTCTCACTCCCGTTCACTAGCTTCGGACGCGAGCATTGCATTTCCCTGATGAAACCATTTGCCTAAAGCAATATTCCTTACGTGGAGGGACGTATGAATTCAAAAGCCGCGCAACTCACAGAGAATGGGACAGAGATTGTCCGTCTGTTCGCACGGTTTGCGCTAGGAGCTTCCTTTCTATCTGCTGTGGCTGATCGTTTTGGCGTATGGGGGCCATATGGAACAAAGAACGTATCCTGGGGAGATTTCGCTCATTTCGTGGAGTACACGGGCGCGGTGACGTCTCTCTTCCCCAGTTCATTGACGGTGTCGTTTGCATGGGCAGCGACCGTCGCGGAGACACTCCTTGGGATATTGCTCATCGCAGGCTTCAAGACACGAATGACCTCCGTACCTCTCCGGCCTTCTTCTTTTGTCATTTGCTATGGGTATGGTCACAGGTCTTGGCATCAAGACGCCATTCGACTATTCGGTCTTCTCTGCGGCCGCTGCAGCATTCTTACTGGCGTTCTGGGAGCCTGACAGATTCACGTTGGACAAGCTCCCGAATCGATCGCAAAACTGCGATCCGATCACAAACAACACTAACTTCGATAGCGAGAACGCTCCGCGTAATAGAAACAGCGAATAAAAGGAGCGAGAGCTCGATCTCGAGGAGTGCCGTTTTCAGTGTGCGGTAGGGTCGTTTACCGTCGTTCGGTTGAGAGAAATATAGCTTTGTTTGATAGGAGGTGCGATATGCCACCACCGAAACCCGTACGGATATTGTTGGTCGATAACAACCCGATTTTTCGCGAAGGGTTGAGTATGATCATCCAATCGCAGCCCGATTTGTTCCTTGTCGGTCAGGCGGAGAACGCGGAGGATGCTCTTTCTCAGTTTGGTCGCATCCGGCCTCACGTGACGATTATGGATCAGAGACTTCCGGGCGCGAGCGGTACGGATGCGCTTATTGCGATCCGGAAGGAAAGCCCTCGCGCGATCGTGATGATGGTGAGTACATCGAAAAAAGATATGGACGTACGCCGCGCACTCAATGCGGGCGCTGCAGCCTATGTTTTGAAGAACACCCCAAAAGCAGAGATGCTTCGCGTGATCCGTTGGGTCTCTGAGGGCCGTAGACACATCCCTTCCGAGGTAGCGAGCACAATCGCAGAACATCTAGGACAGGAGGAGCTTTCTCCACGGGAGAGCTCGGTCCTGAGGCTGATCCGAGATGGCAATCGGAACAAACAGATCGCCGGAAGCTTAGGAATTTGCGAAACGACGGTCAATTTCCATATCAGGAACATCGTCGGAAAGCTCCAGGCAAATGACCGGGCCCACGCCGTGACCATCGGCTTTCGACGTGGCCTCTTGGAACTCGAATAGACAGCAGAACAACGCTCCTATAGAAAAATTCAGGCCTCCGGCTGTTCTGAACGTCAGCCGATTTGTCCGATTTGATGATTAGCCTACAGACACTCCGTCATGCCCGGACGCATGGCGCGAAAGAAAAACGAGAGACAGAAAGAAGGGAGAATGTTATGAGTTTTACACAAACTGTCGAAGCCTCGAAGGTCGAGGCTATACCGGCACCATTTCCAAAGACCAAAGGGAATGTTACCCTCAAAGTCTTAAATAGTGAGGAGTCCTTAGGTCCAGCAGTGGCCCTACTGAGAATGGAGCCAGGGAGCGAAATTCCAAGACACGTACACGAGCGAACAACCGAAACGTCGTACGTCCTTGACGGTGACTTCATAAACGAAGGCATCTCGCATCCGAAGGGCACGGAATTCAATATCAAGCCAAACACCATTCACGGTCCCCATACGACGAAGACAGGATGCTCCGTCCTAGTCACGTTCAGCTATCCATCTGTTGTCGATGATTTTAAATTGGCTTAACGGCTCGTCGTAGGAGTGGTATTTTCACGAGCCCGCGATCAGATCGGGAGCCGTCTGCGGGAATCGCCAGGCGGCGCCCGCCTTATTGAGAAACTTTCGGTGGAAGTTGACACTTTGGGCGCTCGGTCGCTTCCTGACGAAGGCCGCTCCCTCTCGTTAGTGATGGCGTTTGTGTTGGCGATTGGAGTGTTTCAGCGGCATCCTGTCGCAGCAACACCGAACACAGGAGCGAGGAGCGAATCCTATGAGGCCAGAAAACAGACTTTTCGACCCACTCCCAGGACGCTTCTCGCGAGAGAAGTACCTACGTTCGAAGAAAAGAGGACTATGTGATGACGATCGATGAAGCGGAAGCCTTAATCAAAACCAAGACTCGGAATAAGGTGAGAGTGCACCGTCTCGAAGAACGCGTGGGAGACTCCGTCGCCTTTCTAAGCTACTCCATCGACGACAAAAACCAGATGACGATCTGGCACACCGAGGTCCCACCATCGCTGCAACACATGGGCATTGGAGGAAAGCTCGTAGAAGAGGCTGTCCAATTGGCCTCGCGTGATTCGTCTCATCTCCGCATCGTGTGCCCGTTTGCGAAGGAACATCTAGCGCGTCATCCCGAGCTCAAGGAACGTTACGTCGTTGCTGCTCAAGCCTTGATCGCGGACAACGAATCGTTGAGCGGCGGTCAGACTATGGCCGTAGCTAGCGACCGCTGAGTGATCGTTTATTCCCTTATGGACTCACCGGAGCCTGGCTCGCAATGAAAGACGTGAGCGGACGAATCATAACAGAGCAAGACAGCAACCAATGGATTCGCATCCACTATAGAACGATTTGAAGGAACCACTCGTATGAACACAGCAGAAGCCCCCCTTTTCACTCCGCTGTTGATGCATGACGCTCCTCTGGCATCGAGGACTTTGCTGGAACAGGCTCATCGATACTACGGATTCGTGCCCAACCTAATCGCAACCATGGCTCACTCGCCTTCAGCACTAAGGGTATACCTCAATGCGGATCTCGGTTTCCAGCACGGCACCCTAACTCCCGGAGAACAGCAAATTGTTTTCTTGGCCGCTAGCAAGGAAAATGCTTGCAGGTACTGCACAACATCCCACAGCGCTGCTCGCAAGGTTCTTTGCTAACGTACCAGGCGATGCGATCGTCGCGATCGAGAATGACAGACCACTGTCCGATCCCAAACTAAATGCTTTGGTCGACCTCACAAGACAGTTGGTCTCACAGCGTGGATATGCTCCGAGGACGACGATTGACGCATTTGTCGCGGCAGGATACTCCAAAGACCAGCTGCTTGAAGTTCCCGTGGGCGTCGGACTCAAGACGATCAGCAATTACTTCGACCATGTCTCAGAGGTTGAGATTGACTCAGAGTTTCTGAGGAACTGATCGATCCGAGTGAGTACGCCCGCAGCGTCGTGGCGGAATCTTTGCCGGGCCGGCATTGAATGCCAATAACAATTTCGCTTGGGCTCGCGCCTGTGACGTTGAACCATTCATAGTCGACCTCCGCTTGCGAAGCGCCTGTCGCTTGTAAGAACGAGATTGAGGGCCGCCTTCTCTTCAGCTGATGTGGGCACCCTAAATAACCAAACGATCGATAAGCGATAGAAGGACACGGTACAGCGCGATGAGAACAATGAGCCGTACCGCATCAAGTGAACAGGTCACAAATTGAAGCCATCTCACAGGGAGATATAGGGATGAAAGCATACTAACCCTTCTCGGGCGCTTGGTTTCGTGAGGAGAACCTAGAGAGAACTACAGCGTCGTTACTGTGGCTTTTGAGGATGGAGGGGATTGCTTTTAAGCGCACAATCGCACTTGTACTAGAGTTGGTTGTTTTGTAGTCGCCAAACAAAGGCTTCCTTTACACCCAACCGGGACACCCGGTCCCACTCAAGAGCGCCGCCAAGAAAAGAGAGAAGAGGAAATTACGATGAACAACTCATCAACGATGTTTCACAGCACCAAGACTCGAAGAGTGGCACAAATTGAACGCCTTGGGTTCTTTTTTCTTCGCTTCGGCTTGGTGATTGCGATTGGCTGGATTGCGGCCATGAAAGTCACAGAATACGAAGCAAAAGGTATCGAACCACTGATTGCACACAGTCCATTGCTGAGTTGGGGATACAGCATCTGGACAGTTCACCATTTCACGGAAATCATCGGCGCAGTGGAGATGACAATCGCGATCCTCATCGCTCTTCGCCGCTGGTTTCCTAAAGCATCCGCGGTCGGGAGCGTAGGAGCAATCTTTATGTTTCTCACCACGCTGTCTTTCATCATTACGACTCCAGGTTGGGAACCGAGTCTAGGCGGCTTTCCTGCCCTGTCGGGCGATGTAGGCGAGTTCCTGATCAAAGATTTCACACTGCTCGGCGCTTCGATATGGACGCTGGCTGATTCTCTGAGCGCCGCCACATCACTGCCCAAATTTCTGCGCGATCGCGTGTAGAACATATTGTCGGTCGGCTTGCAGGACCTGGGTCTGGCAAGCGGTCTTCACTCCGCTAACGCATTACAACAACAGGAAGGATTTCATGCATTTCAAGGGAAAAGTAGCAATCGTTACTGGCGGCAGCTCTGGGATCGGGAAAGAGTCGGCTAAGCGTCTTGTCGCCCACGGCGCATCGGTCGTTCTTGGCGGGCGAGATGAGGAAAAACTTCATGCCGCCGCCAAAGAGGTCTCGGAAGACCCCGGCGCGGTCCGCGTCCTCGCTGGAGATATCGGCAAGCCTGCAACCGGAGCTGCTCTCGTAGATCTCGCCGAGAAAGAGTTTGGAGGCTTGGATGTTCTAATAAACAATGCTGGGATCTTCAAGCCGATACCGTTCTCCGAGGTTACCGAAGAGCAGTATGATGGCTTCCTCAATACGATTCTGAAGGGCAAATTCTTCATGGCACAGGCAGCCGCGAAGGCGATGAAGAAACGCGGTGGCGGCGCGATCGTTCAGACCGGTTCTCTATGGGCTCTTCAGGCCATCGGTGCAACCCCGTCCTCTGCCTATTCAGTAGCTAATGCAGGCGTTCATGCCCTCGTGCACAATCTGGCCATCGAATTGGCAGCTGACAAGATCAGGGTCAACGCGGTTGCTCCGGCGGTGGTTGAGACCCCACTCTACTCTACGTTTCTCTCGAAGGACGAGGTGCCGAAAGTTCTTCCTACTTTCAATGCCTTCCACCCATTGGGGCGTATCGGGCAACCCGGGGATGTCGCCGGCGCAATCCTCTTCCTAGCGTCCGATGAGAGTGCGTGGATTACTGGTACCATCTTGCCGGTGGATGGCGGCGTAATGGCAGGCCGCAATTAGCAGCTAGGGAGGGATGGCGCAATCATCTCGATTGCCGCCGTTCCTTTTTCAGGCTCCAGAGACGGGTTACATCTGTTTAGTAGATCAGTTTGCTGGATGCGACCATCGATCTTCAGAGCCGTCGACGAAGGGCGAGAACGTCACAATTGGAAAGTCAGGAGATGAGATATGCCAGAGTACCGCAAAAACCCAGACGCCATATCTAGTTTGTCCCCAGAACGATATCGGGTGACGCAGCGTGATGGCACTGAACGGCCATTCGAGAATGAGTATTGGGATAATAAGGAGCCTGGTATTTACGTCGACGTTGTGTCAGGAGAACCTTTATTTGCCTCCACGGATAAGTTCGAGAGTCATTCTGGATGGCCCAGCTTCACCAAACCCATCGACCCAGAGTATGTGGTGGAAAACCAGGACACCACTCACGGAATGAAGCGGACCGAGGTCCGATCCACACATGGCGATAGCCATCTTGGCCATGTTTTTGATGATGGTCCGCGCGCGATGGGCGGGCTGAGATATTGCATCAACTCGGCGTCTCTTCGGTTTATCCCACTCGATGAGCTCGAAAGCGAAGGTTACGGTCAATACAATAGGCTGTTCGAATCACAGGAAGGTGAGAAGTAATATGTGCAACTCTACGGAGAAAGCGATTCTCGCGGGCGGCTGTTTCTGGGGCATGCAGGATCTATTCCGTCGCTTCCCAGGCGTTATCTCGACCCGTGTCGGTTATACAGGCGGCAAAGTGGCCAACGCCACTTACCGAAACCATGAGGGGCATGCGGAGGCCATCGAAATCATCTTTGACCCCGATAAGCAGACCTATCGCAAAATCCTTGAATTTTTCTTCCAGATTCACGATCCAACGACGACCGACAGTCAGGGAAACGATTATGGCTCAAGCTATCGCTCAGCTATCTTCTACATCAGCGAAGCACAGAAACAGATCGCTGACAAAACGATCGCCGATATCGACGCCTCGGGAATCTGGCCAGGGAAGGTCGTAACTGAGGTTTCTCCTGCCGCCACGTTCTGGCAAGCAGAGCCGGAACACCAGGACTATCTCGAACATCATCCAAACGGATACACATGTCACTTTATCCGTCCGAAGTGGAAGCTCAACACTCTTCGCCCGACGGGATTACGTTGAGGAGGCTTGGCGAATCGTTGACCGAGCATTAACTGAGTTCACGCCGGTCTTTGCCTATGAGCCGAACACCTGGAAGCCAAAGGAGGTCCAGCATACAATCACGCCACCTGGTGGATGGGATGAGCTCGCAGAAGAAGGCGAAGAAGATTTTAGGATCGTCAAACCATCTCGCGCCTCAGCTCTGGCTTCGCAGCTTATAGAGGTCTAAATGGCGGCTTGTCCCGCAGGTAACGCTAACAGGAAGTAGCGGACTAATTATCTGCCAAGGGCCGGATGAAGAAGCCGTTCGGCTGAGGCAGGTGATTTTGACGGGACCTTCAACCAGGTTTTCGAGAGAGCGTGTTGCTCATGCCTACTGCGACAATTATCGGTTCGGGACCGAATGGACTCTCAGCCGCTATTACCCTTGCTGCGGCGGAGGTAGAAACAATCGTTTTGGAACGGAATACGCGGATTGGCGGTGGATGTTCCACTGCCGAAGCCACGCAGCCTGGTTTTCTTCATGACCTGGGCTCGTCGACATACCCCCTTGGGTGCTGCAAGTCCCTTCTACGATTCTCTTCCCCTCACCATTCCCTGGATTACATCGCAGGCAGCATTCGCGCATCCCCTCGATGACGGAACTGCAGTCATACTTGAGCACTCGATTGAAGAAACAGTCGAGACACTTGATGCATGTGACCGCAAAGCATATCGATCGCTGATAGAACCTGTCGTTTCCAACTTCGCGGCATTGACCGAAGAGATTCTCGGCCCCATCCTGCATATTCCAAGAAGTCCTTTCGTGCTTGCGCGGTTCGGCTTGTCTGCTCTATTGCCGGCGCTGTCCTTGGCCCGGTCTCACTTTGCCGGAAAGCGAGCCCAAGCGCTTTTTGCCGGTGTTTCAACCCACTCCATCCTTCCGCTTGAAACCACCGCGTCAGCTGCTGTTGGCTTGACGATGATAGCTGCAGGGCATACGAAAGGCTGGCCCATCCTGCGTGGTGGTGCACAGACTCTTACAGATGCCCTTGTCCGGCATTTGGAAAATCTCGGTGGTCGAGTTGAAAACGGTCATGACGTAACCGACCTGCCTTTGTCTGACCTCGTGCTCGCAGACATCACTCCTCGTCAGCTCCTTCGCATTGCTGGTTCCCACCTGTCCGGTGATTATCGAAATCAATTAGAGAGATTTCGTTATGGGGCTGGCGCTTTCAAGATCGACTATGCATTGAGTGCACCAATTCCTTGGACTGCCCGCGAATGCCAGCGTGCCGCTACTGTTCACATCGGAGGCTCTCTCGAAGAGATTGCCCAGGCTGAGAGAACCCTTTCCCCTAACAAACCATTCGTTCTTCTCGGCCAGCCATCACTTTTCGATTCCAGCCGGGCTCCAGCCGGCCAACATACCGCGTGGGCTTACTGCCATGTTCCTAATGGCAGCACCGAAGATTATGTCGAATCTATCGAGCGTCAGATCGTCCGCTACGCTCCCGGGTTCCGCGACTGCATTTTGTCTCGCTCCGTTTCTTCACCCAAGGCTTTGGAGAGTTGGAATCCGAACTTGGTGGGGGGCGACATTCTGGGCGGAGCGATGAACGTTCGCCAACTACTCTTTCGTCCTACATGTTCGCTGTATCGCACTTCGCGTTCCGGTCTCTACTTATGCGGAGCATCTACTCCCCCGGGAGGCGGAGTTCATGGGATGTGTGGATTTCACGCGGCTAAGATGGCCCTCGCAGATTTGGGTCTTTGAAGGTTCATTGTCCATCACAAGTTCTATCGCTCTTGCGGGTTCAGGTACGCACATAGGGCTTACGTCCCCCATCATCCACTAGCAACTGCTCATCCGAAGGGCAGCTATTCCCCGAAAAGAGGAAGAGATATGCAAACCGTGCGTGGAAGCACGACCGCCAGGATTGTGGGTGAAGTCGTCGTCCTTGCGTTTATGGGCCTCGTAGCTTTTGTGGCTTCTAAGACGGGTCTGGCGGTGATTCTGTTCCCTGAACTTGTAGCCCTGTCGCACGACGTTATCAACCGACCCCAAGGAAAGTGGGCAAGTCAGCCGCTACGGCTGATTGTCACGCCTACGGTCACCGCAGCGTTGGGTCTCTTTCTCACTCGCCACCTGAGCTACAACGTTCTCAGCATCGCTCTCATTGTTGCGCTGAGTCTGGTGTTCATCAGGCTGACAAAATCTGCCATCGGGCCGGCTATCTCCGCAGGTGTACTTCCTCTCGTCCTGGGCGAACGAAGCTGGTACTACCCTCTCGCCATCTTCGCTGATGTCAGCTTGTTGGTCGTGATCCTGATGCTCTGGAATCGATACGGGCTCTGCTGCATTGATCCACCTAAGAAGGTGATGAAGCACAATGAAATTGTGGAGGCCCACCAAGCTATTCCACTCAACCGATTCTGGCCGGTGGGGTTGATGACTTTTGTTATCCTGGTCGGCGCTGCCGCTCAGTTCACAGACCTTCGCTTCCTTCTTTTCCCACCCGTTATCGTAATGGCCTATGAGATTGTCGGACATCCAACAGCGCCCGACTGGGTTCGCAGACCCGTACTGTTCCCTTTCGTCTGCCTGCTGACCTCAACCATAGGTCGTCTGACGTACGATCTGGTTCAAGGGACCGTCCTCGCCGTGATGGTGACGGTTCTCTGTTCAATCATCATTCTTCGCCGCTTCGAGGTACACATGCCGCCGGCGCTTGCGGTGGGCTTGTTGCCGTTCGTCATCAAAATGCCAAATTATAAATTTCCGATCTCGGTGTTCCTTGGAACGATTGCATTGGTACTGTGCTGTTTCGGCTATAGGCGCATTCTTCAGATGTTGAAAAACACTTGAAGCCCTCGCTGTCGCCGCGACGAAGCAAGCCTCCGACATTGAGACCACTGGGATCTTTGCCAAACCACGTAGCTTCGGAAGAATGGGCTCGCTGAAGGAAGCAGCGATAAAGGCGTCTGAGTTCGCCTCCTCTGACGCCAGTACAGCTCGAATAAAGGCTGGATCGACGACGCTCTGATAGACGACGGGTGAGCCGATGATCTCGGAGGCGGGTAGATGATTCCGAGGATCGCCAACTCGGCCATGGAGAAGGACCGCGGTCCCTGAACTGGCAATTTTTCGGAAGTGTGCTGCCAGTGCATTTGCGTAATTAGGGTGTTAGGCGAAGTCCAGCGTCGATTGATACTAAATCTTCATTTTGGGTGCTCCACGGGGTAAGTCCATCAGCAGGAAACGTGCTCGATTGAGGAGTTCAGCACGCTAGTCGTCGTGGTTCCAGCCGCCATTGTCAATACCTTCCGTGGGGGCATCCTGGCTGTCATTGACGAGGGTGTCAATCGTGTCGTTTTCTAGTTCGATTATCTCTTCGCGAGCGTCTGCATCGCTGTAACCGTCGCTACGAAATCCTTCCTCTTCTACCAATTCATCTTCAGAACGTTCGCTGTCATTGCTTACCCGTCCGTAACCGGCTTCGCGGGCTATGATCGCTTCGATTTCCCTATCCATTAGCTTCACCTCTTAATTTCAGCTTCGATTGGTCGGTCTTTATCGCATATTAGCAACTACTCAAGCTTCAGAGCCCGGTACAAAAATTATTCATTCAGATGCCTCGTCACACTATCGTCCCACAACATTCGCTTCCTGTAGCTACAGGCGGCACGGCATTCCAAAAGAGCGTATGGGAAGCTCTCCGAACCATCCCTGCAGGAGCAACAACCAGCTATGGAATCCTGTCGAAAAAACTTGCCTTCCCTCAGCTTTTCGCGCTGTCGGACTCTCCAATGGAGCTAATGCTGATCAGCATCGTCGTTCCCTACCACCGTGTAATAGGGAGCAACGGATCGCTCACTGGATACGGCGGAGGCCTGCATCGAAAGTCATGGCTACTCAAGCACGAAGAGAAATATGCCAAGTCCCCCAATTCTTCTTGGCCGGATCCTTCGGCGGCATGGGCGATGCATAAGCTACCGTTTGCAGATCCGGACCACGTCATCGAATCGACAGTCACTAGCTAATTCTTCGAAGCCATTGCCTGCGTTTAGACGGCTCCTATGTACTCGCCTCTCGCCGGATAATCAGTGCTGATGATGAAGTCGAGCGCCTGCACCATCTCCTGGAAGTTGGGCCGAACGAAAGGCATGGACTGGACTGAGATGTAGTAGATCGACTGATCCGGCCTTAAAAGAAATACACCAGGTTCTGAAAACAGTGGTGGTTCGACGATCCCGATGGAGCTCTCTCCCCGCGATGCTGAGATATAGAGACCCCACTTACGAGCCTCAGGCAACTCAAGACCGTAT
Source organism: Edaphobacter aggregans DSM 19364 (assembly GCF_000745965.1). GTDB lineage: Bacteria > Acidobacteriota > Terriglobia > Terriglobales > Acidobacteriaceae > Edaphobacter > Edaphobacter aggregans. The sequence continues at coordinate 801 of NZ_JQKI01000016.1, read as the reverse complement.
CCAATCCTCAGGTTTACGGCACCGATCTTTTGAGACATTTGTCGCGCACGCTCCTCTGTATCCGAACTGATCGCGACGGTGGTTACGCCTCGCTCTCCGAAAGCCGGCGTCAGGCGATCTAGTTCCCTAAGGTAATTCGAACAGACAGGACAATGCAGGCCACGATAAAAGCAGACGAGGGAGAAGCGAGCGGGCCTCTCCAGACTCAAATCATAGGGCGTTCCTGAGAGGGTCTCAACTACAAGGGCAGGAGCAATGTCACGGGGAATAAGCATCGTCTAATCCTCTTCGGGCGTTGGTCTATGCGTGGCAGAAAGCTGGAATCATCAGATTCTCAAACCAGGAAGAAACAAGTTTCCTGGTGACTGAGGGTTCATGATCTTGGGCTATACGTATGATCGTGGAAACTGTGACAGAAGACCCTGTTCATTTCTATTGGTTCAGTGCTGCACAAACCTATAGAGTGAGTTCGGGCAGCCGTCCCTCGCCACTGCCCATGTGAGTAACACAATGACGGGCCTTCCCACGGGTGCAGAACCTCGTGAGCAGCTTTGGAGCCTCTGGCAACACTGGATGAACTGGGCGGTGTCCTATCCCGAGAAGCGGCGAGCGCTGGCACAGCTCAACTACTCTTTCCCTTTGACGACAGTTATTTCTCCCTACGAACGACATCTACCGCCATCAACTGCTGACGACATCTTTGTGGAGTTCGGGTGAACCGGCTGGAGGCGGAGGGCGAAGCCCGGAGCCGGAAGCCGGTTCACCCGAAGGGTGCTCGGGGATGGGTTGGTCGCCTGTCTG
>NZ_JQKI01000015.1 GCF_000745965.1 Edaphobacter aggregans DSM 19364 | reverse complement strand
TGGTGGCCCACCTCTGACCGCAGGTTCGAAATCGGGTGCCCCATCTTCGCGACGGTCTTATCGTCGCTAAGGTGGGCGCTATCGCGCGAAAGCGCGATCCGGATTATTTTGGACAGACCGATTAGTTGACTAGGAGGCGTGAAGTGTCAATCTGGTCGATAGTTGGAGGCTGCGTCTTGATCGTGATGGGTCTTTTGTCTGGAAGGTTCTACTCTTCAGACATCGCGGGCGGCTCAATCTCAGACATTCCGATCCCGAAATGGCTCGGACGAACAGTCTTCATTCTAGTGGGCATAGTGTTGGTCGCGGCCGGGATCACCACGTTTGACCGTTAAGCCGCCGGGTGCCCCATTCATGCGGTTTCATCGCGTGATCTGGACAATGGCGCGAAAGCGCGATCCGGCTCAAGCACACCCCTTTAAGCCGTGCGAAAAGCCCGCCGCGAAGCGGCGGTACCGCTCTGCCCCGAGCAGCGTCGAGGCGCCGGAGCGAAGTCCGAAGGACGAAGTGACTGATCTATTAGCGATGTTCCGCATCGCCACCTCAGCTCCAGGAAATCCCCAAAAAACCCAGCAAAAACCCTTGTCAAGCCAAAAATCGCGCATCTCCATGAAAACAAGCACTTTCAAAGTGCCGATTAATTACCCTAAACTGCTAGAATAGATTTAGTGGAAGAAAACAGCCTGAGGCCTGACGATCGTCAGGCCTCAGGTCTTTAAGCTATTTACTTCGAATACTTTGCCGAGAACACCTCAGCAAAATCAATAACTTACAACTAAAGTACCAACCTAACCCTTTATCTTGGAAGACTTTGCACAAAATTGACGGGAGGGGACCATACCCAGCGGCTGCGCCAAAAGAGAGCTAAAATGAACCGTTATGGCTACCGCTGACCTCGCCCCCACCCCCGTCCGCACCGCGGACACGCCGTTCTCCAACGAACCCTTCACCGACTTCACCGCCGCCGAAAACAAGCGAGCCATGGAAGACGCCCTCGCCCGTGTCGCAGGCGAACTCGGGCGCGAGTACGACCTCATCATCGGCGGCCGCCGCATCCAGACCACCGGCAAGATCGTCTCCGTCAACCCCGCGCGCCCCGCGCAGGTCATCGGCATCCACCAGCGCGCCGAGGCCGACCTCGCCGAGACCGCCATGCAAGCCGCACTCGCCGCCTTCCCCGCCTGGAGCCGCACCCCGGTCGCCGAGCGCGCCGCCCTCCTCTTCCGCGCCGCCGACCTCATCCGCGAGCGCAAGTTCGAGTTCTGCGCCTGGCTCACGTTTGAAGTCGGCAAGAACTGGGCCGAGGCCGACGCCGACGTAGGCGAGACCATCGACTTCCTCGAGTTCTACGGCCGCGAAGCCCTCCGCCTCGACCATGCGAAGCCGCCCATCCAGTTCCCCGGCGAGCGCAACCAGCTCCGCTACATCCCGCTCGGCGTCGGAGCCGTCATCCCGCCCTGGAACTTCCCCTTCGCCATCATGGCCGGAATGACCTGCGCCTCCATCGTCTGCGGCAACACCGTCATCCTCAAGCCCTCGGTCGACGCCCCCACCATCGCCGCCCGCTTCATGAGCCTGCTCGAAGAGGTCGGCCTCCCCGACGGCGTCGTCAACCTCTGTCAGGGCGAGGGCCCCGGCTTCGGCTCCGCCATCGTCGCCCACCCGAAGACACGATTCATCGCCTTCACCGGCTCCAAGGCCGTCGGCCTCGAGATCCACGAGAGCGCCGCGAAGACCCAGCCCGGCCAGATCTTCATCAAGCGCACCATCCTCGAGATGGGAGGCAAGGACTCGATCATCGTCGACGCCGACGCCGACCTCGACCTCGCCATCGAGGGAGTTGTCGCCAGCGCGTTCGGATTCAACGGCCAGAAGTGCTCGGCCTGCTCCCGCGCCATCGTCGACCAGAGCATCTACGACGTCTTCTGCGACCGCCTGCAGGCCCGCGTCGCCCAGATCCAGACCGGCGACCCGGCGAAGAACGTCTACACCGGCCCGGTCATCAGTCCGAAGTCCTATAACAAGATCCTCGGCTACCTGGAGATCGCGAAGAGCGAGGGCCGCATCCTCAACGGTGGCAGTCCCATCGAGAACCCCGAGGGCGGCTACTACATCGCCCCCACGGTCGTCGCCGACGTCAGCCCAACCGCCCGCCTCGCCCAGGAGGAGGTCTTCGGCCCCGTCCTCGCCGTCATCAAGTCGAACGGCTTCGAAGATGCGCTCTCGATCGCCAACAACACCGAGTACGGACTCACCGGCGCCGTCTACTCCGCCTCGCGCGAGAAGCTCGACCGCGCACGCCAGGAGTTCCACGTCGGCAACCTCTACCTGAACCGCAAGTGCACCGGCGCTATGGTCGGAGCGCATCCCTTCGGCGGCTTCAACATGAGCGGCACCGACTCAAAGGCCGGCGGCCCGGACTACCTGCTGCTCTTCACCCAGGCCAAGAGCATCGCCGAGAAGATCGGCCACGCCAGCCCCGCGGATGAGAAGCAGTCCGAGCTGATGGGGATGTAGCGAAGAAGGCCCGCTCTCCAAAGCGGGCCTCTTCATTTCAATCTGCGAACTCAGGCTGACTTCATCTCAATCAGATTCACTGCCTTCGCCGCAGCCTCGGCCAGCACGCGATGATGGATCGTGAACAGCGCCAGCTCCAGCCGGTCGGAGACGCCAGTCTTGTCGTAGATGCCGCGCAGATAGTTCTTGATGACCTGTTCCTTGGTCCCCAACTGCAGCGCGATCTCCTTGTTCTTGCAACCCTGCACGATCAGGGCGACGATCTGCATCTCTTTCGGGGTCAGCCGGTCGCGAACCCTCGCGCCAACGCTGTCGTTGGAGTGGATCGCGGTGACGTTGGCGCGTTGCATGCAGCGCTGCCCGCGCGCCACGCGGCGCACGCACTCCACCAGGTCCACGCCGGCGACGCTACGGCAGAGGACGCCGTCCAGTTGCTGTGCAACCTGCTCCTCCATCTGCTCCGAGTTCTCGGCCACGAGGATGATGCGGCTTCCCACGAGTCGCGCCTTCTCCACCAGCGTGGCAACATCGGGACGCAGGCTCGAGGCGACCAGTGCGATGGCGCCGCGCAGGCTCTCCAGCGCACTCCAGAGTTTTGTCATGTCTTCGCACTGGGCGACGATGCCCATGTCGTCCTCCAGCGCCAGAACGCGTGCTGCACCTGCCCGGAAGATCGCCTGGTTGTCGGCGAGAATAACGCGATTCATACTGTCTCTTTCTCCTGCGGCGGGTCTTCTGCCCCGCAATCCACTCATCGGCGGTTTCCTTCCGCCTAACCTGCGTGTCTTCAATTCGGACAAGCCATATTCCGGGTTTTGCGCCACCCGAGCCTGAATCGTAACGCCGTTCCATCTCTGCGAACAGAGGAATGTTTTTGAACCTCCGGCACGGCGACCACTATCAAATGATACGTGCGGTGTGCACGAGCGCCGGTCCGCGAAGTATAACAAGGGTATGCCGAAGCCAATCTTGCTCGCCATCGATGACGACACCAGCGTTCTGGAGGCGGTGGTCCAGGACCTGCGCCGCCACTATGGCCAGGACTACCGGATCGTCCGGGCGGCCTCCGGCGGGGCAGCGCTCGATATCTGCCGCCAGCTGAAGGACCGCAGCGACACCGTCGCCCTCTTCCTCTCCGACCAGCGCATGCCCGGAATGACAGGCGTCGATTTTCTGCAGCAGGCCCTGACGATCTACCCCGAGGCCAAGCGCGTTCTTCTGACCGCCTACGCCGACACCGAAGCCGCCATACGGGCCATCAACGCCGCCAAGATCCACTACTACCTGAACAAGCCCTGGGACCCACCGGAGGAGAAGCTCTACCCCGTGCTCGACGACCTTCTCGAGGCGTGGAAGCAGGGATACAAGCCTCCGTTTGAAGGTATCCGCGTCGTCGGAATGCGCTGGTCGCCGAAGGACCATGCCGTGCGCGACTTCCTCTCGCGCAACCGCATCCCCTACCTGTGGATGAATCCGGAGCAGAACCCCGAGGCGCAGGCCCTTCTCAAGGAGAAGGGCGCCGACGACTCCAAGCTCCCCGTCGTCCTCTTCGGAGACGGAACGGCTCTCGTGCAGCCCACCTCGACCGACCTGGCCGCGAAGCTCGGGATGCCCACGCAGGCGCAGCAGAAATTCTATGACATTGTGGTAGTGGGCGCCGGACCGGCAGGCCTCGCCGCAGGCGTCTACGGAGCCTCCGAAGGCCTGAAGACGCTGATCGTCGAGCCGAACGCGCCTGGCGGACAGGCGGGTTCGAGTTCGAAGATCGAGAACTACCTCGGCTTCCCCTCCGGCCTGAGCGGCGAGGAACTGGCAAAGCGCGCTTATCTGCAGGCCACGAGGCTCGGGGCTGAGTTCCTGTTGCAGCGTGTGACGTGCATCCGGTCTGAGAACAACTACCAGATCGCCACGATGAACGACGGCCAGGAGATCACCTGCCACGTCTGCCTGATCGCGACCGGTGTGGACTACTGCATGCTGAACGTGCCCCAGGTCGAGCAGTACACCGGCGCCGGTGTCTACTACGGTGCGGCGCTGACCGAAGCGATGGCCTGTGCTAACGAGACCGTGTACATTGTCGGCGGAGCCAACTCAGCCGGACAGGCGGCGATGCACTTCTCTCGTTATGCCGACAAGGTACACATGCTGATCCGCGGAGAGTCGCTGACAAAGAGCATGTCGAAGTACCTGATCGACCAGATTCAGGGAACGCCGAACATCGTCGTCGAGACCGGGACCGAGGTCGTCGGCATGTCGGGCAACGGACACCTCGAGTGCCTGACGCTGAAGACGCCGGGGGGCCAGGAGGCGCGCGAGGCCAGCTCGCTGTTCATCTTCATCGGTGCGGCTCCGAAGACCGACTGGCTGCCCAGGCAGATCGCCCTCGACAGCAAGGGTTTTATTCTTGCCGGCCCGGACCTCAAGTCCAAGGCTCCGGGAAGTTGGAAGCTCGACCGCGAACCTTACCTGCTCGAGACCAGCGTTCCGGGAATCTTCGTCGCCGGCGACGTCCGGTACAACTCCATCAAGCGGTGCGCCTCGGCCGTCGGCGAAGGCTCCATCGCGATTCAGTTCGTACACCAGTATCTAGCGACACTTTGAAAGGCTTGAACCAACCAGAACGATGAGCGAACAGACCCAGGTCGTCCAGAGCACAGCCCCAGCGCCGATCAGTGAGAGACTCGTCTCGCAACTGAGGTCGACGTCGATCCTCTCTTCGCTCCGGGACGACGAGATTCGCTGTCTGACTGGATTCGAGGAGGTCCGCCTGAAGAAGGGCGACGTGCTCGCGCGCCAGGGCGAGATGGCGCACCACTTCTGGATTCTGCTGGACGGCCAGATCAAGCTCACGCAGTCCACGCCGGATGGCCACGAGTTGGAGATGACGTCGATCCCTGCGGGCAACGCGTTCGGCGAGGTTCCCCTGCTTGCGAATATTCCCAACGCCGTCAACCTGATCGCTGACACGCCCAGCCATCTCGTGCAGCTCAACGAGGAGTCGTTCTGGAACCTGATGACCAGCTGCCCGGACGTCCGCAAGGCCATCCTGGGAAACATGGCCAAACGCTTCCAGAAGATGCAGAGCGCAACGATTCAACAGGAGAAGATGGCCTCGCTGGGAACACTGGCCGCGGGACTGATGCACGAACTGAACAATCCCGGCGCCGCCGCGCGCAGGGCCGCATCGCAGCTTCGCGCCAACCTGATGCGAATGCACGAGCTCTCGGCCAAGTTCAGCAAGACCGAGTTGAGCCGCGAGCAGAAGCAGTGCCTGCACGATCTGCAGGACCATACACTCTCGGCTCGGCAGCAAATCGTGATGAGTTCGCTCGAGCAGAGCGACGCCGAAGAGGCTCTGGCGGAGTGGATGGAAGGCGCCAACATCGAGAACGCCTGGAAGATGGCGCCGACGCTGGTCTCGATTGGATTGAAGGCCGAGGACCTCGAGTGCGCGCGCACGGAGTTCCCCGGATCCACACTCTCTGACGCACTGAACTGGATCGAAGCGATGGCCTCGAGCATGCAGCTAGTCGGCACCATCGAGGAGAGCATCGGGCGCATCTCCGACCTGGTGATGGCGGTCAAGTCCTACGCCTACGAGGGCAAGGGACTGAAGCAGTCGGTCGACGTGAACGGCAGCATCCACGCAACGCTGGTGATCCTGAGCCACAAGATGCGCGAGAAGGAGATCACGGTCGAGAAGGACTTCGCTGCCGACCTTCCACCGCTGCAGAGCGAGTGCACGGGGCTGAACCAGATCTGGACCAATCTGCTCGACAACTCCATCGACGCCGTCGGCCAGCATGGAAAGATCAGCGTAAAGACGTGGACCGAGAAGTCTCCCGCCGATGGGCAGCGCACCGACATTTGCATCCGTATCGCCGACGACGGCAGCGGCATCCCGCTCGAAAGCCAGGCCCACATCTTCGACACCTTTTACACCACCAAGCCCGCGGGAGTGGGCACGGGCCTGGGCTTGGGCATCGTGCACCGCATCGTGGATCAGTATGGCGGCACGATTCGCTTCTCTTCCGAGCCGGGCACTACGCAGTTCCTCGTCCGCCTTCCGGCGCAGACTCCGCATACCGCCTGAGACCTCTCTCCTCAATCGCCTGCGACGAGACCATCATCGTATGATGGTCCGCAGAGGACAAAGATTAGTGCCGCTTACCCCCTTTCACATCGCCTTTCCCGTCGACGATCTCGAAGCCGCGCGCGCGTTCTACGGAACGACACTGGGCTGTCCTGAAGGACGAAGCTCCACACAATGGATCGACTTCGATCTCTTCGGCCACCAGATCGTCGCGCACCTGAAGCCGGCCTCCGAGGGCAACAAGCGGCATCACAATCCGGTGGACGGCCACGATGTTCCTGTTCCCCACTTCGGTGTCGTGCTGCAGATGGAGGACTGGGAGGCGCTCGCCGAGCGGCTTCGCAACGCCGGGGTCGAGTTCATCATCGAGCCCTACATCCGCTTCAAGGGCGAGGTGGGCGAGCAGGCAACGATGTTCTTTCTCGATCCCGCAGGAAATGCGCTGGAGTTCAAGGCCTTTGCCGACATGGGCCAGCTCTTCGCGAAGTAAGCTCGCTCTCCGGTTTCGAAGATACTCTCGCGTTTCACCTTCTGACACAGCGTTGCACACGCTCTAGAATGGTCGGGACGCGGCTCAAGGCCGCCGAACAGCTGCAATCCTGAACGACCTTGCCGAAGAACGAACCTGGCTCGCTCAGCAGCCGAGCCCAGGCGATGGAGCCATGTCGATGCCGAACCGCACCACCCGCCGCCGTTTTCTGGCTACTTCAGCCGCCGCAACCGCAGCGATCTCCCAGCGAAGGGCGTTCGCGCAGGTGATGCAGGAATCGGCGCCCCCCCAGGATGATCCCGCTGAGCCCACGCCGTACAAGCTCTTCTTCGATCAGCCGGCTGCGACGTGGGCCGACTCGGTGCCGGTGGGCAACGGGCGCCTGGGAGCCTGCGTCTTCGGGCAGCCCGGCAAGGAACGCATCCAGCTTAACGAGGAATCGATCTGGGACGGCGAGGTGCGCGACCGCAACAATCCGCTGGCAGGGCAGACGGTCGAGCGCATGCGCCAGCTTCTCTTCGCCGGCCGCGTCGCCGAGGCCGAGGCGCTGGTCCTCACCGACTTCCTCTCGATCCCGCGCCGTCTGCCCTGCTACCAGACGTTGGGCGATCTGCACCTGAACTTCGGTGAGATGGAAGGCGTCACCAATTATCGCCACGAGCTGAACCTCGACACCGCAATCGTCACGACGACCTTTACCCACGACGGCGTCCAGTACCGGCGCGAGGTCTTCAGCTCCTCACCCGACCAGGCGATCGTGATTCGGCTGACGGCCAGCCGTCCGGACAAGATCAGCTTCACCGCCACGCTTGACAGACCGGCGCACTTCAGCACCGCAGCCATCGCGCAGAACAGGCTCACGCTCTTCGGCGAGGCCCTGCCGGTCAACGATAATCCCGGGCTTCCCATCAAGGAGCGCCAGGTTGGCATCAAGTACTACGCCGAGATGCTTGCCGTCTCCACCGATGGCGTGACTTCAACGAAGGACGGTACCCTCACCGTCGCCAATGCGACTGCCGTCACGCTCTTCCTCGACTGCGCAACCAGCTTCCGCTACCCCGCAGGTGAGGCAGCCATGCGCCAGGCGGTCGTCAAGAACATCCTGGGTACAGCCTCGCAGCCCTATGCCGAGCTGCGCGCACGGCACGTCGCCGACTACCAGAGACTCTTCCGTCGCGCCGCGATCACCATCGGCGCAGCCGAAGACGCCAACGCCGCCATTGCTACCGACAAGCGCCTGGCCAAGGTCAAAGCAGGCGGAGAAGACCACGGACTGCTCGGAATCTACTTTCAGTTCGGACGTTATCTGCTTATCTCGAGCTCGCGCCCTGGAACGCTGGCCGCAAATCTCCAGGGCATCTGGAACGAGTCCGTCGATCCGCCCTGGGGCTCGAAGTACACCATCAACATCAACATCCAGATGATCTACTGGCTGGCCGAGCGCGCGAACCTGTCCGACCTGCACACTCCGCTCTTCGACCTGATCGACCGCACACGCAATCCCGGCCACATCACGGCGTCGCGCTACTACAACGCGCGCGGCTACGTGGTCCATCACAACACCGACATCTGGGGCGACTCCTCGCCAGTCGACGCACTCGGCGGCGGCGTATGGCCCATGGGAGCGGCGTGGCTTTCTCTGCACCTGTGGGACCACTACGACTACACGGGCAACGTCCAGTTCCTGCGCGACCGTGCCTATCCACGGCTCTCGGAGAACGCTCTCTTCCTGCTCGATTACCTCGTCACAGATCCGCAGACCGAGCGCTTCGTCACCGGCCCCTCCTGCTCGCCGGAGAACAAGTACAAGCTGCCGGACGGCACGGCGCACAACGTGTGCATGGCGCCGACGATGGACATCGAGATTGTGCGGGCCGTGCTCACGCGCCTGCTGCAGGCGGCTTCCGTACTGGCCTCCACCCCTAATTGGGACGCCACCGCTGACGCGGAGCTGCACAACCGCGCGCGGCTGACGCTGATCAAGCTTCCTCCATTCCAGGTCGGCAAGGCCGGCAATCTCCAGGAGTGGCAACAGGATTACGCCGAGAACGAGCCCGGTCACCGGCACATCTCGCACCTCTTCGCGCTCTTTCCCGACGACCAGATCACGCCGCGCCGTACGCCGGAGCTGGCAAGGGCCGCGCGCGTGACGCTCGACCGCAGACTCGCCGCCGGTGGCGGAAGCACAGGATGGTCGCGCGCCTGGATCGTCTGCTGCATGGCGCGCCTCGAGGACGGAGACGCCGCCTACGAGAGCCTGCAGCGGCTGCTCGCCGACTCAACCCGCGGGAACCTCTTCGACATCTGCGGCACCAAGGACAACTCTCCCTTCCAACTCGACGGCAACCTCGGCGGGCCCACGGCCATGGTGGAGATGCTGCTGCAGTCGCACGCCAGCGGAGGCAGTGCCGAGATGGCCCGCGCGCGCGGAGTCGAGTCCACGGCGAACATCATCCGCCTGCTGCCGGCGCTTCCCAAGGCTTGGCCGAACGGCTCGTTCCGCGGACTGCGCGCACGCGGCGGCCTCGAGATCGATCTGGAGTGGAAGAACGGCAAGGCCACCGAGGCGACGCTGCGCGCGCGGCTCGACCTCACCCATCACATCCTTGTGCCCAGGGGCCAGCGCATCGCCTCCGTCTCGCCAACGTCTACCCAGCCGATTCCCGGAGCCGGCCCCGACGAGCTGGTGCTGCCGGTCAAGGCCGGTGAGACCTTCACCGTCCGCTTCTCCTGAAACCCGTTAGCAACACACGCTGCGGGAGTTACCCTCCGCCTCGAGATATGGCTTGCGACGCCCGAACCTGTCGCGTATATATTTCCGGCAAGAGCCCTGCACATCATCCTCCAGGGCCCACGCTTACCCGACCGCTCTTCTTCGCTCGCCCTCTCTCGCGGAGACGGTCCGGGAAAGGAGCAGGACTTGGGCACGATCGTGAACAGGCAGACCGCACGTACGCTGCTGACGATTCTGATGTATGCGGGAGTCGGCATCTTCCTGCTCCCCTACTTTACCGGCAAGGCATCGACGGCCCCGATGCTGATGCTGCTTGGCGCACTTATTGCCGTAGTCTGCGGACTGGCCCGCTGCTACTTGACGGAGGGCGATTAGGCCGAGGTCGCAACGGTCCGGTTTCGTTTATCTTCGTTGCAGGAGACCTTTCGTGAACGCTGCCGTCGTCGAGTCCTTCAGTGCGCCTCCGCGCTACACCACCTTTGCCGATCCCGTCGCAGGCGATGGCGAACAGCTGGTGACGGTGACCGCTGCCGGGCTGCATCCCCTCGTCAGGGCCCTGGCGAGCGGCTCTCACTATGGAAGCGCGGGCGAGCTTCCCTTCGTCGTCGGAGTGGATGGCGTCGGCCGGCTTGCGGACGGCTCCCGCGTCTACTTTGGAAGCGCGCGCGCCCCATTTGGAACCTTCTCCGAACTCGCAGTCACACGGCAGGACTTAGCCTTCCCGCTACCCGACGGCCTGGACGACACCATCGCCGCAGCGACCGCCAATCCGGGAATGTCCTCCTGGGTCGCTCTCAACGCGCGGGCGAAGTTTGTCTCCGGCGAGAGCGTCCTGATCCTCGGAGCGACCGGCTCGGCAGGCCAGCTCGCGATCCAGATCGCGAAGCGGCTTGGTGCACGACACGTCGTCGCCGTCGGCCGCCACGTCGACACGAACGCGCTGAAGACACTGGGGGCAGACTCCGCGATCTCGCTCGATCAGGAGCACGACGCTCTTGTTGCGGCGCTCCGCAAGGAGTGGAGCGATACAGGCGTGGACGTGGTGCTGGACTACCTGTGGGGCCAGCCCGCCGAGGCGGTGCTTGAGGCCATCGCGCGCAAGGGCCTGCGGCAATCGGCTCCTCGTGTGCGCTACATCCAGATCGGCGAGAGCGCCGGCAGCACCACCATCGCGCTGCCTGCCGCGACGCTGCGCGGCTCGGGCCTTGAGATTCTGGGCAGCGGATTCGGCAGCGCCTCCACGGCGGAGATTCAGAGATCGATCCAGGAGTTCTTCGCCGCCTCGGTCCAGCAGCCCTTCGAGGTAAAGATTCGCCCAGCGCCGCTGCGAGAGGTCGAGTCGTTGTGGAGCGCGGGAGATCGCGCCCGGCTCGTCTTTCAGCCCTGACGACTACGCTGGCATCACTGCTTTGGCGTTGGTGACGACTCGCCCGAGGTCGCTGCTGCCGGAGCAGCCACTGAGGCGATCTGTGCCTGCTTCAGAACGCGATATCCGTCGCGGGTTCGTACGCGATACTTCTGCAGACGTTCGCCCACCAGCTTCACCGAGATCGTGCGCCATCCGCGATTCGGGTTCGGCTGAGGATAGTAGCTCAGCGAATACAGGTGCGCCAGGTCGTCGCGGATCGAGGCAAAGGCATCCGTCTCGTCCTTCCAGCTCTTGGCAAAGTACGCCTTGCCGCCCGTCGCCTTGCTCATGCGCTCAAAGACTGCCGACGAGACCGGCTCGGCCTGCGCATCGCGCGTGCTGATCATGTAGATGATGGTGCCCGTCGACTGCGCCAGTTCGGCAACGTCCTCCGGCGGCACCAGACTGGCGTTGTCGGGACCGTTCGAGAAGACGACGATCGCCTTGCGTCCGGTAAGCTGCGCCGCGTCCTTCACCGTCATCAGCAGGCAGTTGTACAACGCCGCATCGTCGCCGGCGACCGTGCCGCGCACTCCGCGAAGCACGGTGGGGCGGTCCGTCGTCAGCGGCACGGCTCGCGAAAGATCGCGGCTGTAGGAGTAGAAGGCCAGCCGGCTGACGCCCTCAAGCGACCGGATGAAGTCTGCAATCGCGTCCTGTGCAAAGACGAAGCCCCGATACATATAGTTGCTGGTGTCGAAGAGGATGAAGACGTTTGCCCCCGTGAGCCCCGGAAGTGAACCCGACTTCCCATCCGAGCCCGAAGAGTCAGGAGCGATCACCTGCGAGACCCTCTTGCCGTCCGGTCCGCTCAGGACCAGCCGCCGCGCGGGCTCATTGCCCTCCTCGAAGGTCGAGATCCTCTCCGGAATCTTGTCTTCGGTGATGGCGAAGTCCTCCGGTTTGAGCCCGCTGATGTAGTTGCCCTTGCGATCGGTGACCGCGACGTTCAACTGCACCAGAACGACGTTGACCAGGATGCGGGAGTCGTCCTGCGCAGCAGTCCGCCTGCCGCCGCCGAGAAACAGGACCGAAGACAACAGGAACAGAGAGAGAAGAGACTTTTTCACCGTACTCCTCCTATGGCGGGTTGTTGGCGTTCGTTCTCCGAGCTGCGCAGCGAGGTCGTAGTCGCTACAGGCAGCGGAGCAATCTTGCCTTGGCGGAACTCCTCGCCCGCCTCCTGCATGGCGCGCTGCAGAGCCGGCCAGTCTTCGAGATCCGTGGCGAAGATCTTAGCCGTCATGCGCCGCGTGAGTTCAGGCACCAGGTGGTTCATCGTCGCCGGCGCATATCCCTTCTCGTCGACAAGGCGGGCCCAGTAGAGATTGTTCGACTCCCACGACTCGCCAAACAGCCTGCTGGACTCGCCGCCGAACGACGGGAATGGCTTCACGTACAGCAGCCCGGGCGCATAACTTCGCGCGAGCACCGGGTGCGGTACGCCAAAGTCGCGCGACAGACGCTCCGGTGTCGTCTCGCTCGGGTTCTGAGCGCAAAGAACCTCCAGCTGCTGGCTGGAAGGGCCCGCTGAAGCCGCTTGAGCGGGATACCTGCGGCGGAATTCGGCGGCCAGATAGAACGTGTCCGCCGGCATCGTCTGCGAGAGGATCGCGATCGGGTCCTCGCCGTCCTTGAGTGCCTGATCGAGCACCTCGAGCCGCTGCGGCGCCATCCGCTCGGCAAGAATGTGCGTCACCTGGCCCCTTAACGCGGCATCACGGGCGGCTGCGGCCAGCAGCTCCTCACCAGAACGCTGATAGAGTGCAACTGCGTGAAGCTCGGTCGGACTGATGCTCCACCAGCGCGGCACCGTAGCGCTGACCATAAGATCCGGCACCAGCTCCTTCCAGATGAGTGCCTGCACGTTCTCGGGCGCAATGAAGTCCTGCTCGGTCGCTGCAAGCGCATACGGAAGGTCGGCCAGCGATCCCATCAGATAGGCTCCGCCTCCAGCCGGCGTGCCAATGCCCATCAGCTCCGGAGCCTGCCAGTAGCGCTCCGAAGCGACAACCGTTACGCCCGAAAAATCATGCGATCGGACGAACAGCGAGTTATTGTGCAGCACCTGCGCCCCGGGCGGTTCGTAGTAGGCGTAGTTCAGGCCTACGAGAGCATCGCGCAAAAACGGCGTCAGCTGTCCACGCGCCGCCTCAAGCTGTGCCTTCGTACCCGGCCCTTTGATGACCTTCGTGAGGTCCGTCTTGATCTGCAGCTCGGCATGGCGACTGGTGTAGATGCCTGGTGCCCAGGTGATCTTCTCACTGTTGGTAAAGATCGGCCGCGGCATCTCGAACTCGCGCAGTTCGCCCGCCAGCGCAAGCATGTTCGACGGCGCAGGCGATCCCTGTGCCATCGCGGCCAGGCCATCGTTCAACGCAAACAGCGTATCCAGCGAGACCAGCCGCTGATCGTCGAGGACGTTCCGGATGCGCGTGGCGATCTCCTGGTGAGTACGCTGGCCGTCGGGGCTCTGCTGTGGAGGCCCTGCCATCAGCGCAACCAGCTCGTCCTGTGACGCATTGGGCTTTCCCGCCACCGCCACCATCATCTCGCCCAGTGAGGAGCGTGTCGCATCGAACAGCTGCGCCGAGGAGGTGATCTTGGCAAAGGGCCCAACCACCTTCATCCACGAGTCGTTCATCTGCGCGGCGGGAATCTCTCCCTGCCGCGCGAGGATCTGCCATATCCCGATATTCGCCTGGAAGGTCCCGACAGCGTTCTGACGCAGCGCCTGGTTGGAGATATCTCCAATCGAATCGGCCACACTCATGAAACGCGTTGCAGACTCGTCCGTCAGCTCTGGAAACTCCGCGAAGATCAGGTACCAGCTCCCGAACTGCTGGAAGCGCGTGGCCAGCAGCCGCGCCGTCTCAGGAGAGAGCCTGCGGCCCGCAGGGCGGCCTGCGTCAATCTCGCTCAGCATCATATAGCTCTGCAGCGGCCCGGTGTCGGACTCCAGCCGCGAGAGCGAGGCCATCGCTTCCAGCAACTGGTCCGCGCTGTTGAAGCCGCGTGCGCGCTTGCCCCATGTGCGCACCAGCTTTGAATCCGTTTTGCCGTTGAGAACATCCTTCCAGACGGCAAGATCGCCGGGAACATGCGGCTGCCCGTCGGCGTCCCACTCCACACGCGTGAACAACACCAGAAGGCCAGGCGCTTTGCGAAAGACGCTGGCCGTCGCCGGAGGCTCCGCATCCGGTGAGCGGAACGCCTCATAGACGCGCTTCATGCGCGCAGGCTCCGTCAGGTGCGCCTGCTGCGCGCGGTTGACGCGGGACAGCGCGTCGAAGTAAGCGGCCAGCCAGCCGTTGTCCTTCGACAGCAGGCGAAGAACGAAGTCACCCGGAGCCTCAGGACTGGCGGCCACCAGGTCCTTCCACGCCGGCTCGGCGCTCGCCCCCCCGGGCACCAGCACACGTCCCGAGCGAATCGAGATCTGGCTGCCGTAGAAGTCCAGCACCGGCGCGAAGCCGGCCAGCTTGACCAGCCCCGGAGACTTCTCCAGCGCAAGGTTCGTCTCCGAGTCGTTGCGGGCCAAGGCCCAATATAGGCGCGCCGTGTCCGGATCGCGCACCAGCAGGTCGACCAGATTGCTCGCCGACCGCTTTCTGCTCACCGACAGCCAGTCCGCTTCCCGAAGCAGTACAGGAACCCGCGTCGATGGGAACGGATAGTTGAAGGGCAGGCCCTTCTGCAGCGACTCCTCGAGCGTAACCAGCGGGAAGCCGGAGTCGATCGTCAGAAATGCCCGGTCGGGATTCGATGTCGCAAGAGTCAGGTTCTTCTCCTGGCAGTTCCCCACCAGCCGGTAGCCGAGGATCTGAATCAGCGTCCCCACATCCTCGCACCCGTTAACGTGAATCGTGTTGCTCGATCCCGCAAGCACTTGAAGCTCGCGCGCCTGCTGCACATAACGATCCAGCAGAATCAGAAACTCTGTGGGCCGCCCCCGCGTGTATCCCTGCATGTAAACGTTGCGCGCCAGCAGCGGAAGCACATCCTCCGCAGGAATCTTCTGGCTGATGCCGGCCATCCGCATAAATGACCGCAAGGGTCCGGGAATGACCACACCATCTGCCGCGCGAGAGACCGATTTCCCTGAAGGAGCCGTCCTCGCAAGTCGCACGGAAGAACCTGTCTGAGCCATCAGGTCAAGCGAAGAGGCGAGCAGGCAGATAAAGCCTGCTGAAAGGACTGCGAGCGCACGAAGAGAGGACTTCATCGCGAACACCTCGTCAGAATCCTTGAGACTGCGCAGCCCCCGGCCAGCCGGTCCTACCTTAGAACCCGTCCCTCAAAGGCAAACACCGGAACGACTTCGAAAACCGTAAACCCACGACCTTCTGGCTTTAAAACTGCAACTCGTCATCTCTCGGTTTTTCTTTCGTCGGACAAATATATATACCAGTTCCTGACATCTTCCAGCGACTTTCGTCGCCCATTAGTCAAGAAAATGTAAAACTCTCGCTGCGCTGCAGATGCAAGGATATGGCAGCAAAGAAGTTGTGACCGGACCTGGTCGCCCCCTATGTCAGCAGGATGACATCCAGAAAACGGGGGCCATGGACACCCTTGATCCGCGTCATCTCAATGTCGGCGGTCGCCGAGGGGCCGGAGAAGAACGTCGTCGGTAGCCCCGAGGTCGCCCGCAACCGCTCCATAGCCTCGGGAACTGTCTCCACCACATCCCTCGCCCGCACCAGGCAAAGATGGTAGTCAGGAACCAGCGTAACGGCGCGGCGTCCTTGACCCGCAACGTTCTGCAACACCACCGAGCCAGTCTCCGCAATCGCCACCGTCGCTCCGGTCATCACGCTGTCGAAGCCATCCAGTTCCTTCGCAGAGAGCCCTTCGTCAACCACAAAGCTGAATCCCTCCGGCAGCCACGCCTGATCGAGCCCCGCGGGGACCACGATTCGGCTCCGCTCGCGCTCTGCGAGCATCTTCGCAACCGTCAGCGCCACGTCACCCTCGGCCGCGCGTTGTACATGCGCGTCGTAGTCACGCAGGCGATCCTCCAGCAGCTCCAGCACCTCGTCGCGCGAATGTGTCGCTGACCGGCAATATCTACGCTCAATCGCGCTCCACGCCTCGTTCGCGCGAGCCGCCTCGGCAGTCCCACCGTTCGCCGCGCGAACCCGTCGCAGTACCTCAGTCCGCGCCGCGGAGGAGTCCACCGTCGCTCCAGTCTCAGTTGCCATGGCTTCCTCTCTTCTCCCACCAGTCGCGGAACGTCTCCTTTGGCATCTCCTGCAGATCTCTCACCTGCGTCCAGCCGCCCAGCAGCCCCGGCAGCCAGCCGATCCATCCTCCGCCCTGCCCGTCCTTGCGGACCAGCGGAGCCTCGGCCACGCGACCCAGTCTCTGCGCCGCGCGGAACCTCCACTCGCTGCGAAAGATCGCTGCCATCGCCTTCATCGCCACCGCCTCGGCGCTCAGCCCCTTCTGCTCGACGACCTTATTCCTCAGGTGAATCAACACCTCCGGGATGTTGATCTTCACCGGACAGACCTCGTAACACGCCCCACACAGCGACGACGCATACGGCAGCGACTGCGCATGATGCATCTGCTGCAGCTGCGGCGTCAGGATCGCCCCGATCGGTCCCGCATACACCGAACCATAGGCGTGGCCTCCCGTCTGCCGATACACCGGGCAAGCATTCTGGCACGCGCCGCAGCGAATGCAGTGCAGCGTCTGCCGTCCTTCTTTGTCGGCCAGCACCTCCGTACGCGCGTTGTCCATCAGCACCACATGGAAGCTGCGCGGTCCATCGTCCGCATGCACGCCCGTCCAGACCGAGTTGTACGGATTCATCCGCTCGCCCGTTGCAGAACGCGGCAGAAGCTGCAGCATCACCTCCAGGTCCTCGAAGCGCGGAAGCACCTTGTCGATCCCCGCAATCGTGATCAGCGTCTCCGGCAGCGTCAGGCACATCCTTCCGTTGCCTTCGCTCTCCACGATGCAGACCCCGCCCGTCTCCGCAATCAGGAAGTTCGCTCCGCTCACCGCCGTCTTCACCCGCAGAAACTTCTCGCGCAGAAATCTCCGCGCAGCATCGGCCAGATCCTGCGGCTTATCTCCCAGCTCCGGCAGATTCATCTCGCGCTGAAAGATCTCCCGAATCTGCTGGCGATTCTTGTGCAGCGCCGGAACAACAATGTGCGATGGCTGATCATGCCCCAGCTGAATAATCAGCTCCGCAAGGTCCGTCTCGTACGCACGCACGCCCGCTGCCTCGAGCGCGAGGTTCAGATGAATCTCCTCCGTCGTCATCGACTTGATCTTGATGACCTCGTCCGATCCGCTCGCCTTCACCAGCGCCGTGACGATGCGCTTCGTCTCCTCGCCATCGCGAGCCCAGTGAACCTTGCCTCCCGCGCGCGTGCAGTTGTGCTCGAACTCCTCAAGGTAGTAGTCGAGGTTCGCCATCGCATGCTCGCGAATCTGCCTCCCGCTCTCGCGAAGCTGCTGCCAGTCCGGCATCTCGCCCACCACGCGAGCGCGCTTGGCCTGAATCACCTCCGTCGCATGACGGACGTTCTTCCGCAGCTGCGTGTCCTCCAGCATCTCTCGCGCGGCGATCGGAAACGCCGGCGACGTCTTCGGATCAAGCACGTTAAGTCCTGCGCTCATCGGCCTGCCTCCTCGGCGCCGGCCAGAATCTCCGCCAGATGAACCGTCCGCACGCCGGTCCGCTGCCGGTGCAGTGCTCCCTGTATGTGCATCAGGCAGCTGTTGTCGCATGCCGTGCAGGCCTCCGCCGCCGTGTTCAGCACCGCTGTCGTCTTCTCGGCCAGCATCGCGCTCGACACGTCGGCGTTCTTCACCGCGAACGTTCCGCCGAAGCCGCAGCACTGCTCCATGTGGTCGATCTGCACCAGGTCGATTCCCTTCACCGCGCGCAGCAGCCTCTGCGGACCATCGCCCAACCCAAGATTCCGCAGCCCGTGGCAGCTCGCATGGTACGTCACACGATGCGGATAGTACGCCCCCACATCCTCCAGTCCCAGCCGCTTCGTCAGAAACTCCGAGAACTCAAACACACGCGGCAGAAGCTCCGCCACCTCCGCCATCAGCTTCCGGTCGCCGATCTCTTCCGCCATCTTTGGATAGTGGTCGCGCATCATCGCAACGCAGCTCGACGAGGGAACCACCACAGCCTCGGCATGACAAAACTGCGCAATGAAACGCCCCACCAGCGGCAGCGCCTCAGACTGATAGCCGGTGTTCCAGTGCATCTGGCCGCAACAGGTCTGTCCCGAGGGAAACTCGACCGCGTGGCCCAGTCGCTCCAGTACCGTCACGACTGCCTTGCCCGTCTCAGGAAACAGAGTGTCGTTGTAGCAGGTGATAAACAGAGCGACTCGCAGACCCCACCTCCGGAACAACACTTGAAACGCGTTCCACAGAGATTCTATTTCCCCAACGAACCACTCGTCACTCAAAAGAGAATTTTCAATTTCACACGTGAAGGCTTCTCATCATTGCTAAAAATAAGGCCTCTCCCAGACGTGAAACTCACCGTCCCGCAGCCAGGCCGCGAACCGCCCTCAATGTGGCGCTGGCGACGGGGCTCGAGATCTCGATGATGGCCGCGCAGTGGCTGCGGCTGGCGTTTGTCGGCGGGTGTACGGCGGTGCTGGGGCTGCTCATGTCCGTGATGCTCTTCCATGCGCAGCGGAGCGAACTCCTCCGCAGCACCATTCGTCCTTCCCGCCAACTCTTGCTTTGAAAATCAGGCCTCTCGCAATTTGGGTTCGCCTTCTAGTCCTCTCCGTCGTGCTTCTTCGCCGACGGTGGAGCAATGGCTCCGGAGGCGGCCTTCTGCTCAGCCCTCTCCTTGATCCTCGAGATCTGGTTCGTCCAGTACCTCTCAAACGTCTTCACCCAGTCGTGCACGGGCTTCAGCTCCGCCGCGTTCAGCCGGTACATCCGGTGCTGGCCACGCTTCACCACCGTCACCACGCCAACCTTGCGCAGCACGCCAAGATGCTTGGAGACTGCCGGCTGCGGCATCCGCAACACCTTCACCACATCGCCGACGGCATGCTCCCGCCCATCCACCAGCACGCCGATAATCTCCCTCCGGCGAGGCTCGGCGATCGCATTGAAGACATCAGCGGTAGTGGCGGCTCTCGGCATGGCTAAGAAAATATATTCCTATATGAGAATATGTAAACCCCGGATTCAGAAAATTTTGCAGACCAACTGCGCCCCCTTCTTTTCCTGCTCCGGAAGGCCCCTAACCGCACATCCACCAGCCATTACAAAAGTCTTACAACCGCGTTCTCCGCACCCTGTTAGCTTCGGAAATAGAAGCTCCAAAGGAAGCGAAAAGTCATCATGAGTCCCTCCCTGATTACCCCCGAAGAGATCACACAGGCCCCCGTCATCGAGGGTTCGCAGCCCGCCGCCGCGCGCACCGCGCGCAAGGTTCGCGAAGACCTCCGCATGGGCCGCGAGCACCAGGAAGGCCGCATCAACTGGATCACCGCCATCGCGATGGCGATCTTCCACATCGGAGCCATCGCTGCACTCTTCTTCTTCTCCTGGACCAACCTCGCCGTCGCCGCCGTGATGTACTTCTTCGCCATCAACGTCGGCATCGGCATGGCCTATCACCGCCTGCTCACGCACCGCGGATACAAGACGCCCAAGTGGGTCGAGTACTTCCTGACCACCTGCGGCACCATGGCGCTCGAGGGCGGACCGATCTTCTGGGTCGCCACCCACCGCGTCCATCATCAGAACTCCGACCACGAGGGCGACCCCCACACTCCGCACGACGGAACCTGGTGGGCGCACGCCGGCTGGATCATCTCCGGACGCTCCCTGCACTCGGAGACCGCGCTGCTCGGCCGCTATGCTCCCGACCTCACCCGCGACCCCGTCCACGTCTGGCTCTCGAAGTACCACTGGCTCCCGCTCACCATCGCAGGCTTCCTCCAACTCGCGCTGGGCGCCGGGCTCGCCTCCCCCGGCCATCGCCTCGCCGGAGCCATTGGCATGGTCCTCTGGGGAACCTTCCTCCGCGTCACGCTCGGCCTGCACGCCACCTGGCTGGTCAACTCGGCCACACACCTCTGGGGCAAGCGCCGCTTCGAGACCCACGACGACTCGCGCAACAACTGGTGGGTCGCCCTCCTCACCGGCGGCGAGGGCTGGCACAACAACCACCACGCTCACCCGGTCAGCGCCCGCCACGGCCTCGCCTGGTACGAGTTCGACATCAACTACTACGGCATCTGGCTTCTCGAAAAGATCGGCCTCGCCAAGAAGGTCCAGATCGCCAAGTTCGATCCAGCCAACCCGAAGCCCGCAGGAATGTAATTTATTCAGTGACAGCAGTAACCGAAGGGCGCAGGGCATAGTCTGCGCCCTTCGGCATTTAACTCTCTATGCCACAGCCCCCTTCCCTGTTACCTACCCAGAGAGAAAAAACCGCATCACACTCGACGGAGGTTATCCTCCTCTGGCCGGATCCATCGGCCCTCTGCAGTGCTGCTGTCATGCCAGATCTTTCGAAAAAAGGGGCCCCTATGTTTGCGAAGTTCAAATTTCTCCCTCTCATAGTACTGTTGCTTCTCACCTGTGCTGTTCTGGGAAATCCCTCACCCACCCATGCCCAGCCCGGCTACTACGACGGCGGCCAGACCATCACCTGTTCCTCCGACGATGGCAAGCGCAACTACTGCAATGCAGACACGCGAGGTGGAGTTCAGTTAGTCCGCCAGCGCAGCGGCTCATCCTGCACGCAGGGACAGACCTGGGGATGGGATCGTAATGGCATCTGGGTCGACCGCGGCTGCCGTGCCGACTTCGTCACCGGCCGCGGAGGAAATGCCGGCGGAGGCGGCACCGGCCAAACCCTCACCTGCGCCTCCGATGATGGCCGTCGCAACTACTGCAACGCCGACACACGAGGCGGGGTCCAGATGGTTCGCCAGCGAAGCGGCTCTCCCTGCACCCAGGGTCAGACCTGGGGATGGGATCGCAATGGTGTCTGGGTCGATCGTGGCTGCCGCGCCGAGTTCCTCATCGGCCAGGGAGGCAATGGCGGAAACTGGGGAGGCGGAGGCGGGTCAGGGGCGGGCACGATCTACTGCGCCTCCGAAGACGGCGGACGTCACTTCTGCAGCGCCAACACACGCGGCGGTGTTCGTCTCGTCAATCAGCGCAGCGGCTCACCCTGCACGCAGGGACAGACCTGGGGATGGGACAAAAGCGGAATCTGGGTAGACCGTGGCTGCCGCGCCGAGTTTGTCGCAGGGGGCGGCAATGGAGGGGGCAACTGGGGCTCCGGTTCCGGTAACAGTGCCGGCCGCACCTTCACCTGCTCCTCCGACGACGGAGGACGCCACTACTGCTCGCTTCCGAGCGGCGTAAATCCGGGCAACGTCTCCCTCTCTCGCCAGATCAGCGGCTCGCCCTGCGTCCAGGGCCAGACCTGGGGCACCGATCGTCATGGCCTCTGGGTCGACCGCGGCTGCCGCGCCGAGTTCCGCTCCAACTAACTAACTGCCCGCTGACAACTCAAGCCGCGCCGGAAACATCTCCAGGCGCGGCTCTCTCATCTCAGACCGGCAGACTTACAGCACCGGCGAAAAATCTGTCAGCGACATGAAGTAGGACTCGTGCTTCTCCACCAGCGGCCCATTCGCCTCCGACGTCGCCTTCAGCTTCACCCACTCCGGATCGGCGCGGAACGCCTCCCAGTTCTTATCCGCAATCGCGCGGCTCTTGTGCCGCAGCATGTAGATCAGCGTCCGCCCCTTCAGAGGCTCGTCCGTCGCCGTCCAAAACGCCACGCAGTGCATCCCCAGCCGCTCGAAGATCCCTCTCTCCGCCCCGCGGAACCGCGCCAGCAGCGGCTCAAGCTTGCCCTCCGGCGTGTGATAGATGCGCAGCTCGTACACCGTATCCTTGTCCACACCATCGACTGCGGCCTCGGCCTTCAGCTCCGATCCGCCCATGAACGGCACAACGGCTGCCGCCCCCATCACCTGCAGTAAGCTACGTCGATCCATGCCCACCATCCTACCCCTTCCGAAATCTCCCCAGCCTCGTATACTTCGCCAAGGGACCTCAAGGGCATGAACATCAACCGACGCCGCGGAACCATTGCAATCTTCATCACGCTCGGCGTACTGCTCACAGGCCTCACCATCTTTCTCAACATCACCTGGATCATCCACAACAAGGGCCATCTCGCGCTCCTCGTCCTCGGCATCATCTTCTTCGCCATCCTCGTCGCCGGCGTCGTCCTCAACACCATCTTTCTCGTCCGCGAGGTCCGCCGCAACGACCGCCAGGACTCCTTCCTCAACGCCGTCACCCACGAGCTCAAGACCCCCATCACCAGCATCCGACTCTACCTCGAGACTCTCCAGCGCCGTCCCGTCGACGAGGCCCAGCGCCAGCAGTTCTACTCCATCATGCTCGCCGACTCGGACCGCCTCCTCGCCACCGTCGAGCAGGTCCTCAAGGCCGGCCAGCTCGGCCAGAAGCTGCGCCAGCAGAACCGCACCGTCGTCGACCTCGAGCCGCTCGTCGCCGACTGCATCGCCATCACCCTTCAGCGCCACCACCTCGCACCAGACGCCATCGTCCTCGAGCCCATCCCCGGCGCCGTCCATCTCCGCATCATGGGCATCGCCGAAGACCTCCGCATCGCCGTCCTCAACCTCCTCGACAACGCCGTCAAGTACTCCCCCGATGGCGTCCACGTCCGCTGCTCTCTCTCCATCACCCACTACACCTGGGCGGAGCTTCGCGTCACCGACACCGGCGTCGGCCTCCCTCCCAACCAGCACAAACGCATCTTCCGGCGCTTCTACCGCGTCCCCGGACGCACCATGCTCCGCATCAAGGGCACCGGCCTCGGACTCTTCCTCGTCCGCAACATCGCCCGCCAGCACGGCGGCGAAGCCAAGGCATCCAGCCCCGGCCCCAATCAGGGCACCACCATCACCATCACCCTGCCCCTCGCCAGTCCTGTTGGTCCCGCCCCCGCCACGGCGGCCGTGTCCGCTTAGCCCGTAAGCGACACGCGCTCAATCTCCCCCGCCTGCCAGAGATGTCGGCGCTCGTGTGCCGCAAACAGATCGAAAGAGAATCCCAGCGGATAACGCATCCACGATACAAACGGCGATCGCACCCGGCTTCGCGTCAGATCGTATCCGCAGGCCTCCCGCGCAGCATCCTTCACCAGCGGTTGTCTCTCACGAAACGCCTCGAGCGTGAAAAGGCCGCTGTCCACCTCTCCAGGTTGAAACCCCTTAGCCGTCTTCGTCTTCATCCGATATGGCGGCTCCATCGTCCACAGCATCCTTCGCAGAAACCATCCATACGGCCTGGACTCCGTACCCTGTCCCGCAAGCACAACTCTCTCCGCATCGCGCCACGCCGTCAGGAATGCATCCGTAGTCAAATTCAGATGATGGATGCACTGCGCGATCGACCAGCTGCCAGGGGTAGGCCTCCTATTCAAATCTGCCTTCGAATCCATCAGCCGCAGAATCGTCTCATCGATCGCGTCGATTTGCCTCTCGAACCCTACCAGGCTGAATCTGTCATCCATCGTCGTCCCTTTAAAGAGAAACCCGCCCCGGACCATCGCTGCTCGCCAGTTTAATATCAAGAGAACGCACCTGGTGAACCGAATGAACGAAGCTCAACCTCTCATCGCCGTCGTCGAAGACGAAGAGCACCTCGCCCAGGGCCTCCTCTTCAATCTCCAGGCCGAAGGCTACCGCACCCACCACGAAGCCGACGGCGATGCCGCTCTCGCCTGGCTCCTCAATCCCACCGAGCGCATCGCTGCCGTCGTCCTCGACTGCATGCTCCCCGGCACCGACGGCTTCGAGATCGTCCGCGCCCTCCGCAAGGCTCAGCGTTACACCCCCGTCCTCATGCTCACGGCACGCTCTCGCCCAGAAGACGTCCTCGAGGGACTCGAAGCAGGCGCCGACGACTACCTGCCCAAGCCCTTCGACCTCAGCATCCTCCTCGTCCGCATCAAATCCCTCCTCCGCCGCACATCCTGGCAGCGCGCGCAGACCGCAAGCGACGCCACACCCGAGCCTCCGCAGCCAAAAGACGAGTACGCCTTTAACCACCGCACCATCCGCTTCGACCACCTCGAGCTCGTCGCCCCCAATCGCACCACGCACCTCACCGTCATGGAGGCCGACCTCCTCCGCTACCTCACCGAGCGCGAAGGCCAGATCGTCTCCCGCAAAGAGATCCTCGATCAGGTATGGCGCGTCCACGAAGATACAGACACCCGCGCCATCGACAACTTCATCGTCCGCCTCCGCCGCTACATCGAAGACGACCCCTCGAGTCCGCAACACCTCATCACCGTGCGCGGCGTCGGCTACCGCTTCCTCGCCAACCCCTAGCCGCCATTCGTCACAATTTTATCTTCTCCTATTGCCATCCCATACAAAACCGCCCATACTCCTATGGCAAGACAATAGGAGTGGCAAATGGGCGACAAAACCGACGTTTGGCAAGGCACACTAGCACTGATGGTCCTCAAGACCATCGAGTCCATGGGACCGCTTCACGGCTACGGCATCGCCCGCCGCATCGAGCAGACCAGCGGCGATCTGCTCTCGCTCAACTACGGCACCCTCTACCCCGCGCTCCTCCGCCTCGAGCAGGAGGGAGCCATCGCCTCCGAGTGGGGCCAGTCGGAGAACAACCGCCGCGCAAAGTTCTACTCCCTCACCCGCGCCGGCCGCCACCTCCTGCACAAAGAGGCCCGCTCCTGGGAACAGACCACCGCCATCCTCGCCCGCTTTCTCGCACCGTCGGAGGACGCCTCATGAATCGTCTTCGCGCACGGCTTCGCAGACTCGCCGGCATCGTCCCAACCCAGCAACAGGAGCAGGAGTTCTCCTCTGAGCTCGAGAGCCACCTCCAGCTTCACATCGACGACAACCTGCGCGCCGGCATGACTCCGGAGGAAGCCCGCCGGAGCGCCATCCTCAAGCTTGGCGGCATCGAGCACACCAAGCAAGCCCACCGCGAGATTCACACCTTCCCCATCCTCGAGACCACGCTCCAGGACATCCGCTACGCCCTGCGCCAGCTGCGCCGCTCCCCAGGCTTCACCGCAACAGCCATTCTCATGCTTGCGCTCGGTATCGGAGCCAGCATCGCCATCTTTGCCTTCGTCGACGCTGCCCTCATCAAGCCTCTGCCTTACGCTGATCCCACACGCCTCGCCGACGTCGCCGAGCGCGGAGTCGCCTTCCCGCGCTCCAACATCTCCTACCAGGACTTCCGCGATTGGCAGCGCATGAACAAAGTCTTCTCCTCGATGGAGGCCTACACCGGCGGCGGCTTCCTTCTCCGCACTCCCTCCGGGGTCGAACCCGTCCCCGCCGCGCGCGTCACCGACGGCTTCTTCCGCACCCTCGGCATCCAGCCTGTGATCGGCCGCGACTTCCACGCCGGAGAAGATCAGCCCAACGCCCCTGCAACCACTATCCTGACCTACGGCACCTGGCAGCGCCGCTTCGGCGGACGCAAAGACGTAATCGGAGAGACCATCACCCTCAGCGGCACCCCGACCACGATCATCGGAGTCCTCCCCAACGACTTTCTCTTCCCACCTCGCGGCAGCGCTGAGTTCTGGACCACCATCCACGAACTCACCAGCTGTGAGAAGCGACGCAGCTGCCATAATCTCTTCGCTATCGGCCGCCTCAAAGACGGCGTCTCTCTCGACGCCGCGCAGACCGAGATGGCCGCCATCGCCAAGCAGCTTGAGATCCAGTACCCCGGCAGCAATCGCGATCAGGGCGCACATATCGGCTCACTCTCCGAACTCATCGTCGGCACCATCCGCCCAATCCTTCTCGTTCTCCTCGCCGGCGCCTGCCTTCTACTCGTCATCGCCTGCGTCAACGTCGCCAGCCTCTTGCTTGTCCGCTCTGAGAGCCGCCGCCGCGAGTTCGCCGTCCGCGGCGCCCTGGGAGCCACACCGTCACGTCTCATCCGTCAGTTCATCACCGAAGGTTTAGTCCTCGTCGCTGCAGGCACCTTCGCCGGCCTCGCCTCAGGAGTCCTCGCCATGCGCCTCCTGCTCGGCCTCGTCTCCAAAGACATGCTCTCCAGCATGCCGTATCTCTCCAACCACGGCCTCAACACACACGTTCTCGGCTTCACGGCCGCCATCGCACTTCTCTCAGCAGCTATCTTCTCGCTCACCCCGATCCTTCGCCTCCCCACAGCAGCCATGCGCGAGGCCCTCAACGACGGCGACCGCGCCTCTGCCGGTACCCTCTGGCGTCGTCTCGGAGCCAACCTCGTCGTCCTCGAGCTCACCATCGCCGTCGTGCTGCTCGTCGGCGCCGGCCTCCTCGGGAAAAGCTTCTACCGCCTTCTCCACGTCGATCTCGCCTTCGAGCCCGGCAACCTCGCCACACTCTTCGTCTCGCTTCCGACCACCACGTACAACAAGGACGAGCTCGTCGTTACCGCCGCTCACAAGATCATCGATCGCGTCGCCACCCTTCCCGGCGCCACCTCGGTAGCCATCACCAGCACGCTTCCCGTAAGCGGAAACGGCAACACCGACTGGATTCGCGTCGTTGGCCATCCCTTTCACGGAGAACATAACGAGGTCAACGAGCGCGAAGTCAGCTCAGACTATTTCAAAACCCTCCAGGCACGGCTCCTTCGAGGCCGTCTCTTGACACAGCAGGATGACGCCACCAGACCCCGAGTAACCGTTATCAACAAGGCCTTCGCCGATAAATACTTCCCCGGCGAAGATCCTATCGGCAAAAAATACGGCAATGGCGATCTCGCTCCCGACTCCATCAAGGAGATCGTCGGCATCGTGGACAACGTCCGCGAGAGCTCCCTCGACGAAGAGATCTGGCCCGCTGAGTACAAGGCTCATAATCAGGACGCCGACTCCTTCTTCGCTCTCGTCGTCCGCACCTCCGGCGATCCGAAGTCCATCCTGCCGTCTCTCAGCACCGCCGTCCATCAGGTCGATCCCGGCATCGGCACCTTCAATGAGCTGACCATGCAGCAGCGCATCGACGACTCGCAGACCGCCTACCTGCACCGCTCCGCCGCCTGGCTCGTTGGAGGCTTCGCTGCGCTCGCTCTCCTCCTCGGCGTCATCGGCCTCTACGGCGTCATCGCCTACTCCGTCTCGCAGCGCACCCGCGAGATCGGAGTCCGCATGGCCCTCGGCGCTCAGCGAGCCACCGTCTACCAGCTCATACTCCGCGAAGCCGGCGTCCTCACCGCGCTCGGAATCACCGCCGGAATCCTCTGCGCCTTGCTTACCTCCACGCTCCTCCGCGGCATCCTCTTCCAGATCCGCACCTGGGACTTCTCCACCCTGGCCCTCGTCGCCATCGTCCTCGCAGCAGCCGCGCTCATCGCCAGCTACATCCCCGCGCATCGCGCCGCCTCCATCAATCCCGTCGAAGCTCTCCGAGCCGAATAGCCTTCAGCCGCGAAAACAAAACTGTCATCCTGAGCGAAGTAACTCTCGTCTTTTGCGAGTTACGAAGTCGAAGAGCCTGCCCTGAGCAAAGCCGAATGGGACCTGCATTTTGCCCGTGCAGCAAATTCACTCAGCTTGGCCGGAAGTTTTGAGACTCACTACTCGCTTCCCGCGCATCTCATTCCTGCCCTTCGCGATAAACTCAAGCGAGGGCTACAAATCCCCACCGGCATGCGCATCTTCACCCGCTACATCCTCCGCGAAGTCACCTCCCACGCCCTGCTTGGCGGTGCCCTCTTCACCTTCGTGCTCTTCATGCGCGACCTCGGCCACATCATCGAGCTCGTCGTCCGCGACTCCGCTTCCCTCACCGACGTCCTCAAAATCTTCGCCTATCTCCTCCCCAACTTCCTCATCGTCACCATCCCCATGGCCGTGCTCGTCGGCATCCT
Organism: Edaphobacter aggregans DSM 19364; assembly: GCF_000745965.1. Taxonomy (GTDB): domain Bacteria; phylum Acidobacteriota; class Terriglobia; order Terriglobales; family Acidobacteriaceae; genus Edaphobacter; species Edaphobacter aggregans. Next base: position 111,986 of record NZ_JQKI01000015.1, on the reverse strand, counting down.
CCTTGGCCTCTCCCGCCTCGCCGCCGACTCCGAGATCACCGCCATGCGCGCCTCAGGCATGGGAGCCCTCGACTTCGTCCGTATCATCTCCATCGTCTCCGGCGTCGGTGTCCTGCTCGGCCTCTTCAACTCTCTCTACCTCGCACCGCGCTCCGCCGCCGCCACGCTCGCGCTCGAACAATCTTTAAAAACTTCACAGGCCTCCTTCGAAGTCCAGCCCCGCGTCTTCTACGAGGACTTCCGCAACTACGTCCTCTACATCCAGGACGTCCGCCCCGCCGCCGGAGCCGCCCTCTGGCACCACGTCTTCCTCGCCGATCTTACTCAGCCCGCCAGCCCCAACATCACCACCGCCGACCAGGCCGTCGTCGTCAACGGCGACGAGCAGACCATACGTCTCCATCTGCTCAACGGAGGCCAGCACCAGACCTCGCCAACCGACGCCAATCAGTACAACATCTCCACCTTCGCCTCCACCGACCTCCCCATCCAGACCGGCGAGCAGCAGGACCCTCACCTCGGCCGCTCGGACACGCCTATCCTCGCGCTCCCGCTCTCCACGCTCTGGCGCCTCGGCAACGCGCCCGATAGCGACATCCCCGGCCACACCTCACGCCTCTATCGCATCGAGTTCAACCGGCGCTTCTCCTATCCCTTCGCCTGCCTCGTCCTCATGCTCATCGGCGTGCCGCTCGGCATCGCCTCCAAGCGCGGAGGCAAGTCCACTGGCTTCGTCCTCACCATCGTCCTCGTCTTCATCTACTACTTCCTCTCGCAGATCGGAATCGCCTTCGCCAAAAACGGCAAGCTCTCCCCCGTCCTCGGCGTCTGGGGAGCCAACCTCCTCTTCGCCGCCGCCGGTGCCCTCCTCCTCTACCAGATGTCGCGCGGAGGCATCGCCCTCGGACTCATCTCCTCCATCGGCGTCGGGATCAACAAGCTCCTCGCCCGCCTCACCCGCGGCCGCAAGATCGCCGCCGCCGGCAACGGCAACCTCGACATCGCCACCATCCTGCGCCGCTTCCGCAGCACCTTCAATATCCAGTTCCCTCTCCTGCTCGACGACTACGTCATGCGCGAGTACGCCACCAACTTCGCCATGGTGCTCATGTCGTTCTCCACCCTCTTCATCATCTTCACCTTCTTCGAACTCATCGGCGACATCATTCGCAACCGCACTCCCCTCGTCACCGTCGGCGACTACCTCATCAACCTCATCCCCTTCATCCTCTACAACGTCACTCCGCTCTGCTGCCTCGTCGCCGTGCTCATCACCTTCGGCGCGCTCGGCCGCTCGTCCGAACTCACAGCGATGAAGGCCACCGGCATCAGCCTCTACCGCATCGTCACGCCGGTTCTCATCACCACGCTGCTCATCGCCGGCGGCCTCTTCGCCTTCGACGAGCTCTACCTCCCCGCCGCCAACCGCCGCCAGGAGGCCCTCCGCTCCGTCATCAAGGACAAGCCCGCCCAGACCTTCCTCCGCCCCGACCGCAAATGGATCTCCGGCCAGGCCGGCCCCACCGGAAGCCCCGCGCGCATCTTCTACTACCAGTTCTTCGACGCCAGCAAAAACGTCTTCGCCAACCTCACCGTCTTCGAGTTCAACCCCACCACCTTCGCCCTCGAGCGCCGCATCTTCGCCTCCTCCGCGCACTGGAACGACCGCATCAGCCAGTGGGTCTTTGAGAACGGCTGGCAGCGCACCTTCTCCGGCGAGACCATCGCCTCCTACCAGCCCTTCACCCTCACCGCCTTCCCCGAGATCCACGAGCAGCCCTCCTACTTCGTCAAGGAAGACCGCCCCTCCCAGGAGATGAGCTACAACGAGCTCTCCCGCTACATCACCGACCTAAAACAATCCGGCTTCGACACCAAGCGCCTCAGCGTGCAGCTCAACCGCAAGCTCGCCTACCCGCTCATCACCCTCGTCATGGCCATGCTCGCCATCCCCTTCGCGCTCTCCATGGGCAAACGAGGCTCGCTTGCCGGAATCGCCACCGCCATCGGCCTCGCCATCGCTTACTGGGTCGTCGACGGACTCTTCCAGGCCATGGGCAACGTCGCCACCCTCCCCGCCGTCCTCGCCGCCTGGACCCCCGACCTCCTCTTCGGAATCGCCGGAACCTACCTCCTCCTCCGCACCCCCACCTAAACAAGCCGTATCGTTGGAATCGCAAGCTCGCGTATAGCAGTTCCGTGAAAATCCGCCGCGTTCCTGCTTTCGTATTGACAGCAGTTCTCCCACTCGTGCTAAATGGCTGGCGGCAATTAATCCGCTCTACGAACATAAGTAAAAAATTTTGAAGACATACGTTTGTCTTGAGGACTTTCTCCCCGTGTCCTCCCGCCTGCCAACATCGCCAGGCGCGCGCGGACGTTCGCCTGGCAGCACAGCCGTGAACACATCACTACACAGGAGCAGTGATCCAATGAGAGTCTCTCGCAGAGTTATTGCAACATTCCTTGCAGTTGCGCTGATCGCCCTCGGGGCCTTCCGCACCGCCACTGCACAAACCCAGCCCTTCAATCACCCCGGAGTCCTCGTCTCACGCGCTCAGCTCGACTATGTCAAGGTCATGGTCGCCGCGCACAACGAGCCCTTCTACTCCGCCTATCTCAAGGCGCTGAACAGCAATATTGGCCAGCTCAACTACCAGATCCAGGGCCCACCCGCCACCGGCATCATCGAGTGTGGCCCCACCTCCAACCCCAACTTCGGCTGCTCCGCCGCAGACAACGACTCCAGCGCCGCCTACCTCCAGACCCTCCTTTGGTACATCACAGGCAACCAGCAATACGCCAACAACGCCATCGCCATCCTCAATAAGTACGCCTACAACCTCAAGGGCTACACCAACTCCAACGAGCCCCTCCAGGCCGCATGGGACAGCGAAAAATTCCCCCGCGCCGCTGAAATTATCCGCTACTCCAACGCCGGCTGGGCCGACGCCGACATCCAGCAGTTCAAGACCATGCTCTCCACAGTCATCCTTCCTCGCATCATCAACGGCTCGACCTCCAACGGAAACTGGGAGATCAGCATGATCGAGGGCATGATCAACATCGGCGTCTTCAACGACGACCTCGCCACCTTCAACAAGGGCGTCCTCTACTGGAAGCAGCGCATCCCCGCTTACTTCTACTACCACACCGACGGCCCCGCCCCCGTTCCTTCCCCGCGCGGAACCGCCTTCTGGTACAACCAGCCCGTCTACGACGATCGCGTCGACGGCATCTCCCAGGAGACCTGCCGCGACTTCGGCCACGCCCAGTACGGAATCTCCGGCGCGCTCGACGCCGCCGAGACCGCCTCCATCCAGGGCGTCGATCTCTACAACGACGTCACCTCGAACGCACGTCTCCGCCTCATGTCAGCGCTTGAGTTCAACGCCAAATATCAGCTCGCCAACTCGACCTCCGTACCCTCGTACGTCTGCAACGGCACCGTTGCTCTACAGGTCTATCCCACCGACGAGATCGGCTACAACAACTACCACAACCGTCAGGGCCTCGATCTCCCCCTCACCATTCAGTACCTCAATCAGGTAATCCGTCAGCTCCCCAATCCCACCGAGTACCACATCATGGTCTACGAGACCCTCTCGCACGGTGGCGACGCCTCCTTCCTGCAGCCCTTCCTTCTGCGCGCTCTTTCAACCGCCTCCGCCGTCCGTGCCGGCAACAGCACCACCTTCACCATCAACGTCCTCCCCGGCAGCGACGCCAACCCCTCCGTCGGCTTTAACGTCACCGGCCTGCCCTCAGGAGCCACTCCCTCCTTCGATCCCTCCACGATCACCGGAACCGGCACCACCACCCTCACCATCACCACCAACGGCACCACCGCTCCCGACGTCTATCCCATCAACGTACTCGGCAACAACGGCACCTTCACCTTCACGCTGCCGCTCACCCTCACCGTCAACTCCTCGTCATCCGACTACACCATCACCGCAGTCCCCTCGCTCCTCACCAAGGTGGCGGGAGACCCGGCCGCCTTCGCCATCAACTTTGCAACGTCCAATGGCTATCTCGGCAACGTCGCCCTCAGCGTAGCCAGCGGTCTGCCCGCCGGAGCCACCGCGACCTTCTCGCAGCCAACCATCGGCAGCGGAAGCCCAACCTCCACCCTCACCATCCAGACCCTCGGCTCCACCGCTCCCGGAGCCTACCCCATCACCATCTCCGCCACCGACGGATCCGTAACCCACACCACACCCGCCCTGCTCATCATCAACTCCCTCAGCGGAGCCTGCATCGAGCAGCTCGGCAACAACTGGATAAACGGAACCATCCCCACCCAGACCGGAACCTTCACCGCCGAGTGGGACGCCACACCCTCCACCGCACTCAACAACTCCAACGTCGGCCTCTCCTTCGGCCCGCAGTCGGCCTTCACCGGACTCGCCATCGCCGGCCGCTTCAACCCCACTGGTCAGATCGACGCCCGCAACGGCGGAGCCTTCGCCGCCGCCGCCACCATCAACTACGCCGCCGGCGTCAAGTATCACTTCCGCGCCGTCGTCAACGTCGCCACACGCAAGTACTCCATCTACGTCACCCCCGCTGGCGGGAGCGAGATCACCATCGGCACCAACTACGGGTTCCGCTCCGAGCAGTCCGGTGTCACCAGCCTCGATCACTGGGACGCCATCTCGCAGGTCGGCCTCGTCCAGCTCTGCAACCTCGTCATCAGCAACCCGGCCAACCCGGGAACCGTTCAACTCATCACTACCTCGATCCTCTCCCAGCTTCCCGATGGCTCCTACCAGGCCACCGTGCTGGTCAGGAACAACGGCACCGCAACCGCGCCAAACGTTCAGATCGTCACCGCCATGCTCGGCAGTACAACCGGCACCCCACTGCCCTCCGGGCTCGGTGACATCGAGGCTGGCTCGCTCGGAGTCGCCGTCATCACCTTCCCCGCCTCCGCCGGCATCCCCGGCTCAGCCACCGTCGAACGCTTCACCGGAACCTACACCGGAGGAACCTTCAGCGGCAGCATCCGCGCCACTCTCCCCGGAGGCAAATAACCCTGCATCACCCGCTACCACACAGAACAGGAGCCCTAACCGGCTCCTGTTTCTATTTAACGAAGTGTCATTCCGAGCGAAGCGAGGAATCCCCGCATCTCGCCCGTCGAGCCACCTTCACCTTCGGGTCAACCCCGCAGTATCTTCCTTCCCCCAATCTGCCCTACACTAAGACTCAAGATGACCCTCCGCACCTCGCTCTCACTCTCCCTGCTCGCCGCCTGCGCCGCCGCTCAGACCACCGGCCAGACCACCACGACGCCGCCAAAGAAGCCGGCCCCCGCTCACCACACAACCGCCTCCACCACCGCTGCCAAGAAGCCCGCAGCGGCGGCCCCGGCAGCCCCCGAGGCCAACCCCGCCGACAATCCCCCCAACATTCCCAAGGTCGAGGGCACGCCCAAGCCTCTCTACGCCCTCCGCTACATCGACATCCAGGTCGGCACCGGCGAACCTGCCAAGACCCGCAAGTTCTACACCGTCCACTACACCGGCTGGCTCACCGACGGCACCAAGTTCGACTCCTCCCACGACCACCCCGGCGGCGACCCCATCGTCTTCCCCTACGGCGCCCGCCAGGTCATCCCCGGCTGGGACACCGGCTTCGAGGGCATGCAGGTCGGAGGCAAGCGCCGCCTCTTCATCCCCTACCAGCTCGCCTACGGCGAATCCGGCCGCCCGCCCGTCATCCCCGCCAAGGCCGACCTCATCTTCGACATCGAACTCGTCTCCGAATCCGACGCCCCACCCCAGCCCAAGCCCGCCCCCGCACCCGAGGCAAAACCCGCAACCCAACCCACCGAACCCGCCAAGCCCGAAGCCACAACGCCTCCAGATTCAACCGCCAAGCCGCAACCCCAGCCCAACTAAACCTGTTGACGAGCTGGTTTGGTGAGCGCCGTCATTCCGCCCCTGAGCCTGCCAAAGGGGAGGAACCCTCGCATTTTGCCCGCAGCGCCACCAAAGCCATCCGGAGACCAAGACCCCAGGTCCGCATCTCAGACCTGGGGCTTTGCTAATCCAGCCCACAATCCCGAACCCCCAACGCCACCCCAGCTATCTAACAGAGGCGGCATAAACTAACCCCGATGATGGATCGCCTAAAACCCCTCAACCCCTACCTCAAGCGCTACTGGAAACACCTCGCCTGGGGCGGCGTCGCCGTCATCCTCTACAACGTCGTCAAGGTCCTCGTTCCCATCGTCATCGGCCACGCCGTCGACGACATGCAACACGGCATCACCCAGCAGAAGATCCTCTTCCACGCCCTGCGCCTCCTCCTCGTCGCCGCCACCTCCGCCGTCTTCCTCTACATCACCCGCCAGGTCATCATCGGAGCCTCCCGCGAGATCGAGTACGACCTCCGCAACGACATCTTCGCCAACCTCGAACGCCAGTCGCCCTCCTACTTCCACACCCACCGCACCGGCGACATCATGGCCCGCACCACCAACGACCTCTCCGCGGTCCGCCAGCTCCTCGGCCCGGCCATCATGTACTCCGCCAACACCCTCGTCTTCACCTGCGCCGCGCTGCCCTTCATGTGGCGCATCTCGCCCAAGCTCACCTTCTTCGCCTTCGTGCCGATGCCCTTCGCCTCCGTGCTCGTCCAGTACTTCGGCAACCGCATCCACCGCCGCTTCGAGCGCATCCAGGCCATGTTCTCCGACATCTCCGCCAAGGCCCAGGAGAACTTCTCCGGAGCCCGCCTCATCCGTGCCTTCGCCCAGGAAGAGGCCGAGATCGACTCCTTCGAAGAGGCCAACCGCGAGTACATCCGCCGCTCCCTCCACCTCGTCCGCCTCATGGCCATGCTCTGGCCCTCGCTCGAGTTCATCCTCGGCATCTCGCTCATGATCACGCTCCTCGTCGGAGGCCACGAGGTCGTCCAGCACCAGATCACCGTAGGCCAGTTCACCAGCTTCAACGTCTACATGGTCCAGCTCATCTGGCCCATCATCGCCGTAGGCTGGGTCGTCAACCTCTTCCAGCGAGGAACCGCCTCCGTAGTCCGCATCAACGAACTCCTCAAACAACAACCCGCCATAGCCGACGACCCCACGCTCCTTGCTTGTAAACCAGACCGCAGCGCTCCCTACGTCGACGCCATCCCCACTGCACTGTCACCCTGTGCTATCCACGGCGACATCGAGTTCCGCAACCTCTCCTTCGCCTACCCCAACGGTCCCACTGTCCTCCACGACATCAACCTCACCGTCCCCGCAGGCTCCTCACTCGCGATCGTCGGCCCCACCGGCTCCGGCAAATCCACGCTCGTATCCCTCATCGCCCGCGTGCAAGACGCCGCCCCCAACACCGTCCTCATCGACGGCGCACCCATCCGCTCCTTCCCTCTCTCCGAGCTCCGCTCCTCGATCGGCTTCGTCCCGCAAGAGACCTTCCTCTTCTCCGATACCATCCGCCACAACATCTCCTTCGGCCGCCCCGACGCCACCGACCAGCAGGTCGAAGAGGCCGCCGCCACCGCCCACATCCGTACCGAGATCCTCGACTTCCCCCGCGGCTTCGACACCCTCGTCGGCGAGCGCGGCGTCACCCTCTCCGGAGGCCAGAAGCAGCGCACCGCCATCGCCCGAGCCGTCATCCGCGACCCCCGCATCCTCATCCTCGACGACGCCCTCGCCTCCGTCGACACCTACACCGAAGAGCGCATCCTCGAGGGCTTCGCCCGCGTCATGAACGGCCGCACCACCATCTTCATCTCCCACCGCATCTCCACCGCCCGCAACGCCGACCAGATCGCCGTCCTCGTCCACGGCCGCATCGCCGAACTAGGCACCCACGACGAACTCCTCGCCCGCAACGGCTACTACACCAGCCTCTTCGAAAAGCAGCGCCTCGAAGAAGAGCTCTCCGTCGCTACTTAATCATCACTTCTTTTTTTACGAAGGCGTCATTCCGAGCGGAGCGAGGAACCCCCGCATTTCGCCCGGAGCGCCACTGAATCCACCGGAACCACATTTCAAGTGTCATCCTGAGCGAAGCGGCGTAGCCGCGTAGTCGAAGGATCTACGGTTGTGCCTTGCCAAAGCGCCGGCACTGCCGTGGCCACCACCACCATCACCCCAACGACTCATCAACAGGCTGACGAATGGCGACCAACTTTGGCCAAGTTTGACCGTTGACGCGCCGATTTCCCAACCTTACTGTCGGGCCCATGGCAAACAACGAGTACCTCACCGAGTACGACGGAATCGTCAAGACGATGCAGATGTACCTTGACGGAAGTAAGCAGGGCAGGAGCGAGCTTATGCGTCCAGCCTTCCACCCCGACGCCTCATTCTTCGGCTACGTTGGAGACCAACTCGCGAACGGAACCCAGTTTCTCTTCGACTGGATCGACAAAAACGGTCCCGCTTCTGCGATCGAACCCCGCATCGTCAGCGTCGACATCCTCGAATCCATCGCCGTCGTTCGTCTCGAGGTCGATGGCTGGTCAGGTAAGCTGGCCGGTCGCGGAGTTCATATGTCCGACCTCTTCACGCTTCTCAAAATGCCTACCGGGTGGAAGATTATCCAGAAGGCGTTTCACTGGTCCGCCTGAGATCGCGCACCAGAGCATAGCCTCTGGTATAGTCCTCGACGGAGGTCTCCGATGTTTACACGGAATACTCCACAGAAGATTCTGGAGTCGTGGAAGCAGATCGCAGGCTATCTCGAGAGAAGTGAACGTACCGTGCGCCGTTGGGAGGCATCCGAGGGACTTCCGGTCCATCGACGCGGGCACGAAAAACAGGACACTGTCTTCGCCTACCGGCATGAGATCGACGTCTGGAGTCGCTCACGCACCAAATGTCCCGGCGCGGAACGGATCGATGACGCCGAGAGTCTCCCCCCGGTCAAATCCGCCAATAATGGTTATCTGGTCGAGCACGACGCGATCACCCGGACGATGCACTGCTACATCGCCGGTGCTCGCGCAGGCGATAGCAATCTCATGCATGCCGCCTTTTACCCTTGGGCCACGATCTCCGGATTCTGCCAGGGGGTCGAATACAGCGGTTCCGTCAAACACGTGTTCGATTGGATCACCGAGAACGGACCCGCACCGAACATCGAACCTCGCTTCGCCCGCATTGAGATCATCGAAACGATCGCCGTCGTTCACCTGGAAGTACAACACTGGTCAGGTAAGTTGGCTGGCGCGAACGCCAGGGCCTCCGACGTGTTCACCCTACTCAAACGTAACGGTGAGTGGAAGATCACACACAAGCTCTTCCACTGGCACGACCAATAACCTTATAAAACCTTGTCAAACCCCAAATTCCCGTCAGCCCCAAACTCTCAAAACGTCGCTCGACCAAGGCGCGTATCGCTGAGTGGACAAACCTGCGCTGCGAGCTAAACCGGGGTCCCTGTATCTCTGTCCCAGAGCCACAAACGGTTTCAAGCCCGGCGACGAGAGACATATCCAATACAGATTAGGAGTCGGCGCCGGGTACCGGGTGCCCCACATCTCGATTCTGAGATGTGGGACCATTCGAGCGAAGCTCGAACCGCCTCTGGGTACGCCAAGCCTTCAGGCTTGGCCCTCTATTTCGCCGCGCCGAAAGGCGCATCCGCACTGCCGTAGGCCGGAGTGCAGTCCGAAGGACGAAACGACCCACCGCACGATCAGCGCCGAGCCGCCAATCGAGAGATCACTTTTCCACAGCCAACTCTGTCAAGCCCCAAAGCCACCCATCCCCAACAAAACAAGGTACTTCCAATGTGCCGATTAATTACCGCCACGTCGCTATACTTAAAACAGCGTCAAAGAAAGCCCCGGCAAACCCACCGGGGCTTTCTCGTGAATAGAAGTACCAAACTTAAGTATCTGGAATGAATACTTTGAACCAAAACAGGGGGAGGGGACCCACCAAATGCCGCAGACTATGAAAGCACACACCGAATACCTCACCTTCAAGACTCGCGACCGCTACGAGATGGTCCACATCACCCCGCAGGTCGAGGAGATCGTCCGCAAGAGCGGCATCGACGACGGCCTCTGCTTCGTCTCCCCCATGCACATCACCGCCGCCATCTACGTCAACGACCACGAGGACGGCCTCATCGAAGACATCGGCGTCTGGCTCGAGAAACTCGCCCCCCGCTGGCCTGGCTACCGGCACCATCAGACCGGCGAGGATAACGCCGACGCCCACCTCAAGTCCCTGCTCCTCCACCACGAGACCACCCTGCCCGTCACCGCCGGCCGCCTCGACCTCGGAACCTGGCAGCGCGTCTTCTACGCCGAGTTCGACGGCCAGCGCTCCAAGCGCGTCATCGTGAAGGTCCTCGGGATCGCAAAACAATAACGTCCACCCTGCGGTTCGCCCTCCGGCCCTCCTCGGTCGCATTCGAAGCCAAGGGATGAAACTCCGCATACCCCGCAGCCGCAACGTTCGACGGATGCATCGTGCCCCGCTCCAGCAGCAGCCGAGCAATCGCACTCGACCGAGCCGCCGAAAGCTCCCAGTTCGCCCCGAACTGCGCCGTGTGAATCGGAACATTGTCCGTGTGCCCCTCCACGCGCAACGGAGCGTCCGGCAGCGTCGCCGCCAGCGCCGCAACCGCCTCCACCGCCTCCGGCCTCACCACCGCCGAGCCCGAAGCAAAGATCCAACCTCGTTCAGCGAGACAACCAGACCTTCCGGAGTCATCCGCACCGACAAACTGCCCGCCGGAAGCCTCCCGCCGGCCATCTGAGCCTTCACCAACCTCCCCAGCCGAGCCTCGGTCTCCGCCTCCCGCATCTCCGAAGCCGCCTGCGGAAACGGCAGCGCCAGCGCCGCCGGCTGCAGCACCGCCCCACCACTCCCCGCATCCGCCAGCGAAGGCTCCTTCGAGTGAGCCTCGAAGGTCCCTAGCGGAGTGAACGCCGTCTGCATCACCGCCGCAATCTGAATCTGCTTCTTCTTGTCCGACTGGCTCGAAGCAAACAGCACCACGAAGAACGCAAACAGCAGCGTGATGAAGTCTGCATACGAGACCAGCCACCGCTCGTGGTTCACATGCTCATGCTTCTTCTTGCGGCTCACGCTGCGGCCTCCGCAACGCTCTCGCCGTCCTTTGCGTCCAGCAGGAAGGTCTTCAGCTTCGTCTCCATCATCCTGGGATTCATCCCCTCCAGGATCGAGATCACTCCCTCCAGCATCATCTCCTTCACCATCTGATCCTCGCGATGGCGGATCTTCAGCTTCCCCGCCGCCGGAAGACAGATCAGGTTCGCCAGCGCGACACCGTAGATCGTCGCCACAAACGCCACCGCGATCCCCCGGCCCACCTCGGTAATATTGTCCAGATGCTGCATCACCTGGATCAGCCCCAGCACCGCGCCGATGATCCCGACCGTCGGCGAGTACCCACCCGCAGCTTCAAAAACCTGAGGAATCTTCTCCTCCATCTCGGCCTTGTTATCCAACTCCAACTGCATGATCTTCCGAACCTCGTTCGGCTCCGTGCCGTCGATCGCCAGCATCAGAGCCTGCTTCAGAAACGGGTCGCTCACCGATCCCAGGTCCTGGTCGAGCGACACGATGCCGCTCTTGCGAGCCTTGTTGGCAAACTGCACCAGCTGCTTCAGCACCTCGTCGCCATCCGACCCACCCGAGATAAGATCCGCATCGCCTGCTTCAGCGCAGCCAGAAACGTCTTCAGCGGAAACTGCAGCATCACCGCTCCCATCGTGCCGCCGACCACGATCATCGCCGCCGTAGGCTGCGTAATTTGGCCGATGTTTCCGCCCTCGATCATCATGCCGGCCAGAATGCCGACCACGGCGAGCAGAATGCCTCCAATGCTGGCGATATCCATATAAACTCCTCTTCAGAAGCAAAACTGGTATCGATTAGGTCGCGGCTTCGTCAGCATCCGCTCGCTCCACAACATCCTGAGCGTGGCGCGCAGTCTTCGCGCTCAGCGCTGACGCCGCGTCCGGCCACGCCGCGCGCAGCACCGCCGCGCGATAGTCCAGCGTCCTGCGAGTCACCTCGCTGCGCGGCTCCAGCACCACCAGTTTCTCTCCTGTAATTAAGGTCAGCACCGTATCCGGGGCCGACTCCGCCTGCTTGATCAGATCGCAGTTCAGGCTGAGGCGGCTGCCGTTCAGGCGCGTCAGTTCGATCATGGGAATCGTTCCTCTCAGGCCTCTCATCGGCGGCGCCGCCCATATCGATAGGCCGGCTCGACCACAAGGTAACCAGAGAAAAATTCGCCTGCGCCTCAAGTCGCACGACACCGCGCCGATGAGGTGGGAGAACGCAACGCCTATCGCAAGGTGAACCGGGCCCAACGGCCCGGATCAGCACCCGGGACAGGCAGCGCGGCAACTCAAATCGAGCGTTACAGGAGCCTTTCCCATGTCCTTGGGTGTACTGAATAACATCGCAGCAATCTACGCGCAGACCAATCTGAACCAGACGCAGATGAGCCTGCAGAACACGCTCACGCAGCTCTCATCCGGTTCGCGCATCAACCAGCGGCGCCGACGACGCCGCACGCCTGGCGCTCGCCGACGGCCTCCACGCCAACGTCGCCGCCCTCAGGCAGTCGGCGCAGAACGCGTCTTCCGGCGTCGGCCTGCTGCAGACCGCCGACGGCGCCCTGTCGCAGGTCACCAACCTCCTCAACCGCGCCGTGACACTGGCGACTGAGGCCGCCAACGGCACACTGAACTCCTCGCAGGTCAGCTCGGCCAACCAGGAGTACCAGAACATCCTCACCGAGATCGGCAACATCGGCTCGACCACCAACTTCAACGGCAATAGCGTGTTTTCGGCGACCGCCACGAACGTATTTGTAAGCGATGGCACAGCCTCAGGAGCGACTACATTCAGTGAGACGATCGGCGCTCTGACCACGGCCAGCGTGGGCACGTCATCGGCAGGTGCTGGCGTGGACTTCACTGCGGTCGGTGTTGCGACGCTGTCCTCGGGGATGGCACAGAATGTGCTCACCAGCCTTACCACTGCGATTCAGGATGTCGCCTACCAGCGAGGTACGATCGGCGCCAACATCAACCAGCTCAACGCAGCGTCGAACGTCGCCAGCGCCGAGTCGGTCAACCTGACCTCCGCCGAGAACAACGTACGTGCGACCAACTACGGCCAGGCCACCAGCGACATGGCCAAGTTCAAGGTGCTCAGCCAGACGGGTATCGCAGCGCTCTCGCAGGCCAACCCCGTCCAGCAGGACGTCCTGAAGCTGCTCCAGTAAAACGTGGACAGGAGAGACGGCGGCGAGCGAATGAACATGCTCGTCCGCCGACTTCTCTTCGGTAACGAAGGTTAAGACTGCCTAATCCTCCAACCGAGGATTAGGCAGCGCAGTTGCTCTATCAGCTTCATCGCCCTGCATCGTGGAGGAAGAATGGCAACAGTCGGGATCAACTTCGGTTCGGTCAACAGCGGAAACGGGTTCGACGTAACCTCCACGGTGAATCAGATCCTCGCGATCGAACAGGGCATCGAGACGCCATGGAAGACGCAGCTGACAAACCTGCAGGCGCAGGACACCGCGCTCAGTTCATTCGGCACGCATCTCGCCACGCTCTCTTCCTCGCTTCAGACCCTCACAGACTTCAGCGGGGTCTTCGCCTCGAAGCAGGGCTCAAGCTCCGACACCAACGTCGTCGCGCTGACCTCGGCCAGCAACCTTGCGACCGCTGGCAGCCATACCATCGTCGTCAATCACCTGGCACAGACGTCGTCGCAGTACTCCGACCCGGATCACCAAGGCCAGTGACACGCTCAGCGGCTCACTGACGATCCAGATCGGCTCCGGGCAGAGCCAGACCATCACGATCGACAGCTCCAACAACACATTGCCGCTTCTGGCAGCCTCCATCAACGCCGCTTCGATCGGCGTGGCGGCAAGCGTAGTGACGGACACCACCGGCTCGCGTCTCTCGCTGGTCAGCAAGACCAGCGGCGCCGCGGGACAGATTGCGCTGAGCGGTTCGCTAACCGACGCGACGACCGGCAGCACGATATCGTTCCAACAGGGTCAGCAGGGCCTGGACGCAAGCCTCAACGTCGACGGCCTGGACACGACGAGCGCATCAAACACCGTTACCGGCCTCATCCCCGGCGTAACCTTCCAGATTCTATCGGTATCGCCAAACACGAGCCAACCCGTGCAGGTGCAGATCACCAACGACAACAGCTCCATCGAACAGGCGGTGAGCAACTTCGTCACGGCTTACAACACCGTGATCTCCGACATCAAGACCCAGGAGGGCAAGGACTCCAGCGGCAATCCCGAGCAGCTGTACGGCGACCCCACCGTCGCGTTGATCCAGAACCAGCTCACGCAGGGCCTTCTGTCGGGCGCCGCCAGCGGCTCCATCAAGAGCCTGCAGCAGCTCGGCATCTCGGTAGATCAGTTCGGGAAGCTGAGCCTCGACGCCAGCCAACTCGACACCGCGCTCAATACTAACTTCTCAGACATCGAAGGCTTCCTGCAAAACTCCGACAGCTTCGGCCAAAGCTTCACCAAGACCCTCAACGGCCTGAGCAGCACCTCGACCAAGGGCGTCCTTTTTCTCGCGATGCAGCAGAATACCGCCCAGGAGGCCGCTCTGAACGAAAGCATCAGCGACCAGGATGCCAGAATCGCCGACGACAAAGTGCGCCTGACCAACCAGCTCAACCTCGCCAACCAGATCCTGCAATCGATCCCCGACCAGATCAACCAGATCAACCAACTCTACAGCGCCGTAACCGGCTTCGACACAGGCAACCAGTAAACGAGGCCACGACGGAAACGAGCTATCAGCAGCAGGCGCTGGTCGGTGCGACTGGCATGGAACTCATCGTCGCCCTCTACGACGGCGCAATCCGCTTCCTGTACCGCGCAGCGCAGTGCGTCGAAGAAGGCGACGTGCGCGGGCGCCGCATCGCCGTGCATCGCGCGCTCGATGTGCTGATGTATCTTCAGGCACGCCTGCGTCCCGACCTCGGCGGCAGCACCGCGCAGTCTCTCTCCGACTTCTACGCCACCATGTTCACCATGGCGCTCGAAGCCTCGCACCACGAGTCCGTCGAACAGTTCCACGAGGTCATCGCCTGCATCCGCAACGTCCGCGACGCGTGGGTGATCGCAGCTCGCGATCCCGAAGCCGGCAAAGTTCTGCCGCGTGAGCTGCGCACCCGCGAGGAGCGCTTCGTCACTCCCGCCCCCGCCGCGAACAGCGAGACCCCCACGGCATCGCGTTGGTCCGCATAGCCGACAACGCAGCGACCGCGTTACACTAGGGTTGGATGATGCTTCACCTTTCGGCGTCGTCCAATAGAAACGCCATGAGGCGCACGATCTCCAGCTTCGTCGCGACACTCTGCCTGCTGACGCTCTTCGTTAGCTCCGCAGCATGCCTCGCTTTGCCCCAGGACCCGCCTGCCACCGCCTCACGCCATCCGCACACGTTGAGCGCCGCCGAACACTCCTGCTGCCCTCAGCGCAGCCCCGCTGGCGAACATACCACCACGACCTGCTGCACCATTCACCACCAACCAGTATCCTCAGCTTCCGCCGTGGAGTTAGAGCAACCCGCCATCATCTCTCCCACGACGCTACTCATCTCCATTCAGATCCCTACAGCCATCAATCCCACCGCACCCGCAAAGATCGCCGCGACCCAACCCCCTCCGCTGATCGCCCTGCGCATCTGATCACAACTCTTCCCTGACCCCTGCCTGTTCGCCTGAGCGCACCCGCGCTCGCCGCTGGCATGCCCCTGACTGCACCCTCAGGAGAAGAACTTCCGTGACATCACCCTCTCGCCAACGTCTGCTCGGCCGCGTCATTCTGCTCTGCGGTCTTGCCATATCCGTAAACCGCAGCCACGCGCAGATGGAGCAAGACACCAGCTCAAGGAACATGCCCCAGATGCCCGGAATGATCATGCAGCCCACCAACCTCATCCAGGCGCAACTCAACCACCTCTCCTCCGGCACCAGCGCCGAACCCGCCTCTACGCCGATGTACATGATCATGGGGCACCACAACTCATGGATGTGGATGCTGCACGGCGAGGCCTTCGTCACCGACATCCAGCAGCACGCCGCACAAACACCAGACGGCCGCCGCGGCGGCGACAAGCTCTTCTCCGCCAACTGGATCATGCCCATGGCGATGCGGCGCATCGGCCCCGGCCAGCTCACTCTACGCGCCATGTTCTCCCTCGAGCCCGCGACCATCACCAGCCGTCAATACCCTCTGCTCTTCCAGCAGGGCGAGACCGCCTTCGGCAAGCCCATCGTCGATGGCCAGCATCCGCACGACTTCTTCATGGAGGTCGCCGCGCTCTACGACATCCGCCTCAGCGAGCGCACGCTGCTCAGCTTCTACGCCGCGCCCATCGGCGACCCCGCCATCGGCCCCACCGCGTACCCGCATCGCATGTCGGCCTCCGAGAACCCCGTCGCCGCCCTCGGCCACCACCAGCAGGACTCCACCCACATCGCCTTCAACGTCCTCACCGCCGGCCTCACCTGGCATTGGCTTCGCGTCGAAGGCTCCGGCTTCCACGGCGGCGAGCCCGCCGAAGACCGCTGGCACTTTCAACCCTCCACCAACGGCCTCGCCATCGACAGCTACTCCACGCGCATCACCGTCTCGCCCACGGCCAACTGGAGCGGCCAGTACTCCATCGCGCACATCACCAGCCCCGAGGCGCTCTACCCGCATGAAGACCAGTATCGCCAGACTGCCTCGGTGATGTACAACCGGCCCTTCGGCCCTCGCGACGCCAACGGCCTCACCACCGGAAACTGGTCGAGCACACTCATCTGGGGCCGCACCCGCTCCCTCGCCGACAACCACACCATGAACAGCTACCTCGCCGAGTCGCTCGTCAAGTTCGGCCGCAAGAACTACCTCTGGACGCGCATCGAGAACGCAGCGCGCTCCAGCGAGCTTCTCCTCACCCCCGGAACCGCTCTGCCGCCGAACTTCGAGGAGTCTCCCATCGGCCACGTGCAGGCCTACACCTTCGGCTACGACCGTGACCTCCGCCTCGCAGCTCACCTCACCGTCGCCCCCGGCGCGCAGTTCACCACCTACACCACCCCCGACGCTCTGCACACCATCTACGGCCATCACCCCTGGGGAGTTGCCGCCTTCGTCCGCCTACGCATCGCACCATGAGAACAGCACAAGGTAACTCCCTTCCGACAAAAGAGTGTCATCCTGGGCGGAATCTCGCAGCCTTATCGCGAGAGGCGCAGTCGAAGGACCTGCGGTTGCCCTTCACCGTCAGCCGTTACGAATCTCTTCCATGCCACAATGAACTTCCCATGAACCTCTACGTCGCCACCACCAACCAGGGCAAGCTGCGCGACTTCGCCGCTGCCGCCGGCGCGAACTCCGGCATCACCATCGAACCCCTCCCCGGCCTCGCCGCCATGCCCGCGCCCGCCGAGGACGAGCCGACCTTCGCCAGCAACGCCCGCCTCAAGGCCCTCGCCTACTCTCGCCTCGCACCCGGACTCCTCGTCGTCGCCGACGACTCCGGTCTCGAGGTCGATGCACTCTCGGGCGCGCCGGGCGTCCGCTCCGCACGCTACGCCGACGACTCTGGCTTTGCGACCGACACCGATCTTCCCGTCGACGAGAAAAACAATCTCTGCCTCCTCGCCGCCCTCGAAGCCATTCCCAAAACGTCTCCCGACGCCGGGCGGCAGGCGCGCTATCACTGCGTCCTCGCCACCGCCCGCGACGGTGTCGTCGTCGCGACAGGAGACGGAACCGTCGAAGGAACGATCCTCCACAAGCCTCAAGGAACCGGAGGCTTCGGGTACGATCCGCTCTTCTACCTTCCCGAATTTGGCCAAACCATGGCTGAACTCGACCTCGAGACCAAGCTCACCCTCAGCCATCGCGGCCGCGCCTTCCGAGCCCTGATCAAAGCGCTGGGCTGACTCTCAAACCATCGGAAAGGGCCGGCGTCCAAATAATCGCACAAGCGTATCGGTAACCGCACAGACCATGCCTGATTTTCTTGACGTTGCCATTGGCAGGCGGAATAATCAGGCTGCTGCAGAAAACAGGCAGCACTCCCAACGACCTCAAAGGAGTTTTCATGGCCGCCGCCGCCCCGCCCGCCCCACCCGCAACTCCGCCTCTGCGTGGAGTGCAACCGCTTCGCGCCGGCGAGGGACACTCCTTCTTCTGGCGCAAGCTGCACTCGCTCACCGGCATCGTCCCCATCGGCGCCTTCCTCATCGAGCACATCGTCTCCAACTACGAGACCGTCAACGGCCCCCTCGCCTACGCCCAGCAGGTCAAGTTCCTCAACGCCCTTCCCCTCGTTCGCGTCCTCGAGTGGGGACTGATCTTCATCCCGCTCGCCTACCACGCCTTCTACGGCGTCTTCATCGCCGTCCGCGGACGCTCGAACGTCAACGTCTACCCATGGGCCGGCAACTGGATGTACCTCTCCCAGCGCATCACCGGCATCATCGCGCTCCTCTACATCGGCTACCACGTCTGGAGCCAGCGCTTCCACGGCATCTCGCTGCCCGAACACCCCGGAGCAGCCTTCCACAAGGTTCAGGTCGAACTCGCCAACCCGTGGATCCTCGCGGCATACGTCATCGCCATGATCGCCACCACCTGGCACTTCGCCTACGGCATCTGGCTCTTCGCCGCCAAGTGGGGCATCACCCCTGGCGACAAGGCCCGCAAGAACTTCGGCTACATCTGCGGCCTCGGCGGCGCTGCGCTCTGCCTCATGGGCCTCATCAGCATCTGGGCTGTCGTCAGCGCACCACCCGCCCCCGAAGACGTCATGCCCGAGCAGCCTGCGGGAGTGACCCTACCAGCACCCACCGTGCCGCCGCCGAATTCAACAAATCCATCCCAGCCGGGAGAGCTGCGATGAGCGCCGTTACTTGGATCACCTTGACCACTGGGCTGGCGATGCTGGTGGTCGCGAAGTTATCGGTCGTCAGGATGGCTCAGGAGATCAATCGCAGACGAGAGCCTCGGGAATGGATCTCGTTGGCGTGGTAGCCGAATTATAAGGACCGGCAAGTAATGAAGACTTATCACTCGGTATTGCCTCAAGGTCGCTTAAACGTTGCTTATATCTCGTGTATGGCAGGCGGGATAGTCGTGTTGCTTCTCGCGGTGATTTTTGCATCTCACGCCCCAATCTAGGCCGACAAGATTAAGAGGAAGAACTAAATGGCAGCAACACCCAGAATCATAGTCGTAGGCGGAGGCCTCGCAGGCCTGGCCGCCGTCATCAAGATCGCCGAGGCTGGCGGCAAGGTTGACCTCTTCTCCATCGTCCCCGTCAAGCGCTCGCACTCCGTCTGCGCCCAGGGAGGCATCAACGCCGCCAAGAACCTCAAGGGCGAGGGCGACGACGTCTTCAAGCACTTCGACGACACCATCTACGGTGGCGATTTCCTCGCCAACCAAACGCCCGTCAAGCAGATGACCGCGCAGGGCCCCGCCATCATCGACCTGCTCGACCGCATGGGCGTGCCCTTCAACCGCACCCCCGAGGGCCTGCTCGACTTCCGCCGTTTCGGAGGCACGCTCTACCACCGCACTGCCTTCGCCGGAGCCACCACCGGCCAGCAGCTCCTCTACGCGCTCGACGAGCAGGTCCGCCGCTACGAGTCCGAGGGCAAGGTCACCAAGTACGAGGGCTGGGAGTTCCTCTCCGCCGTGCTCGACGCAAACGGTGTCTGCCGCGGCATCTGCGCCATGGACCTCCGCACCATGGAGCTCCGCACCTTCCCCGCCGACGCCATCATCATCTGCACCGGCGGCAACGGAGCCATCTTCGGCAAATCCACCAACTCCGTCGTCTGCACCGGCTCCGCCCAATCCGCCCTCTACCAGCAGGGCGCCTACTACGCCAACGGCGAGTTCATCCAGGTCCACCCCACCGCCATCCCCGGCGAAGACAAGCTCCGCCTCATGTCCGAGTCAGCCCGCGGCGAAGGCGGCCGCGTCTGGGTCCCCAAGGACAAGAACGACAAGCGCGCCTCTGAGTCCATTCCTGAAGGCGACCGCTGGTACTTCCTCGAGGAGTGGTACCCCAAGTACGGCAACCTCGTCCCCCGCGACGTCGCCACCCGCGCCATCTTCAAGGTCGTCTACGAGCACAACATGGGCATCGACGGCCAGCCGCAGGTCTACCTCGACGTCTCGCATCTCCCGCCCGAGCGCCTGCATAAGCTCGAGGGCATCCTCGAGATCTACGAGAAGTTCGTCGGAGACGACCCCCGCAAAGTCCCCATGAAGATCTTCCCCGGCATGCACTACACCATGGGCGGCCTCTGGGTCGACTTCAATCAGCAGACCAACATCCCCGGCGTCTTCGCCGCCGGCGAGGCCGACTACTCTATCCACGGCGCCAACCGCCTCGGAGCCAACTCGCTGCTCTCCTGCATCTACGGCGGCTTCGTCGCCGGCCCGCAGGCCATCCAGTACGCCAAGTCCCTACCCGAGCAGGCTGGCGACGGCGGCCACGCAGCCGAACTCCAGCGTCAGAAGGAGTCCAACAACATCCTCCTCAACAACCCCGGCACCGAAAACCCCTTCAAGCTCTGGCGCGAGCTCGGCGACACCATGACCAAGCACGCCACCATCATCCGCTACAACAAAGGTCTCGAAGAGGCCGACGCCAAGATCGTCGAGCTGCAGCACCGCTACCGCAACATCAACCTCTCCGACAAGAGCCAGTGGGCCAACACCAGCTTCGCCTTCGCCCGCCAGCTCTACAACATGCTTGAGCTAGCCCGCGTCATCGTCCAGGGTGCGCACCTCCGCGACGAATCTCGCGGAGCCCACTACAAGCCCGACTTCCCCGACCGCAACGACGAGAAGTTCCTCAAGACCACGAAGGCCAGCTTCTGCAACGACGCGCCGCACTTCGAGTTCGAAGAGGTCGACATCCAGTACATCAAGCCGCGGCCGCGCCGTTACGACGCAACCGCATAACCCAGGCGAAGGTAGACGTCCCTGTATCTCTGTCAAGCTCGCGAAACACCAAAAAATCCGATGCAGCGAAATACTCCCACAACTCGCTTTTGCCATCTAACCAGCCATGACAGAGCTGCAGTCGACTATCTTCGTCTTCGGCGTGCTGCCCCTGATCTTCATTGCCATCTGGAGCTTCGTCTTGATCCACAACCGACGGATCAAAGCCAGAATGAAGAAGATCGAGGGTCCCAGCGGTCACCTCGAGAGCATGGAAGCCGGTATCGCCGCTGCCATGCAAGACCGGCCCCGGAAGGCCGCTCGGTAGCACGCGCCCAACCCGTCACCTCCACGGCGACGCGGGGGACGCCTGCACATCTTCAAAACCCGCTCTTCCAGCGGACGTGTTCCTCATGAAGCGAGAGAACAACTTCGACATCATGCGTCTGCTGCTCGCCGCCGTGGTCATCTTCTTCCACGTCGGCTACATCAGCGGCGCCCCCATCTTCGCGCCGCTCCCCCGCTACTTCAGCGGCCATCTCGCCGTCGAAGGCTTCTTCGCCATCTCCGGCTTCCTCATCTTCGCCAGCTGGGAGCGCTCCTCCTCCCTGCGCGACTACTGGATCAAGCGCGCCGCTCGCATCCTTCCCGGCTACTGGCTCGCCACCGCCTTCTGCCTCGCCATCGCCTTCTTCAGCGGCAGCTTCCACGTCGGCCGCTTCCTCTTCGCCAACCTCACCTTCCTCAACTTCCTCGGCGGCTCCATCCCCGGCGTCTTCGCCAATAACCCCGAGCACGGAATAAACGGCGCCCTCTGGACCATCAAGATCGAGGTGATGTTCTACATCGCCGTCCCCATCATCGTCTGGCTCTGCCGCCGCCTCCATCGCGACGCCGTCCTCTGGACCCTTTTCGTGCTCTCCATCGTCTACCGCGTCCTCATGGCCGACCACAACTCACTCGCCCTCCAACTCCCCGGCCAGCTTTCGTTCTTCATGATTGGCGCGCTCATCCATTACCACCTCCGCTGGTTCGAGGCCAACGGCAAGTGGATCAGCGCCGTCGCCGCGCTGCTCTACATCGCGCACGTCGCCACCGGCTGGTTCGTCTTCCGCCCAGCAGGAGTCGCCACCCTCACCCTCAGCGCCTGCCTTCTGCTGCCCACGGTCAAAGGCCCCACGCGCTGGGGAGACTTCTCCTACGGAACCTACGTCCTGCACTGGCCCATCATTCAGCTCGTCGTCGCCGCAGGGCTCTACCGCGCGCATCCCTGGCTCGCTCTCGCACTCACGCTCGCAGCCATCGCCATCGGCGCCGCCCTCTCCTGGTTCTTCGTTGAAAAGCCATCGCTCGCGCTCGCCCACTCGCGGCGCATCAAGACCCCATATCCTGCCGTAACGCCAAGCTAAGGAACAGACCATGCCACCCAGCACCATCAAAGTCGAGATCAAGCGCCAGGCCACCCCCGATGCCGCCCCCGTCACCGAGAAGTTCGAGATCCCCTATCGCCCGGGCATGAACATCACCTCGCTGCTCGGCGAGATCGCGCTCAACCCCGTCGACGTCGCAGGCCACCCCACCACGCCCATCACCTACGACTCCAACTGCCTCGAGGAGATCTGCGGCTCCTGCGCCATGCTCATCAACGGCAAGGCCCGCATGGCCTGCTCCGCCCTCGTCGACAAGCTGATGGGTTCTGACATGGCCCAGCCCATCACGCTCGCGCCGCTCACCAAGTTCCCCGTCGTCCGCGACCTCGCCGTCGACCGCTCCGTCCTCTTCGAGAACCTCAAGAAGGTCAAGGCCTGGGTCCCCATCGATGGCACGTACGATCTGGGTGCTGGCCCACGCCAGCACCCACATATACAAGAACAGCGCTACCCGCTCTCCAGCTGCATCAGCTGCTGCTGCTGCATGGAGGTCTGCCCCCAGTTCAACGTCTCCACCAACTTCGTCGGAGCCGCAACCATCGCCCAGGCCAAGCTCTTCAACATGGACCCCTCAGGCGCCGTCCTCGCCGAAGAGCGCCTCCGCGCCCTCGCCGGCGACGGCGGAATCCAGGAGTGCGGCTTCGCCCAGAACTGCGTCGTAGCCTGCCCCAAAGAACTCCCCCTCACCGAGGCCATCAGCGACATGGGCCGCGACGCCTTCGTCCAGCAAGTCAAAGACTTCTTCACGAGATAATAAGTCGCGAGAGGCTCCTCCCAAAGGCAATACGGGATGCAAAATCTTGTGGACCGCTCGCCGAGTTCGTTCCTTTTTCAACCTCGAGCGCCCAATCGTAAGTTAACACTAGGAGAAGCTAATGATCACCCTCGCCGATGCCCGGCGCATCATCGCCGCCGCCGAAAAGAAAGCCGAAGAACTCGGCCAACCCATGAACGTAGCCGTAGTCGACGAAGGTGGCAACCTCATCGCCTTCGAGCGCATGGCCAACGCCTGGCTCGGTTCTATCGACATCGCCCAGAAGAAAGCCTGGACCTCCCGAGCCTTCGACATCACAACCAGGGACCTCGGTGCAAACTCGCAGTCGGGCGACCAGTTTTTTGGAATCAACGCTTCCAACGACGGCAAAGTTATGATCTTCGCCGGCGGCATCCCCATTAAGAAGGACGGCAAAGTGGTCGGCGCTATTGGTGTCAGCGGAGGCTCCGGCGTGCAAGATCACGCAGTAGCCGAAGCGGGCGCAGCAGCCCTCTAAATCCATAAAAAATATTTATCATCCATAAAAAATATTTATCCAAGGGAGCGCAATGCGCTCCCTTTCCTCTGCACCGTATCCTTGGTAGCCCGAATCCAATCACCAGAGGTAGTAAAGGATGGCAGAAAATAGCGGTGTCGTTTTCCTGGGTCAGAACCACGTCGAAGTTCAATCCATTGATTTCCCCAAATTACAGAATCCAGCCGGTAAGAAGATCAACCACGGTGTGATCTTGAAGGTTGTCTCCACCAACATCTGCGGCTCGGACCAGCACATGGTTCGCGGTCGCACCACAGCGCCCACAGGCATGGTCCTGGGACATGAGATCACCGGCGAGATCATCGAAACAGGTTCCGATGTCGAATTCCTGCAAGTTGGCGACCTTGTCACCGTGCCCTTCAATGTAGCCTGCGGCCGGTGCCGCACTTGCCGCGAGCAGCAGACAGGCGTCTGTCTCAACGTCAATCTCGGTCGCGCCGGAGGAGCCTACGGCTACGTCGATATGGGCGGCTGGATTGGCGGTCAGTCCGAGTACGTCATGGTCCCCTACGCAGACTTCAACCTCATCAAATTTCCCGATAAGGCCCAGGCCATGTCGAAGATCAAGGACCTCACCATGCTCTCCGACATCCTCCCTACCGGCTTTCACGGAGCCGTCATGGCCGGTGTAGGCGTAGGCTCCATCGTCTACGTCGCAGGTGCAGGCCCCGTAGGACTCGCAGCCGCCGCCTCCGCCCAGATTCTCGGTGCAGCCCTTGTCATGATCGGAGACATGAACCCTTATCGCCTCAAGCATGCCGCGAGCGTCGGCTTCACTCCAATCGATCTCACCAAATCTGACAATCTCGGAGACCTCATAGCCTCCGTAGTCGGCAAGCCGGAAGTTGATGCCGCTGTAGACGCAGTCGGCTTCGAAGCCAGGGCACAAGGCAAGGACGGTGCCGAAGCCCCTGCAACCGTACTCAACTCGCTCATGTCCATCGTCCGTGCCGCTGGTGGTATCGGTATCCCCGGCCTATACGTCACCAACGACCCCGGCTCCCACGACGAAGCCGCGAAGCTAGGCAATCTCAAGATGCGCTTCGGCCTCGGCTGGGCAAAATCGCACCGCTTCTACACCGGACAGACTCCCGTGCTGAAGTACAACCACCAGCTTATGCAAGCGATCCTGCACGACCGCCTGCCCATAGCAAAGATCGTCAACGCGAGCGTGATCTCGCTCACGGACGCAGCTCAAGGCTACAAGGCCTTCGACTCCGGCGTAGCGAAGAAGTTCGTCCTCGATCCACACGGCCTCCTCGCCAGGTCCGCATAACGCTTACCTCCGATGATCGCAGGTGAAGATCTGCCACCTCAGGCGCCTTCACCTGCGATCATCGAGTACTTCCCCATTCATGTGGTCTCATCGCATGAGCGGGACAATCCCTTCCGCACCCTCACCTCAGACATCGGCCAGCGCAAGTGGCCGCGGACTCTTCCCATCAACATCCGTAAAGCCGTACTCCTTCGCAACCGCTGCCGCCACCAGCACCTTTCCCGTGTGGCGCATCACATCCGCATCCGCCGCCAGCGCCGCAACCGCTCGCCCAATAAACTCCGGAGACTCCGAGTTGCTCAAATCGAGCCACGCCGCCGCCTCCATCACCTTTTCCGTGCGCACTAGTCCCGGGTAGAGCGACACAACTGCGACGCCATGCGGCGCAAGCTCGACCGCCATATCGGCCGTCATCTTGTCCGTCGCGGCCTTCGCCACACCATACGCCACATTTCCAATGTGTTTCTGCGCCGCCCAGAACGAAATGTTCACAATCAGGCCGCGCCGGCGCGCGACCATCCCCGGCGTCACAAGCTGACTCGCATGGTAGTGCGCGCGAACACCCGCGGCGAACATCGCGTCCCAGCGCCACAGCGGCTGCTCCCAGAACGGCCTGGCCCAGGTAAACTCGCCGCCCTCCACCATCCGCTCATAGCCGCCCCAGACGTTATTGACCAGAAGTTCGACCTCACCACCCTCGCTCGCGATCTGCTGAAACGCCGCCGCCACCTCAGCATCCACCCGATGATCGCAACGGATACCAACCACGCCGTCAATGCGCTGAAGATCAGCCTCAGACCGGCCAGTGACAAACACCTTCGCCCCCTGTCGAGCGAGCTCGCTGGCGACGCCCCTGCCCACGCCCCTGCTCCCGCCCGTCACCACCGCGACCTTGCCCTGGAGCATCTGCACGCAGGCAGTGTACGAGACTCGGCCACCCTTTGAAAAAATTGAGCGATCCGTTTGCTCGACTGGCCGCAGGGCCGGGGTTCCCGCGGTGCCCCCTTCATGCGGTCTCATCGCATGAAGGGGACAATCGTGCGAAGCACGATCCGCCCTCGCCTTTGCCTCTGAGGTAGGCCCGGGCTTCAGCCCGGGCACCGAAAAGCCGCGCCGAAGGCGCAACCGCTCTGCCGAAGGCCCCCCAACTCCACACCAGCCAAAAATCCAGATCGCTCCGCGCCACACCCCTGCGAAACCCTGTCAAGCCCCCACAATCTCTCCCGAACCCCTCTCATACCTCGCAACCACAACAAACAAATATACTTCCCCCCGCAAAAAGAAAACCGCCGCAAAGTGCCGATCAATTTCCTTCCCCTTGCTAAAATAGAAATAAGCTCAGAAAAAGCCAGAAGGCCGGGAGAACACTCCCGGCCTTATCCCTTTTGTTTTCAAGACTTTTTCCCATAAAGCACCTGTTTTCAATATTTTGGCCCGTGCAAATCGCATAAGTACATAGAAATAAATGCTTTATATGACTAAAGGGGGAGGGGGTCCCCTCGGTAGCAGGTACGATCCCGAGCAAGCCGCCCAACCGGGCATAACCCAAACGCTTGCTACAATTTCCAGAGTCCATCGCTCCAACCGCCTCTCCCCGGCAACCCGAAGGAAACAGATGTCTGAAGACCCAATAGATTCGCCAATAGATTTGCCAATAGATTCGTTAGCCCCGCAAGCCGTTCATGCCCGCGCCATCGTCATCGACACACACGCCGACACGCCCCAGCGATTCGTCGACGAGAACTGGAACTTCACCGACCCGCTCCACGGCGGAATGCTCAACTACGACACTGCGATGAAGGGCAACCTCAACGCGCAGTTCTTCTCCATCTGGGTCGATCCCAGCCAGTACTGCGCCGAGAACAGCGCACGCCGCACCCTCGACCTCATCGACGGCACGCTCGAGCAGGTCCGCCGCGCTCCCGACAAGCTCAAGCTCTGCGTCACCGCCGACGAGATCGTCACCGCGCACGCCGAAGGCAAGTTCTGCGTCATGCTGGGCATCGAAGGCGGCCACTCCATCGAGAACTCACTCGGCCTCCTCCGCGACTACTATCGCCTCGGCGTCCGCTACATGACCCTCACCTGGTCCAACTCCAACGATTGGGCCGACTCCTCCGGCGACATCGACGACCCCGCCGTCAAACACCACAACGGCCTCGCTCCCTTCGGCAAGCGGGTGATCGCCGAGATGAACCGCCTCGGCATGATGGTCGACGTCTCACACGCCTCCAACAAGACCTTCTGGGACGTCATCGAGATCACTCGCGCTCCCATCATCGCCTCGCACTCCTCCGCGCGCGCCCTAACGCAGGCTCCGCGCAACCTGACCGACGACATGCTGCGCGCCGTCGCAAAGAACAACGGCGTCGTGATGGTGAACTTCTACCCAGGCTTCATCGACGAGAACTGGCGCGCCGCCTGGAACGCCTCCAGGCCCGAACGCCAGAAGGAACAGGACGCCCTCGACGCGGAGTATCACGCCAAGGGACTTCCCGTCCCGTTCGCCGCTTCAGACGCGATCGACCGCAAGTACGCCGAGCGAATCGGACGCGCACCGTTCGATTCCCTGATAGCCCACTTCGATCACATCATCCGCGTCGCAGGCATCGATCACGTCGGCATCGGCACCGACTTCGACGGCATTCCCGTCCCACCAGCCGAGATCGACTCCGCCGCCGATCTCCCAAAGATCACCGCTGCCCTGATGGCACGCGGCCACTCCGCCGAAGACATGCGCAAGCTCCTCGGCGAAAATCTTCTGCGAGTCCTCCGCGCCGTCGAGGCCGCACAGGAAAAGCCGCCCGTCGTCGCACCCGGCCAGAACCAGTAACTCGCTACTTTGCCTTGGTGGCAATCAGCGTGAGCTTGTTGATCTGCGGCGGCTCCGCCAACAGCTCGCTGGCCTTCGCCATCAGCGCCTTTGCAATCGGACCATTCAGGTGCGCATCCCGCCCTGCCTCATCTTCAAACGTGTCGAAGATGCTATAGCGCCCGTCCATTTCATCCAGCGCGTACCAGGTCGTCGTGCCCGGTTCCTCAGCGGCCATCGCAGCGCCCTGTTTCAGAAACTCCTTCAGCTCTGCTTCCTTACCGGGCTTCGACTTCAACGGGACATAGAGTGCAAGTTTAGGCATATCATTCCTCCTTACAGTGAGATGCCGCTAAGCTCCGTCGGTCACACCTGCGTTTGGAATTTCGCATCACACAACGTGAAAATCGTGTAAACCACCGTCGAGGTGCAAACGTGTTCTTGAGATACTTCACTCGCCGCCGTCGCCCAAATGTTCTCCGCGGTCTCGCAACCGGCATCACCGCCGGCATTGCAGCCACCCTTATCATGGACCAGTTTCAGAAAATCTCCACCGCTGGTCAGAAGGCGGTCGAAAAACAGATACGACTCGCCAGCCACGAATCGGCCGAAGCCATCGAACGCGACCAGCAACAAAAGGAGCAGCTAGCTCAACAACAGGAAGACTCCACGGAAATCGTCGCACGAAAGATCGCTGAAATCGCCGGCAAACAGCTTCCCCCCGAAGAAAAGAAGAGAGCCGGCCAGGCCGTTCACTACGCCTTCGGAACTCTCATGGGCGCCGTTTACGGGGTCACCGCCGAACTCGTCCCCGAAGTCACCACCGGCGGAGGCACCGCCTACGGCACCCTGCTCTTTCTCGCTGCCCACGAGGTCGCCGTTCCCGCCTTCCAGCTCTCTCCCGCACCAACCGACACCCCGCCCCGCGACCACCTTCAGCACTGGGCAGCGCACGTCGTATACGGCGGTTCGCTCGAGCTCATCCGAAGCCTCCTCCGTCGGCTCATGTAGTCTTCGCTCTAGGACGAGACGAATTGCCCAACCAGAGCGTCTACGATAGCCTGTTCCATGGAGCTAAACCACGCATGACGCTTCGTCTTATCGCACTTGCCACCGCGCTCGCCGCACCAGCGCTGGCTCAGACACCACAGACAACACCCGCAACCCAGACACCACCGCCGGCTGCCTCTCAGCCGCTCCCTGACGCTCCCAGCACCACCAGCCAGGCCAAGCCGCCCGTCACGCCCACCGGTCCCACCGCAGTCATCGACACCACCATGGGCCGCCTGACCTGCAAGCTCTACGACACACAGGCGCCCATCACCGTCGCCAACTTCATCGGCCTTTCCGAAGGAACCAAGGACTGGACCGATCCCACGACGCTAAAGAAGGTTCACGGCAAGCCCTTCTACAACGGAACCATCTTCCATCGCGTCATCCCCGGATTCATGATCCAGGGCGGCGACAAGGCAGGTAACGGCACCGGCGACCCCGGCTATCTCTTCCAGGACGAGATCGATCCATCCCTCACCTTCGATGAGCCCGGCCGCCTCGCCATGGCCAACTCCGGACCCAGCACCAACGGCTCGCAGTTCTTCATCACCGAAGCGCCCGTTCCTCACCTCAACGGCAAGCACACCATCTTCGGCCAGTGCGACACCCACACTATCCTGCTCGTCGCCTCCATCGCGCGCGTCGAGCGCAATCCCGACGACAAGCCCGTCACGCCCGTCGTCATCAACAAGATCACCATCGTTCGCGAGGGCCAGCCGATGCCGCCCGAGCCCCCATTACCGGCTCCCGCACCTGCTGCCGCGCCCACAAAATAGTCCTTCTTCTCTCTCAGACATCACGAGAGATCCACTCAACAAGCCGTTCGATTCCACAAGGAGAAAAACATGGCACGCAAGCCAGGAACCTACGCAATCTTCACGACCTCCGAAGGCACCATCGTCACTGAGCTCTTCGAGAAGGACGCGCCCGAGACCGTCGCAAACTTCATCGGCCTCGCCGAGGGCACAAAGAAGTGGGAGAGCCGCAGCAAGAAAGGCGACAAGCTCTACGACGGAACCATCTTCCACCGCGTCATCCCCGACTTCATGATCCAGGGCGGCGACCCCGAAGGCACGGGCATGGGCGGCCCCGGCTACCGCTTCGCCGACGAGACCCGCGACTCCAAGCATGGATTCCAGGAGAAGGGCAAGCTCGCCATGGCCAACGCCGGCCCCAACACCAACGGCTCGCAGTTCTTCATCACCGTAACCCCCACCACCTGGCTGACCGGCAAGCACACCATCTTCGGTGAGGTCGTCGAAGGCTACGACATCGTCGAGAAGATCAGCAAAGTCGCCCGCGACGGCATGGACCGCCCCAAGACCCCCGTCGTCCTCGAGTCCGTCACCATCGAGCGCGTTGCGTAAAACGGCCGTTACTTAGATGCAAAGGCCCGTTCAGTGAACGGGCCTTTGCTTTAGATTGGCTTGGCATCTCTCAGAATTTGGAGGCGAGTTGAAAGTTGCGGGCTATGTTTTCTTCATAGTTGCCTTGTGCTTTTATGCACTGATTTGGCGATCGATTTCCCAACTCGTGAGAGAGCAGGGAGACTAAGCCTGACATGAAGCTAAGCCGCGTTTGGTGGCTTCCAGCTTGGAAAATTCATAGAGATAGCTTTCCCAACAGCAACGTGAGACGAGAGATCGTTGTTCGATTTTTGTTGACCTTCATATTGTTGATAGCGCCCATGGCTTGCATCGGATATTCGGTGATTCACGTCGCAATTCGCAAGTAATGTAATTACACGAGGGGCCCCGCTCAACGAGCGGGCCCTTCTTCTTCAACCACAAACCTGCAACCATCAACTGATAACTGCTTCAGGCCACACCAATCACCGTGCAAAGCTCCTTCACCGCATCAGCACTCTTGTTCAGAGCAGCCTGCTCATCGGCAGTCAGCTTGATCTCGATGATCTGCTCAAGCCCCTTCGCCCCAAGCTTGCAAGGCACGCCAACATACAGCCCCTTGATGCCGTACTCGCCCTCAAGATACGCCGCGCAAGGAAGAATCTTCTTCTTGTCCTTCAGAATCGCCTCCACCATCTCCACCGCAGCAGCCGAGGGAGCATAGTAAGCCGAGCCCGTCTTCAGGTACTTCACAATCTCCGCGCCGCCATTGGCCGTGCGGGTCTCCAGCTCCTTCAGACGATCCGCCGGAATCAGCTCCGTGATCGGAATGCCCGCAACCGTCGAGTAGCGCGACAGCGGAACCATCGTGTCGCCGTGTCCGCCCAGCACAAACGCCGTCACGTTCTCCACCGACACCTTCAGCTCCTCCGCGATAAACGTACGGAAGCGCGCCGAATCCAGCACGCCCGCCATGCCGATCACGCGCTCACGCGGCAGCCCCAGCTTCTTGAACGCCGTCTGCGCCATCGCGTCCAGCGGATTCGACACAATGATAAAGATAGCGTTCGGCGAAGCCGCCAGAGCCTTGCCGGCAACATCGCTCATGATGTTGAAGTTCGTATTCAGCAGATCGTCGCGGCTCATGCCCGGCTTGCGCGCAATGCCCGCCGTGATCACCACGATGTCCGAGTTCGCTGTATCCGCATAGTCGTTCGTGCCAATCACCGAAACGTCGCGCTTCTCGATCGGCAGTGCCTCCAGCAGATCAAGACCCTTGCCCTGCGGCACGCCATCAATCACGTCGATCAGCACAACATCCGCCAGCTCCTTCGAAGCAATCCAATGAGCCGCCGTGGCTCCAACGTTTCCCGCGCCAACAACCGTTACCTTCTTACGCATTCTTTCTCCTATCGTCACTACTAAAGACTATCGCGTCGTCGAAATGATCAGTAGCCGACGCGCCGGCGCCCGTGCCAAGCACTACATGTTCTCAATCATGCGCGTTGCAAACTCGCTCGTCTTCGCTTTCGTCGCGCCTGCCATCTGCCGCTCAAAGTCGTACGTCACGAACTTCTGTTGAATCGTCTTCTCCATCGACGACTCGATCAGCCGCGCCGCCTCAGGCCATCCAATAAAGTCAAACAGCATCACGCCCGACAGCATCACCGAACCCGGATTGATCACATCCTTGTCCGCGTATTTCGGAGCCGTGCCGTGCGTCGCCTCAAACACCGCATAGCCATCGCCAATGTTCGCGCCTGGAGCAATGCCCAGCCCGCCCACCTGCGCCGCCGCAGCATCCGAGATGTAGTCGCCGTTCAGATTCGTCGTCGCCAGCACCGAGTAGTCCGAAGGACGAATAATGATCTGCTGGAAGATCGAGTCCGCAATACGGTCGTTTACCAGAATCTTCATCTTCCACGCGCCGTTGCCATGCGACTTGCCGATCGCATCGATCACGCCCTTTACCTCCGCGATCACCTCATCCACAAACGGCTTCGGAGCGAACTCGATTCCCGGCTCAATTAGCGCAGCATTCTCCTCCACTGTCAGGTTCGGGTTCGCCTCCAGGTTGCCAAGAATCCAGCTCTCGCGCTCCGTCACCGTATGCTCGCGGAACTCCTGCGTCGCCACCTCGTATCCCCACTCGCGGAACGCGCCCTCGGTGAACTTCTGGATGTTGCCCTTGTGCACCAGCGTCACCGTCTTGCGGTTGTTGTCCAGCGCAAACTGGATCGCCGCCCGCACCAGACGCTTCGAGCCTGTAATCGAGATCGGCTTCACACCCACACCCGAATCCGTCCGTACCTTCTTCTTGCCGCCCTTCAGCATCTCGTCGTTGACGAACGAGATGAACTTCGCCGCCTCAGGCGTTCCCTCGCGGAACTCAATGCCCGCATAGATGTCCTCCGTGTTCTCACGAAAGATCACGACGTCCAGCTTCTCCGGATGCTTCACCGGGCTCGGCACACCGGAGTAATACTTTACTGGCCGCACGCACTGGTACAGATCCATCAACTGCCGCAGCGCCACGTTCAGCGAACGAATGCCGCCGCCCACCGGCGTCGTCAGCGGCCCCTTGATCGACACGCGAAAGTCCACCGTCGCCTTCACCGTCTCGTCCGGAAGCCAGTTCTGCGTCTGCCGGTACGCCTTCTCTCCGGCCAGCACCTCAAACCACTTCACCTTGCGCTTGCCGCCGTAGGCCTTCTCCACCGCCGCATCGAACACGCGCTGCGACGCCTTCCATATATCGCGGCCCGTACCATCGCCCTCGATGAACGGGATAACCGGGTTGTCAGGAATCGTGTACTTGCCGTTGACATACTGAATCGGCGCTCCGTCCTTGGGCACCGCAATCCCGTTGTAGCTCTCCTGCATACGTAAACAGCCCTCCGTAAACTCTGCGAAATCCAAACTACCATCCGAAAACAGGCTCTGGCAATATTCGCACGATAAACGCGATAATCGCACGCCCGGGAAGTAGTGTCATCCTGAGCGGAGCGCGAAGTCGAAGGACCTGCGGGTTGCTAATGCCTAACGAGTAAGGGAAAACCTACTTCACCAGGTAGTAATCCACCGTCGAGACCACGCGAACCTTCTTCATCATGCTCGCATCCGGACTCGGTCCTCCGCCGCCGCCCTCTTCTCCCGGCCCTACTCCGCTCCCCGCGTCCGCCGCCGAGATCGAAAACACTCCCTGGTTCGCCGACCGGATCGACCCCACCTGGCTCCCCGAGTCCGCCGCGAACCGGTCCGCCGCAGCCCGCGCATTCCTCGTCGCCTCCGTAATCATGTCCGGCTTCAGCGCATTCAGCCCGTTGAACACGTACCGGATCCCCTGCCCATATCCGCCGACGATGATAATCCCCGCCTGCAGCAGTTGCGCCGTCTTCTGCCCTGCCTTGGCAATCTTGTCCACGTCGTTCGAGTTCACCGTCACCGTCTGCTGCACGATGTACCGAAGCCCGCCCTGATTGTTGCCGCCATATTCATTGGCCTGCTTATCCGTCACCTGAATCTGCCCCACCGAAATCTCCTGCTGCGTAATCCCCTGCGCCGTAAAGAACCTCAGCACCGCCGCGCGATCTTCCTCGCTCTTCGCATACACCTGCTGCAGGTCATTCCCCGTCTCCTTGAACGTCACCGGCCAGATCGCGCTGTCGGACTTCACCGTCCGCTCCACCAGCCCCTTCACCGTCACATAACGGTCGGCCAGCTTCGTCTCCTTGATCTGCGATCCAAGCGTCCACCCGCCAAACACCAATCCCAGCAGCACGCATCCACCAAGCACTGCCGCCGGAATCAAAAGACCGTTCTCTCGTCCGTCCAAAGCAAGCCTCCAGACAAAGTACGTGCAGAATGCAGCACCCGCTCGCCCCTGTCAATGAGCAACGAAGTGCACTAGCCCTGCCGTTTGAGCTGGTCCACCAGGAAGGAATACGAAGGACTGCCGCACTTACTTCCCGAGACATGCACGGCATTAACCATGATATGTTCCTCGCCAAGCTCAGGGAGCGAGCCCATCATTTCTATTTTCGAACCATCATCCATGACAAAGTTCAGTCGAATCTCGTTGCCCTCTATGTCGTTCAAAGAGGACGGATCGGTTACCCCGCTGCTCGAGCAACTTGATCCTGTCACCCGAATCGTCCCCGTAATAATCGAGATCGCAGGCATGTGCCACATAGCCGCTTGGCCTTTCCCATCGACGCCTTGTTGAACTGTTATCTCGATGCGCGAAGGGGGCGATGCAGGTGGCTTATCCGCAATAGAGACTCCCAGAACCGATCCCGAGTACGCTCCCTTCAGCAACGGGAAGGACTTAGCCGTAAACACTCCCGAGCTATGTCCATTGCAACCATTGCCTGTGGGTGTCGTCACCGCCGTCGAATAACTGCCAGTCCACGATTCCCCCGCCGCCGCCTTGGGCACCCTACCGTGAATCGCCACTGACTGAGCATTGGAATTGGCCGGCGTCTGAATCGTGAAGGTACCGTCATTTGCAATGGTGCCTGTAGCCTCAGATAGCCCATACGAGGTCATAGTCTTCCTGTCGCTGCAAACGTCATTGACAAAGCCAGTTGTCGCAATTGCATTGCCCGCTACAGGCAGGTTCACTGCCATTCGAAATGACGTCGACTGTCCGTCAACGACAGTGGTCGGCATTGATTCCGTCAGGAGCCAATTCCCCTGTAGCAAACTCGTATCCACTGAGGTCGGAACAGGCTCCACGCTTCCGACTCCGAATCCACCAGGCATCAACAAAGCGACGAATGCAAACGACCTGACCCATAATCTCATCCTTCCAGACATTAGCACGTAGTCATGCCTTCCATCCCAAAATCAAAAGGCCGGCGATCTCTCGCCGGCCTTTCCTTCCCACACAATCGCGTTTAGAAGATGTTCCACAGAAGCTGGTTGTAAACATCGTGGTGGAACTGAACCTCCGGAGCCTTCACGATCGTTCCCAGCAGCCGCGGGCAGCGGTCCGCCGAAGCCTGCTTCAGGTCTGCGTAACGCGCCTTCACATCGGCGCTCAGCAGCTTCGTCGTCCACTCCGCCTTGCGGAAGTCATCCAGCGCCGTGTAGATGTTGTCCGGCAGATACCGCTCCGCCTGGCGCAGGTTCTTGATCTTCGCCGTCTCGCCATGCAGGCCGGTCTTGAAGATCGAGTACAGCACCATATACGGATTTGCGTCCGGTCCTACCGACCGCACCTCAACACGCGCCGACTTCTCGTTGCCGATCGGAATGCGGATCATCGCTCCGCGATCTACAGCCGATGCCTTCAGCTGGTTCGGAGCCTCGAAGTGAGGATCAAGCCGGCGGTACGCGTTCACGCTCGCATTCAGTAGCAGGCAAAGATCATTGCCGTGCGTCAGAATGCGGTCCGTAAACTGCCACGCCAGCTTCGAGATCTTCTCCTCGCCCTTCGGATCCCAGAACAGGTTCTTGCCGTTCTTCGTGATCGACACGTTCGTGTGCATGCCGCTTCCATTCACGCCCACCACCGGCTTCGGAAGGAAGCTCGCCGTCATGCCCATCTGCGTCGCCACCTGGCGGCAGATCAGCTTGTACAGCTGAATCTGGTCGGCCGCGGCAACCACCTCGCCATAGCTGTAGTTGATCTCGAACTGCGAGGGCGCAACCTCGGGATGGTCCTTCTCGTTCTCAAAGCCCATCGCACGCTGCACCTCCGCCGTCGTGTCGATGAACTCGCGCAGCGGGTCCCCGGGCAGCGAGTGGTAGTAGCCGCCCTTGTTCACGTACTCAAACACGCTCGTCTCGTGATACTTGCGCTCCGCATCCACGCCCTCGAACAGGAAGCCCTCGATCTCGTTCGCTGCGTTCAGCGTGTAGCCCTGTTCCTTGTACAGTTCGCTCGAGAACTCCTTCAGCACGCCGCGAATGTCCGCGCTGTACGTCGTGCCGTTCTTGTCGATCACCTCGCCGAAGACCAGTACCTTGCCAGGCCCAAAGATGTCCGCCGGAGCCCAATAGAACGCGCTCCAGTCGATGCCGAGCCGCAGATCGCTCTCCCGCTGCGCCGTAAAGCCGCGGATCGACGAGCCGTCGAACGTCAGGTTGTCGTAGCTCTTCACCAGGAACTTCTTGTCGTAATCCAGCATGTGCAGCCGGCCTTCGAGGTCGCTGAACAGGACCGTCACCGCCTTGATGCGGCGCTCATCGGTCAGATATTTCAGCCGCTCCTCCTGAATCACATCTGCGGCAACGCGATTCCGGCGCTGCTCCTTCGCCATCAGGTTCAGGTCCTCGAGTTCTGCGTATGGAAGTTCCAGGAATTCTCGAAATTCGCTCAACGTCTTGCTCCTTCTGCATAGTGAAATACACGACTGGCATGGTCGGCTGGGCACAGCTTGGTTGTAGTGGGATAACGGAGGACCCGCTGGCGTCGTGGGCAGAAAGTCCTAGCCTTCAAACTAACAGAAAATTCCCACAGAACGAAAGTCATTCCTCCCTTTCACAGAGCGCTAAAGCCCCGCGCCGCCAACGCCTATAAAATAGAAGTATTGCCATGACGAAGAACAACCGAACCAGCGCCCCCAACGGCATCAAGCGCGTCGCCCTCATCCAGATGTCCTGCTCCCCCGACACCCAGATCAACCTCGACAAGGCCGCCGAGCGCGTCTACGATGCCGCCCGCCAGGGAGCCACCCTCGTCTGCCTCCCCGAGCTCTTCCGCGCCCAGTACTTCTGCCAGCGCGAAGACCACGACCTCTTCGGCCTCGCCGAGCCCATCCCGGGCCCCTCCACCGACGTCCTTACCCGCGTCTGCCAGGAGACTGGCGTCGTCCTCGTCGCCTCCCTCTTCGAGCGCCGCGCCCCCGGCCTCTACCACAACACCGCCGTCACCATCGAGCGCGACGGCTCCATCGCCGACGTCTACCGTAAGATGCACATCCCCGACGACCCGCTCTACTACGAGAAGTTCTACTTCACCCCTGGCGACCTCGGCTTCAAAGCCACCCGCACCTCGCAGGGCCCCGTCGGAACCCTCGTCTGCTGGGACCAGTGGTACCCCGAGGGCGCCCGCCTCACCTCGCTCAAAGGCGCCGAAGTCCTCTTCTTCCCCACCGCCATCGGCTGGCACCCCTCCGAGAAGACCGAGTTCGGCGAAGCCCAGTACTCCGCCTGGCAGACCGCCCAGCGCGCCCACGCCATCGCCAACGGAGTCTTCGTCTGCGCCGTCAACCGCACCGGCCACGAGCATGGCGACGTCAAGTTCAAGGTCACCGCCGCCGACGGCAACCCCGCCACCGTCGAACTCCGCGGCCCCGGCGACCACACCCCGCAATCCGGCCTCGAGTTCTGGGGAGGAAGCTTCATCGCCGACCCCTTCGGCCGCATCCTCGCCCAGGCCAGCCACGACAAAGAAGAAACCCTAATCGCCGATCTGGACCCCAAACTCATCGAAATCACCCGCCAGCACTGGCCCTTCCTGCGCGACCGCCGCATCGACGCCTACGAAGGCATCGCCAAGCGTTTCTTGGATTGACGTTTACTTCTCCAGCCTCCATCCATACATCGTCTTCAACTCAGCGGTGCGTTGTCGAGTATCTGCCTCCATGCAGGCTGCATAGACCATCGATGCGGCAGAGCCTCCCGAATAGAGCTCTCGCTCTGCAGCACAGTTAGCGTCGCGGAACTTTATCCAGAGATTCTGGGCTGCCCTCAGTTTGGTCAGCTCGTCACCGTCGACAACCGTTCGAATGAGAGCGAGAGTACGATTTAGCTCCTGATCAGCTTCTTTGTAGGCTCGAAAAAAACAAGCCGTTTCCTCGGCACCAGATGATGGCTTGTCGCAGGGAACCCCTGGAACATTCATGTGCTGCGCTTGGCAATGCGCAATGACCAGAGTCAAAAATGCACAAATAAATAAACCAAAACACATTGCTGGTCTGAATTGCATCGAGAAGCCCAAAAATGAAGTAGGCCAACAATACTACTTGGGAGCTTTAATGCATCTGCCTGACTGATTCCTTCACCACCAAACGGTCCACAGTCAGCTCTCCAATCCGCAGCTTCTTCACATAACCGCTGCCTATAACGAGTCTGCGAATCGCAAGCGCCCCCACTGCCAAGGCTCCAATCGCCACAGCCCCCATGGCAAACGCTCCCACAGCCAAGCTTCCCGCCGAGACAGCTCCCAACGCCAGCTTCGTCCGAGCCAGCTTCGCAGATTCGAAGTGGATAATCTTAGAGTCCTTCTCCATCTCGCCTCCCGACACAGCTCAAACTCGCGCCAGCCTGTAGCCCACTACGCCACCCCAACCTCACGCTCCGCATGCCGCCCGCCCAGATACCCAAACAGAGCAATGTAGATGTAGCAGACCGCTGGAATCACAAACGCATGGTGCACGCCGATCGCATCCGCCAGATGCCCCTCGGCCAGCGGAATCAGCGCCCCGCCCACAATCGCCGCCACCATCAGGCTCGACCCCTTTGAAGTCAGCGGCCCCAGCCCCGTCAGCCCGACGGTAAAGATGCTCGGGAACATCACGGAGTTGAACAACCCCACCGCAATGATCGCCCACATCGCCGTGTGCCCATCCGTCAGGATCGAAGTCACCACCAGGAAGCACGCCACCACCGCCGCCGTCCCCAGCACCACGCTCGTCCGGAACTTCGTCAGCAGCCACGACCCGACAAACCTTCCCACCATCGCGCCGCCCCAGTACAGCGACACGTACCTCGCCGCCACCTTCTCCGGCAGCGCCGCAATGTCCGGCAGCCCGAAGTAGTTCACCAGGAAGCTCCCGATCGAGACCTCCGCCCCGACATACACGAAGATCGCCAGCGCTCCGGCCAGCAGCACCGGATGCTTCCAGATGCTGTCCCCAGCCGCAGACGTATCCAGCTCGCCCGGCCGTATGTCGCGCGTGAAGTCCATCGTCGGCATCTTAAGAACCGCAAACGAGATCGCCAGCAGCACCAGCGTCAGCCCGATCCCTACATACGGAAGCCGTACCGAAGACGCCTGCTCCATCCTGTACTGCTGCAGCGCCGCCGCGGAAAATGACTGCAGCTTCTCCGGCGTAAGTTGTGTCGAGCTCAGAATCAGCACGCTCCCGAAGAACGGTGCCACGAACGTCCCGAACGAGTTGAACGCCTGCGAAAGATTCAGCCGCGCCGCCGCGGTCTCCGGCGGCCCCAGGTTCGCCACATAAGGATTCGCCGCCACCTGCAGCGTCGTAATTCCTGCCGCCAGAATCACCAGCGCCGAAAGAAACACACCGAACGACGCCATCGTCGACGCCGGCAGAAACAGGAACGCTCCCGCCGCCATCACCAGCAGCCCGATCACCATCGTGCCCTTATACCCGCGCCACTCCACCAGCTTGCCCGCCGGCAGCGCAAAGATGAAGTACGACGAGAAGAAGCAGAACTGCACCAGCATCGCCTGCCCGTAGTTCAGCTCGAAGATGCCCTTCAGGTGCGGAATCAAAATGTCGTTCAGGCACGTCAGAAATCCCCACATGAAAAACAGCATCGTCGCGATGCTCATCGCCCGGATGTCGGTCTTCTGTGCTCCATACTGCCCGGTACTCGTGGTGGTGCTGCTGACGCCAATTGCCATCTGAGGCCCTCTTCCAACAAACGTTTCGACGCGGTTTCAAATTCTGGAACCGCTCCCCATCCTATATGGACCGGGGGTAAGAACGGCAACCTGGCACTCAAACCCTTTCCTGGATAGATTGATCATCCCGACCAAGCGCAGCGGAGTGGAGGAACCTGCTTCTCTACCGACTGCTCTTTGATGCCCGTAACCGCTGTCCCGAACCGCTCTCTCTTTGTTGAACGTCACTCCGAGAGAAGCGCGAAGTCGAGAGCCTGGCCCGAGCGAAGTCGAATGAGAACCCCGCATTTCACACCGCCCGCCCAACCACAAATACCACTTTTCCATTAAAATGCTGTCAAGCCCAGAATCCCACTAAACCTTTACCCACGAATAACATCCGAAGTGCCGATTAATTACCCTCCACCCGCTATACTTGAAATAGCAGGAAATAAAGCTCTACGAGGCCAGTACACACCGAAGTACCAGGCTAAGTTTTTTGTTTCGAAGACTTTGCACACTTTTGTGGGGAGGGGACCATGACGAAGCCGCGCGACCGGAAATACCGCATGCCCGCCGAGTGGGCCCCCCACTCCGCCACCTGGATCGCCTGGCCCCACAACGCCGAGGACTGGCCCGGAAAATTCCAGCCCATCCCTTGGGTCTACGCCGAGATCGTCCGCCACCTCTCCTGTTGCGAGGACGTCCACATCCTCGTCAACAACGACGCCGCCGAGAACCGTGCCCGCCGCATGCTCCTCCGTGCCGGCGCCAATCTCGCCCGCCTCCACTTCCACCAGTGGCTCACCGACCGCGTCTGGCTCCGCGACTCCGGCCCTATCTTCATCAAAAACCCTGAAGGCGACCTCGCCATCACCAACTGGCAGTTCAACGCCTGGGCCAAATATCCCAACTGGCACCGCGACGACCAGATCCCCCACCACGTCGCCCGCCTCAACGGTATGGAAGAGTTCCGCCCCGAGGTCCCCGGCCCCGACGGCCAGCCCCGCCGCCTCGTCCTCGAAGGCGGCTCCATCGACGTCAACGGCGAAGGCCTCCTCCTCACCACCGAAGAGTGCCTCCTCTCCGAGGTCCAGCAGCGCAACCCCGGCGTCTCGAAGCAGCAGATCGAGCAGGCCTTCCATGACTACCTCGGCGTCGACCAGACCATCTGGCTCCACCGCGGCGCCGCCGGCGACGACACCCACGGACACATCGACGACATCACCCGCTTCGTCGCCTACGACACCCTCGTCACCTGCGTCGAACCCAGCACTCACGACGAGAACCATCTGCCGCTGGCCGAGAACCTCGAACGCCTCCGCTCCTTCCGCAATCACGAAGGCGAGCCGCTCAAGATCATCGAGCTTCCCATGCCCTCCCCGGTCGTCTTCGACGGTCAGCGACTCCCGGCCAGCTACGCAAACTTCTACGTCGCCAACGAAACGGTCCTCGTCCCCACCTTCAACGATCCCAACGACCGACACGCGCTCAACATCATCGCCGCCTGCTTCCCCGACCGAAAAATCGTCGGAATTCACTCTGTCGACCTGATCTGGGGCCTCGGCGCGCTACACTGCATGACGCAACAGGAACCTGCATAATCTCATCCGAATGAAACTCGGAGGTCCGATGCGCTTCATCGTCCGCGTCCTGAGCCTTGTGTGTGTCGCTGCCGTCGTCGCCCAGGCTCAGCAGCAGTCCACCATTCTGCACAACGCCACGCTCGTCGACGGCACCGGCGGCCCGGCCCGCCAGCACATTGACATCCTGATTGAAAAGGGCTACGTCAAGCGCATCGGTCCCGCCTTCACCAAGCCGCCGCAGAAGGTCGCGGTGATCGACTGCACCGGCAAGACCATCATCCCCGGCCTCATCAGCGCGCACTCGCATCTCGGCATCCTGCTCGACAACGCCGACTCGTCGCCCAACGCCTACACCGCCGAGAACGTCACTGCCGCGCTCAACCAGTTCGAGCGTTACGGTGTCACCACCATCGTCTCTCTCGGCCTCAACCGCGACCTCGTCTACGACCTCCGCGACCAGCAGCGCACGGGCAAGCTCGGAGGAGCCACTCTCCTCACCGCCGGCCGCGGCATCGGCGTCCCTAACGGAGCCCC
The DNA here is from genome assembly GCF_000745965.1 of Edaphobacter aggregans DSM 19364. Classification (GTDB taxonomy): domain Bacteria; phylum Acidobacteriota; class Terriglobia; order Terriglobales; family Acidobacteriaceae; genus Edaphobacter; species Edaphobacter aggregans. The sequence goes on along the minus strand of NZ_JQKI01000015.1, from coordinate 70,081 downwards.
CGGCCTCAACGCGCCAGACCAGGTCTACCGCCCCGCCACCCCCGACGAGGCCCGCAAGAATGTCGATGAGATGGCCTCTCGCCGCGCCGACCTCATCAAGTTCTGGGTCGAAAGCGGCCACGGCAAGATTCCTCCGATGCCTGCTGCCACCTACGCCGCCATCATCGAAGAGGCCCACAAGCATCACCTGAGGGCCGCCGCGCACGTCTACGCCGTCAACGACGCCCGCAGCCTGGTCAACCTCAATGTAGACATTCTCGCCCACTCCATCCGCGACGAGCCCGTAGGTCCCGCCTTCATCCAGTCGATGCTCCAGCACAACACCTGGTACATCCCCACGCTCGCGCTCGACGAGGCGTTTTACCTCTACGCGACCGATCCGCAGATCATGCAGTCCGCCTTCTTTCAACAGGCGGCCGGACTGCAGCTCCTTGCAAAGCTTCACGCTCCCGACTATGCAGCGAAGACCCTGGCCGCCCCACAAACAGAGCAGGCAAAGAAGGATCACACCATCGCGATGAAGAACCTCAAGGCGATCTACGCCGCCGGCATCAGCGTCGCCTTCGGGACCGATTCCGGCGCGGTGCCCGGGCGCATCCCTGGCTTCAGCGAGCACCGTGAGCTCGAAGATCTCGTTGCCGCCGGCCTCACACCTTTGCAAGCGATAACCATTGCTACCGGGCAGACCGGCCGCCTCATCCACTCCCTCAACCCCAAACTCAACGTCGGCCTTCTGCAGCCCGACTACTCCGCCGACCTGATCATCTTGAACGCAGATCCCCTGATGGACATCCGCAACACCCGTCGTATCGGTGCGGTCTATCACCATGGAGTCCTTGTCCCAAACACACCGCCGCAGAACTAACCTGACTAAACTGAAGTCAATGCAACGCAGCGAACCATCGATCGAGCGCGATGAGCAGATGATGCGCCTCGCCATCGCCGAAGCGTGCGCCGCCGAGGCCGCAGGCGAGGTCCCCGTCGGCGCCATCGTCGTAGGCCCCGACGGTGAGAGCATCCTGGGCCGCGGCCAGAACCGCGTGCTGCGCGACAGCGACCCAACCGCGCACTGCGAGATCGTCGCCATGCGCGAAGCCGGCCGCACGCTCCGGAACTACCGCCTGCTCACGCATGAAGGAGAGGGCTGCACTCTCTACGTCACGCTCGAGCCCTGCGCGATGTGCGCCAGCGCCATTCTCCACGCGCGCATCGCCCGCCTCGTCTACGCTGCTGACGACCCAAAGGCCGGGGCCTGTGGCAGCGTGCTAAGCGTCATGAATCACCCGAAGCTCAATCACCGCGCCGAAGTCACAACCGGCGTCCTTGCCGAAGAGTGCAGCAGCATGCTCAGCAATTTTTTCCTCGCGCGTCGGGGGAAGAAGCCTCTCGATCCGCATCCTATGGATGCAGAGGATGCCATCCTCGGGGGCAGCGGCGATGACGACGACGAAGAAGTGGTCCGCTAAGGTCACTACTGATTCCACACATCCGGAGAAGGGCCTCTTCAACCAGAGTCCGACCATGATCGCCAAATCACTTGCCTCAAAGAAAGTCTCGCCAAAAGGACCTGCCTCCGGCATGAGGATGTTGAACTTCTACATTAATCGCGCGGGTAAGAACCTCTCCGCCTCGCGTCACGCGGCGCTTGAGAGTGCAAAGGCGATTCTCTCGGAGATCATCACGGAGAAAAAGAAGCAGACGTCCACCGAGAGGAAATCTGTCACCAAAAAATCATCCAGCAAAGCGACAAAGAAAAGTACAAGGAAAGCCGCATAACATCTCACGGTTGGAGCAACATCGCAATGGCTGGTCGTCTCGCAGGCAAAGTCGCTATCGTCACCGGTTCTTCCTCAGGCATCGGTCAATCCATTGCGATTCGTTATGCCCAGGAAGGGGCAAATGTCGTTGTGGACTATCGCAAACGCCCCGAAGGAGCCGATGACACAAAAAAGCAGGTCGAATCCGCAGGAGCAAAAGCTGTGGTGGTCCAGGCCGACGTCTCAAAGCACGCCGATACACAGAAGCTGGTCGACCAGGCCTGGCAGCAGCTCGGCCGCTGCGACATTCTCGTCAACAACGCCGGCGTGGAGAAGGGTGCCGACTTCTGGGACGTCACCGAGCAGGACTACGACACCGTCCTCAACGTCAACCTCAAAGGCGCCTTCTTCCTTGCCCAGGCCTTCGTCCGCCGCCTGCGTGACGCGAAGCTTCCCGGCCGCATCATCAACATCAGCTCTGTCCACGAGGACATGGCCTTCCCACACTTCTCCACCTACTGCGCGTCCAAAGGCGGGATGCGCATGCTGACGCGCGACCTCGCCGTCGAACTCGGGCCAATCGGCATCACTATCAACAACATCGCTCCCGGAGCCATCGCCACACCCATCAACAAGTCGCTCCTCGAAGACAAGGAGAAGCTCAACGCGCTGCTGAAGAACATCCCCCTCGGGCGCCTGGGCACCTGTGATGACGTGTCCGCGCTTGCAGCCTTCCTCGCATCCGATGAGGCCGCTTACATCACCGGAAGCACGCACGTCGTCGACGGCGGACTAATGGTCAGCTACCACGAGCAGTAGAGTTTAATCTCGTAGAATGAGGTCATGGAGCTAACTGTCTACACTGCAGCCTGGTGCCGCGACTGCCGCGAGGCCAAGCGCTTCCTTACTACGCACAACATCCCCTATAACGAGGTCGACATCGAGAAGACCCCCGGTGCCGCCGACCTGGTGCTCGCCAACGTTGGCAAGCGCGCCATCCCGCAGTTCGTCATCGACGGCAAGTGGGTGCAGCCCTACCGCCCGGGCGAAGGCTTCCTCTACGACGAGATGGCCGAGCTCTTCGGCGTCAACCAGCTTTAGCCGCGCCCGCTCTCAATCTGCCCTCCCCGCCTTCTGCCGGAGCATCCGCGCGCGCTCGGCGCTATCAAACGCCCGGTCTACAAGTGCATCGACTGAAGGTTCCATGCCCTGCTGCCGGCCAAACGGCCAGCGCAGCGTCAGAACACGTTGACGCTCCTTGTCTCGCAGGCTTGCCTTTCCACGCGGCTCAAGAAGGTCCTCGATATTCAGTATCCCAACAAGCCGGCCCTGTTCCTCGACTGGAAACGACCAAATCTTCAGCGCTGCCATCTTCTCTGCTACAGATCGCAACGTCTCCAACTGTCCGATGACAGCGGGCGTCGTGATCCCGTCCTGCAGCAACGGCGCATTCTTGTCGGACGCTTCAGCCGCGAGAATCATTTGGCCGCGCGTAAGAACTCCATTGAGCCTTCCTGTCGCATCCACCAATGGAAACAGCCGTTGCCAATGCGACCACGCCTCATTTCCGCGCTGGTTCATCTTCTTCAGCCAATCGGCTGCCGCCTTCCGCGTCGCATCCGCCGGCAACGCAAAGACGCTGGTATGCATTACTTCCCGGGCCGTCACAGTCTCCAGTGGATCGACGCCATACTCACGACTAAGGTGATACCCTCTGCGGCTTAGCCGTTCCGTCAAAATGGACCTGTGCTGCAGAAGCACATCCATTCCATAGGACGTCACACTCGCCAGCAGCAGCGGTAGCAGCAGCCCACTGTTGTGTGTCAGCTCTACTGCCAGAACCGAAGCCGTCAATGGAGTCCCGATCGATCCGGCCAGCACCGCCGCCATGCATATTAGCGGCCACGCCCCCGGAGAAATTCCGGGCAGCACATGTGCCAGCGCAACTCCTAGTCCCCCGCCGATCATCAGCTGCGGAGCCAGAATTCCACCTGACGTGCCCGACCCTAGCGAGCTCGTCCAGATCAGGCTCTTCACAATAAGCACCCCGAACACCAGCGTCCATGCCGTATCCCCGTTCAGCATCCGCTGAATCGTCGCATAGCCCACGCCTAGTGCCGGCGGATACACCCAGCCCCCCAGTCCGATTAACACGCCGCCGATTGCCGGCCACCACATCCAATGGATCGGCAGCTTCTCAAACATCTCCTCGAAAAAATGAACTCCCCTCGTGAGCAGCAGCGCCAGCAGCCCTGCCAGCAAACCTGCAAACACCGCCCCAAGCATAGCGCTGTCCGGAATCGCCGCCGTCGTCGCCGACATCGGAAACACGGGATTGCTTCCCAGCAGCAGACGGCGCAACGCCGCAGCCGTCACGCTCGCTACCGCCACCGGCACGAGGCTCCGCGGCCGCCACTCAAACAGCAGCAGCTCCACCGCCAGGAGGATCGCGGAAAGAGGCGCCAAAAACGTCGCCGCCATTCCGGCCGCCGCACCCGCCACCAGCAGCGTCGATCGCTCCGCGTCGCTCACCTTCATCAGTTGCGCCAGCAGCGACCCCGCCGCACCTCCTGTCATGATGATCGGCCCCTCCGCGCCGAACGGGCCGCCCGACCCGATCGCAATCGCCGTTGCCACCGGCTTGATGACCGTGATCTTCGGCGAAATCCTTGCCCCTCGCATCAGGACTGCCTCAATCGCCTCCGGCATCCCATGTCCGCGTATGCGGTCCGACCCATAGCGCGCGATCAGACCAACCAGCAATCCGCCAATCACCGGCAGAAATAACACCCTCCATCCGAGATGGCTGAATGCAGGATCGGCAAACTGCGCGCTCACGCGGTGGAAATAAAACAAATTGGTCGCAAGGAAGATCAGCCGCAGCAGCGCCCAACTCAACACAGCACCCGCCCCACCAATAATCACCGCAATGCAACTCATCAGCACCATGCGGGCATCTGCCGTGGTGTAATCCCGCAACTCATTCTTTGCCGTCTCGCTCATTGCGTCTCACTCCTCCGCTGGGTAATCAGCGCGCCATCGCCCAGCAATCTGTCCAACGCTGTCATGAGCTTGGGTCCCTGGCTCTCCAGTTCCATCCAATGTTTTTTCACCAGCCCCCCCAACATCGCCTCGCCCTCCGGCGTCAGCGAGATCAGTGCACGTCGGTGGTCCGCCGCATCCTCCTGCCGTCGCACTAGCCCGCTGCGCTCAGCCCTTCCCACCAGCTCAACTGCGCTGTTATGCCGCAGCACCATGCGTTCGGCGACATATGAGATCGAGGCCTGTATGCCTGCCGGCGCTGCCGCAACAACCTGGAGCAGTTGGTACTGCTGTGCTGAGATCCCTGCCCTCTCCGCAGCCTCTTCACTGAAGCTGAGAAAACGCCGCAACTGGTACCGGAACTCCGCCAGCGCCTTCACTCTCTCGGGGAACTCGTGCGCTCCCGTCATTCGCCTTCGCATCGCCATTGCCGCCCGCGGCCCATTATATCGTAATACGATGTTTTTCAAAGATACCCTGCTCTGTGTTCTCCCAAAGACTGCCAGAGCAGTACGAAAACACATGTCGGTAGAATGGAATCTGACGCAGAAAAGAGAAGGACTATGCCACCCACTCTCGGCTACGTCCGCCAACACGCACCGGCTTTTCACCGATCAAGCAAGGAAAAACATGATTCCCCGCTACACACGCCCCGCTATGGGCCGCATCTGGTCCGACGAGAACAAGTACCGCTGCTGGCTCAAGGTGGAGGCCGCCGCCTCCCAGGCACTCGCGCGCTTCGGCCTCGTCCCGCAGGAGGCCGCCGATGCCATCCGCGACAAGGGCGACTTCACCGTCGAGCGCATCAACGCCATCGAGGCAGAGGTCAAGCACGATGTCATCGCCTTCACCACTACCGTCGCCGAGCACATCGCGAACCCCGAGCACTCGCGTTGGCTCCACTACGGCCTCACCTCCACCGACGTCGTCGACACCGCCCAGGCCCTGCAGATCCGCGAGGCATCGGCCATCATCCGCGCCGGCATCGTCACCCTCTCGGACGTCCTCAAGCGCCGCGCGGTCGAGTTCAAGAACACCCCCATCATCGGCCGCACCCACGGCATCCACGCCGAGCCCTCCACCTTCGGCCTGAAGCTCCTCCTCTGGCACGCTGAGATGCAGCGCAACCTCACGCGCTTCGACGCCGCCGCCGAAGATCTCCGCGTCGGCAAACTCTCCGGCGCCGTCGGAACCTTCGGCCATCTCAAGCCCGAGCATGAAGAGGCGATCTGCGCTGAGCTCGGCCTCAGGCCCGCGGACATCGCCACGCAAGTGCTGCAGCGCGATCGCCACGCGGCCTACATCAGCACGCTCGCTGTTCTCGCCAGTTCACTCGACAAGATCGCCACCGAGATCCGCCATCTGCAGCGCACCGAGGTCCGCGAGGCCGAGGAGTTCTTCTCTGAGAAACAAAAAGGTTCCAGCGCGATGCCACACAAGCGCAATCCCATCACCAGCGAGCAGATCTCCGGCCTCGCCCGCGTCATGCGCGCTAACGCCCAGACCGCGCTCGAGAACGTAGCCCTCTGGCACGAGCGCGACATCTCGCACTCCTCCGCCGAGCGAGTCATCTTCCCCGACTCCACCATACTCGCCGACTACCTGCTCACGAAGACCACCAACCTCATCGACAAGCTGCTCGTCTACCCGGCGCGCATGCTCAAGAACCTCGAATCCACCGGCGGCCTCATCTTCTCCGGCCAGCTCTTGCTCGACCTCGCCGAATCCGGCATGAGTCGCGAAGACGCCTACCGCCTCGTCCAGAGCCACGCCATGAACTCCTGGAAGAACGACCTCGTCTTCCGCGACGAGATCGCCAAAGTCCCTGAGATTACAGCGAGGCTAACCCCAGAAAAGCTGGCCCACGCCTTCGACTACAACCGCCAGTTGGCGAATGTGGATGCTATCTTTGAGCGCGTCTTAGGAAAGTAGTTAATCGAGAGCAAAACGACGATGGCGACGGAACTCATCCAGATCGTAGATGCTGCCCTCGCCTCCGCCACTCAACGGAGCGGCCAACATTTGGCCTGTCGGCCCGGCTGCACCCAGTGCTGCCACGGAGTCTTCCCCATCTCCCAGCAGGACGCAGCCCGCCTGCGCGAAGCCCTCCAGACACTCGACCAAACTGCCCCTCAGCGAGCCGCACGCATTCGTGCCCGCACGGCCGAATCCCTCAATCGCCTGTCCCCGCTCTTCCCGGGCGACCCGGTCACCGGCATCCTCGCCGAAGACTACGAAGACTCCCCACTCTTCTCCGACGAATCCGAAGACGCCCTCGGTGAGAATGAGCCCTGCCCCGTCCTCGACTCCGTCACCGGTACCTGCGATCTCTACGCCGTGCGCCCCATCGTCTGCCGGACCTTCGGCCCGCCCATGCGCACGCCTGACGACAACCTCGCCACCTGCGAGCTCTGCTTCATCACCGCCACAACGGGAGAGATCGCCGCCGCCGAGCTCGATCCCGCCATCCCCGCAATCGAGACCGCCAGCAACGAGGCCTTCAACGACGCGCACAACGCGCACGGCGAGACCATCGTCGCCTACGCTCTTCGCAACGCATAAGCGATAATCATCCTCGTGTCCGAGACTCGCCAAGCCACGCGCAACATCACTCTCGCAGTCACCGGAGCCAGCGGCTCCATCTACGCCGCCGAGATGCTCCGCGCCCTCGCCGCCGATGATCGCGTCGACCACATCAACTTCGTCGCTTCGGAAAACTCCCTCCGCGTCTTCGCCGAGGAGCTCTCCATCAGCGGCCGCAACGATCTCGCCGAAAAACTCCTCGGCTCCCCCAGCGCAAAGCTTCGCCAGCACGCAGACTCCGACATTGGCGCCAGCATCGCCAGCGGAAGCTATCCCACCGATGCGATGATCATCCTTCCCTGTTCTATGGGAACCCTCGCCGCCATCGCCAATGGCCTCGCATCAAACCTCATCCACCGCGCCGCCGACGTCTGCCTGAAGGAGCGCCGTCCGCTCATCCTCTGCGTCCGCGAGACGCCCTTCAATCGCATCCACCTGCGCAACATGCAGCTCGCCTCCGATGCCGGAGCGACGATCTTTCCCGCCATTCCGACGCTCTACAACCAGCCTCAATCCACGGCCGAAATGGCGCGCAACTTCGTCCATCGCGTTCTCGCGCAGGTCGGCCTGCCACAGCCCGGCGCCTACCAATGGAAGACTGACGTCGACTAAGACTCCGGGGCCATCGCTCAGTCCGCGGCCAGCACGCTCTCGCTCTCCTGCACCGGCTGCGGCGCTCGCAGAAACTTCTCCGTAGCCTCCGCCACCGGCTTCCAGCACTCCAGCGGAGCCAGGTGTCCACACCCATCGATCACAGCGAGCGACGAGTTCGGAATCCCCTCGTGAATCTTCTTCCCCACCGAGAGCGGAATCAGTTCGTCCTTCGATCCCCACACCACCAGCGTCGGCTGGCGAATGTCAGGCAAGCGAAAGTCCAGCAGATCGCGGCCGCCGGTCATTGCGGCCATGCTTCGCTGCACCACCCATCCATTCCGCGCGATCTTTCGCAACACGGCGCGCATCACAAAGTCTGGCATCGCCTGCGGGTGCGGCGAAAGAACCTTCATCAGCCACGTCACCCCCGGTGCATCCCCGGGCACGAACAGCTCCGATCCAAAGCTGGCCGGAAAGTAGATCCCCGCGCTGTCGTAGATCACCAGCCTGTCCACCATCTCCGGATGATCCAGCGCCAGCTTCATCGAGATCCATCCGCCCATCGACCATCCCCCCACATCCACGCGCGGCAGGTGCATTGCCTGCGCGAAGGCGACCACAGCCTCCTCCTCCATCGCAATCGAGTAACTCGCATCCGCAGGCTTCGATGATCGCCCATACCCCGGAAGATCCGGCACATAGACATGAAATCCCGCCTTTGCCATCGCCGGAATCATCGCTCGCCAGTCCTCGCCCCGCGCACCCAGGCCATGGACCAGAAGTAGCGGTGTGCCTTCCGTGCTACCCGCCTCAAAATAATGCAGCCGATAGCCGCCTGCCTCGACGTACTCGCTCTTCACGCCCTCGCGCCACAGCCGCCAGCTCGTCTGCTGGTCCACCACCCACAGCGGATTGAAGTAGAAGACGAGCCCCGCAGCCAGCGTGAGCACGATCACAACCGCCAGGACCCAGCGTACCGACCTCATCGTTCCGTCATCTCCGCAAGCTTCAAAGCCCGTTCGACCACGCCCAGTGTAGACGCACCAAGGTCGTACTCCTGGGAAAAAATCTCCAGGCGGCTTACCCAGCGCGCCTCAACTGCGTCATCGCCGCATATCGGATCCGCGCCGGCCTCCTCAGCCAGGCACAACCACTCCACCAGCACGTAGTGATACCGCACGCGTCCATCTTCATCACGAACGATGCGGTCCAGCGTCGCGACGATCGCCACCGGACGCACGCGCACCCCCGTCTCTTCCAGGACCTCGCGTGCCACGCCCTCCGCCGTCGTCTCACCCAGCTCAAGCGCCCCGCCCGGCAACGACCACGCCCCCAGCATCGGCTCCCGGCCTCGTCGGATGAGCAGCACATCCTCGCCACGCAGCACGACAGCTGCCACCCCGACAATCGGGGCTTGCGGATACTCCCGACCCACTCTCGCCTCTTCGCCCTGCGCGCTCACTTCAGTGGCTTGCCAAACTCTTCGCCAAACACCGTATGGCCCATCTCATAGCGCCCGCCATAGTATTTGTCCGTTCCCTTCAGGTACCCGATGCCCAACAGCGCCACCACCCAGTAGCTCATCGGCAGACGAAGCACCTCGTGCACCTTCTCCTGCTCGAAGCCCTCCATCGGAGCCGTGTCGTATCCCATCACCTCGGCCATCAACATCATGTGGGTAAAAGCGATCATGACGTGCTTATTTAGCCAGGCGCGCATCTCTTCGGTGCTGAAGCCCGAAAGAAAATTCGAGACGCTCGTCCGCGCCTGTGCCGCATAACTCTCCGGCATTCCGCCTTCGCGCCCCAGATGCAGCATCAGATCAAGGTCTTTGCGCCAGCCATCGGCGTCACCGCAGGCCACGATCACAGCTGAGGCCTCTTCCACCTTGGCCTGGTTGTAGCTCGCAGCGCGCAGCCGCCTCTTCTGCTCCGGAGACTGCACAACGATAAAGCGCCATGGCTGCATGTTGTAACCGCTCGGAGCATGCAGACCCGCATCAAGAATCTGCCTCAGGTCCTCCGGCGGAATCGAGGTCCCATCAAAACTGGGTGTCGCGCGCCGCTCTTCAATCGCCTGGCTTAATGTCTTCTTGATCTTGGCCATCGTTCTCGCTATATCTCTTCACCTAAGATGTTCGCTCCGCCGGAAAACTCGTATCGCCGCGCAGAGACGAAGGCGTCTTCAAGATAGCATCCCAGTCCCAGCCCCTGAATCTCAGCCGCGTAAATGTAAATCCGATCTCTCGGTCCACCGTCCACTTCAATGAATGTCGTTCATCGCCAGCTCCGTGGCATACGGGTTCTGACCGGGAGCCTCCGCAAACACCCACACACCGTGGAATCCTTTGCGCAACTCCGGATAGGCGGCCACAAGCGCGTTCATCGCATCTATATTCCGCTTGCGCGCGACCACCGGATCGCCGATCTGTTCTACCTTCAGCCGGGCCGTGATATCTACCTTGTCCTTCGCCAGCGAATCGTCCACTCCCAGCCCTGTGAAGTGATACTCCGCTCCATCGGCACCCTTTACCACCAGCGGAGCCTGCGGGCTCACCCCCTCCGAAGCCGCTGGCGGAGCAGCGGAGGTCTGCTCGCTGTGCAGCTTTTCCAAATGCGTGCTCTGAATTAGATCCGTCGGATTCAGCAGCGTCTCCGCCTGCTTGTAGTAGAGCCAGGCATTCCATCGCTCGTTACTCTTCGCCATCCTGCGCGCCTCGGTCCAGTACCACAGACCATCGTGGCCGGCGGCGGTCATTGCCCTCGGGTAGAACCCGCCCATCTTCCACTGGCCTCCCTCCTGCTGCATCAGGAACGAGAGCCGCCACGGCGCTGCGATGCCCCGAGCCTCGACGATCGCGAACCCGTACTTGCCTGGTGGCAGCCCGGGAATCGAGAAGTCCACCTCAGCAATGGACTTGTTCAGCGTGCACAGAAACTGAGTGTTCGGAGCCGTTCCATCCGCCGCGCGCTTCAGGTCGCTGGCATCCAGCAGATACACCTGCTCCACCACCATGGTCGCGCCCTTCACCTTGGCCGAAGCGTTCCCGACTGCACTCTGAATCGCCGTAAAGTCCTTCGCGTACTCCTCGATCGTCATGGCACGCAGACCCGCGGCATCGTTGGCCAGCACCTTCTCGGCCATTCCCCGAGCAGCTGCAGCCAAACCGTCGCGTTCCGCCGGCGTCATCGCCGACTGCGTCGTACACGTCTCCCCCAGCACGACTCCAGCACCCAGTGCCGCGACCGAGAGCACCTTCAGCGCCCAACGACCGGCTGCCTTGCTCCTACGCTTCAGACTCCACATACAACGTTCCTCGCAATCCCGTCACGGCGCAATTACGACACAAGTCTAGTACAGAGTGATCCGTCTCGCATGCCCTTGCGCTGGCAGCGACAATAACGCGGTAGACTGTCTACTCACCGGACGGCGAGTCGATCGGCATTGTGACCTTTTATCTGGCTGCACGTCGTATCTCTACCGTACCGATTGATTTCATGCGCCTTCGGATGCCAATTCGACTGTCCGCGCTCACGCTGGCCGCCCTCTCAGCGCTGCCGCCCGCTCAGTCGCGGGCGCTTGCGCAGGCGTCCCGCAACTTGCAGATAACGCCCACTCCCACGCTTCCTCCGACCAGCCCCACAGCGGCCCCTGCCCCGCCGCCAGCCCCACTCACGCCCGCAGAGAGCGCCCCGCACCGTGCAGCAGTCTCCTATGCCGATGGACAGCTTACCATCTCGGCCTCCAACTCAAGCCTCAATCAGATCCTCCGCGAGGTCTCCCGGCTCACCGGAATCAAGATCACGGGAGGGGTCGCCGAGGAGCGCGTCTTCGGGGAGTACGGGCCGGCGGCAACCTCCGATGTGCTTGGCAAACTTCTCGACGGAACCGGCAGCAATATGCTCTTGATAGCAGGCGCGGGCGATAAGGCATCTGAACTGATCCTTACCCCGCGCACCGGGGGCCCCACGCCACCCAATCCGAACGCCGCCCGTTTTGACGACAACGGCTCCGACAACTCCGACAACTCCGACGACGCGCCCCGCCACGTGGCCAGTCCACCCGCGCCGCCACCCGAATCTCAGTCCCGCCCGGCAAACGAAAATCCGGTCGCCGCACCGATCACGCCGCCCAGGGCGGATAGCGAAAACACGAACCAGGCTCCAGCGCCGGCCACCGCGCAGCCTGCCGATTCCACCCAGCAGTCTCCCAACGGAGTCAAAACGCCACAGCAGATCTACGACGAGCTCATGCGTCTTCGCCGTCAGCAGCAGACGCAGCCACAGTAAGCTTTCTTGTTAATTTGACTGATTGAATCCCGGGGAGATTCGGGCTAACTCTCAACAGCCTGCGTGGCCGACACAACGGCGCGAGCCTGCCGTTCTGCGGCTACCTGCTTCGCGTGGATGCGAAAGAGGCGAAACATGCTGACACAGATTCCATAAGCAGTTAGCACGCCAGCAGCCAAAGATGCCGATACCGCAGAGATCAAGACAATCGACGAGTTCACTTCCACTCCCTGAAACTTCAAAAGACTTCCGCGCCAGGCGTGATCGAGCAACACTTCCGGGTCTCTTCCGTAGACCATTGTGTCAAAACAGCTCTCGATTACAATGCCCCGTACGTGCATCGCTATTGCACCTTCGGATACATCCCTTCCACTCTGGTCGCACGCCTCCCACCTCGTTACACGCCCGTAACATCTTGATTCTTCGATCAGGGAGCTGCGTAGCCGCGCTCCCGCATCCACTTGATCAGCAGATCCGGCCAGATGCTCAATTGCGGATTCGTCGCAGCCAGTCCGGCTCCGTGCGCGCCGTGCTGGAAGAGGTGCATCTCCGCGGGCACGCCCGCCTTCACCAGCGCCATGTAGAACATCACACTGTTCGCTACCGGGACCGTCTTGTCATCCGTCGTCGCAAACAGAAAGGCAGGCGGAGTCTGGCTGGTGACCTGGGTCTCGTCGGAGAGCGAGTGCACCAGCGCCGGATCCGGGTCTTCCCCCAGCAAATAAAGCTTCGAGCCGCTGTGCACTGATGGGTCCGTCATCGTAATCACCGGATAGGACAGGATCAGAAAATCCGGCCGGCTGCTCTTCGTCTCGACCTCATCGACAGAGCCAGGGCTGCCCGCGTCAAAGTGAGTTCCCGCCGTCGCCGTCAGGTGCCCGCCTGCCGAGAACCCCCACATGCCGATGTGATCTTCGGCCAAACCGTATTCCGCTGCATGAGCCCGTACCAGCCGGATCGCCCGCTGCGCGTCTCCAAGCTCTACCGGGTTGTGGTATCGCGGCCCCAGGCGGTACTTCAGCACGAAGGCCGCCACGCCCCGCTCATTCAGCCAGCGCGCCTCCGCAAACCCTTCCTTCTCCATGGCGAGATTCTGGTATCCACCACCCGGCACAATCACAACTCCCGATCTGGTCGGATTCGCCACAGCGGGCAGAAAGACCGTCAGCGCAGGTTTGTCCGCATCCTCGTTCCCCAGTGCCGCCGGAGCTCCCCCGGGCCACAGGAGCTTGGTCTTACCCGGCTCCGCACCGGCTGCCGGCTGGCCGGGCTGAGCGAGAGATGCCTGGGACAACGCCGTAACGACAAGCACCAGATACTTCGAAATAACACGCACGCCTTCCTCCCCATTGAACCCTCACCACTGTAAACAAGGCCGGCCGCCGCGAAGACTCTTCTCACTGAGCGGCATCTACGACGCCAATCTTCACAGGCACAACGTGCATGGATTTCCCCGTCTCAATCCCTTACCCTTGTCAGTGGCAGGCATTGCTGCTGGAGAGTTCATGAAGCATCTGGTTCAGAAGCAACTCGCGCAGTCCATCGCAACCATGCAGGCCACTCTCGCCGACCTTCATGTCACCGATACCATCGTCACCATCGCCGAACTTACCGCCAACGCGATGCAGGCGGGACGCAAGCTCCTGGTAGCCGGCAATGGAGGGTCGGCTGCAGATGCGCAGCACCTCGTTGCTGAGTTTGTCGTCCGGCTCACCGAGAACCGGCCCGCCCTGCGCGCTGTTGCCCTCACCACCGACACGTCGATCCTAACAGCCGCAGGAAACGACTTCTCCTTCGACTGCATCTTCGCCCGCCAAGTAGAGGCACTCGGTCAAGCCGGTGACGTCTTTCTCGGAATCTCCACCTCGGGCAACTCGAAGAACATCCTTCAGGCTGTCCAGCAGGCCAAAGAGATGAACATCACCACCATCGGCTTCACCGGCAATGGCGGAGGGCAAATGCGGGCGCTGTGCGATCACAACGTCATCATTCCGTCCAATGTCACGATGAACGTCCAGGAGTGTCACCTCGCCCTTGAGCACATCTTCTGCATGGCGGTCGAACGCTTCTACTTTGGACATGAATTCGGCGCAGCGAGGAGCAGCGAAGTAGTCCTCAAGCGCTGATTGCTTCGCTCACAAACCTCCGCGCGCAGTATCACTCAGCAAGGCGCGGATCTCCCTCCTCAAATCCGCTTCCGTTACTGCACCAACGTACGTCCGGGCGACTTTGCCGTTGCGATCTACCAGAATCGTTGTTGGCAGTCCCTCCATGCCATAGGCCATCTGCGACATCGGCTCTGGCAGTGCAATCGGATAAGCGATCTGGAGTGCCTGCACAAAATGACGAACGTTCTCGGCGACTTGTTTAGGACTGCCTTCGTCCATCGCGATCCCCACCACAGCCAGCCCCTCCGGTCCCATCTCTCGATTCAGCCGCATCAGGGCCGGAGCCTCCTCCCAGCATGGAGAACACCAGCTCGCCCAATAGTTGACCACGACCACTTGACCGCGATGATCGGCAAGCCGCCACGAGCCTCCATCGAGCTGCCTCAGCACGAGAGCGGGCATCGATGTTCGTTCGCTCTTATGGACGAGCCCTTTGGGGTAACGCGCTCCGCGCCCGAACATAAAAGCCAGAAGGATGCCGGTCAACGCCGCGAATGCGTATCCAGCCCATCGCCTTCGGCGCAGATTTGCTGCTTCCATCGTCGGAGAGGCCTCCTAGCGATCTTACCAATTCTTCTTTTGTCTCCCGCAAGACAAAGAGGCGGCACCCGAAGATGCCGCCCTTCTCGGTGCCATTCCGGATTGGGCTGCTATTTGATGAGCGGCAACAGTGCCGCCAGTTGCACGTTCACCAGCAGGTTCAGCCTGTTATCTACCTGAAGAAACTTTGCGGTCTGCTTCGCCCCTATTGCCTTCTTGAACTTCGGAATATACTTCTTCCGAAGATCGGCCATCTCTTCCTCATACTTCACCGCGCGTTGGATGTAGCTATCGGCCTGGGTATCGTCGATCTTGTCATAGTTAGCGGCATAATCCTTGATCAGGGCGACGCGCTGGTCCCCAATCTTCTGCTGCTCGTGCGCATACTCGCGGTAGACCGGCCAGAAGGCCTTCGACTCTTCGTCGGTGAAGTTCATATTCCGGGTGATGATCTCTGTCTTGTCCGCCTGTACGTCCTGGCGAAGCACTGCAATATCATCATCGGTCACGGGTCGACCCGTGACCGCGTCCGCCGGTGGTGCCTGAGCACCTGCCTGGCCGAACGCCGTCATGGTACCCAATGAGAACACGAGCACAGCTAGACACTGAATGGTCTTCATCCGGTCGATCTCCTTAGATTTTTTGCTTCGCGGGTTGGATGCTCCCGGATCGAGCCGGGTTATCCGAAGTTCTAAGACGGCTGCCGACCCCCTGGCGCCGGCTTCGCTAGTAATTCATCTTGAAACGAAAGTCGACGAACGTACGGACCGCCACGGGATGTCCGTCGATCAGGTACGGTTTGAATCTCCAGCGCCGCAACGCGTCCAGCGCAGCACTATGCAGCGGCGCCGGTCCGCTGATGACGCTTACCGACTCGACTGTCCCCTTCTCCGAGATAAGCGCCTGCAGCACCACTTCTCCCTCCACCCCCGCAATCCGTGCCGTCGACGGATAGATCGGAGGCGGTGACGCAATCGCACTCCGTACCAGAGAACTCGCCGGGACGAATACCTTGATGCGAGTCTCAGGGGCTTTTATCGCTTCCTTATCACCCGCGGCCGAGGCAGTCGCGCCAGCGCGGGCCGATGCATTCGAGACCGCCGACTCGCCCGAGCGGCCGGTTTCACCGATGATCCGTCCGACGGTCTGGCGGCAATTGCGCCCGGCAAGCCATCCGCCAGATGAATGACCGGGGTCTTGAGTGGTTCTTCTCTTGCGTTCTCTACGTTGATCTTTCTCGCAGTCTCGCCCGATCCGCTCGGTAGAGTAGCGCCTCTCGTCTCTGCTTGCTTTGGCTTCACCGCCGGCGGAGGACCTGGTTCGATCTTCTGCGGCGCAGGCGCTTCCGTTGGCACTGCAGCGCCAAGGGGGTGAAGTTGCCTGCACTCGCCGCAGCAGAATCCCCGGCCGTCGGCCTCGTAGGGGCATCTGCTATCGTGCTCGCGAAAATCTCTCCGGTCTCGTTCTTCAACACGCGCCCGGGGCTGTTGTAGAGCAGTAACCCCAATACTGACGCCATCACCACCAGCAATACGGCGGAGGCCGCCAGCAGCTGATGCAGCCGCCGAACCTGATATTCCTTCCTTAGCCCTCGAAAGCTACCCGAAGGAGCACTTTGCGACTTGCTCGGAGCAGACTCAGGTCTCTTCGGCGCATCATCAGGTAGATTCGTCTCCGAACCAACACGAAGCGCAGGCTGCGAATAACGCATGACCGGAAGCTGCGCCCGAACGTGTTGCTTTCCCCCTTGCGTTGCGGCTTCCCTGCCGACAGCCGGGAAGCCAGGTCGTCCAGGTGAGGCTCGATCCGCTCAATTCGACTGTCAATGCTGTCCAAATGAAGCTTCAGCTCCAGCGTATGCAGCTCCAGGCGGCCCAGCGCCTCCTTCACCTTCGCCGGGCTGCCAGCAGCGACGACGTGATCCCCTGAAAGTCATTCGGCTCCGCTGCCAGGCGGCGCTCCAACTCGAGCGCCTCCTTTTCGTCGTACAGAAACTGCTGCTTCTCACTCGCCGTTACGGCTTGCGTCGTCGCTTTCGTGATCGCCTCTGAAACGTCCGAAGGAATTTCTCGTCGTCGCTCCAGCCGCCCACGCCAGCAAGAAAGACGACGACCATACTCACTGGAACCGCGCCTGTGGTGCCGATCGTATCGATGGTCTCTCCGCCCATTGCAATGGCAATTATGGTAAGAATCCGCGTCAGCGTAAACCGCCCCCCTTCACGCTGTGCCACCCGACCGGGTCAGCGTGCAAAAGTCCGCACGAAACCTCTCGTCGGAGGCCAGCTTGGCAGCCAGCCGGTAAAAGTCTTCCGGCGTCCCCGAACTGACCTCATGCCGTTTTGAGAGCTCCTGAAACTCAGCGATGTATCTTCCGTACCGAGCCGAAGTCTCCCGCGCATCGGAAAAGAAAGGCATGGCTCGTCATCATACGCTGCTTCTGCCCTTTTGGAGGACTCTCCCGGCATCCCCAATAGAGGGGCATATCTCCGTCTGAACACAAGAATGCGCAGAACCGGCGATAATCATCCCAGGAGCGCGAATGATCCCCGATCTTGTTCGAACGAAAACCGCAAAGGCAGGAGCTTTCATCGCCGCCGCATTCATAGCAATCGTCTTGCCGGTGGTGGGATGTAACTCCAAAACCAAGCCCACGCCCGCAAACTTCACCCAGGTCCTCAATTCGTACTTTCTGGAACACCCCGAATGCCTCTTCTCAGGAGTGCGCTTTCCCTACGCCACGTCCGATCCGGACATGACGAAGCAGTTGAATACCCTCGTCAAGTCGAAGATGCTTGAGTCAAGCTACGAGTCCTCCGTGCATACAACCCGCTACACCGTCGCCCCTGCCGGCTCACGTTACGCTCCCCGCTTCTGCTATGGCCATCGGACCATCAGCACCATCGACAGCTTCACCCCACCAGCCAAA
The DNA here is from genome assembly GCF_000745965.1 of Edaphobacter aggregans DSM 19364. Classification (GTDB taxonomy): domain Bacteria; phylum Acidobacteriota; class Terriglobia; order Terriglobales; family Acidobacteriaceae; genus Edaphobacter; species Edaphobacter aggregans. The sequence goes on along the minus strand of NZ_JQKI01000015.1, from coordinate 52,180 downwards.
GGAGCAACCGGCTTCCCGGAGACTCATGTCGCCTATCACTACACCATTCAGGACACCCCGGTATGGGCGAAGTCTCCCGATGTCCTCGCCGCCTTTCCCGAGATGGCAAGCGCTCTTGCGAATGGCGGCTCCGGACAAGCAACTCTCGCGCAGACGCTCGCCGGCTGGCAGGTCCCCGAATAGCCTACGCTGATCGCTCCTTCGCCCCATCTACAATCGCCTGTTAGAGGCCAGCGCATGTCCAACTCGTACGACAGTTCCAACGCCAGTCCAAAGTCCCGCCGTCAGTTCCTAGCTCAGAGCGCACTTGCCGTACTTGCCTCGGCCGCCGCCGTCGAAGAAGCCGCAGCCCAGGCACCTCCTCCATCCACCACCCCAGGCGCTCCGCCTGCTTTCGGCACAGCTCCTGCCGTTGGCCCAGAGGTCAACTCCGCGACCTTCGCCGAGGCGGAGAAACTCGTCCAGGTGCCGCTTACTGCACCACATCGTGCGGAGGCCGCAACAAACTGGCGCAATGCCATGGCGCCGCTCTATGAGCGCCGCACGGGCCCACGACGCGTTGCCATCCCAGATGACATCCAGCCGTTCTCCACCATACGGTCAGTGCTCCCCGGGCAGTTGCCTGGCCCCAACGCGAACCGCTTCATTCGCAGCGAAGCCAATCCAGGTCCACTTCCCTCCTCCGATCGAGAGATCGCATTTGCTCCCGTCAGTAAGCTTTCGCGCTGGATCGAGGCCCGAAAGCTCACAAGCGAGCGCCTTACAAACATCTATCTCGCCCGCATCCATCAGTTCAATCCAAAGCTGAACTGTGTCATCACCCTTACCGCCGACCACGCACTCGAACAGGCTCGCGCCGCCGACCGCGAGATTGCCGCGGGCCACTATCGCGGCCCTCTGCATGGCATTCCATGGGGAGCCAAGGACCTCCTCGACACCGCGGGCATCGCCACGACCTACGGGGCCGAGCCATTCCGCAACCGTATCCCTTCCGCCGACGCCACGGTCACCGAACGGCTCAACCAGGCGGGCGCCGTGCTCATCGCCAAACTCTCCCTCGGCGCCCTCGCCCTCAACGACATCTGGTTCGGTGGCCAGACCATGAATCCCTGGCTGCTCGATGAGGGCTCCTCCGGATCCTCGGCAGGCCCCGGAGCCGCGACTGCTGCAGGCTTGGTCGCCTTTTCGATCGGCTCAGAGACCCTCGGATCGATCACCAGCCCCGCCATGCGCTGCGGCATCACCGGCCTGCGCCCAACCTTCGGTCGCGTCCCTCGCACCGGCGCCATGACACTCTGCTGGTCGCTCGACAAGCTCGGCCCGATGACTCGCACCGTCGAAGATTCCATTCTCGTATTGAATGCCATCACAGGCCCCGATGGTCGCGACCTCGCCTGTGTACAGAGCCACCTGGACTTTGACGCTGCCTCTCCCGCCAAAGGGCTCCGTGTCGGCTACATCCCGGCCTGGATGAAAGAGGCTCCCGCCACCCAGGTCGATCGCTCCGCGCTCGAAACGATCCATCAACTTGGAATGACACCAGTCGAAGTTTCGCTTCCGGACTGGTCCTACGACTCGCTCGAGCTCATCCTCTTTGCGGAGTCCGCCGCAGCATTTGAAGATCTGACTCTCACTCACGCCGTCGACCAGCTGCGAGTTCAGGTTCCCGACGCATGGCCCAACAGCTTCCGTCAGTCACGCTTTCTTTCGGCGGTCGATCTCGTCCAGGCCGATCGTCTCCGTCGTATGGTCGCCCAGCAGATGGCCCGCGTCATGGAGCAGGTTGAACTCCTACTCGTCCCTTCACTGCGCGACGAGATGCTGACCATCACCAACTTCACGGGACACCCGTCGCTCACGCTGCGCGCTGGCTTCGTTCAGGTCGCAGAGGCTCGCAGCGACTGGGCTCCCGACCCGGCTCATCCCCTGCCGAAGTTCTCTCCTCCTCGGCGCGTACCCCACGGCGTCACGCTCATCGGCCGGCTCTTCGAAGAGGGACGGCTCGCCCAGGCGGCAATCGCGTTTGAGAGCGCCTTCAACGTATCCATGGAAACGCCGCCGGGCTTTTAGGACGATTCCTTAAATACGCTTAGTCAAAGACTTCGTCGCCAGTTGGCTCGTACAGAGGGACGCCGTTCATCGCATGTCTGAGCCTGGAAAGCGTATCGTACATCCGCCGTCGCGCGCGACTCTGATTGCCCAACGGTCGATGCTCATCAGCCTCTGGTCAACCGCGCCATTCCTGCTCAACAACAGCCTCGGCAAGTTCAACCCAAGCCCCTCGGTCGATGCGCGCCTTGACTCATTCCAGGAGTCCATTGAGGAACTCCTCTGGCCTGAGAAGCGGCAGTACGACTCCGTCCTCGGCGACAAGGTTCCCGGCACGATCGACCGCACCACCGACCGCAGCTATATTCGAGTCGCCAGCGGCTACCTTCCCGATTTCCTGAATGGCCTCCATGGCATTCTCGCCCGCTTCCTCCCTAGCATCTTCGCAGAGGAAGGGATCGCCATCGGTCCCATTCCCAAAGGAACGCCTGTCGGCCTGCTAGCCAACCTGAACGTCGTTCCTGAAACTCACGATCCCATCCAGCGTGCTGCCTATCAGAAGCGGGTCTTCGACCTCCGCCTCAAGGCAAAGCATGAGAACTCTGTGCCCGCCGGAGCCTCGGATGATGAAGTCAACAAGGCCTTCGCCAACATCAAGGACCCATTGATGCTGCTAAGCAAGTGCCCCGACCTGGTCGTCAACCGCGGCCATTACTTCGGCACAAGCTACTTTGCCGAAGAGCCTCCGCTCAGCGACGAAGACAAACGCGCACTCATCGAATTTCTGAAGACGTTCTAGATTTGGCTCCGCCTGGGCGTCCCACCGGGTATGATATCGGCGGCACAATCGATCACCGCTCGGTACAGAAACGCTAGGGCCAAACGTAAAGAGCCTCTAGGAGTCCTCGAATCAACGCTCCCGAATAGCATTCAGTTGTGTTTAAGAAACGATCGCGAGAATTATATTCAGGACATCCCGTGCGATTACTTCTTATTGAGGACGAAGAACGGTTGGCCGAAAACATCACAGCGGCATTGCGCGAGGCAGGATTTGCCGTAGACCATGCTCCTGATGGGCTGGCGGGTTCTCACATGGCCGAGCAGGACGTCTTCGACGCCGTTATCCTGGACCTTATGCTACCCGGAAAGAGCGGACAGAAAGTCCTCAAGGATTTGAGGCAGGCCAAACTTCACACGCCTGTACTCATTCTGACGGCGCAGGAGGGAAAAGAGTCCGTCGTCGAATTGCTCAACAGCGGCGCCGACGACTATCTCGCCAAGCCATTCGATCTGGGCGAGTTGATTGCGCGAGTGAAGGCGTTGATTCGTCGTGCAAAAGGAGTGTCATCCGCCGTGTTGAAGGTCTCAGATGTGGAATTGGATACCATTCACCAGACGGTGCTGAGGCAGGGCCGACAGATCGATCTGTCGCCGACAGAGTTTCGGATTCTTCAGTATCTGGCTCATCGCCCACGGGCGGTCGTTTCGAAGCACGAGTTACTGGAACATCTCTACGATTTCGAGTGGGAGCACCACTCGAACGTCATCGAAGCGCATGTGTCAAACCTGCGCAGGAAGTTGAATCTGCCTGACACGGAACCACTCATCGAAACTCTCCGTCACCGTGGTTACAGGCTTCGTGGAGAAACAGCCTGATGCCATTCAGGACATCCATCACACGGCGGCTCATTGCTTCGGTACTTTTACTTGAGCTATCGGCTGCGTTGGCTCTCATCGCAGCTATCACGGTCAACGAGTACCGGATCCAGTACAAGGTCTTCGACGCCAATATGCGAAGTCATTCCAGCGCTATCTTTGGAGCCGTGCAGGACGCCGACGATAAAGGAGACAATGTCGTTCTAGATTCCCAGGGTTTCACGCTTCCGGACGCTTCCATATACAAGGCTACGGATGACCGTGGCAGAGTCCTTGGATTTGCAGGGCAGCTTCCGCAGATACCAATTCAGGAAGGAACATTCGTGGATGCACGAATAGAGGGCCGGTCCTACCGTTTTTTTGTCTTCGGTGGAGACCGAATCATCGATCCTGAGGAAAATGGCGGAATCCATCACCACATTACAGTTGTCTACGGGCAGCCCGTTGGCCACGTGTGGCACGAAATTCTGGAAGCCATCCGGTTCTTCGCCATTGCAACAGCAATCCTGCTCAGCGTCACAACCCTGCTTCTCATCTGGTTGATCCGCAGATCACTTTCGCCAATTCACGCTCTTGCTGCTGAAGCGGAGAAGATCACCGCAAAGGTCTGGCAGTTTGTGCCACCGGCAGGCGCCACGACATTTGTCGAGCTACGCCCTCTCGCGCTCGCGATTGAAAAGACGATTGCCAGGCTTCAGCGTTCCTTCGAGCAACAGAAGCGTTTTACAAGCGATGCCGCGCACGAGTTGAAGACAGACCTTGCAATCGTGAAGTCATCGCTGCAGCTCCTCTCCATGAAGAGGCGGACCCCGGACGAGTACGCGCGTGGGCTGGAGCTTGCGCTGGATGACTTCACACGGCTGGAGAACACCGTGCAAAAGATGCTGACGCTCGCAAGGCTGGAGCAGGCGCAGAGCAAAGGTCAATCCTGTCGTTTCGATGAGGCGCTTCTGGATGCAGTGCACCAGAGCGCACCCTTCGCTGCGCTCAGGCACATCAACGTTGGCGTCTCGCCCCTGACTCCGGCGACAGTGGAGCTCGATCGCCGCGATGCCTCCCTGCTCTGCTCAAACATCGTTCTCAACGCGCTCCAGCACAGTCCCGAGCGCGGTACGGTAGAAGTTAAAATGACGGTCGACCACGAGCAGATTCATCTATCCGTAAGAGACCTTGGCGAGGGAATCCGTTCTGAAGATCAGCAATTTCTGTTTGAGCCGTTCTATCGCGGGGACCCGTCACGTAGCCGCAAGAGCGGTGGAACTGGTTTAGGCCTCTCCATTTGCAAAGCAATCTGCGACCACGTTGCCGGGAGTATCTCCATTGCGAACCACCCGGATGGAGGGGCCATCGTTAGCGTACTCCTTCCTGTGCTGACCGCCCCTTCCACACACGAGGTTTCAGCTTCATTTAAGGCGCGAAGATGAAACTCGGAATGCGACAGAGATGCCGAGTTCTTCCAGGAGTTTCAAATGCCTTCATTCAAGGTAGCAGCGGGAACCATCCTCCTATTGTCTGCTTCTCTCTCTCAGGCTCAGAACTATCACGTCGCAGACCGTTGGAGGGTTGGCGGACAGGGCGGCTGGGACTACCTGCTCAGCGACGATGCAGCGCACCGTCTGTACGTAACTCACAACGCACGGGTCGAGGTGTTGGACACTGCCACAGGAAAACTTATCGGTGCGATCAGCGGCCTCAAGAGCACACACGGAGTAGCCTTGAATCCGGATGGCAAGACCGGCTATGCCAGCGATGGCGCTGGAAACGCCATCGTCGTGTTTGATCGCAGCACTCTCGCAGTGAAACAGATCGTTGGAGCGGGCACGAATCCCGACGGCATTACCTTCGAGCCAGTCACTCATACCGTTTGGGCGTTCAACGGCCGCAGCCATGATGTGACCGTGATGGATGCCGCCAACAATACGATCGTCGCAACGATCTCATTGCCTGGTAAGCCCGAGTTTCCTCAGGTGGATGGACACGGCTCAGTGTTTGTGAACATCGAAGACATGAACGCAATTGTGAAACTTGACGCGCAGTCCAGGAAAGCTTTATCGGTGTGGCCACTCCAGGGATGCGACTCTCCTTCCGGTATGGCGCTCGATCATGCAAAGCATCGTCTCTTCTCTGTATGTGATGGCGGCAAGATGGCGGTCGTCAGCTATGACTCAGGGAAGCTTCTTGGGCTGGCTACCATCGGAGATTCGCCGGATGCCGCAGGCTTCGACCCAAAGACCGGCCTTGCGTTTTCATCAAACGGAGACGGAACGCTTACGGTGATTGACGCCAACAAGCAGGGATTTCCGCGGTTGCAATCTGTACCTACCGCGCGCGGCGCCAGAACGATGGCGTTGGATACATCAACGGGCAAGATATACCTCTCCACAGCAAAGTTTGGCCCCGCACCTGCCCCGACGGCAGCGGTACCACATCCGCGTCCATCCGTGTTGCCCGACAGCTTCGAGATTCTCGTCGTTACGCGATGAAAACGCCAAAAAGGAAGAGGTCCGCATTACGCGGGCCTCTTCCTTTTGACTTTAAATCGATTGAACAAGATCAGGCTTCTCAACCGTTCGATGGCGAGAGGTGAGCAGGTAGTACACCACCGGCGTAACGATCAGGCTCAGAAGCATCGACAGAACGAGACCTCCGATTACCGCGATCGCGAGCGGTTGGAGCATCTGCGATCCCGCACCTAGAGCGAATGCAAGAGGCAACATGCCACAGATGGCCGCTGTCGCTGTCATAAGGATCGGACGCAAACGGCGCTGAGCCGCATGGAGCATTGCCTCCTGCGCAGAAGCTCCTTCCTTGCGGTACCGCTCGTCTGCGTCCAGAAGCAGAATTCCATTCTTCGCGACGATGCCGATGACCATGATAAGCCCCATGAACGAGGCGACATTGAAGGTCACGCCTGTTATCAGCAGGGCAAACACAACTCCTGCAATGGACAACACCGATGAGGTCAGAATAGCAATCGGAGCTGAAAAATTGCGGAACTCGACCAGCAGTACGCCGAAGACAAGCGCAAGCGAGATGACCAGCACCTTCAGTAGCTGGTGGAAAGACTGCTGTTGCTCTTGATACGTGCCGCCGTACTCTACTCGAACGGTCGGCGGCAGATGCATAGCGCTTATCGTGCGCTGGACCCTGGCGATGGCCGTTCCCAGGTCTGAGCCTTCAAGCTGTGCCGTCACCACGACAAGCTGTTGCAGGTTCTCCCGTCGAATCTCATTCTGAGGAGGAAGCTGTGTTATCTGAGCGAGCGAACCAAGTGTCGCCAGCTTCCCTGTGGCACTATTAAATACCGTGTTCTGGATCGCATCGAGTGATTGACGCGTTTCGTCTCCCAGGCGAACACGTATCGTATAGGGACGCCCATTTGCAATGAGCGGATCTGTTATGTTCACTCCATCGAGGATGGAAGTGGCATCCTCCGCAACCTCTTGCGGCGTGAAGCCCATGCGGCCTGCAACCGAAGGATCGATCTGAAAACTGGTCGCCGGTCCGCTGATCGTATTCTCAATGCCGTTCTCGACACTCACAACGCCGGAGATCTTACTGATAGCATCGCCCACCCTTGGTCCCAGTTCCGACAAGAGAGCGGGATCGTTTGCAAAGAGCTTGATCTGAATAGGCTCAGGCGCATTCGAGAGGTCGTTGATCATGTCCTGCAGAACCTGAATAAACTCAACGTCGAGCTCAGGCTCCGTCTTTTTGATCTGTGCGCGCGCATCCGCGATGATCTCGTCAATATCGCGGTCTCGTTTATTCTTCAGCTTCACCGTCAGGTCACCTGTGTTCGCTTCCGTCACCGCCGCAAGTCCCATCTGGAGGCCCGTACGGCGTGATGTGCTTTCGACCTCGGGCATTGAGTGCAAAATTTGATTCACATGGTCGAGAACCCGGTTCGTCTCCGTCAGTGAGCTTCCAGCGGGCATGATGTAGTCCAGAATGAAGCCGCCTTCATCCATTGACGGCAAAAGATCAGAGCCGAGCGACTCGTAGGCAACGTAGGTTCCAGCAACAAGCAATCCGCAGATGCAAAGGAGCATCAGCGGGCGTGCCAGTGCCCAGGAAAGCGCTCTCTGATGCCACGAAAGGATACGGCTCATCATCTTCCCGTAGTGCTCATGCGCCGGCTCTTCTTCTCGGCGCTCGCGGAGGAAGATGAGGCTCAGCGCAGGCGTCCACGTCACAGCAAGCAGCAGCGAGGCTAGCAACGCCACCGTCATCGTGATCGCAAGCGCTCGGAAGAAGCTTCCTGTAACCCCAGTTACTGAAATCAGAGGCAAAAAGACGACGACCGGTGTGACCGTTGAACCGATCAGTGGAATCGCAATCTCCTTCAGGGCCAGGCGAGCTGCATCCGCTCGTGTTTCACCGTTATCGCGATGAAGCACGATGTTCTCTACGACAACAATGGCGTCATCAATGACCAACCCGATCGCAGCCGCCAGTCCGCCAAGCGTCATCAGATTGAAGCTTTCGCCAATGATCCACAGAAAGAGAATCGTGATCGCAACCGTAACCGGAATCACCAGGCCGGCGACAAGAGACGACGTCCAGTCCCCAAGAAAGAGGAAGAGGATGATGCAGGCGAGCACAAGTCCAATCAGAATGGCGTCGCGAACACTCCTGACACTTTCACGGACCAGTTCCGACTGATTGTAGTAGGGCTTGAGCAGAACGCCGGCAGGAAGTATCTTCCTGAGCTGCTCAATCTGTGCAGCTACGGCATCGGCAACCGCTACCGTGTTGCTGGACGGCTGACGAGTAATGTTCAGCAGCACAGCAGGGCTGCCATCTGCAGTGACTGCAGTGTAGACAGGGAGAACCCCGGGTTGCACCGTGGCGACATCTGCCACACGGACAGGAGTACCGCTTACTGTCGTCTTCACGACAAGGCGACCAAGCTGATCGGCGTCGTGCGCTTGCGCGCCTACCAGTCCTAGGATGAGCTGGTGGTTCGCCTCGTACAGCCCCGGCGAATCGACGATGTTTGATGCCTGGACGGCATTCACAAGATCAAGGATCGTAACGCCAGCGCTCTGCATCCTTGCCATATTGGGAACAATGTGGAACTCCGGCACCTTGCCACCTTGAATCGTCACGGTGCTCACGCCGGCTACTCGATTGATCGGCGGCTTCAATTCGTAGGTCGCCAGTTCCCAGAGCTGTGTCTGCGAGAGGCGGTCCGAGGTGAGGCTGTAGCCGAGGATGGGAAACGTCGCAAATGTAAGCCGATTAGTTGTGAGGTTCGCAGTCGATGGGAGCGTCTGACGGGCCTTGCTGAGAGCTGCGTCGACCAACTGGAGCGTGTGAAACATGTCCACATTCCAGTCGAAAAAGAGGCTTACCTCGGCGGAACCTCGACTCGTCGTCGATCGAACCGTTACAAGTCCAGGGACCGCGTTCACTGCGTCTTCGATCGGCTTCGTGACGGTCACCTGCATCTGCTCAACAGGCATCACGCCGTTGTCGACACCGATCACAACGCGTGGAAAGTTCGTCTCCGGAAAGACCGAGATTGGAACTTGTTGGGCAGCGTAGATCCCCACCAGAGACAGGACGATCAGGAAAAAGAAGATTGGAGCTCGGAAGCGGACGAGCCAGAATGGCTTTGTGGGAGGATTTGAGAGAGGACGTTTCATCACTTCTCGTCCTCCTCCGAGACCTTGCTTACTTTGACCTTTGTTCCTTCATCCAGGCCATATGCGCCGGTGGTAATCACGGTCTCGCTTCCGTTCAGGCCCTCTGCGATTTGCACATCTTCACCATCGTTGATGCCGATCTGCACGCTCATCTTATGAGCTGTTCCATCAGCGTTGACGACCATGACCGACTTCGAGCCGTCCTCAGCCGTAACGATCGCAGACGCTGGCACTTTGACAGCCTTGGGAACTGTCCGGCCCAGAATTGAAGTTCGAACCGGTGTGCCGGCTTTGTATTTGCCTGCGGCATTATCGACACGCAACCAGATCTCGACCGTCGCGCTGCCCGGATCGAGCGCCGGACTGATGAGAGACACTTTGGCCGGAACCGCAGTGTCCACTCCCGGCACGGTCACACTTGCCTCATCGCCAAGACTCAGCCGCTGGGCCACTGTCTGCGATAAATGAACTTTCGCAAACAGCGCTGACGTGTCCATAACGGTGACCAGCGTTGTTCCGGAGGTCGCTGTCTCGCCGGCGAACAAGGGTCTGTCCGTCACAACGCCTGATATGGGGCTACGAATCTGTGAATAAGACACCTGCGCTTCAGCAGCTTCATATTTTCCTTTCGCCGAAGAGAGCTGCCCATGTGCGAGTTGGAGAGTCGCCTCGCGACTCACTCGTTTCAGGGAGTCCAGGTGATTCTGAGCAACGCCATAGGCAGCCTGCGCCTGAGCAAGTGCAGCGACCGCTGTATCGTAGTCACGTCCTGCAATGGCCCCCTCGCGAAAGAGCCTCTGCCGGGATGCTGCGATCTCGCTCTGCAGGTGAAGCTGGGCTTTGGCCTGGGCGACATCCAGTTCCGCCTTCGCATAGTCTTCCTGAACCTGTGCCTTCGTCTGCATGTCGTACGTGGCCTGAGCAGCCGTGAACTGACCTCTATTGTCCAGCGCCTGAGCAGTGAGGTCTCTGTTCTCCAAAACGGCAAGAAGCTGGCCTGCCTTTACCTTTGAACCGCGCTGCACATAGAACTCTTTGACCGGTGCCGAAATCTTGGGGGAAATCGCCGCCTGCGCAAGTGGCGAGAAGACGGCGTCGGCCATGATGTGCTCCGAGATCTCTCCCATCTCGGGGCGTTCGGCTTGCACCGTGACCAATGCCTGGGCTTCTTCGTCCGCCTGCTTCTTGCAAGCCTGTAGGCCGAACGAGCAGAGGAGCACGCCCCCAATGAGAGCATCTCTCAATACCTTCGCGTTGATGGAAGTCTTTGTGCTCATGGTTACAGTATTCCCGTCAAAATCTGGAGTGCAGATAGGGCCGTCTCATACCGAACAACACCGTCGGCCTGGGAGGTTTGTGCGGAAACGTAGGCATTCTGAGCATCTACCACCTCCAGTGCCGTCGCCTCGCCGGCCGTATAGCGAAGATTCGTGAGGCGTAGACTCTCCGCCGCAGTCTGCACACTCTGGCCGAGCAGGTCTAACTGGTCCCGCGCCGCCGCAGCTTCTGCATAACCCACCTCAAGATTCGCGATAAGCCGCCGCTGGGCTGCTGTCAGAGTCACTTTTGCGAAATCACGCTGAATCTCGCTTTGCTTGACTCTCTTCTGCGTGGAGAACCAGTCCCATACCGGGATATCGACCGTTGCCATCATGGAGTAACCCAGATTATCCACACCCTCCGGACCCTTCGTTGCAAACTGGGGTGCATCAATGCCGTAGGTGAAATTAAGCGCGAGATCCGGAAGGTAAGCGGCCTTTGCAGATTTCACTCCAGCATTGGCTGCACTCACGCCGGCAAGCGCGCTCCGAATCTCAGGATTGTTGTCCGCGGCCAGACGGTTAACCTCATCTCGCGTTGGCAGCTCTGCCGGTGCTCCGGGAGAGTCCGTCGTGTAGAGCGTTCTCGGATCGGGAAACAGCAATAGGGCCAGCTCAAGGCGAACTCTATTTGCCACTACAGTCGCATCGGACAGATCTCGCTGCCTTTGTTGCTCCTGCAGCTGCGCTTTCACGAAATCGGCATGAGCTACCTCGCGAGCCGACTCCCGCTTCCGGGTGATCTCGGTAAACTTCTGCGCCTCGGTCAGCGCTTCTTGGAGCAGCTTCTGTTTGGTCTCAGCAACGGAGACCGTGTAGTACAGAGTGACAACGGCTGAAACCAATCCGCGTCGGGAAACTTCCAGTTCGGCAGAGGCGCGGGCGGAGTTCGCCGCGGCCACCTCTGCGTCGGCAAACTGCCTGACGCCGATCGTTTCGTTGATGGAAGCCTGGCTGGCATACTCGTGAACCGCATTGTTGGCGATGAAGATCGGTGCAGCCTGCACTCCAGCCTGCCCGCCCTGGTTCGTCTGCCCATTGGGTTGCGTATACAGCACCTGGTTGTGGTAAATCACCGATGGCAGCAGTGCAGCTTTCGCCAGATATCCGTCGATCTTCGCCGTACGCTGAGCCGCCACAGCTGCAGCGAACATCGGCTCGTTCGCTTGAGCGCTACGGATTGCTTCCGACAAGGTAATGTGTTGAGCTGGTGCAGCATTCTGGCCGTACGCAAAGTTGATCGCTGCCATCGCCGAAAACAACGCGACGCATCGTACTTCTCTAGCAGCGCGAGACATTGTTGCCATTCCCAAATCCTATTGGGACAACCTTATGCAAACCTGAAGGTTGGATCTTCGCCCGTCAGCGCCTTACCGTGGTCGAAGACATCTCTTGATTAATACCGTAACGATGAAAGCCGGGTTCGGTGCGCGAATGCTCCGCGAAAGGGAAAAGGCAATTCCCTGTCCTCTATCTTCACTCTTGCGGGTTTCCGTCCATTCCAAATGGATTTTGGAATGTATGGCGGGGACGACGGGCTCGAACCTGCGACCTCTGCCAAGAAAGCGAAAAGGAAACGCGTAACTTATAGAAAACAAGCGTCACGGATGGCTTCTTTTGGCGCTCGAAGGAACGATCAGGAACCGTTATCAAACCCATATCAAACCCACGACCTCTGCCCTGCAGACCCCTGCCCTTATTGACGACCCCTCGGATGAGTGCTTCACGACTGTGTCATGTATCAGCCGCCATCGCTCCGGTGAGTGACCATGAGCGTTGATAGTCGTCCCCAGCAAATCCTGTTGCCACCGGCTGCGGCAGAACCCATGCGTCTGAAAATAACCTGCGAGCTTGCGACTGCCGCTATGCGTCGTTGGCGCTGCCTTTTTCTGTCCTGCCCGGATTCCGGAAATGGCGTGGTTGAACATTAAATCAGCGGCGTTATGGCCACACGCGGGAAGCCTTCAGCAGCGCCATCTTCAGCGCACAGACAGGATTGGTTGATGATGACTACGTCGCGTGGACCGGCGATTCGACCTATCGCTCTGGCCAGCGTCTTGTAGTACGCGCCGCTGTGCGCGATTGCCTTTCGATTATCGAAAAACTACCGGAGGAGTATGACCTGCTCGGCACTCTCCAGATATGCGCTATAGGCTTTCCTGTAGTCCCTTTTCTATAAGTCGCTTCCTTCCTTGAGGTTTTGAAAGGCATTGCGACGCGGCCTTGGGGATGCCGGGAAACGAGCCTACAGCGTTTCGGCAAAGCGTTGAAACGCCGTCCCAGCGTTTTGGAGCCCATTCTCTACGATGAGTCTCACAGTCGTGTCGGATACGCATTCGGATGAAGACGTTCGCTGACTATTCGCTGACTGACGACGGTTCCAGCTCTCAGCATCGCGCTTCACCGCGCGCCCGATGCGCTGCTGCACGTGCGTGAGAGCGGTATCTCGGAGATGCTCTGTCTGCTGCGTGTTCCATTCGGTCGAGTTGCCTGTATGCCCGCAGAACTGGCAGAACAATCTTCGTCTCGGACCTTTTCCCCCAGTTATCCGCAAGTACCTTGAATTCGAACAAGCATTCCTCCGAAGAACACTTTCTATCGAAATATCCATCCGCGTCAGACGGGAGTGAGACGGGAATCTGATGGGTGCCCTCCATTCGCCGTATTTCGCGCAAGAGTTCGTCAAACGCTGGGACCCTCCATCCTTTCGTTAGAGGCGTGCGACTTCCCGCGCAACCGCTCGGCAAGCAGGTATTGGGAGTGGCCGGGCATTTTGCAGCGCCAGAATCTCCACCCGTTCACGTTGGTGTTAGTGATGTGGACGGCAGAGGCCGAAGGCGTCGAAAACCTATGACCGTCGCTGAGTTCCAACTTCCCGCCTTTCACGATACCGGAATAGGACTTTCCCCTTGTAGTCCGCCATAAATTCTGATCCTGCCAGGAAGCTCGTATCTGACACAATCCAGGGGTCGCTGCCATTCGCCGCCGACATAATTTGGCTTTTGGCCTGCTGCGGAAGTTTCAGGAGCCAACGGATCACGTCATTGCACGTAATATCTTTTGTCTGCCTCCGACTTGTTAATTTCTTGAACACTTCAAAATCGATGTCGATCTGGGGCATCACCTATTCTCCCGTAGTGCACTAACGTTCTCTAGAAGATCGCGATTCATCAGACGAACCGGCACAGCGGCAACGATCGTTAGCAGGACACGGATTCCGGTCGCATTCGACAATGCCTCCTCACGGCGGCGTTTCTCCTGCTCCGCCTTGAAGCTGGCATCGGCCTTCGGGGGTCTGCTTCTTCGGAAGGTGCACTGGGCAGGTTGGCTCGGTACAAACCTTTCGCAGTTCGCCCTTGTCGATGCCGTCGGAAACGAGTCTCGGTAGGCTACTTACACGTTTTGAACTCCCGCCACTTCGACTTCTCAGGCGTGTCTGGCTTCTCATCCCTGATCGCGCATATTTATTGCGCAGGATGGCCTTTTCGCTTTCCGACGGTTGCTTGTATGCCGTGCTGATCTGGACAACCTCCGGCTTGGCGGCAAACTTAGCTTTTACGTGCGCGTCCAGCTTGGCAGCATAGCAATTCGGGTCGGTGCGTTATGTGGAATCTGGGCAAATTGCAAGTCTTTCCTGCTGGCTCCTCGCCGCCGCGAGGCCGCATGGACAGTGTGACGCTGACGGCATCAAACCCAAGAGAAACTAATCCGTCATTTTCCTTGAAGGATGCCATGGGGAGAGACTGCGTTTTAAATCAACGAGTCCTCAGGCTGTACTCCCCGGTTGATGCGGGCTTCTTCGCACAAAGTTGAAGTCCAACTGACTTCGCGCGACAAATCGCTGCGCTCACTGTGCTCTTCTCTCCAATTTCACCGAGTAGAATCTTGATGCTGAAGGCGCTTATGTGTCCAGAAACCCCTTGGCCGAAAACGACAAAATACCGCATCCGGTGTCGCGGTAGCCTCCATCGGCGTGGGGTGTGGCGATATTGGGAGAATTCGGTCTATTCTTTCTTTGAATACAGGTAGGGGGTAGGGGCATCTATATAAATAAGCGAAGGGAGATTCAGAGAAATGGAAATCAAAACTAGCCTATTGATCGAAGGGATGCATTGTGAAGCTTGCGTTCGCAGGGTGACAAATGCGCTTAACAGCGTTGAGGGGGTTCGTGCGGACTCGGTCAAGGTCGGTTCCGCGACTGTCACATTCAACCCTACGACTGCTAAACCGGAACAAATTGCAGCGGTTGTGGATGGGATCGGTTTCACTGCTCGTGTTGAGCCCTAACCCACGGAGTCGAAAACATGTCGAATACCATCACGACCGAGGCGGCGGTCAGTAGAGATGCCGATTCCGCTACCACTTTGGAAAAGGTGAGCTTTCCAGTTACTGGCATGACGTGTGCGGCATGCCAGTCCTTTGTCCAGCGGACGCTGGCGGGGGCGGCAGGCGTCCAGGACGCCACCGTCAACCTGATGTTGCACAACGCGACTGTGACTTTCGATCCGCGGGTCACGTCCCCCGCAGGACTTGTCGATACAGTTCGCGGCACAGGCTACGGCGCCGAGTTGCCGGTAGCGAATGAATCGGTTCTCGCCGCACAGGAGAAGAATGACGAAGAACAGCTGCGCGAGTATCAACAGTTGCGCTGGAAAGCCTGGGTCAGCGTCCTGGCGGGCGTCGTCGCCATGGTCGCCTCCATGCCACTGATGAGCATGTCGAGTGTGGGCGACCTCCAGCGCATGAAGGACCCGTTCATGAACTGGTCCATGCGGGTCCTCGATCCGGCTTTGCGCAAAATGGCGCCTTGGCTGTATTCAGTTAGCGATAACAGCATACGCTGGTTCCTTTTTGCGCTCTCGATATTCATCATCGGCTGGGCCGGACGCCGATTTTACCTCAAGGCGTGGTCGGCGTTGCTACACAAGACGGCGGACATGAATACATTGGTTGCGCTGGGCACGGGCACCGCCTTTTTATACTCGGCAGCCACCACCATCGCGCCGGATTTCTTCATTTCTCATGGCATTGCGCCCGACGTTTACTACGAAGCGGGACTTCTGATCATCGGTCTTGTACTGGTGGGCAATACACTGGAGAGCCGAGCCAAGGGCCACACCGCGCTTGCCTTGGGGAAGCTGGTGCAACTGCAGCCAAAGACGGCGCGCGTGTTGCGCAAAGGCGAGGAACACGATGTGCCAATCGATGCAATTCAGCACCGCGACATCATCCTCGTGCGTCCGGGCGAGCGCATCCCGACGGACGGAGAAGTGGTTTCCGGAAGCAGCAGCGTGGACGAGTCGATGCTTACTGGCGAGTCTATCCCGGTCGAAAAGACAGCGAACGACCGCGTGATCGGAGGCACGCTTAACCAGCGTGGTTCGCTGCAATATCGCGCGACGATGCTGGGCGCGGAAAGCACACTGGCGCAAATCGTGCGGCTGCTGCGTGATGCCCAGGGATCGCGGGCACCAATTCAGAACCTGGCAGATCGCATCAGCGCAATCTTCGTGCCGTCGGTTCTGGGTCTGGCGATCGTAACCTTCGCGGCATGGCGATTCTTTGCACCCGGCGCGGGCGTGATGCAGGCCTTTGCCGCTGCCGTCACAGTGCTGGTAATTGCATGTCCCTGCGCGATGGGGCTCGCGGTGCCCACGGCGGTGATGGTGGCGACGGGAAGAGGTGCGACCTTCGGGTTGTTGATCAAGGGCGGCGACGCGCTGCAGCGTCTGGAGAAGGTCGATACGGTGGTGCTCGACAAGACAGGCACCGTCACAGCGGGTCGTCCGGAGGTAACCGACGTACATCTCAATCTTTCTGGCAGCTTTTCACGCGACGACGTGATTCGCCTGGCGGCTGCCCTCGAACGCGCCAGTGAGCACCCGCTGGGTGAAGCGGTCGTTCGCCATGCCACGGAGTGCGGTCTTTCCGTACCGCAGCCGGAGGGCTTTGAATCGATGACGGGACATGGCGTGTCGGGAATCGTCGAGGGCCACGCAATCCTGATCGGCAACCCGGCGCTCATCGAGCGCTACAGCATCTCAATCGCGCCGCTGGCAAGCGCGGCGGAACAAGCGGCAGAACAAGGACGAACGCCGCTCTGGGTCGCGATCGACGGCGCACTATCGGGTGTGATTGTTGTGGCCGACACGATTAAGCCGACGTCAATCGCAGCTATTCGCCAATTGCATCGCGAGGGCATCTACGTGGTGATGCTCACAGGCGACAATGAACACACTGCGCGAGCGATTGCACGCGAAGTCGGCGTCGATGACGTGATTGCTGGCGTACTGCCGCAGGGCAAGGTCGATGTCATTCGGTGCCTGCAGGCGGAACGTGGCATTGTTGCCATGGCCGGCGACGGCGTCAACGATGCGCCCGCATTGGCGCAGGCCGATGTGGGAATCACTATGGCGAGCGGTTCCGATGTCGCCATGGAGGCCGGCGATGTGACGCTGATGCGCAGCGACCTCACGGGTATCGCGGCCGCCATCGCTCTCTCGCGTGGAACCATGCGCGTGATACGCCAGAATCTCTTCTGGGCTCTGGCCTATAACGTCGTCGGCATCCCCATCGCCGCCGGAATTCTTTATCCGGTGTGCGGATTGCTGCTCAGCCCGGTGCTGGCCAGCGCGGCGATGGCTTTCAGCTCATTCAGTGTCGTCACCAACAGCTTGCGCTTGAGCCGGCTGAAGCTCGGGTAAGGAGAATCATGGCTACCAGAAAAAACACGCAGTCAAGCGAAGCAATCTGTGCATTCAAAATTCCGGATGAGGGGCGCAAAGCAGTTGGCGTCGATCCTGAAATCAAGGCTTCAAATCTTCGTCGGCTCAGCCGCATTGAAGGCCAGGTGCGTGGCATCCAGCGCATGGTGGAAGAAGATCGGTATTGCGCTGACATCCTGATGCAAGTCACCTCCGTGCAGGAAGCTCTGCGCGCGGTTGCCCGCTCTCTCATGCGCAACCACCTGACCCATTGCGCCAGCCATGCGATCCGGACCGGATCGCATGAAGAAAAAGAAGCAATGTACGACGAACTTCTGAACATGATCTACAAGAACGCCCGCTAGGCCCAAAATCTCATCTGCGAAGCGCGCACCAGGAGCCTGTCCGGCCCGGTCAGGAGATCCATTGTCTGCGAAGCGAGACTTCGTGCGCGAGAGAAGGATGTGAACATGAATCGATCGACCGCCCCAAAGGGCCTTGGCTCTTTCAGCCGCCGCCGCTTTGTTCAGGGCATTGCCTCCGCAGGAGCCCTAGCCGCGCTCGGCTGGGACAGTATGGCGGCCCTCAGTGAAACGGCCATGAGCACACCCGCGGAATTGTCGCGCAAGCACTTCGAGCTGACGCTTGACACGCTGCCCGTGAATTTCACCGGGCGCCGCAGGATCACAACCGGCGTGAATGGTTCTTCCCCCGGACCAACCCTCCGGTGGCGCGAGGGCGACACCATCACGATCGCCGTGACCAACCGCCTCAAGACGTCCAGCTCAATCCACTGGCATGGGATGCGGATTCCCACGGAGATGGGCGAAGTTCCCGGCCTGAGTTATCGAGGCATCGCCCCAGGCGAAACCTTCGTTTTACCGTTTTCCGGTGCTTCAGAGCGGCACCTATTGGTATCACAATCACACGCAATTCCAGGAGCAAACCGGCTTGCTTGGCGCACTGGTCATCGAGCCTCGCGATCCATACCCTGTCGAGTTCGACCGCGAATACGTCGTGCTGCTCTCGGACTGGACCGATGCAGATCCGAAGTCAATCTTCAACAACTTGGAACAGGAGAGCGATTACTACAACTACCATCGGCACACGGTCGCGAATTTCATCAGCGATGCGAAGGAAAAGGGCGCCTGAGCCTCGCTCTCGGAGCGCATGGCGTGGGCACGCATGAATATGAGCCCCAATGATATTGCTGATGTGTCGGGGGTCGCCTATACGTACCTGCTGAACGGCAATTCTCCGCGGGCAAACTGGACGCGGCTCTTTCGGCCCGGCGAGCGTGTGCGTCTTCGCTTCATTAACGGATCGTCGATGACACTCTTCGATGTTCGGATTCCTGGTCTTTCAATGACTGTAGTGCAGGCCGACGACGGGAACGATGTCGAGCCTGTTGAAGTGGATGAATTCCGTATGGGGTTGCAGAGACTTATGACGTGGTAGTGCAGCCGCGCGACGAAACCGCTTACACGATCTTCGCCCAGGCAGAAGATCGCACCGGTTTCGCGCGCGGCACGCTCACGCCCCGGCTCGGCCTTCAGGTCTGCTGAAATGGTTGCGGTGGTCCGGCAAAGATGCACTCCCTGGGACTGCGAGGCGGCTTCTTGATCCCAGCGATTACCGCTTCCGGCATATCCAGAATGGAGTACCGCTGTCTGAGCCGGAGCAGTTCTTCATGACCGCAACGCGCTGGGCCGGCGTCAGAATCTCATGGTCTTTGGCACCGCGCTGCGGCGGAAACAAGCTGAACCAGATTCTCTTTACTTTCCAGCCAATCGCACCAGAAGTGTAGAAAACTCTGCAAATAGCCTTCGCGGTCTGCAATCTGAGAGGTAATCGTGCAATGGATGGTGACTTCAGCGCCCTTGATGTTCTTCAGGATGCGGTCATAGGTCGCTGGTTTCCGCCGTTCGTCATGTTCCGGTGGCAGGCCGTCCACCGAAACGAAGGGCCTAGCATTGCCCCTTGTCAATTTGGCGGAGATCCCGACTATGAGCAGTGTGGCTGTATTGCCTCCATAGGATTGGCTGCTGTTCGGGCATCATCGCGTTCTCGGTCCTCTCAACGCCGGTCATATTTTCGGACTATCGGCGCGGGTGGGAAGGCTCTGGAAGCGTCTGTCGAAAAAGGAAATGTCCAACGCTGAAACCGTTGGAAGGTCTCCATTCAAGATCCTATGAAACTATTCGCTACTTCCTCAGAAAGGCTGTCTCAGATGCGGAGGAGTTAGTTGGGTTAGCTTGCGTCTCCGCCGTTTTCGTAACCGGTTCTTACGCATGTGCACAACAGACGCTAAGCCTGCATCAGGCTATAGAAGAGGGGCTACGCAGTCCTGTAGCGCAGGTTTATCAAGGGCAGGCGGATCAAACATCGGATCTTATAAAGCAAGCAACGCTGAAACCCAATCCCAGGCTGTTTCTGCAATCGGAGGATCTGCGGCCGTGGGACAGCAACTTTTCGATGGCAGACAACAGTGAGTCTTATGTTTTTGTCGGTCAGACCGTAGGGATAGCGGGAAGCAACGGGCCGGCTTTGCCAAATCGAACGCCAGCAGAGCACCGAGGCCACAGCTGCTCTGCTGCGACAGCAATTGTCCGCCCGCATCGCAAAAATGCATACTGGAACTTCGCAGCGGCAAAGGCAGCTGTGGAACTGCAGAAGCAGAATCTGGAAAGTGCAGACGAGGTCGTCCGGTATCACCAGGAGCGAGTCAACTCAGGGGCGATGCGCGGGGTCCGCGGTGGACGCGATGATCTGCGGATTGAGCTTTGGACTCGATGCATTCCACTTAATGTCGTACACAGCTAGCAACTTGGCGTCCGGTTTCGTCCCAATGAAATGGGCACGGCCCGATGTAGGATCGCTCTAACGGGGCGTCCACTGGGGATATTCAGTGAAGAGGCCGTACACGATTCCCATTTTGTAAGAGAGAAATATTCCGAAGCCAATGCTGAGCAATCCAGACGCCGCTGAAATCGACCGATTCCAATAGGAGAATCTCTCTGGGCAGCAAGCAAACGGCATGGCAATCAGCGATGTTATGAGTATCATGCCTGCGACCGTGCCGGCACCAAATAGCAGGAGGTAAGCGATAGCCCACCACGGATCGGCTATCGTCGTCATCACCATCAATGCGACAGCCGCCGAACCCGCCAGGCCATGGATGATTCCAATAACAATCGGGCGCAGAGCATTGTAAAACCCGATACCAGGAAAGGCTTTGCCCATCCGCGTCCGCGGCTTGGTACGATCCGGTCCCTCCAGGCTCGAGCGGCCTCCTCGCGTCGATGAGGAGGCAGAACCGTCTCGGAAAGGAAATTCTAATATAGCTGCGCCCGGCGACAGCCTTTCCTGAAGCCAGCAAAGAACTCCCGTCAGATTCAGGATGCCAAGAAGGATCAACATCAAGCCGACGGCAAACTCCATCGACAAGCCTACACGGGGCGGAATCGTGACTTTGAACAAAATGATCGCCGAGCCGACAACGAAGATTGTAAAGGTATGGCCCAATCCCCACAGTGCTCCGATGAGTCCCGCCCGGGCAATTCCGCTCTTCCTGGTGACGATCGTCGTCACTGCAATAACGTGATCCGGGTCGGTCGCGTGGCGCATGCCGAGAAAAAATCCCACGAGAACTATGGCAAGAAAAGAAATCACTCGGCCTCCTGAAATTCACGCTGGGCGGCTCGTAGCGTTCGACGATAACCCAGCGACTCGCATTCACAAACGAATCTGCACAATCCCGGCAGCCATGAGTCCGCGCAAGGCAATCGTGCAGCCGAGAACCGTAATCATGACCGCCGAACTCAGCGGCAGCCAGCGCTGAATGAGCGGACTATCCGCCCCCCCCCGATCGTGATACCAACCGACCGGCATAGACGGCAGCCAGCCCCATGCCAATCAGAACTGCCGCCAGCCCGATACTGAAGGCAACGATCAAGAAGAGGCCAAACGCGACACGGTGCAACGCCAAAGCACTCAGCAGCACGACCAGCGCTGCGGGACACGGAACCATACCACCTGTGATTCCCAATATGAGAAGCTGTCGCGCCGAAATACGATCATCAGGCTTGCCCAATCCCTGCTCCACCGTAGGCCTCCTGTGGTAGTGGCCGCCCGGCCCATGACTGTGACTGTGCGAATGCGCGAACTCGGGGCCCGCATATCGCTGAAGAAAAAGATACAAACCCATTCCAGCGATCAGGATTCCCGAGAGCACTCCCATCAGCGGATAAAGCTTCTCCGGCAGTATGTATTTCTGGGCGTAGAGCGTGACGGCGCCGAGGAGATACACTCCCGCTGTATGAGAGATAGTGACCATAGTGCCCAGGAGAAAAGCATCTCGTGCTGTGCCCCTTCCTCCCACCAGGTAGGCCGCGACGATTGTCTTGCCATGGCCCGGCTCAAGAGCATGTAACGCTCCGAGACCTGCAGCGATCAACGCCGCCAGTAGCGCCATCTCTAACCCTATATGTTGTGTTCCCATTATTTCGGTGAAGGCATTTCGCGGAGTCGACTGCTGGTTTGGCTTGATCTCGATGTTAGGGGCCGCTGCGCCGGGCAAGGTCGCAGCCGACGGCGCAGCGGTTGGCACAACTCCGGTCTTGTCTTTCTCGAATCGACGTTCGTGGAAAGAGTTCGACGACGCCTTGGTAGTCCCGGCGCGGAGAGGAGAGGATGGTAAGGCCTTTGCGTGATTGGCCGCAAAAACAATCTTGGCCTGAAGATCCTGGGGCGGACTGTTGAGCAGATCCGTAGGATAGTTCGAAAGCTGCCCGCTCCGATCATGATCCGGCACAGTACTGCTCGTCAGAGTTACTTCCTGGGCGTGACTTACGGTGATCTCTTTCCATCCGGCGCGGTCCGCCAGATTAACATCCTGGTAGTCCAGCTGACAGTTCTCTGTCATGCAGTCCTCGGGCATTTTTGCGCGAAAGACGAAGCCCAACTTCATCGTGGGAAGATTTCCAGCTCCGGGAGGAAAGATCACTTGCTGACTCACCGGGCGGAGGCGCAGGCTTTGACCATTGATAGAGAGCTTGAGCCCATTGCCAAACTCTCTCGCCCTTATCGCCAGGTAGTTCGTCAGGTTTGGATCGTCAGACCGAGCCGTGATTCCACTATGTTGAATCTCCTGAAACGTTGGGATCTCCGCCATATCGATCAAATAGCGAATCTCGACTTCACCGCTCTCAATCCTTATCCCTGCATAGTGGCTAATGCTGAAGTTGCCCATAGGATGGGCTAAAGCACACTCGGCGAATAACCCTGCCCACACTGCGAAGGAGGCGATCGACAGCTTCCCTGCAAGGCATCTCCTGTAGCAATTCCCTTCCCTTCTAGTGAGCATGGCCACCCTCTCCGGAATTCGTTGCAAGTGGCTTCGAATTCAGCCGCGCCAGCGCCTGAATTGCCAGTTCGGAGAAGACAACATGGAAATGCGGGTTTGTTTCGAGCGCTCGCCGCAAATAGTCCTTCGACTTCGCCGAATCACCGAGTTGCTCATAGATCATGCCGGCATGGAAGAATATCTGGGCATCCTTCGTCCCCCACTGTAAGGCGTGCGTGATCGCCTCCGATGCCTCTCGCAGTTTCCCATTCTTAAAAAGCGACCAGGCCAGCACATCCCATGTGTAGATATCGTGTCGAACTTCCAGTTCTTTTCTGGCTAGCGCAAGCGACCGATCGAGCTCCAGTCCATGGTCGGCATAGAAGAGCGCCAGATCACGGTTATGAATCTGCTGATTGATCTCATTCAAACGACCTATTAGCTCCACCAACTGGTATTGCTTCGCTGCTTGTTGAGACTGCCCAATTTTCTGGTAAATATCGCCGAGAGCAGCAGCAAACTCGGGATAAGGCACTTTGGCAATCGCTTCCTTGTACAGCTTGATCGACTCGCCATACCTGCCCTGGGCCGCTCGCAATTTTGCCAGTCCGACCAAGGCCCGATAGTAGCCTGGATACTCATCGAGTGCTGCTTGATAAGCCCTTTCTGCGGCCACCAAGTCACCCGTATGGAAATCCTGTTCACCAAGCTGATATTCACTCCAGGCAATATTCTCGGCCGGCATATGCATCTCTATCGCCATCTGCACGGCCTTCCGCAGGAGTTGAGTCGCGGCTGATGTATCGCCAGCGATGAATCGAAGGTAGGACAGGCGGCTTGTCTGTTGGTAGGACATAGCAAGTCTCGTGTCTTCGGAACCGTAAAGACTCTGTAACTTCGAGTAGGCTTCTTCCGCTTCGGCATAATCGCCCATGTCCGCGAGAGCGTCACCAACAAGGGCCCACGGGGCAGGATCACCGGACCCTTGTGCAAGTGCGTTTTGTGCCCAGGTCAGGGCATCCTGAAACCGATGCTCCACCATACACAATGCCGCCATTTGCGTCATCGGAAACGCCGCGGCGGGACCGTTCGAGAGCAGGTCGAGCGATTTTTCAAGGGCCACTCTTGCTAACTCATATTCCGTTGCGTCGGCGGTCTCTCTGCCTTTTTGCAAATAGGCCGCACCGAGAGCGGCGTAACCTGCATAATCGTCGGGAGACCGTTTCACGCGTTCCTGCAACCTTCTAACCAGTTGGGCGCTTTGATCCTGTTGCGCTCGAACCGGAGTAGATCCCAAGAGACAGCCGGTCAGATATATCGGCAATAAGATCTTGCGAGTCATGTCCTCACTCCAGCCAAGTCTCTACTTCACATTGTGCGCACCAGCAAGCGCAGGCGTTAATCTGTCCAGCGCCTCCCGCGCAGCCGACCCAATCTCGGAAGTCGAATTGATTGCGATCGAAGCCTTCAGGTATTCGGCCGCGGAGGAATTGTCGTTCAGTTTCGCGGCAAGAACTCCCGCGTGATACAACATCGCTGCCTCGCGAATACCGACTGCAAGCGCTGCCGACATCTCCCGTTGCGCTTCCATGTAATGGCCATTGCTTGATAAAGCCCAGGCATACGCGTCGAGCGTGCTGACGTCGTGCCGTTTTGCAATTTCGATCCGTGCAATGCGCAGTGCCTCAGCAGGATCTCTGCCATGACCGAGGTAATAAAGAATGAGTCCCTGATTCGCATTGTCTGGCGCATTGATCAGGCGGCGCGCTTCTTGTTCGAAAGCGATATAGGCGGAGTTTGCCTCCGCACCCTTTCCAGCCTCCTCAAGAGCTTTCGCCAAAGCGTACCGGCTCGCGGCGCTTGGAAAGTGCTCATTGCGCTGCCGAAGTAACAATTCCGCCTCTAATGGATGACGTGTCGCCATCTCAACCGATGCCAGGCTTTCGAGAGTCAGGTAATAGCCTGGAAATTTTCCCTGTGCCGAATGAAGAAGTTTGCGGGCATCATCGATATGGCCGACCGACAATTGCAGCTCCGCCATCTGGGTTAAGGTCCATGCAAGGTCTTCTGCCTGTGTCGGGGGTATCTGCTGGTAGGCCTGCGAGTAGAAATCCATCGCGCCCTCAGGGTCGCCAAACAGCCACCGCAAACGAGCGCCGCGCAGGAGAGCGCGTACATTTCCCGGCCGCATGTCCAGCATCCACTGGACTGCAACTTCGGCATCGTTGTAATTGCCGAGTTCGACGGCCGCGTCCGCGAGGAGTCCATATACTAAAACATCGTCGGGAGTCTTCTTATTGAGCGCTTTCGCAAGTTCCAGAGCGCCTGTAAACTCGCTTCGCCCCAGCAGTATCATCAGGCGTGCTTTCTGTCCCTCCAGGTTATCCGGCATGATTTGAAATGACTTTTTGAGCGCTAATTCCACCTGACTGTAGTAGCTATCATCACCGGTCTCGCGAGCACGCCGCACATACGCGACTGCAAGATCGTTGTAAGGCTGGCAGTGATCGCCATGTGCCCTGATAGCCGCCTCCGCCCAGGCCACTTTCAACTGAGCTGGCGTTGAGTTGTTTGAAGCGACCTGTGCGAAATCGATGGGCGCCAGGATGAGAACCATGACTACCAAACGAAACGTCTTCATTTCGTCCCTTTCTCCATCCGGAATTTCAGGGTCGCGCCCATTCAAAACGCGACCAATGGTGAAGGTGACTGTCTACTGTACGGGTCCTCCGCCCGGCTCTCCTGGATCGATATGGCGACGGTTTCGCCCACTCGGACAATCCGCTAAGTATGGGAACTGTAGCTGGTATGGGGCGTCGTTCACATTGACTCCATCTCCCAGAATATTGTTCGGAAAGTGATTGAAGCTTGGAATCAAGACCCCTCCAACGGCCACGCGGAGCGTTATGTCTACGACGTCGTCGAACAGACGCCGTCCGTTGGGATAGCCCGCCGCATCTCCTCCGAGGAGGCCGAGACGGCTCGCGTTAACGAAGGGTGTCGCTGGAACACCCGTATTGAGGCGAAGCATATCTGCCACCGGACCAGCAGGAGTACCAGGTGCGGCAATTGGTGCAGCATAGGTCACCAGAGGAAGCAAATCTGTTCTCGGAGCGGTTGGCACCGTCAATGCACCAGGAAAGAGCTTTCCGTAGATTGCATCGACAACATGAACGATCGGAGGATCAAGGAAGAAATTAGCGAACTGACTATCGTTCACCGGCTGGTCCATGCTGAAGCGATCCTTGGAACCAATGCCGATCACCAGCTCATTGATAAGAGGATTGCCCATTCTCTGCACTTGGCGATACGAACCCGAACTTATAGCTGGATTCGGAGAGCGACGAACGGTCAGCCGAGGACGTGAAGTTGTTCCCCAAATCCCAATTGTTGCGTCAGGCGAATTCGCGGGCTCAAGAACGTGTGTACGTGTAAGCACCTCAATGGGCACTTCTATTGCAATCGCGTTGACGGCTGGAACCGCGGGATTTCTGACGTCATGCCGACTTATCTAGCGATGAATCTCCTGATCCCGTTTCCAGGAGCAGTTGCTGATAGTAGCGATACGCTGCCAGTGACTGCCGTAGCGCGAAGACGTGCTCTGGCCGATAATCTCCTTCGAGCGACTTTGCCACGGTGCTCTCGCTGCTCTTCACTCGGCTATGGCAGAGCCGAGCGAGTGTGAGTGGATCCGGCGACTTCTGAATATGCATGATGTGCTCGGCCGCCATCTGGACCAGGCTGCCGCGGTGCCGCCAGAGAGCGCGTACAGCGCAGATCGCGCCCGGCGGACGGAAGCTCGCTCGCAGCAAACCAACAGAGTGCAGGTACTGAAGCCACTGGCAGTCGGAGACGTCCGTTTTGCGTCCTGGCACGTTCTTCACGTGCTGTGCGTTGACCAGGCAGACCTCGAGACCGCGAGCCTCCAGAATCTGATAGATCGGAATCCAGTAGACACTGGTCGACTCCATCGCGACGGAACGGACCCCGCACTGTTGCAACCAATCGGCAAGGGCGTATAGATCTCGTGTGAACGTCGGGAAACGGCGCACCGGCTGTGGGTCGCGGGTCGGCACCAACCGCGACCCACAGCTCACTCGCTCCTACATCCCGGCTGCGTTGGAATGCAGGACCGGCAGCTGATCACACCTTCTATGACTCTGCTTAGACATGCGGACCTCCGGTGCCGGCCAAGTGCCCAGGGCACGAATGCAGAGCAAACTCCCAATCGAGATCGCCGCTCGATGAGCGGTCGTCATCACACATCTGTACGCAACCCCGGACCCACGCTTCTCGACGGGCTCAAATAGCACCAATGTCGGCGCGGGCTGCGGCTGTCACTCGACCGGCATCCACGATACGCTTCTCGTTACTTATCTGGTCAACTTCCTCAAGCTGTTTTGGATAACGCAGAAACCCTCGTAGGGGCGTTTTTTCGGACTTTGATCATGAGACCGGACACGAGATATCCTTCGCTTTCCTTATCCGCTGTCAGTAGTATGGTGTTGCTCATCGGAGTAACATTCATCCCATGGCTCCCGAGTCTCGACGCCCCATCAGGAAGCAGGAATCGGTCGATCTGCCGATCGGAATCGAAACGAGGTAGCATTGTAGGTCGATGCTCTGCCGGATGGATTCCTTTAGGTTGGCCGTGGTTGATGGTTGAGATCACCAAAATCGACACGTTCATTCGGGGCTCTCCAAACCCCACGTGGCTGGCGACCCGTCAGGGTCGTTGCGTATATGCCAACCCAGCGCTGCAACGTCTCACCGGTCTCAACTTAGATCAGATCAGCCAAGCCGATTGGAGCGATTTCCTTCTGGAGGAGGATCGAACGGCCGCGACGGCTTCTTGGCAAAGATCTCTCGCGTCCGGGACTTCCTATCGCATGCACGTCCGCATGCAAGGATCTGATGGTGTCCCCGAAACGGTTGAACTGATCGCTTTCGGGCACAAAGTTCGCGACGGGACAGAACTCTGGTTGTTTACCGGATTAAACGTGAACGGTGCTACACAGCAGGTTCCGCTTCTGGAAGCACAGTTACAAGCCACTCTCAATGTGATTCCCGCGTACACATGGTACGCTCTTCCGTCCGGCGCCCTCACCTTCGTGAATGAACGAAATGCGAACTACCTTGGTCTCCCGAAAGATCATCCTCTGCGCTTCGGTATTGACACGGGAGCAGCGTGGGATTCGCATATCCCCCTTCTGCATCCGGACGACCGGGAAGAGACACGCAGAGTCTGGTCCACCTGTCTGCGCACGGGGTGTGCCGGTGAGGTGACGGTTCGAGTTCGTAATGCTGAAGGGGGATACCGCTGGTTCCTCAGTCGCGTCGAACCCCTCCACGCGAACGATGGAACTCTACGGTTTTGGATAGGGGTTAGTCTCGACATCGACGACGCGAAACGAGCAGGGGATGCCGTTCGTAAGAGTGAAAAAGAGCTTCGCGATGCGATCGATACGATTCCGGCACTAGTGTGGAGTGCTCTGCCCGATGGCTCCAATACTTACGTTAACAAGCGATTTGTGGAGTACACCGGGTCATCGGCGGAACAGACAGCCGGATCAGGGTGGCAAGCGCTAGTTCACCCTGATGATCTTGAGCGACATGCAGGTAAATGGATGGAAGCGGTTGCTACCGGCAAGCCTCACGAAAGTGAGGTGCGTTCCCGCCGCTCGGATGGGCAATATCGCTGGCA
Organism: Edaphobacter aggregans DSM 19364; assembly: GCF_000745965.1. Taxonomy (GTDB): domain Bacteria; phylum Acidobacteriota; class Terriglobia; order Terriglobales; family Acidobacteriaceae; genus Edaphobacter; species Edaphobacter aggregans. The sequence continues at coordinate 23,753 of NZ_JQKI01000015.1, read as the reverse complement.
GTTGGACCGCGGAGTGCCGCTCCGAGATGAAGATGGAAACATCGTCAAGTGGTATGGGGTCACGACCGACATCGAAGATCGCAAACGCGCCGAGGAAGCCCTGGGGGTATTATCGCGCGATTTGCAGGAAAGCAAAGCCAAGCTTGAAGAGGCCCAGCGCATCACCCATGTTGGGTACTGGGAATGGGACATCTTAACGGGTCGAGTGAACTGGTCGGATGAGACCTATCGCATCTATGGACTGCGGCCTCAGGAACGTCCTATGGACTTAGCTACGGTGCAGGAAAAGGTCCACCCCGAAGATTGGCAGCGAGGCATGGAAGAGGCTCTCGGCGGTGCCCGCTTTAATGTTGAATGTCGCTTGTTCCGGCCAACGGGCGAAGTGCGCATCGCGCACTTTCAGGGCGATGTGAACAGGGACGCCTCGGGCAGGCCCTACCGAATATTCGGAACGATCCAGGACATTACTGACCGCAAGCGCGCGGAACAGAGGCTACGTGAAAGCGAAGCATATCTGGCGGAAGCGCAAAGACTCAGTCAAACTGGCAGTTGGGCATGGAACCCCGCGACCGGTGATATCAGGTACTGGTCGGAGATGTGCTACTGCGTGTTGGGATTCGATCCCGCTGGCCCGCTGCCGCGATTCGAAGAATTTCTTCATCGAATTCATCCGGACGATCAAGCCGCGAGCAGGGAACGGTTCGAGAAAGCCATCCGCGACAAAGCGGATTTCGAACTGGACTACCGGGTCGTTCATCCGGAAAAGGGGATCAGGGACATTCACGTCGTCGGTCATGCGGTCCTCAACGGATCCAGCAATCTCGGCGAGTTCGTGGGTACCGTGATCGATGTAACGGAGCGCAAGTCTGCCGAGGAGGCGCTTCAGCAAAGCCAATTTTATCTCACTGAAGGGCAGCGCCTTGCCCATATGGGCAGCTGGGCATTCAACGCTACCGGATTCAGTTACTGGTCCTCCGACTTATTCCGGGTTTACGGTCTTGATCCGAGTGGCAAGCCGCCAACTGTAGAAGAATATTTGGCTCTTGTACACCCGGAAGATCGCGCGTTCATGAAACAAGGAATTACTCAGATGTTGGTCGACCGTCGCGCATTCGACTTCACGAAAAGGATTATGCGGCGAGATGGAGAGATTCGTAGCGTGCGCTGGGTGGGTGTTCCGGTCACGCAAGGGGGGACTTTCCAGGGTTTCCTTGGGACAGGGATGGATGTTACTGAGCAAGAGCGATTAACGAAAGAGCTGCGCCTGAGTGAGCACTATCTCAGCGAAGGACAGCGGCTCGCTCATATGGGAAGTTGGGCATTTAACCCCTCTGGTTTTTTTGATTACTGGTCGCAGGAGCTGTTCAAGATTTATGGGCTCGATCCGCAGAAGGGAGCCCCGACACTTGAACAGTATCTGGCCACGGTTCACCCACAAGACCGCGATTTTATGGCTGAGACCATAAGAAGAATGCATGCGGAACGCTCTGGCTGCGATGTAAAAAAACGAATTGTTCGCCCCGACGGCGAGCTACGCTACATTCGCTGCGTCGGAATTCCCGTTGTTGAAGGCGAAATCCTCAAGGGATTTCTCGGCACCTCCATGGATATCACAGAGCAAGAGCTGCTGACCCAGGAGTTGGAGCTTCGGCAAGCGCACTTGACCGAGGCGCAAAGGCTGACCCACACGGGCAGCTGGATTTGGCACGTACCGGATCGGAACGCGTTGCACCTCTCCGAGGAGTGGTACCGGATTTACGCCTTCGATCCGGCTGAGGGACCGCCGGCGTGGGAAAAACGTCTCGAACGCGTCCACCCGGAGGATCGCCTTAAGTGGAAGGGCGCGATCGAACGGGCAATCGTGGAAACAGCCGATTACGAGCTGGAGTTCCGAATTGTTATTCCGAATGGAAAGGTGAAATGGATCCACACTGTCGGCCATCCCGTCCTTTCCGACACCGGAGATTTGGAGCAATTCGTCGGCAGCTCGACCGACATCACGGAGCGCAAGTGTGCCGAGCAAGAGCGTGAGAGCCTGCGGTCAGACCTCGCACATGTGACCCGCGTGAGCATGATGGGAGAATTGGTGGCCTCGATCTCTCACGAGCTGAAGCAGCCAATCGCGGCAGCGATCGCCAACGCCAACGCGGCCTTACTTTGGCTGAAGCGCGACCAGCCGGATTTGGAAGAGGCGTTTGAAGCGATAGAAAGTATCGTGGAGGACGGAAAGCGTGCCGCTGACATCATCGACCGCTTACGGTCGTTGTACAAGAAGGTTCCTCCAAAACGTGAACTTGTGGAGGTAAACGAAATCGTCGACGAAATGGTCATCCTCCTGCGGGGCCAGGCCAGCCGGTATGCGGTTTCGATACATAGGGACCTTTGCCCCGACCTTCCCAAAATTATGGCTGACCGTGTGCAACTGCAGCAGGTGCTCATGAACCTCATGCTCAACGGCATCGAGGCAATGAAGGAGATGGGCGGAGTCCTTACTGTGAAATCGGAACTGGACCAGGATGGCCGAGTGCTGATCTCGGTAAGTGATACCGGCGTAGGACTGCCCGCCGAAATGGCCGATCAGATTTTTAGCGCCTTCTTCACCACCAAGCCACAAGGCAGCGGCATGGGGTTAGCGATTAGCCGCTCAATTATCAAGTCGTATGGTGGCCATTTGTGGGCTACGGCGAATGACGGACGGGGCGCTACATTTCATTTCGCTCTGCCGACCGCAGCCGAAGGGAGAGAGCCCACTGCGGGAACTTGATTCGGTGTCCCTTGGCCGCCTCTCGGTGATACAGATTGAGGTCTGGGCGGCAAACCGATTCGGAAAAGGGCAGTCACTCCTGTATAAGGGGTAATCCGACAGCAATGTCTCTCTGGATTAGTACCCATAAACGATAGGACCCTATAGGGGCTGCCCCGGCCAGAGACGCGTGGGGAGGTCCGGGTCGTATCTTCCGGGGCAGTTTTGATAGGGCCGTTTGAAGGAAGCCGCTGGGTGGGGTGGATGCGGTGGGCTATGGGATTTGGATGGGTGCGAGCCAGTTCTGCGGTAATTTGGCCGGGATGATGCAGGCTTCTGGAGTTCGTAACAAGTGCTGAAGGTGGTCAATCACGTTGTCTGGAGATAGCCGGAGGTCACGAAATCTGCCTCTGGCAGGCTCGAATGAGCATGAGTCTGCGTAGCGTCTGTGCAGGCCGCTGGTGTGGACGTTGATCAGAGCCAAGGTATGCATGTTGGAATCAGGAACTGTCGATGCCATGAGGCTTCGAGGCCGACGTTGTTAGGCTGCGGACAAGAAGCTGTGCACTGGTGATCCGCTCGATGATGAACACCGGCTCGGAGCACAACGGGCAACGAGGTTGGTAGCCTGGCGTAGGCTGTGGCGGTAGCGCGGTGACGCACGGCATCGCAGCAAGGATATTCTGAGCAACCCCTTCTATGCGGGCGCATACGTGTGGGGCCGTCGCCCGGTCACGACATTGCTGGTCGACGGCAGGCTGGAGAAACATCAGAGCGCTACGCGTCGAGCTGAAGAATGCCGGGTCTTCATCCCCGATCATCATGAAGGTTATATTGACTGGGCCACCTATGAAGAGAATCGACGAATGACACGGCGTAATTCCGTAAACTGGCAGGGGGATGAATCCATGGCCGCGATTCGTGCCGGGCAAGGTCTGCTGGTGGGACTTCTTCGCTGTGGACACTGTGGCCGCAAGCTCCATGTACGCTACTGGGGAGCCCGCGGCACCCACGCGCGTTATCTCTGCAAGGGAGATTACGACGACGGCGGACAGTACTGCCAACGGTTTGGCGGCGCATCGGTAGACCGCCGGTTAAGTCAGGAACTGCTTAAGGTGATTTCTCCTGGGATAGAAGCCAGCCTGCGCGCACTTGAAGAGTTAAGCACCGGGGATGCAGCACAGCGCATCGCCCTGTCCAGCAAACTTGAGCAACTGGAGTATGAGGCCAAGAAAGCCTTCGAGCAATACGATGCCGTAGATGCCAGGAATCGTCTGGTGGCCGGCGAGTTGGAACGTCGCTGGAACGAGAAGCTGGAGGAGATCGCAAAGACCAAACAGAGGCTGGCCGGCCTTAATGGAAAGCGATATTCGTTGTCCGTCGATGAAGAAGCTCAAATCCTGGCGATGGGCACGAACTTCTCTGAAGTCTGGCAAAACGATCACTGTCCTTCGACACTCAAGAAGATGATCTTCCGCACGGTTGTGGAGGAGATCATCGTGCGCACAGATGCGGAGAAAAAGACGCTTCAGTTCACCATCCACTGGAGCGGCGGTACGCACACCCAATTAGCGATGGACCGGCCGCGTTCAGCGACTGAAACCGCAACGCCGATCGAGGCCCTGGAGATCATACGCCGGATGGCGGTTCGCCACGGCGATGACCAGATAGCCTCCGTGTTGAACCGGCTCGGTTATTCGACAGGTAAAAGCAAGCGGTGGAATCAAATCCGCGTGGCCACCGCGCGGCGCAACTATTCGGTTAGCGGGCAAAGGCGAGCGCTACCCGATCCTGAGAGAGTCAGCCTGAATGAAGCTGCCCGGATATGTGGAGTGAGTCACCGCACGATCGAACGGTTGGTGGAGGCAGGCCTGTTAAAGCGTGAACAGGTCACTCCTCGCGCTCCCTGGGAGATCCGTCGTGCCGATTTGAATAACGAAACAGTTCGGAGCATTATCGACAGGCTTCTCCGCACAGGCAAGCTGGTTCTGCAAGGGGGTAGTTCGGGAAATCCGCCTTCCTTGTTTACTGAAAATGAAGGAGATGATAATGCCAGGCATCATGAGTGAGGGTTCTGCTCGAGGTTCTGTCAACAGGTATGGAGCACACTGAGCAGTCCGATGTCAGCGCCCAGGTGCTTCGGGTTGCGAGCGACGTCGATCAGCGTGGCGGCACTGCTGCGGAAGAGGAGATCGTAGAGCAGTCGCTTGTACTGAAGCACAAACGTGGATAGTTTGTGAGGCAGTGTGAAGACGACGTGGAAGTAAGGCACGGGCAAGAGCTCGGCCGAGCGCGCGGCCAGCCACTTGGCGCGTGCGTTGCCCTGGCACTTGGGGCAGTGCCGGTTGCGGCACGAGTTATAGGAGATGGCCTGGTGGCCGCAGCGGAGACACTGATCGCGATGCCCACCCAACGCCGCAGTGCGGCAACGGACGATAGCATCCATCACCTTGCGGTGCTGGTAAGCCAGGCGCGAAGCGTGACGTTCGAAGAAGCTGCTGCCCGATGCTCGGATGATGTCGGCCACCTCGAGGGTGGGCCGGCTCATCGTTTCGCGCGTCTCCTGGAGTGCTTGACCGAGGCAGATGTCGATACATCGATCGCCTCCAATGGACTGGCAATGGCTTGCAGATGGCTCAATGGCACATCGCGGTCGCGACCTCCCTTGCCTTGCTGAATATGAAGCACCATGCGCTCGCGTCGATATCGGAGACCTTCAGACGGCACAGCTCTGCACGGCGGGCTCCTGTCGCATAGAGCGTCACGATCATCGCGCGGTGCATGAGACTGCCGGCTGAGTCGATCAGCTTCGCCACCACTTCTTGACTCAGCACGGTGGGCAGGCGCTTGTGGCACTTGGGAAACGGAATCTGATCGGGCAGATAGGATCGTCCAAGTGTCTTGACGAACAGAAACCGCAGTGCTGCAGTCTGTCCCTCGATGGTGCGCGGCGAGAGCTTGCAATCGCGGAACAGATGAACCTGATACTCGCGAATATGGTCCGGCCCGAGCTGATCTGGCGATCGGCGGAAGTACTTCGAAAACTCCTCCACCGCATGAATGTAGGAACGTACAGTGTTCGGAGAGTAGTTACGACGCTGGAGCTCATCCAGCATCCTCTGGCGAAGACGGGTCACAGGGAAACCTCCTTGTGACCCACCCTAACTAGAGCTAACGCCCGTGTCCGCCACAACTGTAGCATCCGCCGCGCCAGCGGCTTCGTTCAAACGCCGTTCTGGTGACTTAAACAACCCAGGTCGAATTCGGCTGCCTGACGGTCCAATTCCGCAACTAATGCAGCTGCTCGACTCAAAGTCACATCGATCCGCATAACCCGCCCTAAGCCGCAGGTGTGTTGCCGTAGCGAAGGTTGCGTCAGCGATGGTGTGGAGCGAGCCATACCTAGTATTCTGATCAAGCGGCTATGGCATATCCCACAAACAACCTCAGGATCAAATCCAGTAGAGTCGTTCTTCCTCCAATTTTCCTCGAGGAGGAACTGCCTATCACTGACAACGCTTCGCGCACCGTCTTCGAAGCACGTCGTCAGATCGTAGACATCCTCAACGGGTCAGACGACCGCCTGATCGTCGTTGTAGGACCCTGCTCCATCCACGATCCGATCGCCGCCAGGGAATATGCGAGCTTGCTGAAGGAGGCTATCGCAGAGCTTTCTGGTGATCTTATGGTCGTCATGCGTGTATATTTCGAGAAACCGCGTACGACGCTTGGCTGGAAGGGGTTGATCAACGACCCTTACTTCGATGAATCCTTCCGCATTAGTGACGGATTGCGCACTGCACGCCGCCTCCTCCTCGATCTGGCCGAGATGGGCGTGCCCGCCGGTACTGAGTTCCTCGACATGATCTCGCCGCAATACGTCTCCGACCTCGTAAGCTGGGGAGCCATCGGCGCGCGAACGACCGAGAGCCAAGTCCACCGCCAGCTTGCCTCCGGCCTCTCTTGTCCGGTCGGCTTCAAGAACGGTACCTCCGGCAACGTACAAATTGCGATTGAAGCCCTCCTCTCCGCAAGCCATCCGCATACCTTCCTGGGAACCTCCGAAACGGGACAATCCGCCATCCTTCTCACCTCCGGTAATCCGGACTGCCACGTTATCCTGCGCGGTGGGCGGCAGATCACCAACTACGATGCCGCCTCCGTCGCTTCGACCGCCGAGCAGATGGAAAAGACAGGCGTCAAACCGCGCATCATGATCGACTGCAGCCACGCAAACAGCGGCAAAGACCACCGCAAGCAGGGCTCAGTATGCCGCACCGTGTCAGAGCAGATCACGAGTGGGGAACGTCGCATCATGGGCGTCATGATCGAAAGCAATCTCGTCGCTGGATCGCAGACTCTCGTAAACGGCAAGACACTTGTCTATGGCCAAAGCATCACCGACGCCTGCATCGATTGGCCTGAGACCCACTCGCTCCTGCGTGAACTCGCCACCGCCGTACAGAAGCGGCGCACTCACCTTCGCACCGGGCAAGTTTAGACTGAGGAACGTGAATCTCGCATGCTCTTGAAGATATCGCGCCTAACCAGTAGGCATCGTTAGCAATCTCGGCACGTCCGCAAGAAACTCTAGCAGGGGCTCCTGAAACCTTCACAATGTTCGCGAACTCAGTGGCATGGACGGCAATCTCGACGTCCAGAGGAGTCGACCTGTTCTTGAGGACATCAAGCGCAAGTCCACCCGTTGACACATCTCAGTAGGTGATCGTGATCCCTAAATCGGAATGCCGCGTCGGAGCCAGAGCCGGTCATATTCCTCTCTGCAATTGTAGTTGGTTCGGCCGAATCTACTCTTGCGTAACACCCGGGTTCACCCGCACCTCCTTTAGGGCTCCGCTCCATGACGGTCAGCGACCATTTATTTCATAGATATACCGCATTCTCGAGAGAGGTAGCGGCTTGAATCCGTTCTGGATGGCAAGTTTTGGAAATTAGTTAGATCGCGCAGGCTTTACGGAGTTCTTCTTCAATACCCGCGAGCAGGCCGGGGATTGGCGTAGGGCTGGTGTGCGTGAGGTGCAGCGAGCCGTTGACGGTGACTGCTCCGAGAATCTGCTCTCCCTCGATGCCACGGAGTGCACATGGTGCCCAGAGGGTCTCGAGCTTCAGCGGACCGAAGGTGCTGTCGAATGGGAGACGGCCGAGGTTGGAGAACATGACCTGTGCGTTGAATGCGTTTCGCTTGAGTTGAAACGCCTGTTCGATGGTGAGATTGGAGGAGACGGCTGTGGATTGGAGATCGATCATCCTGGAGATATTCTCTGTGCTCTTGACGGCAGAGAGGCCATCTTTCGCGAACCGTGCGAGCTCCCAGAACGTCGTCGGGACGCCTGGCGCCATGGAGATCTCACCACCACCGAAGGAGACCATGCATTGATCTTTAAGGCCGAGAATGTCGCGGATCTCAGCGGGCGACATGATGCGGAGCGGGTTATTGCGCCAGCTTTCATCGATGGCTCTGCCTGCTATGGTGAGCGCAGCGGAGATAGCGGCGTGGATGGTGACGCCTTCCTCGCGAGCGCGGCGCTGGAGTGCGGTGGTCTGTTCTGTCGTGAGTTTAATTCCTTCCACATGGGGCATAGGCGGGCGCTGAGCTGCGAAGGATGGCAGGCCGGGCTCGGTGGAGGTGCGCTGTTGCGCTCCGAAAAGAATTTCGCGAGAGGGCTCCAGTGGCAGAGCCTCGAGGGCATGTCCGCTGAGAGCGAGGAGGATGTCACGCAGGAGAAAGATGAGCGAGAAGCCGTCGGAAACAGCGTGATGGGAGGAGAGGATAAAGATACAGTGCGTCTCCTGATGGAGCAGTACAGCACGGAAGAGAGGAGCTTGATCGGGGGTGAAAGGTTCGTTTACTTCTTCGGCAATCTCCCGCTGCCACCGGGCATTGGGCGATGTAACCACGCGGAGCGGGACGCGCTGGCCGGTGACGCGGCGGAAGTGAGGGACGCGGTTGAACGTGGTGTCGATGCAGGCAGAAAGCAGCGGGTGACGTTGCTGTACTGCTTCGAGCGCGTCGCGCCACTGCTGAACGGTTGTGTGGCCGGAGATTTGGGCTGCAAGTGCATGGTTGGTGGGAAAGTGCTGGTCGAAGAGGCAGAAGAGCTCTTCAAAGGCGCCGAGGGGACGGAGTAGGTCGCCGGGCAGGAGTTCGAGAGACTGAAGTTCAAGGGAGGTCGAAGACATGATGCTTTCCTTTCCAGGTTTGAGGCGAGAGATGTAGCCTCGCCGCTGCACGGGAAGTGTGCAGCGACGAGGAACGCCTGGCGTGGAGCTACGCGCTGACGGTGTCGCGGACGCACTCCTCGATGAGGCTGAGCAACTCGGCTTCGACGTCGTGGCTGGCGAACTCGAGCGAGAGTTGCTGGGCGCGCTCACGGTAACTAGGCTGCGTGATGATCTCGTCGACTGCGTGCCTAATGGCATCAGGGGTCGCCTGGTTGGTGCGCAGATCGATCCCCGCGCCGGACCACTGGACGTGAGCAGATACCTCTTCCTTATCTTCAGTAAGACCGGCGGAGATGACCGGAATGCCGTGGGAGATCGCCATGTTTACGGTACCGTAGCCTCCATTGGTGATGAGGAGGTCGATCTCCGGCATGATCTGCGCGTAGGGCAGGAACAAGGCGATGCGGGCGTTGGAGGGGATGGCAACAGGGATGGACTCGACTGGCTGCCCGCCGGTGGTAACGATGATGGTCATGTCTTCCCTGCCACCGAGCGCGACGAGCGCGGGGGCGATGACCTGGCCGAAGTCGCGGTTGGCAATGGTGCCCTGCGTGATTAGGACGAGGCGCTTGGTGCGGTCGAGGTGCTGCCACCACTCGGGCAGCGTGGGCTGGCCAGCTGACGTGGGCAACGCGCCGATGTATTGCACCTTCGAGTTGGGGTCAGGGTACTCGAAGCTCTCGATGCCAGGGTGCAGATAGAGGTCGGGCAGCGTGGTCATGGCTTCGAGGATGGGGCATGGAAGCGCGGGATAACCAAGGCTGGCGAGGGCGGCGTTGACTGCCTGCTGCGCGGGCTGGAGCATGAAGCGCTTCCGGAGTTGCAGCTCTGCTTCGCGTTGCTCCGGCGTCTCGTCGGGACGCATGGGAATGTTCTTCCCGCTGCCGATATTGACGATGGAGATGCCAAGGTGCGCGATGGTGGGGCGCTTGTCGCGAGGGCCGACGAGCATGGGGAGCGTGCCCCAGTAGAGAGAGTCAGCGAGAATGATATCGGCTTGGAAGTCGTAAAGCGCCATCTTGAGGCTGGCGGACTGGGCGGCGATGTTGCGGGCAAAGAAGTGGACGAGATCGTAGCCGGTCATCTCCATACCGGGCGACTTCTGCATGCGCTCCGGGTACGTCTCGAAGTAATAACCTGCTGAGGTTTGAGCGTTGGGAATCTCTGAGAGGAAGCGGTGGCCGGCGGCTTCGACGGCGGGACGCAGGTCTTCGCTGACCTGCACGGCGACCTCGTGGCCGGACTCCACCAATAGCGAGGCGATGGACAGAAGTGGATTGAGGTGTCCGGCCGCCGGTATAGAAGCGATAAGAATTTTCATAAGACCTTTCGTTGGTTAGTGGGAGAAATTGAAGCAGGTTTTAGAGACGCAGAGTCAAGCGGGTCGGGACGATGAGAAGGAAACAAACAACAGCAACTGACTCATAGCCGAGTCCTATTCACATTGGAGAGTCATTCGTCATGGGAATAACATTCGATCCATTGCACTCACGAATAAACTCCTCTGCGAAGATGAAACGTTTTTGATTCTTGAACCATGCGCGGGATGTCTGATTTCCAGTGGCATTCCTGCAGCGAAAGAGTCTCTTGATGTAGGTCATAGACACGACGCGAAGAGTGGAGAGAAGGCCTCACTCGCTTCCCTGTAAAACTGAACACGGCGCCACTCTTTTTATTCCCGGCGCAAATAAATTGATCAATGCCCAACGGCCATTGACGCAGCCGTAAACTTGATCTCCTCTTCCAACGGCCGTAGCAGAAGTCTGGAGTGAGGAGGTACATCGATCGACTCTTTCGCCGTTTGGGCGATAGAGTCTCGTCGCCGTACACGCAACGGCAAGGGCCCAATGCAATCATCCCCGATCGCTTGGCATAAGGAGACAGAGTTTTGTCGGATGTTTTTCGATCATTCCCGATGTCTCGAGAGGGGTTGATATTTCCTAGAGGCTGCGGGGCTGGAGTGAGAAGTATATCGAGTGATACATCAAAAAACATGGTTAGACCGTCCCTGACGACCGGCAGACAAGCGTTTGAGTGGAGAACGCGGCTGGCCTCTTGAAACCAGAACACCGTCACAACCGGAATATTCCGCAAGGTACCGGAATATTCCCTAAAACGTCACACCTCCCTCTTGTGAGCATCGCTAAGTCGCCCTATACCTCGCTTCGCAAGATGCTGTTCGCATAGCGCTCACGGATTTGAAGGGAAGAGTGAGGTGGGTTGGCCGAAGGCAATATACAAAACAATTACAACTCACCGATATCCACCTGACACAAAACCGTCACACCGGAAGCACACTGAACTAGGTCGGAAAACGACGCCAAAACGATGCCGAAACGAAATGGGTCCTCGAAGAAAATAGTTTTCTTTTTTCCTTCTTTCGCCAGTTCGGAGGCGACAGCTCCTCTGGGCATTCTCGCGGTAGCGACCCCGCTCATCCGCGCCGGCTATCAAGTGGTTCTCATTGACTCCACGATCACGCCGAACTATAAGAAGCGCGTTCTTGAAGAGGTCCGCGACGCCGTTTGCCTAGGCATCTCTCTCGTAACCGGTCCCATGATTCGGGAGACTGTCGAGATCGCCACCGCCGTCAAGGAATGGGACCCCGATTTCCCCATTGTCCTGGGAGGCTGGCATCCGTCGTTGCTTCCCGATCAGACTCTTCGGGCCGCCTGTGTCGACTATGTTGTCCGAGGCCAGGGAGAGGACGTTTTCCTCGAACTAGTCCAGCACCTCCAGTCCAACGCGGCCGTTGACCTCATCCCCGGTATCGGCTTCAAACGCGACGGCAGGCTCATTTTTACTTCCGAGCGCCCCCTAAAGCCGCTCGTGGAGATGCCCCCCAAGGCGTACCACATTGCCGACTTCGACGCCTACGAGCGTGGCTGCGGAAAACGCTGGGCCATGTACACTTCCTCGCTCGCCTGCCCGTTCAACTGCGCCTACTGTACCAATGCCGGCGTCTACGGCCGCAAGTGGAACGCTCTCCCGTCCGAACAGTTTGTCGAAGAGACCGTCGACCTCACCCGCCGCTACCGGCTCGAGATGCTCTGGGTCGTCGACGACAACTTCATGGTCGACCTCGATCGCGCGCGCGGTATCGCAGAGGGGCTGGTCAGAGCGGGTTCGCAGTTCAAGTGGAGCGTCCAGGCTACGACCAACATGGTTGCGCGTCTCTCGCGCGAAGATCTAGCTCTGCTGCGTCGAGCCGGCCTGCACCAGATATGCCAGGGCGTGGACTCGGGCTCGCCAAAGGTGCTGCAGCTCATGGGCAAGACATTCCAGGACTTCGATCAGATCTATGAGAGTGCGGCGCGCTGCCTATCGGCTAATATTCGTCCCTCTTTCAACATAATCTTTGCCTTCCCCGGCGAAGGGCCGAAGGAACGCCGCGAAACCATCGAGTTCATGATGGACGTCTGCCGACGCTTTCCTGGGGCCGAGTTCTGGACCAATATCTTTACGCCCTACCCGGGTTCCCCCATCATGAAACATGTCGAGGAGCTCGGCATCGAGATTCCCACGACCTTGGAGGGCTGGGCCGACTACTTCCCCCGCTATACCACCCTCCCCTGGCTTAAGGGCAAGGAGCACGCGCGCCTTCAGACCACCCGCGACTACCTGCGCATCGCCTTCGACCGGATTCCCATCGCTGCCGACAAGCGCGATCCCATCACGCGCATCGCTCAGAAAGCCATCTCACTTCCCGCCCGTTGGCGGCTCGATCACGACGTTTACAAGTACCCGGTTGAGCTTTGGCTAAATAAGAAGCTCAACCAACGTTTGGGTATCGCACGCAGCAGTAAGCCGGCCGTCGACGCCAAGCGCCTCGCTGCTACCCCAGGTGAGGCTGCGTGTTGAATACCTCGATCCAAAGTCGTGGCAAGGTCGTGCTCTTTTATCCGCCTTACGATGGCCCGCCGCTCGGCGCGCCCCTCTCGCTGCTCGCGCTGGCCGGCACACTCCGCGAGGCTCGCTTTGAGGTCGTCCTTATCGACGCCGCGATCCAGTCTCGCTACCTTGACCGCATCGCGGAGGAGTGCAAATCTGCTCTCTGCATCGGCATCTCGGTTCTCACCGGTCCGATGATTCGAGGAGCTATCGTCGCAGCCCAGCACGTCAAACGGCACGCCCCGCACGTCACCGTTATCTTCGGCGGATGGCACCCCACGCTTTGCCCCGAATCCACCCTTCGCGAGCCCTACGTCGACATCGTCGTGCGCGGCCAGGGCGAGGTCACAATCGTCGAACTCGCCGCCGCGCTTGCCGCGAAACACCCGCTCGACCTCATCGCCGGCATCTCCTGGAAGCGTGATGGCCGCCTGATTCAGAACTTCGACCGCCGCGTCCAGCCAATCGACACGTTCGCTCAGCCCGCATTCGACCTGACCGACTTCGACTCCTACGAGCGCGTGACCGGCAAGCGGGAACTCGCCTACGCCACCAGCGTCGGCTGTCCCTACGCCTGCAACTACTGCACGGACATGGTGGTTTACAAACGCCGTTTCAATGCCTATGACGCTGGTCATGTCGTCGCTGAGCTGACCGGGCTTGTCCAGCGCTATCGTATCACCCACGTCGCACTTCTGGACTCCAATTTTCCTGTAGACCTGCGGCGCGCCATCGCCATCACCCAGGGCATCGTCGACTCCGGCGTAAAGTTCTCCTGGACCTTCCAAGCATCTACGGACTTTATCTGCCGCATGACTCAGGACGAAGTCCAGCTGCTCGCTGACAGCGGAGTCAACTACATGGGCTTCGGCACGGAGTCCACCTCAAAGACGGTTCTCAAGATGATGAACAAGCGCCACCAGCGCGTCGATGAGATGTACGAGACGGCTCGCAAGGCCTCCCTCGCTGGAATACGCGTCAACTTCAATCTCATTCTTGGCTATCCCGGTGAGACTGAGGCCGACCGCCTCGAGACCTTTCGCACCATGAGCGACATCGGCAACCAGTTCCGTAACGTCCGCTTTTCTCCCAATATCTTCACTCCCTACCCAGGTATTCCTATTTGGCCGCAGTTGCGTGAGCTTGGTGTTTCGGAGCCGCAGACGCTTGAGGACTGGGAGAATATGCCGCTTGGCGCCAACCTGCTTCCATGGCTCAAAAGCCGCGAGCTCTCCCGACTAAATCGGATGCTCGAGTATTTCCTTCTACTCAACCAAGCCCGTCGCCGTTCCTCAGGCGACTCGTTCCTCAAGCGGCTCACCACGTCGCTCATCTGCAATCCGATTCGTTGGAGATTGAAGGCAAGCCTCTTCTTCTTCCCCTGGGAGCTCTGGCTCTCGCGTTTCTCCGAAGACATCGTCAAACGCCGTTCCCTTGTTACCGGAGCGGAGCTTCCGGTGGAGTCCGCAAATGTCTGCTGAGTTCTTTCCCGCAAGACGCGCAGTCGAGGTACTGCTCACGCACTCCTATCACCTTGCGCACGATGCCAAACAGTGGCGCAAGATGCAGCCGTATCCTCCCCTTGGCACCCTCTACGCCGCCACCGCACTGCGTGGCTGTAGTGTCTCCGTGGCGATCTTCGATCCCACCTTTGCCGATCCTATCCCCAACTTCATCGAGGCCCTTGACCGACACCGCCCGCGCATACTCGTCCTCTACGAGGACGATTTCAACTTTGTAACCAAGATGTGCCTGACGCATATGCGTGAGCTGGCTTGCGAACTTGCAGCCATTGCCCACTCTCGCGGCATCACTGTCATCGCCCACGGTTCCGACGCGACTGATCACCCCGCCCACTACCTGGACCGCGGTGTCGACTTCATTCTGAATGGCGAGGCTGAACAAACCCTGACCGAGCTCTGCACCTCTTTGCTGCAAACGGGCAAACCGAAGGTCCTCCCTGGACTCGTTCACTATGTGGACGACAAATTGGCAACCGCTGCGCCACCGCCCATCAACTCATCCTGGGCCAATCTACCGACCGTCGCTCGTGAGCTCATCGACATGGAGCCATACCGATCCGCATGGACTGCAGCGCACGGGCACTTCTCTACAAACGTCGTTGCCAGCCGGGGCTGCCCCTTCCGCTGCAACTGGTGCGCCAAGCCCATCTCCGGAAGCCGGTTTCAGCTCCGCCCTCCCGAGGCCGTGGCTGCCGAACTCCATCAGTTGAAGACCGTCTTCGGAGTCGAGCATATTTGGTTTGGTGACGATGTCTTCGCTCTCGACCGCCGTTGGGTCGAGGCCTTTGCCACGGCCGTCGAATCCTATGGCGAACCGCTTCCGTTCAAGATCCAATCCCGCGCTGACCTTCTCTCTGAATCCACCGTCAATGCACTCAAACGCGCCGGTTGCGCGGAGATCTGGATGGGCGTCGAGTCCGGCTCGCAAAAAATACTCGACGCCATGAATAAAGGCCTCTCTCTCTCCGCCGTTCACGCCGCCCGTCGCCGACTGGCAAACGTAGGCATCCGCGCCTGTTTCTTCCTCCAGTTCGGTTACCCGGGCGAGGGCTGGCCCGAGATTCTTGAGACCATAGCACTCGTCCGCGAAACTCGGCCCGACGATATCGGCGTCTCCGTCTCCTATCCACTTCCCGGCACAGTCTTCTACGAGCGAGTTCAGCAACAGCTTGGATCCAAGCGCAATTGGAACGACAGTGATGACCTCTGTACGATCCACACCGCTACCTACCACGACGACTTCTACCGCGCTCTCCGACAGGCCCTCCACGCCGAGGTCGCCAAGATCGATGCGCACGCCATCGACACGTTATGGGCCACCGTACACGCACTCGAGCCGGTGAGCCGCAATGCCAATATTCTTACGCTCAGTCACTCCGTCTTTATGCCATTGGAGGAAGTGCTGACCGAAAGGGGTGCCTGATGGCTGACCTTCTACTCACCCACGGCTACTTCCTCTACGAGGATCCTAAAGAGATGCAGATTATGAAGCCCTACGCTCCCCTGGGCATCCTCTACCTCTGCTCTCATCTCCGCCAGAATGGCTTTGATGTCGACGTCTTCGACACGACCTTTTCCAGCCGCACTGCACTCTTTCACCACCTGCAATCAGAAACACCTGGCGTCCTGGGTATCTACGCCAACCTGATGACGCGCGCCAACGCCGTCGAGATTATGGGTGTTGCCCGTCAAGCCGGATGGCGTGTCATCGTAGGAGGTCCCGAGCCCGGCGCCTACGCCCAGGAGTACCTCGAAGCTGGCGCTGAGTTCGTCGTCTTCGGCGAAGGCGAAGCGACCATGCAGGAGTTACTTACCGCCCTCCGGGAGCACCCTGACGCCCTCGCCTGGCGCTCGAAGATCGCCGGCGTGGCATACCTCGACGACTCCGGCCGCTTCCACCAGAATCCTCCCCGCGGTCAGATCGCAGATCTCGACGCGCAGCCTTGGCCCGCCCGCCACGCTATCGATCTCCACCGCTACGTCGACACCTGGCGCGAACACCACGGGCAGGGCTCCGTCAACTTCATCACCGCACGCGGCTGCCCTTATAAGTGCCGCTGGTGCAGTCACCAGGTGTACGGCCAGACCCATCGCAGGCGAAATCCGATCAAGGTCGTAGATGAGCTCGAATGGCTTTTGACCGAATACACACCGGACATCGCGTGGGTCTCTGACGATGTCTTTACCATCAACCACCAGTGGATTCGACAGTATGCCGCAGAGATGCACCGCCGCGGCCTTCACATTCCTTTCGAGTGCATCTCACGCGCCGACCGCCTCAATGAAGAGATGCTCGATCTTCTCGCCGAGCTAGGCTGCTTCCGGATCTGGATCGGCTCCGAATCCGGCTCCCAGCGCCTTCTCGACTCAATGGACCGTGGCGTCAAGGTAGAGCAGGTCCAGCGGGCTGTCGCCATGAGCCGCGCGCGTAACATTCAGAGCGGCATGTTTCTTATGTGGGGCTATGAGGGCGAGGAGATGCAGGACATTGAGGCGACCATCGACCACGTTCGTAAGGCCCAGCCCGACATCTTCTTTACCACTGTCTCCTATCCCATCAAGGGCACACCCTACTACTCCGAGATTCAGAGCAAGCTCGTGCAGCTGAAACCGTGGGGTCAATCTTCCGACCGCGAGATCAAGATCCAGGGCCGACACTCTCGCGACTATTACGCCCACGCCGACAAGCTGCTCCGCGCGGAGGTGCAACTCGCGCGGCTTGCACAGAGCAATTCCAACGATCCCTCTGACCTTCACCAACTCAAGATGCAGATCGCCACAGCCCGGCAGGGCCTGGCCGCCACCGCGACTGAGGTGGAAGCGTGAGCACCCAGGGGCTCGGAATCTCCGCCGGGGCGGCCTTCGACCGTCTGGCCGACACCTACGATCGAGACTTCACGAGTTCCCTGATTGGCCGTGCGCAGCGCAACGCCGTCTGGGAGGTGCTGCTCAAGACCTACCACCCGAAGGACAACATTCTTGAACTGAACTGCGGTACCGGCGAGGATGCCTTGTTTCTCGGAGCCAATGGAATTTCGGTCTTTGCCTGCGACGCCTCTCAACAGATGATCGCCCGCGCCGAGCAGCGCCTCGACCTCAGCTCGCCAATTCCTCCCATAGTCTTCCACCAACTCCCCACCGAACGCATTGATGAGCTCACCCCTGCCGTCCGCTTCGATGGCGTCTTCTCCAATTTCTCCGGACTCAACTGCATCGAGGACCTCGGACCGGTTGTCGCCGCCCTGTCCGGACTTGTTAAGCCGGGAGGCACGCTCCTGTTCTGCTTCTCTACTCGCATCTGTCTCATCGAGATCCTCTACTACCTCAGCCGGGGTCAGGTGGCGAAGGCACTCCGCCGTTGCAAGGGTTATGCGGATGCACAGCTGAATGGAGCAACCCTCCGCGTTTACTATCCGACCCTGCGGAAGCTTCGCCGCAGTTTCGCGCCACACTTCCGCCTTCGCTCTCGCGTTGGTGTCGGAGTTGCCATTCCTCCGTCCTACCTGGAGCCATGGGCGCGTCGTCATCCGCATACCTTACGACTACTGTGCCATCTCGAAAACATCCTCGCCAATCTGCCTTTTTTCCGCGCGACCGGCGATCACATTCTGCTGTGCTTCGAGAAGGTCTCCCCATGACCACCATCACGCCAGCAGAGACCCCCACCGCGTTGGCCACAGATAGCTTCCACTTGTGCTGCTGGAGTTGCGGCGACGTCCTGAATCCCAGGGTCTCAGGCAGCCATCCCTGCGTCCGGTGCGGCGCCGTCACTTTGCAGGAAGACGGGATCTGGCGGTCTCTTCCTCCAGGCCGCGCGGAATCGTTCGACCGCTTCATTGCGGAGTACGAGTTCATCCGCGAAGCCGAGGCACGTGGCAGCAACGACCCCGCATATTACCTCGCTCTCCCTTATGACGACATCACAGGTAAGCTCGCCGCCCAATGGAAAATTCGTGCTGCAACTTACCGTCATCTCGAACGCAAGATCCTCAGCAGGCTGCAGAAGCGTCCTCTCCGCATCCTCGACCTGGGGGCCGGCAATGGCTGGCTCAGCTATCGGTTGTCACTTCTTGGGCATCGGCCTGTCGCCGTCGACATCCTCACAAACAACCGGGATGGCCTCGGTGCGGCCGCCCACTACGCCGCACATCTTCCATCCATGTTCCCGCGCGTTCAGGCTAGCGTCGATCGCCTCCCATTCCCCAGAGCCGCCTTTGACCTTGCCATCTTCAATGCCTCCTTCCACTATTCGAAGGACTACACAAGGACCCTTGCCGAGGCACTTCGCTGCACATGCCCAGGAGGCAAGATCGTTATTGCCGATAGCCCCTGGTACCGGCATGAATCCAGTGGCACAGCAATGGTCGAAGAAAAGCACGCTCACTTCAGATCCGTATACGGCTTCGCATCCAATTCTTTGGCCAGCCAGGAATTCCTTACCCCGCAGCGCCTTGATGCACTTGCGACTGCGCTTGGTATCCGCTGGCAAATTCTGAAGCCTTTTTATGGCGTTCACTGGGCCCTCCGCCCACTGCGCGCAAAGCTTAAAGGCCGTCGTACCCCCTCGGAGTTCCGCATCTTCATGGCCGAGGTTCCCGCATGATCATCCTCTATCACCCCCGAGCCACCAAGCCGCGTAACCGCCGCCTTCCACTCGCTGTCCTCGCCCTCGCAGCAGTCCTTGAAGGCAAAGAGGAGTATGAGATTGTAGACGGCAACCTCGAGGAAGACCCAACTGGCCGCATCCTCCAACTCATCGAGAAGCATCACGTTGAGCTCCTCGGCGTGTCTGCCATGCCGGGCCCACAGATGGTCGTCGCCATGGAAACCTCCCGAGAAGTCCGCAAACTACATCCAGAGGTCCCCATCTGCTGGGGCGGCTACTTTCCCTCCATTTATCCCGAGGCCGCCCTCAACGCACGCTACGTTGATTATGTCGTCCGTGGCCAGGGTGAAGATACCCTGCTGGAACTTCTCGATGCACTCCGTGGCAACCGCCCCCTCGAGGGCATCAAGGGTCTGCTCTACAAAGACGTCTTCGGCCTGCATCGCGACAACGGCGAACGGCCGATGAAGGGACCGGATGAGTTTCCCTGGTCGCCATTCCATCGACTTCCGGTGGAGAAGTATCTCCGCCCCTCGTTCTTCGGTAAACGAACGGCGGTACACCACGCGAGCATCGGGTGCCCCTTCAATTGCAGCTTCTGCGGCGTTCATGCCGCGTACGGCAATAAAGAAAAATTTGAGTCCCCAGAGCGCACCGTCGCCATCCTCACACATCTCGTCGAACGTTATGGCGCCGATTCCGTACAGTTCTACGACATGAATTTCTTCCTCCGCGAAGACCTCGCCCGCGAACTCTGCGATCGCATGGCTTCGCTCAAGCTCCGCTGGTGGTGCGAGGCACGCGTTGACATCATGTCTCGCTACTCCGATGAGACATGGGCCGCGATCAAGCGCGCCGGCTGCGCCATGATCTTCTTTGGCGCGGAGTCAGGTTCGGACTGGGTTCTTGAGGAGATGCAAAAAGGGATAACCACACAACAGACGCTCGAGATCGCCCGCCGCACCCGCGAGTTCGGGATCATTCCGGAGTTCTCCTTCGTCATCGGTAACCCCAATGATCCCGACCGCGATACGCGTGAGACGCTCCGCTTTATCCGAAAGATCAAGCGCATCAACCCGGATTCCGAGATCATCATTCAGCACTACACTCCCACTCCTCAGCCCCATAGAGCCGGCGGAGAGATGTATGGCAACATCGAGGTCCCGTTCCCTGACACGCCCGCCGGTTGGGCCACTCCCGAATGGATGAACTACACTCTCCGCATCGATACGAATGCACCCTGGCTCAAACGAAAGACTAAGCAACTCATAGACAACTTCGAAATCGTCGTCGCATCCCGCTGGCCCACCGTTCAGGACATCCGTGCACCCCGCTGGAGCCGTCTCTTCCTCAAAGCCCTCAGTGCATGGCGGTATCGTTTGCATATCTACAGCTTTCCCTTGGAACTTCATTTAGCCAATCAGTTCATCGCTCTGCGCAAACCCAAGCGGGAGAGCTTGTGACGGCGCCAAGTACAGTCTCGTCCAGTGGCACCTTCGACCGTTGGGCGCAGGTCTATGATCACCAACTTAATCCTCTGCTAACTCTAGAAGAACGTACACTCCCCGCCCTCTTGCCTGAAATTGCCGGCACTGACGTCCTCGACGTGGGCTGCGGTACCGGCCGCTGGCTCAGCCGCCTTGAGGCACTCTCTCCAAAATCTCTGGCAGGCATCGACTGTTCGCCTGCGATGCTAGAGCGTGCCCGTCTAAAGCTGGCCCCGGCCACGGCACTCCATCTCGGAGACGCCTCCGCTCTTCCCGGCAGCGACGGCTCCGTAGAACTGATCGTCGCCTCCTTTGTGCTCAGTTACATCGACAGCCTCACGGCCTTCGCCGATGAGTGCGCTCGCGTCCTGCGTGCGGGCGGCCAAATCCTCCTTTCTGACATGCACCCTGTCACCGCAATCCAGCGCAATTGGACTCGCGCCTTCCGTATTGAAGATGCCAGCATCCAACTACCTGCAACCACGTACTCCCTCGACGACATTCTTTCCACCTTTGCCGATAGAGGCTTCGATCTCATCCAACTGACGGAACCCTCCTTCGGCGAACCAGAGAGAATCCTCTTCGTGCAGAGAGGCAAGCTTGGCGACTTCGACCGTTTCGCCAGCACACCCGCGATCTATCTCCTCAAGCTGCAGAAGCGAGCGTCGCCTACTTTCGACCTTCAACTCGCAAATGTGCCCTGGAGCGCAAACGAATCAACGTGGGATGTCTCCCCGATTTCCGTTCAGGACGGATTGTTCGTCGCTCGAGACACACCGCACAGCTCCCTCGACCTCACGGGCTACGTACTTCTTCCAGGTCTCATCAACGCCCATGACCACCTCGAGTTTGCTCTCTTTCCCAATCTCGGGCGCCCGCCAGACCAACCACCCTTCCGCAACGCCGCGGAGTGGGCCCAAGAGATTCATCAGGTTCACGCCCATACCATCGCGCAACACCTACAGGTTCCGCTTGAGACCCGCCTCTGGTGGGGCGCTATCCGCAATCTCCTCTCAGGCGTCACGACCGTCTGCCACCACAACCCTCTTCATCCCGCGCTCACCGAACCCGGATTTCCCATACGTGTCCTCAGTAACTTCGGCTGGGCTCACTCGCTCGCGTTCGATCCAGATCTCATTGTGCGCTTCCAGTGCACTCCCCCCGGGTTACCTTTCATCATTCACGCTGCGGAAGGCACCGACCCACAAAGCTGTAACGAGATTATGGAGCTTGACCGCATCAATATCCTCAACGACCGTACCGCCCTCGTCCACGGACTCGCGCTTGGCACCCGGCAGATCGCGCTCCTGAATGAACGTGGGGTAGCCGTCATTCTCTGCCCAACTTCCAACCGCTTCCTCTTCAATCAGACTCTCTCCGCCGGCCTTCTCACAGCCATTGAGCGTAAAGCCCTCGGTAGTGACTCTCCTCTTACTTCGAGTGGGGACCTCCTCGATGAACTTTACTATCTGCACTCGGAACAAGCAGTAGACCCTGCCATTCTTTACAACCTCGTCACCACGAATCCAGCAGCAGTTCTCCGCTTGAATCAGGGTGAAGGCCGCATCATGCCCGGTAAGCGAGCAGACTTTATCGCTGTTCGCGATATCCAGACCACACCTGCCCAAACACTCGCGCAGCTGACCTCGGCCGATGTAGAACTCGTCGTACTCGAAGGACGCGTCCAGGTCGCATCACCTACCCTCTACGCTCGCCTGTCGCAACACCACCGCTCCGGCCTCTACCTCCTCCAGATAGGAGGCATCGAACGCTACGTCCGTGCTCCCCTGCCTCATCTTTTCGAAAGCGCAGAACAGGTCCTCGGTCCAGGCAAGCTTCGCCTCGGTAACAAGGAGGTGCGTCATCTCACAACTATATAAAATCCAGCCCGCTGAAGTCGCCCACCAAGACTCTCGAATCTCCACTTTGCCGATACTATTGCTAAACATTCACACACTTTGTAATTGCCGATGTGTCATGTGCGATATCTGGCAGCGCACCGAATCCCAGGAACTCTCCGCCGCAACCCTCATGCGCCATCGCGACTCGTTAATTCATCTCGGCGTCCGACAGGTTGTCCTCTCGGGTGGAGAACCGTTACTCAACCGCGACCTCCCGGCCATTCTTGAGTTCTTCCGCTCTCTGACTATCCATGTCACCCTGCTCACAACAGGTTTGCTCTTACATAAGCGAGCCGCTCTTATCGCAGATGGGGTGGACGACATCATTCTTTCGCTCGACGGCCCCGCACCTATCCATAACACCATTCGCCGCATCCCCCGCGCCTTCGAAACAATTGCCCACGGCATCGGAACTATCCGCGACCTTTGCCCCTCGATGCCTATCGTCTGCCGCACAACTGTCCAGAAGCAAAACCATGCGCACCTCCGAGCCACCGTCGATGCCGCGCACGCCATTGGCCTGGACAGCATCTCCTTCCTGCCCGCAGACCTCACCTCTGCCGCTTTCAATCGTAATGAGCCCTGGACTGCCGACCGCCAGAAGGAGGTCGCCCTCACCGCAGCAGAAATCACTGCCCTTGAATCAGAGATTGAAGGCCTGATCGCCACCCACCAGCACGATATCCGCTCACGCTTTATTCAGGAGGACGAAGCCAAGCTTCGCCGCCTCGCCACACGCTTCGGTGAACACCTTGAAGGGACACCGCCTCGATCCCCTCAATGCAACGCGCCCTGGGTCTCAACCGTAATGGAGGTTGACGGCACGCTACGCCCCTGCTTCTTCCAGCCAGCCATCGCATCCACAGCCGGGGCAACGTTGGAACAGGCCCTCAATAGCACCATCGCCCGCGCCTTCCGCAGTAATCTCGACGTCCCAACCAATCCCATTTGCCAGCGTTGTGTCTGCTCCCTCAACTACCGGCCCGGAAAGATAGGTCCTGAGGTAGTTTCGACACTAGCAAAGAGCGGCCTCTAGTACTGTGGCCGCATGTATAGGTAACCAATGTAGGCGCTTGTTGGGTTCTGGTGCTGGCTGTATATCTGGGGAGTGAGCAGAGGCATACGACTTCAGATTGAACTCAAGCAGCGAGATCGACAGCAGATCGATCAGTTGTTAGGAGGCGGGTTGCAGTCGGTACGCACGACACATTGCGCGCCTTGGCCTTGCATCAATTGGATCAGGGACAGTCCACGCCTGCGGTGGGAGCCAACCTGGGGCTTTCCGCCAAGGCGGTATGGCAGATCGGCAAGCGGTATCTTGATGGCGGGCTGGAGCGGGCGTTGTTCGATGCCGCCCGT